>DYJD01000038.1 GCA_020723325.1 Desulfosudis oleivorans | reverse complement strand
TTCCGATACCGACCCCGACCCCGAGAGGTTGGATGGCAGAGACAAAACCCAAGCATTCACGAATCGCTTTGTAGTCTTGGCCATCGTTTCGGTCATCCTCCACGGTGGGAGCGGCTTCCAGCCGCGATGCGGCCGAAACGATGATCAAGACCCGCTTTGTCTTGGCGGGCAATAGTATTCGCCGGGTGAGATGTTGGCAATTGATGGCCGCACATTCCGCGCCAAGTTTACATGCAATTCCCTTGACTTCCGCATTCGGCACGCTTGCATTACCCCCAGACTTGGATTATATACCCCAGGAACACGCAACACCATTCCAACGCCAATCCCCATCGGAGGTTCTATGAGCAAAACCATTTATGAACAAATGACCGATAAAATCATGATGACCGGCTCTAAAATCATTCCGGAATTGTTCCAAATGATTGCCGACCAGACCGAAGCCGAGCTGCTCATGGCCATGCCCGGCACCCCGGAGCAATTGGCCGGGAAAACCGGCAAACCAGTGAGTGAAGTGGATACTATGTGCCGCACCCTTTATAAAAAGGGGCTGGCCTTCAAGACCTACAAGGGGGAAACGGTGGGGTATAAAATGTGCCGGGACATGATTCAGTTCCACGATGCCACCATTCTCTGGCCGGAGGCCACCACCGCCTATCTGGATTTATGGCAGAAATTCATGGAAGAAGAATGGCCCCAATTCGCCCGGCTGGCGGAAAAATTTTTTCCCAAACCCTTTACCCGGGTCATACCGGTTCAAAAATCCATTGAAACCGGCAAGCAGCAGATCCTGGATGCGGACAGTGTGGACAAGATCATCGAAACCGCCGAGGCCATTGCCGTCACCAAATGCACCTGCCGGGTCATTGCCCACAAATGCGACAAGCCCAAGGAAATCTGCCTGCAGGTGAACAATGCCGCCCGTTATACCATCGACCGCGGTTCCGGCCGGGAGATCAGCAAGCAGGAGGCCCTGAAACTGCTGCGGGAAGCTGAAGAAAAAGGCCTTGTGCATGTCACCATGAACAAGGCCCATGTGGGGCATTTCATTTGCAATTGTTGCAGTTGCTGCTGCCAGGCCTTGCCTTTGGTGATCGCCCAGGGCATCAAGATCTGCGATCCCAGCCGCTTTCAGGCCGACATTGATCCTGCCAAATGCAATTTCTGCGGGACCTGCAAGGAGCGCTGTTATTTCAACGCCATTGAGGCGATTGAAGAAAACGGCTCTGCCTATATGCGCGTGCTGGCGGAAAAATGCCTGGGTTGCGGGCTGTGCCATGTCACTTGCCCGGAAGAGGCCATCGCCCTGGTGGAAACCCGGCCGGCGGATTTTATCCCGGCTTGACCTGGATTTAACACTTGGCCGACATGACCGAACGTTTCTCCATCCGCCTGACGGTAGCCGGGACTGTAACCCGTTCCATTTGCACGCTCCTTTCCCTGGAAAGCGGTTTGTCCAAGGAGCGGGTGAAAGACGCCATGAACAAGGGCGCGGTCTTTCGCAAAACCAGACAAGGGGCTCGCCGGCGCTGCCGGCGGGCCGCGGACATACCCAAGTCCGGTGAAATCCTGGAATTGCACTATGACCAGGCCCTGCTTGGCCGCCGGCCGCCCCAGGCCCAATGCCTGGATGATCGGAAACATTACAGCGTCTGGCTGAAACCGGCCGGTCTCATGACCCAGGGCAACCAATACGGTGATCATTGTTCCCTTGAACGTCAGGCGGAATGCACTTTCCAGCCCCGCCGGCCGGTGTTTCTGGTCCACCGCCTGGATCAGGAGGCCGACGGCCTGGTTGTGCTGGCCCATTCCAAAAGCGCAGCCGCGGAATTCTCAAGACTCTTCCGCGAACGCCTGGTCCGTAAAGTCTACCGCCTGGAAGTCAAAGGCGATCTGGGCCGCAGCCACGGCGCCCAAGGCCGTATTGATCTGCCCCTGGACGGCAAAGACGCGTTGACCTTGTACGAGGCAACAGCCTATCAGTCTCAAACCGATACCACCCTGGTCCTGGCCGAGCTTGTCTCCGGACGTTTCCACCAGCTCCGCCGCCATTTTAACCTGATCGGTCACCCGGTTATGGGTGATCCGCGTTACGGCTCCGGCAACAAAAACACAACCGGCCTATGCCTGACCTGTGTTTTACTGGAATTCGATTGCCCGTTCATGAAAAAAAAGATGCGCTTTGATCTGGACTGCCAAGAGGGTTGATTAACCCCTCTTTTTGGATTATGAAAGGCGGCAGGATTCCCATTTGAATGCATTACCCCCATGGGTGAACCGAAGTAGGCGGAGGCCGGCATGTTTCAAAAGATCAAAGAAAAACTAAAGGAAAAGCAACACATCATCGTCATCACCGTGTTGACCATCTATCTCATCGCCCTGGCGATCAAGACCGGGCAGGTATTTTATACGGAATATTGGCAGAAGAGAACGCCTGCGGTGCAAACTGTGAAATAACAATTATGAATTAGGAATTACGAATTAGGAATTGAGGATTTTCTGTCATTATTTATTGCAGGCAATCATGTGGCATAGGCATCCATTTAGTATCCGAGTTCCTGATTGACGAGGATTACGGATATGTCCGTCATGAGCGGTTTGCGGTGCAGGATGGTGGTTATGTTGCAGATGCGCTGGGGGGAATTGCAGTCCATGCACAGCCCTGTTTCCGCGCAGGGGGTTTTCAGTTTGAGGCTTTTGGCCCGCATGGGGGCGGCGATGTGGCGCACTCTTTTCAGGGCGCTGTCCAGGTCCGGGGTCACCTTGTTCATGCCGGCCACAATGATCACCTTGCGGGGGCCGAAGGCCATGGCGCTGGTGCGATTGCCGACCCCGTCCACATTGACGATTTCACCGGTCAGGGCAACGGCGTTGGCGCTGCAGATAAAACAATCGCAAGCAGTCTGGGAGCGGCGGCAGTCAATACTCTCCGATAGATTGAATCCTTCGGTCAGATGATCGAAAATGGTCTTGTTGCGCTGGCTCAGGGCCGGCACAATTCCCAGGCTGCGGGTGGTGTCCGAGCCGCCCAAACCGAAAGTCACAGCCTCCCCGGCCAGGGACAAAATTTTTGCAAGGGCGCTCTCCCCATCCTCCACCCAATGGGCGTCAAAACCGTGCTTGTTCAGATTACTCACGCAGGTTTCAGCGGTTTTCTGCCACAGCCAACTTTGGTATTGATTGGTCATTGCTTTGCTCCTGATTCTGTTGGCAACATACCTGCCTTGGTAAAATACAACACCAGACTTTTGCCCATGATCGGATTCAACATTTTATCCAGCAAACGGGTCAAAGGCGGTTTTTCCATGATATCCCAGGTCAGGAAGCGCTGATAGATATTCACCGCCCGGGAGTCCTTGCGGCCGGGGCCCACCAGGCATTTGAGCCACCAATAGGGTGAATGCAGGCTGTGGGCAAAATGGCTGGCGAAATGGCGCGCACCCGCGGCTTCCAAGCGCCGGACCAACTCTTTCTTGCGATAGATGCGCACATGGCCCTGGTTGCAATTGAAATAGTCGTCGGACAAGGCCCAGCAGACCCTTTCCGGAAAATAGCGCGGCACGCTCACCACCAAGGGTTTGCCGGGCTTGAGCACCCGCATGATCTCCGCCATGGCGCTTTGGTCATCGGGAATATGTTCCAGCACTTCGGAACAGATCACCAGATCAAAGCTTTCATCCTTGAAGGGCAGATGCAGGATATCGGCTGAGGAAAGGCCCCAAACGCCGCCGCCGTGTTCCGCCACCGCATCATGAAAGTTCAAGCGGTTGCGGGCCTCCTCAAGGTCTGCAAAATTACGATCCGCGCCGATTACTACTGCTTCCCGCAACCGATAGGCCTCGCAGGTATGGCGTCCCGGTCCGCAGCCGATATCCAGGATGCGGGCGCCCTGCCCCAGGCTGAGGCGTTTAAAATCAACAGTAATCACCCATGACCTCCTGATAGGCCGCAATGGTCTTTTCCGCGGCCCTTCGCCAGGTGAAATTCTCCTGGACCCGCCGATAGCCGGCCCGGCCGAGTTCGGCCGCATGTTCCGGGTTCTCCATCAGGCAAAGGATGGCCCTGGCCAGGGCCTCCTCATCGGCCGGCGGCACCAGCAGCCCCGCGTCGCCCACCACTTCCGGCAAGGCACCGCCGGTGGTGCTGATCACCGGCACACCGCAGGCCATGGCTTCCCCGGCCGGCAGCCCGAAACCTTCATAAACCGACGGCACCACGGCCATGGAAGCCCGGGCATATTGCCGCACAAATTCCCGGTCGTCGATCCTGCCGGTGAAACGCACGTGTTTGCCGATGCCCAGGCGGGTGATCAGTTTCACGATCCCGCTGTCCTTCTTGGGGGCGCCGATGACGATGAGACGAATGGGATGGGTGCGTGAAACGATGGCCACGGCCTTCAAAAGATAATAGAGCCCCTTAAGGGGCGTGTCGGCGCTGTTGGTGACAATCAGGCGACCCGGTTCCCGCTTGATTTCCGGGATGGGATAGAACACGTCCGTGTTGATACCGTTGGGCACGATGTTGAATCGTTCTTCAGGGATGTTGAAATCCCTGCGGATATCTGCCCGGGCACATTCCGAAACCGTGATGATGCGTCCGAGTTTGGTCGCGATGCGCTTCTGCATGCCGATGAACGAATACCAGCGCAGATGCTTCAGTTTTTTAAAGGGCGAACGCACACTCTTGATATCGATGTCCCGGTCCACGGTGATGGGGTGATGGATGGTGGCAATGGTGGGCACGAATTTGGAAATGGCCCAGATGCCGTAGGAAAGGCTCTGATTGTCATGAATAATGTCATATTGGTGAAAACGGTCGCGCAAATACCGCAAAGCGCGCATACCAAAGGTCATGGGTTCCGGGAAACCCATGGTGGCAACCCCCAGCCATTCCAGCAAATTGATGGGATCAACCAGTTCCGGCAGGGTGGGGATCCGGAACAGATCGTTGGGATTGTAAAGGTCCAGGCAGGGCAGCATGGTGAGCTTGACATCCTTGTCCAGCAAAGGATCGGGCGGACCGGCGATAACCTCCACCGCATGCCCGAGCCGGCTCATTTCCCGGCTCAGGTTGCGCACATAGACGCCCTGCCCGCCGCAATGGGGATTGCTGCGATAACTGATCATACCGATGCGCAGCCGCTTTTCTTTGGATGGGGACAACATCACTTCCTGTCTTTAACGATACTGTTTACAAAAATCGCTAATTGCCCAAGGCCAAATGCCTGAGAAACAATTGAGCGATTCAATTAACGCCCGTCCGGCGGTTTCGTCAAGTATTTTTTGTGGGTTGCCTGGCACCACCACCGGCCGGAGCAAACCAGATCAATATTTCAAACCAGGCCGTAAAAAGCCGAAATACGAATAGCGAAATCCGAAACAAATTCGAATTATCAAAATCCGAATAAAACTATCGTGGCAAATGCCTCGGCTGTTGAACCCCTGTTTTTTGTTTTGGCAATTTGGTTATTAAAATTTTGAATTTGTTTCGAATTTCGGATTTCGATATTCGTACTTTCTTTTCGCGGCAAAAAGCCGCTTTTTGACCGCATTGGTTGCCGACTGAACGCTTGCTCAAAATTGTTGACAAATCCCAGAAATTGCTTAATCTGTATCCAACTCAGGTGGTAAGATTGAAGGCTGAAGACTGAAGGTATATATATCATACAAGAATCAGGCCAGTTATCCGAAAAACCTTCAGCCTTCAGCCTTCGGTCTATCTACCCGAGCAGTTGTCAACAATCTTCCCCCAATACGCTTTGGGGGCATGACGGTATTACGAAAAGGTTTGTAACGGTTCGACATTATGCAAAAAAAAATCATCGAAATCAGATGGCACGGCCGGGGGGGCCAAGGCGCCATCACGGCTGCCAAAATCGTGGCCAATGCCGCCTTCATCTCCGGTTACAGCGGCGTGGTCATGGCGCCCACCTTCGGCACCGAGCGCCGGGGCGCGCCGGTTTTCACTTCCCTGAAAATTTCCAAGCAGAAAATCTATGATCTTTCCCCCATTGAAAAACCGGACATGATTGTGGTGCTGGATCACTTGCTGCTGGAAGAACCCGGAATTGTCAGCGGTCTGAAACCCGGCGGTCTGATCATTGTCAACACCCCCAAGCCGCCCACGGATTATGATTATCCGGGCATGAAAATCGCCACCGCCGATGTCACCTCCCTGGCGGTCCAGGTGGGACTCAAGCCCGGCATCGTCAATACCGGCATCATCGGCGCCTTTGCCAAAGCCGCCGGACTTATGGATATGGAAACCCTATCCCAGGCTATCAAAGATGAATTCAAGAACCGCAAACCCAACCGCAACGCCAAGGCGGCCCGGCTGGTATTTGAAAAAACCGTCATCGGTAACGGATCGGAGGCCCGCCCATGAGCGACGCAACTTTTGCTTGTAAAAAATCCCACAGCGAACCCGGACCCGGGGATGCGGGCAAAACCGGATCATGGCGGGTGCTGCGGCCCATCATCAATGTGAACCTCTGCATTCCGGCCAAGACCAATAAAATGGCCTGTTTCAACTGCTGGCTGTACTGCCCGGACGGCGTGGTCACCCGCACCATTCCCCCCACCATCAATTATGAGTATTGCAAAGGCTGCGAGATCTGCGCCGAAGAATGCCCGGTTGCGGCCATTCAGATGGTGGAGGAAACCAAACTGATCAAGAAGGAGAAGTAATCCCATGCATATCATTGAATCGGGTAATGTGGCGGCGGCCAGCGGCGTCAAATTGGCCCGGGCCCAGGTCATCGCCGCCTATCCCATCACCCCGCAAACCCCGCTGACCGAGAAACTTTCCGAATTCGTGGATGCCGGGGAAATGCAGGCTGAATACATCCCGGTGGAAAGCGAGCACAGCGCCCTGGCGGTCTGCATCGCCGCCTCCAGCACCGGCGCCAGGGCCTTTACCGCCACCAGCGCCAATGGTTTGTTATATATGGTTGAACAGGTGCATTGGGCCGCCGGAGCGCGCCTGCCCATAGTCATGTGCGTGGTCAACCGCGGCATCGGTGCCCCCTGGACGGTCTGGAACGATCACCAGGATTCCATTTCCCAGCGGGATGCGGGTTGGATTCAACTGTATGCCTGCGATCATCAGCAAATCATCGACACGGTCATTCAGGCCTTTCTGCTGGCGGAAACCGTCAGCATTCCGGTGATGGTCTGTTATGACGGTTACCTGCTCTCCCACACTTATATGCCCTTTGACGTGCCGGACCCGGACAAAGTGGATGAATTCCTGCCGGCTTTCAAACCGGCCTATGCCCTGGATCCCAAACAACCCGCCAACCTGAATACCGTGACCCTGCCGGATATCCGGCCGGATGTGCGCGGCAACTTGGCGCCGGGGTACATGGAAATCCGTCACAATCTGCATGTGGATTTAAGACGCGCCATTGACAAGGTGGCGGAAATCGATGCCCGTTTTCAAAAAATTTTCAATCGTGGCGGCCACCCCTTTATTGAGCCCTATTGCTGTGAAGATGCGGATTTTATCGCCGTCTGCCTCGGCTCCCTGTCCTACCAACTCCGGGATGTGGTCGACGAACTGCGCGAAGAAGGTCTGAAGGCGGGCGTGGCCGGCTTGCGCCTGTATCGACCCTTTCCGGAACAGGCCATGGTGGAACTGCTTGCCAAGGCCAAGGGGGTGGTTGTTTTTGAAAAAGCCCTGAGCTACGGCAACCAGGGCGCCCTGTTCACCGATATCAAGGCCGCGCTCTACCCCGGGCCGGCCCGGCCCTTTGTGAAAAATTTCATTTTGGGGCTGGGCGGCCGGGAGATCAAGACCGCCGATCTGCTCAAAACCTTTCGCGAGGCCTGCACCCAAGGCCCGGCTTCCATTGACACGCCCCAGTGGATCGGTCTGAAGCTGTAAAGGAATTCGAATTTGAAACACCCCCATTGCATTCACCGGTTCAGCCGGTCAAGGAAAACAATATGAGCGTTAACAGCACTATCCTCAGTTTGCCGGAAGAAGAACTGGTCCATCCGGGTAATCGCGCCTGCGCCGGATGCGGCCTCAGCATTTTATATCGCATCGGACTCAAGGCCCTGGGCCGCAACACCATCCTGGTGGTACCGCCCAGTTGTCTGACGGTGCTGCAAGGACTTTATCCCATTGCCGCCACCCAGTTGCCCTGTTTGAACGTGACCTTTGCCTCCACCGGCGCCGCCGCCACCGGCGTCATCGGCGCCCTGAAAGCCCTGGGCAAGACCGACATCACCGTGGCGGCCTGGGCCGGCGACGGGGGCACGGCCGACATCGGTATCCAATCCCTTTCCGGGGCCTGCGAGCGCGGCGAGAACTTCATTTTCATCTGCTATGACAATGAAGCTTACATGAATACCGGTGTGCAGCGCTCCGGCACCACCCCCCAAGGGGTGATCACCACCACCACTCCCATCCGCGGCAAGCTCCAGCCCAAAAAGGATGTGCCCGCCATCATGGCGGCCCACAACCTGAATTACGTGGCCACCGGCACGGCCGCCTACCCCCTGGACTTTTACGATAAAATCATGAAAGCCAAGACCATCACCGGGCCGAAGTATTTCCACCTCCAGACCCCCTGCCCGGCCGGCTGGGGCTTTGATCCGCGCTATTCGGTCAAAATCGGGCGCCTGGCCGTGGAAAGCGGCCTCTTTGATTTATACGAGATCGAGCATGGCGAATTCCGCCTGACCGGCGCATCCCTGAAACTACTAGGTAAAAAACGCCAACCTGTGGCGGCCTACTTCGAAAGCCAATCACGCTTCCGCGCCCTGACAGAAGAAATGATCGCCGACATTCAAAAACAGGTGGATGAGAAATGGGCGGGATACGAACAGAAAATGGCAAAAAAGATGAAGGAATGATCCATGCTTATGTGACTTTTCATTTCCCTTCGAGACCATAAACTTGCCTGGGAGTGAGATACTCTGGAAATCTGTCAACAAGTGTTCGTCGAATCAAATAGCAGAAGTGGCATTCATCAACATACTCTTCCTCAATTTCAACATCGTATTGTTTTGCCAAAAGAGCCGGTCCGCCTTTAGTCAGAGGACCGCTTATGGGGTGAGTATCAGCCTCATATGCGAGTGCCAGTGTTGAAAGTGGACGTTGCCACATATTGCCCATGCTTATGCCTTGGCACAGATGCACATGACCATAACAGTCCACATGCACCCGGGAAGGGGATTGCAAATCTTCATGTGGGCATTTAATAAGTTCATGGCAAGATCTACGTGGTAATCCCGCAGTCAGCTTTTCGACAGCTCGCCCCCTGAACATGGCGCCGCCCCCAATAACAGGCGCTCCTTTTTCTTGACCATGTCCGGGCATCGCTTCCCAAAAGGGTTTTTGAATGCAAATGGGGGCGGTAGGGATACCAAGCCTGCGTGCTGCCGCCAAACCACGCTGGGCCGGGCTGTCGCCTTCCCCATAATGAAAGGTATCATCGCTGATACTGAGGTATGCCACCCCAAGATCTGCGAGCGGCCGAAACCAGACCTCAGCATCGTCTTCAGAAACCGCCCCATAAGCGTTGGTCACAATCCCGACTTGAAATCCCATGCCTCGTGCCAGTTTAATTCCTTCAAGCATTGATGGATAAAAAAGAAACGGTTCCCCTCCTTCGAAGTATATCCATCGCACACTGCCGATTTTTCGTGCCTCATTTAGGACGCAACGAATCTGCGGTAATGTCATGGTTCCTTGGGCATTGGGGCCTGAGTAAAGGAAACAATGGTCACATTCAAGATTGCATTTGTATGTCATGAGGCAGTGGATACCTGTCAACATGTCTATTCATCCCCCAATCGCGTCGCAGATGGATTCCATTTCCGGTATTTCCAGGTCCAGGGGCTTTCCTTTGAGGTTGTTGAAAAAGATTGAGCGATTATCCGGTAAACGCCCGATAACGGCAACGTCACCGAATTGGTCGGCGAGCTCCTTTTCAACCTCGGGGGTCCATTTGTTGAGAATAACAGACACCGGCAGACCGGCTTCCTTGGCAAGGGTTGCCACCCTTTTAACCATTACAATGGATTCATAGGAAGGGTCCACGACACATAAAACCTGATCACAATGCCCGTCGATACTGCGCCCGAAATGTTCCACACCGGCGGCGGTATCCACAATGACCAGCTCGCCTTCCGCCAGCCGCAGGGATGCGAACACCAGCCGGAATAGCTTTCCCATGGGACAGGCGCAGCCTTCACCAAAATGGTGAATTTTACCAATTGACATCACCCGGATTCCGTTACGGGAAGCGATACACCCGGCCGGTAGTCCTGCCACAGTCAGATCGTTCGGAAACAGTTGCGCTGATCCGCCGGCCATAATCCCGGAGGTCTTGGTCTTGTTGCGAAAGCCCTCTTTCCCGCCCAGGCTGTCCATCAGGGATTCAGGAATGTCCAAGCCCAACATGCGGTATAAGCCGATATTCGATTCATCCGCGTCCACTAAGAAAACCTGCTTGTCTCGTTTGCGCATGGCCAGCGCCAGCAGCGCCGCCACCGTGCTTTTACCACAGCCGCCTTTGCCACAGATCAGTATTTTCATAAGGGTCGCCTATTAAACTCCAGAAACTCCAGAGTAGGATTATCTATCATTTCTTGTCCTTTATCAAATCGTCAACAGTTTTTTAACACATGTAGTTGTTAACACAATATATTTAAATTTTACAAGGTTTTTTCAACCTGAACAGATCGCATACTGGTTAAGTTCTCGTCTATTATCCTTGAGGGTATAAAGTTGGGGACGAAATACATAGTCTGAACATCCCAGGGCAATCGCATGTAGTTTTATTTCGGGGTCGGGGTCGGTATCGGGATCGAAAAAATAATTTGGGAGACCCCGCCCCAAAAAACCAGGGCTTTTCCCATGTTGACCCCAAGACTCAACACCATGGCCTTTCCGTAGGGGCGGTTCGCGAACCGCCCCTGCACATCGGCAGGGCACACCGTTCCGTCCCGTTGGCGAATTGCCTTTGGGGGAAAAGAAAAAACTCGATACCGATACCGACCCCGACCCCGACCCCGAGAGGTTGGATGGCAGAGACAAAACCCAAATACTCACGAATCGCTTTATCTTGGCGAGCAATAGTATTCGCTGGATGAAATGTTGGCATTTAATGGCTGTACATTCCGCGCCAAGTTTACATGCGATTCCCCGGTTATGGCCTCCCGGAAGATCCGCAATTGGTTTTCGGGTCAAGGTCACCATCGGAAAATGATATGATATACGGTAAGTTCAGCGGGAACTATAATGATAAACCACTTGTTGGACAGCCTTCTTTCAAACAAAAGTACGGTACAATACCCATGCAGAATTTACGAACGTATGGCAAGGCGCCATTTACTGTAGCTGTCATTCATGGCGGCCCTGGTGCTGGTGGCGAAATGGCTCCAGTAGCCCGCCAGTTGGCCTGTGGTTACGGTGTATTGGAACCGATTCAAATCGCTACCACTCTTGAAGGGCAAGTCCAAGAGCTAGAGAGGATTTTGGAGAGGCATAGCTCTCCCCCCGTCGTTCTGATAGGCTTTTCTTGGGGAGCCTGGCTCAGTTTCATCGTCGCAGCACGTTATCCTGCGCTTGTCAAGAAACTGATATTGGTGGGATGTGGTCCACTTGAAGAAAGGTATCTCTCGGCGCTTCACGAGACAAGATCAAGCCGGCTCACTGCCGATGAGAAAACGGAGTTTGAATCTCTCCTCCAAGCCCTAAGCAGTCCAGCAACAAAGGATAAAGACCGTGTGCTGGCCCGGTTAGGTAGTTTAGCTTTGAAAGTAGACACTTATGATGCGCTCATGGACCAAGTAAGTGACGCGGACCGGATAGATCCACACGGAGATATTTACCAAAGCGTGTGGGACGCTGCCGCGAAAATGCGGAGGAATGGGGAACTGTTGGGATTGGCAGCGCATATCCAATGCCCGGTGCTTGCCATTCATGGCGATTACGATCCCCATCCGGCAGTAGGCGTTGAAAAGCCCTTGTCGGCTGTGCTCAAAGACTTTCGCCTTGTTGTGCTCGAGAAGTGTGGACATACACCGTGGATAGAGCGGCAGGCGCGCGAGCGCTTTTACAGTGTTCTCAATGCAGCGCTGCTGTAGAATTCGTATGGACTGCCCAACCCATAAATTCAGCGGGCGCAAGAGGCCGCGCCGCTGATTAATTTTTTTTCTAATCTATGGATAAAAATTCATTATCAGTTGTATCATTATCGGATACCTCTGACGTAACTTTTACCTGATCGCGGTCAAAGGCGGAATGCTGCTGCAGTACTCCGCATTGATGCGGGACGCTCGATAAAAATCTATAGAGGCTTGAACCGCGCGGTAAAATGGAAGGTGCTGCCTGCGTTGACTGCACTTTCCACCCAAATTTTCCCGCCCATGAGGGTAACCAATTCCTTGCAGACCGACAAGCCGATTCCCACGCCATCATATCGGCGGGTTTTGGAAGTATCCTCCTGCCAGAAAGGTTCAAAAATGTTTTGCAAGTTCTCTGAGGGGATTCCGACCCCATTGTCTTCTATGGAAAAATGCATGACAACGAATTCCTGATCCGCCTGATGGAGCTTGACACTCAAGCTGACTTTGGGCTCGACCCGCGTGAATTTGGCTGCGTTTTCCATGAGACGGTTGATGATCTCCAGCAAACGGCTGCCGTCCCCGATGAGCCCATCCGGAATTCGGCGGTCCACCTCCATTGTCAGATTTACCGGAATATTGGCGCCTTTGTGATAGAAGCTGGTTTTTATTTTTGCTAGGATTTCAGTCAGGCTGAATACTTCTGTCGCAAGTTGCAAGGCGCCGTCCTTTGATTTGGTATACTCCAATATATTTTCAATTGTTTGCACAAGGGAGTCCACGGATGAACGGATGACCTGCTGCAATTCTTCGAGTTCGGCCTTGGAGTCGCAGGTGGTGATCAATTCCCCGGCCGTCATCACACCGTGCAGCGGGGTGCGCAATTCATGGCTCATATTCATTAAGAATTCGCTCTTGGCCTTGTTGGCGGCCTCGGCTTTTTCTTTGGCTGCTCTCAATGCGGCCATAGCTTGTTCCAGCTTGACGGTTCTGTCTTTCACCAGTTCTTCCAGATGATCACGGTACTGTTTCAGCGCCAGATGATTCCGCACCCGGGCCAAAACGATCGGAGGACTGATGGGTTTGGTGATGTAGTCAACAGCCCCCAATTCAAAACCCTTGGTTTCATCGCCGACGTCATCCATGGCCGTAATAAAAATCACCGGAATGTTTTTGGTGCGTTCACTTGCCTTCAAGCGCCTCAGCACTTCAAAGCCGTCCATGTCCGGCATGATGATATCCAGCAATATCAAATCCGGCAAAAATTTTTCCAGGCGCTTCAGGGCCTGTGCTCCGCTCTTGGCAATGGTGGTTTCGTAGTTGTTTTTAAGCGTATCGACTATCAGATGAATATTAAAAGGTTCATCATCGATGATCAGAATGTTGGATCCGGCATCTTTCATCGTTTGTCTTTCCTGGGGATCAATAGAATTCCTGCCAGCTCCTGCAAGACTTTTTCCGCTTCCTCAAAATCATAGGCATTGATAAAGGTTTTCAGTTGAGAAATATAGGCCCGGCATGAGTTTTGCCGCAATTGCCCCTGAAGTGCTTCCAATACATCCCCGGCCCGGGTGTGGCCTTTTTCCAAAAGCTGCTGCAATTCATCAAAAAACGGCGCCACTGCGGCGATATCCGTCGAAGCCTCCTCAGGATAAACAGGTTCTGAAGGATCGGTGCGATCCGGCACTCCCAGCAATTCAGCAGCGGACCGCAGCACCTCTTCCAAGGCATTGATGAAATTATTCAGTTTATCAGGGATTTTCTCAACCTTATTCTCTACTATGCAAACCTCTAGATCACGGGAAGTGACGGCAAGACTCTCAGCACATAGGTTTCCGGCCATTCCTTTTATGCTATGGGCCACACGCCTGATCTGCTCGAAATCCGCCCTGGCCCATGCTCCCTGCAATTCATCCGATGTGAAGCGGTAATTTGTGTACAGGCTGCTCATTAATTTGATGAACAATTTTTCATTCCTGTTGATGCGCTTCAGAGCGGAAGCAATATCTATCCCCGGCATACGTTCCGGAAGTATTTTTTCAAGGGCAACGGCCTTGTCTTTTTCATTTTCAAACGTCTTCAATCCGTTGCGCCCCGCCGGCTTGATCCAGTCCACAAAGGTACTGAAAAGCTTTTTAGGTTCAATGGGTTTTGTGAGATAATCATTCATGCCGCTTTGCAGACACCGCTCCCGTTCATCGCTCATGGCATGGGCCGTCATGGCGATGATCGGAAGCTTTTCACCGGCCGGCTGCCGGTTACGGATTTCCCGGGTGGCCAGGTGGCCATCCATGATAGGCATCTGAATATCCATCAATACCGCATCAAAACGCCGGTTTTCGGCAAAGGAGCGTAAAATCTGTTCAAGCGCTTCGATCCCATTGCTTGCCAAGGTCACTACAAATCCTTCGCTTTCCAGTAATTCCCTGGCCACCAATTGATTGACTTCATTATCTTCAACAACCAAAATATTTGCGCCCCTGATTGCATCCAAGCCTTCTATATCCAGGGCTGCATAGGGGAGTTCAAATGTTTTTCCATGATGGGCTTTGCCGAATATCTCCATAATGGTGTCAAAAAGGGATGAGCGGCTTACCGGTTTGACCAAATAACCGTTGATGCCTGCCGCTTCCGCCTGCTGCCATATTTCTTCTTTACCAAAGGCCGAGACCATTAAAATCTCCGGGATATGGCCGATTTTCAGATTTTCCCTAATGTGCCGTGTGGTTTCAATACCGTCCATCTGCGGCATCTTCCAGTCCATTAAAACCAAATCATAGGAAGCCGTTTGGGAGGCTGCTTCAATTTTACTCACAGCTTCAAGGCCGGATTCCGCTTCTTCCACGATAAAAGCGGATGTTGAAAGGGTGTCTTTCAGAATCTCGCGGGAAACCGCATTGTCATCCACTACCAATACCCGCATTCCCCGAAGATCCAAGGGCCAATCGAACAACTTCTGTTTTTCCTTTGAGCACCTGCCGAATTTGGCGGTAAAGGTAAAAATGCTGCCGCGTCCGGCCTCGCTCAGCACATCTATGCGGCCGCCCATCATTTCCACCAGCCGCCGGCATATGGCCAGGCCCAGTCCGGACCCGCCGTATTTCCGGCTTGTGGATGTTTCCGCCTGGGAAAAGGAGTGAAATAATCTTTCCTTTTGCACAGGAGTCATGCCGATGCCCGTATCCGCCACGGAAAACCGGAGCACTACTTCACCAGGTTCATTAAATCCCTGTAGAAGTTCCACGCTGATGCAGACATGGCCGCTATCCGTGAACTTAACGGCATTGGTGGCCAAATTAATCAATATTTGGCCCAAGCGCAACGAATCACCAACCAGAACCTGGGGCACATCATTGCCGATCTTGAACAGCAATTCGAGCTTTTTCTCTTCGGCTTTAGTGCTGATGATATTGGATATATTGTCCATAACATCTTCCAGATGGAAGTCCACGGCTTCTATGGTGAGTTTGCCGGCTTCTATCTTGGAAAAATCCAGAATATCATTGATCAGACCGAGCAAGGCCCCGGCCGATGCGTTGATTTTATTTAAATAATCACGTTGTTTGGCAGACAAATTGGTTTTCAGACAGAGATAGGCCAAACCGGTGATGGCATTCATGGGGGTTCTTATCTCATGGCTCATATTGGCCAGAAATTCGCTTTTGGCTTGGGTGGCCGCTTCCGCTTCCCGGCGCTTTTTTTCCGCTGCTTCCTTTAGCTTGCGATCGGTAATATCTTCTACTACGCCGTTGATCAATTGAATTATGCCCTTTTCATCAAATTGGGCAGTGGCGCTGATGGAGACCCAGATGATTTCACCATCCTTTTTCTTTGCCTTGACGATATAATTGCTGCAATAGCCTTGATCCTGCACGAGCCGGATAAAGCCGGCCCGATCTTCGGGATTTTCATATAGATCCAATACAGTGATTTTCATGAATTCCGCCAGGGATTCGTAGCCGAATATCTTGTAAATGGCGGGGTTGGCTTGGAGAAAATGTCCGTTGGGATCCGCCGTGCTCCGAAATATGCCCATGTTGATATTATCCACCAAGGAACGATATTGCTCTTCCTGCTCTTTGATTCGGTGGAAACTGGCGTCGATTTTGGTCGCCATATTGTTGAAGGCGGTTGAAAGTTGCCCGATCTCGTCCTGTTGAATCTGAGTCACCCTGGCTTTTAAATTGCCTTTGATGATTTCCTTGGTCACATCGATCAACTGATTCAAAGGCTGAATAATGATGGAGCGTATCAGCAGATTCATATTCAACATGACGAAAAAAAAGATCAGGCCCAAAATCAACAGGCCGATATTTCTGATTTTGATCAACACTCCCAGCATTTCATCTTCAGGGATGATGGTGGCGACAAACCAGTCTTTTTTAAGCAGGGATGAATAGGAGGTGATGTAATCGGCTTTATCGGAAAAACGGAAATTGCCGCTTTTGTTCGCCTTCATCTCGCCGATATGGTTAAAGATGAATGGATTTACTTCCTGAAGGCGGTCGTTGAAATTACAATGCGGATAATAAACAATGTCCCCATTGCCTGCAAAAACCACCAGATAACCGGTCTCGAACAACTGCTCCTGGCGGATTTGCATGAGAAATCTTTCCAGGCTGAAATTCAGCTCAATGTACCCGAAATTTTCATCCTTATAGAACAAGGGCAATATGAACACAATGCAGTGGGTTTGAATCTCTTCAATATATTGAAGGCCCTGATCAACAATCTTGTTCTCCATGAAACCTGCTTGATCGCTGATGCGCATGCGCTCACCAGGCGATACCGGCCGGTTTCTTTTGATTTTCACCACTTCCATGCCATCCTTATAAACAAAACGGATGAGCGGGTACTCCTTGGTACGTTCCGCGAATTTGGTAAAAAAGTCGGTAATTTTTTTTATGTTTTCTTCCGATTCCTCCTGAAGTTCATACCTGCGATTGTTGTGAAATTCCAAAATGGAAGGAATATCCTTAAAGGAAACCAAATTGGACTCTGTTTCAAGATAAGCCTGCTCCAAATTTTCCGCATACATTTTAGTGAGGCGTGACAATTGGGTATTGGTTAATTTTTCAATTTGCCGGCAGGTTAATTCGTAAAAAATGTAACCAATGACTGTCAGCACAAGAATAAGGGCGATCGTGCCATGCACGATAATTTTAAAAAGAATGGTGTTTTTGAATTTTATTTTGGGCCGGGCTCCCATTTTCCTCCAATGGATGGGGATGAAATCAGGGCGATTTTATATCCGACAACTGTTTGACTTTATGTGTTGCCTGATCAATATAGCGGGAAGGAATATGAATTCCGTATTCATCGGCGAGCAGTAAATTCAGCCCCAGGTAAGTCTCTTTGGGCTCTTCGATTTCAATATCCCGTGGATGGATTTTATGCCGTAAAATCTTGTCTGCCTGCACGGCGACCTGATTTTTGGCCAATTGGAAATAATCGGATGTAAAGGATAGAAAACCGCCGTATGGAAGCATGGTATGGGTATGCACGATGATGGGTATTTTGTGTTTGCGTGTCAGTGCAAAGATTTTATCCACATTTTTTCCCACCATGGTATCCGGGGGAATATGAATCGCATCGATCTTGGCAAAATCATGGCGGCTGAAAATCTCGATCACATCTTTTGCTTGAACAGGTCTTTCAATGATCAGATCTATATGCAATCTATTTGCTACCGGTATTATCGCATTCAAGCCGGCCTCGGAGCTGCCGTCACCCTTCTTGGAAATCACCAGTACTGTTTTGATCCTGGGGATTATTTCTTTTAGAATTTGAAGCTGCTTGTCGGTATACACGCCGGACAAAACGCCGGTCACATTGCATCCGGATGATTTCAGACTCACGGCAATCCCGGCTGAAACCGGATCAGTGACCGGCGTGAAAACAACCGGAATCGGATTCTTGGTTTTATTGGTGGCGATCTTCAGGGCCTTGGTTACCGGTGTTGAACAACTGAATATCAAATCCTTATCCGAGGCCGCAAAATACTCTGCATGTTGCAAAACATTTTCCATAACCCCATTGGCGCTGACATATTCATACACCACATTGCGGCCTTCGATGTATCCCAGATTTTTCATCCCGGCCTTAAAGCCTTCCACCGCCACATCCAAATCACTGACCATCTGTAAAATTCCGATCTTGAATACTTTTTCCTGGGCAAAAAGGAAGGGGCCGCCGCACCAGAACATGACCAGCAACACGGCGAAAAAAGAAATCGTTATTCTCATTTTCATAGCGGCCTTCTTTCTATTTATGAATGAGAAACAGCACTTTCAGCAAGTCAGCTTTTGTACTCTTGAGGCCTAAAACTGATATATGATTCGAGAAATTGAGGGTAATTGTGCCTGGTTCTGTGTGTTCATAATTATAGTATGTATTTATAACAGGTTATGCCATCCTTTGTCAATTTTTTTAACGTAAAGCGACCCTTGCCCGGAATTTGATGCCCTCACCGGTTCTTCCAAAAACATCCCAGCAACCACGGTCCAATAAAAAAATATGGCCCTTTAAAAAAGGGCCATATTGAACTCAGTAACATCAGGTCTGCTGTATTATTCCATTATTTACAGAGCAGCACCTTACATTTATTGTAAAAAATCAGTTCGGCTTAATGCTGGGCGGCGTCGCTCTTTTCCGCTTTTTTCGCCTGAGGTTGTTTTACTTCTGCTTTTGCCGGTGCATGGGCTTCAGCTTTTGCTACTTTCTTTTCTTCAGCCTTTTTCTCCGGCGTGGCCTTTTTCACTTCTTTTTCACAAATTGCCCATTCTCCGTCTTTTTTGGCCAGCTTGAGCTCTTCCTTGTAATTGATTTTGCCTTCAATTGTAACCTTGGCCGTATCCTTGTCGCCTTCGGTTACCGTATATTTCAAACCGGAAAGATCACAGTTGGGGCTGCTGAATTTTTTTTCGACATATTTTTTTCCGAATGTTTCAGGTGTATCTTTGGCACCACAACCTGCAAAGACAAGCGCACCGACACAACTCAATACAACCAAGGCTTTTTTCATTTCATCCTCCTAAATTGAATGATATTGAATTAATTTAACGAACTAAATTTATTAGCTATATAATGAATTATGCAAAAACATCAAAGCAGTATCTAGTTCCTATACATTTCAAAACTGAAAAAGTAAAGAAATTCATTTTTTTCTTCATGCCCGGCTGCATATGGAACAAAAACAAAGGCCGGCACCAACGGATTAACCTATTTAAATTGTTTATCTATACTGTATAGATGGCATTCCTGCCCATCGGTTTTTAGAGCGGACCTTTAAAGACAAGGAATGTTGCATTATTCAGACAAGTTGTGTATCTTCAATACGAGACGTGCCCAATTGACTGCAATGAGTGGGTATAATCCAATATCACGATCACTGGTCCACCTTGGTGTGCTTAAAAATGGGGGGATGGGGGGGGATTGGGATGCAGAATAAAAGTGCTTATTTATTCGGCATTTTAACGCTTTGCCTAATACTTATAGTCTTTGATGCCGCTGGAGCCGCGGAAGAGGAAAAATGCCGCGTCATGGATCCGGACATCGCCGATGACTATAAAGGAGAATGTAAAGAAGGGCTTGCAAACGGCAAAGGTATTTCCAAAGGAAGGGATACCTATGAGGGTGATTTTCTGAACGGCAAACCCCATGGCAAAGGGACATATTCTTGGTACAATGGTGATGTCTATACTGGTGATTGGATTGATGGATTGCGGCAAGGCTGGGGGACCCTGAAGCGTCCCAACGGCGCCTATTACGAAGGCGAATGGAAAAACGGCAAAAGGGACGGCAATGGGGCCTATAAATGGCAAAACGGCGCCTATTACGAGGGCGAATGGAAAAATGACGATCGCCACGGCAATGGGATCTATTTTGGTGCAGACAGCTCCTACTACAAAGGGGAATGGCAAAACAATGTTCAACACGGTCATGGTCTATACAAATGGCCTGACGGAACATATTTCAAAGGGGAATGGCAGAACGGGAAAAAAGTAAAAGAAGAAAGCCGCGAAATAACGGTAAAACTGGATCAACATGTGGTTGATTTACTGGAGGCGGAAAGCCAAAAAACAGGCGAAACGTTTTCCGCGATTATGACTCGGGCTCTAAATCAACTTTTTCCACCGGAAAAAGAAGAACGTAAAGAAAATAAACCTCAATAGCGTTTGATCGGATAGAAATAAAGCGCTCCATTTTGTTCTTGATTCATGCCTTCTGCTTTTTCCTCGCGCCGTTCCACCGGCCATGAATCCGGCAATTTTTCCGGAATCGATTTTTCATCGCAAACCGAATCCGATTGCACCACGTGCAACTGTGCGCCTCCGGGCCGATATCGATCGCTCACCATCTTTTTCAAGCTGTCAATGCGATGGTTGAATATGGTGTAGAAACCACAGTCAGGGTTGCCGTCATCACTGATCTTAAGCAGCAATTCATTTTTGCGGATGGTCTTCCGGCTTGCATCATCCGGATTTATCGCTTCACCAGGGGGCGTCCTCACTTCTGCTTTGGAAACCGGATTTTCCTCGGCAATTATATCGCTGCAAGCAAAATATGTTTTTTTAAGCAGCACATCGTGAAAATCATCCACCCAGACATCCGGGTATTTTTGCTGAAACAGTTTCAGGCGATGCAAATAATCCCTGGCATCTTTGGCTGGTGCCAAATATTTTCTCAAACTTACATTTTGGACGCGTAAAGTGGAGCGGCCGTTTTTCCAGTTTTCCAAATATTCCGCATATGGCTTCTCGTCTTTGAGGACTACGAAAAGAACCTCGCCTTCAAAACAGCCGTTGCTCATGCTACCGGTGCATTGAAAAACAATTTTATCCTGTTCATAAACCGACAGCACGCCATATCCGCTGGCATTTCCATTTTCACATTCCCCCTCCCAGTCAATCACCTGGCCGGCCACCGGTTCCGGGTCATACACCTCGCAATGGTTGTTGCGCGTTACGATATATCGCCCCGGGCCGCATGACACCAGCACAATGAGCAGTAGAAAAATATAGCAATTTTTTTTCAATGAATGGCCTCGTACTGAAAAAACACTGGATGGCTCGTCTCATTTCCACCTTGATACTATCGTTTTGCCGTTATCCAACAAGCATCCCGCAAGGATTGGAAATATTTTTCATTCCTATGCCATATAGCTCCAAAATGCAAACACTTCATCTCCGCTGATAAGAACCGGGAAGCTGTTTGACGTCCACATCGGTCCAAAATAATTGACAGTTGCCTGTAAAAAGTTTATATGCAAACTATTATGATGATCACCGAGCACAATTTTTTATTTTCCATCAGCACTATCCGAAAAAAAGCCTTTTCATTTTTACAAAAAGAGATGACAGGAATCGGCGTACATGACATCCCGCCTTCGTATGGAGATGTATTATATGCCATTAAAGCAAATGGATGCACTTCCATAAAAGATATCTGCAAAGATTGCCGCAAAGACAAATCCACTGTTTCATTGATCGTTGATGCCCTTGTAAAAACCGGCTATGTAACTAAGACAAAAAAACGAAACGACAGTCGCTCCATAGAATTGCAGCCAACAGCCAAAGCCGATTCCATTACAAAAGACATGCTGGATATTTCAGTTAAACTCAGCCAAAAATTATTTACAAATATGACTATGGAAGAGAAAAGCATTTTATTCCTGTTGTTGGGCAAGTTGGGCAAAAACCTGTAAAAATGCCATTTTTAGTTTGTAACAAAACCATAATCAGTTAAAGGATAACGATGCCGGAAAAAATAAAAACCATCGATGTTTGGATGCAACACCCAAATCTGGAATTCATCAATCACCCCATGTTTGCATCCTTGCGCAAGTGGATGGGGATCGAGCGGGTTACGGAACCGATCCCGGTTGAAACAACCCTTGCGGTCATGGATCAGGGCCGGGTGCATAAGGGATTGATCTGTGCCTGGTGGGGGCCCCAGGGCGCGCTGATTTCCAATGAAGAGGTTGCCGCCATTGTGAAGCGGTATCCGGAACGTTTCATCGGCATCGGCTCCGTGAACCTCTATAAACCCATGGCGGCTGTGCGCGAAACCAGGCGCTGCATCCGGGATTTGGGATTCAAAGGTATCCGCATCGTGCAGTGGTTCTGGAATCTGCCGCCCACGGACAGGCTTTACTACCCGGTCTATGCCGAATGCGCGGCTCTGGATGTGCCTGTCTGTCTTCAGGTGGGTCATACCGGCCCGTTCTGCCCCTCTGAGCCTGGACGTCCGATCCCCTATATCGACCAGGTGGCTCTGGACTTTCCGGAACTGAAAATTGTCTGCGGCCACATCGGCTATCCCTGGACCACGGAAATGATCGCCGTGGCCACCAAGCATCCCAATGTTTTTATCGATACCTCGGCCTATACTGCCAAACGCTTCCCCAATGAACTGACGGCCTACATGCGCACCAACGGCCGCAAAAAGGTCATGTTCGGAACCAATTATCCCATGATCACCCCGGCCAAATGCCTGGAAGATCTTAAAGCGCTCCAACTGGAAGAGGAGGTCCAGGACCTTTTCTTATTTAATAATGCCGAGAGGGTATTTAAAATAGAGCCCTAATCATGGAAAATTCCCATCAACAGTTTGCGACTGAAGTAAAACTGGAAAAAGACTTGCAGGAAGCCCGGGAGCGACTCCGGGCCATTCTGGAAGAGATCGAGGACGGTTATCTGGAAGCGGATCTTACCGGCAACATAACCTTTTGCAATGCCGCCTTTTGCCGCATCCGGGGTTATCCGCCGGAAAAGATGATCGGGCTCAACTACCGGGAATACATGCGGCCGGAAATCGCCCGCCGGGTTTATGAAGCCTTTAACAAGGTCTATACCACCGGCCTGCCCAATACGGCTTTTGATTACGAAATCATCAGGGCCGACGGCGAGGTCCGGCATGTGGAGATTTCCATTTCCCTGCGCCGGGATCTTCAGGACCACCCCGTGGGCTTCCGGGGAATCGTGCGGGACATCACCCCACGCAAGCAGGCTGAAAAAGAGCTGATTGCCCATCGCAGCCGCCTGGAAGCCATTTTCCGCAGCGTGCGGGACGCCATTATCACCGTGGATCCCAACATGCGCATCATCGCCGTCAATGCCGCGGCGGAAGCCCTATGCGCCATACCTGCGGAGCGTTTGGTGGGCGGCGCTCTGGACGATTTCACCATTCCCTGTGACGAGCCGTGCCGCAAGGTCTTGACCGAGACCCTGAATACCCGGGCCGGCATTGCCGAATATCAAGCGGTCTGCCCGCAAAAAGGCGCTCCAACCAAAAAGGTGGTCCTGTCCACTGCTCCGCTTTTGGGGCAGCAGGATGAATTCCTGGGGGCCGTGCTGGTAATCCGAGACATCACCCGACTGGATGACCTGGAGCGGGAGCTAAAGGAGCGCTCCCGTTTTCACAATCTTATCGGCCGAAGTCGCCCCATGCAGGCAGTCTACCGCCTTTTGGAGGATCTTGCCGACATGGAAACCACGGTTCTGATCACCGGTGAAAGCGGCACCGGCAAGGAGTTGGTGGCCAGAGCCCTGCACAACGGCGGCCGGCGGGCCGTAAAACCCTTTGTGGTGGTGAATTGTTCGGCCCTGGCGGAAAATCTGCTGGAAAGCGAATTGTTCGGCCACGTCAAAGGCGCCTTTACCGGCGCCATCAAGGACAATCCCGGCCGCTTTCAAATGGCCCACAAAGGCACCCTGGTGCTGGATGAAATCGGCGATATTTCCCCCCGCATCCAATTGAAGCTGTTGCGCGTGCTTCAGGAAAAAAGCTTTGAACGCGTAGGAGATGCAAGGGTTTGCCGCGTGGATGTGCGCGTCATTGCCTGCACCCATCGCAACCTCAAGGAAATGGTGCGCCGCGGGGAATTCCGCGAGGATCTGTACTACCGCCTGAAAGTGATGGAGATCGACCTGCCGCCCCTGCGGGAACGGCCGGAGGATATTCCGCTGCTGCTGGAACATTTTATCGCCCACTTCAACCGCAAATATGGAAAACAGATCCATGCCGCAGCCGACCCAGTGCTGAAAGCTTTTCTGGATTATGACTGGCCCGGCAATATCCGCGAGCTGGAGCATGCCGTGGAGCGGGCTTTTGTATTGTGTCGTAAGGATGTCATCGAAATTGAACACCTCCCCCGGGAAGTTCTCTCAACACCCGGTCAGCACAGGCCCCGTACAGTGCAGAAGTCGGCCGGGGATGCGGCGGCCCTGGCGGCAGCCCTGGCTAGAACCGATTGGAACAAAGCCAAGACCGCCCGTTTGCTGGGTATCAACCGCCGCACTTTATACCGCAAGCTGGATCAATACGGGCTGAAAAAACCAGACTCGGATCAGGGGAATCGCATGTAGTTCTTTTCGGGGTCGGGGTCGCTATCGGTATCGGGATCGAAAAAATAGAAAAAACTCGATACCGATTCCGATACCGATACCGACCCCGAGAGGTTGGATGGATGAGACAAAACCAAATCACTCACGAATCGCTTTGTTTTGGAATCATATATTTTGGTAATTCGAATTTGTTTCATATTTCGATATTCGAAATTCAGGTTTTTCTCGCCGGCCCAAACGGTGATCAAGGCCGAGGGCCACAACCATGGGCAGGACTGTAACATGCTCCACTTGTGTGGCGCAGCAACCATGTGACAAACCACGCAACGAATTTTCAAGACTTGCTTCCGATCAATTCAACATACTGTAAGCAATTAAAATATTTTTTTCATCCAACCAAGAAATCCGGCACACTTCTTTCTTTATCAAGCCTTGTTCACCGTTTCGGCCGATCTTTATGGTGGAAGCGACTTCCAGTTGCGTTATTGTGGGAGCGGCTTCCAGCCGCGATAGGGCCGCAACGATGATAAGGGCCTTCTATCAGGCCGTAAAAGCAATGTGACTATTCAGGTAAATAGTCCGAAGGCTGATGGTTGAAGGTTTTTCGATTTGAATTATATGATATCCAAAAATCGTATAGACAGGAGGATTTCCCATGCGCGCCACAATTCCCCGCACCAGCGGCCTTAAGGACTACTCCCGTGAAATGGTCGCGGCCCGCCAAAGTTTTATCCTGGAAAAGACCGGTGTCCGGCCGGAGCATATGGCGGCCTATTCTTTTGAGCTTGATTTGTTGCCCGGCAACATCGAGCATTTCAGCGGCGTGGCCCAGGTTCCCATCGGTCTGGCCGGCCCCTTGCGGGTAAACGGCGAACATGCCCAAGGGGATTTTTATATCCCCCTGGCCACCACCGAAGGCACCCTGGTGGCCAGTTACAACCGCGGCATGAAAATACTGTATGAAAGCGGCGGGATCACCACCACCGTTTCCCAGGATGCCATGCAACGGGCGCCGGTCTTCATTTTCGACAACGCCCGGGAAGCCAGGGAATTCGGCAGTTGGGTGGCAAACCATTTTGAAACCATCAAAGCTCAGGCTGAAAGCACCACCCAGGTGGGCCGCTTGCAGAATATCGAACAATATCCAGCCAGCAAAATGATGTACCTGCGTTTCAACTATACCACCGGCGACGCCGCCGGCCAGAACATGGTGGGCAAAGCCACATTCACGGCCTGCGAATGGATCAAAAAGAACTACCCGGCCGTGAGGCGCTACGCCTTGTCCGGCAACATGGACACTGACAAAAAGACCTCCTTTGTCAATACCCTGCGGACCAGGGGCAAGCGCGTCACGGCGGAAGCCGTGATCCCTAAACATCTTATGGAAAACATCGCCCGCACGCCGCTGGACATTCTGATCAAACAACGTCAGATCAGCACCCTGGGCAGTTTCATGGCCGGGGCCAACAACAACGGCTCCCATTCCGCCAATGGCATCACCGCCATGTTCATCGCCACCGGCCAGGATGTGGCCAATGTGGCCGAGTCCTCGGCGGCTTTGGTTTATACGGAAATGACCCCCGCGGGGGATTATTATTTCTCCATCACCTTGCCGTCCCTGATCGTGGCCACCTACGGCGGCGGCACCGGGCTCCCCACCCAGAAGGAGTGCCTGGAAATTCTGGGTTGCTATGGCAAGGGCAAGGTCAACAAACTGGCGGAAATCATTGCCGCCACGGTTTTATGCGGTGAAATCTCCCTGGGCAGCGCGGTCTTGGCCGGCGACTGGGTCACCAGCCACGATCGTTATGGAAGAAACCGGCCATAGGGGTTTGGAGAGATTGGCCTCGACCACCATTTGGGCCAATCAATAAAATCCGAAATTCGAATAGCGAAATACGAAACAAATTCGCTAAATGGAAGATTACAACCGAGCGCGCGGACCTGGACTTGCCGAAGTGCGCGCTCTGGCGCAATGGACCCTTGAATTCAAGGCCGATGCGAGCAGTCTTGACTTCCCATTTGACAGGCCCTACCTCTCATAATCTGCTGGAGACCTATATCTATTCGTTGAATGCTTCCTCTGCCGATTAAGTCATAGCTCAAAAATCCTAGGCATAGCCTAGGTCGATCAGATTACAAAAAATCAGCTTTACGATAGGATTCCAGGAGAGCTGGCAATCATGGAAAAAAATTTAATCAAATCAGGAGGAAAGATTCATGAAAAAACTGGCAATTTTTCTGGCAATGATGATAATCCCATTCACCGCTTTCGCACTGGACACAATTTCCGATTTAGAGCTGGATAACCTTACCGGTCAAGCAGGCGTGAGCATCTTTCTCACCACAGTCCGCATAGAAACTACACCATGGATTTACGGCTACGGCGATGAGAATGAAAACCATACCACCACCAACTGGTTGCTACAAATAGATAATGGTAGAACCCAGGAGATCTCATTCCTCGGTTCCAGAACTTTGGACATTGATATTATCTCCCGTGCCGAGTTCACCTCTGCTATTGCTACTAATACTGTTCCCGGCATTCAGCCTGGCGATTATGCCCGTTTTGGCGGTCTTGAAATGAGTATTCTTCGTGAAAACACGGCTGTCAACTCCGATCACGTTTCCGATTCAGCGGTTATGATCAGCCTGCCCAATGGAATTCGAATTGTCGACTTTGGCGAGTTGAAAACTGTTGGTTTGGTACAGGCCGTTTCTAACAAAGATGTCGTATTTGGCGACGGCTCTGACGGCCAAGTACAAGTCCTGCTCAAGGCCTATAATTCAACCACTGCCGGTGGCACCACCACCATCAGTGGCGCTGGTGGGGCAGATGCTGCTAACAACATTCACATCGCCATCATGGCTCACGACTAATTCAACGTGTCCTTATTAGTAGTTATTATTAGGAGTGAATGCATCCAGTCTGGCCATGAGTTTGTCGACCCAATCCTTATAATATTTACGATCGGGATTCACTTTACTTAAAAGCATTTTCGCTTCGGTTATATTGGGGTTTCCCCCCAAATCAATAAGCAGTTCAGCCAAATATATAGGACCATCAGGGTATGGAGTGCCGAAAAACGCTGTTTTCTGATATTCGCGATAATACCCAAGAGACTTTTTTCTGTCGGTGAGGGGCCATGGGAGTACTTGCCAGAATCGGGCCAAACAGAGAATGCTTCCGGCATTTTCATAGGTTTTGTCGATTTGATAAACCTTTTCAAAGCTGCTCTGAATCTTGTCTTTCAATCCCTCCGCTATAGCCGTAAAAACGCTGACGCCATCGGCATAAACCCCGGCATTCAATCCATAGTAATAGTAACCGTGCGGCTGATCCGGTTTCAAGTCGATGGCCTTCCGAGCGGATTCCATTCCTTCCCTGCCGTAAGCTGCACAAGCATCTTCCCAACCGTTCCGATCATATAATTTTGCCAGGCCGCCATACCATCGACAAGCCTTGGCATAGCGCCAGTTCAATTCGAAATCATTTGGATTCGACGCCAAGGCTTTCCGGCCGATTTCAATGGAAGTTTTATAATTTTGCAGGGTTTTCTCATCATCAAGCGCCATCATTCGCTCGATCGTATTTTGAGCATCTACAAGGCGCGGTAAAATCGTTAAAATAAAAACGATTGTAAAAATAAAAATAATATTTTTTTCCGCAGCACGTTCGGCAAGCAGTTTACTTAGCGGGTACAATCGAAGAAAGTGGTTAAGATTCAATTCGATCTCCTCTCGGCATCGCTTTTCTATGCCATAATGGCGTCCTTATATAATTTTTCGGTTTCTTCGCTTAATGGGCAGTCCAATTCCCCCGCGATATTCTCTTTGCATTTTTCAAATATAAGGGTAACCATGGCCATATTGCCGATCGCCGAATAGGTTGACATCAATGACTGATAGATATTTTCAGCATACTTATCCACGGCAAGGTACTTGTTCGCATAGTGGATGCTGTTGGCAAAGTCTTTCCGATCTTTATAAAATTCGATGATTTTCTGTAGAGCATACAAATATTGCTCGCGATAATTGTCTCTTTCCTGTGAGCACCAGTCCACATAGGCATCCTCTTCCAAGAAATCACCTCTATAAAGCGCTTCCGCCTTCAAATAGTGCTGCACCGCTTTTTCCGGCCTGTCTTTCTCCTGACGAGCCATAGCCATCTCCGCCTTGAATTCATCCAGATCGCAATACCCGCCGGCACCCAAATCCAATTTATAAGCATCGGCATTGGTCAGAATATAAGTGGATTTGCTCCCTTTCAGCAGTTCCGGTTCCAGGATTTTCCGCAGGGCTGAAAGCGCCACATGCAGTCGATTGGCGGTTTTGAGAGCATCCTCATCCGGCCATAAAAGCTCCATGAGCACGTCTTTATGCTTAAATCCCCGGGCCCTGGTGGTCAGTAAGTATTTCAGAATCATCTGGGCTTTTTTATTGCCTTTCCACTTGTCAATGCTGATCTCCTCATCCCCTTTGAACAAGGCGAAACGGCCCAGGCAGTAAACCCGCAAGCCCGGAGCTTCGCTTTTGGGGAGTTTGGATAAAAGCTGGGCAGCGGCCTTGGCGATTTTTGAATCTTTGGCCTGGGCCAGCGGCAATAATTGCGGTTTCACGGTTTCCCTTGCTTGCTGAAAGATTTTTTCAATGTAGGCCGGCAGTTTTCCTTTGGAATAGACTTCCACCAGCAAAGGGGTCAGCCAATACAGCTCCAGCAGCAGCCAGAAGTCATATTGATGTTTTTCAGCCAATACCAGCCCTTTCATAATTTTGGTTAGAGCTGTTTTATTTTGACCGCGCATGACATAATAGCGGCCGTATAAAAAGGCGATCCGGGCGGTTTCGAATTTGGAATCCATGAGCTTGGCCTCAGCCTCGGCAAGATACGCCAGGGCGTCTTCCGGCAAACCTATCTGAAACAATGATAAAATTTTACAGCACAGAAGTTTGCCTTCTTCTCCCACCATCCCAAGTCCGCGAATCACTTTTTCACAGGCGTGAATGCTTTCCGTTGCCGCCGCCATATCACCGGCCAGGGAATTGATCCAAAACAAGGCATTGTAAACCGTGGCCTGGCCGAAGTGGTGGTCGGATTGTTGAAACAGCTTCAGGCTTTCTTCACAATAACTCAGCGCATCCGGCACATTTCCAGCCCCAAAGGAATTGACGGCATAAGCAGTCAGAAGCCAGGCATAATCGTGACAGGCATACTCTAATTGGTTTTCCAGGCGTTTCTCGCGCAAGAGGGCCAGACCCTGGTCGGCATGCTGCAGCCCATCCACAAAATTTCCCAAATGAAAGCAGGCAAAGGCGATGAGCAAGTGATGTTGCGCGAGCTGGGCATTTAGTCTAAAGTCTCTAATCTCGGCCTTTACAGCATCAGCCATTTTCAAGACTTCGGCAAATTCACCGGCATAAAAACAACATACCCCTTTTGAAAAATAGGCAAAGGCCAAGTGACTCGCCCGGCGCCTGCGGTCCTTAATGGACAAGGACAAGGCAAAGGCTTTTTGAAAATAGGTCTCGACCTTCTTCATCTCGCCGGTCTGGGCGCAAACCATCATGAGATGGCTCAAACTGGATACACCCAATTCCGGATTGTCGTCCACCCGCTCCACCAGGTCGGTAAGAATGGTTTTGGCCCTGCGAATATCGCCGCAGTTGTTCAGGTGATACCCCATGGCCGCCATGCACAGTTTAATGCCGGTATCGGCTTCCCTCTTTTGAAAAATATCATAGGCCTTTTCGAATAAGCGCGTGGCTTCTTTATGGCGGCCAGTAAATTCCACGCACAATGCCTGGAGATAATCAATCCAGGGCTCATCTTTGGCGCAGGTGCGGGTTTTCTTTTTCAGGTAGGAACTGATGCTTTGTGTTCCGGTGCTCCAGAGGATCGGCGCCAGCTTGCTCAGCAATACGCAAGCATTTTCCACCTGATCACAAGCCAGATAATGTTTCAGGGCTTCTTCGTTCTCCTCCATTTCTTCCAACAATCGTGCCGCAGTTTCATGCAGACAGGTTATCTCCGCCGGACTGAAGTTCTCCCAAAGCTTATTTACCAGGAAATCCTGAAAGAGATTATGATAGCAATAGTTCCGGCCGTAACTGTCGATACAATGGGTGAACAGGTGCTTTTCCTCAAGACGCCTTAAGATGAGTTCGGATTTGTCGAAATTCAACAGACGGTCGCAGAGTTGGGTATTGAGGGTGGACAATATGGAAGTTTTGGCTAAAAATTCCTTGAACTCGGCGGAGAGCAGGTCATAGACATTTTCTTCAAGATATTTGGAAATGATGCGATTGGAGCCTTGCAATTGAAGCAACAGGGTCTCCAACTCTTCGGAAGTTTTGCCGCGCAGGGCATGGTAAAAGAGGATCAGGGCCGAAACCCAGCCGGCTGTTTTTTGATATAAGGCGTCGGGGGTGCCGTTCTTCAATTGCAGCTTGAAAATGCCGGCATAGAATTGTTCAATCTCGGAAACGGAAAAACACAGATCCGCCTCTTTGATCTCCACCACATCTCTTCTGGCGATATGCAGGGAAAGCCGCAAATTCGGATCAATCCGGCTGCTGATGACAAGATGCACTTGCATGGGCAGATTCTCGATCAGAAAATCTAGAAACGCACAAATGGAATCCGCATTGTTGACCATGTGGAAATCATCCAGTACCACCAGCACATCCTCGGTGAGGACACTTTCTATTTCCTGCAGTAGTGCGCCGGCCACTTGTTGGTGCTGGTGCCGGAGATCATGCAGCTCTGCAATGATTGCAAGGGTTTTGGAGCCCAATCCCGGAAATTGTTTGCGCAGACCGGCGATCAAATAATATAAAAAAGTTTCCAAGTCGTCGTCATAGGCATCCAGGCGGTAATAGACCATGGGCAGATTCAGAAAATTCGCCGCTTGCTGGATCAAAGTCGACTTGCCGTACCCGGCCCCGGCAATGATCACGGTCAAGCGCTTGTTGCGCATTTCCTTCATCAATGGGTACAAGCGCTTGCGGATGATCGTATCGCTTGAACCGGAAAAGCATAGTTTGGAATGCAATACCTGATTTTCAGCACTCATGATCGGCCTTTTTGAATTTTGAATTGTTATCCTGTTATCAGCCGCTAACAGCCGGCCCGTTTTTTTGCGCCAAGACAAAAATGTCCGTGTCTCCATATAACAATTTGGTTTCAAGGATGTTGAAATTACATTTAGTAATCAAATCGGTTAATTCATTCAAGTCATAAAAATGATAGCGGTTGTTTTGGCTGAATTTGATGATCAACAAATTTACGATAATAATGATTAAAAATTGTGGAAGTTTCCCTAAATTTCGCAACAAAATATATTTGTTATGCCGATTTGTTGCATTCATACTCATGCGCAGGTGATCTAAAAAGACATCCATGATTTTCGGATTTCTTTTTGGATTCACCACAATCAATTTCCCGCCCCATTGTAATTTACGGTGGAATTCATGCAGCACTTGTTGGGGATTTTGTGTGGCGTAAATGGAATTGATACTGACAATATCGCTAAAAAATTCATCTTCATACGGTAGATTTGCATTCAGATCCGTTAATTTAAATGCAATCCAGGCATGCTGTTCCATTTTTTTTCTTGCCTTGTGTAGCATGGCCGATGATGAATCGATCGCCTCAATCCGTAAATTGCAATCCTTGTGCAACTTGCTGATGAATAGTTCCAGGTTGCCGGTACCACAACCAGCATCCAGCAACTGAATATTTCCTTTGTCCCATTCAATGGCGTCCAGCGTTGATTTGAGTAAAAATTGGTAGGGCAATAACTCATAAAGCGCATCATAAAAGAAAGCATAGATTTTCCAGAGAATCCTATTCATTTCTCCCCCAATTAACGTTCCACAAAGAAACAGGTCTGAATTTCATCGTTTTAGCTGGTCAGCAGATAACTGCAATCCGGCAACGCAGATATATCTATTATCAGCAGCCGCATCTCGATATTATTATAGTAGGGGTGAGCAGCAACAGGTATGCTTTCCATAGTTGATATTTTCATACCGAATTTATCAGCGATTTTCGTGTACCTTACGGCCTGCTCGACCGGAGCCACCGTGGTTAAATAGTGACAGCCGCATAATTGCGACTTCGCCAAAAGATAAAAAACGATATTGGTTAATTTGTACCCCCTGTATTCCGGTAAAACCGCGATACGGCCGATTTCACCGATGAGCTTCTCTCCCTTGCCCATCTCGGGGACTTGTTGATGCAGCAAAAAGGAATCGGTCTCCATGGGCAATTTCAAGGGAGAAAAATTGTAACGAAAGACCACCCGGCCGCCGCCGATCACTTTGTCGCCCTGTCGCACGATCAGGATATGGCCTTGCTGGTCATGCTCGTCTTCCGCCCCGGAAAATACCGCGAGATTCCAGTCCTTGCGGTAGCAGTCCTCCCGCAAACGAAAGTATTGCTCAAGCAAATCCGGGTTGCGGGTATATTCATAGGCAAACCCATTGTTTTTCTGCCCTGGGCCGGCCCCTGGCCGATGATTTATGGTTTTGGTTTTCATCAGCGCCTCCTGTTATACAAGATTGAGTCCATCCATGTCATACATAAAATTATAGGTATTAATCATCTCCAGCTCCGGATCAAATACATGCTTTTGCTCCATGAGCTTTTGGCGGATCTCCGAGGACAGAAATTGAACCGCGATTTCATCGGCAAATAATATGCCTTTATCCGACAGCCGAATGTCCTGATTGCTCTTTTCCAAAAGACCAAGGCGCTGCAGGTTGTGAAGCAGATCATGATATTTTTGATAAACATTTTCTTGAAAGTTGTTTGCAAGTCGTTCCATGTTCACGACGCCGGATTTCACCCCCAGCACCATGGCCCGGGACAGTCTTTCCGTTCTAGACAAACGGATACCCTTCCAGATGGGCAGTTTTTCCTGGTTCAGGCATTCACAATAGGTTTTCACATCCGGATAATTGTAATATTGGTGATAATTCAGATAGGTGAAAACACCGCTGCCAAAGGAGAGCAATTGAACGTCTTCGGTTTGCCTGGCCTCGCTCTTTTGATGCTCATAATGGAAGCCTTCCCGGGGCTTGACAAACCAATCGATCAATTCATCGCTTCGAAAACCTCTTTCCTTGGCTTTTTCCATGGTCATGATGCGGAAGAGATGATTGGTGGCTTCATTGGGAAAACGCTGGGGTGATTTATGAAAGAATTTAAAGATCGGAGATGGTTGCCGAAAGGCGGTAAAATAAGTGGTTACCGATTCCGGCTCTAGTCCAAAAGCCGTGTTCAAGGTTTGTTCCCAGATGGGCGGGGTCAAATCCGGCAATGGGTAGAGCAAGTCGATGTTGATATTTTCAAACCCGGCGCTGCGGGCGGATTTGTAGGTTTGGAGCGCGTCACTCGCCGTATGCCGCCTGTTGGTGAGCTTCAGGATGTGATTGTCAAAACTCTGCACACCGATGTTCAACCGATTGACGCCATTGCCGCGGTAGCATTCCAACAGGGAACGGCCGTTGCTTTTACAGATCTCCGGATGAATTTCAACGGTGATTTCAGTAGCCGCGGGCAATTCAAAGGACTCCTTGACACTCCCCATCAAATCGCTGAATTGATCCGCGCTCAACATGGTCGGACTGCCGCCGCCGAAAAAAATGGACTTTACCTTCACCGGCCCGATCTGATCCCGGATCTTTTTTTCCACAATGCGAATCTCTTTTTTAAGGGCCGCAAGATAGGTATTGACCAAATGAGTTTCCGGCTTTTCAATCTGGTAAAAATAGCAAAAGCTGCATTTGCCGCTGCAAAAGGGGATGTGGATGTACAAGGTGAATTCATTTCTTTTGTTTTGAAAATCCGAAAAAATCGTTTCCTCAGGGATGGGGGCCATGGTTTTCAGCGGCGGATACATCACCGTGATGTGATACTTGGTTGGATCTCTGTGGATTCCAGCCTTCCAGACCTCGTCCAATTTTTTTTCCGCAAGAATTTTCCGGGACCGTTCAATCAGGTCGCTGGTTTTGGGCTTTGGCATTTGGTTCATGGGCAAACTCCTCCTTTTATGGTATTGGGATGCGCTTGAATGAACCGTGTTTAGCGAGGTCTAATTAAATTGGACTTAAACCGCCTTAAATTTTTCACGGACTCAAATGAGCATCGAAAGCCTTGGCCATCCCTAATAATGTGGGAGCGGCTTCCAGCCGCGATTCGACTGAAATGATGGTCAAAGCTGTTTCGAATTAAATAAGAGCAAAATAGATACCGACTTGCCGATGGTGAATAAATTTCGAAATTTTAAACTGTTACATGACAATTATTGACAACTTGCCACCGACGAAATATCGTGGATTACAAAATATCGTAACTAAAAATGGAACTACAAAATGACCGACCCATTTGATGCCTATAAGGATTTTCTGTTGTCGCTGATACGGGAAAGCTCCTTGCATGGCGTTTTTGAAGCCTGCAAACGTTTTTTTTTGCAACAGAAAGAAGCCGCATGCTGTTGCGTCTGGCTTGTGGACATATTGAAAAATGAATCAGACCCCCAAAAAGCAAATTCTGAAAATGGATTGCACTTATTTGAAAAGTTGTATCGAACCAAAACTTCCCCTGAGACTTGGACCCACCAGCAAGGCACTTATGCCTGGCTGCCTTTTGAAGAGCAGCTTATCGGAAAAGCGGCAACTGAAAGACGCCAGGTATGGGCCCATAGCAGCGAGCAATGGGAGCGGCCGGAATGGGCGCTGAATGAGGGTATCGTCGAATATATCGCCTCGCCCATGATTGTGGACGGCGATCTTATCGGTGTTTTCGGCGTTTTTCTTTTCGAACATGACCACCAAAAAGATTCCGAGGGTCTGTTGCTGCAACGCATCCTTGCCGATTCCCTTGCTGCCGCGGTTTCAAAGGCGCGTGCAAGTGAAGAAATCAGGCGTCTGAAAATCCAGCTTGAAATGGAGAATGAATACTTACGCGAAGAGGTTAAGGAGGTATATACATTCGGACAAATCGTCGGCGCCAGCAACGCCTTGCACCGCATAATCAAACAAGTGGAAATCGCGGCGCCCACCGACGTGAGTGTTCTGATAACCGGTGAATCCGGCACCGGCAAGGAACTCATTGCCAGGTACATCCATGAAAACAGCGCCAGGGCTGATCGCCCTTTTATCAAGGTAAATTGTGCCGCAGTGCCTCGAGAGCTGTTTGAGAGTGAATTTTTCGGACATGTGCGCGGCTCTTTTTCCGGCGCCATTCACAACCGTACCGGTCGTTTTCAATTGGCGGACAAGGGAACCATTTTTTTGGATGAGGTTGGAGAAATTCCGCCGGGCCTGCAGGTTAAATTGCTGCGTGTCTTGCAAGAAGGGAGATTTGAGCGCATTGGCGATGAGAAGACCATCCAAGTATCTGTTCGAGTGATCGCAGCAACCAATCGAAATCTGATTGAAGACATCAAGAGAGGTCGTTTTCGGCAAGACCTTTACTATCGTTTGGCGGTTTTCCCGATTGAAATCCCCCCTCTTCGCCAGCGTATAGAAGATATTCTGCCATTGGCGCATCACTTTATTGAAAAAGCCTGTCGGCGCTTGGGCCAGCCAAAAGCAATGCTTACAAAAAACCAGCTACAAACGCTTCATCAGTATCATTGGCCGGGTAATGTCCGCGAGCTGCAGAACATAATCGAACGGGCAGTGATTATTTCCAAAGGCGGAGATTTGAGTTTTTCTTTTCTTCCCAAAATCAGCCGGGATGCAAGCGGGGCCATCGCGAACAATCCCAAAGGCAATCAAATCATCAGAGAGAATGAGTGGATTGCACTTCAGCGAAAAAACATCCTGAACGCCCTGCAAAAGTGCAATTGGAAAATCCAAGGCAAAGGCGGAGCAGCCGACTTGTTGGGATTGAAACCGACCACCTTGCGATCACGGATAAAAGCCCTTGGAATCATCCATCAAGGAGAGCGCCTCAATTTATCCGTTGGGTAGTCCGCCTTTTCTCATCTTGCATGTAACCAATAACCATTTCATCATATCCAAAGCTATTGATTCCGGAATGAGCAAGCCTGAGCAGATCTTGTAGCGCGGGATACTGTGTTTTTCGATAATAATCGTATCCAGCCCCCGGCGAACACTTTCCCTGGCTGCAGTAGCACCCGCAGGTCCGGCCCCCACAACAGCCACATCACAGTTCATTATTTTTAAATTCTGCATAAGACCATACTCATTAAAAGCCGATTTCTAGCCTTGATCATCGTTTCGGCCATAACTAGTGAAATTCGAATATCGAAATCTGAAATTCGAAACAAATTCAAAATTTCAATGACCTAATAACCAAAACAAAAAGCAGCAGCTCGATGGTCGAAATGATAGCCAATTTTGTTTTATTTGAATTTTGCTAATTCGAATTTGTTTCGTATTTCGACATTCGAATTTCGGATTTTTCTGACTGGCCGAAACGATGGCCAAGGCCCGATTTTTTTCCTTAGTCAATCATCGGGCAATGCCTGTGGCTCTGTCTTTATCCGATAGATCACACAACCTACTCCCCCATCTTCAAGGCCCGGATCCAGGCAACGTACATTCTGAAAGATGATCACCGGCAATTTAGCTTTCTCCGATTCGGCCCATTCCGCATACATTTCCCATAATCCAAGAACGCGTATGGTAATGGGAAGCAACGCTTCCGGGCACATGACACTCGTCGATTTCTGTGGATTTAAAAATGGATCAAAGACAAGCCGGTCACCCACCTTTATTTGCGCAAAACAATGCTCGGACTTAATCACCTCGGCAACGATTTGGTATTTTGATAAATTTGGAATCGCTTTAAAAAGTTTTTCAACGCTTGGTGATAGATTGGCCACTGTCTCGTCGCTTAAACCGGTTCCGATTTTAAATAATTCTGCTTCGGGACCTGCTAGCATAATGCCTCCTTTTTTTTGATCGGCCTTGGTCACGATTTCGGTTGTATCGCGGCTGGAAGCCGCTCCCACAATAGAGGATGGCTGAAATGATGACCAAGACTTTTTGATAAGTTGATTATCCTGCTAAAAAGCGAATATAAAAATTCAGCCTTGATCACCGTTTCGGCTGACCTTCATTGTGGGAGCGGCTTCCAGCCGCGATACGGCCGAAACGATGATCAAGGCCAAAAATTCATTCTTTGACAAAGATATAGCAATATCGATACCGGTTCTTTCCAAAAGAATTAAATCTCAAAATAACAAAATGTTATAAAAAAATTAAAGCCATCCGGCCGGTAGCGAAATATCGTAGATTGCAGAATATCGTAACTGAATATTGAAACTAGGGAGAATCTTACTGAGGGATAGTGTGTGGGCCGATAGCGCCCGAAGATCCTGTCATTCCCCGGCTACCCAGGACAGAACCATGTCCATCTGCTGATTGGTTTCCGGAGATGCCAAGTGGACGTCTTCCACATTCTTCCGGAGGCGCTGGATCATGGCCGGCACCTGGCCGTCCGCTGCATAGCCGTGGCGCGCCAGATAGCAGCCCACTATGGTTCCGGTGCGGCCGCGACCGCCCCAGCAGTGCACATAAACCGCAGGCGTCTTTTCAATGGCAGCATCGATATAATCCAGGATACGGCCCATATCCCGGCGAGTGGGGATCCAGAGGTCCTTTATCGGAAAGCTGGCAAGGGAGATCGGCCGATCATGTTCTTCAGCCAGAGATCGCAGCAGGTCTTCATAACCGGCAAAGGGTCTCCCGCTGTGATCCAACTCATGGGATTCCATGAGATTGACAAACGTCCGGACTCCGCAGTCCAAAAGACTTTTCAGCTTTTGAGAAGCTTCTGCCGGGTCCGGCGAACCCGGATAACAGCCGGCCATCAACAGGCCCGGCCGAACCCAATAGGCCCGTTGGAAGGGTAAGCCCCATGTTTCCATTTCTTCTTTTAACCTTAAAATTTTCGGTCTTCAGCCTTCAGTCTACCCACCTGTAGGATTTCGATCATTTGACCACGATCAGCAGCATCTTGAAGCGCTTCACGGCCGTGACCGCATGGGGCACATTGGCCGGCATGACCACCACCTGGCCTTTGCCCACGGTCATTTCCTTGCCGTCGATGTTCACCAGGGCCTCGCCGTCCAGCACCTGCACCATGGCATCGCCGGGGGCGGTGTGGGTGCTGACGCCTTCCCCCGTGTCAAAGGCAAAAAGAGTTAGTCCGATGCCGGGCTTTTGGGCAAAGGTCCGGCTGACCACGCGGCCTTCGGCATATTCCACCAAATCAGCAAGATTCTGGGGCTCTGAAAAAGGGATGTTTTTGATGAGTACGTTTTTTTCCATATTTCCTCCGGATTGATTTGAATGACTGCCGGCCTGGAGCCATTTTTTGATCTGCAATCTGGGCGGGGCCGGACCGACACTCATCACCTTGCCGTTGATCACCAGGGCAGGTGTGCCGGTGACTTTGTAGGCAGCGATCTCGGCCGGTTCACGCACATGTTCCAAATCCGCCGGCAATCCCATTTCCGCCAGTATGTCCATAAGCTCGTTTTCAAGGCCGTCGCACACGGTGCAGCCGGCGCCCAGAATTTTTATCTCCAGTCTCGCGGCTTCCTCCTTTGTTTCAACGGACCGGCCTAAAAATTTATGGAATTCATTCAAAAAGGCCCGGCCGTATTCTTCCCGCAGATGGCCGGGAATGTAATTCTGCTGCGCCAAACGCCGGACCAGTTCCGCCGCTGTATCAGCATCAGTCTTTTGCGAAAAATCCGCAGCCATGGCTTGGAAAACCGCTTTCAAACCCACGATGCCGATGGCCTGGCCGCCGATCTTCAATTTTTTTAATTCTGTTTCCATCATGCCAAAAAAGACCGAATGAACTTGCGGACCTTTTCCTTGCCGCGATAAATGCCGAAATGGCCTTCCAGGAGTAAATCCGCCTCCAAGTCCAAAAGTTTTTGCAAGGATGCCTGATAAGACTTTTCATCGGAAAGCAACGCCGGATGGATGGGGCCGTGAACATCCTGGCCGAACAGTACAAGCTGATCTTCCAGCCGGGTGGTCAAGACCACGGAACCCGGCGAGTGTCCAGGCCAGTGTATTACCTCTATTCGGCCGCCGCCGATTTCAAAGGACTTGGTTGCGCCTTGAATTCTCACATCAATCTTCAATGGCTCCATGCGCGCGCCATACCAGGCGGCTGCCGTCACCTGGCTGTTGCCGCTTTCAAGATAAGCTGCGTCCAGGGCGTGGGCGATGATGCGGCAGCTCAGATCTTCCCGCAGCCGTGCAGCGCCGCCGGTATGATCATAATGACAATGGGTCAGGAAGAGGTGGGTCACCGGAATACTTTCCCCCAGGCAGTCGGAGATATTGCCCATGAGCGCCTGATGCCCCTCACCGCAGCCGGCATCGATGAGGGCCGCCTCTTTGCCGAAACTTACAAGATAAATGGCAGCATCGCCGGGTCCGGACAAGTCCTCGCCGCCCACCTGCCATAGATTGTCCAAGATTTTCATGTTCTTTTTCATGGCTGCCTCACCGTAATGAGATATTTCCCCTGCAAACTTGCCGATACCTACAATATATTTAAGCAAAAAACAAACCTTGGTCGGCAACCCAAGTCAGGATAAAGCGCATTCCAACGGTCTTCAGTCTATTTACCTTAACCTTAACCAACCCCTTGCCGCAAAACGCGCAGGCTTCAGGTCCTTCGATACAGAAATCCCAACAGATCCCACAGACGTTCAAAATGGGAAACCGGCCGCGGTTTGTGAAACAGCAACCGCATGAGAGGAACGACCTTCCGGTATTTGTTGCGGATATGCCTGAATATGGCACTGCGCTGGAATTCCCGGTTGAGCCGTGCCGCCGTTTTATCATCCCATTCCAGGGGCTCATTTTGCTCCAGAAAATCCGCTAGCCAAGCGCCTTGTTTCATGGTAGCGACAATACCGCAACCACCGGAGGCTTCCACCAGCCCGATGGCATCACCCACCAGAACCAGGCCCGGAATTTTGGCGGTTCGGGGATGCAGCCCAGCCATGGGGATCATGGAAACACCCTCAAACAAAGTGCGCGCGTTTTTCAGCCGGCCGGAAAATCCAGGGTAGGAGGTTGTCAAGCCCTGTAGAACAATTAACATCCTTTGTAGATTTGGAGCGGCATGGACTCGCCGCTTTTCCGGCACCGCCGCCATAAGCAGCATGAGTCCCACTTCCGCTTCGCCCTCACCACGCGGAAAGATAAAGGCCACGGCTGGTGGTAAATCAGGCGCCTGGGCCAGGGTTCCTGATGGAATAAAAAAATACTCCATACCGTCATAATCCGTTTCAATACCGCTGCAGATCCGTTTGGCAATGGGGCAATTCAGGCCCCTGTAGTCCAGGCCGCAAAACTTTCCAAGAACGCTGTTATGACCGTCGGCTGCAATGACGGTTCTTGCGAAAAAGCGTGAGCCGTCCGCGGATTGCACACCTATACAACGCTGATTCTGCAACACCGGAGCCGTCACCTCACAGTTGAAAAGGATTTGCGCGCCGGCCGCCTGCGCCGCTGCCGAAAGGCCTTCCGTAAGATCCTTCCAATGAAACAGGTAGGAAGCCTGGAATCTTTCCAGGGAAAAGGATTTCCGTCCCCCTGGGCACCAGTACCTACGTTTGGCAGTCCGATTGGTGCTGATCCGCTCCATGAAATCCGGCCCGAGCAGTTCAGTTATGATCGGGTCCGGACGCAGGGTTTCTCCCCGGGGGAAAGCCCCGGTGGCCGCGTTCTTTTCAAGCACCAGAACCTTCATCCCTTTGCGGGCGCAAAACACCGCGGTGGAAAGCCCGGCGCTTCCGGCTCCGCAAATGATGATATCATAGGTCCCATTTCCATTGGACATAACTTCTTGGCCCCTTTCCTTATTATATTCTCCCCGTCATGCCGTTAATGCATCATATGCAGACAAATAGGCAAAAGACTTCGGAGGCATTTAATTCAAGCCTATCAAGATTAATTCCTGTCACTGTCTCCATCAATCTTGATTTCATTGGCTCTTGGAATCATGCCTTCTTGCGGCGTTATGCCTTTACCATCCGGGCCCTTGAACTCAAAGGGAACGGATACATATTTCAGATCTCTATTCATTTGAATGACAAAATGCAGATGGGGTCCCGTGGAAAAGCCGGTATTGCCGGATTCGGCAATCAGCCGGCCTGCCTTAACGAAATCTCCTGGTTTTACCCGTGCCGAATTTTTCTTTAAATGCCCATATACGGCCATTGTTCCATCTTGGTGCAGAATTCGAATATTATTCCATCTAGACGAGTAATACTCCTTCTCCAGACCGGCTGCTTCATAGTTCTGCTCAACATCCATGACAACGCCATCCCGGACACATGCAATCGGAATACCGATCGGCATGGAAAAATCTACTGCATACTGCGAAAAATCTTCATGATGGCTGTAGGAACCATTGAAAGCCTGGATGATTCTGAATGCATTCCCATCCGGATAAGGTAATCGGTACGGTGATGGAGGATGATGAGCCGCATCAGGCGCGCCTAGTATAAAGTTGAAGTGATATTGATAGTGCCAGGCCAGTTTTGGGTTTTTTGATTGCAATCGTATTGCGGGGTATCGGGACTTGGCATGGACAACAAAACGCTTGGGCAGGATGGGATCGCTGACCATGTTTTCAAATGCAGTCAAGGAGATCTCAACTTCGGCCGGACCACAATACTCATTAACTATGGTAAGGGTGGTGATCTTCTGCTCTTCTGAGGCAACCACATGGAGATGATTTTCAGGCTCAGATGTATAGGCCCTTTGTTCCTTGACCGGTTGCTCGGTTTGGGGTGGCGTGTCTGAAAAATATCGGATGCCATTATCGTCCGTATATTCATACACCGTTTCAGCCTTGCTGTCACAGCAACAAAAAATAAGCGCGATCGCCAGTGCAATAAAAATAATCCGGTTCCGATGGCTGGATTGTGAATGGTAGAATATTCGAGATAATCTTTCACCGGCAGTCAACATGCTTTTCATTCTTAGCGCACCTATCGCGATACAGCTTTCTTATTAAGTATTTTTTATCTGCCATGCTCATTAATGGGCGCACTAATGCTGTACCAACTCATCAACATGTCGAGTCAGTCTGCGCTCTTCTTTCCTGGCAAGCTCAATCTCGATATTGCTGAGCAGTCTGAATTCGATCGACTGTCGGATCACATGCGTCAACCCCTCTGAAAAAGCTTGTGGGCCGCAGATAATCGCAGCCCAACGATCTGCCAGAACTTCCTGCAATCGCGATGCGCCTTGGGATACTCTGAGAAATATCCGGTACAAAGCATTTATTAACAGCCATGCCGGATTGTACCATTGGGCCGCCCCGCTCATATACAGCCACGGAGCATCCGGGACTATGATTACACTGGTCCTCAAAATAATAATATCACCCCATGGCTTTTTCTTCGGGACCATTTGCATCAACAATTATTTCCATTGAGATGCGTTCCTCGCGCTTTTTATCTCTTTTTGGTTTTTTCATAACCGTGTCTACTATTTTGAATAAATGATCAAAGGCATGGCTCATTGGCCGCAAAAGTATGCGGACTCCACCAGCGAATCCATACATAAATATAGAATATATTATCACATCAATTGCACTGTCAATAATAAGGCAGCTCCGCACCAGGGGAATCACATATAGCTTTGGCGTGAGACATGCCTTTCGGGCTTATGACTTCCCATCATTGTGTTCGCCTGGTCAACTGGATTTTGCAAGCCATCATCCTGGGCGATCCGCCAACAGGGTGGATCTGGGTGTCCCGCCGGTGGGTAGGGGCGGTTGGCGAACCGCCCCTACGGCAAGGCTATCTCGTTGGATTTTGGAGTTAAGCAGGGAAACCCACTGGTTCAGGCTTTTCGGGGTTTATGGCACAACAGGGACGGGGGCATTTTTACATGTGATTGCCCTGAGTCATCCTACATTAACTGGGTTGGTTTTCGGGATCGGTGTCAGAAGTTTTTTCGAAAAAAACGGCCTTGATCACATTTTCTGCCGTATCGCGGCTGGAAGCCGCTCCCACGATAGAGGATGACCGAAGCGATGATCAAGGCAAAAAAATTCAATTCGATATCGACCCCGAAAAAGAATGACTCCATAAGGAGTCTGCACAATTTTTGCACAAAATATCCTGAATTCTTCCACCCCGTCTTCATCACGGCTGCAATATTTTCCGCCATAATCAGAACCAAAAATCGAACTGAAAACCACTAAAAAGGAGACAAACCCCATGGAAAAAAGTATCCCCTCTAAAAAATCTGGCAATTCCGCAATGGTCAAGCTGATGGCCATCGGCGCATTAGTCCTGCTCTTGTTGATCCCCATGCAAATGATTGAGGGTATTATTATGGAAAGAGGCAGCTTGCGGGAAGAGGTGGTGGCCGAAGTGAGCACAAAGTGGGGCAACAAACAAACCATCGGCGGACCGATCCTGTCCATTCCTTTTAAGCAATATCACACTGACAAAAAGAATAACGTGATTACTACCATTCATACAGCCAATTTTTTACCGGAACAGTTGCGCATTAATGGTGTGGTGAACACGGAAAAGCGCTATCGCGGAATATATGAAGTTGTCCTGTATAAAAGCGATCTTTTGGTGAATGCCGTATTCCATGCACCGGCATTTACCGAACTGGGCATTGAACCCAAGGACATCCTTTGGGAAAAGGCGGTAATTTCCATGGGTCTGTCGGATTTGCGAGGTATAAAGGAGAACAATATGGTCATCTGGAATGACAAAAAAATACCGTTGAATTCAGGCATAGGTGCTGATGCTGTCATGTGTTCCGGCATCAGCGCCCGCGTACCGGTAGATGAAAGTCGAAATAGTTATACATTTGAAATGAATTTAAACCTCAACGGCAGCGGCCAATTGCACTTTCTTCCTTTGGGTAAAAATACAACCGTCACCCTTTCATCTTCATGGACCTGCCCGAGCTTTTCCGGTGCTTTTCTGCCGGATGAAAGAACCATAAATGACAATGGGTTCAAAGCCGTCTGGAAAATCCTCAACCTGAATCGAAACTATCCGCAACAATGGGTTGATGGAAACAAGGACATTATTGGCTCGGCATTCGGCGTAGGTCTGATTGCACCTGTGGAGGAATACCAAAAAGCCACTCGTTCCGCCAAATATTCTGTCCTCTTTATTTTATTGACATTCATGGCATTCTTTATCACGGAAGTCTTAAAGGCGCACAAAGTCCACCCGATCCAGTACTTGATGGTGGGTTTTGCTGTCTGTTTGTTTTATGTTCTTCTGGTCTCTATTTCCGAACACTCCAATTTCGGGATTGCTTATTTGATTTCCAGTATAGCCACAGTCACTCTGGTGGCAGCCTACTCCAAGGGAATCTTAAAGAGTCTACCCCTGGCAGCCACAGTGGGCGGGTTGCTGACCTTTCTCTATGGTTTTTTATATATCACATTGCAGATGGAAGACTATGCTTTGCTGATGGGAAGTATCGGCTTGTTTATCGCGCTGGGCGTCGTCATGTATGTCACCCGCAGAATCGACTGGTACTCCATGGGAACAGCACAGACAAAGGTTTTCTCACCTGAGATTCAAGGGGTATAGAATTCGGGGGGGCGGCGCTACAGGGGAATTGCATGTTTTTTTCGGGGTCGGTATCGGGGTCGGAATCGAAAAAAATAATTCGATACCGATACCGATAGCGACCCCGAGGATAGGACATATTCATACATGCGATTGTCCTGTCGGCTCTAAAGTAATATTTGGCAGAATGATATGGTTTGTGATAGATTTTATTGGTTGATACATCGCCTTTCTTTCATGAACAAATAATTACCTTTTCGAACAACCGGAACAATTCAAAAGGGGATATCCCGAGATATTCTTAACTGGGGGAACATTCAATGGAAAAAACCAGGTTGCTGATGATCTTACTTTGTGTATCGGTTCTTTTGGGAATAGGCTGTTCAAAAAAAGAGGAAGCTCAACCCATCGGCCCGCCGGATCCGAAAATTGTCTCGTATCATTCCCAGGAAACCATCTCGCGCCTGGGGCCCATCAAGGTGATTTTCGTCAATGACCTGGTAGTGCCGGATTTGGTGAACAAGGACTTAAAACCCTCGCCCTTTACCATCACCCCCGAACTCAAAGGCCGGGCCTTTTTTCAGGATACCCGCACCCTGGTTTTTTATCCGGCTGAAAGAATACCCGGCGGCAGAAACTTTGACGTCAGCGTGGATGCCTCGGCCTTCTTGCCCAAGAACACCAAGGGGGCCCTGTTCGGATTCAAGCACCGCACCATGGAACAGGCCTTTGAACTCACCCATGAGAATCTGGAACCGGTGGATCCGGACAAACTCCAGCTTCAACGGATAAACGGCAAAATCACCACAGCGGACAGCGCCACAGGTGAAGAAATCCAGAAAACGCTCAAGGCTGTCCAGGCCGGCAAAGCCCTCACCATCAGTTGGACCCATTCGGAAAACAAACGCATCCATCAGTTCACGGTAAACGGGATTGAACGCGGGGAAAGCCCCTCCCAGGTGGACCTGGAATGGGACGGAAGCGCGATGGAAGTGGCCAAAACCGGCAAGACCACCATCCCGGTTCCGGCCTTGCAGGCCTTTGCCATGGCCGGATTTGAAGTGCAGGAAGAAGATGAACGCCATTTGGAAATTAAATTCACGGACCCATTGGAAAAAAAGCAGGATCTGCGCGGACTCATCCGGGTGGGAAATCTTACGGAACTGCGCTTTGAAATCAAGGACAATGCCGTCCATGTCTATAGCCTGACAGGCTTGTCCGGAAACACCACCGTGTACGTGGAAGCCGGTATCCGCAACTCCATGGGCAAAAAACTGACGGAACCGGTTTCCTTTGATGTGCAATTCGAACCGCTCAAACCCGAAGTGCGCTTTGCCGGCAAGGGTGTCATTCTGCCGACTTCGCCGGATCTCATCCTGCCCGTCGAGGCCGTGAATATCCGCGCCGTAACCGTTTCCGCCATGGTGATTTATGAGAAAAACATCCCCCAGTTCCTGCAGGTCAATACGCTGGAAGGCGAGCAGGAACTGCGACGGGTGGGCCGGACGGTCTGGAAGAAAAAGATCCCCCTGGAAACACCACCGGATAAAAGCAACCAGTGGTTGCGCTACGGCCTGGACCTTGGTCCCCTTGTAAAAAAATACACCAACGGAATCTATCGACTACAGCTTTCCTTCAGCAAGGAGGACATTGAATATCCCTGCAAGGGTGAGCCGCCCCCATCCGCGACTACGACCGCCTCTCTCCGTCCTACTGCCGAAGATACCGCCGATGAAGACGCGGAACTGGAAAACAGCCAATGGGACCAGTACGAAAACTACTATGGCGATTCAGAAGACGAGGATTCCTATGACCAGCGCCAAAATCCTTGCAGCCGCGGCTACTACCGCAGGTATTATGACCATAACATCAAAGTTGCCCGCAATGTCCTCATCTCGGATATCGGCCTCATCGCCAAACGCGGCACGGATAAAAGCCTGTTCGTGGCCGCCACCAGCATCAAGAACACCGCCCCCCTGGCGGGTGCCGAGCTGGTGCTGCTGGACTACCAGCAACAGGTGATCAGTAAGGGCAAAACCGACGCCGATGGAACCGCCCGCTTGAATTATGAGCGCAAGCCCTATCTGCTGGTGGCCACCAAGGGCGAGCAGACTTCCTACCTGCGGGTGGATGACGGCCAGGCTTTGTCCCTCAGCCATTTCGACATCGGCGGCCAGGAAGTCAAGGAGGGCTTGAAAGGCTTTCTTTACGGCGAGCGCGGGGTCTGGCGGCCCGGCGACCCCATCTACCTGACCCTGATTCTCCTGGACGAATCCCAAAAGCTGCCCGCCGACCACCCGGTGATTTTCGAACTGCGTAACCCCAAAGGGCAGATCGTCAAAACCCATCAAACCACGGAAGCCTTGAACGGCTTTTATTGTTTTACCGCAGCCACTGCCGAAGATGCTCCCACCGGCAACTGGACCGTGCGCGCCAAAGTGGGCGGCGCGGTGTTTGAAAAAACCTTGAAGATTGAAACCGTCATGCCCAATCGCCTGAAGGTGAAACTGGATCTGGGCCCTGAAGGCACCCAGCTCCAGGGCGGCGCCCTCAAGGGCGAGCTGTCCGCTGTCTGGCTGCACGGCGCCATTGCCAAAAACCTGAAAAGCGATGTGGAATTGAATTTCAGCACAGCCAAAACCACTTTTAAGAATTATGCGGATTATGTTTTTGATGATCCCACCCGGGAATATCAACCGGAAAAAATGATGGTTTTCGAAGGCAGTCTGGACGAAACCGGCAAGGCCCAAGTCACAACCGAGGTCAGCACCAAGAATCTATCACCCGGCATGCTCAACGCCGATTTCAGGACCCGGGTCTTTGAAAGCGGCGGCGCCTTCAGCGTCGACCGGGTGAGCTACCCCTATCATCCTTACCAGAAGTATGTGGGGCTGAGCCTGCCGCCCGGCGATAAGGCCCGCAACATGCTTCTCACCGATACCAAACATCCGGCCCGCATCGTGTTGGTGGATACCCAGGGCAAGCCGGTCCCCGATGGCCGCGTCAAGGTGGAACTGTTTAAAATCAAATGGCGCTGGTGGTGGGATAAAGGCGCGGACAATCTGGCCGGTTTTGCTTCCGGCGAGGAATATCGACCCATCACCGCCAATGAGCTTGAAGTGGTCAACGGCCAGGCCCAATGGCCGCTTGAAATCAAATTTCCCGAATGGGGGCGCTTCCTCATCCGGGTGACCGATGTCAACGGCGGGCATTCCACCGGAAGGGCTTTTTATGTGGATTGGCCCGGCTGGGCCGGCCGGGGCCGCAAGGATATGCCCGGCAGTGCTTCCATGCTCAGTTTTTCCACGGATAAAACCGATTACCAGGTGGGTGAAGAAGTTCTGCTCACCATCCCCACCGGCAAAGGCGGCCGCGCCCTTGTGAGCGTGGAATCCAATTCCCAGGTGCTCCATACCGCCTGGGTTGAACCCGAAGGCGAAGCCACCCGCTATCGTTTCAAAGCCGGCAAGGACATGGCCCCCAATGTTTACTTGCATGTGACCTATCTCCAACCCCACGGCCAGGGGGAGAACGACCTGCCCATCCGCCTGTACGGCGTCACCCGCATGAATGTCTATGATCCGGACACCAAACTGGCGCCGGTGATTGAAAGCCCGGAAGTGTTCACCCCCGGTGAAAAGGCCGTGGTCACCGTCTCAGAATCCTCCAAACGGCCCATGACCTATACCCTGGCCCTGGTGGATGAAGGGCTCCTGGATCTGACCCGCTTCAAAACCCCGGACCCCTGGACCCATTTTTACCAAACCGTGGCCCTGGGGGTAAAAACCTGGGATCTGTTCGACCTGATTTCCGGGGCCTACGGCGGCAAACTGGAAAAACTCCTGGCCATCGGCGGCGATGAGGCCTTGATGGACAAAGCCAAAAAGAAAGCCCGGCGTTTTCCGCCCCTGGTCCGCTTCCTGGGGCCTTTCAGCCTGGGAACCGACGCTGTCCGCACCCATGGAATCGATATCCCCCAATACATCGGCTCCGTCCGGATCATGGTGGTGGCTGCCCATGAAAAATCCTTCGGCTTTACCGATAAAGCGGTCTTTGTTCGCAAACCCCTCATGATTGCCAGCACCCTGCCGCGGGTGCTGGGGCCCGAGGAAAGCGTGGATTTCCCCATCACCGTGTTCGCCATGGACCCCAAAGTCAAGGACGTGACCGTGGAGATCAAAACCGAAGGTCCCCTCAAAGTCGTGGGTGAGATGAAAAAGCGCATCACCTTCAGCGCCCAGGGGGAGGAAATTGTGGAAATGAAGTTGGCGGCCGAGCCGGAACCGGGAATTGCCCGGGTTTTTGTAACCGCCGTGAGCGGTGATGAAAAAGCAGAAGAAAAGACCGAAATCGATGTGCGCTCCAGTTCGGAATCTGTGACCGAGGTGGTTCAGGGCAAGATCGAAAAGGGCGCGGTCTTTGAGCAGGAAATCACGCTCCCCGGCCGGCCCGGCACCAATACCGCCACCTTGGAGGTTTCCGCCATTCTGCCCCTGGATCTGGGCAAACGCCTGTCCTACCTGATTCGCTATCCACACGGGTGCCTGGAACAGACCACTTCAGCGGCTTTCCCCCAGTTGTATCTTGAAAAACTGGCCAAGCTTTCCCCGGAAAAGCAGGACCAAATCCAGCGGTATATGGAAGCCGCCATTCAGAAGATGCGCACATTCCAGGCCCTCAACGGCGGATTCCAATACTGGCCCGGCGATCAACGCCCCGAGGACTGGGTTTCCAATTATGTGGGCCATTATTTGGTGGAAGCGGAAAAAACCGGCTATCTCGTGCCCCAGCAGATGCTCTCCCAATGGAAGACCTATCAGAAGGCCAAGGCCCGTTCCTGGATGACCGGCTCCGCCGCTTCCGAGCTGATCCAAGCCTATCGGCTGTTTACCTTGGCCCTGGCCGGCGACCCGGATCTGGGGGCCATGAATCGCCTGCGGGAATATAAAGATCTTCCGGTCACCGCCAAATGGAATCTGGCGGCGGCTTATTTCCTGGCCGGCCAGCCCGAAGCCGCGGCCCAACTGGCCAAGACCGGAGACATCAAGGTCGAGCCTTACCGGGAACTGGCCAATACCTACGGCTCGGATTTACGGGACAAGGCCATGATCCTTCAAGCCCTGTGCCTGATGAAAAGGTCCGGGGAAGGCGAAGCCCTGGCCCGGGAGATATCCGAAAGTCTCACCGGCAACCTCTGGCTCAGCACCCAGACCAGTGCCTATGAATTGATGGCCATGGCCCGCTATGCCGGCGCCCTGGCCGGCACCCCCATGGAATTCGACTATACCTGGAACGGCGGCACGGCCATCCATGTAGCGGAATCGGCACCGGTCATCCAGATACCCATTCTGCCGGATAAAGCCGTTGCCGGTAAACTCCGCATTCAGAACAACGGCGCAACCACCTTGTACCCGCGTTTGATCATGCAGGGCCTGCCGCCCATGGGTGCTGAAAAAGCTTCTGAAAACGGCCTGAGCCTGTCCGCCCGTTTTCTGGATGCCTCCGAGCATGACCTTGATCCGACAAAAATCGAGCAGGGCACTGATTTCAGCGCACGGGTGACCATCCAGAACACCGGCCAGGAAGGCCTCTATGAAGCCCTGGCCCTGAGCGAACTGTTCCCCTCCGGTTGGGAAATCCGCAATATCCGCATGGATCCCACCGCGGTTTCCGGAATTTCCACTTTTGACTACCAGGATATCAAGGATGATCGGGTGTACACCTATTTCAAGATCAACCAGGGTGAAACCAAGACATACATCGTCCTGCTGAATGCCGCCTACCGCGGAAAATTCTATCTGCCCATGTTCAAGGTGGAAGCCATGTACGACGCCGCCATCCACGCCCAGGTGCCGGGGAAATGGGTGGAGGTTGTCAAGGCCGAAGGGAAATAAAGGATCATGGAGTAGTTGTTTTTTCGGGGTCGGGGTCGGGGTCGGGGTCGGAAAAAACAATCCGATACCGATTCCGATACCGACCCCGACCCCGATGATAGGACATATTCACACATGCGATTGCCCTGCAAGTAAAAGGTGGGAACGGTAGGGGCGGTTCGCGAACCGCCCCTACATACGCCAAAACAATGATCAAAACCGATTTCAAAAAAATTGCAATCGCTTCTATTCTATCCACCTTCCTGGGCCTGTTGCTTTTTCTTTTCTCCGGCACAAACAAACCACTTTTCCACACCCCCTATTCCCAGGTGCTGCTGGATCAAAACAACGAGCTGCTGGGCGCCGCCATTGCCACTGATGATCAATGGCGCTTTCCGCCTGCCGGCGAGATACCGGAGCGTTTCATCGAAGCCCTGCTGTTGTTTGAGGACCGGCGCTTTTATCAGCATCCCGGCGTTGATCCCCTGGCCCTGATCCGGGCCGCCAAGCAGAATCTCCTGGCCGGCAGGACCGTGAGCGGTGCCTCCACCATCACCATGCAGGTCATCCGTCTGTCCCGGACCCGTCGGCCGCGCTCCATCCCTGAAAAAATCATCGAAATGCTGCTGGCCCTGCGCCTGGAATTTCACCGGAGCAAGGCTGAAATTCTGTCCTTGTATGCGGCCCATGCGCCCTTTGGCGGGAATGTGGTGGGCATTGAGGCCGCTGCCTGGCGCTTTTTCGGCCATGCCCCCAAGGACCTGACCTGGGCCGAGGCCGCGGTTTTGGCCGTGCTGCCCAACAGTCCGGCCCTGATCCACCCCGGCAAGAATCCCCATCTGCTGATCAAAAAACGCAACCGCCTGCTGGACCGCCTGCTGGCCAAAGGCAGCCTGGACGCCCTCACCTGCCGCCTGGCCAAGCAAGAACCCTTGCCGGCCTGGAATACCCCGGTTCCCAATCTGGCCCCGCACCTTCTGGATCGGGTCCGGACCAATAAGGCCATGGCCATAAAAGCAGGCGTTGACGCACACCGCCTGAAAACCACCCTGCGCAAGGAGATCCAAATCCCGGCTGATGAAATCCTGCAGAAACATCATCTGCGCCTGCGGCAGGCCCGCATTGAAAACGCCGCGGCCCTGATCCTGGACGTGAAGACCGGCAATGTTCTAGCTTACATCGGCAACATTCCCAAAAGCCCGGATAAGGAGCACGGCAACTACGTGGATATCATCATGGCCAAACGCAGCACCGGCAGCATTCTGAAACCACTTTTATTCGCCGGCATGCTGGATAGCGGGGAAATGCTGCCCGGCACGCTTTTCCCGGACATCCCCACCCGCCTGGGAAGTTTCACCCCCCAGAACTTTGCCAAAACCTACCAGGGGGCCGTGCCGGCTAACACGGCCCTGATCCGCTCCCTGAACGTGCCGGCGGTGCGGATGCTCCAGTCCTACGGCGTGGGTCGCTTTTGCTCCTTGCTGAAAGCCGTGGGCATGACCACCCTCAACCGCAAAGCCGATGAATACGGTCTGTCCCTGATCCTGGGCGGCGCTGAAAGCAGTTTGTGGGAAATCACCGGCATCTATGCCGGCCTAGCCCGGCTGGCCCTTTCCCAGACCAGGGACTCCCAGGCCAGGGCCTTTTTCCCGCCCAATTTCATCCCAACCCCTGTAGGTGCGGGTCAGCATTGGCCTGTTCCGTCAGCCGCCCCGGCCTTGAAAGCCCCCCTGGACCCGGCCGCGGCTTGGCTGACCCTGAACACCCTGTCCGACTTGGTGCGGCCCGAAGAGGAAGGTGACTGGCGCAGCTTCAAATCCGCCGGCCGCATCGCCTGGAAAACCGGCACCAGTTACGGCTTCCGGGACGGCTGGGCCGTGGGCGTGACCCCCCGCTATGCCGTGGGGGTATGGACCGGCAATGCCCACGGTGAAGGCCGGCCCGGTCTTACCGGTGTCCATGCCGCGGCCCCGATTCTCTTTGACCTGTTCCGCATCCTGGGGGAGCAGGACTGGTTTTATCTTCCGCCACCCGGGCTGGTTTCCATTGCCGTATGCGCAGCCAGCGGCCATCGCGCCGGCCTGGACTGCCGGGAGACCAAAAACACGCTGGTGCCCGCCGCCGGCCTGGGCAGCCCGGCCTGCCCCTATTGCCGCACCATTCATTGCGATGCAGTCGGGCAATTCCGCCTGCATTCCCAGTGCGCCCGCATAAACGACATGCAAGCCATCAAATGGTTCGTGCTGCCGCCGGCCATGGAATGGTATTTCCGCAAAAGCCGTTCCGACTACAAGCCCCTGCCAGCCTACCGGCCGGATTGCCTTGAGGCGCTGGCATCAACCCACACCCCGGCCATGAGCCTGCTCTACCCGAGCCGCAACACCCTGATCTATGTGCCCCTGGAACTCGACGGCGAAAGAGGCCGCAGCCTGTTCCAGGCCGCCCATCGCGATTTGCGTGCGGCTATTTACTGGCATCTGGACGAAACCTATCTCGGCACCACCCGGGAAATCCATCAAATGGCCCTCATGCCGCCACCCGGCCCGCACACCCTCACCCTGGTGGACGAAAACGGCGAGCGGCTGGTCAAGAAGTTCACCGTGCTTGAAAAGGAATAAAAACCGACCGGAATGCGCTCCCCATAAAACTGAATCCGTCAATCGCCCTTGATATTTGCGTGGATTTGCGTTCATTCGCGGTTCTTTTAAAGACTGGCCTCTTTACAACCAGGATTCATACTGATAAACTTATTGATACTTTTATAAATCAAAAATAAATTCGATTGACCTAATTATTCACCCTGTTGGCTATGTTGCGGGCTATTAAAATCTCAATATCAAGGATGCAACGGCTACTGAAAAGCAGGTTCGATTTGCAAGAAAATGAAGTGGTCGGTTCACGATGTATGATCGTACCAACTTAAATATCCTTATCCCCCTGATGGAAATCCGTCTAAGGCTGTTCTGGAAATAAGGGCCGATGTCCGGATGGCTCTTTGTCTCCGTTTCCCTTTAGCTCTTTAAAAATTAGACTGCCAAATCGAACATGACTGTAGAATGCATGGTTCTCCCGTCCCCTTTTTCGATTACTCCCGTCCCCTTTTTCGATTAGTCGTAACGCAATGAGCTTTCTGTATTATGCGCTATTGACGTGTCCCCCTTTTCTTCTATTCTGTTGTCAATTTGTTTGACTGGGCCGCTTCGTATTGACCATTGAACTATCAAGCCGGATTTTGGTTGCGGCATATTAACAAATTTGTTATTAATCAATCCATGGATTGGGAAATCACTTACTACAGCGAGAAAGTAAGGCAAGCCATTGATGGTTGGCCTCTTGGCATCCGAGCTTTTTATACAAGGGTTACCGAGAGAATGAAAATATGGGGTCCTAATCTGGGAATGCCATTTACCCGATCCATGGGGGGCGATTTGTTTGAAATCAGAGCTATTGGTAAAGAAGGAATCGGCAGGGCTTTTTTCTGTACGATTACCAAGCGCAGAATTGTCATTCTGCATGAATTTATCAAAAAGAGTGAGAAAACACCGAAAAAAGAGTTAGAAATAGCCCGAAAAAGGGTGTTGGAGGTTCGTCATGAATAGGATTAAACAAACTAAAACACATGATGAAATGGTATCGGACTGGATGAAAGATCCGAAATTCAAGGCCGAATATGATTCCCTTGAAGATGAATTCGCCCTGTTTGATGAACTTATTAAAGCCAGAAGAAAGGCCGGACTGACACAAGAAGCAGTTGCCCACCGGATGGGCACCAAGCCCCCCGCTGTGGCCCGTATAGAATCAGGTGGTGGCAAAAAAAAACACTCCCCATCTATCGCCACACTCCGTAAATATGCCGAAGCTGTCGGATGCGATCTGAAGATCAAGCTCATTGCCAAGCGGTCAAGATAATGATTAAATCTGAAAAAATATGCCTATTCCGCTGCATTGTGACGACCATTCCGGAACATTGTGACAACTCATTTTATAGCGATCCGACGCTGGATTTATTCACCTATTTCACGTTAAGCCTTCCCAAATTCATTTTAGGGAGGTTTTATGGCAATTGAAGGATCACAGTGAAGGGGACTGCCCCCTTTTTGGTGAATCTGTTTCAGCTACTCCTTTATAACTTGCAAACCAATCGAACACCGCTCATACGCATTCCCGTGCATAGCATATAAGCCCCAGCTATTCGGGGGATATTTCCAAACTGAAACTGTAATGTGTATCCATCTGGATGAAGGGCAGTTATGGCCAGAAATAGTGTAAGTAAAGAAGGGAAATGTCCCCTTTTCACTCAAACGGAAAGCCCAGAAATTGAGAAAAAGTCAAACGGAGATTTGACCCCTAAAACAGCACCACATATTGCACCGTGCCGCCAAAGTACCGGAAAGCCTCTTCATGAAGT
>DYJD01000108.1 GCA_020723325.1 Desulfosudis oleivorans | reverse complement strand
GCATTTGAGTCCCACGCGCGGCAATTTGCAACAATATGAGGGTATTATCAACCGGGCGGCTCAGACGTATACGGGCTGTTGCCCAAATCGGTCTACGGTGTTGTTTTATTTTATTCCCAAAATCAAATTTATTGTCCGGCGAAGTCCATTAAATGCTGGTAATTATTGACTATTATGGTAAAATGGCCCATCTTCTTGAAACGGTGAGGGCTTTTCGATGATGGGGCGACAGGCCAAGGGCCAACAACTTAAAATGCTTTATCAAGGGTTTTCTCTGGAGCGACGGGTGCGCTCTAACCACCCCCTGCGCCAGGTCAAGAAACTGGTAGATTTTGATTTTATTTATCAAGAGGTTGCGCCTACTTATGGGGTGAACGGCAACGTGTCCGTCCCCCCTCCGGTTATTCTCAAGCTGATGCTCCTGCTGGTCTTCTATAATGTCCGCTCCGAACGGGAACTCATGGCCACCCTGCCCGAGAGGATCGACTGGCTCTGGTTTATCAATTTCGATCTCGATGACGATCTCCCTGACCACAGCGTCCTGAGCAAGGCCAGAAGCCGCTGGGGCCCGGCTGCCTTTAAACACTTCTTTGAAAGGATTGTCTGGCAGTGCGTGGCCGCCGGGCTGGTAGAGGGCTCCAAGATCTTTATGGACTCGAGCCTCATTCAAGCCGATGCCTCCAACAATTCCATCATAAATCTGAACTCCCTTAAAAGCCAACTCCACCGGCACTATCAGGAACTCGAGGCCAGGCTGGAGGAACAACCAGAAGGCTGTAAAGGTAGCGGCAAGCTCAATCGGACTCACCTTTCCACCACCGACCCGGATGCCTCTCTTGTCAGTCAAGGCAAGGTGCGCTCCCAGCTTTCCTTCAAAGCTCACCGGGCCGTTGATGAAAAGGCCGAGGTCATCACCGCCACCGAGGTGACTTCCGGAGCGGTTAATGAGGGCCATCTGCTGCCCGATCTGATTGATCAACATACTGATAATACTCAAATACAGGTAGAGATCGCGGTGGGGGATGCGCAGTACGGCACGGTCGATAACTACCTGGAATGTCATGACCGGGGTATAGAGGCGCATATCCCTCCCTTCCATGAAGTCCGGGGTAGAAACGGCATGTTTGCCGATGAGGCCTTCACCTATGACCCGGAAGGCGACGTCTACCTCTGTCCCGGGGGGCAACGGCTCAAACGGACCCGATACCACCGGCATCGTGAGACCTTCCAATAC
>DYJD01000066.1 GCA_020723325.1 Desulfosudis oleivorans | reverse complement strand
ACCAAAGCAAAGGGGACAGGCTTGGGGCTGGCGATTGTTCACAAGATCATCGAAGCGCATCAAGGTGTTGTAAAAGTGCGCAGCGCCATTGGAAAAGGTTCCGTATCTTCCATCCTCCTGCCGCTGAAACCCGCTGCATGAGGTTGCCATGAACATCCAAAATCCGATTCTGATCATGACGGCTTGTTCATCGGTTGATTCGGCGGTGGAAGCCCTCAAAGCCGGGGCCTACGATTATTTGACCAAACCGCTGGACTTTGAAGTGCTCAAACTGAGCCTGGCGCGGGCCTTGGAGCATACCGGCCTGAAAGCGGAAAACGTACGACTGAAGTCCGAACTGAGCGCGGATTACGAATTGGAAAATATCACTCGCCTTTGCGGCGGTCATGCTGCGACTATATCGGGAACTGCGACTTTGCGGAGCAAAGCGGCTTGCCATCGGCGGCATCACCTTTTCAGGGATCCTCGCGGCGACGGGTTGCTTTTTGCTGGGTTGCTGCGGCTCACCGATGCTGATGGTCTACCTCAATCTGTTCGAAGCGGCTTTTCTGCCCCTGGCAAAACCGCTTGTTGCCGCGCTGACCACCGCAATGGCGGCGGTTGCCTGGTGGTGGGTCAAGCGGGCCGATGGATTCCGTCCGGAGTCGGTGATTGCCGGTCTCCGTTGTAAATGCGCCGATGAGACTGATGCCCCGCGGTAAAGGGAGTTGCAAGGTTGTGATCGATCCAAATTTTTCCTTGACTCGCCGGTTCGGGTTGATTATAAATACTTTCAACATATGAACAGATGAGCGTATGAACAATTGATTAAAAAATGGATGCCATGTCAAAAGCCCAGGATATTTGCCAGGTGATTTTTGTGGACGAAGAACGAATCGGACGGGCGAAAAAAAAAATGAAGCCCGAGAAAACCCTCTCCCAACTCGCCGAGACTTTCAAAGTTCTGGGTGATGCCACGCGCGTGGGTATCCTCCATGCCCTTTCGCATGAGGAACTTTGCGTCTGTGATATCGCCGCGCTCATCAATACATCGCAATCGGCCGTGTCGCATCAACTTCGGTTGCTGCGCGCCGTCAAACTGGTCAAATTCAGAAGAGACGGGAAGATGGTTTACTACTCCCTCGACGATGACCATATCGCCAATCTTTTCAAAGAGGGTATTTGCCACGTGGAAGAAGGTTAGGAGACTTTTTTTTACTTATACATATGAACATCTCGTCATATGTTCATTTTGACAATTGATTTTTAAGGAGGCCATGCATAATGGGCTCAATGAGCAAGTGTGGTTGTGAGGAGGGTAAGTGTGGTGAGGGGAAAGCCCTCAAAACGATCGTCATGGTGGGGAATCCCAATGTCGGGAAAAGCGCCTTGTTCAATCGCTTGACCGGCTCCTATGTTGTCGTTTCAAACTATCCGGGTACAACGGTGGAGGTGGCCCGGGGTAAATGCAGGATAGGCAAGAACGAATACGCCGTCGAGGACACTCCCGGAATGTATTCCCTGCTTCCCATTACCGAGGAGGAGCGCGTCACTCGGGACATCCTGCTCTCCGGAGGAGCCGATGTGGTTCTTCACGTCATCGACGCCAAGAATCTCAGGCGCATGCTATCCCTTACTTTGCAACTGATCGAGGCGAATCTTCCGGTGGTCTTGGTTCTCAACATAATCGACGAGGCGCGGCGTCTTGGCATTGAAATCGATACCGGGCGGCTGCAGGGGATGTTGGGCATCCCCGTGGCGGCCGTCTCCGCCCTGTCCGGAGAAGGGATCGATTCCCTTAAGGAACAGATCGCCCGGGGAGGTCATCCAAAGAGTCCCGTACGGCTCGACTACGGCGAGACGATCGAAGGCGCGCTTGCGGCGCTTACTCCGCTCATGCCCGGCCGATCCGGCCTGTCCCAAAGATCCCAGGCCCTTTTGTTTCTTCAGCGTGATCCGCACATTCAAGCAATGGTAAACTCCATAGAGGGAATCCCGCTCGATTTACTGAATGCCGCCATCGCGCAATTGGAAGCAAAACTGGAAGAACCGACCGGTTATACGGTTCCCATGATCGTTCACGAAAAGGCAAGCGGGATTTGCGCGGAAGTTTTTTCGGCTCCGGCAGCAAAGGTGCGCTCTATTGCAAAATATCTCGGTGAATTGACCATGAATCCCCTTACAGGCATTCCGATTCTGATTCTGGTGCTCTACTTCGGCCTTTATGAGTTTGTCGGGAAATTCGGAGCGGGAGTCATCGTCGATTTTCTGGAAACCGAGGTATTTAAAAGTCATCTGACCCCCTGGGTCAACGATCTCGCCGTCAGATTCATTCCCTGGGAGTCGATCCGCGACCTGGTCGCCATGGATTACGGGATCATTACGCTCGGAGTACGTTACGCCATTGCCATAATCCTGCCGATTGTGGGCACCTTTTTTATCGCTTTTTCAATCATTGAGGATAGCGGCTATCTGCCGCGCCTGGCGATGATGGTGGATCGCGTTTTTAAAGGAATCGGTCTGAACGGGCGGGCGGTCATTCCCATGACGTTGGGCTTCGGTTGCGATACGATGGCCACCATGGTCACCCGTACCCTGGAGACAAAAAGAGAACGGATCATCGCCACGCTGCTTCTGGCACTGGCCATCCCCTGCAGCGCCCAACTCGGTGTAATTCTGGCCCTGATGGCCGAAAAGCCGGCCGTGATAGGGGTCTGGACGGGAGTAGTCCTGGTTATTTTTCTTTTCATCGGTTTTCTCACCGCTCGGCTTATGCCGGGGGATCGTCCGAATTTTTATATGGAAGTTCCGCCCTTGCGTCTGCCCCGCGCAGGCGCCGTCTTCATGAAGACCTACAGCCGCATGCAGTGGTATTTCGTGGAAATCCTCCCGCTTTTTATTGTTGCCAGTGTATTGATCTGGCTCGGTAAAATTACCCGCACCTTCGACGCAGTCGTCTCCGGACTATCGTACGTGATGTCATGGATCGGCCTTCCGCAAGAGGCGGCGGTGGCCTTCCTGTTCGGCTTTTTTCGCAGGGATTATGGGGCCGCGGGCCTGTATGATCTTCAACAATCCGGAGCCCTCTCCGGGAATCAACTGGCCGTGGCCGGCATCACCCTCACCCTGTTCATACCGTGTATTGCCCAGTTCATGATGATGAAAAAGGAGCGCGGGATCAAGATGGCCTGCGGCATGGCATTGTTCATTGTCCCTTTTTCCTTCCTGACCGGCGGCCTGGTGAATGCCGTGCTTAATATCACGGGGGTGCGGTTATGATTTGCCCATTTTGCCGGAAAGCCTTTGTCGAACAGGACGTGTATAAAGAATGCAAAGGCTGTTCGCTGTTCGGGGGTTGCAAAAAAGTCAAATGCCCATACTGTGGCTACGAATCCCCCAGGGAACCCGCCTTTGCGGCGAAGTTTCGAAACATCCAAAAAAGAATATCAGGGAGAAGTACCGATGAAAGCCGATGAACGAATCGAGGAAGCGTTGGAAAAGTTGTGGGAATATTTGGAAGAGAATTCCGTATCAGCGGAAGCCGCGGAGGCTTATCTGAGGGAGGAATTGGGCACTCCGTTGGAGATCCTGGTGCAAAGCGGACTGATAGAAAGTTCGAAAGGAAAGCCGTGCTTTACTCCCGCCGGAAGGGAAGCGGCGCGGCAGGCGATCCGGCGGCACCGGCTTTCCGAACGTCTTTTCAGCGATATCATTGAGACCGGGCATGAGGAGATGGAAGAGGCCGCCTGCCAGGTGGAGCATATTGTCAAATGGGAGGTGGAGGAGAAAATATGCGGGCTTTTGGGACATCCGAAAACATGCCCGCACGGCAAGGCGATTCCATCCGGCGATTGTTGCCGAAAAGCCATGGAAACAGGAGAAAAATCGGTTGTGCCCCTGAATCATTTGAAGAAAGGGGAAAGCGGGGTTATTGCCTTCATCAAGGCCGGGGATTCGAAAAAGCTCCAGAAGCTTATGGCCATGGGAGTACTTCCGGGAAACGCCATCGTTCTGGATCGGGCATTTCCTTCCTTCGTCTTTTCCGTGGGATACAGTCAATATGCGGTCGATAAGGAAATGGCCGGCGTGATTTTCGTGAAAAGGGCTGCCCGGGAGGATTTGTCGATCAACCGGGAGGTTCCGGCCCGTGATGCGGTGTGTCCGGTAAAATCAAGGGGAATATAGGCAAGTCGGAGGCATAGCCTTCAAACCCATGATGCATTCGTAAAAAGTCGCAAAACACCATTTCCGTCACTGCCGCACAGGCGGGAATCCAGTTTTTTCGAATAGTTCTGGACTCCCGCCTGCGCGGGAGTGACGGGAGTTGGGACTTCTTACGAGGCCATCAAAAAACGGCAGCATAAAAATACGTCACCGAATTTTCGCCCCAGAGTACTTGGCAATCGCTTCGGTGTATTCGGTCATCACCTTCAATGCCTCCTTGTGCTCAGGATGGTCGTCCGTCAAGGGGATAAGCCGTCCGCCATAGTCCTTGACCGATAGATCCGCGATGGAAATCGTCAGGTTGAGCAAACCCAGGTATTCGCCTTTCATGCTGTTCTGTATAATGACGGTATTGTTGATCTTTTCCGGTTCGTTCAGGATGTTCAAACCATGCCCGACAACGGCCACATCGATATCGCCCGGAGCCGCATTTTGAATTAAATTCTTCGTCCCATCATACCCTAAATGCGATAGGAGAATAATGACATCCGCCCGCTGTTTCAGTTCCGGAAGTATTCTTTTAAGGCTCTCCACCGGGCTGTTGACCTTGATTTTCTCCTTGTTCAACATCTCTTCGTTGAAAAAGACGGTATTCGCAACCCCGGTCACGGCGACCCGGATACCATCCATTTTCTTGACGACATAGGGTAAAAACGGAGATCCGGCTTGGGAATTTTCCACCGAGATATTGCAGGATACAAACGCGAGGGTTGAATTTTTGACAATTTCCTTGAATTGATCCAAGCCGAAACTCAACTCTCCCTCACCTACATTAAGGGCGTCGTATTTCATCAATTGATGCCCTTTAATGAGGGCATCCCTTTGAAGTTTCGCGTGTTCCTTACCGGCGATGCAGATATCCCCACTGTCCAGCAAAATTACATTTGGAACGGTTTTCCTGATTTCCTCGATTGCACCGGCCCGCCGGGCCAGCCCGCCTTTCTTAACCTGTCAGCCGCAGGGTTCCACATGCCCCAAATCATCGCCACTGTATAAAACGGTCAGTTGCTTGACTTCGGAAGCAAAAATCGAAGTTGCCTGCAGAACCAGCAAACCAAGGAACATGCCAGACAAAGCTGTTTTTCTCATTTCCACTTGCTTTCCATGATAACGGATCAGGGGTTCAGTTCGAAGACCGAAGAATATAAGGCATTCCTCAACGCGATTTGTTAAGCCGCGAGCTTTTGTTCATACCGACTTAAAACCAGCGCACAAAGCCGATGGAAACCCCAAAATCCGCCGAACCGTCGCTTAATCCAAAGGACAAGGCGCCCTGAACCGCATAATCCGTATTTATCGTATGAAATCCGCTGAGGTAAATATCCCGGGCCGTATCCGCGCCCGACACGTAGGCGCCGCTGTTCTGATAAAAAACCGCGATTTCACTTTTACTGAATGTTTTGGAGACGCCGAGGGCAAGTACCGGCACATCGTTGATTGTTTGAACTGCCATGTCGCCGTTGATGATATAACCGCCCAGGGCCGAGAGGGCGATGGAACCGAATGCTTTTTTCAGCAGGAGGAAGCCGCCGAAATCGGGTTCACCGGTTCCAAGTCCTTTTTTCTTGTCGGCGGTGGGTAATTTGACCGCCAGTCCGCCGCTTAATGTGAACCCGGCCGTCTTTTCCGAAATGAATTTACGACTGCCATGGATCAATACATCGCCAAGACCGGTTTCCGTCGCATCGCCCCGGGTTCCTTTGCTTTGCAGCGACAGCAGGGCGGTCGAGAGGCCGGCTTCATAAGTCTCCGTCACATACCCCACGGCCGGTGTCAGATAGTAAAACCGATAGTTCGTATCGGTTCCGAAATCCCCGGTCCGATAGCCGACCAGGGAGGAAAAATACGCGCGTCCGCCACCGGCTGCGGCAAGGGAGGCCCACATCAGACAACAGAGGAAAACGGCCGTTGCGATCAATCGTCCACTGTCCGGCCGGACCTCCTTTCCCCGTTGTTTGAAGAATATGCTGAAAAATGGCTTTTGCCGCATCCCGGTATTGGTTGAAAAGAATGAATGCTTCATCTTTATTATTTCTTTTGGGACTGGATGCTCTGCATCTGGCGATTCATCTCATCCATCCGTTTTTGCATCTGCGCGCTTGTTTTTGAATTCATATCGCCCTGCGCCATCTGCTTCGACATGTCCTGCATGTTCGCGGACATGCCTTTCATCACCTCGGACATCCGCTGCATGTCGGCCTGATTCATATTGCCTTGCATCATTTGCTGCATGCAGGTATTCATTTGACTCATCATGTTCGTCATGCCCTGCATCGTATCCTTGCACATGTTTTGCGACATCATCTGGTTTCCGGTCATCTGACCGCTCATCATATTTCCGCCGGCGGAAGCCGCGCCGCCTCCCATATTGCCGGACATGCCTCCGGAACCGGAACCCGCCGCCCCGGTTCCCGAACCGCCGCCCATACCCGTATTCCAGCCGGCGGAAGGCATACCATGGTCTTTACCCGACATGCCTCCGGAGCCGGGGCCTGTCCCGGCACCCGGACCGCCGCCCATACCCATTCCCGCCAATGCCGTTGAAGCCGTCAACATGAACGCCAGGGCAGTCATCATCGTGATTCTTTTCATCGTCTCCTCCTTAGTACAATTTGATAGTTGATAGTTAAATACGGAATTACCACATGCCGCCCATCATGGGACAATGGCCGAGGTAGCCGCCATTGTAACCGGGGACCGTGTTTCGCGCTCTTATGTCAAAATCCAAGCTTTTTTGATAAAGTTCGCTCTGGAGTTTTGATATCTCGGACTTCAGTTCGGATATTCTGGCGGCATCCGGATTCTCCTTGATCAGTTCGCTTCGCAGTTCCAGGTCCATGGAATAGAGATTTTGCCTCAGATCCTCGGTCTCTCTGAGGAATTCAGCCCGTTCCTGCTCCAGTTGGTACAATTGGGCGGGTGAAAGATAGCCCGAATAGCCGTTGCCCGATCCATATCCGCACATGTGTCCCCTGCCGGAGCCCCAGTCATCCCTGCCCCTGCCCATGCCGCTGTAGCATCCCGACCCCCAGCCGGCGAACGCCATGGTCGAAAATCCAAAGACGGTCAGAACAGCCAGCGTTATGATCCTTTTTAGGTTTCGTTTCATTTTGTGCCTCCATTGTGCAAAAGTTATGGTTTGTTTTTATCCCAGCATCCGCCAAAACGGTCGCTTTCCAAAGCCCCTTCGGCTTTTTTTAGAAACTGAAAAGCAACCTTCGTACCAACTTCTTTCGGATTGAGCTGTAATCATAAAAACATACTGTAATATTTATATTTTTTTGAATGGAAGCGATCGGCGGGCCTGGTGGTCTTTCGAGCCTAATATGGGGGAGGTGTGGTTGTATTACCCACTTTCGTTAAACATGGGTTTATCGGCGGGGTAAAACCGGACAGCTTGTGAGGGTCAACCTGGTTGCCGGATGGATCGGGATGCGAGCCCGTGATCCAATATCAATGTCGTTCATTGTTGACGCCGTTGGTTTTCATGAAAAAAAATTCAATCAATCCCGTAGTCTTTCAACTTTTTATGGAGGGTCTTGCGATTGATTCCGAGCCTGCGGGCGGTCTCGCTTTTATTGCCGACATTGGCTTTAAGTGTGGCCAAAATGGCCTCTTTCTCAATTTTTTCCAACGGCCGGTTGGCTTCAATCGGTATCGGCGGCTCCATCCAATCCTGCTTGTCGGCATAAGCTTCCGTTATGTTGGATGGCAGCTCCTTTTCGGTAATGTGTTCATCCGGTAGAAAAATCACGGCGCGTTCGATGGTGTTTTCGAGTTCCCTGATGTTGCCGGGCCACGGATATTTGAGCAGCATATCCATTGACAACGGAGTAAAGCCCTTTACCTGTTTACGGTTTTTTATTGAAAATTTTGTCAGGAAATGCCGGGCCAGCAAGGGAATATCATCCCGCCGGTCCCGCAGAGGCGGGATGCAGAGGGTTACAACGTTCAAACGATAATACAAGTCCTCACGGAATTTGCCGCTTTTAACCTCTTCCTCCAGCTTTCGATTGGTTGCGGCCAGAATGCGCACATCCACGCGTAAGGTCTCTTCTCCGCCGACCCGCTGGATTTCCCTTTCCTGGATGACCCGCAGTAATTTGGCTTGCATCGCCGAAGAGATTTCACCGATTTCATCCAGAAAGATGGTGCCTTTGTCGGCCTGCATGAACCGCCCCTCGCGGCGCTTGTCAGCCCCCGTAAACGCCCCCTTCTCGTGACCGAAAAGCTCGGATTCCAGCAGCGTTTCGGCAAGCGCCGCGCAGTTGATCACCACCAGCGGACGATCCTTTCTTGGGCTGTTGTGGTGAATGGATTTGGCAACCAGCTCTTTTCCGGTTCCGCTTTCGCCGGTGATCAACACGGTGGCTTCCGAAGGGGCGATCATGGTCAGCATGTCGATGAGTTTTTTCATCGGTTGGCTCTTTCCGATAATATTTTCCAATTCGTAATCCGCGCTCAGTTCGGACTTCAGTCGTACGTTTTCCGCTTTCAGGCCGGTATGCTCCAAGGCCCGCGCCAGGCTCAGTTTGAGCACTTCAAAGTCCAGCGGTTTGGTCAAATAATCGTAGGCCCCGGCTTTGAGGGCTTCCACCGCCGAATCAACCGATGAATAGGCCGTCATGATCAGAATCGGAATGGCCGGATTATATTGCTTGATGTGTTGCAACGCCTCGATCCCGCTCATTTGCGCCATGCGGACATCCATCAATATCAAGTCGTACGGTCGCTCTTTCACGCTTTCAACGGCCTTGGCGCCGTCATCGGACGCTGATACATGGTAACCCCAGCTTCTGATGATCTTTTGGAGCATTTTCAGGTGATTCGAGTCGTCATCGACAATCAGGACATGAAACGGATTTTGGATGTTCATGGCAACCTCATGCAGCGGATTTCAGCGGCAGGATGATGGAAAATACGGAACCTTTTCCAATGGCGCTGCGCACTTTTACAACACCTTGATGCCCTTCGATGATCTTGTGAACAATCGCCAGCCCCAAGCCTGTCCCCTTTGCTTTGGT
>DYJD01000107.1 GCA_020723325.1 Desulfosudis oleivorans | reverse complement strand
CTAGTATGTTGATTCCATAATACAGTTGCAATAAGAGGCATTTGGGTGTATAATCCTTTCCAGGAGTAAACCAAGGAAAGGGTGTGCCCAAATGCCATTTGAAAGCAGGCGAGCCAAGTTACACCTCCAGGAGCAGGAGGTCGAGAGCCTTCGGGCAGTAGCCGGTTCCCGCAGCGAAGGCTTTGCTCGCGTCCAAAGGGCCGGGATTCTCCTGGCATACCACAGAGGGGAGAGCGTGTCAGCGATTGCCCGGTCCCTTAATACCAATCGGCCCAAGGTTGAGCGCTGTATCTCAAAGGCGTTGGGGTTAGGGGTGGCAGCAGCCCTGAGTGATCTGCCGCGTGAGGGCAGGCCACCGAGACTAACCCCCGAGGCTAAGGCCTGGGTGGTGTCTTGTGCGTGTGCAAAGCCCAAGGACTTTGGGTATAGCTATGAGCTATGGACCACTCGTCTTTTGAGCCAACATATCCGTGCCCATTGTGAGGAGCAGGGCCATCCATGCCTTAAGCAACTGGCCAGGGGGACCGTCTCCAAGATCCTTAGCCAAAACAGGATCAAGCCGCATAAGATCCGCTACTATTTGGAGCGACGAGACCCTGAGTTTGAGGAGAAAATGATCCAGGTGCTCCATGTCTATAAGGAGGTCCAAATCCTGTCGGAGAGCAACGGCAATGGAGGATTGATCGCCATTCTCTCTTATGATGAAAAGCCGGGCATACAGGCCATAGGGTCCACGGCCCCTGATTTGCCGCCGTGTCCCGGGGAACATCCGACTATCGGGCGTGACCACGAATATGTCCGACATGGCACGCTTAGTCTCCTGGCAGGGATTGATCTCCTGACCGGGCATGTTCTGGCCCTGGTCGAGTCCAAGCACAGAAGCCGTGAGTTTGTCGCATTTCTAAAGATGGTGGACGCCCACTACGCTGATCGGGAACGAATCAGGATCATCCTGGACAATCATTCGGCCCATATCTCCAAGGAGACCAGGGCCTATTTGAGCACCGTCCCCAACCGTTTCGAGTTCGTATTTACCCCGAAGCACGGATCATGGCTTAACCTGATAGAATCCTTCTTCGGAAAGATGGCCAAGACTGTCCTCCGCGGCATCAGGGTCGGTTCGAAGGACGAGCTCAAGGAACGCATTCTCAGATACATGGATGAGATAAACGCGGTGCCGGTGGTTCACCGCTGGAAGTACAAACTGGACTCCTTGTCGGTGGTGTAGCGTAGTGATATGTTATTTTGGAATCAACATACTA
>DYJD01000106.1 GCA_020723325.1 Desulfosudis oleivorans | reverse complement strand
TATAGCTTTTCAGGAAAAGATTTAGGACGATGTGAAGCGGTTAGGCAGCTTCTGTTCCCAAGGATGGCAAATACTTGCCCATCAAGGCCAAAATGGATTTGGGTGAATTGGCGAAGTAAGCCAGTTTCTCATCCACTTTTTGGGTCAAATCATCGAAGGTTGGAAAATAGCGCAGATGAGTGGCCTTCTTTTTTACATTTCGCCACAGATATTCAATCGGGTTGAATTCTGGAGAATAGCGAGGCAATGAGTAAGCGGTGATGCGATCAGAATGCTGGGCGAAGAATTCGTCCATGGCCTTACTGGTGTGATAGCGAGCACCATCCTGGATGATGATCAAATGTTGCTGGGTCTTGGCCAGCACTTCGAGTAAAAAGGCTTGGTAGCTCTCGGAGTTGAAACGACCCGTATGAGCTTTGTAAAAGAAGGCTCCCAACAGGAAATCAATCAGCCCCATGATTTTGTAGGCCTTGCGGATGCCGCTGGTTTTGACGGTGGGCTGTTGCCCTTTCCGCGCCCAAGTGTAACTCAGGGAACCCCACTGTGCAAAAGACGCTTCGTCACCGAACAGAATCATGGCCCCTTTTTCTTCTGCCAAACGCAGAATTTCAGGCCAAGTCTTCGTCATCCATTCTTCCCGCTCCGCAGCCACATCTCCGAGATGATCCGACACAAAACGACCGCGTTGATAGGAGAAACCCATCTGATCCAATAATTCAGCTACATAGCGGGGTGCATATTCCACCCCATAACGGTTGAATATCCAATCCTGGATCAAGACAGTACTCCAACACCCACAGTCATACCCGGCCTTTTCAGGACCCGCATCAATGGCCTCGCCTAACTCCTTTCTCTGTGCGGCGTTTAGCTTGGCAGGTCGCCCTGGTGAATGCCGGTACACCAAACTGTTCAACTCGTTGAGAATGAAGGCTTTGACGTAGTTGTAAATGGTTTGGGTACTGAGTTTGAGTAGGGTCGCAACTTCAGCTACATCTTTACCTTCGATGATGTACAAGAGCGCATGGATACGCTTGACCAACCGCAGTTGTCCCATGGCATAGGCGCGTTGCAAGTGATCGTACAGATTGCTGAGAATCAAGTTGCTCACCTGAAGCCTGATAGCAATAGACATGGGGTTGTTATCCTGGCATTCGACTGGCGGTTTGGGTTTTGGTCAAGGAATAATTCAGATGATTAGCATGCCATATTTTCGCCGTTTTGTCTAACCCTCTTTAGGTTTTCTAAATCTTTTTCTGAAGGACTATA
>DYJD01000037.1 GCA_020723325.1 Desulfosudis oleivorans | reverse complement strand
AGAAACGCGGGCCGAACTCTTCCTACTACCATTATGACGGCCAGCTCTCCACCAGACAGCTCAGCGGCTCCGATGCCGCCGTGACCGACGGCTATGTATATGACGCCTTCGGTGTGGTCATCGGTCAAAGTGGCACTACTGTCAACAACTACTTGTTCGCCGGAGAGCAGTATGATCCAAATGCGGCACTCTATTATCTGAGGGCGCGGTTTTATCACAAAGAGTCAGGAAGATTCATTAGCCAAGACACATGGGAAGGAGATATTTTTAATCCGCTCAGTTTAAATAGATATGCCTATACACATGATAATCCAATCAACTATGTAGATCCAAGTGGTAAGTTTTTTACTTCTATAATTGAATTTAGCGTATCGCATGCCTTGATGGACAATATCAAGAGGTCAAAAGATGCGCAGAGATCATGGAAAAATTATAAAAGAGCAAGGGCTGGACTTTGCAAAGCTGGCGCATCGACATTCACGAATTCGCATCATCTTGTGCCGATTTTTATTGGTGGTTTAGATATTGGTTCTAACCAAATGAAAATACCTGCAAACTTTCATCGCCAATTCCATCGGTTATTCCATCATTTACTTCGAGTACTGCAATTTGCTGGTCATTATGGTCCAGCTCCAAAGATACCATATTATAGCAATTTATTTGGCGATGATGCAGCAAGAAAAGCAGTTCATGCTGTATTGATTCTAACAGCCCAAATCTTTGACAGCGAGTGCTACTATAAGAAAAAGGCAATAAAAAAACCGATTGCACCAGAAATCAAAAAGCAAATAGAAGTTGGTAAATGGGATTTTTAATAGGATACAATTATGAATAGGAAATTTAGAGATGGATTTATTTCTGAGATCATGCAAGGAGTTTGCAAATATAATCATTTTGAAATGGATTTTTTTCCCCCGATAGAAGCAAATAAAATTAATCATTTTCAAAGAAAACAGATATTCGATAATGTTGTCAACCCATTACTAAATGTTTCACAGGATTTATTTTTATATGTCTCGGAAAATAGAGATAAATCATTCATGGACAAATGGAAAAAAATTGTATCCGAAAATAGAGGAAATCGTTTCAAACTCAAACTTGATGAGAAATCATACGATCTTTATGAGTCGTTTTTTTTCGAAATAGCCGATTACTCGATTATGTATGAGAGGGTCAAAATTGGCTTTTTGTTCAAAGCTAACGTAAACGATTTAAATTTCATTGATATTGCAAAAAAATGTTATGATCCTACAATTGTAACAAATGAGGGGTCTGTTAACCCCAAAGCGCTATTTCCGTATGCAAAAAAAGTTGCTCAGAAAGAAGAGGATGCTATTCTGTTTTCAATGCACACTTTAGCTTATGAATCTGTATCTAGTATATCAGTATTTCTAAATAAGAAAGTAATCAAGCAGTTCATGGAGATAGCATTAATGAATTGCCAGTTAAATGAGTGGTACTGCAATAATTATATAATAACAGGTTGATATTATTATATGCGGAACATGGTAATTCGAAAGTTGATGCAGCAAAAGAAGACAGGGACAGTCGAAATATGACTTACAATTCAATTCGATTAGGTTTATGAAGGGTTTATATAGGGATTCGGAATGGGCGTAATGAATCACTGAAACCGATAGTATCGATCATAATATGGTTTTATTTAAATTGGTTAATTGAACAGGAGGTGGGATATGCCACAAAGCGCGCGGATTGTGATTCCGGATGAACCGGCGGTGTATCATATCATGTCCAGAACGGCCCTGGACGGATTTCCATTGGGGGATGTGGAAAAGGATTTCCTGGTGGATCTGATCCGACGGCTCAGCCGGATTTATTTTGTGGAAATTTTTGGCTATACAATAATGTCAAATCATTTCCATTTGTTACTCAGAATGATGCCGGAAAAATCCATTTCGGACGAGGATGTTAAAAAGCATTATGAGCGACTTTACGGTAAGGACAAGATCCTTATTGACGGCCAGATCCCCTTTTTAAAACACAAATGGGCCAGTCTTTCCGAATTCGGTAAAGAACTCAAGCAGACTTTCTCGCGCTATTACAATAAAGGCCATAACCGCAGGGGGTTCTTCTGGGGCGGCCGTTTCAAGAGTCTGATCGTAGAGAAAGGCGAAACATTGATCAACTGTCTGGCCTATATCGACCTCAACCCGGTGCGGGCCGGGCTGGTGTCAAAGCCGGAGGAATACCGTTGGAATTCCATCGGCTATCATGCCCAGCAGAAAACCGTGGAAAGGGAGCGCAAAAAGGGCTACCGGATCACGCGCGCGGACCGCTTCCTATATCGCACCCGCTATTTCACCGATTCCGGTATCATCGGCTCCAAGGACTTTGTGCGGCAACAGTATTTGCGCGTCAAGGATCTATTCCAAGCAGACAAGGAAAAGAAACCCAAACCCATATCCGGTTTGAAAGGACTTTACTCATTGAAGCGTCTCACTGAATAAATAGTTTCACCAAGAAGCAGTATCAAAAAACCACTATTTTTATTAACCAAAGTGAATCGAAGTCGATGATTTCCAATCAATCGCACCATGCCATTGAACGGCACTGTTTGATATTCCATTAACTCCTTAACTCCCCCCGATTGACTTTTTTTAGTACCCCTTCAGAGCATCCGGCTTTGATAAATCTTGATTTAGCAATTCAAGGAAAAGATAAAATTATCGTAACGCATAAAGTGTCTGTCATTTTTGTCCCCTTTTGTCCGTTTCACTGACCCCGACCCCGAAAAAGCTACATGCAATTCCCCCGCGGGAAATATGGTCAAGACTTGTCAGGCCGGGAAGGGCTATGCTACAAGACCAACAATATGAACTCAGCTCAAATGGAAAAATTCGATTTGTGTGTGATCGGCTGCGGTCCGGGAGGCTTTGCAGCGGCCATGCGCGCCTTTGATTTCGGCAAGAAGGTGTGTATTGTGGAAGCAGGAGAAATCGGCGGGGCCGGCGTAAAATGGGGGGCTTTGGCTTCCAAGACCATGTGGGAGTTGTCCAAGGATTATTCCATTGCCGCCAAACAGGACCGGGGTTACCATGCGACAGGACTGCAAGTGGATTTTGAAGCCGTGCGCAAGACGGTTCTTCAGGCCGTGGGGGAAAAGCAGTCCCAGATGCTGGCCCAGATCCAAACTTTTGCCCCTGGCCGGCGCCAATGCGCCGGGTCCTTGACCCTGAAGCAGGGGCAGGGGGTATTCCTATCCAAGCACACCTTGCGAATCACATCCAGGGAACGAGTGGAACAGATCCACGCCCAAGACTTCATCATCGCAACCGGTTCCCGGCCCCGGCAGATCCAAGGCCTTGAGCCGGACCAGGTGCGGATCCTGGATTCCGACGGGGTCCTGAACCTGAAAACCTTTCCCAGACGCCTGGTAATCATCGGCGCGGGCATCATCGGATGCGAATACGCCACCATTTTTGCAAACTTCGGTCAGACCAGGGTTCATCTGGTGGATCACATGGACCGGGTCATTCCCTACGAGGATGATGATGTCAGCGAATTCGTCCATACCGGTTTGCTGCGCAGCGGAGTTATGATTCATCATTCCGCCCGGCTGCGGGAGGTCATCCGGCATGACCATGGGGTGGAAGTGATCCTGGATCTCACTGACGGCCGCAGGGAAACCGTTGCGGCTGATGCCGTACTCATGGCCGTGGGCCGCAAGCCCGCCCTGGCCCACTTGAATTTGGAGCACGCCGGGGTTCCCCAGCAGACCACCGACTACCTTAAGACCGATGAGAACAACCGTGTTACGGACAATATCTATGCCGTGGGCGACGTGACCCATCATCCGGCCCTGATAAACATTGCCGAGGGCGAAGGCCGCCATGCCGTGGAACACATGTGCGGCGAAAATCCCCGGCCTCTGAACTATCGCAATATGTCCACGGTCATGTTTTTTAATCCGGCCGTGGCCTCGGTGGGGCTCAGCGAAAGGGCCTGCCGCCGCCAGAAAATCGCCTACCGCGCCGCCTACCATGATAATATCCTGCTGCCCCGGGCCATCGCCATGCGCGCTTTGCGCGGCTTTGCCAAGATCATCGTCAGCGACGACGCCGACCGGAAAATCCTGGGCATGCGCGCCGCAGGCCCGCAAGTCTCCAGCATGATCATGTCCGTGGCCTTTTTAATGGACCAGCACATCGGCATCCGGGAAATCCTGCTTTCGATTTATCCCCACCCCACCATTTCCGAAGGCATCCAGGAATGCCTGCGCCTCCTGGCCGGCAAGTCCATTTACAAGCCCGAGGCCTTTCCGGACTATCTGAAGCTGTGGTCCTGGCGACCCGGGGGCGATGTTTGATTATACTGGGAGGGGTCCGCAAACAATTCCGGTAAATAGAATTCGTTATAGCGCTGCAGCATGCCCACAATATCGAGCTGAATGAGGTTTGCAATACGATTATCTGTGAAGTCCAGTTCCTGAAAGGGTAAAATGCCGTTTTCCGTGTGGCATTTATAGCACTCATGACCTTGGGGTCTGATCTTTTCATGAAATTTATTTTTAATTCCTTCTCTCATCTCCGGGCTGAGTTTGTCCCTTACCTTCATGTAGTCCTTAGCCATGGGAGTGTCCTGGATCTGGATGGCAGGGATGAGCTGGCCGGTTTCTTTGGATTTGAAGAAAGGTGTGATTTTGGCCAAATAATCCTTCCCGGTGGAAAGATAGTTCGTGTCCGGCAGGTAGCTAGTACCGTAAAAAGGTCCTTGGGAATTTTCTTCAAGGGGGTTATGCCATTTGTAAACAACGGTCATATCAGGATGTTTTTTAATATGACAGGTTTCACATACAAAGAACTGGGTATGGATGTTCATCAGGGAGCGGATTCTTTTGTTTTTGCTGTGGGGGAAATCCGAGTGGCAAATGAAACAAGTGGGTCGCAAATTTTCAGGCAGTTTCGGTAGTGCTTCGGCCGGATTGTGGAAATGCCTGTGGATTTCCGCCTCTTCCAAACGCCGGGCCTGGTCCAACAGCTCGGATTTCTGCTGCTCTTGATACCGGCTCAATAAAGGTTTTAGAAGTCCGGGACCATGGGGGGAAACAGTCAGATGGTGAATGACCCCTGCCAGCACGATCAGGATCAGCGCGATGAAAAAGGCGCCGATGACGAAGGCGATGACCGGATGATTCGATTTTTCGGGTTCTTTCACCAAAGCCGTTATCCTTCCTGCTGCCTGGATTCGGTTTCAAGCTGTTTCAAAAGGTTGCGCATATACTCCCGTTCTTCGGGTATTTCCTTCAGATTCCGGATGTATTCCAGAAAATGTTCTTCAATCTGGTGCTCTCTGGTGATCCGGCCGGTGAGAAAAGTCCATTGAACCGGGAACCTGCCGGGCACAAAATGAACATTGGTCCAATGCCAGAAAGCAAGTACGATAAGGGCCATCACCGCCTCATCCGCGTGCATCAAACGGGCTAGTTCCTGGAAAAAAGTGGAAACCGATTCCGAGCTGACTGCTTGGGGCCAGATTTTCCCAACAGTTTCGGCAAACAGTTTGGCCACTGTGTCCGGGAACAACAGGGCGGAGCCGGCAGCCATCAGCACAAAACTTCCATACAGGATGGCCAGGTAGTGAAGCTTTTGCTTGTACATGAATTTTTCCATCTTGGGTCTCTGCGGCTCAAGTCCTAGAAAATACCTTATGTCATGGATCATATCAAAAAGGTCTTTCAGCCTGGGAATCTGGGTGCGCTTATAGTCAAATTCTTTTTTGATCAGCTTGCTGACGGTTCCGCCGATCACGGTTATCAGATGATAAGCAGAGGCACCCATCATGGCCATGGCAGCGATTCTGTGAATCTGTCTGGCCACATCTATGCCGCCGAAAAGGCTGATTACATAATGGGCCCAGAAAAGGTCGCTGAAATATATGGGCACACCGGTGCCGGCCAGGAGCATGAAAGTCACAAAAATAATGAAATGCTGAATGACGATATGGGGCGAATAGCGCGGCAGATCCCCATAGGGATTCGAGGTTACATGCTTGTAAATATCCCTGGGGATGCGGCCGACACCTTCAACTTCGGTATAATAGTCCGCAGCCATGGACTGGCATTTTGTGAAGATTGCCGTCATTTTGGAAATTGTTCCGGAGGATGATGTCATGGCACTCGCTATTGTTCTTCTTTATTGGGTTTGGTCTTGGGTCTTCTCTGCCAACTGGACCCCTGCTTGAGCAAAAAGCGCACGCCGCTTCTGCGTCGGCCCATGGTCTCGAACAACATTAAACCCACCAGGCTTAAAACCGAGCCGTACAAGGCAATCCTGAGCACAAAATTGATGCCATAAATCACGATGTTTTCCTTATGACCCACACTGGGGTGGACCGCGATCTTGGCAAACCAGTCATTGGTCTTTTCATGGCATTGCCGGCAGGTCCTGGCCAGGTTGTCCGGATGAATCGTGGCCTTGGGATTGTCCTTGCCATATATATCATGCAGGGCATCGGAGCTGTGGCAACTGATGCAATCCGCAGCTTTTTTTGAGCCCAGGCGAACCAGCTTGCCGTGGATGGAGCGGTTATATGATTCTGTTGCCGCCAGCGCTTTCGCAGACACGTTCAATTTTTTCAACAAAGCTTTATCATCATGACATTTGTCACACAACTGCACGATCTCCTGGGGGGAACGGGAGGCTTTGTGGCGAAGCCGATGGGTGATATGCTTATAAGCAAGTACTACATTGTTTTGCGGATGGCAGTTTGCGCAACGGTTCAGGGTTTCCTGAAAAGGAACGTTCTCTTCAGGCATGGCGATATAGAGGGGATTGAGATGGCAGAATTTACAAGTCGGCTTGGCGTTTTTTAATTCTTCTGAATCCTGGGGCCGGATTCCATGGCTACTCTGGTTGAAGATCCCGACAATTTTTTCGTGGGAAAAGGTTTCTTGGGAAAAGGGTGGTCTGATGTGACACTGGGTTGCGCAATTGATTTCCTGGATGACCGGATCATGCGGTATCTTGGTAATATAGGTATGGCAATCGCGACATTCGATTTTATTGTGCACACTGTGGCTATGACTCAACTCATCAACATGATAATTCCAGCGTCTGCCGTTTTCATCGATTCGGCCGATGGAGCGGTGCCTATGGCACATGAGACAGTTGTCTTTGTCGGCGGCACTTACCGATGAACAGGTCGACAGAAAAGTCGACAGGCCGATGGCAGTCAACCCGAGAAGCGCATGGATTGTCGACCTTAAAATAATCCGGATCAATTGGGAATATATCCTAATTCATTGCCTTTGATATTTAAAGATAAAAACTTCCTATGAAGATATATTGTACCACTGTGTGGCAAAATAGTCCAAAATATGAGTGATGTCAATTGATAATGTCAATGATGAGGATTGATCGGATTATGGATGAATGATACGTTAAAAACAACAGGTTTGAGAACTGTGCCCATTTTGCTGAGCTTCAAAAGGGGTAAGAATGGCATATCACATGGATGCGAAGAATATCAGTCTGGATGATTTGCGGAAGAGGATTGAAGCAACCGATCTTGTACCGAGTCGTGTTTCGCTTACTGACAAGATCAGAGAAAAGATGAAGACCCTTGAACAAAAGGGTATCACAACGCTGGCCTCTCTGCGGAATGAACTCAAGAACTCCAGGCGGCTGGAGGTTTTGTCGAAAGCGACAGGAATAGATACACAATACCTCATTTTACTCAGGCGAGAGATAGAAAGCTATTTCCCCAAACCGGTTGGATTAAAAGTCTTTGATTGGTTGTCCAAAGACGAAATAGTGAAGCTTGAGCAAAATGAGATCAGGGATACTGCCGCCCTTTATGAAATGACAAACCATGCGAAAACACGAACTGAGCTTGCTAAAACGACTATGGTGAACAGAGCCACACTTGAAATTTTGGCTGGATTGGCGGACTTGATGCGGGTGCAATGGGTGAGTCCGACATTTGCGAGAATACTCGTTATGGCCGGCTATGATAGCGCCGCTAAAGTGGCAGCGGCCAAAGCCGATGATCTGCACGAAGCGCTTGCGAACATCAACGCCAGAGATAAGTTTTTCAAGGGCAAGATCGGCCTTCGCGACATAAAGAGACTTATACAGGCCGCGAGCTATGTGTATGGTAATCCACCAGATGGCGCTGCTTGATTTTCCACCACTCGTTCGTTGAATAACGCGAAGTTTTTTTATTACAATAATAGTCAGGATGGTTATCGAATATGGCCAAATGTAGCATTTGTACAAAAGTGAAAAGAAAGCGTAAATGCCTGGCATATGCCGGGGAAATATGCAGTTCTTGCTGTGGAGAATCTCGCCGTGAAGCCATATGCGTCGGTTGTTCTTATTATAAGGGCTCAGCCGCGATACGGCCGAAACGATGATCAAGGCCGGTTTCATATTGCCTGCAGAACTTCAATTTCAGTTGAAAATAATTGAAATTCTCCCTGGCATTCGTACGCGGAAGACTGTGACGGATGATCGTGTTTGCTACAGGGCAAATCGGCTCGTCACGCATCCAGTGCATAGAGCTTCCGGGCAATGAAGAGTTCCACCAGCTCCTTATCGATGGCCCCCCGCTCGGCCTCCTGGGTGAGGATGGCCAGCGCCTTTTCCAGGGGGACGGCCTTCTTGTAGGGCCGGTCGGCGGCGGTGAGGGCGTCGAAGATGTCGGCAACGGCCATGATCCGGGACTGCAGTAGAATGCCCGCCGGGCCCTGCCGCCCTTCCGGATAGCCGCTGCCGTCCAGCTTTTCATGGTGCTGAAGGGCGATTTCCGGAATGTTGGCGTATTCCGGCGGCCATGGGATTTTACTCACAAAACCGTGGGTGTGGCGCACGTGGCTCTCGATCTCCTGCCGCTCAAGGGGATTCAGGTTTCCCCGCCGGACGGAAAGGTTGAGGACGTCCTGGGGGGACAGGGCTTCGATCCGTTCCCCCTCCAGGCCCAGGCAGTCCAGGGTCTGGATTTCCGCTTTGATTCCGGCAAGGGTTACTTCCGGGTTTTCTTCCAGGACCGAAGGTTCGTTCAGGCGGATGAGCTGCTGCTTGAAGTGCCGGACTCGCTCAAGGCTCAGGGCCCTTTCCTGGTGAAGGCGCTCCAAAGATTCAGCTATGGTCGCATCGGCCGCCTGTGACTTGAGCAGCGCGGCCTCACGGGTGGCGTAACGGACTTCCAGAAAGCGGTAGAGATAGTCGAGGCGCAGACAGAGGTTGTCAAAATCCTTGGGGGGGAGTTTTTTGGCTTTCATGAAAACGGCGATGTCGATGTACACCTTGCCGAAGTCGTGGAGCAGGGCGGCCAGTTCCAGCTCCTTGATGTCCACTTCGGAAAAGCGCGCGTCCTTGAGGGTGCCCGTATGCGCTTCGTTAACCGCCCTGGCCATGGCCGTGCAGAAGGCGGCGACCCGGAAGGAGTGGCCCGAGGTGGCCGGGTCCCGGGATTCGATGGCAGCCACCGAAGCCTTGACGAATTCCTCGAATTGGTGCTGAATCTGCAGGATCATCCGGTTGTTCTCAATGGCGATGGCCGCCTGGCCGGCCACGGCTTCCAGCAGGCTGTCATAGCGGTGATGAAAGGGTACCACAAGGGTGGTGAAGTCCTCGGGTTTGTCCAGAAGCACGCTGAAGGCAATGTCGCCATGGCCGGCCAGACCGGCCTCGGACTCCTTGCAGTTGATCAATTGAATGACGCCGATGATTTCGTCCAGGTGGTTGCGCATGGGCACCACCAGCATGGAGCGGGACTGGTACCCATATTGATTGTCAAAGGCCGGGTTGTAAGAGTAAGGCGCATCCGGGGGCAGATTATAGGCATCCTTAAGGTTGAGGACCTGACCAGTCACCGCCACGTACCCGGCAATGGACTTTTTGTTCATGGGCAGGACGAATTCCTCCAGGCGGATATTGCGGGAGAAAGTGTCCGCGCATTTGAATAACAAGCGTTTGACGCCGTCCTGGCCGGTTTCCACCAGATAGATGCTGCCGGCATCCGCGCCGGTCATGCGCTTGCTCAGGTTCAGGATCAGGCGCAAAAGATTCTCCGGATTCTTTTCCGTGGAAAGGGCCCGGCCGATGTTGATCAGGTCTTCCTGGTCCTTCTTGGTGTCGATGAGCCGGGCCAGGTAGCGCTCTTGCATGGAGCGGTTGACGCTGAGGGCCTGGAGGACGGCAAAGGCCTTCCGCACAATGAAGAGAAACTCCTTTTCCGACAGGGGGCTGGAGCGAAACTCGGATAGCCCCGAAAGGCTGATGAATTCTAGATCTGCCATGTGCTCCGTGGAGCCGAAGGCGATGAGCTGGCAGGCCACCTGGGAAAAATCCGGGGCGGAAAGCAGGGGCTTGACATGGGGATATTCCGTAAAATGGAGGAAAATGACGGCATGGATCCGGCAGGAATTATCCTCGCGTTCAACAATTCGTTGCAATTCTGACCGGATATCAGCGGTTTCGATGACGGCCAGGCCGCAGTTTTCGGAAATGGTGATGAATTCCCGAGCCGTTGAGGTTATCAGCACAAGCCGTCGGCAGTTCCTTGACATGATTTCCATGGTGATTCTTTCTCTAAAAAAGTCCAGAGGGTACCACAGGTCCGGCCCAAAACGTTTCGGGCATGGGCGCGAAACGTGACTCACAACAGCATCAACAGATAAGTTGTTTTGAACACAATGAGCAGCCGACCAACTGTATGCCATGGTTGGCGTTTAATTCCTTGGTTGTTTCGGAAGTTGTGCGCCATGCCATACCGCAACTATCCTAACAACATTGGCTTTTTTATTTACGATCGTAAGCTGCCAGTCTTTCTCCAATTATACCGGTATGAAGTTCAAAAAGATGATTATCAAAATCATAAAAATATAACGAGCGCCCCTCACCTTGAATACGAGGACGATCTTGCCTGAATTCCACGCCGGCAGCTTCCAAGCGGCATTTATAATCCTCGAATTCCGACACCGGAATTTTAAATGCAATATGGTTATAGCTCCGCTCGGAAAGCGGAGGACCTTCCATGAGGGCAAACCAAATACCACCAACGATAAGGAACGTTTCCTTTGATAGGGAAAACTGCTTGTCTGAACTTGAATATATTTGTTCAGCCCCAAAAACAGAGCAGAATAGATTCGCTGTGCGATCCAGGTTTTTCACCATAAGAGTTATGTGACTGATTCCTTCAACAGGCATTTTTGCACCACCGAATTTGGTTGCGACCGACACAACGCTCAGCTACGGGTAGGAGCCGCCACTGATGTTCAAATTGTTCCCGGGCTGTCTCGATGGTGGGGCGTTGTTGATAATCTTTAGTCATCGGCTTTCCGTCAATTTTTTTTATCCAGAAAAGATGCCAGAATAATTGGTCATCAAATTTGTAAAACCATCAATCGGACCAATATTTTTGTTTATCCCGGCGGATTCGCTTTTTATCCCGTTTCCATGTTCCGGTCTTGCCTTTGTTCCGTTCCTTTTTTGCAACCGGATCTTGCGGCAGATTTAAAATAAAACTGCCGGGGGTTTTTTGTTTTTCTGATTTTTCATTGCTTTTCTTTTTGGGAGTAGCCTCCGGTCGTGGTTTAGGCAAGGGCGGTCCGGAAAAGCAGCCTGCGCTAATAGCGTCTGCGGTGTAAAGATTCCCCGCTTCGTGATAAAAGACCGCGCCTTTTTCTTGGGCTTGTTCTATGTTTATGGTCAAGATTATCGGTGAAGGATCGCGTCGTTTGGCTATTCGCTCCGCCATTGCCAATGTGCCTGATAAAATAATGTGTGAATGCCTGGTCGGAAAAAGACCTTTTTCCAGTGCTACCGGATAAGACTTGCGAGTTATGCCGGTATATAGCAGCTTGGGCAATTCGGCCGCAAGGATTCTTCTGGGCAGATGCTGACGCTGAACAGCGCGAATGCTTGCAGCAGCCATTTCAAAACAAGGGTGGGGCAGGGTGAGCAGGATTTCATTGATGGAGGCTTGCCTTACATGTCGCCGGCCATCTTCTTCATTGACTGCCTGGAGAAGGTCTTTGAGGAAGATCCAGCCATTTTCATCCGGGACTAGACCGAATTCATCCGGGCGACGACTTAAAATATAGTCCAATAACTTATTCAGTTGTGCCGCAGATTTTGGATTGGTCACATCAAGCTCCACTGATTGATGGCCTGCATTGCAACGACTCTCATAAAAATCGGTGAAATCCACACAGCTTGACGCAAAATTCAAAAGCATGTATTCAAGCCGGTAAACAGGCCTGGGTCGCTGTTTCGGTCTGATCACATCTTAAAGCCGCTGCCACGATGAAGGACGGCTGAAACAATGATCAAGGCTGAACAATCAAACCGTCTGAGCCACAAAAAGTCAACATAAAGTCGCGTCAAACGAGAAAAGGATGACAATATGATCACCGATAAATCAAAACAGCTTTTTGAAACAGCAGAAAAAATTATTCCAGGTGGGGTCAACAGTCCGGTGCGGGCATGCCGATCGGTGGGGCTGGCGCCCCTCTTTATTCAGCGGGCTGAAGGCGGATACCTGTTTGATGCTGATGGCAATAAATATATTGATTATATCGGTTCCTGGGGGCCGATGATTCTTGGGCACCGCCATCCAGCGGTTATCAGTGCCGTTCAAACAGTATTATTGCGCGGTACGAGTTTCGGCGCCCCCACGGATCTGGAAGTGGAACTGGCAAAGATTGTCACCGAAGCGATTGCCTCCATGGAAATGGTTCGAATGGTGAATTCCGGCACGGAAGCCACCATGAGCGCCATCCGATTGGCGCGCGGGTATACAGGTCGGGATAAGATCATCAAATTTGATGGTTGCTATCACGGCCATGCGGACATGCTGTTGGTGGACGCCGGTTCGGGCGTGGCCACCCTTGGTATTCCCGGAAGTCCCGGTGTTCCCAAAGATGCTGCCCGGCATACACTTTCACTGCCGTATAATGATATTGATGCTGTGGCCAATCTTATGGCCAAGGCGGGCGAAGAAATCGCCTGTATTATAGTGGAACCTGTGGCGGGCAATATGGGCATGGTAAGGCCGGTTGAGGGTTTTCTTAAGGGCTTGCGGGAATTGACGAAACAATACGGCTGTCTTTTGATTTTTGACGAGGTCATGACCGGTTTTCGGGTGGCATATGGCGGAGCCCAGGCCTTATATGGCATTGCTCCGGACTTAACCTGCCTTGGTAAAATCATCGGCGGCGGGTTGCCGGTTGGGGCCTATGGCGGAAAAGCGGAAATCATGAAACAGATCGCCCCCCAAGGTCCTGTTTACCAGGCCGGAACATTATCCGGCAACCCCATGGCCATGGCTGCCGGCATTGCCACTCTGAAAGAGTTGCAGAAAGAGGGGATATATGAAGCCTTGGCAGCCAAATCCCAAATGCTCTGCCGGGGATTGCAACAAGCAGCCGATGCTGCGAATATTCCTGTGCAAACAGATCAAGTGGGTTCCATGTTGGGGCTGTTTTTCACAGACCGGCCGGTGCGCAACTACAGTGATGCTAAAACATCCGATCTAAAACGTTTTTCTGCTTTTTATGCCGGTATGCGCGAATTGGGGATTTACCTTGCGCCTTCTCAATTTGAAGCCCTTTTTTTAAGTTCCGCCCATACTGAGGAGGATATCGAGTGCACGATAAAAGCCGCTCAAAAGGTGATGAAAAATATCAGCGCTAAGCGGTAATGTGGACGGCTTGAAAAATATCCAGTAAATCATCCAATGCCCGGCTGCTGGTTGATTGGATCCAGGCACCGTTATTACTGCCGGCGGCAATTTTTGAAAAGGGATTTTCTTCAATATTAATGTCAATGACGGCGCCGCCTCGCTGGAATACTTCATGAACCACCCGGTTGGGCAGATTGGTGGCGCCGGAAGTGCCGACAACTACTAAAACAGCGGTTCTGGCGGCTGTAGACATGGAACTGTAAAAACGGAAATTGGCTTCGTCATAGGTTTCGTCGAACCATAAAACATGCGGCCGGGTTATGCTGCCGCAGGTCGGGCAGATGAGGAGCGCCGCGTCAGACTGTGTAAGGGGTGATTCTTTTTCACGGCCACGCAGTTCCTTGGGAATTGGATAGAGAACACTTGAACAGGCTTTATGGCAGCGCATATATTGGATATTGCCGTGAATTTGATACGTTCTTGCCATGGAACTGCCGGCGCGCAGATGCAGGCCGTCCACATTTTGGGTTATTAAAGTAAAGCGGTCTTGAAAAAGCTGTTCCATTGCAACAATCGCTTTGTGGCCGGAATTGGGAACTGCCGCCTCACAAATTCCAAGTCGATACAAATACCATTTCCACACTTCCAGGGGTTTTTGCAAAAACATGCCGTAGGTCGCCATTTCCTGGGGGTGATAGGATTTTGAGCCGATGGTCCAATAGCCCTCCGGCCCCCGGAAAGTGGGAATCCCGCTTTCGGCTGAGATGCCCGCACCTGTTAAAAAAGTGATCGGTGCTTTGCCGGCGGCCATCTTTTTCAAGAATGTTTGTAATTTTGTTGGGTTCATTTTTCTCACCTTGCCCTTTTGCTTGGCCGTTTACAGACCCAAATGACAATAAGAAAGGGTGGTCTATTGACCACCCTGGGAAGAGGGGGGTTAAGGTATGTTGAAGCGGCCTTGCGGCCGCACACAAAAATGAATAATGCAAACTCCATGCAAGCACATGGGGCAGTATGAAAAAAAATTAAATCAAATGATATTAGTATATTATATTGAGCTTGGTTTACCCTTGGGCAAATTTAGGGGGGGTGTGTATTTTTGTGGTTACGAAAATGAGTACATATTGTGAAAAAATCTTAACAAGGGCTCAGTAATGGGGTATAAGCTTTTGCCTCGGCACATAAATAGTAAAGTAAAAATTTTCAATCTTCTTGCTAAGGATAAGGGTTGCATGGATCCTGAAAAGAATAAAATTCCTGCCCAGGTGAAAAGAATTCATCTGATTGCCGTATGCGGCACGGCCATGGGGGCTTTGGCGTGCATGTTAAAAGAGTTGGGTTATGCTGTAACCGGATCGGATCACAAAGTTTATCCGCCCATGAGTGATTTTTTGCGGGAAAGGGGAATTGTGATTGCCGACGGCTTTCATGCTGACAATGTGGCCTATGGTCCGGATCTGGTTGTGATCGGCAACGCGGTGAGTCGTGAAAACGTGGAAGCACAACAAACCGCGGCCATGGGGTTGTATTATTGTTCCATGCCCCAGGCCCTGAATCACTTCGCGGTTGCCCACAGAAAATCCATTCTCATCACCGGAACCCATGGAAAAACGACCACATCGGCGCTTATGGCCTGGATGTTGTATCGGGCCGGCTTGGATCCAACCTACATGATTGGCGGAATTCTGAAGAATTTTAACAGCAACTACCGGATGGGGCAAGGGGCTCACGCTGTCATTGAAGGGGATGAATACGACACGGCCTTTTTTGATAAGGGACCGAAGTTCATGCACTATGCCCCGCATCTGGCCGTCTTGACCAGTGTGGAATTCGACCATGCGGATATTTTCAAGGACTTTGAACATGTCCGCCGGACTTTTGAAGGTTTTATCGCCAGCCTTTCAAACCAGAGTATTCTGGTGGCCTGGGGCGAAGATCCGGTGGTTAGAGAATTGGCCGGTCACAAGACCAGTAATATTTTTTTCTATGGCAATGGGTCTGACTGTGATTTCCAATTGCGGGACATCCAGGTTGATCCGCCTTGGAACAGGTTCACGGTGCTTGAAAACGGAAAATCCATCGGCCGCTTTCAAGTGCGTCTGGCCGGCGAGCACAATTTGCTGAATACCCTTGCCGTGATCACGGCGGCTCAAAAACTGGGAATTCCCTTGGGGCAGATTCACGATGCCCTGGAGAGCTTTGAAAGCGTTAAGCGTCGCCAGGAAGTACGCGGTGTCAAACGCGGCGTCATTGTCATGGATGATTTTGCCCATCATCCCACGGCTGTGCGCGAGACCATCCAGGCCCTGATACCCTTTTACCCAAAGGGCCGTTTGATCGCGGTATTTGAACCTCGCACAAATTCCAGTATGCGCAATGTTTTTCAAGATGTCTATCCCCATAGTTTTGATTCGGCGGATTTGATTTGCATTCGCAAGCCCCCCATGCTGGAAAAAATACCAGCGCATGTGCGCTTCTCTTCTGAACAACTAGTTGCCGATTTGAGGCAAAAAGGGAAAAATGCCCATTTTTTTACGGATACGGAAGGCATTATGGCTTTTCTCCTGGCTGAGGTCCGGGAAGGGGATTTGGTCTTGATCATGTCCAACGGCGGCTTTGACAATATCCATGCCAGGCTACTAGATGCTTTATGAGTTGAGATGCAACCGCCGAGTCATTTTTTCAGCGCAGCTAGGGTGTTTTCAAGATTCTTCCCGGCATCCACGTTGGAAGGATCAAGCTCCAAGGCTTTTTCAAAATGTCCAACGGCTTTTTCCAGCTCACCCTTACGCACATAAACCGCACCTAAATTGCTGTGGGCTGTAGAATCATTGGGCCATATCCGCACAGCTTCGGAATAATGCTTGAAAGCAAGATCGAAATATCCTGCCCGAAAAAAAACATTTCCCAGATTATTATGGGCCAGGCCGTTGTTCTCGGTCACATCCACCGCGTGTTGAAACAAGGTGAAGCCATTCTGCCAATATTGCGTCTGGATCCATGCGATTCTGAGAAAGGTGCTGATGAATACAGCCGCGGCCGATATCAGTAGAAATTTTTTCAGCTTCATTGCCGGTAGCAAATCCGGAATCCCCCATGCCAGGATGATAAACAGCCCTGTCATGGGAATATAAGTATACCGGTCGGCCATTGCCTGGGGGCCGATTTGGATCAAGCCGATCACCGGAATCAGCATTCCGATAAACCAAAACCAGCCGACAAATGTGTAGGGGTATTTTCCGGCCTTGACGATAAAGAACAAAGTGAGCAAGGCGATCAGCACAAGGGCGGTAAACAACTGCCAAAAGGGAAAGGTCTGGGGATAAGGGTAGATAACGGCCATGGCGCCGGGATATAGCATTTTTTTTATATACAACATGTAGGCCAGCAAAGCGTTGGCAGCCCTTTGGGAAAAAGGGATGAGGTCAAAGGAACGAACGGCGCCTCCGCTTTTTTGGGCAAGGTAAGTGACAACACAGGAAATGATTGAAAGTAAAAAAAACGGCAATTTCTCTTTTATCAAATACAGTTTTGATCGGGTCACACCTTTATGGTTCTCTGGGCTGCCATGGCGTTGAAGGGGCCAAAAATCCATCAGTAGGAGTAAAAAAGGGAAGGTGACAATCATCGGTTTGGACAGAAGTCCCAAAACAAAACCCAAAAGGGAAGCTGTATAATGCCCCAGGCTGTTTTTCTTGACATACAAGCCATAGAAAATCATGGCGGTCATCATGAAGAAAGCGCATAGAAGATCTTTGCGCTCGGCCACCCATGCCACGGATTCCACATGCAGGGGATGAACGGCAAAAAGAATGCCGACAAAAGCGCTTTTCCAAATTTCACCGGTCAACAGCCATAGGGCTGTCCACAACAGGATTGAATTGAGAGCGTGGATGATGACGTTGATGAAATGATGCCTGCCTGGATTCAGGCCGAAGAGTTGGCAGTCCAGCATATGGGACAGCCAGGTGAGGGGGTGCCAGTTGCCGGCGTGGAAGGTGGTGAAGGCCCAAATGAAACTCTCGTAAGTTATGCCCCGAACAACCATTTCATTATGGGTCACATATTCATTGTCATCAAAATTGACGAACTGATGGGTGCCTGTTTGCCAATAAATGCTCCCCACCAGCAGGAGCATTCCAATGGTGATACTGAGCGCTTTGGCGATGAAGGCAGGATTTGTTCGGCGATGTTCTGTAGTCGTCATGGCGAAAAGGATATCAACAAAGGTTGAAATTTTGTTGAATGAATGCCCTACTACCCGATCCTAAGTCCTTCCACCGGGGTCATCCGTGCAGCCAGGAAAGAAGGATACAGGCTGGCCAAAAAGCAAATCAGGAGGGCCGAAGCGGTGATGAGGAGGACATCCAGGGACTCCAACTTAATAGGCAGTTTATTAAAATAATATACAGAGGGGTCCAGATCGATGAATTGGTATTGGCTTAAGATAGAACAGACGATGAAACCGCCCAAAACACCGATCAGTGATCCGACCCCGCCGATCACCATGCCTTTGAAAATAAAGATACGACGGATGCTGGTGTTGGTGGCGCCCATGGCCTTGAAAATGGCAATATCCTTTGAACGCTCCATGACCATCATGAAAAGGGAACCGGCGATATTAAAGGCCGCCACCAATACGATGAGAATCAGGATAATGAACATGACCGCTTTCTGAAGCCGCAGGGCGGAGAAAATGTTGTGATTCATCTGCATCCAGTCCATTGTCCAAAATTCCGGTCCTATCCGCAATTTAATTTCTTGGGCGATTTCCCGTGCTTTTTCAGCTTCTTTTAGTTCGATTTCAATCCCGCTGGCAGCATCGCCGGCGTTGATAATTTTTTGAGCCTCGGCAAGAGGAGTATAAATCACTGCTTTATCATATTCATCCAGGCCGGTGCTGAAAATGCCGGCGACCACAAAACGGCGCATGGCCGGCAATCTTCCGATGGCAAAACGGTTGCCTTGGGAAAAAATGAGATACAACACTTGCTCCCCGCATTTTACCTTGAGCTCTTCAGCCAGGGCTTTTCCAATCAGGATGTGCGGAATGGCTTCCGGTGAATCCGGAGCGCTGTCGGTGGGAGGTGGGCAACTTGTTCCCGCGATTTCGGCCTGGGTAGCAAGGCGGGAAAATGCCGTGGGCTCCAGGCCTTTCAACATGGCCCCGGCCAGACACTTTGCCGAGCGCAGGACAACCTGGCTATGAATAAAAGGTCTGGCTGCGGTAATTCCGGCAATGGATTCAATGGTGGCCAGGGCCGGACGATAGGTACTGAACAAACCGCCGTGGCGCATTAAAAGAATGTGCGGCTGGGCGCCGAGCACGCGGGCTTTAAAATCATACTCAGCGCCGGTCATGACCGCAATGACTACCACCAGGGTCATCACGCCGACGGTGACCCCGGCCAAGGAAAGAATGGTTATTAAGGATACAAAGCCCTTTTTTTTGCCGGCCTTAAGATAACGCCAGGCGGCAAAATATTCATAGGCAAGCCGCATCAGACCTTGGGCCGCGGCAGCATGCCGGCACGTTCGGCGATTTCCGGAACTTTGTGCTCCCATTCAATGGCCATGAGGTGCACCCCGGCAATGCCTTTCATTTCCTTGAACTCCGCGATCTGCTCACAGGCAATGGTAATACCCTCATCAGCCTGCTTTTTCTTGTCCACACCCTGAATGCGTTTAATGATTTCATCCGGAACATCCATGCCCGGCACTTTGGTGGCCATGTATTTGGCCATACCAAGGCTCTTCATGGGAGTCACGCCCACCAGAATATAGGTTTTTTCCGTCAGGCCCATATCATTGGCTTGTTTGATCCATTCGCGCATTTTGGTCATGTTGAAGCAGCATTGGGTCTGGATAAAATCAGCGCCGGCCTGCACTTTTTTGGCCAGGCGGTAGACGCGCCATTCAAAGGGATCACCAAAGGGATTGGCGGCGGCACCGATGAAAAGCCGCGGCGGACCGTCTATTTCAGCACCGCCCAGGAATTTGCCTTCATCCCGCATTTTTTTGATCATGGCTACCAACTGGATGGAGTCGATGTCGAAAACACCCTTGGCATTGGGATGATCGCCGAATTGTTGGTGGTCGCCGGACAGGCACAGGATGTTGCGGATGCCGTGGGCATAAGCACCGAGGATGTCGGCCTGCATGGCCAAACGGTTGCGGTCCCGGCAGACCATCTGATAATTGGGCTCCAGGCCTTCCCGAATGGCAATCAGGGCCGCGGCCCAACTGGACATGCGCACCATGGCGGTCTGGTTGTCGGTGATGTTCACCATGTCCACCATGCCTTTCAAGGGCATGGCCTTTTCGATCACATGCTCCACATTGGCTCCCCGGGGCGGCCCAAGCTCGCCGGTAAAGGCAAAATGACCGGCTTTCAGTATTTTTTCCAGATTGCTTCCTGATTTGAATTCATGAGTGTTTTCCGTACTCATTGCCATACTTCCTTCTCATTTGGTTAAAGCCAATTTGCATTGGGCGAAATTTTTTACCATGCCTATTACACCAAGGTCGGCCGGGATAGGATCATGGTTCACTCGTCATATTGCGGAAAGACCCCCTGGGATCGACAAATGCTGCGGGCCAGTGCGATCATATCCGGAATGTCGATGCCGAAAGGACAATAGCAGCGGGTGCAAAGCACGCAACGCTTCCAGGCATTCACACTGATTTCCTCCAGCATGGCCTTGTCCACCTTCCCCTTCTTTTTATAAATTTTTCCGATGGAGTTGATGAATTTGTAGGAAGGCATATATTTAGGGTCTTTGTTGCGGGCGTTGAACAAAAAGCAACTTTCCGCGCACAGTGAACAATGGGCGCAAAGACTGAGCGACATCTTCATCTTGGCCTTATGTTTATCCAGCATTCGTTTCACTTCGGCAGTGTCGACGGCTGCTGATTTTTGCTCGGTCATCTTTATCTCCAAATCAAACTTGTTACGTGCAAATAGGATCCAAATCTATTTATTTACCAGGTCCTGCTGCCTTTTCCCATGGTATGCTGGTTCACAATCATGAAGCGGCCGATGAAGAAAAAGAACATATGGAAAATCTTGGTAAACGGTATGGCGACCAGCATCAGTTCGCCGGCCAGCATGTGCAGAATGATTACGATCTTGTAATTGAAAATCTGATAATAGGCCAGAAATCCAGTCAAGAATGGTGCCACGGTGATGAACAGGACCACATAGTCATAAAAAGTACTGATGGCGCGCATGCGGGCCAGGAAAATCCGGCGGAACAGAAAGAATGCGGCACAGGCCAGAAAGATGATGGTCAGAAAATCACTGAAGCGCTCTGAAAAGGAAAACAGGCTGAAACCGATGGCGTCATCTATCAACAGGTTATGGGCCAAAAGGAAAAAGGGGATAATGATCAGACAAATATGAAAACAAAGACTGACCAGGATGGTGACCGGGCTGACCCCCAGGATGGTGCCCTTGAGAACAGCAAATAAACCGGGTTCGGGCAGGCCGCCGCCTTTGGCCGCCGGCGGCTTTTTGCGGATGGAGCTGAAATCGATATTGGGGTCGATGGTCTTGATCCGCGTGTAGGACAGAAGCTGAACGGTCCGGGCAATGGAGCCGATAATGCAGATCAGAATGGAAATCCACACCAAAGGGCCTCTGGCCAAATTGTAAATAAAATCGGCTGTAAATAAATTCGATAGTTCCATATGTGCAACCATGGTTAAGGCGTTGCCGGTTTCGCAGCAATGCATCTGCTGAAGCCCGTGGCGCCGGTTGAAATTCTATCTAAATGACGGCAGCCGGCAAGAGCTGTCATGCTCATCTGCCGGCATATCTTTTCTCATAGCCTTCCTGAATGACGGTCCGTTGGGTCTGGTTGCGCCATTCCATGGGCGTTTGGATTTTTAAAATATCCCCCAGACGTTTCTGGTCTTTCAGGCGATTGTAAATATCATACCAGGCACAAGGAATATCATTGCTGATTTCACACATGCCCTTGTTGGTTCCGCCGCAGGGGCCGTTGAACAGACACTTGGCGCAACGCGTCACCGGGCAAATCCCGCCGGTATAGGCCAACACGCATTCCCCACAGGCCCGGCATTTTTCCTCATAGATGCCGATCTCACGGTCAACGCCGATGGCAATGGTGTTGATGGCCGGGAAAACCGGCATATTGGGAAAGCGCTCAGCCAGATATTGAACACCGGCGCCGCAGGCCATGGAGACCAGGCATTCGGCTTGGGGGGCGAGTTCGTCCAGCTCGGCCAGGAATTGCCGGTTGCACTGGCGTTCCACGGTATAGCCTTTTAGGTGTTTGGGGGTGTTGGCTTGCTTGAAAAGCATTTTCAGGTCGTCCATGAGCAGGTTGACTTCCTTTTGACCGCCTGCCAGACAGACCGATACACAACCGCCGCATCCCGTGACCAGTACCTTATTGTATGGAGCCAGGGCGGCTCTGATTTCTTCCAACGGCTTTCTTTTTCCTTTAACCACTGCTCCCTCCGTGAAAAGGATTATTCTTCCTCTTCTTCTTCATTATCTTTTTTATGTCGGCTATGGCATTCTCCGCAAAGGCTGGGGCCGGTTTTCTCACCTTTTTTGCTTAGGCGGTCGTGGCAGCCCATACATTGACGGTGAAAGGCCTTTTGGAGATCGATTTTGGATTTGGATGAATCATTATGACAGGATGCACAGAGAATACCCGGGCTGCCTTCTTCTAGATCGCTTTCCTCCAACACATTCTCACCGTCTTCATACCGATGGTGGCAGGCTTTGCATTCCTGGCTTTCCATATGTTGGTCATGTTGGTCTGCATAAAAATTGGACGGCGGTCGCTGCCGGTCGGGAAAAGGCTCGTCTTCCGTGTCTGCGGAAAAGACCGGCAATCCAATTAAAAGTAATACTGCAAGGACAAGAAGCGCGGCGCACCCTGTAATTTTTCTATGTTCGGAAAGCATCTTCTGGGAATACCTTTAAAGGATAAATGTATGTGAATAATTAAGAATTTATTTTTATTTGGAACCACCTTATATAAAAAATAAGCTTTCTCTATTGCCACACTCATGACCCAAGTGTCAAGTAAAATTCCCGGATTTCCAATTAGGTGCCGATAATCTTTACCAAAACTCTTTTTTTGCGGCGGCCGTCGAACTCTCCGTAAAAGATCTGCTCCCAGGTGCCGAAATCCAGGCGGCCTCCTGTAATGGCCACCACCACCTCCCGGCCCATGATCTGCCTTTTCATATGGGCGTCGGCATTGTCTTCACCCACATTGTGCTGGTATTGGGAGATTGGTTCATGGGGCGCCAATTTTTCAAGCCAGACATCATAATCATGATGCAGGCCGGATTCGTCGTCGTTGATGAAGACGGAAGCGGTGATGTGCATGGCATTGACCAGAACCAAGCCTTCTTTTACACCGCTCTCGGCTAAGCATTTTTCCACCTCAGGGGTGATGTTGACAAAGGCCCTGCGGGTGGGGATGTTGAACACAAGCTCTTTTCGATAGGACTTCATCAGCTTACCTCTGTATCTGTGGATGATTGCATGGCGCGGAAGAGACCATATTTGCCCCACGCCTTTTTGATATATTCCCAATGCAGAATCAAATGGACGGTCATAAGAAGAATGAAGCCGATGGCGCTCCAGCGATGGATGGCGCATAAAAAGCCTCTGAAGGATGAGGTCAGGCCTTGACCTGCGCCGTGGCCGCCGGGAAAGATCAGCCAATTTGAGAGTCCGGTGAGCAGCAGCAAAACAAAAAACAAAAGCGAAAAAACATTAACCTGCCAGAGTACCTTTGCTTTTGATAAATCCATATCGCCTCCTAAAGATTATGATAAATTAATATTTTCAATCTCTCTAAAGTATTGACGTTTGATCCGATCCACGGTTTCTAAATCCGCTTTGAACGGGATTTCCGGTCTTTGGGGTTCCGGCAAAACATGGGTGTGATAAAAGGGTGTCTGCTCGAGGTTGCGGTTGTAAGCCTGGATCATCAGGGCTTCCAGATTGACTACATCCTCGATGTTATAGGCCAGCAAGGTTTCAAGCGCCTTCTGGCTGCCATTGCGCTCATATTCCTGGAAGAGCAGGGGGGCAAAAAAACCGTCCAGGTCTTGCAGTGCACCCCGATCAATTCCAAAGGCTTTTTCACACCGTTTCAAGCCGCCTTTAAATCCCAAGCCGGCAAGAATATAACGCAGATCAAGCTGGGCCTGGTTGAGCTTGATGCGGAAATATCGTTCGATAAAAGGAATATCAAAGCATTTGCCGTTATAGGTCACCAGGGCCTTGTATGGCTGGATGTCATCCACAAAAGCTTCCAAGTTGTGCCCGTTCACGTAACAGCGGAGAGTGGCGCCGTCATAAAGGGCAATGGTGGTGATCATGCCTTCGGAGCAATCCAGCCCGTCGGTTTCGATATCCAGAAAGGCGGTTTCGGCCCTGAATTCCGGAAATAAGCGCCAGTGGCCGGCGGCCGGCAGCCGGGTTTCGAAAAAGGATGAATTGCGCTGGTGGAGCTGGGCGATGGATTCTTGTGTATAATCGAAGATTAATTGCTTTTTTTTTATCGGCAAGTCCGCTGCCTGGGTTGCCATGACGGATTGCCAGTCCGGCAAGCCGGCGGCCCAGAGTTTTGCTTCTGTTTTAATGCCGATGCCGGGAATATGATGGAAGGTGTTTTGCAGCATTTAGGCCAAATTAATCAGGTCCGAGCCGGTCACAAGTTCAAAGGACAAACGTTTGACAAGGGCCCAAATGCCGTCGGCTGCAAAATGCTTTTCAATGGAACGATCAAAGCAGACGGTGAGTCGCGGTTTGAATTCCTCATCCCCCAGCCAGAGCAGGTAGGTAACCGGGACTTTGGGCAGGGGCTGGAACGTATAAGCCACATCGGCAAAGGCGGCTGGTCGGCCGCCGATGGCTTCCGCGGCAGCGCGAAATCCTTGGGGATCATTGCCGAAACGATCCAACACGCCTTGAATGTCCAGGCTATGAATGCCGACAAAAAAATGTTTCTCCTTTAATTCATTGACGGTGATCATTTCATTGCGCTGGGGCGCATAGGAAGCGTTTTGCAAATATAAAAGGACCACCAGTTCCAGCAAGGGATCATGGAGTTTTTGCCAGATGAGGTGCGGTTTGGTTTTCAGGCACAGCTCGTGGAGATCCACCCAAAGCTCCTTGTTTAAAAATTTCAGGCGATAACCGTTGGATTCGTGGGGAGCAGCCAGGGTGCGTTCACACACATCAGCCCTGTTCAAGGATAGTAAGCGCTCCCAATATTCCGGGGGAATGGTGGTTTTAGCGCCGGCAGGGGTGCGGGCCGGGGGTTTTTCCTTGCGCCGGCGTTTTTGCATTTCAAGAAAACCCTGGGCTAAGGGATAGGGGCCGGCACTGAAATTATCGCAGGGGAATTGCTGGCAGTCCCGCATGCAATAAGCAATATGGTTCATGGCTGCGCAAGCCAGGATCGGACAAGGACGGCCCAGAATTCGTTCCTGGGCCGCCATTTTCATGGCCCCGTGTTCACTGGTGCCGGCACCGCAAGTGGAGCAAATCCCGCTGATATGAAGGCGACAGACATCACAATTAATTCCGCAAGCACCGGTGGGCATGGATTGAATTCCTTGTTTAATTTATATTGTAAGGGCGCATCCATCTTTTTCCAGTCTCGTACGGTAACATAAACCTGCTTGGGAGACCAGGGGTAATCGTATGTGGTTTTGACAATGTCATTTCCGATGTGGCATGATACCGGTCCTGTTGGATGAATATTCGGTTTCAGGAAGGGAGAAAAGAACAGATGGTCACGCTGCCGATTTACAAACACAAAGAAAAATACATCGTCGCCCCCACCAAGATCATCGCCCTGGGTCTCAACTATCGGGAACATATTGCCGAGAGTGTTTCGGTAAATGTGCGTGGATTCACGGCGGAAGTGCCTGCTGAACCCATTTTATTCCCCAAAACCCCCAATGTGCTCATCGGCCCGGGTGAGCCCATCGTGATTCCGGCTTTTATCAAGAATTATCATTTTGAGAGTCCGCGGGTGGATTATGAAGCGGAATTGGCCATTCTGATCAAAGACACCTGCAAAAACGTTCCGCCGCAAGAAGCCTTGCGCCATGTTTTGGGCTATACCTGCATGAACGACGTGAGCCAGCGCAATCTGCAGACCCTGGACAAATCCGGCTGGTTCCGCGGCAAATCCCTGGACACCTTCGGTCCCATTGGTCCTCAGGTGGTGCTGGCCGAAGACCTGGCCGATCCCCAGCATCTCAATATCCGCTGCTATCTAAATGGGAAAAAGGTTCAGGATGCCAATACGAGTCAAATGATTTTTCCCATTCCGGAAATCATCGCTTTTGTTTCCATGAATTTTACACTGATGCCGGGTGACCTGATTCTCACCGGCACCCCCAGCGGCGTGGGACCCCTCAGTCATGGGGACAAGGTGGCAGTGGAAATCGAACAAATCGGTGTATTGGAAAATCCGGTGGTGGTTGAAGGTAAGTAGTTCGCTTACAACAAACCCGCCTCCTGGTAGTATTTGATCGCACCCGGGTGTAGTGGGGCTGAAAGTCCTTCCAGCATTCCCTTTTTCGTCAGGGTCTGCAGGGCCGGATGAAGCTGTTTGAACTCCTCAAAATTTTCAAATACTTCTCTGGTAATGGCATAGACCGTCTCCGCCGGAACCTTGGCCGAGGTTACCAGGGTGGCTTTCACGCCAAAGGTTTGCACGTCCGCCTCGTTCTGGGCTTTTGGATACAGTTTGATGGGAATGACGGATCTGGCGTAGAAAGGGCATTTGGTCAACAATGGTTCGATATTAGTAATGGGGATGAAGCGCATTTTGCGCTGGCCGGATAAAGCTTCGTGGATGGCGGCAGAAGGATGCCCCACAGTATAGAAAAAAGCATCCAGTTTTTTATCTTGGATCAGGAGCGGGGCATCGGCGGCCGGGATATTTTCCGCTTGCAGCTCGGTTTCATAATGGATACCGGCTGCTTCCAGGGCATCAATGGAGTTTTGGAGTTGTCCCGAGCCTGGATTGCCGATATTAACCCGTTTTCCTTTTAAATCCTGAATGGTTTTAATGCCTGAATCCTCACAGGCCATCAATGTTACCGATTCCGGATATATGCTGAATACGGCCCGCAGGTCGGATTGGGGGCCCCGTTCCTTCCATTCTGCCATGCCTTTGAAGGCCTGATATTGCCGGTCGGACTGAACCAGGCCGAATTGCAAGGCGCCGGCCATTATGGCATTGACATTTGAAACAGAACCGCCGGTGGTTTCGATCATGCAATTAATATGGTAAAGATCTTTTTTTTCATTAACAAATTTGGCAATGGCACCACCGGTGGGATAGTATACGCCGGTTATTCCACCGGTGCCGATCATGATAAATTTCATTTGACCGTTTTTGTCGGTGGATTGGACTGGGGGATCGGTTGAACGGTTGCAGCCCGATAAAAATATCATAAGCAGGCTGTTTGTCAGGAAAACGCTGAATAGCAAAGCCTTGCGCATGCGGGTCCCCCTTTTATAGTAGTAACTATTGAAATCCACTATCAAAATGGTCTGATAAAAACAACCCTTTTATAAACTTATCCATAATAAGGTAATAAAATTATGAACGGCGCACAGCCACCCGTCGTCAGCGTTATCATCCCGGCTTATAATCGGGCCGGGATGCTTATTGAAGCTGTGGAGTCGGTCCTGGCCCAGACCTATTCAGACTATGAATTGATCATCATTGATGATGGTTCCACGGATGAGACCCAGGCTTTGCTGAAAAGCTTTCGGCAGCCGCTTTCGGTTTATGGCCAGGAAAATCGAGGCGTCAGCGCGGCCAGGAACAAGGGCGCGGCCCTGGCAAAGGGAAAATATCTGGCTTTTCTGGATTCCGATGATCTCTGGTTGCCGGATAAACTCAATCGTCAAATGAATTTTTTCCATCAAAACCAGGCGGCCTTGATCTGCCAGACTGAGGAAATCTGGATCCGGCGCGGCCAAAGGGTGAACCCCAAAAACCGGCATCAAAAACCTTCGGGCAGGATTTTTTTGCCCTCTTTGTCCCTGTGTCTGGTCAGCCCTTCGGCGGTTATGATCCGGAAGGATCTGTTCGAAGAAATGCATGGGTTTGATGAAAGTCTCCCGGCCTGTGAAGATTACGATCTTTGGCTGAGGATCAGTTGTCGCTATCCGATTTATCTCCTGGATGAAGCCCTGATCATCAAGCGCGGCGGGCATGCTGGCCAGCTTTCCGCCGGCACGGGACTTGACCGCTATCGCATCCGATCCCTGCAAAAGATTCTGGAAACTGAATCTTTGAGCATGGCCGAATACCAGGCCGCGGTTGCTAAATTAAAGGAAAAATGCGCTATTTACGCCAACGGCTGCCTGCGCCGGGGACGAAATCATGAGGCCCTGTATTATCAGCGATTGGCAGAAAAATTCATGGATATATAAAACCAATTCATTGCTTGACATATTCTTTGCCCCTGGGTATGGTGGCTCTTCTTGATTTATTTGAAATTGGTTTTCGAGTGTGAACAATGTTCCATAGGCCCCTGAAAACATTTTCACAAAAGTATGGAAATATTTTTCCCAATCATGCGGCCGGTCGGGAAAAATTTTATGTAACTATTTGAAATAAGATATATATTAAAATATTAATTGCTTGGTATCTTTATTGCTAATGTAACTTGGCAGAGGTTGTAAAAAAAGAGGGGGAGGGACTGCCATGCGATGCAACAAATGTCAAACCAATCTGATTGAAGTTGTTCGGTATGATGGGGATAAAATGATTTCCTCGCGCTTATGCTGTCCGCTTTGTGATAATGAGTGGCCGGAAAGAGAGGATTTTGAATCCATCAGCGCCAGGTTGTTCAACACACCGGCCTATGCATGATCAGGTTTTAAGGTAGCCTGGGATCGATACCACCGGCCGGTTGTATATTTCTTGGCCGAGAACTAGACCTGCCTGCGATTTTCCCTGTCTGCCGGCAGGCAGGTCAATACCATCCAAAAAGCAAAAATCGGCAGATATTGGGCCCCGAAAATATTCCAGCCGGTCAAACCAATGACCAGAAAAACCGCCGGCCAAGGGATCAAACCATAGCGCCAGCCGGAAAGCTGCTTGGGCAGCATCCACACAATACTGATAAAAAGCCAGATAAAAACAAGCGAGCCCAGTAAGCCGGTGCTGGAGAGCACCTGAAAAAAAAGACTGTGGCAGTGCATGGCATCCGGGGAAATGACAATGCGGCCATCCGGGGCCACAAAGGGAGTCACGCGACCGGAGACGGCAACGTCGGCATAAACATTCTGCCATTTGGAAACCGAAACCCCCACAAGGGGATGCTCCTGCCACATTACCCAGGCCACCTTCCATATATTGATGCGGTCGTACATGCTGTCAAGATTGATATCCGGATAGGGGATGAAGCGGACACTCAGGCCGCCTGCAAGGCCAAGCAACAGAAATAATGCCAGGGCGATTTTGCGCGGGATGATGCGGACAGTCAGCCAGGCGCAGGTCAGAAGCAAACCGATACCGGCTCCCAGGATAGCTGTCCGGATCCGGAAGAATAATAATAAAACCAGGGCCGATAAGCCGATGGAGACAATCAACAGTCGCTTGCTTGAAGCCAGTGTTTTGTCCAGAGCAGCCCAGGCCAGAAAAAACGGGGCAGCATAAGCTGCGAAACTGGGAATGCGTTCAGCCTCCTTGAGTTTGTTGGCATAGCGCGCGGCGCTTCTGCCGATCAAATCATGGCCCATGGTATGGGCCAGCAGGGTGTTCAGGCCGGCCCATAAGATGCCTATCCCAAGGCCGATCAGGAGCGGCCGGGCCACTTCCCGCCTGCGGGAAATATCCAGCAGGGCTGCGAAGAATAGCAAATGCCTTATAAGCACCACATCATGGGCCCAGCCCTTGGTTCCGGGACCATTCCAGACCAGGCTGATCAGGATGCAGCCGTACCAGGCCGACCAGGGCAGCAGAAGGGGGTGACGAATCAAGTTCGCAAGGGGATTGCGTTTGGAAATCAACAAGCCGATGATCCAGCACAGACCGGTCATGATAATGGCCGATTCAAAACCGGCATTGCCCAAGGCAATCCCCAAGGGCACCAAGGCGCCGGAAATTACGGCGGCTTGATCCAAACGTTCCGACCAAAGCTTGGGAGGGGGCACTGTCATGTAAAATATACCTTATTATTCATTCCGCCATAGGCGCCGTTGGCCGCAATTTCAGGTCGCCCAAATCCTGATGGATTTTTAGAAAAACCGATTTGGGCTGGATGGCGTGCAGGCAGATATGTCCCTTCTTGGGTGGACAGACCTTTTTATAACAGGGGCCGCAGTCCACCGGGTAGTAAATGACCCTTTCTTTTTGACCGGCAGCATGATGCTTGAACCAGTTGGTGGGGCCGAAAAAACTGAAGACCGGAATCCCGGCCGCAGATAAAATATGCATGGGGCCGGAATCATTGGTGACAGCCAACCCGGCGGTTTGCCCCAGCAGGTAAAGCTGCATGGTATTGAATTTGCCCGTGGCATCAATTCCGGCCCGGGCCGCCAAACTATGGTTGAGACCCTCATCGGCTTTGCCGCCGATCCAAATACACTGCCAGCCGGTCTGCTCGAAAAGGAGTGCAAGTTTTGCAAAATTGTTGGCCGGCCATCTTTTTGAGGGCCATTCAGCGCTGGAGCCGGCATGGAAAACAACGTAACGGCCATCCAAAATACCGTGATCCAGTTTCCATTTAACTACTCTTTCCACATCCGATGTCGATGGATAGAGGGTGCAATGGAGCGGCACGGTTTTTATGCCGGCCGCGGCCACAAAAGATGTCAGGCGCTCGAACACGTGGCGGTTTTCATCATCGGCAACCGGATGGCAATTGTAAACCGAGCCGCCCTTTTTCCCCACCCGCAACGGCGCGCGCGAGGTTCGTACCAATAAGCGGCTGATGCGGTTGCCTTGCAGATCAAAGACCACATCAAAGGCTTGGTTTTTGATCCATGCCATTCGCCCCAGGGTGCTGTTTGGGGAAAACCATTTGGAGCGGTCCAGCACCAGGGTTTCCAGGCGGGGATGACGAAGGAAGAGATCCACAAAAGACGGGGTGGTCAAAAGGGTAACCCTATCGTTGGGATAGTGGGCCAATATTGCCTCCATATGGGGCAGGGCCATGAAAATGTCACCCAGGGAGGACAGTTTGATGATCAATATTTTTTTCAAAATTCTTCCTTGTCCAGCGGCGACCGGGAATGACGTAGCGTATCCGTGATTACAACCAAAAGATTTTATTGGCCTTTTATCGCTGAAAAATGCCTTTCAATACAAGAAGCGCAAGCGCATTGCAACCCTTTTTTGTGTAGACCGGATCTTCCTTGGATAAAACCATGGACTTTTCAGATCAAAAAGGATTTATTGGCCAACGACTGTCGACTTTTACCAGGGGGTTGATCGGTTTTGCAGAATGCCGCCAGTGTGGGAGCAACTTCCAACCGCCATCGGTGCAAAATGATGACAAGGCCTTTTTCCGGAACCGCCAGTAATGACTGTTGCCTTAATTTATCCGCCCAGTTGTGATCCCACCGCGCCTTATATTTCTTTACCCGCGCTTTCAGCCTATATCAAAAGCTGCGGAATTGCGGTGCTCACCGTGGATGCCAATGTGGAAGCCTATGAGTGGCTGTTGCAGGCGGATCGGCTAATGGATTTGGGCAAGCGGGTTCACCAGCGTCTGGGCCGTCTTGAAAGAAAAAAAACGCGGACCCATGTGGAACAATTGGCTTATTTGCGGATTTTAGAAGGTACTGAACATGCCGGAGAAATCCCGCAAACCATCCACAGTGCCCTTATAGTGTTGCGAGACAAAAGCGGCCGGCTTTTTTTTGATCCGGAACAATATCAGGCAGCGGTCAGCACCGTGGAAAAAGCCCTGGAGCTGGTGAGCGCCGCCTATACCCCCCTCAGCCTGGATTTCAAAGCCTACCGCAGCCCGTTTTCCTTATTGAGCCTTGAAGAGATTCAGCAGGACGCCCGGGCCGATCGCAATCCTTTTAATGCCTATTTTCAAACCTTGGCAGAGCGTCTTAACGCTGCCGGAATAAAAGTGGCGGGTTTGTCTGTGGTTTTTCCCAGCCAGATTCAACCGGCTTACGCCCTGGCCATGATTTTGCGCCGGCAGGTCCCGCAGGTGCATATCACCGTGGGCGGTCCGGCCATGACCCAGTTGCTGCTGCGGGTGGAGCCGGAATTGCGGCCCAAGCTGCTGGGGCCTTTTCATTCAGCAGTACTATTTGAGGGCGAGCTGGCCTTGCGTGGTTTGATTGAAAGCATTGAGAAGGGGCAGCGGCCGGACCCTATCATAACCGGCACACCCATCCATGACATGGCCGACCTGCCCCTGCCGGATTATACCGGCATGCCCCTTAAGCGCTATTTCAGCCCCAGACCGGTGTTGTCCTATGATCCCACCCGGGGCTGTTATTGGGGTAAATGCGCATTTTGCCATTACGGTTTATGTAAAACCGGTACAGCCCCATATCGGGAGCGGCCGGTTGCGCAAATGCTCGAACATTTGCATTCACTGAAGGAAACTTTCAACTGCCGGACCTTTTATTTTTCCCAGGATTCCATGTCACCCAAGACAGCCCTGAACCTGGCCAGGGGTATCAAAGCCGCCGGCCTCGACATCCGTTGGGGCACGGACATGCGGCCGGAACCTTTGCTGGGACCGGAAATCTGCCGCGAATTGGCAGCGGGCGGGGCCATGAGCATGGCCCTGGGGGTTGAGACCGGTTCGGAACGGGTGCTGGATCTGATCAACAAGGGCGTAAAGCTTAGGGATGTAAAGGCCGCCATCCGGCATCTGTCCGCAGCCGGCATTGCCGTGGAAGCCATGTGCTTTTTCGGATTTCCCACAGAAACATATCCGGAAGCCCTGGCAACCCTTCAGTTCATCGAGGAATTGAAACAAGATATCGCCTTGTTTATTTGCGGGCAATTTGAATTATGCCATGGTTCTCGAATTGCCGCAAATCCCAGGGATTACGGCCTTGCAGAAATATGGGGGGTGGAACCGGATGTATTCAAGACAGCCTTATTTTTCACCGCGCGAAACCCTGCCAAGACACAAAGGGAGGAGGGGGAGCTGGATCAGGCCCTTGCAAAGCTTTCCCGGAACTGGTGGTTCCATACCTATCCCTGGGCCGGCTCCTTGTCCACGGCCCATACCCTGCTTTGGTATGAAAACAGCGGCAAGGATGTTTTCCGGCAGATAATGAAAAGGCGTGTGGTTTCCAAGGGTATGAAACGGACGCGGATAACCACCCAGCACCAAGACTTGGCTCAAGCGGCCTGGGAAAAAGAGTATGAAATTTGGAATAGGATGATATTTGCAGATCGTTCCGTGAGCCGGAAATTGTATCAACAGCTTGTCCGCGGCATACAGTGGAAGGTTTGATAATGAGAGTCCCTATTGACATGATTACACATTTAAGCGTATTTACATAAATTTTGGAAATGGCTGCAAAGCATGGCAGCATCAGAAAACTGTACGGAATCGATTTTCGAAAATTCGAATGTACATAAAAAACGTAATAGTATTTAGAAACAGAACAATCAAATCAATGTAAGGAGGAACTAGTATGCGTTTAATACTGTTAGGCGGACCCGGCGCAGGCAAGGGCACCCAGGCGACTTTTATCAAAGAGAAATTCAATATTCCCCAGATCTCCACCGGTGACATGCTGCGGGCGGCGGTCAAAGCCGGCACCAAGCTGGGTTTGGAAGCCAAAGGCCATATGGATGCCGGCGGTCTGGTACCGGATGCGGTCATCATCGGTCTGGTAAAAGAACGGATTAAAGAAGCGGATTGCCAAAAGGGCTTTCTGTTCGATGGGTTCCCCAGAACCATCCCCCAGGCCGATGCCATGAAAGAAGCCGGCGTGGCCCTGGATGCCGTGGTGGACATCAACGTGGATGATGCGGAAATCATCAAACGCATGAGCGGCCGGAGAGCCCATCTGGCCAGCGGCCGGACTTATCACGTCATTTTCAATCCGCCCAAGGTGGCAGGCAAGGATGATGTCACCGGCGAACCCCTGGTGCAACGGGATGACGACAAGGAAGAGACGGTGCGCAAACGTTTGGAAGTCTACCACAACCAGACCGAACCGCTCATCGACTATTACAAAAAATGGCAAGCCACCGGTGATAAGGCTGCCCCCAAATATGTGCGCGTGGAAGGCATCGGCAAGGTCGAGCAAATCCGCGACAAGGTTTTTGCTGCCCTGGCAACCATCAAATAAAGAAAGTGACTAAAGTTGAAAGTGACTAAAGTGAGCTAAAGTTTTGGAAACGCTTCGCTCCATCAATAAAATATCAATAATTGATGGAACTCCTCAACTTTAGGCACTTTAGCTCACTTTAGTCATTTGACACTTTTTTATGACAACTTCTTCTCCCCCAACTCCTTCCCTGCTTGACGGCTTCAACCGCCGCCTGAATTATCTGCGCATTTCCATCACCGATCGCTGCAACTTCAATTGTCTTTACTGCATGCCCGGTGAGCGCATTCCCAAACTTAGACACGGTGATGTCCTGCGCTATGAGGAAATTCTTCGTTTGGTCCGGATTACTGCGGGTCTGGGCATCTCCAAGGTGAGAGTGACAGGCGGCGAGCCGCTGGTGCGCAAGGGGGTCTATCATTTCCTCAGACAGTTGTCGGCGATTCCGGGCATCAGGGACCTGTCCCTGACCACCAACGGACATTTACTGCACGACAACCTTGATAAGCTAAAATCCGCCGGGATCAAGCGGCTGAATATCAGCCTGGACAGCTTGGAGGCAGATACATACCATCGTATCACCGGGCACAATGTTTTCCAAAGGGTCTGGTCCGGCATTTTGGCAGCCCATGAGGCGGGATTTTCTCCGATCAAACTGAATGCGGTGGCCTTGCGGGGCGTGAACGAGGATGAACTGACCGATCTTGCCGCCCTGTCCTTTGACTATCCCTTTCATGTCCGGTTTATCGAGCACATGCCTTTTGGCGGGTCGTCCATATCAACGGGCCCGCCGCTGCTGACAGAGGAAATCAAGGAGCGCATTTCTACCTTGGGGGCATTGGAGCCGATTGAAAGGGCAGGGTATGACGGACCGGCCCGCCGTTATCGCTTGAAAGGGGCCAAGGGTGAAATCGGGTTCATCAGCCCCATCAGCAACCATTTTTGCGCAGCCTGCAACCGCTTGCGGTTGACCGCCGGCGGCGCACTCAGAGTCTGCCTGCTTTCAGAAGAGAAAGTAGATCTTAAAGGCCCGCTCCGTTCCGGCCAGTCCGATCAACAACTGACGGAGCTGATCCTGCTGGCCGCAAGCCGCAAGCCGCGCAGTCACAACCTGACCTCTGAAAATCCCCCTACTGTGCCTGGTCAGATGTCTTCCATCGGAGGTTAAGCCGCCCAAGTAACCTTAATCCGAGTGGCCGGCGCTCCTTTCCAGGATTTTTCCATAAAGTCGGATTTGACCGGTTTGTCCAGGCACATTTCTATAAATCTTTCCAGCCACCCGCGGGTGATATAGTACCAGACCTCAAAAGTCGGATCAAAATCCTCGATGGTAACGATCATTTCTCGGTCTGAAGGAAATTCGCTTTGCACCTTCCCGAAGCTGAACATGCTTTTAAATACAAAGGTGAACTGGTCCATGGCGGCTTTGGCGTCGCCTTTTTTAATGGCCCGCTTATACACCGACGACATAATGGCATCGCTATAAACACGCCCCCATTCCCGGCAGGCCTCGGCTGAACCTTTAGCTTCCACGGCGACAACGGCATTGAAACAGTTTTTATAGGTTTCGAAAGTATACCAGGAAGAGGGCAATATCAGTTTTGACAATGTGGCCTTGTCTTCTGCTGTGAGATAGTCATTATACACACCGCTTTTGTTGGCTTTGATGGTTTTCACCCAAGGCAACAGAATCGATCCTTTGACATTCAGCATGTTTTTTTCCTCCAGCCAAGGAATTGATGGGATTTTGATTGTTTATACCGTTTGACTTTTACCCGCTTTGGCTGGAATGTCAATAGGCTGAATCACTTTCCATCCGGTCCGACCCAGGGACTCGGCGCGCCGATCACCAAAAACGGCGCCGGATTGAGCGGCCCGCCGCCGGCCCCCATATAACCCATGCCGAGCAAAAGCGTGGGATTGATCGCGCGGATTTCATCGTGCATGGTATAATTCAAATAGCCGTTCCAGGGGCTGTAATCCAGGTGGAATGAGTTCTTGTCATCCATGTTGGAGGGGCCGATATAGGTGTTCATTCGGCAGGTGCGGGCCAGATTGCCGTTCTTCAACGCAAAGATATTGTACCCCCAGCCGGAGGTTTCCAGCAGGGGGAAGAAGGCCTTGCCCTGCCAGCGGCCCGGTCCGAAAATTTTATGGGTGTAGAAGTCCGCCACAAAGGCAAAAGGGCCCACCGGCAGTATCTCCGCCCGGTATTCACCTTTAATCTTCCCGAAATCCGGGGCTTCCGCCGCATGGTACAACCGCAAGAGCTCGGCACGCGACAGCTTGCGTATATCCTCTGGAACGGCTTTTTCCGCCGGCATTTGCAGAACCTCATCCATGCTGCAAAGGCCCCAGCCGGAAAATCCATTCAGCACCAGATTCACCAATCCTTTTTTGATAGCTTGCATGGCTATGCTCCTTTCTCCGCGGTTTTGCGGCCGGTCCAGGTATCGTTGGCCCCCCACATGCCCAGAAGGCGATTCAATAAGTCCATCAGTTTGATGGGCAAGAGCAGTTTTGTAAGGGGGGTGGCGATCTTCACCGGCAGATTGGGCACCGCCACCATGGCCCTGTTTTTCTTGATGGCCTTGATTATTTCCGCCGCCACATTTTCCGCCTGGAGCAGAACCGTCCCGGCCACCATCTTGGAACCGTCGAACATGCCGGTGTTGACCGTGTTGGGGCAGACATAGGTGACGCCCACCTTGGTTTTGTTTTTGGCCATTTCCTGACGCAAGGCATCTGATAAGCCGATCACGCCGAATTTGCTGGCGCAATAAGCCGAAAGGTTGGGGATGGCCAGGATTCCGCCGGCCGAGGCCATGTTGACCACATGACCTTCATTCCGGGCGACCATGTCCGGCAGATAGGCCTTGCAGGTCCAGAACATGGCTGTGAGATTGATATTGATCATTTTCTCAATGGCGGTATCCTCCAGATCCAGCAAGGCGCCTGCCCGCACGATACCAGCATTGTTGATCAGGATCGAGACCTCCCCCAGGGATGCTTTCACGGCCTTGGCGGTAGCATAGACCGCCTGACGATCCGACACATCGCAAACAAAGGCTTCGCATGGCCCGAGTTCGCTGAAAGCCGCCTTGGTTTCTGCAAGGGTCTGGGGATTCACATCCAGCAGGGCCACCTTGCAGCCTTCTCCCAGCAGCATGCCGGCGATGCATTTGCCCATGCCCATGGCTGCGCCGGTAACCACTGCCGTTTTTCCGTTAAGTGTTTTCATTTTTCCTCGCTTTCACGGCATCCGGGGGTTGCCGTAATTCTATGGGTTCATTCAGCCTTCAGTCTATTCACCTGAGTAGTTACCCTCCGAGAATGGTTTCCAATGCCTCGGCGGTTTTAATAAAGGCCGCGATATCCTCCTGGGTATAGTTTTCGAGATTCCGGATGATCAGTTCAAAGGAATGATCTTCCACGGCCATCACCATTTTCTTGCCCTTGGCGGCCAGGGAGACCTGCATGACCCTTTTGTCCCGGCCGTCCTGTTTGCGCGCCACCAGGCCTCTTTTCTGAAGGCGGTCGATGGTGCGGGACAGAGTGCTGATGGGCGTCTTCATTTCCTCTGCGATTTCACTCACCCGTCTGGGGGATTTTCTTCGCAAAAACTGCAACAGGTAAATTTCCTCAAAGGTCAAGTGAAAGGTCTCCACTTTCACCCGCTCGAACTGGAAAATCGCCCGCAAGGCCCGAAACAAGACTTCATCCACGGCGGCTCTATCGGTTATCCTTTCCATGTTTATCCTTTCCGGATAAGGGTCCTATCACTTTTATTTGCGTTTTGCAAATAATTTGTTCTGAATATCTAATAACAAACAAGGAAAGCGGAATAATGGAGGGGTGGGTAGGGCTGTCCTCTAACCTTCAGTCTTCAGTCTTCAGCCTTCAGTCTATTTACTCATGACGACCTTTTTCAGCAGAGCCACATCTTCCGTCAACTGTTTGAATTGGATAATCCGTTGGGCTTCCAAGCGGACAGCTTCCAGCTCCTGCTTTTTCATCTGTTTCAGGAGATTCAGGATTTCACGGACGGTCTTATCCCCTTTCCACATGCGGATCAGACCTTCCAGTTCTTCAGCCTCGGCTTTGGAAATTTCGGAAAAAATTTCTTTTACAAGCTGATAGGGGTAGGTGGGAATATCAGTGAGGGCGGTAATGCCTTTTTTCAAAAAGGCGAGGGGGATGTTGACCAGGGAGGCCAGGGCGATGAGGTTGTTGAGCCGCGGCAGGCGTTTGCCGTTCAACCATTCCTCCACAGTCTGGGGTTTGATTTTCAGGGCATTGGCAATGGCCACGGCGTCGTAACCCATGTCGGTGGCTGTTTTCAGCATCTTCTTGGCGATGTCGGCTTTTTCCATTTCGGCCCCCTTTGGTTATTTTTTTTCTAACATTATATTTTTATTAATTTTATTTCAAGTGCCAAAATGGCGGAATTGGATTTTTTTTCGCCGGCTTTCTATTCTGTTTGTAAATCTGAAAAGAGTGCGCTAAATCCAAGCCAATCCAAAAAATCTTAAAGAGCATCATGAAAAAGACCGCATCTGTTCAAAAAGAAAAAGAAACCTCAACCGGCAGAAAGCTACGGTTGGTTGCGGATAATGATTCCCTCCTGCACCAGACCCTGCGGCTGACCCAGACCTTTATTCCCTTGGCGCGGCTGCTGGCGGACGATCAGGACATCACCCCGGCCCAATTATCCGATGTTTTGGATGAGATTTTCAACGAACTCTACGATCACCCCTTGACCCGCCACGGCCGGCGTCTCACCCAGTATTTACGCCGCAACAATCTCATCCCCAATGAAAAGACCACGGAAAAATTAATTCAATACGTGGTGGATCAGGTGATCCTGCGCAGCCCCATCGACGTGCCCGAAGCGGTGGTCAATGAGTTCTGGACCTTTTTCCGGGAATTGTTCGCCGCCCCGGAACTGAAGGGCCTGGTGGAGCTGAACCTGGATATGCTGCGCCTGCTGCTCAAGAGCTATGAGCCCCTGCTGGCGGAAATCATCAACATCCTGAAAGAGACCAAACGCATCACCAAGGACCGGCTCAAAAATCTGCTCAAGCGGGTGCGGATCATCCGGGAGGATCTGGTCATCATCCGCCGCCAGATCCGGGCCATCCGCCATGTCAAACCGTTTTTCCAGACCGATCCCAAGGATTTTGCCGCCCAGGCCCGCATCGTGGCCCGGATGGTGCGTGAATTCGGGCCGTTTTTCATCAAAATGGCCCAGGTGGCCGCGGCCAACGCCGACTTCCTGCCCGAGGAAATCGCCCGGGAACTCCTGGTGTTTCAGGAGGACGTGCCGCCCATGAGCCCGGAGGAGGTAATGGAAACCTTTCAGGAGGCCTTCGGCAAATCTCCCCATCAATGCTATTTCGGGTTTGATCCCCGGCGCCCCATCAAATCCGGTTCCATCGGTTCGGTTTTCCTGGCCAAAAAACCCATCATCCAGGACGGCCGGGAAGTATTGCTTCCGGTGATTGTTAAAATCGGGCGCTATCGGCTGGATCGGGAGTTCCTCATGGGCAAGACCGCCCTGGGACTCACCATTCTCAGCAGTCAATATTGGGCGCCCCATTCCAAACTGGCCCCTTTTTTGGAAGCCCTGCAAAAGCAGGTGGACGAGTTTATCAAGGGCTTTCAAAACGAACTGAATTTCCTGGAAGAGGCCCAAAATCAGGAACGCTTTTTCCAGTATAGTTGTGAATCCATGGTGTGGCGTGTTCCCCGGGTGTTTGCGGCCACGCCCAAGGTCCTGGAAATGGAATATATCCAAGGGGCGGAAAATGTCGTGAAAGCCATGACCGGCGTGCCTATAAACGACCGGGCGCTTTATGCCCGAAGCATTGCCGGCCGCTTTTTATACACCGTACTGTTACATATCATCGTATACCGCGAGTTTCACGGTGATCTCCACCCCGGCAATGTTCTGGTCAACCCCCTGGGGGACTTGTTCCTGATCGACTGGGGCAACTGCATCCGGATGGAAGGCAAGTGGAAGCCTTTTTGGGATTATGTCTGGGGGGCCTTGACCGCGGATGCAAAAGTGCTGACTGAAGCCCTGATCAACATCAGCTCGGATCCGACGGCCAATGCCCGGCGGCGGCAGGAAATCCGGGAAACCCTGGCTCAAACCCTGAACCGGAAAAAGGTCAGCCCCCTGGGCCGTTATTTTTTATATCAGCTTTATCAGGAAGGTCGCGCCGGATTCCAGCGCCGCCTGCAGACGGTCATGCATCTCATGACCAACACCCAGCATCTGGGCATTGTGGTGCGCAGTGAATACCTGCACTTGCTGCGGTCCCTGGTGGCCATGGTGGGTACCTATGCACGTTTTTACGAGGACGTCCCCCGTTATCGTTTACCCTATGATTTTCTGAAAACCGTCACTTTTTTTCCCTCGCTGCTTTTTTGGGATCGCTTCAACGTCATGACCCATAAATTCTATCAGGATGTGATCCATAAATTCCCGTTGCCGGAATCCGTCCAGAAGCGCCTCAGCGACAGGTGGAAGCCAGGTAAGAAGCCATGGCCGTCCTTTCCGGTCCCAAATCATTAATTCTGAATTTTGGTAATAAGAATTGAAATAGCCGCAAGGTTATGATAACCGTTTGACCCCAATATATTGTGGGTTGATTTGATTTGATGAAAAATTATGGAAATGCTGCTCTGTACGGTTCGAGGCTGGTGCGCCTTTTATCCGGCTTTCATCCAACGGTTTCCGAGGCGCCGGCCGGCAATTTCGCCGATAAATTAGGCCAGTTGATGGGTTTGCAGGGCTCCATAATCCTGGCGCTGGCCCACGACGAGCTGGGGGCCATGGTGTTCAACCCGGCCGGGCTTGCCCCTCAGGCGGCTGCAAAGTCCGTTAAGGATGAATTCCTGCAAGCACGTACGGCTTTGGTGCGCTCCATTGCCATGGGCTTTGTTCCGGGGGGAGGCGGCATAAAGGATAAACTGCCCACGGCCGAAGGGCTGCATGCCCATTTCAAGCTCACCGGGGTTTATGAGCCGGCGCTTATGGGCAGAACCAAAATCCATAGAACGGCATTCGAACCTTTTGGCAAATTTTACACTGCCCGTCAAAGGGAACTTGAAAACCGGATCCGGCAACTCCGGTTGAATATCGGGCGGGCAATTGAAGGTATTTCGCCAGAGCTGGCCAAACTCTCAAGGCTGGACGCGACCTTCGGCCGTGTGCTGGCCGAGCATACCCGCGAGCTTTTTACCGTGGTTCCAAAGCTTCTGGAAAAGCGTTTCGGCAGTCTACTGGATGAACATCGACAGGAACTTCCCAGCGTACCGACAGCTCCGGATTTGGAACAGTGGCTGCAGCCGGGTGGCTGGCTATTTAGGTTTTGCGGCGAAATGCGAGAATTGCTGCTGGCCGAGCTTGAGGTGCGCCTGCAGCCGCTTTTGGGGATGATCGACTCGTTGCCGGCGGAGGCCGGCGCGGATTGTACACATGATGAAGGAAAAAAATAGGATAGTGACTAAATTTCTTTTCACAACAGCGCTTTTACTCGGGAGTATGGCAGTTCTATGGATCGGCTCGGTTTTTGTGCATACCAATACCTTGGCATTTGTTGTCACCGCAATTATCACCGGGGTTTACGGCCTCGGGGTCATTGAGCTGCTCCAATATCGTCGCGCCACAGCCACCCTTTTTCAAGCCCTGGCCGCTGTTCATGGGAAAGTGACGGTTCTGGAAAAATGGCTGGATCAACTGGATGCCGCTTTGCGGACTGCAGTTCAGGCGCGTATCGAAGGTGAGCGCGTGGGTTTGCCGGCGCCTATCCTGACACCCTATCTGGTGGGTCTGCTGATCATGCTGGGACTGCTGGGGACCTTCCTGGGCATGGTCCATACCCTGCAGGGGACCGTGGGCGCCCTGGAGGGTTCCATGGATATCCAGGCCATTCGGGCCGGCCTGGCCGCTCCCATCCGGGGGTTGGGACTGGCATTCGGCACATCCGTGGCCGGGGTGGCCACTTCCGCCATGCTGGGCCTCATGTCGGCCCTCAGCCGGAAGGACCGCATCCTTGCCGCAAGACACCTGGATGCAAAAGCGGCAACAGTCTTCCAGAATTTCAGCCTGGCCCGCAACCAGCAGGAGACCTTGCGGGCACTACAGGTTCAGACCCAGGCTCTGCCCACAGTGGCGGAAAAACTGATCACCGTGGCGGACAAATTGGATCATCTGGCCACGCGCTTGAGCGCTGATCAAGAGCGATTTCATCATTCGACCATAACTGTCTATACCGAGCTGGCTGCCGAGCTGAACAAGACCCACAAGGAAAATGTCAGCGAAAGCCTGCGTTTGACCGGCGCGACCATCCAGCCGATCCTGCAGGCAGCGGTGAGCGACCTGGCTGCAGAAACCCGGCATATTCACCAGATGCTGACCCAGGCCACCCAGATCAATTTGCAGGAACTGACCAGGCACGTTGCAGAAACATCGGAGGAAGTCAGCAGGTCCTGGAAAGCAAGCACGGAAGCCCAGGCCCGCGCAAACGCGGTCCAGGTGGCGCAAATGAATTCTGCCCTGGACGCCTTCAAGGGAAAATTCGATCAATTGGCGGAGGCCATGCTGGCGGCCCTCCATCAGAACATGCTTTCCAACCAGCAGAAGATCAGTGACACCCTGAAGGAGACAGCCCGGGAATTGAACGGCAATGCCCTGACCACCGCCGGCCGATTGCAGGCAGAGGTCACCAGACTGCTGCATTCGTCCGAGGATCTGCTGGCGAATCGAATGAAAGTCGAAGAGTCCTGGCTATCGCAGCACAGCGAACGAATGGATGCACTCACGACAGCCTTGCGAGCCGAACTGGGCGTGCTTAGAGACGACGAGGAGCGTCGCGGGGAGGCTGCGCTTGGTCGCCTCGCTGCCCTGGAATCCAGCCTTTCAGCCCATCTGATAACCATCGGCAAAGGATTGGAAGAACCCCTGCACCGGTTGATCCGGACCGCCGCGGAGGTGCCCCTGGCGGCTGCGGAAGTCATCGGCCGGCTTCGCCAGGAAGCGGCCAAAACCCTGGAACGAGACAACCGTTTCCTTCAGGAACACCAAGGGCTTTTAGCAAAAATCGATACGCTGGCAAGCGTTCTTGCGGCCACTTCAAACCAGCAACAAATTGCCATTGAACAACTGATTGATTCCGCCAGGCATATGCTGGCCGATATCAGCCAAGGGTTCAGCACGCAGGTGGGGGCGGAAGCTTCCAATTTCTCCAGGATTGCGGAGGGCTTTGCCGTCGGTGCCGTGGAGATGGCCAGTCTTGGCGAAGCTTTCAGTGCTGCCGTGACGGTCTTCAACAACTCCAATACCAATTTGGTGGAAAATCTCCAGCGCATCGAGGCGGCTCTGGATCAGGCCGCTGCCCGCAGCGATGAGCAACTCGGCTATTATGTGGCCCAGGCCCGGGAGATCATCGACCACTGCATGTTATCGCAAAAGGAAATTTTTGAAGAGCTGCAGCAGCTCCGCCCCAAAAACCAAGCTGATCCGGAAGCAAACGAATGGAAGAACTAGAAGATTTTCTATCCGACAGCCCGCCCATTTGGGCCGTTTTTGGCGACCTGATGACCGGGCTGCTGGGCGTGTTTGTTCTTCTATTGGTGTGGACCCTGGGATTCCAGGTTGATCTGGCCAAGACCCTGAAGGAGGAGCAGGACAAACGCCAGGCTGCGGAAGAGCGCCGCCAGTCCCTGGAAAGCGCCCTGGCCGACCCCCTGGCCCAGGGGCGGGTGACCCTGCGGGACGGCCGCATCGGGATCAGCGGCAGTGTGCTGTTCCTGCTGAACTCCGCCGAATTGCAGCCCGCGGGGCGCGAACTGCTGCGCACCCTGGTTATGCCCCTGCGGGTCTATCTGGATGAGCGCGATGAGCTGTTGATGATCAGCGGATTTACCGACAACTTGTCCATCCATGAGGGCAATAGCCATTTTGCCGATAATTGGGATCTTTCAGCCCAACGGGCCCTCACGGTTACGCGGGCCCTGATCGAAGAAGGCCTGCCGCCCACACTGGTTTTTGCCGCGGCCTTTGGGGAGCAGCAGCCGGTGGTTTCCAATCAGGACGAGAAGGGACGGTCCAGAAACCGGCGGGTGGAGATCGCACCGGTACCCAGAACCAAGCGCCAGGCAACGGGAGACCACAACTGATGGAGGTCCGGGACGCGCTCCGGCAGGGCCTGGCCTTGGCAGTGCAAAACGGCGGCCGGCAATTTGATCCGGCCCGTTTGGAATATATCGAGGCCCTGGCCCGTAAAGCCATAGGCAAGCCTGAAGCCGTCCGCCGGCGCATTGAGGAAAAAGCCTGCCAGGCACTGACTGACTATCAGAAATGCTTTGAGCAGGCGCGCTGCGAGGCCAAGGACATCATGGCCCGCGCCGCTTCAGAACATCCGGATGCTGCTGAGCGGATGCAGAAGCTGTTCAACGAAAGCAATTTCAGCGGCCTGCGGCAATTGGTGCAAAAGCTTGAGCGCGCAAGTCGCAAGACCATCACTGCGGCACGCTTCCATCAGATGACCAGACACCGCCGGGAATGGGACCAGGAGAAGACCGCCCTCCATTTTGATGATCTTCTGCAACGCCAGGAGGATGAAATCCTTGAGGCCCTGGGCGCTTCCACGGCAGGAGCAGACGCATCCCCAACCAGGGAGCAAACGGAATTAAAAAACTTCCGCCTCCTCAAGCAAACCTGGTCCAAACTCCACTCGGACAGGCTGGTGACCCGCGCTGTCAAGGAACGGCCGGAAAACGCCGGCCCCCTCAATTCCCAGATGCTGGTGACCCGTGCGCTTTTTACCATGCGCAACCTGTCTCCGGGCTATCTCAACCGCTTCCTCTCCTTTATGGACACCCTCTTCTTTCTGGAACAGGCCGCCGGGGAAATCAAACCCCGCTCGGATAAAAAACGCAATCGATAAGCAAGCAATTATTTAATCGGCGTGAAGATTCTTTGCACAAAGGAGATGTCGCTGATAATCTGGTTTCTGCCAGCTCTCTTTGCTTTGTAAAGATTGATGTCCGCCCTTTCAATAAAACTTTTCACATTATCGGCAGGATCTTCCAATTTATATTGCGTGACGCCCCCGCTAAGGGTGACGGACACCTTTTTATTGGGTTGGGGATTGAACTCTATCTGAGAGAACTTGTTTCGGATTCTTTCTGCAATGGTAACCGCATGCTCAATGGGCGTTTCCTTTAAAATGAGGATAATTTCTTCACCGCCATATCGACAGGCGATATCGATTTTACGAATGTTTTCGATAATCAGGTTTCCAAATGTGGCGAGAACATGGTCGCCTTCCAGATGGCCGTATGTGTCATTATAGTATTTAAAATGATCGATATCAAACATGATGAGCGACAATGGGCGGAAATGGCGTTTGGCTTCATTGACGCATTTTTCGAGCTCGATCTGAAAAAAGCCGCGGTTATATAAGTTGGTCAGCGGGTCCCTTGTCGCGGCTTTTTTCAGTTCATCCTCAAACTGCTTTCTTTTGGTGATATCAATGCCGAAGCCAAAATAAAATTTAAACTCGCCATTCTCCATGAATTTCTTCCCGCGCAGTTCAAACGGAATGATTTCACCCTTTTTATTTTTGATACCGATTTCAACTTCAGACATGGCATTGCCGTCACCACTGGCAATGATTTGTTCAATCAATTCTTTATTAGAGACAAACTCATGGATTTTTTTTCCAATGATCTGCTTCTCTTTGTAGCCTAGTTTGTCCACCGTCTCCTTGTTGATCTTGGTGATTTCAAGGTCTTGATTGACAACAAAAATGATCATGGGTGCCAATTCGAGAATGATGGACAGAAATTCATTTACATCCTGCAATTCATCACGGGATTGCTTGAGCTTCACATGTGTTTCTATTTTGGGTCGCAAGATGTCAAGGTCAAGGGGTTTGAGGATGTAATCGCTTGCGCCTTTTTCCAAGCCCGTTTTGATATAGTTTTTATCTTTTTTAGAGGTGGATAAAATCACGGGCAAGTGTTCTGTTTTGGAATTATTTTTTAACAGCTCACATACATGGTGGCCATCCATATGCGGGATATCATCATTTAACAGGATCAAATCCGGTTCCTTTTCAATGGCCATTTTTACCGCATCAATGCCGTTGATCGCCTCATAAATCGTATAGTCCTGAAACTCCGATTTAAACAAATCGACATTCTTTTTTTCAGGATCTACAATAAGCAGTTTGCCCTTCTCAACCGCTTTGATCGTTCCCATGGCTTTCTCCGTCATAGGACTGTGAATGGGATATGGGTAAAAATGATTCGCAGGATCAGGAAATAGAGCGATATCGTGCACAATAGCATTAATAGCGTATTTGTTTTATTAACATAAATACCTTTTCATTTCCATTTTTATTTTATCCGGATAGTTGGATGGTTGCTGTATCCCGCCGGGGAATTTCGATTAGACTAGAAATAAATCGATACTTCCATAAGTCGATACCTGCTCGCTCACCGCCCATTTGATTTTCGCGGCGACGTTTTTTCCAATACCTTTCACTTCCTGAAGTTCTTCCGGCCTGGCGGCGATAATCCGTTCGATGTTGCCGAATTTCTTCAAGAGCAGCGCGGCTCTCTCGGGACCGATGCCCGGTAGCCCTTGCAGAATATAGATCTGTCGGGCCTTTTTTGTTTTAGGCCGATAGCCGTGACGAATGCCGGCGTCACCGGTAATGCCCTGAATCTTGCGGGCCGCATAGACCATCAAATCCGCGGTTTCCGCGGGTGTAAGCGCCCGCAACACGGGAATCCCCAGGATCAGGCTGATGCTGATCAAGGCCCCCTGCAAGGCCTCGCGCCGCACCCCGGTGGCGGAAAGTTCCGCGGCACCGCCTTCCAGAATCAATGCCCCTTTATACGGATTGTTGACCAGGGCCAGGGCTTGCTTGAACAGCCGGCCGTCGATGATGGAAACGGCAAAGTCCTGAAGGGTCTTGCGCTCGAACAAAATGCGGTTTTCCGCCAAGTAGTCTCCAGTCAAAAGGCGCCTCACAACCACCTGAACATCCGGCTTGGCCGCAAGAAAAGTCAACACCTCGCTTTTTTGCTCCCGGTCATCCACTATGATCGTGACAGGGGTTTCGGTTGACTGGTTCACCTATGGTTCCTTATGAACACTATGAACTTATTTTAAATACGCCTTGATGATTTTCTGATCTTCAACCGGCTTGTTGTCCGGTCCGGTTTGGGTGTTTTCGATTTTTTGAACCACTTCATATCCGGAAGTAACTTCGCCGAAAATGGTGTGGCGGTTGTTCAGCCAGGGGGTTTCCTTGACGGTGATGAAGAACTGGCTGCGGTTGGTGTTGGGGCCGGCATTGGCCATGGCCAGCAAGCCTTTGCGGTCGAATTTGACCTGGGGGGAAAACTCGTCTTCAAAGGCCTTGCCCCAAATGGATTCGCCGCCCCGGCCGGTGCCGGTGGGATCACCGCCCTGGATCATGAAACTCTTGATCACCCGATGAAAAATCAGGCCGTTGTAGAAACCCTTCTCCGCCAGCTTGGTGAAATTTTCACACGCCTTGGGGGCGATGTCCGGCATCAGTTTGATTTCAATCTTGCCCTGGTTGGTTTCCAGCACCACCATGCTTTTCGACCCTTTATTGTCCTGGGCATTAACCGGTTGGGAAAAGAGTAGTCCGCATGCCGCCATGATAATAAAGAAAAATCGCATTTTTTTGCTCCTTTTGTTGGGGGTGGTATTTTCAAGGCCGGATTTCCCCGTTTCCGGCAACGAACTTCTAATAATCCATTATGGGTAATCCGTCAATTGAATGGTTGAAAATGACCATATTGAACAAAACTTCATAATAGTCATGACTTCAAAATAGTCATGACAATCAAGACAAGCGAGCATGTAATTTATTACCATGTCATTTGGTAATTGTTTTACATAGTATAGTGGAAAGAGATTACATATAGATAGTGCTTTTGCTGAATAAGGCAGATGCAGTTAAAGCATAACATATTTAAAAAACTAATTTTTTGAATAATTATGACAAGTCGCTAAGACATGGTACGTTTATTGCTGACATGCTGGTGTATAGCGATGATCGGATCTGCACAAAGAACATTGTCAATAACCAGCGAGCAGATTCATCTGCTGTAGAAATTTAAACACAGGCAAGTCTTTCATCGGGATTTGCGAGAATAATACTTTTGAAAAGGAGTTAAGGGTATGAAAAAACTAATTAAAATAATATTTGTGCTGATCGTCGGCGTTTTCTTAGCCAGTGGATCCGCTTGGGCAACTCTTTACGGATTTGACAACATCACCAACAACAATGCAACCAACGCGAGTGTCGGAGAAGCCCAATTGACCATGGATGTCACCCAGTCCGGTCTCAATATTTTATTTATGTTTTTAAACAGCGGGCCGGCAGCTTCTTCAATTACGGACATTTATTTTGATGATGATGTCCCATTGCTCAGCTTTGCAGGCTTTCAAAGCAGTGCCGGCGTTTCGTTCGATCAAGGCGCGGCCCCGCCCAATCTTCCCGGCGGGCAGGAGCCCCTTTATCATTTCAGCTCGAATTATGCCTATGATTCCAACAGCCCGGCCCAGCCGAACGGTGTGAATCCAGGAGAATACCTCGGAATTTTATTCGCATATATCAATGCCGATTTTCAAGGGATCATCAACGCACTGGCGAATCAGAGCCTGCGTGTCGGCATTCATGTTCAAGGCTTTGCCGATGGCGGAAGTGAGAGCTTTATCAATGGGCCTCCTCCCAATACACCGGTACCCGAACCAGCCACCATGCTGATGATAGGAACCGGTCTGATTGGATTGGCCGGGATCAGCCGTAAAAGACTAAAAAAATAGCTTTGTAAATCAGTTGACCTATAGTAGGCAGGACTCAAGCGGGTCCTGCCTATTTTTTTTCGATATTTCCGGCATTTTTATTTAACCATGGACACCGGCAAGGAAAATTCGTATATTATATAGTAATAAACATTGCCTTTATCGGTCTTACGATTCGATCACTTTTACAACCCGTCTTACTTGGCCCCAAGGGCTCTCCGAAGGTAACAATGGAAGCTGTAAAAGACTATATCGTTACCGAGGAAATGTATCATTCCCCAAGGCTTTCGCTGTGCCGGGGAGTCCACCAGCCCAGCGGCCGAAAAGTCCTGCCCACGATCCTTACCGCCAATCGCTCCTCGCCCACTGAAAAAGCCGTCTTTAAACACGAGCTGAGCCGGATTCAGGCCTTGCCCGGCCATGGAATTTTGAAAATACTCGAAGTCATTTATACCTATGATAAAATTTATATAATCCGCGATGATTTTGAAGGGAGTTTTTTAAATCAAAACATCCGCAGGGCCGAACCGAACCTGGAACGTTTGCTGACCCTGGCGATTCAACTTTCTAGCGTAATTGATGAATTACATGGCCACGGCATTGTCCACAGGCGGATCCGCCCGGCCAGCTTTTTTGTATCGCCGGATCTGACCAAGGTAAAGATCATCAATTTCGGCTTGGAAGATCTCATTGCCCGGGAGCAGGATGAAATCTATCATCCGGCGGTGCTGCACCACCTCTTGCCGTATATCGCCCCTGAGCAAACCGGTCGAATGAACCGCGCCATCGACCATCGCACGGATTTGTATTCCCTGGGTGTGCTTTTATATGAGATTTTTGCCGGCCGGCGGCTGTTTGACTACGACAACCCCCTTGAGCTCTTCCATGCCCACATGGCGGTCAGGCCCCCGCCCTTATCTACCCAAGCAGGTGTTTTCCCGAAAATTTTAGAAGCAATCGTGGCGAAACTCCTGGCCAAGGAACCGAGTGACCGCTATCAAAGCTGCTTTGGTTTAAAACATGACCTGGAAGAATGCCTTAATCGTCTGCAGGCGGAGCATGACCCGGGAAAATTCATCCCGGGGATGTTCGATCGCCTGGTAAAATTCAGCATTCCGCAAAAGATCTACGGCCGCGAAAAGGAACTCGATCAGCTCTCTGCCGCCTATAATCGCGTGTGTGCAGGCTCGGCTGAATTATGCATGATGGCAGGGGAGGCCGGCGTGGGCAAAAGCGCCTTGATACATGAGTTCGGCGGTTTTGTGCAAGGCCGTGGCGGCTATTTCACCTGGGGCCAGTTTTATCCCATGAAGGCCCCCAAGCCTTATCAAGCCTTTATTCACGCTTTTAAAATTCTGGTCCGCAGGATATTGGCGGAAAATGAGGAGCGGCTGGCCGACTTCGGCCGGGCCTTGCGGAAAGCAGTGGGGCCCAACGGGAAAATCCTGACAGACGTTATTCCTGAATTTGAAATCATCATCGGCCAACAGCCCCAGTTTCAATCCATGGATCAAGAGGAAGCGGAAAATCGCTTCCGATTACTGTTTCAGAATGTCTGCCGGATTTTTTCAGACGCCGCCCACCCGCTGGTATTCTTTCTGGATGATCTTCAATGGGCGGATGCCGATAGTCTGAACCTGCTGGAAATGCTGCTCGAAGATCCGTCTGCCCGTAATCTCCTTGTGGTGGTTGCCTTTCGGGATATGGGAGAACAGGCCCCTTCCCGCTTGTCAACCTGGCGGGAAAAGCTGTTATCCCTGCATTTGCCGAATCATACCATTGAATTAATGCCCATGGACATCAACAGCACCGCCCGACTGCTTGCGGATACGTTTCAATGCCGACCCTTGGCTGTCCAGCATTTGGCAAAAACCATCCATTTAAAAACCAGCGGCAATCCGTTTTATTTGAAGCAATTTCTCATCAACCTGCATGAAGAGAAGCTGATCCGCTACAATTGTGATCTGGAAGTCCGACCACAAGCAGATGCCGAGCTTAAATGGATCTGGGACATTGCCGGTATAGAACAGATGCGGGTAACCGACAATGTGGTTGATTTTGTCCTCGGCCGTGTGAACAAATTGAAGGCTGCGGCGCTTGAAGTCCTGGAAATCGCAGCCTGTATCGGGCTGCAATTCAATCTGGAGACATTGTCGATTGCCGGGGGCCTATCACCGGAAGCCCTGATCGCGACCTTGGCGGATCCGGTTGAGAAACGGATCCTGCTGAGTACTGAAGGGAATTATACTTTTATTCATGAACGCGTCCGCGAAGCGGCCATGGCCCTGCTGCCGGAGGCGGAAAAAAGGCAGATTCACTATAAAATCGGTTTGTTTTTAATCAGTCAAAATGAACGCAGGCCCATGCCCGACACTTTGTATGCGATTACCGCGCATCTGAATCAGTGCGGCGATCAGATTCCGGACGAGAATCTGCGGAAGGAGCTGGTCGGATACAATTTGAAAGCAGCACGCACAGCCAAGCTGACTTCCGCTTATAAATCCGCCCGGGAATATTATCAGCATGCTGTCCGGCTGCTGCCCAAAGGGTCTTGGTGCACGGACTACGCCCTCAATTTCGAAGCCCATCTGGGGCTGGCCGAATGCCTATACTTGTCCGGCAATTTTGCGGCGGCGGAGCGGCTCTTTGATGTCATTCTGAAAAATACAACCAGAAGAATCGATAAGGCCGAAGTATACAGCCTCATGGTCCTGCTTCTTACCAATCAAAATCGCTACCAAGAAGCCATTCGTCTGGCCTTACAGGCCCTGGCTCTTTTTGATTTTCATCTGCCTGAATTCCCATCCCGGCTGGCGGTCATCAAGGCCTTTGTCGCAAGCCGCAGCCAGCTTAAAAAAGTCGGGCTAAACAACATCCTGTTGCTGCCGGCAGCGGCCGATCCTGAAAAATCGGCGCTCATGGGGCTTCTGGCGCGGCTGGTTCAGCCGGCTTATTTTTCCAGCGACCGGCGTCATCGCAATCTGATGGCCTTGGCCACCTTGAAAATTTTGAGGCTCGCGCTTCAATACGGTCACACGGAAAATTCCCCCTATATCTATTTGTCCTATGCCGCCATCCTTGCCGGGCGGATCGGGGATTACCCCGCGGCCTACGCCGTTGGAGAAATCGGTGTCCGGTTGAATGAAAAAATGGACAACCGGAAATTCATGGCCAAGGTTTATGTCGTTTTCGCCGGAATGGTGAATCATTGGTGCCGCTCCACTGATATTTCCTTGAACTATCTTGTGAAAGCCATCAATGCCGGCATTGAATCCGGCGACCTGCTTTTCACGGCCAATGCCTTGACCCAACTCATCTATATCCAGATACGCTCCGGCAAATCCATTGACGCGGTCCTGGAAACCCTGGCCCAACACCGAGAAATTTTAATGAGCTCAAAACATTATGAAGCCATTGACACCATCGAATGTTTTTATCGCATGTTGATGTTGTACCAGGGAAAAACCAAAGGGCCGAATACGTACGACAGTGAGGATTTCAGGGAAACGGACTTTTGCGAACGTATCCGGACCAAACAGCGCCTGGTGTATAACTACTACCGCACCAAGTTGGAATCCCTGTACATGTTCGGTTTTTACAAGGAGGCCTTGGCCATTGGGGAAAAAATGTTCGGGGATGTGGAGGAAGTTCTTTTCGCCGTCATCAATACACCGGAATATTATTTCTATCTGGCCCTCTCAATTGCCGCGCTGTATCCCTCTTTTGAAGGCAAATCCGTACAAAAACAGTTGAAGCGCTATAAAAAAATCCAAAAAAAATTTAAAAAATGGGCTGAAGCCGGTCCGGATAATTATCAGGCCCAATATTTTTTGATTCAGGCCGAATTTATCCGCATGGGCGGCCATGGTTCGGAAAAGGGAGCATTGGAATGGTATCTGCGCGCCATGGACAAAGCCCGGGAAAAAGGCAGTCTGAATCATGAAGCCCTGACCTGCGAGTGCCTGGCGCGCTTTTACCAAGCCATGGGGGACCGCCATGCTGCTGCTTTATATTTGAATCAGGCCTGTTCCTGCTATCAGGCCTGGGGCGCCCCAGCCAAATGCGAACAAATCAGAAAGTCGGAAATATTTCAGGCATCACACCTGCCGGTGGCATCCCCCCCCAGCAGTCCGGTTGGGGATATCCTTGATTTGGATTCCATATTTCGGTTCACGGAGATCATTTCAAGCGAAATCAATCTGGGGCGGCTGATCGAGAAGCTGATCAAAGTCGTTCTGGAAAATGCCGGGGCAAGCCGGGGGCTCCTGTTTCTCGTAAATGCAAAGGAGCTGGAACTGAAAGCCGAGGCTTTCAGTGACAAGGAAAAAGTGATCCTGCATGAAGCCATACCCCTTGGCCAGGTGCGGGATTTACCCCTTGCGGTGGTGAATTATGTTGCCAGAACCGCTCAGACCATAGTGATCGACAATGCGGCCCAGGATAACCGGTTTGCCGATGATGCGTATATTTATCAGCATCCGTTATTGTCGGTGCTGGGCTTGCCCATCGTCAAACAAAAGGAACTCAAAGGCCTTTTTTATCTGGAAAATGAATTTATGAGCGCGGCTTTTTCCAAGGATCGAATCCGGGTGGTCCAACTGCTGTCCACCCACGCGGCCACAGCCCTGGAAAACGCCCAGTTGTTTGAAAAAAAGCACCAGGCTGAAATGGCGATTTCCACCCAGTACCAGGAGATCCAGCGCCAGTATGAGGAGATGGAAGCCATGAATCAGGCCTTGCGCGAAAGTGAGGCGCGCTACCGCCGGCTGGTGGACACAATGAACGAAGGCCTTTGCGTGCTGGATGCGGACGGCATCATTGTCTACACCAACAAGGCCCTGACGGACATGATGCAATACCAGGCCGAGGACATGGTCGGACAGGCGTTTTCCATTTTTCTCGATCCGGCCAACCAGTTGATTTTAAAAGAGCAACTCAGCACCCGCAAAAAAGGCGGTCGTGACCGCTATGAATTGGAGATTCTGAAAAAAGACGGGCGCAAAATCCAAGTGGTTGTGTCCCCCCAGCCGATTTTCAAGGACACGGGGGAATTTGCCGGCAGTTTTGGAATTCTGACGGATATCACTGAGCGAAAACGCATGGAAGCGGAATTGCTTAAGATCTCCAAATTGGATTCCCTGGGTGTTTTTGCCGGTGGAATCGCCCACGATTTTAATAATCTGCTAACGGCCATACTGGGCAAGCTATCCATTTCAAAACTAAAACTCTCGGAGAAAAGCGAACTGCGTCAAATCCTGACGGATGCGGAAAAGGCCTCCATTCGCGCTAAAAATCTGACCCATCAACTCCTGACTTTTTCCAAGGGCGGCGCGCCGCTGAAAAAAGTGATTTCGGTCGGTGAAATTCTCAAGGAAGCAGTTGAATTGGTGCTCAGCGGTTCCAATGTGCGCTGCGAATTCCACGTGGACGCAACCATCGCCAATATTGAAGCCGATCCCGGCCAGATCAGCCAGGTGATCAACAACCTGGTCATCAATGCCCGGCAGGCCATGCCCAACGGCGGTATTGTCCGCATTCAGGCCGGCAATGCCGAAGCCCAAAGTCTTCCGCTTTCATTATCCCAGGACAAGGATTACATCCGGATTCGCGTGGCCGATCAAGGCGGCGGCATCCCCCCCGAGGATCTGGACAAGATATTCGATCCCTACTTCACCACCAAAGCCGGCGGTTCGGGCCTGGGATTGTCCGTTTCCTATTCCATCATCAAAAAACACGACGGCCATATCATGGTCTCTTCCCAGATCGGTAAAGGCGCGGCTTTTGATATCTATCTGCCGGCCACGGTCGCGGTCGTGCCGGTGGAGACCACAGAAAAAACGTTTTCCGCCGCAGCCGCAGCCAGTATTTTGGTGATGGACGATGACGCCTCCATCCGGGAAGTCATCGAGGAAATGCTTCAGATTCTTGGCCACAGCGTGGATACGGCTCAGGATGGGGAGGAAGCTGTGGCTAAGTATACTCGCGCATTTGAAGCCGGTCGGCCCTACGATCTTTTGATCATGGATCTTACCATTCCCGGGAAAATGGGCGGCAAGGAAGCCCTGGCCCTGATCCGCAAAACCCATCCAGCCGTCAGGGCCGTTGTATCCAGCGGGTATTCCAATGATCCGATCATGTCCGATTATCAGGCCCACGGTTTTTCAGCCGTGTTGGCCAAACCCTACTTGTTCGAAGAAGTGGGCAAGGTTGTGAACAGCCTTTTATCCGTTCCTACGAGGCCCGATACTCATCATTCCTGAGATGACTGCTACCCGGCCAGCAATTCCAAAAATGCCGAAATCCGCACAGCGGTTTCGGCCGCAGAATAATTGCGCTCATCGGACATATCGCCGCTCAGGTTGAGGAGCGGGAGGCCTTTTTGTTTGATCGCATCCCGGATCATGGGGAAGGCTGTATTTTCATGGTAGCAGGAAGTGGTGGCGAAGTGCACGGCGCCGTCGATCTCAAAATCTTTCAGGCATTGCATCAGGTTCTGAATGCGGCGTTCGGCTTTACCCACATGGGGGTCCAGCAGCGCTTTCATGGCCAGGGATTCAAAAGGCTGTTCTTCGTCCAGTTCCGGCCAGAAGACAAAGGCCGCTTCTGCCATGACCACATTGGCGCGATTCTCCTTGAGAATGTTGAAAATGTTGGTGCTTTGCACCGGCACCCATGGGAACCAGAGGATGCGGTGGGCCTCGGGAATTGTTTTGCCTTTTTCCACCCTCTCCTGGATCTGCTCCAGAAGTAGTTTATGGATTTCCGTGCGGATGGGCGATCCCCAAAAAACAGCCCCGCCCAAAGCCAGCAGGCAAGCCTCCACCCCGTTCCAGGGGCAGGGCCGCCGTTTCAGGTATTCATAGATTTCCAGCAAAACAGCACGGGCTTCATTGGAATGGCGGATGGCCTGCTGCAAACGTAATGGGTCCAATTTGGTTCCGGTGATTTTTTCCAGTCGCGTGCGAATATCCTGCAACTGGGTTACGACATAGTTCACGGCGGCCGGGTTGATTTCGTTGGGTACATCCAGCAGCACGCTCTCCATGCCATGGTATTCGGCCACAATTTCATTGGTTTTGGCCTTGCCCTGGCAGTAGTAGCTGGAAGTCAGGAACAGGTCGCCTTTGGGCAGCATACCCTGATGCAGGCAACCGATGATCAGCCGGTCAAAGGAGCAGATGTTCCGGGAATAGCCGCGTTTTTCCGATTCCAGCATGAGTCCTGACCCGCTCCCGAACATCACTTCCGGCAGGTTGTTGCAGGCGATTTCAAAATCAAAGGGGGTCACGTCAAAGGCCCACAAGAGTTCCATGGGAAAGGCGTAGCCGGAGACATACACCGTATGCGCATCCGGGTCAAAAGCCCGCAGGATATTGCGGAACATGGCTTCCACAAAAAAATCCATGCCGCGTTTCTTTTGGGCCAGCCTTGCCTGGACCATTTCCAACATGGTTTGATAGCGTTGCTTCATTATCTTGTCCTCCTTTTGTCGAAAGTTTTCTGAGGAAGCATTTCCACAAAGGCCTCAACGCGGGTGCGGATTTGTTCCGTATTGGACCAGATATAGTCATTTTCCACCACCAGCACCGGCACCCCCCGGGATTTCAGGAACGGTTCCAGCCAAGCAGACTCAAAAAGGGCATAATCACAAAATTGAACCCCGCTATAAACCACCCCGTCAATGGCATAGTCCTGGAGCAAAGCCGTAAGGCGTGCAAGGCGTTGGGCCCTGTCCGGCATTCTGGCACAGGATGGCTTCAATAGATACCTGCGGGCAATGGCTTGAAGCGGATCCGTTTCCGGGGCAACCAGGCCGCTGTAATGGTTCAAACCGCGGCAGGTGTCAAACAGGACCGCTTGGGCCCGGCTGTTCTCGATGAGGCGGAAAAGGGTGGGGGTTGTGCCTTCGTTTCCCAACACCAGCACCCGTGGCATGGAATTGCTTTCAGGCCCCACTGGTTGCATTTTTTCCAAAAAGCCTTGGATTTCCAATTCGGTGTCTGTTTTGGGCAGTCGGCCTTCCTGGATCGTGAGGGTATGGAGCGCGCTACCCAGGAAAGGCGGCGGACTCGCCTGTTGGCCTTCAAACAGTTTCAACATTTTCCGGCGACGGGCGTTCATTTGCAGGCCGGCCCGGGTCAGATCCCGGTCGGAGATGGAAACCGCGAGCCCTTTTTCCAAATCGTTGATCAGTTTGCGGAGCTGGGCTGAAAAATAGGCAATGGCATTTTCATCCTGGTTTTTTGGAACGTCCAGATAATACGCTGCCGGTTTTGGGATATACTGGCGAAAGAGTTCATACAGCCTGCGCATACCGTCACAGGAATTGGCGAAGATGATGGCATCCACGTCATTGTAATGATTTCCAAGACCGGATTCAAAGATGTTGCGTACGGCAAAGCAGAGATTGCCATGCAGATAGGTGTCCGCTTCCCGAAAGGTCTCCACCCGGCCCTCCAGACGGACCGGATCACCATCGGCAGCCAGAATGATTTCCTCCGGCACATAGGAACAAAACCAGCCGATTTTGGGTCGATTATGGGGTGGTTGATGACTCATAGCAGATCTTCTCCTTTCGTTGGTCTATAGCAATACAAGAAGACAGAATTCAGGAGTCAGAATTCAGAATTGTGGATACGTTACCCATCGGCCATGCCGATCTCATTTTGCGTTTTCATTATTCTGACCCCTGTCTCCTGACCCCTGTCTCCTGTCTCCTGACTCCTGTCTTCTGATTCCATAACCATCCCTACCAAACCGGAATCGATTTCGAATCGATTTCGAATCGATTTTTATCATGAGAATATCGATGGAGAAGAACCGCTCTATATTTCCGGTGAAGAAGATTTGCCAGGATTTGAAAGTTTTCCAGAGTGGATATTATCGTAAGCGCTTATTAAACTACACTGCCCATCGTCAGGCAGCAATTTTTATTACG
>DYJD01000105.1 GCA_020723325.1 Desulfosudis oleivorans | reverse complement strand
CATTTCTGTCCGGTTAACTGATTAAAAAAGGCCCGAAAACTCCTGGGAATCTGTTATAATGGGTTTGGCATAACTCACTAAACAGACAGGAGATTCCGGACCATGGCCCATTGTAACACAATCTTTCATCAGATGCTCAAACTGATTCCGAGACATCAATTTTCCAAGCTGGAAGCCGAGCACGGGACCGGCCGCAAGGCCCGAACTTTTCCCAGATGGAGCCAGTTGGTGCACCTTCTTTCCATGCAACTTACGGCCCGGGCGAGTCTGAGGGACGGCATCAATAGTCTGAAGGCCCGCATCAAAAGCCTCTACCATCTGGGAATCAAGCCGGTAGCCCGCTCCACTTTTTCCGACGCCAACAATGGGCGTCCCGCCAGCTTTTTCGCCGCCGTCTTCTCCCATATGTACCGGCGTTGTTTGGCCCATGCTCCACGTCACAAGTTCAAGTTCAAAAACAAGCTCTACAGCCTGGACGCCACCGTGGTGAGCCTCTGCCTGTCCCTGTTTCCCTGGGCCTCGTTTCGGCGTTCCAAGGCCGGGATTAAGCTCCACACCCTGATGGACCACGACGGCTACCTGCCGGCCTTTGTGGCCATCACCCCGGCCAAGGAGCATGAGATCAAAAAGGCCCGGACCCTTAACCTCCCCAAAGGTTCCATCATCGTGGAAGACCTGGGCTATACCGACTACGCCTGGTATGGCCAACTCACCACCCAGAAAATCTTTTTTGTCACCCGGCAGAAAAGCAACGCCCGCTACCGGGTGCTGGAGCGGCGTCCCGTCAACACCAAACTGGGGCTGGTGTCAGATGAAACCATTCAGCTTACCGGCGCTAAGGCCCGTGAGTGTCCCAAGCCCTTGCGCCGCATCGTTTACCAAGACCCCGAAACCGGTCAGGTTTATGTGTTCCTCACCAACCACTTCCGGCTGGCGGCCAAGACCATCGCCGATATCTATAAAGAACGCTGGCAGATCGAGATCTTCTTCCGCTTCATCAAGCAGAATCTGCGGATCAAGGCCTTCATCGGCAACTCCGAAAACGCCGTGATGAGCCAAATTTATGCGGCTCTCATCGTCTATCTTTTGCTCTGTTACACCAAGTTCCTCTGCAACTTGAGCGTTACTTTGCAGAACTTGATGCGTGTCCTGCAGCTTAATCTGTTTCGCACCTGCTCCTTGCAGGAACTCTTTGAACCACCCGACCCCTTGCCGGACAATATGAATGTTAATAACCAGTTATCCCTGGCTTGGGCTTAACCGGACAGAATTG
>DYJD01000104.1 GCA_020723325.1 Desulfosudis oleivorans | reverse complement strand
CTTTTCATTCGCTGAAAATTCTGGCTAAATCGCGAATTTCCTGGTAATCTCAGGGGATGAACCCCGAGATAACGATAACGACTGAACGTATTGACGACTTTCCGCTTCTGCTTGAGACCATGATGCGTTTGGGATTGCCTGGCATTCTTGATTGTCACCTGGGGCGTCATGGGCTGCATCAAGGCTTGAGTTGGGGCTGGATAGCCAGTATTTGGCTGGCGCACATGCTCACCCAGAGTGATCACCGCAAACAACCGGTTCGAGCCTGGGTGCGGCAGGCAAAAGAGACCATCGAGCGCCTCAGCGGGCAACAAGTGCGGGAGTTGGACTTTACCGATGACCGGCTGACGCTCCTGTTGCGGCGATTGAGCAAGCCAGCTACCTGGGAAGCGGTGGAGAAGGAGTTGGGGCGCAATATTCTGCGGGTGTATGACTTGACCCCAGAGCGAGTGCGGCTGGATCCGACCACGATCTCCGGCTACCATGCAGGCGGCGAAGACAGCTTGTTCCAGTTTGGCTACAGCAAGGATGATCCCAGCCTGCGGCAGGTCAAGTTGATGGTGGCGGCGCTTGACCCGTTGGGCTTGCCCATGGTGACGCAGGTGGTGGCCGGAGATACAGCCGACGACACCCTCTACAAACCGGCAGTAGAGCGGGTGCTGCAAATCATAGACGGTGTTGGATTGCTGTTCGTGGGCGACAGCAAGATGAGCGCCCTGGCAATCCGGGCGCACATTCACTCCCTGAACCAGCATTACCTGTGTCCGCTGGCACAAACTGGGGCAACCGCTCAAGAGATGGAAAAGTGGATTAAAGCTGCCTATAACGGTACGCACACGCTGCAGCCAGTCTATGTCGAGAATGCGAAGGGCGAACGCAAGCTGCTGGCGGAAGGATACGTATTTGAACGCCTCGTTCAGGCTGAAATCCCTGTGAATGGGCCGGACGGCGTTGCCGGAGAAAAGCAAACCATTCAGTGGACGGAACGAGTCATGATCGTGCGTTCGGAGAGCTATCGCAAAGCGCAACTGGAAGCCATGGAGAACCACTTGCAACGGGCAACGGAGAGGTTGTTGTCCCTCACCCCACCCCCAGCGCGCGGCAAGCGTCAAATCCAAGATGAAAACGATCTGGTCAACGCCGCACAAGCGATCATCAAGGCGTATGAAGTCGAAGGGCTGCTCAGTTACACCTTTGAGCGCCAGGAAAAACGCCAGACCAAGTACATCGGACGCGGGCGCGGCAATCCGAACCGGCCCAAGCAAGAAATCGTCACCGTTCGTTACCAAATCACTGCC
>DYJD01000103.1 GCA_020723325.1 Desulfosudis oleivorans | reverse complement strand
TGAGGCGGGTTCGGTTGGTTGGACAGCCTGGCGGCTTTTTTAAGGTGGAACTTGGTTGGTTGTTCATGCCGCCAGCCGGGAGGCCGGAGAGAGGGGGGCATGCCCCCCTCTCTCCGGCTGGCAAGCCCTATATACCTCTATCGGCCTTTTCCCGTCAAATACCGAGTGCGGCCTGACCTGGTTATAAAAATCAAACCATTCCTTCAGCCCGCGCCGCGCTTCCTTTCCGTCCTTAAACTCGTTTAAATATACGCACTCATATTTTGCTGAACGCCACAGCCGCTCTATAAAAACATTGTCCATCCAACGGCCCTTGCCGTCCATTGATATCCTCGTCCCGGCCTCTTTCAAGGCTCCCGTGAACTCCAGGCTCGTAAACTGGCTGCCCTGGTCCGTATTAAAAATATCCGGAACACCATAACGGCTTATGGCTTCTTCAACCGCTTCTACGCAAAAGCTCGCATCCATCGTGTTTGAAAGACGCCACGACAACACATAACGGCTGTGCCAGTCCATCACCGCTACCAGATACATAAATCCCCGGCGAACAGGGATATAAGTGATATCCGCACACCAGACCTGATTCGGCCTGTCAATCTCCAGACCCCTCAACAAGTATGGATATACCTTGTGGCTGGCGTCCGGCAGGCTTGTGCGGGGCTTTTGATAAACCGCCCTTATCCCCATCTTGCGCATAAGCCGTTTTACCCGACGGCGTCCTACCTTATACCCCATGTTCACTAAATGCCGTTTCATCTGGCGAGTCCCAAAAAAAGGAAACTTGAGGTACTCCCGGTCAATCACCCGCATCAACTCCAAATTATACGGACTTTCTCCTTTGGGCTGATAATAGTATGTCGATCGGCCAAGCCCCAATACCAAACATTGACGCGCTATGCTGAGCTGATTGTGGCCCCTGTCCACCATGGCCCGCCTTCGCTCCATGCTCACCGTCGAGCGAAGGCTTTCTGCAAAAAATCCTTCTCGATCGTCAACTGCCCAATTTTGGCGTGCAGATCCTTTACCTCCTCTTCATGGCTTTTGTTGCTTTTCTCTCCCTTACCGGAAAACACCTCCACCAGACCCGCCTGGGCCTGACGCTTCCAGGACGATATCACGTTCGAATGGACATCGTACTTGCTCGACAGCTGCGCCAGTGTCAAATCCCCTCCAAGCGCCTCCAAAGCCACTTTCGCCTTAAACTCCGCTGTAAATCTCCTTCTCGTGCTCATGTCCAGTATGCCTCCTGATGGTTTTTATTCCACCTTAACATACTGTCCAGTTTCCCGCACCCGCCTCTG
>DYJD01000102.1 GCA_020723325.1 Desulfosudis oleivorans | reverse complement strand
GCAGGGGCTCCCACTGTTTGTATGCATGCGGTTTCAGGATCTATTTCACTCCCCTCCCGGGGTTCTTTTCGCCTTTCCCTCACGGTACTGGTTCACTATCGGTCGATCACGAGTATTTAGCCTTGGAGGATGGTCCCCCCATCTTCAGACAGGATTACACGTGTCCCGCCCTACTTGTCGCACGCTTAGACCCGCCATCTCGTTTTCGCATACGGGGCTATCACCCTCTATGGCCGGACTTTCCAGACCGTTTCGCTAACAAGATGGTTTAGTCGTGCAGGCTCGTCCCATTTCGCTCGCCACTACTTTGGGAATCTCGGTTGATTTCTTTTCCTCGAGCTACTGAGATGTTTCAGTTCACCCGGTTCGCTCCACTGACCCTATGGATTCAGGTCAGGGTACCCCGAAGGGTGGGTTTCCCCATTCGGACATCTCCGGATCATAGCTTCGTTGCCAGCTCCCCGGAGCTTTTCGCAGGCTCGCACGTCCTTCATCGCCTGTGATCGCCAAGGCATCCACCACATGCACTTAGTCACTTGACCCTATAACCTTGAACACTCTTTCAAGCTTCCAAAATCATAGGTGTGTTTGTCTCTTCCGCTCCGACTAAAAAGCAGAATTCACGCTCTCGCGTTAAGACGCAATCAAACCCAGGTTTGATTCATATCTCATCAATATGAGTCAAACTTCTTCTTCCAATTTGTTAAAGAACTCACAGCCTCACCGTAAACGGTGAGCAGTAGACGCCTGACGTCCACTGCTCACAATTCACCCTTGTCGCAGTTGGTGGAGGATGACGGGATCGAACCGACGACCCCCTGCTTGCAAAGCAGGTGCTCTCCCAGCTGAGCTAATCCCCCGTTAAGCTTCGATTGCCGGCGCATCGCGGCGTTGCAAAGCCGCTTGTGTGCACTAGCACACGGCGCGCCTTTGCGCCTTGCGATGCTTGGCCCTCGAACCTTAACGCAATCAGCCAAGCAACCCGTGTCCTGGTGGGCCTGGTTGGATTCGAACCAACGACCCCCGCCTTATCAAGACGGTGCTCTAACCGACTGAGCTACAAGCCCGTAGCCTTCCATCTGCAACAGCCTTGAGGTGTGAACATTGAGCTAAGTACGCTCTAGAAAGGAGGTGATCCAGCCGCACCTTCCGATACGGCTACCTTGTTACGACTTCACCCCAGTCATGGATCACTCCGTGGTAATCGCCCTCCTCGCGGTTAGGCTAACTACTTCTGGAGCAACCTACTCCCATGGTGTGACGGGCGGTGTGTACAAGGCCCGGGAACGTATTCACCGCGACAT
>DYJD01000036.1 GCA_020723325.1 Desulfosudis oleivorans | reverse complement strand
GAATCCGTCAATCGCCCTTGATATTTGCGTGGATTTGCGTTCATTCGCGGTTCTTGTATGTCATCCGAATTTCCCGAATGCCCAGGAAAGAGGCATAGTATAGACATGCATCAATATTAAATCTCCCTGCTTGGGAATATAAGCCGCCATCTACCAGATTTCAGAACAAAGTGTCTGTTCCTTTAACTCATTTTTCTCATTCCTCATTCTTCGTAGCCTGGCGGAAGATCAGAAGCGTCTAATTGAGCGGTTGCCTCCGCTACGATTTCCTTGGGAAACATTTTCAATTCACTGGGATCAAAGGGATAGGCCGGCAAATACTGGAGGATCAGTTGACACACGGCCTGGGCCTGGGCCTGGTCGCGCTTCTTTTTAATCGGATCCCGATCGCGCCGCCGACCCAGCCAGAGCTTATGCAGCGCAAAGGCCCGGGGATCCGGTGTCGTCATCCTGGCTGGAAAGCCGTCTTCGCCAATCACGGTGCTCGAGAATTGGGGGGAGGAAACCAGCCGATCCAGATTTCTGATTTCCGCTGCTTCCAGATCCTCCTTGTCGCCCATCCGTCTGACTTCCTTTGCCCGGATGTCTCGGGGTTCGGGTTTTACAAGGTCCACCATATATCCACTTTGATTGACGGCCCGAAAACTTTTCCGACCGACTGGCTCGAAGGTTTTGTCGGCTTTTCGTAAAATCCCGATCAGTCCGTATGTATCCACCCGGTCCAGCGACAAGAGCCGCAAACGTGAACGCACATCCCACAGAATATCCATATCCTCTGTGGACGTGAGGCCGCTTTCGAAAAACACGCCGGCTGAAGCCTCATAGGCATATAAGGCATTGGTTCCGATGACCGTCAGATTGCGGCCCATGAGATTGTGCTGTGCAAGCAGTCGCAGGATGGCGGTAACTAACCTGGGCGCCCGTGCGATTTTAACGGCCTTGCACAGCCGCGCCTGCTCCCGCAATTTTTGCCGGAGTTCACTCAGCTTGTCCTCGAACTTTTTCTTGTTTTCATGAAACTTCCCGAAAATCGCCTCGGTTTCCGGAGATCGCGGACCCAGGCTTTGGCCATAGCCATAGCGATCCCGGGATCGAAACAGATATTCCCGGCCTTTGGCTTTTTTCCAATGCATGCCGCCGCGATATCCGCGGCTTTTATCATAGGCATCCGTGTGGGCCTCATGCAATTGGGCCGTGTTGATGAAAATACGGCGCTGCTCATTCGACATTTCGAATAGTTGCATATAGTTTTCCATCAAATATCTTTTTTTAAACTTTGAAGGAAAACACAACAAATGTCAAGCCGGATATTGGTTTTAATGGTATTTTTCACCGCAAATGAACGCCGATTAACGCTAATAAAAAAACCGCTTATCCCTTTCGAGGAAGAAAAGCGATCATTTTCTCGACAATAATCCCCGGTTCCTCTTCTTGCAGGAAATGCCCGCAATTGGGCACGATCTCCAATTGGGAATCGGGAATATCCTGATGCAGTTGCTTTGCGACGAAGGCCGGAAAAATCGGGTCTTTTTCCGCCCATAGAATTAAAGTCGGCACGGCGATGTTTTGCAGATTCCGGCGCAGTTCAATTAAAGCTTCCGGCGGAGGACTAACAATCTTGCCGTATAAACGATAGCCATTAGGATTTTCCACCCACGGCTTCCTGTAAAGATCGAGCAGTTCTTTCGTCACCACCGCCGGCTGGGCAAAAACCACACGTTTTAAGATCTGACTGAAGACCGGCGGTGAAAGGGTCAAACGGGCAACGGCCGGGCTCTGCACGGCTTTTACCAGGATCTTGGCCAAAATCGGCCATTCTATGTATGGGGCCGTATCCATGATGATAAAGCGGGAAACCCGCTCCGGGTGGCGGCTGACAAATCCCAGGGCCGCATTGCCCCCCAGGTCGTGGGCCGCCAATGCAGCACTTGCAAGCCCCATGGCCGCATAATAGTTCACCAGGAAATCAACAAAAAAATCGAGGTTGTAATCAATATCAAGGGGTTTGTCCGAATCTCCATGGCCGGGAAGATCCGGGGCATAGACATGGAAATGCTCGGAAAGCGCCGGTATGCAATGTCGCCACAGATAGCAGCTTACCGGGTAGCCGTGCAGCAACACCAATGGCGGATTATCTGGGTTTCCGGCAATGAGGGAATGAATCGTGAGTCCGTTTTTCAAGGTTGTATAAATACTTTTCATTTGGCCTACCTCCTTTTGGGTTGGATGTCCATCCAATTAATATTTTTTTATCCGCAATAAAAACGATTTAAATTCGAATATCGAAATCCGAAATTCGAAACAAATTCAAAATTTCAATGATCAAATAATCAAAACAAAAAGCATCAGGTTATTGGCTTTATTATCTGCCAATGTTGTTTTATTTGTATTTTGGTAATTCGAATTTGTTTCGTATTTCGATATTCGAATTTCGGATTTTTCTTAGCGGTCGCAACAAAGATCAAGCCCCAGTGCCCCCCAGCAACAGAACGAGCCCCTGTTCCAGCACCTCCCAAATCACAGCCTTATGGCTCAATTCCGGTTCGGTTATCAGTTGCAGGCCCAGCCCGTCTATGAGGCCGGTAATGACTGCCGCCAGGCCTTCCAAAGCGAGAAGCGGTGCAATCACACCCCGGGCCGCGGCTTGTTTCAGCCCGCTTGCGACCGCATCCCGGAATCGAGAATAAAGGTCCTTGATCTTTTCATCCACCAGGGCGCTGTGCCGTGACACAGCCCAGCCCTCAAATAACAGCTTAAAAAAATCAGGATCATTTTCAAAAATAAAACGCAGGGCCGCGGTCATCTCTTTGGCAATGGCCCTAGCCGAATCCCCTTTGTGAAATATGTTTTCCACAATATCCACGCTTGTCTCGATATTGGCGTGGATTACCTTGGCCAACATTTCCTCTTTATTTTTGAAATAATAATGCAACAACCCCCGGCTGATACCGGCCTCGGCCGCCACCAGGCTGATGGTGGTGCCGGCATATCCGGTTTTGGCCAGAATGGAGCGGGCAATATTTAGAATATGTTGAATTTTTTCTTCTGAATCCAATTTTGCATTCATCGGTTAGCCATGGCAAAATGTTATTTGTTGGACGACCATCCAATAAATAGAATATTGGGATGCACCTGTCAACAATTTATTTTGATAATATTAGGGGAAGCGCAGCTTAGACCTTCATCTCAAAGGCCAGGAGGTCCGGCGGCTTTTCATCCTGGCCGGGCAGTTCTGTGAGAAATTCGAGTTCCTGCATGGCGGACTCGGTGCGTTTGATGGAACCGATGGCCACATCGATTTCCTCCGCAATCTGGTGGGGCTCCTGGCGGGTCAGGCCCATCTCGGCCAAGCCGCTGATCTTGGTGTGCAGGCGTTCCAGCTCCAGGGTGACGAATTCATGCTTGGCAGCGGCTTGTTGGTAATTCTGCAAGCGCAGGGCATAGGCCGCCTGGGTGTCTTCAAGGGATTTACGCAGTTTGCTTTCATTGGCATCATCCTGTTCCGGTGAACCCAAGGAGGTCAGACGTTCTTCCACTTCCGCGATTTTCTGCTGGATTTCCTGGGGCCGGATATTTTGGGCATAAAACTCCAAACTGTTGCGGACATGCAGTAGTTTAAGATAAATCCAAAGCAGTTGGTTGATGTTGGCATACATCAGGTTTTGAAAGTCATCGGGCTTGTCCCCGCCCTCGGCATCCCCTTGATTGAAACGCTGCATGCTCAGGCACAATTTTTTCAATTCCCGATATTCAGCACGATCTTCCGGTTTTAGGGCTTTGATGAGCTTCTCGGCCTGTTCGGCACTACCGGTCCGCCCCTTATGATTCTGCTTGCCGGCATTGTCCACGGCGGCTTGGAATTTGCGACTGGTGGAACGGGCCGCAAGATAAATCAGCTCGCCGGCCCCCACCAGGGGCAGCAGGATATCTGCCATGCCGGCAATGAGCGCAAAGGAAGTTCCGGCCGCCAGCAGCAGCAGATTCCAATGATTGCCCAAGGCCTTGCCCAAATACTTTACATGACTTTTTTCAGAAGTTGGCACTGAGTTCCTTGTATGTTTGAACGATATTGCCCACCGTGGCCTTGAACAGCCGGCCGTTGGTGCGATTGGCGATTTCCGCCAGCAAATCCGTGTCCGCCGCTTCGCCGTAAGCAATGGTGTAAATCTTGGGCGCATCAAAATCCTCGCCCTTGGGCAAACTGTCCAGGAAGTCCTGGCGGCCCACGCGGCTGGCCGTGTCTTTGCCGTCCGACAAGAGCATCAGGGCATAGCGGCGGGAAGGATCGCGCTGTTCCAGTTCCTTCAGGTTCTGATAATTTTCCATCAAGGCGTCATGCAAGGCCGTGGCACCCTCGGCAAAAACCCCCTGGATCTTCTCCTGGGCCGATTCACCGCATTCCCGGATGGCGCATTTGGGCAAAATGGTGGCCACATCCTTGTTGAAAACCACCAATTTCAACTGATCCCGGGGCTTCATGGCCTTGATGAATTCAGCCGCGCCCACCTTGGCGTTGTCCATGGGCGGGCCATTCATGCTGCCGGAACGGTCGATGATCATGGCAATGGTGGCCGGGATCTTGACATCCTCCCACAAATCCCGGATGCGTTTCAGAATCGCTTCTTCCGGCACCTGAAAGGCCCGGGCCGCATCCACATTCAACTGCACCCCATGGGCTTCGTCAAAAGGCGCGGCCAAAGCAATATCGGTTTGAATGGGCCGCAACCCCATTTCCATGGCCTTTTCCTGGGATTTGCGGCTCAGCAGAAATTCAACGAATTTTTCAGCAGCCGCCTGCTTCTCCGGGGTCATCCAGGCTTCCTGCATGACCGCCACCGGATGGCGGGTCCAGAAAGTGCCTTCCGTGGGGTACACAGCCAGCATCTTGAAGGGTTTGTTGTTGTATTTGGTGTTGCTTTCAATGATGGTGTTTTCATATTGCACCGTGGCTGAAAGATAGGCCGGCCCCTTTTTGTGCATCAATTCGTCGATCCAACTGTTGGACAGGCCGTAATGCGCCACGCTTTCCTCGAATTTTTTCAAAAAAGCCGCTGTTTGCGGCTTTTTTAGATCCTCCACGGTTAGGCCCTCGGTCTTGTTGCCGGCAGCATAGATGATGGAAATAACCGTCAGGAATCCTGAATTGGCATCCGGATGGGCATGGCCCCAGCGGAATTTGCCCCATTCCGGATGGCCCACGCTTGCCCAGCCCTTGGCATCCGTAGCCACCTTGGCAATATCAGCCCAGCCCAAAGGCTTGGGGTGGCCGAGGGCTTTGGCCATGGGCTCCCAGATGGCGATCACCAGCGGGATATTCACCAGGGGGACATATTTATCGAACAGCTCAGCGCCTTTCACATCCCGCCAGTGGGCGGCGGCCAGTTCCAGCCAGGATTCGTCTCCCGGCGACCAGAGGTCCGGTTGAATCTGGCCGGCTTTCAACTGGTCCAGGCTTTCACCGGAATTGACGTGAAAGGCCTTGACCTGCACCGTGCGGTCGCCGACCTTGTCCTGTTTGGCGTTATACACCTTGACCATCTCATCCACCCATTGCTTCTTGGCGCTGGAAGAGTAAAAGGTGATTTCAAGCTTATTTGCCGGGGTCGGCGGCGCTCCGGTTGCTGCGGACTGGGTTTTGCCGTCGCTGGGAGATTTTTCATTGAACAGCAGATCAGCGCGATAAAGCGCAAAAACAATCAAACCCGTGGCCATCAGGACCGTTAACAACCAAAAACCGGTTTTGGGTTTATCATCCATACAAGGCTCCTCTGGTTTTAGCGGTGAAAATCATTTGGATCGGTCGGTGATTGCAGCTAATAATTATAATATCTGGGTCTTGGCCACGGTTTCGGCCCCATCGCGGCTGGAAGCCGCTCCCGCAACGGAGGCGGGCCGAACCCCTGTTCAAAGCTGCTATTTGTTTTAGCAGATATTTTAGCTCCCTGGCAAGTCGGTTTTGCTTCAAATCCGCTTCCATACAATGTCATATTCCCGGAGATATTTTCTCAGACGGCGGGAGCCGGATGTGCTGGAAAAAATCGCCGGCTCCGCCAAGCTAAACATGGCACAGGGTGAAAAGGGACTTGCCGACCGGCTGGTCAACTTACTATAATCCGGCTGAAGACAAGATCATAGGCCCGGTCTTGATTGCTTAGGGGTGTGGAAAAATCCGAATTACCATTTTTTTCTTGCTCTTGCTTTTGCTCGTAATCTTAATCGTACTCGTACTCGGCTGTTTATGTGCTATTCAATTTCCGTCGTTCGATTACGAGTACCGCTGCGCTGAGTACGACATCGAGTAAGATTGGTGATGATTGATGTACCGTAAAACCTTCAGTCTTCAGTCTTCTGACTATTTACCTGATTAGGAGCAACAATGATTCAAATGGATACGACCCTTGACAGACCAAGAGTTACGGTTATCGACATCGCCAGGTTCTACGCCATGGCACTGGTGTTTTATGGTCACTTTATCGAAGAATTGATGAATCTGAAAAATCCGGCCGCCGCAACCCACTACAAGTTTATTTACTCCTTTCACGGGGCCTTTTTTTTGTGCTGCTCACATACCGGTTGAATACCGGCCCTTTCAATTTCAACTATTTTAATTCTGTGGTGATCATGATGTCCTCCCATGGTCATATATTGCTCTTTCCCGTAACCGCCATCGCCGGCTGCGCAGTCATTCTTTTTTTGGCACAAATGACCCCTGCCCAAAGAACAATTGCCTGGCTGGGTGAAAACACCCTGATTCTCATGTGCCTGAACGGTATATTTTATCATTACATCAATCCGGGTTTGGCCGAATGGGTGTTGGACACATTCTCAGGTTCCATGCTCATTGTGTCCGTAACAGGAGTGATCACCACCATAGTCAGCCTGACGTTATGTATGCCGTTGATCCTTTTTTTCAATAAATATTTGCCGCAATTGGTCGGGAAGCCGAAGATCCGTGGACCTCTGCTACCGAATTTAATCCCTTTATGAACAGAATGCAGAAATATCACTCACATCCGTGACAATAATTGTCATTCAGAATAACAATTATTGTCACAACCCAAAGCCTTTCCGATGACTCCCCTGCTGATTGATGCGCAGACAATGGTTTGCAGGCATTCATTTTTATGGCACATTCTTTGCTCTTGACAAGCAACGAAGAGGAGTGTCGCAAGCCGATTGACTGCGATCATGATATTTGCTTGGCCATTTTAATTGGTGATGAATCGCGCCAGAAAAGGGAGACGACAAATGGAACAACCGACCAGACCTGCCGACACCATCAATTTACCTCAATTAGAATCCGCTGAATTCAGCGCGGACAAGCAGTCTTCAACCGTCTGCACTTCCTGCCAGCGAACCATTTCCGCTGCCTATTTTGAAAGCAACGACAAGATCTTTTGCGCGGATTGCAAAATCGCCTGGGAAGCGGGCACGGATCTTGGTGGCGGGACTGGAAGATTCATCAGGGCTTTTTTCCTCGGCCTGCTGGCGGCCATTGCAAGTGCAACCGTCTACTATGCCGTTGCTGCTGCAACCGGATATGAATTCGGACTGGTGGCGCTGATCATCGGCCTTTTCGTGGGCTGCGCGGTCCGCCTGGGTTCCAACAGAAAAGGCGGCCTGGTGTATCAAGGAATGGCTGTGACATTGACCTACCTGGCCATCGTTTCCACCTATGTACCTTACATCATGGAAGGGACCAAAAAAGAAAATGCCGCGGAGGAATCCACTATAGCGGCAAGAGAACCGCAAGTCCTGCCCATGGCATATGCTGCCAAGACTACCGATTTCGAAGCCGCTCCCCTGGAACAAGAGAAAAACCCCATTGCCGAGGTGATCGGTTGGGCCTTCCTGTTGATGCTGGCAATGGCCGCACCGTTTTTAGCCGGCTTCAGCAATGTCATCGGTTTGGTGATAATCGCCATAGGGCTTTATGAGGCCTGGAAAATCAACAAACAGGCGGAGCTTCAGTTTCGCGGGCCCTATTCCCTGGCAATCAGCCCGGTGAGAAACCATCTGAAAGACAAATAAGACCTCTTTTTTTTCAAGACACGGATTACGCGGATTTCACGGATTTAAAACAAACAGGATTTCGGTTTTACTGTGCAACCCCATGGCGGCTCTTCCTGGATCACCGGGTCTTCCACCTATTGTCTTACCCTGCCTTCTTTGCCATTTGCTTTAATCCGCGTAATCCGTGAAATCCGTGTCTAAAAAAACAGACCTTGGTCATCAAGGTCACCTCCACGAAATAAAGATGATCTTCCGTCCGAGAGCCTTCATCATTTTTTCCGCATTTCGTGCATTTCGTGAGTTTTGTGGCCCCATTCCGATCCTGGCTTGCACTCTGTGGCACCTAAAAGCGGAATTGCCGCTTGGAACCATTTAACTTAGTTCAATCAACCACAAGATCTTGTACCCCAACCCTCATAATATTCAATAACTTGTTGAAATAAAATTATTTATTGACACCCAAACTCTTTTCTGAAATGAGGGCTCATAACCGTTTTCTTAGAGTAGGCCATTTCCTCGCCGGCCGTACTATTCAAAGCCAAAATCACAGCCCGTCTTTGTCCAGGGAGAGAAGTACATTCCATCCACCCCACCAGACCAAAGGAGGCTTTATGCAACACAATCGATTTGTTTCAACCCTTTTTGTTTTTGTATTAATGTCGCTTTTCTTTTTTGCCTGCGCAGATTCAGGCGACCATTCCCAGCCGGCCGCCACCGGCAACGGCAACGAACTTAGGCCGGTAAAGCAACTCCTCAGCATGGCCCCCACTGAGATGACGGAAGAGGATCTGGATCAACTGCGCCTGCAGACCGGCGGCATGACCCAGGAAGAATATGAAGCCAAATACGGTCCGCTGAAAAAAGATGAGGAGGCGGACGGGGATTCGCGCAATGCCCAGGCCCATCCGATTCTGGATACTTTGACTTCAGCAGTTTGGGGTTATTGGGATAAAGTCGATATTCCCGGCGGGCTTTGCGGCAACAATTCGCCGTATAAAATATTCATCATGAAATCAAAGGGGCTGTGGAACTGGCTGATGGGCTATACCAATGATGTGATTGTGTATCTCGAACCCGGCGGAGCCTGCTGGGATTATCCGAGTTGCACAGGGCAGGCAGGAATCCGCGGCGCTGCCAATCCCAATGGGATTCCGGATAATTTCATGAATCTCGGCGATTTCCTCGATCCCAACATCGAGGGCGGCAGTCCCAACGCCGCCATCTCTCCATTGATACTGAGAAACCATCCGGCCGGGGACAATGTGGAAACCGCCAACTGGAACAAGGTCTTCATTCCTTACTGCACCGGTGATGTCCATTCCGGCAACCGCGTGGCCACCTATGTGGATGAGGCCACCGGCAATACCATCACCTATCACCATGTGGGCGCCAAAAACATTGAGGCGGTCATTGCGTATTTGAAGCAGGCCTTTCCGAAAATCGACAAGCTGATGATCACCGGCTCCAGCGCCGGGGGTGTCGGCACCCTCACCAATTATCATTTTTTCCGCAAGGCCTTGAAACCCAATAAATGCTATATGCTCAACGATTCCGGTCCGATCTTCTCGGCCGTGAGTGATGCGGATAACCAGTATCGCCTGCATCAAAAAATCAGCCAAGAATGGAACACCGGTTACCTGGTCAGTAAATTACAGGCCGACTTCCCCACTGTAAACATCACCGGCGATTTCGGCCAAATCCATACCCTGCTGGCAAATGCCTATCCCAATGACCCCTTGGCCATTACCATGTTTACCAGGGACACGAATTTCTCCGGTTATTCCTATGCCAGATTCTACGACCTGGATGAAAGTGATCCGGCTCAGGTGGAACAAATACTGGCGCTCTGGTCGGAAGATATCAACAAATTGGTGGCCACCTATGATCAGTATCCCAATCTCAGCTATTACATTCCGTATTTCAGAAACATGAATGAAAGCCACTGCACCGCCATTGTGGAGTTCACCGGCACGGAATACCTGGACACCGGGATCGACGTGGGCGACTTCATCAACGACATCCTTAATGGCAATCCGGTCCAAAGCTACCAGGAGCCTGTGAATCCGTCGGATGCCGACGTTTCGGATTTCTGGATGGATTTGGTTAATCTGCTGCTCTAACGGAATAAGATGAAAACGTGATCTTTTTTATTTTTAAGACACGGATTACGCGGATTTCACGGTTTTAAAACAAACAGAATTTCGGTTTTAACGTGCAACCACATGGCGGCTCTTGTCCTGGATCACCGGGTCTGCCGCCTGTTGTACTACCATGCTTCTTGCCAATAGCTTTTATCCGCGTAATCCGTGAAATCCGTGTCAATAAAACAGGCCTTGGCCATAGTCTCGGCCGAATCGCGGCCGGCAGCCGCTCCCACTGTTAAAAACGATAAATCGTCCCCAAGGTCGCGCCCGTGGCGTTGATGTCTTCCAGCTCAAAAGTCTTATGGATGCCCAGATTCAATTCAAAGGCATCCGAGGGGAAATAGGAGCAGGAAAGCCCTGCCAAAGTCTGGGAACCCCGGCCGCTGGGGATGTCGTCGCTCATGAAATTGGAGCGGATCATTTCCAGGTTGACCGCAAAGGAATCGCCGATGGGCACGCCGAAATTGAACCCGTATGTGATGGTCTGAACCGGATCCAGATCATTCACCCAGTCCGTGGCTTTATCCAAGATTTCATTGTCCGTGCTCAAGTTCAAATTGGCCTTGGTGATTTTATAATCCAGTCCCACACCCAGGCAGCCGAAGGGCAGGTCTAAATTAAAGGAAGTGAACAGGCCGCCGCCGTACTTGTAGTCCCCGGCATGTTCGATGATATCGGATTTTAGGTAATAAATATCGCCCAGAATGTCGGCGCCCAAATGCCAGGCCCACTTTTCCCTTTTGATGATGGGATATTTTGCATAAAAGTCCAATCCCACAAAATGGGAATTGGAGCTGATTTCATCATCAATGGCCGAATAGCGGTAGGGCAGATAAAAGCCCAGTTCCAGGCCGCCCTTGGAGCTATTGGCATAGCCCAACATCAGGGAGCCGGCCTGTCCGTCGTTGTCGTTGCATTCCACGGACAGATATTCCACGGCGCCTTTAAAATCGTTATTCAACTTGTTGATTTGCTCTTTTTTGGAAGCAGGCACGGCTTTATTCAAAAGCCGCCCGGAGAATAAATCCTGGGCCATGATGCCGTCATCGGTTATTCCCGTGGACTGGGATATGCTGCCGTCGAAAATGGCACTAAGAATTTTATCCGCATTGGCCTCGGCCCAGGTCTTTAACTGATCACGGCTGGTGATTCCGGCCGGTGTCTCTAACTTTAGGTTTCCATCCCGGTCGAACATTTTCAAGGTTCCCACCATTGCTTCCCCGACATCAAATGCATTGTTGTCATTGGTGTCGTTCCAGGTACCGCTTACCCTTGAATTGTATATGGTCGGCCCGATGGTTTTTTGTCCAGGCAGCGGACCTCTTGTTATTTTATAATCGATCAAATCAAAAAAATCCTCGGCCAACACATTGCCGCACAAGAACGTCACGAGAACCAAAATACCGATGAATGTCTGTTTGCCTAATGAGCTCATAGCCTCTCCTTTGTTTGAAAGATTTTGGGACTTGTTATTGCAATGCCGATTTGGTACTGTTTTATCCGTATTGATTTTAAAAAGCAGTTGATTATGCCCCAGCACAACCAAGTGATGTGAAAAGGATGTTTCTATAATGAATACCTTACATGGACGCAATTTTCAAGGATATCTTCTGAAAAAAATGTCATTTTTTGCAGCAATGCTTTTTCCGCTTTTATTCCTGTGGTCCTGTGCCACCACTAGCCCGGAAATCAATACCGCTGATAAAATCGATGCGAGCGCACAAGTTGTTTATCCGGCCTATTCCGGCCCCAAGGTGCCCCTGGCGGTTCTGCCCATGGGGCTTTCCGAGACCACGGCCGCGCGCTATCCCCACCTGCTGGAAAAATCCGTGGGCCTGGGGATTCATAATGTACTCAGCGATGCCTTATATCAGACCGGACGGTTCCGCTTTGTGGAGGACAAGGAATCGGTAATCAAGGACATGATGCAGCGCCAGCGCATGAGCCAGATGGGCCTGGTGGACAAGGACACGGCTATTCAGATCGGCAAAATGCTGGGGGCTCAGAAGGTTATTTACGGTGAAGTCTTCGATTATTCCGAGGGCAAGGATGAATCCATCAAGGGCTTCGGCAAATCCACCATCCCCCAGGTGCGGGTGGGCGTGCAGATTCGGTTGGTGGATCTTGAAACCGTGGAATATATTCCGGCTTCGGATACCAAATACGGCCGGGACTGGGGCGAAGCCAGCAAAGCGGCCATTGAATCTTCGGTGTTGAAGATGGTCCAACGACTAGAATAAATCCTTGGGCAGCGGTGGTCGTTTCAATTGATAGCATTAAATCCGAATATCGAAATACGAAACAAATTCAAAATTCAAATAAAAAAAATGACCAAAACAAAAAAAGCGCTGAACCAATGACCGCATCGTTTGCGAAGACCGGTTTATTTGAATTTTGGTAATTCGTATTTGTTTCGGATTTCGATATTCGAATTTCGGATTTCCACAGCAGGCCGGAACAACGATCAGTGTTAATTTCCTACTGTAACTGCAACTTATCCACCGCCGCAATGATCGCCTTTTCCGTGGCCTGGCCAAGGGCGGTCTGGTCAAAATAAATTTTATCATCCCGCATTTTATACAACAGGGCGGCAGAGGAAGTTGCCGCATCTCCTTCCCCGGCGGCACTGCGGACTTCCGCGTCTTTTTCCTTTACATAGACTTCCACTTCCATGATCACCTTGCTGCGCGCCTTGGAGAACGGCCCGAGCATGCTCTTGGATTGGCTGACCTCACATTTGGTAATCTTGGCATAAGCCACCGCATCGGAGCGCAACTGGGCCGCGGCCTGATCCGCCTCCACCGGTGTATACATTTTTTCACCGCCCATCCATTGCCGTTTGATCAGGCCGTTGATGGCCTCGATGATTTCCGGATTGCTCTCAATGGGTGCGTATTTGCCGGTATCAAAAAGCTTTTGCAGGAGCAAAGAGGAGATTCCATAACCGATCAACTGGTCTTTCAATTCCGGCAAGTCCACGTCGCTCTTAACGCCGATGACCACCAGCTTTTTGGGAGCGGTTGCCTCGGTCTCCGCCAGCGAATCGGCAATGGTCCCCAGCCAAACCTGTTGTATGAAAAAAACAAAAAAAAGAAAAACAACCCGCTTGCGCATTCCTTCCGTCTCCTGCTCCATACCAAGTTAATATGTGTCTCCCCGCTCCTGCCCTAATCCCACTTGCGCCGGTCCACGATTTTGGGCGCATTTTCCGGAATGTCCTCCGGCCGGACAAAGACCACCCTGCCGCGCACCCGCATGCTCTGGGGAATGGCGGTTCCAATCCGCCCGGCCAGGTCTTCGTCCGGTGCTATGCCGGCCTTCAGAACCACCTGCATGGTCATCTGATCCACATGGTTCTCACGGGTGACTACCACCTGATAGGCGCTGATTTCCGGAAATTTCCCGGCCACTTCAGCAGCCGCAGAAGGATGGATGAACATGCCCTTGACTTTGGTCACCTGGTCCAGGCGCCCCATGATCTTCACCAACCGCGGGGTGGTGCGGCCGCAGGGGCATGGTTCATCTGTATAACAGGATAAATCCCCTGTGCCGAACCGAATCATGGGATAGACTTTGTCGAAAACCGTGGTCACGATCTCACCGGGTTCTCCCGGCCCCAATTGGCGGCCGGTATCCGGGTCCACGATTTCCACAATGCAGTTATAGGGGATGTGCATGCCGGATTTGTGATAGCATTCATAGCCCATGCAGCCCACGTCGGCCGTACCGTAGCCCTGCCGGATAAGCATGCCGAAGCTGTGCTCCAACTCGCTGCGCAGGGATTCAGGCAGCATCTCGCCGGCCACGAATCCCACCTTTAACTGCAGATCATTTTGCAAGTCATAGCCGAATTCAGCCGCCTTGTCAGCCACCACCTTTAAAAAACTAGGGGTGCCGATATACCCGCTGACCTTTAGATCCCGCAGCATGCGCACCTGCAGATCCGTATTGCCCACGCCGCCGGGAACGGCGATGCAGCCCAGGCGCGCCAGGGCATCCTCGAACCAGAAGGCCGGCGGCACCAGATGATAGCTGAAAGTGATCTGACCGATATCGCCCTTGCGGAAACCGGCTGCATAAAAGGCCTGAGCCCAGCGGTCGTTTTCACTATGCAGGGCCTCCGGTTCATAGATGGGGCCGGGGGACATGCAGATGCGCCGGAGCTGATCCCAGGGCATGCCCAAAAAGCCGCCAAAGGGCGGATCCGCCTGCTGCAGGGCCGCCAGCTCGCTTTTATGGGTGATGGGCACTTGCTCCAAGTCTTTTACGCAACGGATATTCGCCGGCCTGATATCGGCCTGCTCCAATTTGCGCCGGATGGCCGGGGCAGTGTCATAGGCATATTGCACGATTTCCGAAAGGGCCGCGTCCAGACGACCGGCCCGTTCCGTCGGAGCCAGGGTCTCAAGACTTTGATTGAAAAAACCGGTGGTGCGGTCAAGAGGTTTGGGCATGAAAAACTCCTACACCAGTATACAGAATTCAGGAGTCAGGAGTCAGAATTCAGAATAACTGCTGTCTCCTGTCTCCTGACTTCTGTCTTCTGACTCCTAATCAGTTATCATGGATATTTGGCGTTGAAAGTGACCGCCTTGGACACCTCGCCGGCTTTAAAGATGGCCGTGCCTTCCTTGACATAAACCGGGAAGGCAAAGTCCTGAATGCCCTCCCACCATTGGCCGAGCTGCTTAAGAGCGCCGGCCGCACCCGGTTCCAGGCCTTTCTGCTGCAACTTGAAGCCGCCGGTGACCAGGAGGCTGAGCATGGACTGCTGGCCGTCGAACATGGCATGCACCCGCAACTGATTGGTCTTGCCCGGCGGTATCCATTGGGTCTCTGTGGAGCCCACCGTGTTGAGATCGAATTCCTCAAAGGCCACCGAGAACTTCAGGCTCTCCATCAGAATCGGATAATCATTGGGATTCTCAATGTCGAAAATAAAGGCCAGGTCCAAAGGCGCGCCGTAATCGCCTTTTGTTCCGGCGCTGGGTTCAACGGTCTTTTTAAAATACCACCAGCCCCAGTAATGGGCCACCTCCACCTGGTTCAATTTCACCACCGGGGCCTTAAAATTCTTCTCATCCGGCTTGATCTGCATCCCGGCACAAGCGGCCAACACAACTACGGCCGCGGCCGGCCAAAGTACCCAAAATAGAAATGTTTTTATTTTCATTTTCATTCGCTCCTGTGAATGTGAAAGTGTCGGTTTTTTTCCGCCTCGCCGGCCAAAGTATTATGCATCATGTCAGCCAGCGCTTGCGGCGTTTGTAATGCTTGACTTCCCGGAAATTCTTGCGTTTGCCGTGATCGGTCATGCCCAGATAAAAGTCCTTGATGTCCGGATTCTGGCGCAGCTTTTCAGAGACATCGTTCATCACGATCCGGCCGTTCTCCATGACATAGGCATAGGGCGCAACATTCAGGGCCAGCTTGGCGTTCTGCTCCACCAGCAGAATCGAGATTTTTTCCTCTTGATTCAGCTTGGTGATGATGTTGAAAATCTCGTGGATCAGCAAAGGCGCAAGGCCCATGGAGGGCTCGTCCAGCAGGATCAGCTTCGGGCTGGTCATTAAGGCCCGGCCCACCACCGTCATCTGCTGTTCACCGCCGCTGATGAAACCGGCGGTCTCGTTGCGCTTCTCCCACAGGCGCGGAAAATAATGATAGACCATGTCCAGCCCTTCCTTGGTGCTGCGGCCGTACTTGCGCATGTGGGCCCCTACTTTCAGATTCTGCTCCACGGTGAGATGTTCAAACACCCGGCGGCCTTCGATCACCTGGACAATGCCCAGACGGGCGATCTTTTCCGCTGCCAGCTTGTCGATGCGCTCACCCAGGAATTCGATGGAACCGTCCGTGACTTTGCCGTTTTCATGGTTCAACAGACCGGAAATCGCCTTCAGGGTGGTGCTCTTGCCGGCGCCGTTGGCGCCCAGCAAGGCGACAATGCCGCCCGCGGGCACATCAATGGACACGCCTTTGATCACCAGAATGACTTCGTGATACTTGACCTCAATATTATTGATTTTCAGGATGAAGTTCTGTTCGGTCAAAGCGCTGTGACCTCCTTTGGATGATGGTTACCAACCCTTCCAGCCGGCCCATTTATCCGGCCAGCGTTCCTTGATGTTCACCCGCTTGGCGAGCTGGAATTTGCCATCCTTGACCTCATAAATCGGGACATCGCCGGATACACGATGATCCGTGGCCTGATAAGTCAAGGGCGCCCCGCCCAGGCCCAGCTCCACGCCGGCCATGGTTTCAAAACCTTTCTTCAGAATGCCTTCACCGGTCAGGGCACCGGCTTTATCCGCCCGTTTCATGGCTTCCCACAGGGCCAGCACATTGGACCAGGCCTGAACTGTGCGGATCAGGCGTTTGTCCTGGGGCACGGCTGGATTCACTTTTTGAGTATAGGCCATCACCTGCTTCATCATGGGCGCATCTTCGCCGTAGAAGGCGCAAACCGTAGCACCCATGACACCTTCGGCGGCCTTTCCGGCCAGGCGCGGCAGGTTCTCGTCAAAACCCCATAAATTCACAATATGGTCGGCCTTCAACTCCAGGGCATAGGCGTCCCGCACAGTAGCGGAAACCGACATGGTGGTGTTGCCGTGCCAGACCACATCCGGTTTGAAATCTTTTAGGGCCAAAATCTGGCTCTTGGTATCAATGGCAAACAGGGAAACATCCTGGTCCGGTCCGAGGTCAAAGCCCAGAATTTCCGCCTGCTCCTTGATGGCCTTGATGGGCGCGCTGCAATAGGGATGCACGGTCATATACGAACAAGCAAAGCGCGGTTTTCTTTTACCGTAATCCGGATGCTTGGGCCATCTGGTATCAAACCAGGCTGTCAGGGTGGCCCTGGCATTGGTGGAATAATCCGTGGCCGCGAACAAATTGTAAGGGGTCTTTTCCGGATTGGTCAGATGCCCGGAATAAGAAGCGGAGACATAGGGAATCTTGTCCTTGGTGACCGTGGGGGACAAGGCCTCCGTGTCGCCGGTGCCCCAGCCGAGGATGGCCAGACACTCCATGCGTTTGAACAGCTTGTACTTGGTGAGGGCCTCGGGCACGCGGTAGCCATAGTCGAACTGATAGAGTTTGATGGGCTTGCCGTTCACACCGCCGTTGTCGTTCACGTATTGAATCGCCTCGGCAATGCCCATGGCATAATCCTTGCCGACATCGGAAGTGGCGCCGGTCATGTCATTCAGGGCGCCGATCTTGATGGGCTCGTCGCCGAAGGCCGGCCCGCCGCAACAGACACACAGACATAGAATCAGACCCAATCCTTTTAACATTGTTTTTACGTTCATGTGCTTTCTCTCCTCCTTTTTCAAGATCGCCAAAAACCGGTTTTTGCCTCCTTTTTCTACTGCATGGATCGACTTGATCGCGGCCTTTTCCGAATGGCGAATCAGTAGGAAAACGGCCACAAATTGAAATAATTCTTCATCTGCCACCAGCGGTAGGCCAGGCCGTTGGGCTCAAAAATCATGAAGGCGCAGATGGCCAGGCCGAAGACCGCCTCCTTGATAAACAAAAAATCCATTAAAAGTTTGGGAAAAGAATCCGCAAGGGGCATGATGGCCAATTGCAGCAGTTCCATCACCACCACCATGAAAACCGAGCCGAAAATCGCTCCATGGATCGAGCCGACCCCGCCGATGAGAATGACCCCCACCAGCCACAAAGACCAGAACCATTGGAAATGCTCAGGACTGATGGCCGCCAAATTACTGATCCAGAAGGCGCCGGCCAGGCCGCCGATGAAACCGGCCACGAAAAAGGCGTACAATTTGTATTTGACCACGTTAATGCCCATGACCTCGGCGGAAATGTCGTTGTCCCGGATGGCCACCCAGGCCCGCCCCACCCGGGAGCGCAGCAGATTGACCACACCGATGATGCTGATGATCACCAGCACCAGCATCAGCAAATAGACCTTCAAATCGCTGTCCACCACCCAAGGGCCGATCTTGATGGTTCCCGGCGGCAGGGAAAAGGCCTGGCCGCGCCCGCCGATCTGGCTGATATACTGGCTGATGATGAAATCCACGGTGATGAACTGGGCCGCCATGGTGGTGAGAATCAAATAAAAGCCCTTGACCTTGGCCGAGGGCAGGCCGAACAGGACACTCCAGAAACCGGCAATCACAGCGGCGATGAGAATACTGACGGGATAGGCCAGCCCCCACTCCAGCAACACCGCCGGCCAGGGAAATTCCAGGATGAGCAGGGTGCTGGTATAAGCCCCCACTGCAATAAAGGCCGCATGGCCCAGGGTGACCTGGCCGCAAAAGCCGATGAGAAGCTGAACCCCCAGGGCACCCAGCACTGTATAACCGATCTGATTGCAGACACTAAGCCAATAAGAATCCGCCTGCCAGGGGATCAGACCGAAAAGAATCAGAAATAGCAAGGCCATTTTGGCCTTGATAAAACGCGTTTGCCACCAGGCATGGTCCTGACTGTAATTTTGATGATACGTTCCGCAAGGTAAAAATGTGGTCGACATGCGCAAGTTCTCCTAATGTTGCGATCAGAACAGGTCAGACGCGTTCAATGCGCTCCCAGCCCCACAGGCCGTAGGGCTTGAACAGCAGGAAAATCGCCATGAAGGCAAAGGGGGCGATTTCCTTGACTCCGCCGGGGAAATAGCGGTCCAGATAGGTCCCGCACAGGTTCTGCAGAATTCCGATCAAAATGCCGCCCACAATGGCCCCGGGCACGGAATTGAGTCCCCCCAGCACCACCGCTGGCAATACCAGCAGCCCGAGATAACCCACGGAGATGTTCAGCCCGTTGATGTTTCCCAGCAAGGTACCGCCCACGCCCGCGGCCATGAAAGCAATGGCCCAGGCCGCCGCATAAACAAAACGGGCGCTGACGCCGATGGACAGGGCCGCCATTTCATCGTCCGCCGTGGCCTGCATGGCCAGACCCCAGCGGGTATATTTGAAAAAACCCATGAAGATGAACAGCAGCACGATGGCGGCCACAAAGCTCCACAAATACACCCGGCCCACCACAATGGGACCGAGTTTGATGGGTTCGATGGAAAACACCGCCGGTGCGAAAACCCGGGTGTCGGTGCCCCAAATGAATTCCACCGTGCCTTTGAAAAAAAAGGAAAGGCCCACCGTCACCATGATGACGGTGAGCACCGGTTCGCCAATGAGCTTGTCCAGAAAAATCCGTTCGGTCAGAATTCCCAGGACAAAGCCGATGACCAGGGAAATCAGCAAGGACAGCAAAAAAGGCACGCCCATGGAATAGAAGCTCAAGGATACGTAGGCGCCGATCAAGGTCATCTCCCCCATGGCCAGGTTCAAAACCCCGGAACATTTATAAATCAGGACCCAGCCCAACGCCACCAGGGCGTAGATCCCGCCCACCATCACCCCGGTGGTGATTGCCATTAAAAAAAGTTCCATATTGGTTCCTCTCCTTCCCCCAATTCACCAATCAATGAAACACCTTTCACCTTTCAGCTTTCAGCTTTTGAATTTTCATATCCGTCTTGATCTGCGCCTGCCGGCCATCCTCATACTTGATGGTGGTATCGATATGCACCACATCCACATCCGAATATAAGGCCTTGACGATCTCCTGATAGCGCTGCTCCACAAAAGCACGACGCAGTTTGCGGGTGCGGGTCAGCTCATCGTCATCCGCATCCAGGGTCTTGTATAGATTCGTGAACTTACGCACCTTGGCGGCCGCCGGCAGGTCCTGATTGGCTTGTATGATCTGCTTTTCGATCAAATCATAAACTTCCGGTTTCTGGCAAAGCTCCTGGTAGCTGGTGTAGTTGATTTTCTTGTCATCTGCCCATTTGCCCACCACTGCATAGTCAATGCAAAGAACCGCCGTGATATAATCCCGCTTGTCGCCGATGACCCAGGCATCGGTGATGTACGGGCTGAATTTGAGCCTGGTTTCCAGATACTGGGGCGAAAAGGGTTTGCCGTCGAGCAAGGTAAAGACATCCTTGGTGCGGTCAAAAACCACCAAATGCCCGTCTTCATCCAAAAAGCCCTTGTCGTCGGAATAGAGCCAGCCGTCCCGCAGGGCCTTGGCGGTTGCGGCCTGATTCTTATAATATCCCAGAAAAACGGATGAACTCTTGGTGATGATTTCACCTTCTTCCGTGATCGTAACTTCCGTGCCGGGAATGGGACGGCCCACAGTATCGAATTTGATATCGCCGCTGCGATGCACCACGGAAATGCCGGCCACTTCGGTTTGACCGTAAATTTGTTTGAGATTGACGCCCAGGGAATGAAAAAAACGGAAATGATCCGGCCCCATGGCCGCTCCGCCGGTATAGGCGTTGCGCACATTGGTGAGACCGAGATGGTCACGGATTTTATTCTGAACCCCCAGTTGGGCAAGCCGGTTCAGCAGAGCCCAATACCAGGGGATTTTCTTCTTTTTAAATGTTAGCTCGGCCATGTGATAGCCGATTTTGGAGGCCAGTTCAAAGCATTTGCGCTTGGTCCAGGTGGCATCCAGATACTTCACCTGCACGGTGCGGGTCATTTGTTCCCACATGCGCGGCGGGGCGAACATGACATGGGGACCGATTTCCCGGATATTTTCCTGGGCCGTGCCGGGCCCCTCCGGGAAATTGATGGTATAGCCGATCTGCAAACCGCAGGAAATGGACATCATCTGCTCGCCGATCCAGGCAAAAGGCAGATAGGAAACATAATCATCCGACGGCAGGCATGGATCCACTTCCATCAAATGCTTGCCCATGGTGAGCATATTGTTGTGGGAAAGCAGGGCGCCTTTGGGCAGGGAAGTGGTTCCGGAGGTATAGAACAACAGGGCCACATCATCGCCATGCCCGGCCTGCACCAGTTTTTCAAAAAGTTCGGGCTGTTCACGGTCCAGGTCACGGCCCAATTGCTGAACTTCCTTGAGGCTGGTCAGAACATCCTGCTTATAATTGCGCATGCCTTTGGGATCATCCCAGATGATTTTTTTCAACTTGGGGCATTCCCGAATAATGGAAAGGGCCTTGTCGACTTCTTCCTGGGTTTCCCCGAATAAAAATATGGAATCCGAATGATCGATGATATATTTCACTTCATCGAGCAGACTGTCCTGGAATAGCCAGACCCCCACGCCGCCGGCACAGATGGCGGCCATTTCCGCCCACAGCCCCTCCGGCCGATTGTCGCCGATCATGGCGACCTTGTCCCCTTTTTTCAGTCCGAGTTTTACCAGACCCAGGGCCAGATATTTGACATTTTCCAAATAAACCTGCCAGGTGATTGGGCGCCAGATACCGAATTCCTTTTCCCGCATGGCCACCCGGCTGTCTCCGAAACGCCGGGCCTGCCGGTAAAAAAGTTTCGGAATGGTCAGATCTTTTTCAATTTCGATGCCCCTTGCCGCTTCCGCTGCATTACCCGCGTGTGGCATATAATTCCTCTTCTCCAAGATAGGCTTTGATGACTTCCGGACTGTTTTGGACCTCGGCAGGGGTTCCGTCCATGATCATATTGCCGAAATTCAATACAAACACCCGGTCGGACAGATCCATCACCACACCCATGTCGTGCTCCACAAGAAGGCAGGTCACGCGCCAGCGCCGCTCCTCATTAATGTCGATGATAAAACGGGCCATGTCCTCGGTTTCCTCCAGGTTGAGACCGGCCAAGGGTTCGTCGAGAATCAGCAGTTCCGGCTCAAGGGCCAGCGCCCGCCCCAGCTCGACCCGCTTTTGCAAACCATAGGGCAGCATGCCCACGGGTTTGTGGCGCAGTTGCTCAATTTCGAGGAAATCAATGATCTCTTCCTCGATGAAGGTCCGGTGCTCGATTTCTTCCCTGGCGGTACGGCCCAAATAGAATGCGCCGCCGACAATACCGGATTTCAAATGAATATGGCGGCCCAGGCGGATATTGTCGAGCACGGTCATGCCGCCGAAAACTTCCACCTTCTGGAACGTGCGTGCAATGCCGATTCCGGCCCTTTCATAAGGCCTGAGGTGATTGATTTTTTGACCCTTGTAATAAATCTCACCCCGTTGGGGCCGATACAGGCCGCTGACTACATTCATCATAACGGTCTTGCCGGCGCCGTTGGGGCCGATCACGGAATGGATTTCTCCCTTTCGAATCGTCAAGTTGACGCCTTCCAAGGCGCGCACCTTTCCGAAACGCATACTGACATCCTTCAGCTCCAGCAGGATATCTCCGATACGACGTTCATGCGGCTCACTCACTTACACGCTCCCTTGTTGTTTCTGAATTCGGTCCGAAAAACCGTTACAGCATACTCTATTTGAATCGTGTTGCTACATTGCCGAAGAACCAAACACCATTTAGAGGTTTGAGAATAAAAAGAAGTTGGGAAAGTAAAGAATTTGGAAAAAAAGAAAGCCGACCGCGCCCTTGACCGAGCGCTCATTCAAAATCTAAATAAAATTTTACTACTTGCGGGCAACAGTTGTCAAGTTTTTTCATTGTCATCCTGCCAATACTTTGATATATATAAGCAGTTCATAATAAAATACCATTGTCCCAAACGAACCTCAATCGACTTCTCAATTCGAACCAAATTACCGCGAAAACAGCAACTGGTCTTCACCATTCCGCTTGAAGGAAATTTTCATGAAAAGAACAACCCAACCGATTTTATTGATCGAAGACAGCCCGGAAGATCAAGAGGCCACCATTCGCGCCTTTCAAAAAGCCGGTCTGGCCAATCCCGTCATCCGTTGCGAGGACGGCGATGAAGCCATCGACTACCTCTTTCGTCGCGGCAAATATGCCGATCCGGTCAAATCACCACGGCCGGGCATCATTCTGCTGGATCTGAATCTGCCGGGAACCGACGGCCACGAAGTCCTGCGGGAAATCAAGAGCGACCGCAGATTGCGAAAAATCCCGGTGATCATCCTGACCACCTCCTATGATGAAAGCGATATTGATAAATGCTATGCAGCCGGCGCAAACAGCTATATTTGCAAACCCATCAACCTGAATTCCTATATTGAAGCCATCCGACGTTTTAAAAATTTTTGGTTTGAAATCGCGGTATTTCCTCGGGAAGGAGTTCATTAAATGAGCCTGGAGACAATCCGTGTCCTGGCCATTGAAGACAGCCCGGAGGATGCGTATACATATCGCCGTCTGCTGCAAAAAGATCCGGAAAGGGGCTACACTGTTTTCGAAGCCGGCGACGGGTCCCAGGGTTTGAATTACTTGCGCTCCCAGAAGGTGGACTGCATCTTGCTTGACTATAACCTGCCGGATACGGACGGGCTTGAATTGCTTGCGGAAATCACCGCGGATGAAGGACTCGGCCGAATCCCCATCATCTTTCTGACCGGCCAAGGCAATGAGATGGTGGCTGTCCAGGCCCTGAAAAGCGGGGCCACCGATTATCTGGTCAAATCCACCCTAAGCAAAGACTTGCTGGTCCGGGCCATTCGCCATGCCATTGAAAAAAAACAAACCGAGGAGACCCTGAGGCAGACCACCCTGGCACTTCAAAAAAATGTCCAGGAACTGCTAAAAGCCAACCTGCAAATCATCACCCAGCAAAAAACCTTGATAGAAGAGGAACGCTTAAAAGTGTTGTTGCAAATGGCGGGCGCCACGGCCCATGAACTGAATCAGCCCCTGATGGTTCTGCTGGGCAGCATCCAATTGCTGGAACTGGACCGAAATAATCCGGAAAAAACAGCGCACCACATTGACAAAATTCAGCAGGCCGGAGCACGCATTGCCGACATCGTTAAAAAAATCCAAACCATCCGCCAGCATGAAATCAAGACCTATGCCGGCGAATCCGCTATCATGCAACTGGACCAGTCCATCAATATTCTGTCCATTGAGGACCACGATCGCGATTTCCAGCAAATTCAAGATTTATTGGAAGACAACGATCATATCCATCTTTTACGGGCCGGGAGTCATGCGGAAGCCTTTGAACTGCTGGAAGCCGGCAATATCCATCTTATTTTTCTGGATCATCTGACCCCCACCGGACTCGGCATCGATTTCCTGATGGCCCTGGAACAGCGCCACCAAAACATTCCGGTAGTCATCATTTCCGGCAACGGAGAAGAAGGCATAGCTGCCAGAGCAATCCAGGCCGGCGCTTATGATTATCTCCCCAAAGCCAAGCTCAGCAAAGCCGCGCTTTCCCGGATCATCCGAAATACCATGGAAAAATATCGTCTGAAAATGGAAGTAACAGAAGCCCTAAAAAAAGTGGCTGAATTATCCGGGAGCATCCCCCCATGCAAGCCCTGATCAACCTTATAGAAACCAACGAAGACTGGCTCATCCGGCGCGTTTTGCAATATGCCCAAAAACGGGGCTATACCCGGTATACATCCACCCTGGAGGAGGCCTGGCGCCTGTCCATCGCCGGCTTGTCCGCCTCCCTTGTTCAGGGCCTTTCTTTTTATTCCGGCATTCCGGATTTCGGGCCGGAAGACAATTTTGTAACCGACCCATTAAATGCCTTTGGCGTCATTGAAGCTCAACGCCACCGCAAACGCGGAGTTTCCTTGGCCATGTTTCTCGGTCTGCTTAAATACTACCGGCAAAGCTATATGGATCTTGTGGCGGAACACGTATCGGATCCTTGCCAATGCCGGCATTCACAGCTTTTTCTTTCCAGAAGCTTCGACCGTATGGAAATCGCCTTTTGCCAGGAATGGGCCGGGCAGGAAACCGAAATGCTCATGGCCGAGCTTCAGGAAACCAACCGGCTCATGACCAATGAAAAAAATACCTATCTGACATTTTTTGAAAGCCTGAGTGATCCGGCCCTTATATTGAACAACCGCTTCGAGATCCTGAATCTCAATCATGCCGCCGCGGCCATCCTCCATCCCCAGATTGCGCCGGGGGCCTACTATTATTCCGCGCCCACGGCAGTACCATCCTCTGAACCCGACGCTGCCGAGCTCCGAAACCAAGAACCGGCCCTTATAGGAAAAAACATTCTCCAGGTGTTTCCCTGGCTTGCCGGTGTCCTTGAGCATTTTCAGACAAGTATGGAAAGGATTGCAACCCTGGAATGCACTGTTCAAGTGGGAGAAACCCCTCAATATTTTGAAGTGCGTTATGCCAGAATGATGGACGTAAGTGCCAAAAACGCCACGATCATATTCATTTTAAGAAATATTTCCGATCGGAAACAAATGGAGATCGAACTCAAAAAAAGCAACCGGGAATTGGACGATTTTGCCTACATCGCTTCCCATGATTTAAAGGAACCCCTGCGGGCCATCAGCAATTATTCCCTTTTCCTGATGGAAGATTACGGCGATAAACTCAATGGGGAAGCCCGTTCCCGCATCGAGACCGTCATCCGACTGTGCAAACGCGAAGAAGACCTGATCAATTCCCTTTTGCATTTTTCCCGTCTCGGCCGCACGGATTTGGATTGCAGGCCCATGGATCTGAATGCGCTCCTCCAGGACATCCGACAAACCCTGCAGCACTTGTTTCCCCAGGAAAAGATCCGCCTTCATATTCCGGAACCATTGCCCCCAGCCGTCGGCGATGAAATTCGAGTGCGCGAGATTTTTCTGAATCTGATCATCAATGGAATAAAATACAATCTTCAACCGGAAAAAATAATTGAAGTGGGCACCCGGAAAAATGCTAGCGCTGCCGAAACCGGAATTGTTTTTTATGTTAAAGACAACGGTATCGGTATTCCTGAAAAACACCGCGATAAAATCTTTACGCTTTTTAAAAGGCTGCACGGCCGTGACAAATACGGCGGCGGCGCCGGTGCCGGGCTGACCATCGTCAAGAAAATTGTTGAGCGGCATGGCGGGACGATTTGGGTAGATTCGGTCCCGGACCAAGGGACAACTTTCTTTTTCACCCTGCCGGGCGGCGCCGGCCGGTGTTTCAGCGGAATAAAGGAAGATTCACTATGGAAATAACAGATGTGCCGGCTAAAAAGCGAATTCTGATAATCGACGATACACCGGTAATGATACAAATGCTGGCTGATCCACTGGAAACGGATTATGAAATCCTGGTGTCCAAAAGCGGCGGTGAAGGTTTGGCCGTTGCCGCTACCGCACCGCAGCCGGATTTGATTTTACTGGATATTGTCATGCCGGGTATGGACGGCTATGAGGTCTGCCGGCGCCTGAAATCCAACCCACTGACAACCGATATTCCCATTATTTTTCTAAGCTCCAGAAAAAAAGAGGAAGATGAAAACAAAGGCTTTGCCCTGGGCGCGGTGGACTATATCACCAAGCCTTTCAATCCAGCCATCGTGCGGGCCAGGGTTAAGGCCCATATCCTTTTAAAGCAGCATCATGACGAACTGGAAACCTCTGTGCGGGAAAGAACCGCTGAGTTGATCGAAATCAATCGCCGCCTTGAGCAGGAAATCATTGAGCACAACCGTTCGGATGGGATCAACCAAGCCCTGTTCTCCATTTCAAACGCCGTCAACACCAGTGTTGATTTGCATGCTTTGTACCGCTCCATTCATCGCTCCCTGGGCCGGGTCATCGACGCCGCCAATTTTCAAATTGCCTTGTACAATCCAGAAACCAATACCATTGACTACCCCTATTGCGTGGACGAAGCTTACGGCCAGGTGGAAATCAACCGGGCCATCGGGGCATCCACCTTCCTTTCCATGCAGGTGATCAAGAGCGGACGCTCCATGATCTACAATCAGAAAGACATCCGTAAGCTGTTGCAGGAAAAAGGCGGCGAACTGTCCCACCGGCTCCCGGAAATTTGGGTGGGGGTCCCCCTGAAAAAGACCGAAAACGCCATGGGGATGATCGCTGTTCAGAGCTATTCAGACCCCCATCATTTTGACACGCCGGATTTGAATGTACTGCATGCCGTTTCCGGACAGATCGGCCTGGCCATTGAACAGAAACGCGCTGCCGATGCCCTGCGCAAAAGCGAGGAGCGCTACAAACGCCTTTCGGAAGTGACCATCGAGGGCATCCTGTTCCATGACAATGGTGTGGTTGTGGATTGCAATGATTCCTTTGCCCGCATGTTCGGGTACAATCGCTCTGAACTGCTGGGCAAAAATGCCATAGAGATCTGCATATGTCATGAATACCGGGCCACGATTTATAAGAATATCATGAATTCCCTGAGCGAGCCCTTTGAAATCAAAGGCCAAAAACAAGCTGGAAGCGTTTTTCCGCTGGAAATGGAAAGCCGGGAAACCCATTATTTTGGCAAGACCTTGATGGTCACTTCCGTACGGGACATTTCCGAGCGAAAACGCACCGAGGAAAAAATTATCCGCATGCAAAAAATGGAGGCCATCGGTACCTTGGCCGGTGGCATTGCCCATGACTTCAATAATCTTTTAGGCGGCATCCTGGGCAATATCGGCCTGCTGCAGATGTCCCTGCCGGAAGACCATCAGGCCCTGAGCCGGGCCCGCACCATTGAAAAAATCGTTCAGCGCGGTGCCAATCTGGCCAAGCAACTTCTCGGTTACGCCCGGGAAGGCAAGTACCAAATTCAGATCATCAGCATCAATCTATTGATCCGGGAAACCTTGGAAATGTTCAGTCGCACCCGCAGGCAGATTCTCATCCATACCTCCTTGCAAAAGGATCTATGGAATGTGGAAGGCGATCCCACGCAAATCGAACAGGTTCTGCTCAACCTGTACATCAACGCCGCCGATGCCATGCCCAGCGGCGGCGAACTGTTCATCGACACTGAAAATATCATGCTTTCAAAAATTCATGCCAAGCACCACCTGGGGGAAGCCGGCCAATACGTGGTCATATCCGTACGCGACACGGGCCACGGAATGGACAAGGAAACCAAAAAACGCATTTTTGACCCCTTTTTCACCACCAAGGCCGTGGGTAAAGGCACCGGTCTAGGCCTGGCTTCGGCCTACGGCATTGTGAAAAATCACAACGGCAATATCGATGTTTACAGCGAGCCGGGCAAAGGCAGCATTTTCAAAATCTATTTGCCCTCCTGCGACAAACAGGCTGAGGAGGCCGTCGCCTTGGAGGAAAAAAGCGTGCTCAGGGGCAATGAAACCATCTTGCTGGTGGATGATGAATATGAATTCAGGGATGTGGGCGAGGCCATGCTGCGGGAATTGGGCTATACTGTTATCACCGCCGTAAACGGCCGGGAGGCCTGTGAAATTTTTTCCGATGGAAAAGACGCCATCGACCTTGTCATTCTGGACATGATCATGCCCCTGATGAACGGCGGTGAAACCTTCAATCGCTTAAAAAGCACCAAACCCGCCATCAAAGTATTGCTGTCCAGCGGATACAGCGCCGACAGCGAGGCGGCCGACATCCTGGCCCGGGGTTGCGACGGGTTCATTCAGAAACCTTTCCGTTTGATAGAGCTGTCCAAAAGGGTGCGGGAGTTGTTGGATAAGAAGCAGGGTGAAAGCTCGAAGCTGAAAGCTGAAAGCCCAAAGGGGAAAGCTGAAGGGGGAAAGGGGAAGCGTGGTCAAAGATATTGACATCCTTTCTCATATAACATATCCGGTTGCGGTAGTTGCTATTGATTTTTGGTCTTGATCATCTTTGCGGCCACCCATGATTGCGGGAAGGGCTTCCAGCCGCGATATTGTGGGAGCGGCTTCCAGCCGCGAAAAGGCCGAAACAATGATCCAAGGCCTGATTTTTTCAGGATGTAACCGATTATGTTCAATCGAATAATTTCCTTTGGTTTTATTGCTTTCATCGCCCTCAGTTCCATCTTCTTTTTCGTCATCGCCCTGACCATCTGGCCCCTGACCGTTTGTTTCGACCGCCGCTTGGTTCTGCTGCACTATTTCACCTCTTTCTGGGCTTCACTCTATCTCTGGATCATGCCGGCCTGGTCTGTATCCATCCATGACCGCCATCACATCCGTAAAGGCGTCACCTACATGGTGGTTTCCAATCACCAGTCCCAGCTTGATATTTTGTTGGCTTTCACCCTCTTTTTCCCTTTTAAATGGGTTTCCAAGGCCGAAGTATTCAAACTGCCATTCATTGGCTGGAACATGGTGCTTAACCGTTACATCAAGCTCAAGCGCGGTGACAAGGAAAGCATACGCCTCATGATGGAGCAATGTGAAAAAACCCTGGCCCAGGGCAGCTCGGTCTATTTTTTCCCGGAAGGAACTCGTTCCGAGACCGGCATCCTGAAACCCTTCAAGCCGGGCGCCTTTATCCTTGCTCAAAAAATGAACCTGCCGATTCTACCCATTGTGATCAACGGCTCCAAGAACGCCCTGCCCAAGCACAGCCTGAATTTCCATGGAAAACACCGCATGCGCATCCAAGTGCTGGAAGAAATCCCTGCGAATGCTTTTGTGCACTTATCTGTGGAAGATATCAGTCAATTGGTCTGGAATAAAATAGCCGCCCATGTTGATGAGCATAAAGGGCTGCAGGAGAATTGAGCAATAAAAAAGCCCGGCGCATCACTGGTGTGCCGGGCTTCTGATCAGATACCCCATGATTTAAAATCATGGTTTTGATAGGATGGTAGGGGCGAAAGTTTTTTCGCCCCTACGAAATCTCCTCAAATTACACTTCCTGCTCCGGATGGAACACCAGCACTTCCTTCAGATCATCCCCCAGGTATTCCCGCTCCTTGGGCCCCAGAATGCCGAGGGAAAGACAGATCAGGGTCCACAAATGCACCGTATTCCAGGCATGGTCATTTAATTCGGAAAGATCATGTACCTGGGCATGGCAGTTATGGCATGGGGTGATGGCATAGGCTGCGCCGGTTTCCAGGATCTGCTGGGCTTTAAGCTCTCCATACTTCCGACGTTGCTCCGGATACCCGGATTGCAGAAAACCGCCGCCGCCGCCGCAGCAGAAATTATTGGAACGGTTCGGTTGCATGTCGATGAAATTTTCTTCACCCACCACCGCCTTGACCACAAAGCGCAAATCCTCCGCCACCGGGTCGCCGAAAGACTTTCGAACCAACTGGCAGGGGTCTTGAACGGTAAATTTAACCTTCAAGTCCTTGTTCCAGTCGGAATTGACCTTCAATTTTCCTTCTTTAATCCATTGGGCATATAATTGGATGATGCTTTTAATCTCGAATTTGGAGTCGATCTTGAATCTTTTCAGTCCGGCCCGGACTGCAAATAATTCGTGCCCTCACTCCGTATTGAGCCAGACCTTGGCCCCCAAGTCATCCACGGCTTTGGCTTTGAGCCGCACGATCTGCTCCCAGGTTTCAGTTTCCGCCATGAACAAACAATAATTCTCGGCGGCCCAGCCTTTGCTGGAATAGGTCCAGTTCGCCCCTACCGTATGCAGGATCTTCCAAAGCGGCACCATTTCATCCGGTTCGGTCACCGGCTCTCTGGAATTCTGATTGAGAACAAACTCGGCCCCTTCCTTGTCAATGGGCGCTTCCATGTCTGCAAACTCGGGTTGGGCCTCCCGGTATTCTTCGAGCACGTCCTCCACTACGAATTGGAAATCCTCAACCGTGGCGCCCATGGCACTGCAGGTTTCATTTTTCAGGGCCATGTCGCAGGAAGCGACGATCCCCTTGGGTTTGTTTTCCCGCGGCCAGTTTCTGCGCACGTTGAAAACCAACTGAGGAATATCGATCTTCATGGGGCAGACATAAATGCAGCGCATACACATGCTGCACCACCAAGCCCATTCATTTTTCAACAGTTCCTCGTCCATGCCCAGGGCCGCCATGCGCAGGAATTTGCGCGGGTCCATGCCCTCCAGGCCCGAGGCCGGGCAGCCCGACGAACAGGCGCCACAGGTCAGGCAGGCATTCAGATTCCCGCCTTCCGGCAGAAGCTGCTTGACCTTGTCCAAGAAGATGCTCTTTTTCTTACCGCTGATCTTGATTGCTTCCTCTGTCATAATACGTTTTTCCCTCCCTCAAATATTTTTAGCCGTTTGCGGCCGAACACACAAATCCGGAATATGATAATTTGGTTGGGGACTATAGCACCTTCGCCGGACAAATGGAAGAGCTAATTAAATGGATATGCTTGACACCCAAGCAGCCCTCGCCTATAGTTCCCCCAATTTAATCAAGCGACCTTGTCCATGGGGAGTTGCAACAATGTACAAATCATTTTACGGATTCAAAGAGAAACCCTTTCACATTGTTCCCAATCCCCAGTTCCTGTTCATGAGCCACAAACACCAAAACGCCCTGACCTATCTTGAATACGGTCTCATGGAGCGCACCGGTTTTGTCATGTTGACCGGTGAAATCGGCACCGGCAAAACCACCTTGATCCGCTATATTCTGAACCGAATAGAGTCGGATATGGAAGCGGCCGTAATCTTCAATACCAATGTTTCCTCAGATCAAATTCTGAACCTGATCTTACAAGAATTCGACATCGAACCGGTGGAGGGCAACAAGGCCAAATCCCTGGAACTGTTTTTTAAATTCTTAATTGATAAATACGCCCAAAAAAAACGCGTGCTGCTGATCATCGACGAAGCCCAAAATCTTTCCAATGCGGCCCTGGAAGAAATCCGGATGTTGTCCAACCTTCAAAGCGACGAAGAAATGTTGCTGCAAATCATGCTGGTGGGTCAGCCGGAACTCAGGGCCAAATTGCGCACCCCGGCCCTCACCCAATTCGCCCAGCGCATTGCGGTCAGCTATCATCTTGCCCCCCTGACCAAAGAAGAATGCGGCCGCTATATCGCCCACCGCCTCAAAAAAGCCGGCGGTAACGAAAACCTATTTGCCCCGGAAGCAGTCGAACTGATCTTTCAGGCCGCCGGCGGCATTCCCCGTACCATCAACCTGATGTGCGAGGCGGCACTGGTATACGGCTTTGCCGATGAACTTAAGATCATTACCAAAGAGATAATCACGCAAGTGATCGAGGACAAAGGCGGGATGGGACTCTTTCTAGGAGATGCGGACCGGCCGATTGAGCCGCAGCCATCTTCAACGAATTTAAAAGATGAAAGCTATATCAAAAGGCTTGAGGCCCTGGAAGCCGGCATGGCGGAATTGCGCATGCGCATGGACTGGAAAATGGAGGAATTGAATGCCAGCGCATCAAAATTCAAAGATGAGCTGGTTCAAAAAATGCAAAAATTACTCCTCATGGAAAAAAAACGCAATGACATTCTGCTGATCGCTTTTGGGAAACTTAAAGAACGTTACCTGGCGTTGAAAAAGCTGAAAGGTCAAAGCTGAAAGCTTTCAGCTTTTCAGCTTTTTTGATAATACCCATAAGCATACTTCCCCCTATCCACAATTTTCTGCTTATTGAGCACAAACCCAAGCATTTTTTCACTGGGAATCAATTCCATTGCTTTGGTCACATCCCGCATGGAAGTTCTACCTTCTTCCACCACAACAATGATCCCATCCACCAACGGCGCGAACGCGATGGCATCGGCGCCGATGAGTATCGGCGGCGTATCGAAAATAACATAGCGATCGTCATAGCGGTTCTTCATCTCATCCACCAGGGCTTTCATCCGCGGTGAACCGAGAATCTCAGCGCTGTCCTGCATGGTACGCCCCCCGGAAATCAAGGTCATTTTATCAATGCCCGGCCAGATAATGATGTCTTTCATCGGCCGGTCGTCTATCAGATAGTCGGCCAGACCTTTATCACTGGGAATCCCGAGATAGCGATGCACCTTTTGCTGATGTAAATCACAATCCACCAGCAAAACCGTCTGGCTGAATGCCATGGCAAAAGTCAAAGACAGGTTGATGGCAGTAAGGGTTTTCCCTTCTCCCGGCTGAACACTCGTAATCATCAGTGCGTTCCAGCCCTTTTCCTTGGTTCGGTGCTCTATCTGGGTCCGCAATATTTTATAAAAATCAATTTCCTGGGAATCGGGAAACATACCGACGCAGCGGTTTTTCTCTAGGACATCCGCATTTACAATCACATGGGTCGATTCGGAATAAGTGGGAGCCTTCCAATCCCGACTTGGCATCTGGGTGGTCTGTGCCGAAATCTCAATATTACCCGGCGTCGTGCTATCCACCTGCCTGGCTTGTTTGGCCTTTTCAATGGCTTTTTGCAGTTTCATGGCAGTTTTCTTTTCAATATTTATTTATTTTTGTCGCAACTGAAAGAAATACAGGCAGTAATGCAATAAAAGTTCAATCCGCTGAACTTCTCTCAAATTCAAAAGACCATTTTTCGCAAAAATCTCGCCCATAGTACATCCAGATCCATTACTAAAAAATGAAACGCGGCAATTCCGATGATAATCACACTGAACATTCCACTAGTGATCACCACCCGTTTTATCCTATTCCTTTTCACATCGCTTTTCGTTTCAATCAAAGGAATATTGGCAAGTACCGGAAACGACGTCGCAATGGAGAGAGCGAACGAATGCCGAACAGAATCATCGGAAAACTCCAAGATCGATACAAGACCGATTCCGACACCAAGTCCGAGGACCAGACCGACCAGAAGGATCGCCAGTCGATTCGGCTTAAACGGTTTTTCCGGCAATCTGGCCGGATCAATCAGATTGAACCGTTCACCCTTCTGCTCCTTTTCCAGTCCATGGGCCACCCGCGCCTCCATGAGCTTCCGCATCAAGTCGTCGTATTTGGCTTTATTGTTATTCCGCTCCGCAATCAAAGCGTTATAATGTCCCTCAATCTTGGGGGTGGATTCAATTCGAAGACCATATTCGTATCTTTTTTTCTCCGCATCGCGTATTTGCCGCTGCACGGACTCAATCTCCGCTCTTGTGCTGGCCAGCTGTGACGAAAGGGTGATGTAAGTCGGATTATCGGATTGAGGCGACACGCCTTTTGATTTCCCATTGATGACCGTCAGTCTTTTCTGCAATTCGGCAATTTCAGCCTTGACCTTCATCACATCCGGATATTCATTGGAAAACTTGCTTTCCAAAGTAACCAATTGTACTTTTAGTTCCGCCAGTCGCCGTTGATCAATATCATAGCCATATTCCGGCGAAAGCCCTGCAAGCTGTGTTTGTAAATAGCCTTCCCTTTCTTTCAGAGCTCGGAAATCCTCTTTCATCCGGTCAACACTCTGCTCAATGTTGTTCAGGGTCTGCAGGTTGACTTGAAGCAATTCAGGCAGCTTATTAATATTCTTTTCCTTGAATTCGGAAATGGTTTTTTCCAACTCGTCGATGTGGGCTTTTACCTTATTCATTTCCTCTTCCAAAAATTGCGAGGCTTCAACAGTCTGACGCTCGCGAACTTTCAAATTTTCTTGAAGAAAGAATGAGGCCAATTCATTTGCGACCTGTTGGACCTGTCCAGGGTCCTTGCCTTCATAGGATAGTGTAAATGCTATGGTCGCGGTTGTCGGTCGACCTGTTTTCCGGTCGATCACATCGGCACTGACAGTGGCGAACTTGATGTCCTCCCGCATCTTGGCAACGATTTCCTCCGTCGTCCATTTATTTCGCAAATCCGAGTAGAGTCCCAGGCGGTTGATCAGTTCAAGCAGCCGGGTGGAGCTCATGATCTGTTGATTGATGGTCTGAAGTCGCTGCTCAGCATAACTCGTTACGGTAGCCATAACAAAATCAGATGGAATTTCTTGCTCTTCTATTAAAATCGTCGCATCGGATTTATAATAGGACGGCCACACCGCTGCCAATACCAAGGCCGCTAGAAAAATAAATAATGTGGGAAGAATTAAAGCCCATTTCCTCCGCTTGATGACTAGTATCATATCGGAAAGGCTGATGTTATTCCCTTCCATAAGCTCTCCTTTTTGTTGGCCGCCTTCGCGTTATTCGGGCCGCAATCGTTTTATTTCAACAACTCATGTTGAAATGTCACAAGGGCGGTCACTCGATTCCGGTTAATTGTACCCCTATTTACATGATTTCGAATATCTGTGTAAGAATATGATCCATCAAATTTCAACTCCCTGGTGAAGTCATAACGAATCCCAGGTCCAATAGTAATCGTTTCCTCATCAATGTCCTGATGAGCCAGCACGAGTGCTTCAGCTTTATTTAAAAAGTAATTCGCATATAGATATGTTCGTAATTTATATGTAACCCTTCTGGTAATTTCAAGCTTCAAATTATTCCTCAAGGTGGCTCCGTTACGTCCGCTGGCTGGCTGGATGTCATATGAATAAAAGATATCGCATGTCGTCTTTTCTCCTTTATAAGAAAAGGCGACCCGACCAACCCAACCGGTCTGTTCGGATTCCTGCGTCAACCGGTTCAAACGGCCGCCTGCATGATCAGATTTCATAACTGGAAAAACAGATCGGGCATGACTTACTCCCAAATTGATATCAATATCCATCACCTCATTCAATTCACGCTTGGCGCCGCAAGTTGCTGCATAGTAGTCCAGGGTTTGATTTGTGAAATCATATCTGAAATAGCTCGTCATCACTTTTCCCAAAATCGAAGGAATGAATGCTGAAAAAGAATGTTGTCCGCTGAGGGTGACACCATGACTCTGGTGTTCATTGATATTTTCTGTGAATAGATCTTGAGCATTGTAATCATCCTGGTCATATGCATAGCGGAGGCCTCCGGTGGTTCTATCTGAAAAATCATAACTACATGCTAAGTCGGCCTGATATCTTTGACGCTCGATATTGCTTACCAATAATCCGGTCGTTTCGATATCGCTGTCCGGACGAGAATCCTTTGAAATCTTGGCTTTGGAAGTAAAATTCAGATGCGGGACTGCCAAATAATTCATTGTCGCGGTGCAATCGTGATCCACCGTATTTAAATCATGATTTCTGCTGTATATCCGCCCATCAAGACGGCCGATAATGGCGGTCCCGAATCTTTCGGTTTTTTCACTCATGATTATGCCGGGTGAAACAGTAATGATTTCATCACCTTTTCGATTCGTTTGGGTCCAAAAGATGTTGTCATTGTATTCGCCCCGGCAGTCGACAGTGGGGGATATTCGGAAATCATCCCCCCATATGGATTCCGGCGCGATAAAAAGCAGTGCCAACAAGAACAAATGGGCTTTACTGATCATGGCACCACAATTACATCGCCACGCTGCAGCATGATATTCTGCTCCAGATTTTCACCATCGACCACTTCGGAATAATCAAACTGAAAGATAGTAATTTTTCCTTCCACCTTCCGAAAAATTTTAATTTCGTCCTCCTCTGCAAAAGAATTCAGCCCGCCAGCCATGGAAAGGGCTTGGAGTATGTCCATCGGTTCATTCATTTCAAATTTTCCCGGGCGATTAACCCGACCCACAACATAGACATTCATGCTGTTGACCCGAAAAACTTCAACGGAAATGGTCGGTGACGGCGCATAGCGTGAAATCAACCCCTCCATTTCCGTCTTGATATCAGAAACCGTCCTGCCTGAGGCTTTTATTTCACCAATCAGCGGATAGTTGAATTTACCATCCGGAAGAACCGTGATTTGTCTTGATAGGGCTTCATCTTTCCATACAACGATATTAAGGACGTCCCCACAGCCGATAATGTAATCGCCGTCTTTTCGATCCCCATGTAGTTGGCCGGCCCATGTTGCGGAGGCCAATCCCCCCAGCGCTATTAGCAAACATAACAAACCCGAACTCATCTTCATAATCTACCTCCGAATTATTTTGAAAGTGCTGAAATCGCCTGCTCCGCATCCTTTTTACCGGGGAATTCCTTTCCATCTTGTAAGGCCTTTGCGAGGCTGGCGTTGGCCTCTGCTATTCTGCCCTGTTTCAACAGCACCATACCCATGTGGTAATGCAGGATGGGGTTTTCCGGATCTTTCAGCAGAGCATCTCCAAGCAGCGAATTGGCTTTGGGGTAGTCGCCCATTTTGTAATATATCCATCCCAATGTATCGATGGCCAAAGGATTGCCGGGCTTGGTCCGATTGGCTCTTTGCGCCAGTTCCAACGCCTTTTGCATATCCCCGCCCTGGTCAGGATGTTCTGAAATTAAAAAAGCAAGATTGTTTGCCGCCATCCAGTTGCCGGGATTGGATTGGATCAACTCCGTATAAACCGATTTGGCCTTCCGGGGTTCACCGCCCTGTTCCAAAAGGCCCGCCAGGGCCAGACCGGCGGCGATATTCATAGGATCTTTTCGATATGCCGCTGAAAATTTGGCCTTGGCTTCCTCGCGTTTTCCCATGGCCAAATAAAGCTGCGCGATATTATTATAAGGCGCCTGCCAGTCGGGTTGAATTTGAAGCGCTTTTTCAAAGGCCGCCTCCGCTTTTGAATACGAACGCTTGGCCGCATAAACCCGGCCCAGCATATCATAAGAAGCGGCCTCCTCTGACTTGTCTTTGATTCGTTCCTCACATAGGTTGACGGCTTTATCATATTTCTGGGCCAGGATGCATAAACGAATAAGATTCACGAATATATCCATTGATCGGCCGGTTTTCCCATAGCCTTCCTCCAACTCTGAAATCGCCGAGTCCATTTTTTTTTGCCGCGCATGAAGCTGTGCCATTCGAATATATCCCTTATGACTTTCCGGAGCCTGGGTCTTGATCTCCAGAAATTGAGCAGCCGCATTCTTGTAGTCTTCTATGGATGCATAAAAATCTCCCAAGTCCGCTCTTGCTGCCTGATCCTTGGGATCATCATTTAGGATGCTTTTCAGTTGGTCTTCGGCACTTTTGAAATCTTTCTTCTGCATATATAATTTGGCCAGCGCCTTTCGGACATCTTTTGATCCAGGAATGGTTTTTAAAGCGTTATTCAGCGTATCCACCGCCAGATCAATTTCGTTGTTGGCCACATGAGCCTCGGCCAGACTAAGTTGGCCGACCAGGGAATCAGGCCTTTCGCCTACTGCGTTCCGGAAGGCCGCTACAGCTTTGGCGCCATCACCTTTCAGCATATGTATGCGACCCTTTGTAAAAACAGCATCAACATTTCGGGGGCTTTCTTTGATCACCTCTTCAATTAAATTCTCTGCTTTTTCCCAGTTGCCCTGGATCAAACAAACCGAGGCCAAAGCATTTTTCACTTCCAAAACGCCTGGATTCGCCGGATCCTTTTCAAAGGCAAGCGCTCTCTTCAGCACTTCGACAGCTTCATCTATCTTTTGCTGCTTCACCAGCACTTCACCTAAACCGATGCTCAACCGAAAACTGTTAAAACACTTGTCCCCCCCCTCCCTCAGTGTTTTTTCCGCTTCATCCATCAAGCCCTTGCCGGCTAAAAACTGTGCGCTTATAATGTAGCGATCCTCATCCAATGGTTTCTCATTAATCAAATTATCGATTATTTTCTTTGCTTCGGTTTTATTTTCCATGCCCCAATATACATTGGCCAGGATCAGCGGATAGCTGATATTGTTCGGCTCCAAAGCCATTAATTTTCGAATTTCAACCTCTGCATTTTTAACATCCTTCTGATTGTAATAATACTGCGCCAAAGCTGCATGTAAGGAACCTGCTTGCGGATTGCGCTCTATTCCATCCCGCAGAAGCGTCTCAACCTTGGTCATTTTGTTATCCTGCCCATAGGCCGTGGACAACATGATATAAAGATCCGGATCCGTAACCCCCCTCTGCAAAAGCCCTTCCAATATCGCAACCGCTTCACTTATTTTCTTCTGATTTATCAGCAAGGCGCCTTTCAGCATCAACCCTTGCTGATTTAACGGATCCAATCCCAAAACCTTGCCCACTTTTTCCGAAGTCCTATTCAAATCCTTTGCGGATAGGTATAGTCTTCCAAGCTGCAAACTCGCATCAATATGATCCGGTGCCAGCTCAGCCACCTTGCTGAATGCTTGAAATGCCTTTTGAAGATCCTTTTGTTTAAGCGCCGCCATCCCAAGCAGATGATATGCCTCCACATATTTCGGGTCTATCTGCAGGGCGTTTTTCAGTTCCAATATGGCTTTAACATAGTCACCCTTTTCGTATAGATTCTTTCCTTTGGCATAAAATTTTCGTTTTTTTTCCTCAGGACCACCGCATGCGCACGTCAAGCAAATTAGAAAAACCAAGATCAACCGTTGCATCATTTTGGCGCTATACATTTCCACCACCCCCTTGCGGTAGCATAAGGACTTTAAATTAATAGAAAACAATCAAACAAGTATTAATGATCTCATAAATTGATATGTATTCCCCTGACTGTCAACACCAGCATGGTCAATATCGTAATAAGGGCCAACCCGTCAAAATCTTTTCGCAATTCGCCGATAAGGACTTCATAGCTGAACAGAAATATAATCACACGCACGGTCAGCATTCCCAGATTGAAGCTGACGATATTAAGATCCGCTAATTTCGGAATCACCAGGGCAATAAAAAAAATTAAAAAATCCATTGGTGTACTTTTGAATCCTTTCCGGCGGCGGGTGAATTTCAAGGTGAAAATCACAAAAACGGCAATGATCCCAAAGCAAATTTGATACAGCCCCTCTATCCGGACACCCATCCAGACCGGTGAATGAATTTCAGTCAGAAAAAGTAAAAACGGAATCAAAAGATATAAGGCCATCCGGAGCACCCCCCCCATCCATTCAATTCGAAACAGGCGCGTCCAGATCACGATACAGGAAAAACCCAACGCGATCATCGGGAGATAGGCCGGCATGCGTAGCGGAATAAAGCAGGTGAAAAGCAACAAAACCGGCAGTCCCCACTTCACGATTCGAAATGAAACACGGATGACGATTTGTTTATCCTTGATCCATCTAAGTTTGCCTTTAATAAAATTATCTATAATGTCATAGCGCTTCAGCCTCCAGCCGCTTCTGTCCGCTCCAATGAAACCGAAAACAATGGTTCCGGAGAATATGCCGTAGTACACGAGCAGAAACCACTCAGAATGAAATCGAAACACGAAAGCGGAACTGACCAGAAAGGCTTGCAAGACATAAATAATAAACACGGCTTCATTGTGAAAGAGTCCGAGCCGAATCAGCTTGTGGTGAAAATGGTTCTTGTCGGCCACAAAAGGCGAGCGTCCTCCCACAATGCGCTCCGTCATCACCGTGAGCGTATCCAAAATGGGGAATCCGAGCAGAATCAGGGGCAGCAAGGGACTATATGGAGTGGCGCCCTGGGTGATTTTCAGTGAAAGGGTGATCGCCAGGAACCCAAGCAACTGACTACCCGCATCTCCCATGAAAATATTGGCCGGATAGGTATTAAACCTTAGGAATCCGAATATCGCTCCGGCGATGGCGATGGATAATAATGCAATATTTATCATTTCAATACGATATGACAAATAGGCAATACAGATGAAACAGAGCATGGCAACGCCGCCCGCCAATCCGTCCAAGCCATCCGATAGATTGATGGCGTTCGTTACCCCGACAATCACCAGCAATGTTAGTGGAATACCCAAAAGGGGCGGAATCGAGAGCCCTGCCGGCAGGATGTTGCCCATGGTCTGGATGGAAATTCCACCATAGTAGATGACGATCATTCCTGCCATGATTTGCCCGAATAGTTTCAGCTTGTAGCCGACATCGCGCATATCATCAACAATGCCGAACAAGATGATGATCCCTGATGCGGACAAGACCGCCTTGGCAAAGATGCTTATCTCCAGCCACAGCGTTGCTGGAACCAATATTCCTACGGCCATGGCTATTCCGCCGACTTTGGGGATGGGCTGGGTATGCACTTTTCTTTCACTGGGCAGATCCACTAAATGAACATGCCGAGCCACTCCCCGCAAAATCGGGATAAGTGTCAGTGTGATAAACATGGATAAAAGCAGACTTGTAAGATATAACATAATCATTTCTGTTATTGGCTGTTTTGATTTGTGCCGATAAAATTTCTAAGCACCGGCATCATTTCCCGGGCAAAACGATGCAAACGATCTTCGGCAGCCGGTAGCCCTCCGTCATTGCCGATTGTGGTTATTAATCGGATGAACAGATCATAGGTATTATCTTTCCGAATAGCATGCATGGTCAGATGAAACCGATTGATATTCTTATCATGAGTAACTCGGTCCTTGGTTTGGAACCAAAAATATACCAGCGTTTTAGATCCCATGGCTTCCATGATCATTCTGGAGACCACCAACTTTCCGAAAAAGGGGATCTCTGTAATTGTGCGGTTTGATTCCTCAAGGACTGTCCAACCGGAAGCAGGCAGGCACACTGTCGGGCTGTGAAAAAAATTTTCATTTTCAAGAAAGGCGCTGCCGCGGTAACCAATATATAATGAAACATCTCCATCCACCGGACTTCGATAGGTTGCGCTGAAGGCCTCTTCCGCGCCGGATTCACGGATGATATCTGCTTCTATCTTTTCCGTTTTCCCTTCCCATCCGCCAAACTGGATTGGAAATCCCGCCATACCCGATGGCAAGTCAATCCTGGGCAATACCTTTGCATTCAGGGTCAACAGAAAAACCGCTGCAAGCAAAACAGCCGTAACTCCCATGCTGATCCGCACATCCGGATTAATCCTTTCCGGATAAACCTTCTCCAGTGTCTGTACCGGTTTCGGCATCTTGTCGGTATTCTTGCTTTTTGAAGAAAACATCCGCAGCATCTGCCCGAATATGAGCAAGAAAACAAAGGCGAACATGAAGATCGCCCAGCCGGAAAAATCATGAAAAAAACCTTCCGCCACTTTTGGACCAAAGTATTCTGTTAAAATACCTGTAATTCCGATACGAATTCCATTTGTAACAATGGCGATCGGAACCGTCATGAATACACACAAGGCCTTTTTCCACAAAATCCGTTCAAAAAAATAGGCATAAATAATTCCAAGCGCCAAAAGTGGGAAAACAAATCGGAGTCCGCTGCAGGCATCCACTACTTGAAGTTTGGTTACACCCAGATCGATAATATTCCCACTGACATGAACAGATATCCCGCTCAATTTAATTAAGGCGCCGCCGAGTTTTGAAGATATGGATTTCAGAAAAAAACCTATGGTTCGATCCAGCATATTGGGTAAGGGGACCATGAACACCAAAAAAACCAATGGAAGCCACATGGCTTTGAGGAATTCACGACCAAAACAAAAACCGGCTATTAAAAAAATCAGAACCGGTATGGCCGGTCTGGCAATATGGCCGCTGGATCCAAGGATGCCGTAAATCGAAAGCAGAATGAAAAATACCAATCCCGGGAAAAAGGCCCAATTGGCCGAAAAAACCATTCCTTTTAGCCTTGTACGCAGATCCCAGAACAAATAAATGGAGACAAACGGAACCAAAAATCCGTAGGAATAGTCGTCATTAGTGGCCCAGGTGTTGACCATGGCGCCCAATGGAACCCAGTAGGCAGCAACAAATAGCCCCAGCAGCAATGCAACTGAAAACCATGCTGTGCCCAGAAAATTATGAATTATTTTCATTGGTCGTTTAGATTTGAATATAAATTTGAATATAAATCGATGTGCGTCCTATGCGGATTTTACGCCCGCCCCTTGTCTGGAATTCTGACCGACTTTATAGATCGGAATTTTGTGTATGTCCACACATTTGCCCAACAGGCTCCAAAATTTGCTTACAACCACCCAGCCGAGGGGATATCGGAAATACTTATGCATGACCGGTGAAACCGATCCGATCATCCAACAATTCTTTGGACAGGTGGCAACCTTTTTTCGAATTTGTTCCGCCCGGGGCCCTTGCCATATCTCCTCAAAGCTGTTGATCTCCCTTATATTCCCGAAAGATTCAAACCAGTATTTCTCCTCCATACCGTTGCAGGGCAGTATTCGACCAAATGGATCGATAAAAAAATTTTCACTGCCGGCCTCGCAAGGCAATATCCGGCGATTGCCGCGGATATAATTGATCAATCCCAGGTTAAAAAAAGCCCTGAACCAGCTTTTCGGTCGATTTTCCTTCAATAGACGCTCAATCAACAATTTGAAGTTACCGATGACTTCCTCGGTATTGGTGATGACATTGTCGTCTTTGTGAAAATAAAACGAATTGTGAAATGCCGCCGTGGCAAACTCCATTCGCAACTGTTTCGACAGTTCGTAAAGCCATAGCATGTCACCGGAATTATGATTGGATACGGTTATCCCGAATCCCACATCTTTTCGACCCATCTGCCGCAAGCCCAGCAGGGTCCGCAATCCGCGATCAAAGCCGCCGGATCTTCCCCGCAATTCATCGTTTTTTAAGGACAGCCCCTCTATGCTGACGCGAAAACCCAGCCTGGGAAATTTTTGAGACAATGCAAAAATTTTTTCCGGATAATACCCGCTAGTGGACACACATACACGTTTGGCACGGTTCATGGCGATTTCGACGATATCAGCCAGATCTTCCCGCACCAGGGGTTCACCGCCGGTAATGTTGATTACGGAAACTTCAGGCATTTTTTCAAGATCGCCAGGTTTGAACTCGGCGGCCATGTCCGAGGGATTATCCCAGATATTGCACATTTGGCAATGCATGGGACATCTGTAGGTAACAATAATCGACGCATCCATAAAAATACTACCTTTTACTCGTCATTGAAAAATATAATTGCTCCATCTGATCCGCAACCGCGTCCCAGGAATAGTGATCCAATACATGTTTTCTGGCAGAGGTTTTGACAGCTTCCACTTCTTCCGGACGAGCCAGCAAAAATTCGAGCAATCTCTTCAAATCCTGAACATTTCGGTTCTGAAAAGTAAATCCGAAGTTCTTAATCGCCTCCAAATTTTCCGGAATATCGCTGGCAACGCAGCAATTTCCATAGCTCATGGCTTCCAGCAAGGCAATGGGCAACCCTTCCAAAGTAGAAGGCAGGCAGAACAGATAGGCGTTGCTGAACAGCTCCGCCAGCGGTTCACCGGTTACAAATCCTGTAAAAATTATCCGCTGGTCATCTATGGCCAGGGCTCTCAAGCGTTCTTTATATTTTTCAGCATAAGCCGCATCACCGGCGATGACAAGCCGCAAATCAGTTTTAATGCTTTTATAAGCATCTATTAGAAAATGCGCGCCTTTCTCCTCCACCAGCCGGGCCGCAAACAAAATATATTTTCCCGGTTTCAGCCCCTGCCGGATAATCCAGCTTGGCTCTTGTTTTTTCACATGATTGACGCCGGTAGGGATATAGACAACTTCCTTATTGAATCTTCTCCGGTAGTAATTCTGCTGAACACGGGATACGGATGTGGTGGTATCCGGAAAATAAATCGCCGTATAATCGGCTAGTTTAAAAAAAAATTTACCGATTTTGCCCCACTTGTCCCGCTTCCACTCCAATCCATGGGTCTGAACCAGGGTGGGAATACCTTTTATCCGTGGAAAAATCGAAAATAGGGACGGTCCCACTGCATGCACATGCACCAGGTCGGCCTGGCTTTTCAACACATCAAGCGTCGCATGAAAACAAATGGAAAGCTTATGCAGGCTCTTGGTATTGATTGATGGAACCGTGCGGAGCATCATTCCTTTATATTCTCCGTCGATGGTTCCATAGTCCCGGCTGCAATACACCGTGACCCGGTGGCCCTTTGCGACCATGCGTGAGCCGATCTCTTCGGTTAATTTTTCTATCCCCCCGCCGATGGGAATACCTTTAACGGCAATATAGGCGATTCTCAACTTCTCTATCCTCTTTTGGGGTGATCATTCGATCAGCGTCACGCCCAAGACGATGATCCGATACTCTTCATGGACGGCGTCGGCCGCCACCACTATATCTTTCAACTCTTTTTCAGGATGGGGATTCCGAAAGCACAAGCTTTGAACATTCAACGGCACCCCCGTAGCCGACTCCCCCAGCCAAGCGCATTTGGAACCGAGCAGAATTTCCGGATGGCGGCTGAATGTCCAGTCATTTTTTCGCAAGCCCGGACTTAGACGGATATCCGTGATATTCAAACCTTCAACTAGATCCACTTGGGCTTTTGTCCCGTCTGTATATCTGATTTGATAGTAACCGAGTTTCCTGGACTGATATTGTGGATCCCGGTGCAGCATCGTATGCAGAAACTGAATGGAATTGAATTTCCGCTTATTCATGGGGATTACGATCTCCGAGTCCGGATCAGGGCGTCCCGCTCCATCCGCCCCCACGATAATGCAATTGGGTATTTTCCCGTTGGTATGCGGCAATACATGAAAGCGAGTCTTGTCAAACACCACTTCACCCGAAGGAAAAAGGCGCAGGTCGATATATGCGCCGGTATTGTAAATGCCGTTACTGATGTCGGCCGTCAATGCATTGGAGACCGCTTCAAGGGGAACGGGCTTCTGGATCATTTTTTCGCTGGAGTGTTCTTCCCGCAGCGTTTCAGCCAGCAAAATCATGTCCGCCTGCGAGTCGACCACGCAGGCAGTGTGCCACGCGCACATCAGGCTGTACAATGTTGTGGCCGCCGGCGAAAGAGTACGCCAAAATCCCCAATCCGTCCCGATAAGGCCTTGGCCGCCGGCTTTTTGTATACTCATTGCCATATGCTTGGCGCTTTGGGGCTCGTGCCAGACACAACCGTAAACCGGAAATCCTTTTTCGGCAAAATATGCACTTGTCCCATATTCCGGTTTGGCCTGATAATGCCAATCCATGATTTTAATATCATGAGGAAGAGTATCGACAGCCGGATGAGTCGCGCCGGATCGGTATATTGGGTTTAAGCTGTTGGCGTTGCCTGCGGCCTCCTCCCATTTACGGTGATCCAATAGCATGTCACCCCAAATGGCAATGCCGATTCCACGTTCTCCAAACCAAGTCTCCGCCTCCTTCACTGAAGCTGACAACAACTCGGCCGCGCTATATTTGCCAGCCATGGTATACTCATTCAATCCTCGTATTTCATCATGTCCGATTAAAACATGGCTCGGTTTGTATACAGCAAGCAATTCCTCATAGAGCGGATGCAGATATTCATAGGCCTTTCGATCAAATGGATTGTAAATATTGGTCCCGTCCTTGATCATCCCCGCCGGGCAATCTTTTTTATTAAATTTATGCGACATTCCGGCCCAGATCTCCATTTCAAGGCCGGCGGCGAAAGCGCTGATCTGCCGCATCTGGTCCTTTGACCAGCCCGCTTTTGTCTGCTCTTTTTTCCAGTTAATGATTTGATCAGGCAGATGATAAAAAACAACCAAATTCGCCCTGGCCTTTGAAAGGGATAGTAAATACTTTCGGAACAGGGCTGTGTCGGTCCGGAATGGTGCAAGCATTTCGACAACAAAACCCCTTACCTTCAAATCAGGCCAATCCCGATAAATCCCGATGGGCACCCGCCATTGGTCTTCCTGATTATTCAGCAGTTGCAGCAAGGCCCAAAAACCATAGAGACAGCCGCGTTCATCGACGCCATTGATGTGGACGGCATTTTTCGATACAATGATCTCAAACCCTTCCTGGGGCAGCAGGCCGCCGGCATGCATGATCTTTTCCTGCTTGGTGATGATGATACTTCCCGTGCCTTCGCCATCAGGCCTCAAATCCGCGCGCCGATGCCCACCGATTTTCCGCTCCATTTCTTCGGCAATGATTCTTTTGGTGGATTCCCTTTCAAGGCCAACGAATACTGAACTGTTTTTGTCCAAAAGGAAATACCCACTACCCCGCTGAACAAATTTGGGTTCAATGCAGAATCGCGACCACTCCTCGGTTTTCTGCTCCGGCAAGGCAGTCGCCCCCCCTCCCGGTGCGCCCACTACTGAGGCTTCCAACTGATTTGATCCTATGGCAGTATTTGAATTCGGTGACGTTGCTTTCAAAGTTCCACCGCTGTCCACCTCCACAATTTGCAATTGGGTTGTTGGCGGCGCAGATGACTGTTTCGGCTTGAAGGCAATGTGATAAACCAGCCGAATATTATTGGCGGCTGGCAGGGCTTTCGTATCCACATATACAAAAAAACTCTGATAGGGATCCCATTGCACATTTCGAAAATCCGCGAGATTCAGACTTTGGCTAGCATTCAAATCCGAAATCTCTACATCCATTATCGGAGTGCGAAATACGATCTTGTTTTTACCCTTTGCCAGAATACGCTGATCGACACTATTGGGCATTTCAGACAGATAGGTCGGCTCAAGATGATTTTTCGGAAGTGATAGTATTTCAGCCCCCTTGAAAATTTCAGCAGCGAGTTTTACTATTTCAATGTTTACGAAGGAATTGCGCGGAATCGACGAAAAATGATATGTCACATCAAATTCATCTGGACCTGTCAGCCGGCATTCCAGGTGATATGCATAGCCTTCTTGAGTTGCCAGGCCGTTTATGGAAAAACCGTTTGTGCTTTTCTCCAACAGTCCGGTAGTCAAACCGTTCCAAGGTCCGGTGTCCACCCGTAGTCTTTTTCCGGCTGCATCGTGCTTATATATCTCAAAAAATCCGCATATGCTTGGAAACATCAGGATATCTTTATAATGAACCGAAACCCGTTTACCGGCTGAGATGTTCATGGCCAAGTCGGAAGTCTTGATTTTCAATATTTCGGCACTTACCGACCCCTGCCTCGAGAACATCAGATACAGAGCGGCAGCAAACAGGAAAAAAACCTCTGCCTTGGATCGAGGTCTTCTTATGCTCGACAATCCTTTATGGGAAATGGTTCTCAAAATCAGCCCTTTTTCTTCTCAATTAGAATCAATGCATCACGCCTGATACAAGCAGCGGTGGTAAACAGACATCAGAATTTCATAATGATGAGAGGCGTTGAAACGTTCTTCAACGATTCGCCTTGCGTTTTGCCCCATCTCCTTTATGATTGCCGTTGATGCATTCAATACCGTCGCTAGTTTTTCCGCCAAATCATCGCTGTCCCCGGCTTGAAACAAGTAGCCGTTTTCCTGCGGCTGGATAAGTTCCGGAAGTCCGCCCAGGTTGGACCCGATTACCGGTTTGCCGCAAGCAAAGGCCTCCAGAACCGATAGGGGCGCGTTTTCATACCACTCTGAAGGGATGACAATGCAGCGGGCGTTGCCCATGACATCTTGCAACGCGGCTCCGCTCAAATAACCGGTGAATCGGATCCGGTCATCCGCGGCCGCTTCTTTTTGAAGTGCCTCTTGTTCAGGACCTTCCCCCACAATGAGCAGTTGCCAATTCATCCCCGCCAGTTTTTTAAACGCGCGAATCAGCGTCGCGATTCCTTTCTCAGCGGACAAACGGCCGACATAGGCGATATAACTTCCGGATTCAAATCGCGGTATAAACTGCTCCGTGTCAATGAAATTCGGAAGGTAAACCACCTTTTCATCCGGCCAGCCGAACTCCTCAAGTTTGCTCTTTAAAAAACGGCTGGGCGACAAGAAAAGGCGCACGTTCTTGCTGTATTTATTCAATTTGTCATTGAAGTACGACTCGAATGCATACACACATGAAGCCGGCAGACTGTTTTTGTGACATCTGTTCAGCATCGCATGGTAATAGGCACCACCCTTGCACGCCTCGCAAATCCTATTGGCGCTCAACAGCTTATAATTCGGGCAGATGATTTTATAGTCGTGCAGCGTCATGATCGCCGGAATAGCATGTTCGGCCAAACAATCAAGAACAGAGGTGGTCAGCCGGCCGTATATATTATGGGCATGGGCGATATTCGGTTTGGTCTCCGCCAATAGTTTCGATAATGCTGCTCTGCTTTTTTGGGAATATACGATCTCTTTTAGCAAACCAAAGGCGCGTAATGACACACTGACGGAGTCGGTTTGTATATCTTCAGGAAAAAAGTGCGACCAATCCGAAGGCAGATCATGAGCTGTTCTCCGTGCAAAACCAAATAGGCGATGGCCGTTCTTCTGCAACAAAGCCATCTCACTGAAAAAGACCCGTTCGGACCCCCCACGCATATAATTATAATTATTTAAAAATAGAATATCCATGCACGCAATTATTCCCTTTGGCAACTTATACTATCATTTTTGAAAAAGCCTTTTGCGAATGTAACCCACCGGATTCCCCATTCGCCCTAGATTGAGAACAAGGTTGATGAACAATTGCGCAGGCAATATAAAGTAGTAAATTAAAAGCTGCACCGGGTTGGGAGCCAAATTGATAGCACGGTATCCCAAACGCTTCATCTCGGTTTCAGCAAGAGACTCTGCAAGATAAATTTCAGTCCGGCTCAACTCCTGTTTTCCTTTTCCGGACACGGAAGCTCGCACGCCACGCTTTCCTTCCTCTTTTTGGCTGGAGGACAGTTCCACGCCGACATCCAACATCGACGGCTCATATTCAACCCCGATAAAAGCACACAGTTCCCTAACCTTCGTAAACGGATCTTTAACCAGTTCTTCAAATATCAAGGTATAAAACTGTTTGGATGAACAGGTTGCTTCTGATTTGCGCCCCGCGGCAATCACTTTTTTCCATAAGATAGTCATTGTGATCGGATGATAGTTCAGCAAGGTTCTAATAATCTCAAACCATGGTTGTCGGTGGCGAATCCCCCCACGCCATTTGCCTTTTTGTGACAGTAGAATATCCCGGGGATCTCTTATCATCTGAATAAATTTGGCCTCAGGATACATCCTGGAGATCTCATTGACATGGAAAATATGACGCGGTGTTTGATCCCCTGCAATTACCTTGCCGAATCGGCGGGCCTCATATTCGAAAAAACATTTATTGAGCACGGCAAAATCTTTTTTCTGTGCTTTCCCGAACAAATGTAAAATTGCATCGGCATCAATTGCATACTCCTCAATCGCCGACTTGCGATAGTAATCTTTGCGCTGGATGGTCAACATTTTATTTACTAGCCTATGAACCTCTCTCTCTTCAAGCATATTAAATGATTCTATTTCATGGCTGAACTCTTCCATAAAATGCGTTTCATTCAAAATATGCATCTGTGAATGGCGTTTCAATATTCGTGCTACCAGGGTGGTTCCGCTTCTGGAATTTCCCACGATAAAAATCATTGGAGCAACCCCTTCCTGCATCGCATTCGTCAACATGGTGTTTTCCTATTTTCGATTTTGTAATGCCGTCATTGCCAGGAGCACTATCTTTGCCGTTGGCCCCGGCTCTGAAAGCGCTATCCGGATCTGCTTGATTTTCTCACTTGGATATGAATTATCCCAAATACACATCTGCACATTTACAGGCATCCCGGCGACGGATTCCCCTTTCCAGGCTCGCTCTGATCCGATAAGCAAGTCCGGTTCATGTGAAAAGCTCCAATCGTTCTGACGTAAACCGATGCTTGACCGCATATCGGTAATATTCCACCCCTCGACGATGGGCATGGAAACGGTTCGCCCGGTTTCATATTCGATCTGGTAATCGCCCAGTTTCCTTACCTTGTAACCAGGTTCCGTGATTATACAGGTATGAAGAAATGCGATTGAATCGGCCGAAAAGCCAAGATCGGCAATCCTTACCGAATTCTGTCCTTTCCAGCGATCACCCTGACCACCTCCAACCGCGATGCAATTCTTTTTTCCATCCTGCCCAGGAGTTTGGAAATCGAAGGTAATTCCATTATATTTTTTTTCGCCGCTGGGCATGTTGCGGAGATCAAGCGCTCCACCTAAATCAAAAAATCCAAGCCCGTCATTGGGAACCAAATCAACGGAAACGTCATTAAAAGCTTTTTTCAAACTGATCGGATGCTGATAGTCCATTTCATGGTACCGATTCTTTCGCAAGAATGCGGCAATGGCAAGCGACTCCGAATTGCTTGACTGGGGAACCGGCGACCAGGCGCTGATATTTCCCATTAAAGTAGTGGCTGCAGGCGACAATGTTTTCCAAAACCCCCAGTTGGTACTGAACACGCCTTTAGCGCCGTATTTCTTGGCACTGGCCGCCATGGCCATGGCGGCCTCCTTATCATACCAAGAGCAGCCGAAAACCGTGTACGGAAACTTTCCGAAATAGGCCAGGGTAGGATAGTCAGGATATTTCTCGTAATGCCAATCCAGTATCTGTACATCTCTTGGCAGAACATCTATGGCGCGATGTGTCGGTCCGGAATTATATACCGGATTCAAGCTGTTTGCGTCATCGGTTTTTGGCGCCCAGTCAACAGCGCTCAAAAGCATATCACCCCACATGGCCGTGTGAATTTTGTTTTTCATAAGCCATGTTCTAATTTTACTTACATCTCCTGCAAAAAGCAGGTCTTCTTGTAACCCGCTTTTTTGGGAGTAAATTGATAAACCTCGAATTTCATCATGCCCGATTAGAAAAACAGACGGCTGATAGACATTAATGATCGTTTGGTACAATCGGAAAAGACAGTCGTAGGCTTTGGGATTGTTTACGTCATAGAGATTCGAGCCTTGTTCCGGCAAAAGACAGGGCAATGAAATTCTGTCGAATTTATGTTTCATTCCGGCCCAAACATCCATATGCAGCGATCTGGCGTAATCAACCACTTCTTTAATTTCATTTATAGACCAGTACTTCCTGGATGTATTTCCTCCTGCCCATTCTGCAATATCCTCCGGTTCATGATAGAATAAAACGGTATTTACCCGCGCACGTGATAAAACCTCTATATAGCGTTTGAACAAGCCGATATCGCGGATTTCCGGTTGCAGCATTTCAATGCAATGCCCTCTTGTTTCCAAATCCGGCCAATCCTGAATATTTCCGCAGTTCATTGATTGATTCCCGATGTTTTCCGAGAGCTTTTGCAATAAAGTATAGATCCCGTATAAACAACCACGGGCGCTAGAACTTGTGATCAGTATCTGCTTGGGTTCGATTGCAATCCCATAGCCCTCTTTGAAAACCTGGGTCTCCTTCTTGATTTTCTGCACCGGCCTGCCGATACAGATCGCATTTTCGGGAATATTGCCTGCCGGCATGTGAATATTGAATTTCCGTCCGGTTAATTCCAGCAGCTCCGTCTGCAAAATTTTTAATGATTTCTCACCTGCGTTCCAGGCATATATGGCAGGTTCACAAGTGTTCCAATCAAAAGCACCTTGGGTTCTTTTTGCTTCTTTGGGTTTGACGGGAAAAAAGGCCCAGGGTCGGATATCGTTTTTCTTCACACTTGCTGTGCCCGGATCAGAAAGATCTGACTTTATCAATCGACCGGCAGTGCTGGGCAGAATTCGAATGCGATAGTCAAAACTGCAGTTTGTTGATGGCAAAAGCATCCGTTGATTCATGTAGAAGTAAAAACTTTTATATTTATCCCAACTCACGTTTCGGAAATCTGCCAGATCTATTGACTTGGTATTCTGTAAATCAATAAGCTCCATGCAAAACAAACCGGTATCCAATTTAACCGCGTTTTTTCCTGTTGCGATAACTCTTTCCGCAAAAGGCAATGGTTCTACCGGCAAGGATTGGCGGTCGGTTGATGCAGGCGGAATAGCCGAAATGACGGCGCCCTTAAACAGATCCCCGAAAAGCTTTATGATCTCAAGCCGCAATCCCGACATCTCCGGAGGAGTGGTAAAGCGGAAGTGAAGGTCAATGGTGTTCTCATCGACCCAATTATATTGAAATTCATGGTGTATTTTGGCTGAATGGCCAGATGCGGAAGATGGCAATCGGGCCTTTATGTGCTTTTTTTGAAAATCACTTAACAGTATTCGCTTCCGATTGCCTTTCAAGTCATATTGATAAAATTCAAAACTGCCGGCAACACTCGGCATGATCATCATCCCGGCCCAGAACACTTTGATTCCGTTGGAATCATCTATTGCCAGGGGCCGATTAACCCTTTCGCTTGCCGCCGCTTTGGAATAACAACTTCCGACTAGCATGATAAAGCACAGAGCACAAACCCGACAATATTCGCAAATCCCCATCAGGCAACTCGATGGAAAAATTTCATTTGATTCATAAAGAAGCCGCATCTCTTTCCCGCCCGGCCGGGAAAAAATCCGCTGCCGGCTTTATGCCCATCAAATCACAATAAAATCGAATGGTCTCCCGTGCGATGCTTGTCCATGAATGATTTTCCATAATTTGATCATAATTTTGATATAGATCCGCCTTTTCCCCTTTCAACAGGCTGGCAATTTCTTCAACCTCCGCTTCCAATAGCGGCATATGAACAATAATTCCTGCTTTGGCCGCCAGTATCGTTTCCGGCAAATCGCCGACATTTGTCGCGATAACCGGGATTTTGAAAGCAAAAGCAATTTTGGCGACTCCGCTGGTGGTGCCCTCCATATATGGCAAGACAACGGCATCCGCGGCCATAAAAAACGACTCGACTTCTTCTTCCGGTATATGGCCGTTAAACAGCAGCACATTTTCACCCAGTCCGAGCTGATTGATGATTTTCGAGAGATAATTTTCCGGAAAGGCCACCCGCCCGGCAATCACTAGAAAAACATTCTTTTCTGTTGCCAAAAGCTTCGGCATTTCCTTCAGAAATATATCAATTCCTTTCCGGGAATCGATCCGCCCAAAAAACAGGATCATTTTACCTACCGGCGGGACACCGATTTTTACCCTGGCCTTTTTTTTTTCAATTACGGCGGGCTTTCGGAATTGATCGAATATTCCATGCGGTATGACCGCTGTGTGCTCCAACCTTCCGGCCAGTTTTGACAACTCCTGGGCATTTGCTTTGGAATGGGTTATTACGCCGTCGGCCAATTGATAAATTCTTCTTATGATGATTGCATGATATGGTCTTGGGTAATGTGGAACAATATCATGAGCCGTGAAAACAATTTTTCTACCGCTTTTCTTTAAAAAAAACATCAGCATGTAAGTTAACAATGGATATTTGAAAAAGTCCTGAAAGTGGACAATGTCGATTTTTCGGCTGATGATATATTTGATAAATTTCATCAATGTGACAGGTAGTTGGCGGGTACGGCCGATCAATTTTACGATCGCGAAGTCGATGCTTTCTGTTGAAGGTACTGAGTTATTACACAAGAAAAACACCTGGGGCGTTCTGTTGTCGCGTGATAATGCTTCACACAATCGCAATGAATATTGGGTGACCCCCGAAGAGATCGGCGGAAAAGACACAACAGCCAATTTTTTCTTTTGAATCATAGCAGGATCTCTTCCCGGCCTGGCCTAGACGAATTTCATTCTTGCACTTGGGCCTTTGTATATGGTTTGCATGTATTTTCTCGCCTTTCTGATGATCCGATATATTGTTTCATTGTTTCGGTAGTCGGCGGGCCGCATGTATTTATAGCGAATGTCCCGCCGCTCGGTGATGCCTCTCGGATTTCTAAAATGCTCGCCGGTAGCATTAAAAAAAGCGATATTGCGCGGGAGATATAATATCTGAGCATCCGAGAAAAAAATTTTAAGCAGCCAATCATAATCCGCAGCAATTTGATAGTGTAGATCAAATTTACCTATTTGCTTGAACAAACTCCGCTTTGCAAAAACCGCCTGATGACATAGATTCTCAAATATCAAATTTCTTCTGGAAAGATGCCTGAAACTTCTCTGTTCAAGTTGATGGTTATCTCTGTAAATGACATCCCCGAATAGGAGGTCCAAGTTCTTATGCCTTTCAAATTCCGCTGCTATATCGCTGATTACGTGATCATCATGCAGGGAATCGTCGGAATTTAGAAACAAGATGATATCGCCATGTGCCTTTTCAACGCCCTTGTTCATTGCATCATAAATGCCTGCGTCTTTTTCAGAAACAATCATGGAAATTTGCGCTGAATGGCGTTGGGCGATTTCAAGGGAGCCATCTGTGGATCCGCCATCAATAACAATGTATTCAATATGCTGAAATGTCTGATTTTTGACGGATTCAATCGTAGTCCCAAGCGTTTGTGCGCTGTTCAGACATACGGTAATGATAGAAATATTTTTTATGGTCCGCTCCATTCCATTAGCCCGATCTCAAACGGTGCTTGATTTCTGCGCCTGATGCAGGATTGTCGGTTTCCGCATGGGCGCATTCAAAAACTGTTTACTATCTTTATTCATGTGGATGGCATAAACCAATGCCGTTGAAAATGTCATTGATAAATATTTTAATATTGTCACCAACTCGCTGAAACACCACCCAAACAGAATTGCTATTGACGAAATGAGTATCACGCGATGATAATCTGCGTTGCCCCATTTCATCGAGCCTTTAACAAAAAAATATAGCCTGAATATAAAGATCATAAAGACGATGAGCCCGAAAAGTCCGAACTCAACCAATACCTGCAAATACATGTTGTGAGGACTGGCGTTAATCTTCCTTTTTTCAATCAAGGCTTCACGACTTAAGCCAAAGCCTATGCCGGTTATGATATGGCTTGGCTTTTCCGCCAAGACCTTCAATAGATATCCTTTCCATATCACCAAACGATAATTTGACGCCTTCTCAGCGTCGCCCTCAGCTAGTACGGAAACCCGTTCAACCGTTTTGGAAACGAATATGCTTCCTGTGAATAAGGAAATAGTGATGAACAACGCAATGAATATCATCATGAATATGCCGACCTTGAAATCTTTATACAGATAAACCATCGAGGCGCAAACTATACCCATTGCGATTACACCCCCGCGTGAACCGGACAAAGCGATGCTGACCATCGAGGCATTGATTAGTATCAATAGAAAAATCTTGAAACCTACATGGGGTGTCTTTTTCAAAAAGTAATACATGTACGGTATCAGAAAGCATAAAAAATAGGCCATTTGGTTTGCATTCTCATATGCTCCTGAAAACCGGCCGCTTGTATCCAGATAATCCGCTACCTCAACCTGTTTAAACAGATGGATGTTATATTTCACAGTAAACCAGGAGACGATGTTGATAATGGAAAAAATGGTTAAAATTGACAGCAAAGATTGGCGGGCCTGCTTTTCATTATCAATTAAAAGGAAAATCATAAAATACAGAATAAAAGGATCGATAATCCACATTTTCATGCGAATAAGATGACTCACCAAAGAGATCGGGACCTTTTCTGTCAGATGGATATACGCGATATTGAGAGCTGTACCCAAAATGATTAGAAGAAGAATAGTGATGGCCGGTACTTTTTTATTGCGAATTCCTCCCAGGGCGAATTCGGAGATCATTAAGAACATCAGCGTCAGATACGAAGCAATATTTTTAAGGCTCAAACCGGTAATCGGCGACAATCGAAACGGAAGAAATGCTTCTATTAAAAAGGCGCCTAATAAAATATAAAATAATACACGTTTCATGAGCCTTTGATCGATTCTAATAATGAATATACAGTTTATGCTTTTCAGTCAAAAGCCGCTTTATATTCTTCTTCATCAGCGGTATTTCAAAAACAGAATACAAACAGGCAAGGGCGATACTGTAATAATCCTTCATTCTTGATCCATTGCTCGTTTTCAGGTTGCGAACTTCAGCTTTGAGCTCATCCAAATGATAGCCCATTGCCGCGAGTGTTTCAGCCCCCAAATAATCCAAATACCGCAATGTATATTTCTTACGAAAATCGCTGTTGATGGTTTGCTTCCATTTGGACAAAGGCGCTTCGGCCATGCTTCTATATGCCTTTGTGCCTGTATCATCGCCCAATTGCCCCCTCAAACGAACCTGCTTAAAAGCTTCCAACAATGAATCAGAATAGGGTATCGCCAGATAATCGCATATTCCTTGAATGCATTTCTGAGCATCCACGATCAGATCCTCATACTGCACAACCAGATAGGTTTGCTGAAATGACCTGAAGCCTTGGGCCAGCAATCTGGGCCCTTCAAATATGTCGATCCTGTTCCAATAGGTTCCAATCTTTCCTTTGTTATAGGTTTCCAGGATTGAAGAAACCACAGCCAGGGGGTGTCGGAAAAGGAAAATAAATTTTGCATCTGGAAATATCCGCGCTATCTCATCAATGATCAAATAATATCGAGGCGTCTTATCCAAAAAATATTTTTCGGAACGTTGACATAATCTGGCATAGATTGACCCGGCAAAAAGCCGGATCGCATTGTCGTAATCTGTTTGACCATTGGGCAGGGCTTGGATAACATCCGTTATCGCCTTGGAGAGCAGATCCGAATTATATTCAGCGCAGACTCCGCTGTTTTTCATTGTATAGACCAGCGGCAGCAATATCCACGGTTCGGAAACGGTTGCGATTTCGGGGTGTGCGCCCAAAATTCTTTGCAGCAAAGTGGACCCGGAACGCGGTAATGAAAACAAGAAAAGCGGAACTGGTTTCATGATGAATTACCTATATTTCTGGATTGACGCTTCAAGTTGCGATGATCGCAATCTTCTTCATCTTTTTTGTAATTAGAATGGACAATGTAATAATAACAATCTCGAATATTGTATTTACGGCCATTAACAGGATCAATACATAGATCGGATTATTAAATCGAAAATATCCGACGATGATCGCGAGGCATCGGCATAGCGCTTGGGTGAGGTTTAAAAACAATTTCAGCTCCTGTTTTTGGCAGACTTCGTAAATCACGTTCGCCGGGCTGCCGATGAACAACAGGAAAAACCACGGAGCCATGATCTGGATATACAGGCCGGCTGTTTCCCAATTCGCCCCAAAGATGACGCCGAAAAAAAAACGGCTGAAAAATGCAAGTACCGCGAAGGGAATCACCCCTATTCCCGATAGTATCAATATGGTTTTTACCAGTCCGGAATAAAGTGACCGGCTTTCCATATAGTCCCTCGAGGCTTTTTGAAAATACGCATTCTGGACAGATTCCGACAACAGGACGATCGGTTGCTGCAGAACGCGATTGCCCAAACTCAAAAGCCCGACCACGGTTGGTGAAAAATAAAGGGAAAACAAAAAAATGACGATATTCTGTGAAAACATATTCAATAGTGTGTTCCAACTTGCAAAACATGGAAATTTTTTATATCGGGCGGCGTTTTCTTTCATTCTGATTTTTGAAATCTGGGTCAATTGCTGCCGCACCTCAATCCATTTCGGTCTTGCCAGCAATATCGTCAATGAAACAAGTCCACCGACCAAAAAGGCGCAAATCAGACCACTGGTATAGGCTCCGATAAAAAACCCTACAATCATCTTTATCAGAGAAGCCACCAATGCTTCTCCAATCCTTGACCAAGCCAAACTCTTGAATGCTTTATTTCGAAGGCGCCAGAATCGAACCACCTTTCCCGCCCCGGCCAGTAGCGCCGCCACAGGAAGCAGCCAAATCCATTTTTCAAAATGGCTTTCCACAAGCACGTCCGCTGCGAAATTTGTCACCAAAACAACCATGGCCAAAGCGGCGGCCGTCGTTAAAAGCAAAACAAGTGCAGATAGCCAAACGAGATTCACGGCATCTTCTTCTTCACGCGGAAGTAGAATCGCTCTTTCATAGCACATGGAACTGATGCTTGAAACGACCATTACTGATGAAGTAAAAAGCGCTAGAATCCCAAAATTCTCAGGGTTAAACAATCGAGTGATCACAGGTGATGAGCCAATGGCGATCAACTGAGCAATAATGCTGCCACCCACCAAGGAAAAGATATTTTTCGCAAAATCGGATGATAAAATCCGTGCAATCAGTCCCATGCCGGTTGTTCTGATTGAAGAAACATTCATATCCAAATATCACTGCTGTCCAAAATAAACAGAAATTAAGAATCGCTCTTTGAAAATTCAGCCGT
>DYJD01000004.1 GCA_020723325.1 Desulfosudis oleivorans | reverse complement strand
GAAAAAATCATTGATTCATTGACAAAAAGTCAAACGGAGATTTGACCCCTAATCAGTAATCAGACCCCTAATCACTCTATGCCATCGGCGCCCTGGCCCTTATCATGTTCCTGGGAACCTTCATCGAGATCCCGGAGGTGGTGACCGGGTTGATCGGCGCCGGCTTTATCGGTCTGTCCCTCTGGGCATCCATTCGACACAAAAGACACCATAGCGAAGTAGCGCACAGGGCTTCTTCAATTAGTTGGAAAATCCTAAAATAAACGGGAATGGACGCAAATAAAAGCCGGTCATCCCTTGATTCAAACCGAAAACCTTCAGCCTTCGGGCTATTCACCTGGGCATTTACAACTTTTATTCCACCAGGGATTTGCGCTTGGTGGCCGCGCCCTCCAACTGGGGAACCTGGCTGTAGTGCCCGGCCTTCAGATCCGCCCGAACCTTGGCCAGCAGTTTTGAGCGGCTGAGGGTGGTCTTGCTGGCATTCATTTCCTTGCAGAAGTAGTAGGTGAAGGCCCCGTGCCAGCCCCCGGCGATATGGGCGTCGGCGCTGGTCTGGTCGGCCCGGCAGGCGGCCCAGAGGATATGCTGGCCCATGCCTTTTTCCAGCAGACTGCGGGTCAGGCCCCGTTGCTTGATACCCTCCACCTGCAGAAAGGCTTCCAGGGAAGGCGGCGGCAAATAGCGCGGCTTGCGCTCCAGCAGATGATCGATACCCTTGAGACCCGAGCCGCTGTGACAAGTGTCCAGAAACACTTCCAACAACACCTGGGAAGGCAATTGCACGAACAAATCCCGCAGTTCGTCATCCACGATGATATGGGCTGGATCCCATTTTCCACCTTTCTGGGCCAGATCATGGGGACAAAAGGCCTCGTCGGCATGATCCGGCTCTTCATCATTACCATCCGGAACCTGGGTGCCATGGCTGGACAGGCTGAAAACCAAATAATCGCACTTGCCGGCCTTGGCTTCGTCCACCAATTTTTTAAGTTGCCCCATGATATTGGCCTTGGTGGCCTGGGCGTCGGTTAAAACAGTGACGTCGCTGCCGCCGAATCCCAACAATGCTTGCAAAAGCTTGGACATCTCATTGGCATCATTGACACAGCCCTGCAAAGCGGCGCTTGGGTAATTCTTGAACTGATTAATGCCCACACACAGTGCTTTTCGTTTGCTTGTCATGACTTTTCTCCTTTAATTCATATGGTACTCCACGGCCTGGAATGGAAAAACCGGAAACGGCATGGCTGAAAAAAAATTTAACTGCTTAAAACGGGAGGATTGAGCGGCATGACCTTGGGGGGATGCGCCCAAAAGCGCAAGGGAGCCATGCCGCTCAAGCAGTAATAAAGGGTATGCAAACGTTTTGCTTACAGATGCTTCAGATAGTATGAAATAATCGTAAAGTCAACTTTTTTTCGCAGCGAAATTCCGAAAAGAAACTACCCGGAAACGATTGACACGAAATCCCGGACCGGCCTGCGTAAGCTGACCGGTTCCGGATAGGATTCAACATACCCCAGGCGCATAATAAAATGGACTTCGCCGGTGATGCCGGCCAAACCGGCGGTTGCTCCAGGGGCTTCTTCCAGCAATTGTGAAAAAGGCTGTACGCCGATATTCAGTTCGCGGGCTTTTAGCCAGATCCTTTCAAATTTCCTGCCGCTTTCAATCAGGGCGGCCGCCGAGGAATCCTTGCCGGCGATCACCAGCCAGCCGCCGTGATTTTCGAGAAGTTTTTCCACCAGCTCCAGATACATTTCACGGTTTCTTTCCACAAAAATCGATTGCCGTGTAAAAAAATTGCGCGCCACCCAACCGGCCAAGCCGTGAATGGACATGGACGCAGGCGTCAGACCGTCCATATGTTCCCTGGCCTCTTCATCGGACCAGCGGATCCAATTGGCAGTCTCCTCCAGGGCGTCCCTTCTGGAATCCTGAATGCGATTGCATTCCAGCGTGCCCTCATTGATGTATGCCGCCTGCCGCGTTTCAGGTGAAAAATAGTAGGCATGGTCGATTGAATACCCGGTCAGATTATTTACATCTGCAGGACGAATTTCACTCCTTCCATAGGGTATTTTGAGCATGCGCCTGGTGGTTATTCTTTGAACGGGAAAAGAATCGACTTTGCTTTTCTGAAAGCGAATGTGGGCGATTTCCGTATCCTGCCAGTCCTTGGCCGTCACTTGAACATCCGCTTCAAAACCATGAATATTCAAGGCCGTCACCAGGTTTTCAATAAACGCGCCCATGGAGAGCAGGGCCCCGTGATTGTGCGGATCAGTTGCCGGCAGCCAGCGCGCCTTGCTCGAACCGATCACCCAATGCTGCGGCCCCACGACCCTGACCGTCCAGGGCTGGGTGTTATGCCCGCTGGGAGCCAGGGATGCGAGATACAGAACATCCATTTCCGCTTTTGTCAATCCGCCGACCCGGGGAGGTTTTGAATCCGGCGCCAATAGATCTTTTCGAACCAGACCGCCGCAGCCCACGACGGGCAAACCTTGCAACAGCAACAGGGAGGTGGATGCATACTGCAGAAATGTGCGTCGATTTACCTTCATGATTGGCCTCCATCATCTTCTTTTTCCGCCTGATGGCATTCCACACATTTGATGGGTCCGGTTTCCATCGCATCCATATGACAGCCGATGCACATTTTATGCAAAACCGCCGTACCTTTCCGTCCGGTGTGGCAGCCACTGGCAGAGCATGAAACATCAAATTCCCCTTGATGATGACAGGCGGTACATTCCAGGAAAGTTGAGGCGGCATGCTGCTGATGCCGGAAATTCACGCGCCGATAGGATTTTTCTTCGGTTTTTCCAATGGTAATGGTATCACCGGCCATAACAACTGCGGCCCATAAAACCAAGCCGGCCCCGGCCATTCTTGTCCATCCGATAATCTTCATTGCCCTTTTCCTTTTCCCATCAGCCGCATAGCCAAATTTCCCGCGGCAGATCGACCCCGATCAACTCCAACCCCTTGTCGGTCACCAGCCAGATATCCTCAGCGCCGAATTCCATCCAACAGAATCGAAATCTGATGTTCCAACTGCTGTCGAATATCCAAACCGAACATTTCCATATACCCTCTTTTGTGAATGAAGATAATACCCTCAATGGCGGCCCACAAGGAAAGGGTGGTCGCCCACGTATCCCGCTGGGGAACAAGGCTCTGGTCGGCTATGCCTTCCACCACGATTTCATGCAGCAGGTTAATGGCCTCCAGTGAAAGCCGGTTGAGCCGTTCGACAATCTCCCCTCGCAGCCCGACCTGTTTAAAGCCCAATTCCTTGAAGGAAATGATCTCAAAATATTCCGGATATTCAAGATAAAAACGCAGATAAGCCCTGGCGATCAATTCCATTTTCATTAGGGGTGGTTTTCCGGCTGATTCGGTTTTCCTCAGAATGGAAAGCAGAATATGAAAGGCCTCTTCGCAAATCTGTCCGTAAACATGATCCTTATTGTCAAAATAATGGTAGATCAGCCCAGGGGATAATTCCGCTTGCAAAGCGATGTCCCGCATGGTCGCCCCCAAATAGCCCTTTTTTAAAAACACACTCTTGGCAGCGGAAAGAATGCGCTCCCGGCGTTCCTGTTTTTCGTTTTCCTTGCGCCTGGCAATGGCCTGGCTAATGGTTTTCATACACTGTGAGCCGATCCTTGGATTCAAATTCATTTTGACTGGCATTCAATTATTAAACAATGTTTAATATGTCAAGACAAAATTTCACAGTAAGGGAAGATCGGTTCGCGAACCGCCCCTACAACCTTTTTGGGACCTTGATTATTATTTCGGCCGGTCAGAAAAATCCGTAATTCAAATATCGATATTCGAATTTAATTTCTTGTGGCTGTAACAGTGACCAAGACCATTTATTATTCCGCGTTTCGTGCTTCAATATTCGAAGCCTCCGTCACCCGGTTGCGACCCGCGGCTTTGGAGCGGTAAAGGGCCTTATCGGCCATTTGGATCAGACCGGTTTTATCCGCTGCATCCCTGGGGTAACTGGCAACGCCCAGGCTGACGGTCACACGCAGGGGGCCGTTGGCTTGCCCAGTGTGAATGATTTCCAGCCCAGCAATGGTTTTGCGCAATTTTTCGGATAAACCATAGGCAGTTTGGGAGTCCGTCTCCCGCAGAATAACGGCGATCTCTTCCCCGCCGTAACGGGCAATGATGTCAGACTTGCGGCAGACGATGCCGATGGCGGCCGAGACTTGTTGCAAGACGGTGTCGCCCACCTGGTGCCCCCAGGTGTCGTTGAATTGTTTGAAATGGTCGATATCGATCATGACCAGAGACAATTGGCGCCCCTGGCGTTGGGATAAAATCATCTCCTGCTGGAGCACATTCTGAAAATAGTCGTGATTGTACAAACCCGTGAGCCCGTCCCGCACGGCTTTGCGCGACAACTCCAGCCGACCGGCGGCGGACAGACAGATGATTTCCAGCATTTCCACCATATCGGTGGTAAACGCATGAATCGCACGGTTGTTTTCCAGATAAACCAGTCCCAGCAGTTCCTTGGCCCCGGAGGTGGTCACGAGTATGGGAAGACAGAGAAAGGATTTCACGCCTGTCCGCCGGATATAGGGATCGGTCTGTAAGTGGGGCAGCAGGGGGTGGGGCTCTTCAACATCATGGACCACGATCATCTCGCCGGTTCGTCGGACATAATTGACTGCCGCCTGAAAGATATCCGTGGAGGAATCCATGGGGATGGATTGCAGGATGGCCACTTCTTCCCGGTCAATGGAGCCTTCACCCTCGATGAACAATTCCTTGGCTTCGTTGCGCAGGATCAACAGGCCCTTTTGGGCACCGGCGATTTGGATGGAGGTGCGGAGAGTCTTTTCCACCATGCGGCTGTAAATGGTTTCCTCGGCCAGGGTTTTCAAGGTGCTGCGCAGGGTTCGTAGATCTATGATGGACAGCACCCTTTCACGCCGGCTTTCCGGTCCCCCCAAATCCTGGGAAGGTGTCTTCTTAATGAGCTGTGGATAATTCAAGGCCAACTGTTCCGCCTTGGCGCTTGCCCCCCATTTCTGGTAGAAATAGTGGGCTTCATTCATGAATGGGCCGGCCAGTTTCTCATGTCCCAGGTTCAGATAAAACAGAGCGGCCCTTTCAGCGGCAAGGGCTGCATTTTGAATAAAACCGTTTTCCTTGGCAGAAGAAACCGCTTGGGCAAAGTCATCCATGGCCGGCCGGTCCCGACCTTCCAGACGGGCGCGCTCGGCGCGAATCAACAGATCTTTGTGACGAAAATTTGCCGGACACGCCTTGGCCCATTTTCTGATCCTGCGTTCACAGGCCAGGGCTTTTTTGTAAAGGACCCTTTTGCGTTTTCCGGCGGCACTGCCGGCCAGGGCCAATGCTATCAAGGCCAGGTAAAAATAGTGTTCAGCGGTAACGATCATGCCCAGGGAGTAGTGGATCAGCTTTTCCGATTCCAGGGCCGAGGCATGGGCCAGGTCGTAGCGTCCCAAAAGATAATGGAGTTGCATTTTCAGGATATAATGCCGGCCGAGGATGATGGGGATGCCGTCCGCCGCCATTTTACGCATATGATCGGACTCCAGCAGGTTAGCGTCATCCAGACTGAACAACGGTTTGGTTTCCCCCCGCAGACTTTTGGTGAATTGCAGAATCGAAAGCAATGAGTTCAAGGCGCCGGGGTCTTTTGTGCGGGTGATGAAATCCAGGTGACGCCGGCATTCGGTACCGATCTCTTCCAGACCGGCGCCTTGAAAGCCCATGAGAATGACGATGGATTGGACTGCGTATACAGCACTGTTCAAATCGCCGTTCTCCATGGCCGCTATAAGGGCTTTGCGTGTCAGGGCCAACCCCTCATGGACGGGTTGATTCCAGACCATGATGCCGCCGCCCACAGTCAAGGTGATTTTGGCCCTGATCTCCGGCGACCCCAGATCGGAATCCAGATTCCGGGCAAGCCGGCCGAATTCCGCACCTACATGGATTTTGCCGAATCCCGACCCCATGACAACTCCATAGACCGCATAGGCATAAGGGGAAACCGGCGAATTCCCATACTTGAGGGAAAGCTCCAGCATCATGAGGGCCACGAGAATGCCGAGATCGGCGCTGATAAAATAAGCGGTCATGGTCAGGTTCATCAGGATTTTCATGGCCGTAAATTTGGCTTCGTCGGTCATAACCGGCAACCGGTTAAGGTCAGCTGGTTTTCTCAAACCCATGGCCATGCGGATGCGGAGCATGTGCCGGATCAGGGTCAGCTTACCGACTTTTTGGGGCAATTTCAGGCCGAGCAGGGCCAGCCCTTGGCGGCCGGCATCCAGGGCCTCGGGAAAGCGGGTCAGGCCGGCCAGTAGCAAAAGTTTCAGGTTGTAAACCTCGGCCTGGTCCTTGCCAGTCACGGCTTTATCCAGGGCTAAATCAAACCAATGCCGGGCTTCTTCAAAACGGTGGTTCAAATGTTCACAGACCGCTAGATTCAGATGAATATCCAAGGCCTGTTCATACTCCTTTTCCCAAGCATCCATGGGCAGCAATTCCAGCGCCGTCCGAAAAAAATCCGCTGCCCGGGCATAGGCTGCGGCGCTCCGGGCGCGCCGGCCGGCGGCAAGATTCAGTCCGCGCAACAGCATCTTTTCTTCAGGGCTTGTAATATGGCCAATGCCGGCGTTGAGTTTGTTGACCACATAAAACAGCTTGCCGCGGCTTAAATCACCGGCCATGCCGGATAAAATTTGCCGGCCGATGCGGTAGTTCAACAAGGGTCGATCCTTGACATGGATGCGTTCATACGCGGCTTCCTGAATGCGGTCGTGGCTGAAACAGTAGCCGCTGTCCGCGGGTTCGATCAAGCCCTCAGTGAGGGCCGGCTTAAGCCCGGCCATGGTCTCGGCCAGACTTTGGTCCATAACAGCGGCAGCCACAGCCGGATCAAAACGAACGCCGATACAGGCACAGACTTTCAGAAGCTCACGGGTGGTCCGGGGTAAATTCTCCATGTGATCCGCCAGAAGCGTAGCCACATTTTCCGCCATGGCCTGCTTCCGGATGGCACCCATATCCCAGCACCAGCCTTGGGCGGGCGCAAACGTCAACAGTTGTTTGTCATAAAGGACGCGCATAAATTGGTTTATGAACAAAGGATTTCCGCCGGTCTTGGCATGAATCAACTCGGCCAGAGCAAAGGATTCCATGGTCGCGCAGCCCAGGGTCGCGGCCACATGGAGGTTGACTTCCAAAAGGTCCATGGGCCGCATGCATAGATGCGTGACACGGCATTCCAAACGGCCCGAGGCCCAGGCCGGACCCGCTTCCGGTTCGCCCTCCGCTGCCGGCGACTCACGATAAGCGCCGATCCAAAGCAGGCTGCGGCAATCCCCTGGGGATACCATCTGCTGCATAAAATCGATACTCTCTTCATCCGCCCATTGGAGATCATCCATAAACACCACCAAGGGATGGGAAACCGTTGCAAATACGCGGATGAAATTTTTCCAAACCTCCTGAAAACGATTTTTCTCCTCCGCAGGCCCCAGCGGGCTGATTTCAGGTTGCGGCCCGATGATCAGCTCTATTTCCGGCAGGGCCTCGGTTACGATCCGCGCATTGACCCCAAGGGCTGCAAGCAACTGCTGCTTTCGCCGCTGAACGGCTTGCGGGCTTTCCGCCAGCACTTGACGGATCAGATCCTTTAATGCCTGGTAAAGGGGCGCGTAAGGTTCTTTACCCCGGAACTGGTCGTATTTACCCGCAACGCAATAGGCCCCACCGGCGGCAATGATCCTTTGAAATTCATGTATCAGCGCGGATTTGCCGATCCCCGCGGCCCCGCCTATCAGAACACATTCCGCGGGACCCTGGGCCACCCGCTCAAAAACCGCCTGGAGTTCAGCCATCTCGGCTTTGCGGCCGATCATTTTGCGGGAGATCAGAAAATGGGGCGAAAAGTCTTTGCGGCCGATGGGAAAGGGGCTGATCCCGCCGCTTTCCTCCAACCGGCGGATACATTCCTGCAAGTCATGCAGCAGTCCGAAGCCGTTGCAATACCTCTCTGCCGGCGACTTGGCCAACAGCTTCATGATGATGTCGGACACAACTTGCGGCACGGCCCGATTGACCAGCGCCGGCGGTTTGGGGGCCGCAGCCATGTGGGCGTGGATCAGGGCCAGGGGATCATCTGCCGGAAAGGGCGGCCTGCCGGTCAACAGCTCATACAATACCACCCCCAGGGAATAAAAATCCGTCCCCACGGCCACGCTTTGCTTCATCCGCCCGGTCTGCTCCGGTGAAATGTAGGCAAGAACTTCCCGGATATATTCCGGACGGCAGCAGTCTTTATCCGCACCTTCCGGTTCCGCCTCAGAATTCAAGCCAATGAGCTTGACCCGGTCTTCCCGCGCATCCAGCAATATATTGCCGGGCCGGATATTTTTATGGACAATACCGGTCTTATGCAGGGTCGCCAAAGCCTCAGCCAACTGCACAGCTATTTTCAGGAAAGATTTCAAGGAGCGTCCGGATCCGCATTCAACATGTAGAGGCCGGCCCTGGAAATTTTCATGGATCATTTCCTGCTCTGGATATTCCGGCATCGTGGTCATTTGTTACTGTGCTTAAAAGGATTTGGCGGAATCCGCCATGATGGTCTTGATGCGCTCGCTTAAGGCCGTCAGTGTCGCGGCATCTAGTTTCAGGCGTTTGGCGGAATCAAGTTCGGCCAAATCCACCGTTTCCTTTAGATAACCATTGCCCAAGGCGGACGCCATCTGGCTGGCAAGATGAACCACAAGGATGGCCCGGCCGGTGGTTTCAAAAAATTTCGGACCTTCATGGGAGGTGGCCACCTCGAAAAATTCCTTTGGGAATTTCCAGTGCCGCAAAATCACGCCGCCCAGGCTGTTGTGGGCGATCTGCATGACTTTCTCCACTTGGGACCGCTCCAAGCGATTCTGCCAAAGCGGATTTTCACTGATGCTTTTAATAATCAGAACCTTGCCGATGTCATGCACCAGACCCATTAGGAAATATTTTTCCGGATCCATATAGCGCAGATGATCGGCCAGAAGTCTGGCGCCGTAGGCGCTGGCCAGGGAGTGGGCCCAAAGGATTTCCATCCATTTGACATATTCTTTGCTCTTGGCTTGAAACATGTTTTTACTGACGATCACTGAAACAATATTGCGGGTCTCCTTGAAGCCGATCCGGGGAATGGCCTCGCGAATGGAGCGTACCTTATACTGTCCCATGTATATGGGCGAATTGGCCGTGGACATCAGCCGAATGGAGATAATGGCGTCCTTTTCCACGATGCGGGCCAGATCATCGGAAGTTGTATTGGGATTGTCGATGGCGGTCTGAATCTCCTGAATGATGTTGGGCAGGACCGGCAGTTCGATTTTGCCGCGCTTCACTTGCTCGAAAATCTCCTTGGCGATCTCCTCGGGCTTTAGCCCTTCTTCCGCGGGCTTGGGTGGCGGCGCCGCGGGCCCATGGGATTGGGCGGCAGTTGTCTGGGCCGGGGCATCCATTTTTTGACCCATTAAACGCACAAACTCATCCACCAACCGGCCGTCAAAAAAAATTCCTTTGTTTTTCTCCAATTCATTCAACACCACCGTCACGCTCTTGGGTGGCCGATAGGGCCTGGGCACGGCCATCACCAAAAAGCTTTCAACAACGTGAATGATCCGCGCCCCCATGGGAATCCGATCCCCGGCCAGCCCGTCCGGGTATCCGCTGCCGTCAAAGGCCTCGTGATGATGGCGGATGAGGGGTAATATGGACTGGAGCGGGCTCAGATTGGCCAGGATCTTGACGGACATGCCCGGATGCTGGCGCACCACCAGCATTTCGTCCTCGGTAAGCTCGCCGTTTTTATGGATGATATCCGTGGGCACATACACCATGCCGATATCGTGAAGCAGGGCCGCCAGGTTGACCGCAGCCGCCTCAATGGGGGGGAGGCCGATCTTTTCCGCCAATTTGACGCACAGGGCCGCCATGCGCTTATAATGCCCGCGCGGATACATTTCCGCGCCGTCCACGATGGTCAACAATGTTTGGACGATTTCCGCAAACAGAGGATTGAGTTGAACTTCCCTTGCTTCCATGTCTGTTGCTTTCCATAGTGCGGTTGACTCACCAGAAGAGGCAACCAATTATTAAGGATGGTATCTTTTCGTTCTTTCAGCCTTGCGGCAGGGATTTTATATACGCAGTTAATCCCATCCTGAAAAAGTGAGGCCTTGGGCGATGATATGGACGGCCAGTTCCCGATCGGTTTCAAGAATATGGCGCGACCACCAGGTTTTCAAAAAATCCAGAATCTCGGTTGTGAGCCCGCCCTTGCCGGCGGTAAAAGCATCGATAAAACGTTTCAGCTCGGCCAGATAAAAATCATGGGCGTCCAGATGGCGGGTGCGGCCGATATAGGTGCCTTGGTGGATAAAATTGTTTTCAAAGCGAAAATGGTACTGGGAATAATCGGACATCTGCTTCAGAACCTCAAAAATCCTGTCCCGTTCCGAATCCCCGGCATTACGCATTTCAATCAATTGATTGATGATCCGGAACAGGTTCTGATGCTGCTGATCCATTTCCGGCACCTTGGTCTCAAACCGACTGCTCCAAATGATCTTTTCCATTTTCCTCCTAAAGATTTGTTCTGTAACGATATCAAAAACAGGCGGAAAAAGTCCATATATTAATCGAAAATTCTAAAGATATTGACACCCTCAAACGCCGCCCCTATACTGACCCCAATAATTGATTCCGTATCATTCCTATCATTAATTTACCAATTCATCATCGCTCCGCGCAACACCGACAAAAGGAGGTTCGGGAATATGCAAAACCGATCCGGCTTTATCTTCGGCGTTACCGGTATTTTGTTGCTCATATTTTCCATCATGCTCTTTACGGGTTGCGGAAAAGAGGAGCCACCTGCCGCGGTCAAGGTCGGCATGCTCTTTCCCATGAGCGGCGCCTTGGCTGACAAGGGCAAAGACAGTGCCGCCGGCGTGACCCTGGCAGTGGAGGAAATCAATGCCCAAGGCGGCATTGCCGCCCTGGGCGGGGCAAAACTGGAGCTGATTTCCGGCGATACCCAGGGCCGGCCCGAAGCGGGCGAACAGGAGACCGAACGGCTGATCAAGACCGGCGTTGCAGCCCTCATCGGCACTTATCAGAGCAGCGTCACCAAACCTGCCACCCAGGTGGCGGAACGGCTGGAAACACCTTTTATCGTCAGCATTTCCATTGCGGACGTGATCACCGAGCGGGGTTTCCGCTATACTTTCCGCATTCAACCCAAGGCCCGTTTTTACGGCCGCGACCAGGTGCGTTTTCTGGTGGATCTCGGCCGACTTACTGGTTATGTGGTCAAGCGGGTGGCATTGTTGCATGAGAACACCGATTTCGGCACGGCCGCGGCCCTAGCCCAAAAACAAGCCATGCATGAATACGGCCTGGAACTGGTTGCCGAAATCAGCTACGCGGCAGAAGGGGTGAGCGATCTCAGCCAAGAGGTGGCCCAGTGCCTGGCAGCCAAACCCGACGCCATCCTGGAGGTGACCTATTTGAACGACAGCATCCTGATCCAAAAGGCCCTGGTCAAAGCCGGCGCTGCCATCCCTTTGCTGGACACTGCCGGCGGCACTGTTTCGCCTGAATATATCCAAAGCCTGGGGGCCTTAGCCGAGGGCACCTTGACTTCCGCTGAATTTTCCAAATTCACCACGGGCGGCAAGGACTTGAACGGCCGGTTCCATAAACGCTTCGGCGTGGATATCACCGGCGACAGCGCCCATGCCTATCAGGCGGCCTGGGTTCTCAAGGATGCCTTGGAACGTGCCGGCTCCATGGATCGAAAGAAATTGCGCGCGGCCCTGGCCGCCACCGATATGCCCGCCGGGGAGCATATGATCCTGCCGGCCGAGCGCTTGCGCTTTGATGCCGGGGGTCAAAACGAATTTGCGCAACTTTTTATCGTCCAAATCCAGAATGGGGAATATATACCGGTCTGGCCTGCGGAATACGCCGCCGGTAAGGTCCGATTAAAACCATAGAAGAAACCATCTATGCAAAAAAAGAATCCCAATCCAGGCGACGCCGTACCGTGGCAGAGGAGTCTTGCCGTCCAGTTGAGTTGGACTTCCATCCTGATCACCGTGGCCACCATTGCGGCCGTCGGTCTGGGATTGATCTGGATAGCCCGCAGTGCCCAGCGCAACAGCGCCTTCCTGGTGCAGGAAAAAAGCTCCGAGGCCATGGCCCAGTTGATTTCCGATTACGTGATCAATGCTGTTGCCAGCCTTCAGCTCTTGGAGCATATCAAGAATCTCGACCGTTTGCCGCCGGCCGGACAAAAGGAAGCCCTGGAAAGCATCATCATTCAAAACCCGAGCCTTTTCAGTCAACTGACCTTTTTAGATCTATCTGGAACTGAAACGGTCAAGGTATCGCGCTTTCATACCTTCCTGCCCGGGGAACTGGGCAATGTGGCTGCCGAACCGGCCTTTCGCACGGCCTTTGCCGGCCGCCTTTATGTCAGCCCGGTATTTGTCTCCCCTGACAGCGGCTTGCTATCGCTGCGAATCGCCCTCCCGGTGCGCCGCAGCCGGATCACCGGTGTTTTGACGGCGGAAGTGAATGCCCTGGAACTCTGGCGCAAAGTCATGCAAATTCGCATCGGCCAAAGCGGCTATGCCTATCTGGTGGACAAGGACGGCCGCTTTGTGGCTTACCAGGAACTTTCAACGGTCCTGCAACGCTTCGGCGAGGACATGCGCCGGATACCGCCGGTGGCCGAATTCATTCTCGGCGCGGCTGGAGATAAGCGCCGCCCTCATCAATACCGGGGACTGACAAATGAATCCGTGGTGGGCACATACGCCCCCATTGCCGGCACGGATTGGGCCGTTATTGTTGAATGGCCGGTACAAGAGGCCCTTGCCGGCGTGCGGCGCATGCAATGGTACCTCATCGCCCTCGGTGCTCTCGGCATGCTGGTTGCCGGTGGCTGCGGATTCTGGATCTCCCGCCGCCTCGTGCGCCCCATGCGCGCCCTGACCGTGACGGTTCAACAGATGGCGGCGGGTGACCTTTCCGCCGAACTGGCGGAGGAGGAGCGGCCGGACGAAGCGGGCGTGCTGGCGCGCGCCTTTCGCCGCATGCAGGCCGAACTGCGCATGCTCTACGGCAATCTGGAACAACAGGTGCGCGAACTCCGGCGTACCCAGGAAACGTTGCGGCAAAGCGAGGAGGAACAGCGCCAGAACGCGGCGCGGCTCATGCGCTTCCAGGCCACCTTGCTGGAGTTGACCGAACACGCCTATAGCGACCTGGAAACGGCGTTGAAACGTATTACCGAAGCCGCTGCCCGGGCATTACCAGTGGAACGGGTCTCGGTGTGGCTGTTCAACTCCGACCGCTCCGCCATTTTATGTCAGGATCTTTACCTCCTGAACGAAAATCGTCATGAAAAGAGCGGCACGCTTTTTTCAAGCCGATATCCACGGTATTTTAAAGCCTTGGAAAACAGCCGCTGCATCGCCGCCGACGAAGCGCACATGGACCCGCGTACCAGCGAGCTCAGCATGGATTACTTGGAGCCTTTCAACATCTTCTCCTTGCTGGATGTCCCCATTCGTCTGCAAGGGCGAATCGTGGGGGTCCTGTGCCATGAAAAAATCAGGGATCTTGTGCGCTGGACTATTCATGATCAAGACTTTGCCATCGCCATTGTCAACCTCATTTCCCTGGCCCTGGAGTCGGCCGAACGCCGCAAACTGGAGGCCCAGCTTATTCAGTCGCAGAAAATGGAGGCTATCGGCACCTTGGCCGGCGGGCTGGCCCACGACTTCAACAACATGCTGGCTGGGTTGACCGGTCCTGTCTCGATTCTGAAATATAACCTGGCCGTTAATCAGACCCTGCAGCCCAAGGAACTAAGCCGCATGCTCGACATGATGGATGAGGCCGGAGCCCGGGCTGTCGCCATGGTGCGGCAACTGCTCTCCCTTTCCCGCCGGCATGAAATAACCCTTACAACAGTGGATCTGAATCAGACCCTCAAGAGTGTCATGAAAATATGCATGAACACCCTGGATAAGAGTATTGAACTGGCGCCCAAGCCTTGTGATAAAAAGGCCTGGGTCATGGGCGACTCCACCCAGATGGAACAGGTTCTGCTGAACCTTTGCATCAATGCCGGGCATGCCATGACCCTGATGCGCGCCAAGGATGAAAAACAGGGCGGACGTTTAAGCGTTGCAATACAAGTCCTGCCTGGCGGCAGTCATTTCCACGTTGCCCACCCCGAAGCCGCCCAAGGGGATTACGTGCAACTGTCGGTCCAGGATACTGGCGTGGGCATGGATGCCAAGACCGTGGCGCGCATCTTTGATCCCTTTTTCACAACCAAGGAGCAGGGCCAGGGCACTGGCCTCGGTCTGGCCGTGGCTTACAACATCGTCAAACAGCACCTGGGATTCATCGATGTGTATTCCGAACCGGGTTGTGGAACCACCGTCAATGTATATTTACCGGCATACCAGGGTGCGGCGACCGAAGCCGGCCGACCGGACGAAAATCGGCTCCCCCATGGCAGCGGGCTGATACTGGTGGTGGATGACGAGGAAATCGTCCGGGAGGTGGCGCGCACCATCCTTGAAAAATGCGGTTATGAAGTATTGCTGGCCCACGACGGCCAGGAAGGGGTTGAACTCTTTGCCCGGCGTCATCAGGAGATCAGGGCCGTGGTGCTGGACATGGTCATGCCGCGCAAATCCGGCAAGGATGCCTTCATTGAAATGCAAAAAATCGATCCTGACCTGAAAGTGCTGCTGGCATCGGGATTCCGACTGGACGAGCGGGTGGAATCCGTGCTAAGCATGGGGGTAAAAGATTTCATCCAAAAGCCCTATTCCATGCGGCAATTGGTGGAAAGCCTTCACCGGCTACTCTCCGAACCATAGATATTGCAGGCCTTGATCAACTTCTCGGCCGTCCTCCATAGTGGGAAATGATACTGTATGCAAACCGATGATTCAAATATCAGCAAAGTGCTCGTCATTGATGACGAACCCATTGTTCTGGAAGTCGTGCGCGAAGCCTTGACCAGGGCAGGCTTTGATGTATTCACTGCCCCGGACGGTGAAACCGGCATCCGCATTTTCAAGCAGGAACAACCGGTCCTGATCCTGACCGATATCAACATGCCCCAGATGACCGGTTTCGATCTTCTGAAAATCATTAAAAAAGAATCCCCGGCCACCCAGATCCTGGTATTTTCCGGCATCGGCACCACCGGTGACGTGATCGCCGCCTTGCGGTTGGGGGCCTGCGACTATCTGTACAAGCCGCTATCCGTGGAATTTCTGATTCACACCGTGCAGCGCTGCATTGAACGCTATGAAATGATCCAGGAAAGAATCAACCGCAATGCCATGCTGGAAAAGCAAGTGGCGGAACGAACCGCTTCCCTGGCCGAGACTTTTTACGCCACGGTTCAATCCCTGGGACGTTTGATCGAAATGCGTGATCCATATACTTCCGGGCACCAGCAACGCGTAGCCATGCTGGCGGTGGCCATCGGAACCGAACTGGGTATGACCCGCAGGGAATTGGACACCCTGCAAGTGGCCGGCCTGCTGCACGACATCGGCAAGGCCGCGGTCCCGGCGGAATTGCTGGTAAAACCCACCCGCCTGACACCCATCGAATTTCAACTGATCAAATGCCACCCCCAGGCCGGCTTTGACGTTTTAAAGGATATTCCCTTTTCCGATTCACTGGGCAAGGATGTGGCGGCCATCATTCAACAGCATCATGAACATATTGACGGCAGCGGTTACCCGAACAATTTGCACGGGAATCAAATCGAAACAGAGGCCAAAATCCTGACCGTGGCCGATGTTCTGGAAGCCATGTCCTCCCATCGACCCTATCGGCCGGCCCTGTCCATGGAATGGGCCAAAAATCAGCTTCTGGAAAAAAGCGGATCATTTTACGCCCCGGAATGCGCGGCCGCGGCCCTCAGACTGATCGAGCAAAACAGTAATGACATCAACCGACTGTTACGGGATGCGCACTACAGGATACAGGATACGCGATGAGATGAGGCGACCTTTCTACTGCAGCGCGAAACCTCCCATGTTTCGGCCGGAAGAAAAAAATCCGAAATTCGAATATCGAAATACGAAACAAATTCGAATTATCAAAACTCAAATAAAACAACCTTGGCAAACAATCCAGCCAATAAGCCGCCACCCGAACCCAGCTTCCCGCATCATATGCTTATGGCAACACCGGTGCTGTTTTCGTAGGCAGGATGATGGACTCCAACAGGGGGATGGGTTCCAGAAAACGTGGAATGCCCGCTTCATCGGCATTCTGATCCGGCATGGGCGTATTGATGAGGGTTTCAATGCCCTTGTCTTTCTGCTCCCAGAGGACATTGAGCCATTGCTGGAATTTGTCCCGGAATTGTTCGTCATGAAAATAGTCGCCGAGCATTTCCGAGGTGATGGGTAAGGATCTGATCTGCACCCGGATATCTTGAACTTTGCCGCACAGGTAGTCCCAGAAACTCTGAATCCCGTTGGGGTAGGCAATGGTGACATCCACAAAGCTGGTCAAATGTTCCCCCATGGCCGCCAGGGTAAAGGCGATTCCGCCGGCTTTGGGTTTCAGCAGATTGGTATGGGGGGATTGCTGTTTCTTATGCTTGGCTTTGGTGAAACGGGTGCCTTCCACAAAATTGATGATGGAAACCGGAATGGTTTTGAATTTTTCACAAGCCTTTTTGGTGATTTCCAGATCGCGCCCATTCAAATGCGGATTCTTTTTTAAAAAGCTTTGGGAATAGCGTTTCATGAAGGGATAGTCCAAAGCCCACCAGACCTGCCCCATGATGGGAAACCAAAACAATTCCTTTTTCAGGAAAAATTTTAGAAAAGGGATCTTGCGATAAAAGATCTTTTGCAGCACCAGAATATCCACCCAGGTTTGATGGTTGGCCACCACCAGATACCAGTCCTTGGGCTTTAAACTCTCCATGCCGAATACATGCCAACGGATATTGCAGAAAAGGTGCTGCATCAAACTGTTGATACCCACCCAATTGTTGGCCAGGCCGTTGATCATCCAACTGCACATTTTTTGCAGCGGTTTCAGCGGAACCAATGCCTTGAGAATGGCCAAAAGATAGACCGGAAAACACCAGAACAGGGTATTGATGACATACAATAAAATAGTGACGATACCGCGGAGTTGATACAGGCTGGTTTTTATCATGGTACGTACTTCCTACTACGAAAGGATTTGCTACAAAATTCGTTTTTTCTATGGCAAATGGAATAACTTTACAAGCGGAAACAACGGTTTTACAAAAGTTTTACAATTCCGGCAAACCGTCTTATTGCCTGAATCCATTCCAATATCACCGCTCTCCAATGCAATGTAAAAGCACCGCAAGCAGCTTGTTCGCCGATTCGGTTGAACTGCTCTTCGGGCCATTCAGTCTTCATAGGATCCGAGAAAACGCTCACCGTTGAAGTGCAAGAGGTGCGTCGGAGACTCGGTGATCCAGACTTCGGTCTTGAGGACTTGTCAGGGTTGGCAACAATTTTGATATCAAAACGAATAAACATATCGATTTCAATACCCAAACCAGGCTTCTGATTTCACCCAGTAAAAAATAATATTGCGATTAGTTGGATAGTTTAGTATAAATGTCAATTATAAAATCAATCTATAAACTTACCGAACCCAAAAGAAAACGGATTCAACCCTGCAAACGGCGCCGTCGGTGTCGGCCGCGCTTTTGTTCTTCTTGAAATACAGCCCCAAAATTGCCGCATTCCAGCGCCGAAGATTGGTTGAGCCGGACCATGTCGAATTTGGTAACAATGCGATTCTCATTCCATCACTTGATATCAACCATGGCGATGCACAGCCGGAATCGGCTGGTCATTAATAATTTTATATACTTGTGGCTAATTTTTCTGATCACAGCCCTATTTCTCTTCCTGTTGTTTTCCCAGGGAAAATCGTGGGCAGCGGATACCCGGCCGGAAATCCGGCAAGCGGATGATTCCTTATCAAAACGCATGAAAGCCATTATCGCCGTTCATGTGGAAAGGATCAAGGAATTGGCCCGGTCTTCTGTTCTCATCGAGTCGGTCAGGGGGCAGAATCAGAAAGGGATGAGCCTGGAAGAAATCCGGAAAATCGATCAGGAATGGATTGCCGGAAAAAGGGGTGATTTTGTCATGGAACTGCAGACCAATCCGTCTGGAACTTTTCTATATAATAAATTGTCTGAAAACAGGAGTATTTACGTGGAGGCATTCCTGTGTGACAACCAGGGCGCCGTGGTGGGCGAATACCCCAAAACCACCGATTACTGGCAGGGGGATGAAGACAAATTCATCAAATGCTTTAACAACGGCAACGGCAAGGTTTATGTCGGCCCGGTTGCCTTTGATGACAGCACAAAAACCATTAGTGTTCAAATTTCCGTACCGGTTCTGGATAACGGTAAAACCATCGGTGTCTTGATCATCGGCCTAAAGAATGTCGAATAGCAAGGGAGGAAATATGTGCACACCCCGAATTCAAATCTTTTTATCCAAGTGCTTTGCCGCCGGCCTCGCCGCCATGATGCTCCTGGCCGGTCCGGCAACAGCGGAAACCCCGGATAAAGCCGTTTCCAGATGGGTCGAGGAATTCCAGCCCAGCACCATTTCCAAGACCGACCAAATCAAGGAGCTGAAATGGTTTGCCGAGGCAGCCAAACCCTTTCAGGGGAAAAAAATCAGAACCACGGCCGAAGATATCAAAACCCATTTCTGGGAGCGGGATGTGCTGGCCAAAGCCTTTGAAGACATCACGGGTATCCATGTGGACCATGTCATCATCGGGGAGGGCGATGTGGTCAAGACCATTATGGAGCAAATGATGACCGGCCGTCAGCTTTATGATGCCTATGTGAATGATTCTGATAATAAGGGCACCCATTTGCGTTTGAACAAGGTCGTGGTGCTCAGCGATTACATGAAAGGCGAGGGCCAAAAATACACCAACCCCTATCTGGATCTGAACGATTTTCTGAATATCGAATTCGGCAAGGACTATGAAGGCAATCTGCTGCAGCTTCCGGACCAGCAGTTCGCCAATCTCTATTGGTTCCGCTATGACTGGTTCACCGATGCCAAAACCAGGGAGGATTTTAAAAAACAATTCGGTTATGAGCTGGGGGTGCCGTTGAACTGGTCGGCCTATGAAGACATTGCCAAATTTTTCACCGGCCGGAAGATGAAAAATCCGGACGGTTCCGAGGTCTCGGCTTACGGCCATCTGGATTATGCCCTGCCATCGCCGTCCCTGCAATGGCGCTTCACCGATTCCTGGCTGGGCATGGCCGGCGTGGGCAGCAAGGGCATCCCCTACGGCTTGCCCATTGATGATTGGGGCATTCGGGTGCAGGACAAGATACCGGTGGGCTCCATGGCCGAAAGGGGCGGTGAATTGAATGGTCCGGCCGGCATCTATGCCCTCACCAAATTTGTCGAATGGCTGAAATATGCTCCGCCCGAGGCCCGCAAATGGGACTGGGTGAATCATGGGCCCCAGGCTTCCAAAGGCAATATCGCCCAGGACATTTTTTGCTATATCACCTGGCTTTCCGCCGATGACTTCCACCGTCCGGGCAGTCCGGTGGTGGACCGGGACGGCCGGCCGGTCTGGCGCGTGGCCCCGAGTCCCCACGGCGATTATTGGGAAGAAGGCATGAAGGTCGGCTATCAGGATGCCGGCAGTTGGACCATCCCCGCCAATGTCCGCGGCGAGCACCGTGCCATGGCCTGGCTGTGGGCCCAATTCTGTGTCAGCAAAACCGTCAACCTTAAAAAATTTCTGGTGGGGGGCACGCCCATCCGCAAATCCACCATATTCTCCGATTATCTTACCCAGAACGCCTACCAGTACGGCGGACTGATTGAATTCTATCGGTCACCGGAGGAAAAAAAATGGACGGACACCGGCCCCAATGTGCCCCACTATCCCGGCCTGTCCGGCCTCTGGTGGACGTATATTGCCAAGGCCGTCAACGGAGAAATGACACCGACACAGGCCATGAACGCCCTGGCCGAATCCCAGGATTCGCTCATGGAAAAACTAAAGCTGGCCAAATACTCGCCCAAACTGAATCCGCTCAAAACCAAGGAGGAGTGGTACAAGCAACCCAACGGCCCCAAAGGCCCAAGACCGCGGCAGAAACCTGTAACCATTCAATACGACGATCTCATCAAGCAATGGAAAAAATAAGGAGTACTTAATGACAATGAATGACAGCAACCAAACCGATGCCCCCTGCCTGGACCTGACCGAAGCCCTGGACCGGGCCATGGGGGACGCCCCTTTTCTGGAAATGCTGCTGGGTGAGTATCTACAAAAATTGCCGGATATGGTGGCGTCACTGAAAAGCGCGGTGCAATCCAATGAAACTGAAAAACTGAAAAACATTGCCCATACCTTGAAAGGAATGTCGGCCAACCTGGGCTGCTCCAGCATCCAGCAAATCGCCATGGACCTGGAAGGGGCTGCTTCCAAATTAGATCTGAACACCTGTGGGGGCCTCCTCACCAAATTGGATCAAGCTGTTCAAAAAACGAAAACCCATATCGCTCAAATCGACTGGTCTGCTTTCAGTTGAATTGAAGCTGTTCAAAAGGAGTAAGTTATTATGCAAACCCATGGTTGCATGCAAAAATTCGCTCTGTCCATCTGTCTGGTGGTCTTTCTGCAGGTCTTGCCGGCTTTCTGCCGGGCAGAACCCATCAAACTCGGTTGCGATTTGCGTTATTGGTACCCCTTTACCTATGAAGAACAGGGCAAGCCCAAGGGCATGCATGTGGACATTGTGAAAAAGGCCTTGGAATCCCTGGGCTATCAGATTGAAATGATCACCCTGCCCCGCAAGCGCTGCATCATCAGCGCCCAGAACGGTGAGATCGACGGCATCATTTCCATTGCCTTCCACCCGGACTTGGACAAATTTCTGGAATTCCCGCCGGATGTGGCCCAAACCAAGGAATCCAATTATCGGATCATGCAGATCGACCAGGTGGTCATCACCCACATGGATAATCCCTATGAATTTGAAGGCGATATTCGTTCCCTGCCGGCCCCGGTGCGAATTCCCCGGGGGGAAAGCCTTTTGGCGGATCTAGAAAAAGCCGGTTTAAAGGTGGAAGAAGCCAATTCCGACAAGCAAAATTTCGGCAAATTAATCCGGGATAAAAACGGTGTAATCATCACCAGTTCCATGATTGCCGAGAATATGGACCTGGATCCGGCATTCAAAGGTAAATTTAAAATCAATCCCACCCCCTTGGTTTCTGAATCATACCACCTGGCCTTTTCAACCAAAACCCGTCTTTCGCCGGTTGAAAAGGAGCGCATCTGGCGGGAAATCGCCCGTTGGCGGGACGACTATGTGTTCATGCTGCAGGTTTACGCACAATACTAATCCTGATCCTCTGGCCATGGGAGCTTATCGATGATTCCAGCACGAATTCCGACAAAGGCATTGGGCTTCCTTTGCCTGCTCTTTTTTTCCTCCCTGCTTGCCGCTGCTGAGACCCATGCCGAGACAATCGCCATTTGTACGGACCAGAATTACTGGTACCCGTATAGTTACATGGAAAATAAAAGCGCCAAGGGCATGCACATCGATATTATTACCAAAGCACTGGCACGACTCGGTCATCAACCTGTTTTTACCCCCCTGCCCTGGAAACGTTGCCTGCAATCCATTGAAAACGGGAGATTCAATGCCGTGGCCGGCGTCTCTTTCAAGCCGGACCGCTCCCAATATATCTTTTATCCGGCAGATGCTGCCACAGCCAAGGAATCCCAATGGCGCATCACCCAGGTGGAATACATTGTCATGGTGGCAGCCGGTGATCCATATGAATTCGACGGTAATCCCGCCGGCCTGCCGCAACCGGTTATGCTGCCGCTTGGCTATTCCATTGTCGATGATTTACAGCAAATGGGTGTAGCCGTAAAAACTTTACCGAATACCCTCAAGATCATTCATGAACTGGTACGGTCGCAAAAAGGCTCGGCCATTACGCCGCCGCTGAATGCCAAGGCCCTGATGAAAGACCCCAACGTAAATCTCAAGGTCAGGGCCAACAAACTGCCCTTTACATCCAAATCCTATTTCATGGGTTTTTCCAAAAACAATCCAGGTGTCGGCCATGCAAAAATGCAGAAAATTTGGGATGAGATCGCCGCTGTGCGCAATGACCAGGCCTTCATGAATCAACTCAATCAACTATATGATTCACCCGCGGAGGTGAAATCTGTCCCGTGAAATAATATGGAGACGTAAGATAAATGCACATCAAACCCCGCAACCGGCTTTCCTATCAACAGGCCAAGCAAACCGTTTTTGTGGCTTTTCTTCTCGGCCTGGTTCTCAGCGCCATCCAAATCGGCATGGATCTCATCAAGGAACGGCAGCTGATGAATTCTACCATCCTGCAGATCGCCGGCATGCAGCAGGATTCCGCTGCCCGGGCCGCCTATGAAATCGATCATGTCCAGGCCGCCAATGTCATTCGGGGCTTGTTCAAGTATGAATCCATCTCTGCCGTGACCATTTTCGATGATTTCGGCGGAACCCTTGCAACCGACAAGCGCATGGTTTCAGATGCCCGCATGAGTCGTTTAATGGGCCTGCTTTTTGAGGAACAACAAAATTTCGACTTTCCGTTGATCGTAGAGGAAGATAAAAAAATCGGTTCCATGCGGGTGACGGTGGACAGCTATCATGTGGCCAAGAATTTCATCAACCGCGCCATGCTGATCCTCGTAAGCGGTTTGGTGCGCAATATCGTGCTGGCTTTTATCCTCACCCTGTTTTTCTACTATTCCCTTACCCTGCCGCTCTTGAAAATGATCAAGAAGGTCGCCGCCACTGACCCGGCCCGGCCGGCGGAGGAATTGCTGGAAGATCCCCGCGGTCATGAACACGATGAGATGGGCGTTTTGGTTCAAACCATCAACAGCGTGCTCAGCAATTTTGAAAAAAGCCTGGTCACCCGCCGGGAGGCGGAAAAAGCCCTGCGCGATTCCGAGGAAAAATATCGCAGCATTATTGAAAACGCTTCCGAAGGTATTTTCCAGGCCGGCAACAGGCGTTTTTTAACAGCCAATCCGGCCCTGGCCCAGATTTTAGGATATGCCTCCATCCATGAACTCATCGGCTCGGTGGACAATATCGCCAAGCTTTTCGTGGATGTCAAGGCCGTAAAAAACCTGTATAAACGTTTGCGCTGCAAGGAAAAAATCAACAATTTCGAATTCCAGGCCATTCGGCGGGATGACAGCCTGATCGATCTTTCCGTCAATGTGCATGCGGTCTTTGATACCAACGGCAAGGTGCGCTATTATGAAGGGTTGGTGGAGGACATTACCCAACGCCGGCATGCGGAAAAGCTCAAAATCGAAAAAGACGCGGCCGAAGCGGCCAATTCCGCTAAGAGTGAATTTCTGGCCAATATGAGTCACGAAATCCGAACCCCCATGAACGGCATCATCGGCATGACCGGTTTGCTGCTGGAAACCGAACTGGGCCATGAACAACGCAGTTATGCCGAAGCGGTCCAGGTCAGCGCCGACAGCCTGCTCTCCATCATCAATGACATCCTGGATTTTTCCAAGATCGAAGCCGGCAAGATGGATTTTGAGATATATGATTTTGATCTCAGGCCGGCCGTGGAGGAGATGTCGGAAATGATCTCCTTGAAAGCCCATGAAAAAGGGCTTGAATTCGCCTGTTTGATTCAACCGGACGTACCTGCCAGAATCCGCGGGGATGCCGGGCGATTGCGGCAGATCCTGATCAACTTGACGGGCAATGCCATTAAATTCACGGAAAAAGGCGATGTGGTCATCCGCGTTTCTTTGGTAAATGAAACCGAACAAAACCAAACCATTCGCTTTGCCGTGAGCGATACCGGCATCGGCATCCCGGCCGATCGCCTGAACCGGCTCTTCAAATCCTTTTCCCAGGTGGATGTCACCACCACCCGCAGATACGGCGGCACCGGCTTGGGCCTGGCGGTTTCCAAAAAGCTGGTGGAACTAATGGGCGGCAAAATCGGCGTGGAAAGCCAAGAGGGTAAAGGCTCCACTTTCTGGTTCACCCTTGTTACCGAAAAAGTAATCCAGGCCCATCCAGCCAAAATCGAACTGCCCACGGATGTGAAAGGCAAACGCATTCTGGCGGTGGACGACAGCGCCATCAATCTGGAAGTGGTCAGCAGTTTTTTCAAGGCCTGGGAATGTGATTTCCAAATTGCTTCCACTGCCAAAAACGCTTTTCAGATCTTGTCAAAAGCCGCCCAGATCGGTGCACCGTTTCATCTGGTCATCATCGATTACATGATGCCGGACATCGATGGTGAAATGCTGGGCCGCATCATCAAGGCTGATCCGGCCCTGAAAGAAACGGTGCTGATCATGTTGACTTCCCGGGGCATGCGCGGCGATGCCGCCAAGATGAAACAAATCGGCTTCACGGCCTATCTCACCAAACCAGTGCGCAAGCAGCAGCTTTTTGACTGCATCGTCAAATCCCTGAGCGGTCAGAAACCCTCCACCACCGCGACGGCAGCCCAGTCGGACTTTATAACCCGTTATTCCCTTGGTGAAGATCCGGAAAAAGCCATCCGGATTTTGCTTGTGGAGGACAACGAAATCAACCGCAGACTGGCCATTCATATGCTGCAGAAAGCGGGCTATGAGGTCGATTTCGCCTTAAACGGCCGCGATGCCGTAAAAGCCCTGGAGCAAACCCCCTATCATCTCGTGCTCATGGATGTGAACATGCCGGAGATGGACGGCTTTGAAACCACCCGTATGATCCGGGACAAAAGCTCGAAAGTCATCGACCATAATATTCCCATCATCGCCATGACCGCCTATGCCATGCGTGGCGACAAGGAGCGCTGCCTGCAGGAAGGCATGGACGACTATGTTTCCAAACCCATCAAACCGGCGCTTCTTTTTGATACCATCCTGAAACACCTGCCCAACCGCAACGGCACCTCCAATCATTCGAACTGAGGCATGCTCAATGGAAGCACAATCCTTGCCGGACCATAAAATTTTCAAACCCAAACGATTTGAGGCCGACAAGCGCAGGCTGGATCGTATTCCCGTGCGGGAAAACGAAGGCATAAAAGCCGCGGTGCTGATTAATGGAAGGGGTGATCCCTTCCGATTTAATGTTGAAGACATCTCTTCCTTGGGACTTGGACTTCAATCCGAAGAACCGCTAGTCAATCCTTTTCAAATCGATGATCGACTTACCGTGGCATTAGCCTTCCGCGACCAGCAATTTCAATTCCCTGGGATCGTTTGTCATCTAACCGAACAGGAAAACCGGCACATCAAACTGGGTTTGCTGCGCATCAATCAATCCACACCCAAGGACCTGCCGGTTGAGCCCTTTGATCGCATTGCCATGAAGGCCGTGACCCGGCATCCGTATTACTACAATGAAGACGTGATTTTGACCATTACCGCCATTGCCCGCAACGACTGCACCGTGGAATGCCTGGATCCGGAATTTCTGGTTTTCCCAGCCATGCCCATCTCCATGGCCCTGCATATCTTCCAGTCCCAAAACAATGCCGTCAGCGGCCGCGTGACCTGGCAGGAGATAACCCCGGGCAAAACCAGATTCGGAATGGTCATTGAAAAGCTGACGGAAACCACCCGCAATGCTGTTGCGGCTTACCTGTTCCATCTCCATGATTGGAAACCCATTGAGCTGAGATCCCTGGGATTTGATTTCAAGGGCTACCGGCCCTTGATCAAATTCAGGTCCATGCGCACCCACGACCAGTACCTGGAAGTACTGAAGCTGCGGCGGAGCGCTTATCTCAGCGCCGGTAAAATCGATAAAAATTGCACGGACGGGGATCTGGCCTCGGACCTGGATCGCAAGAGCCGCATCGTGCTGGCCTATCATCATGAGCGCCTGGTGGGCACGGTGAGCCTGCTCTTTCCGGACCGGGAAAACATGATTCTGGACACGGAAAAAACATTTACCGGCGGCTATCCCATCCGCTTGCCCCTGAAACAGACCATGATCGAGGTTGCGCGCCTCTGCATCACCCCCGACTACCGCGCCACGGATATCCTGCATGGGATCTTTGAGCAAATCTATCGCATCCTGATCACCTCCGGCCGTGAATACATCCTTTCCTCCACGGACGATCGCATGTGGCCTTTATATCGGCGCATCGGATTTAAAAAAACCGGCATGTCCTATGATCATCCGGTTTTGAAGGGCATCCGGCATCATGTCATGCTGCTGCACAAGGACAGTCTGCTTTTTGGAAAGGGAATATCACCCTTTGTCTGGCTGAAATTCTTCATGCATATGACGGATCATTTATTGTCCATCGGCGCCCTGCGGCTCAGCCATGGTCAAAAAGCAAGGGTTTTGATGATGAAAATCATATTTGCCGTCGCTAAACGTCTTCATTCATTGGTAGGCTAATGACAAACTGAATAATGAAAAAATAATGACAACAAATCATAAATCAGATAGGCCGGCTGAATCGAAACTTGATCCGGGACTGACCCGACAGCACTTCAGCACCAAGATCTTCAAGGTCTACCTGCGTTTTATCGAACGCAATTACCCCCATGTGGATGTTCGTCAAATTTGTGAGAACACCGGCCTGTCCTATGCCTATATCATGGATGAGAATAACTGGACCTCGACAGTCTTCAGTTTCAAATTTTTAGAGGAATGCATTAGAGCCACCGGTGATCCAGACATCGCTTACAAATCCGGCCGGATGAGTTTAACGATGGAAGCCCTTGGCAATCTGCTGTATTCGGTCCTGCGTTACACCCTGTCTACTACACGTATTTACAAGACCCTATCCGCTCAAATCCTGCATTTCACCAAAATCATGGCCATGGAAATTCTGAATACGAATAAAAACAACATCGTGATTAAATACCATCCGGTCAATCTTCGGTTGCTGAACCAGGAGGAACAGACTGCCCTCATTGCCAACCTGCCCAACATTTACAAAAACACTGTTGGTTATATGCAGTCCGTGCCCGTAATCCACGACAATCCCGAGGCCGAGGTCGACCACCACACGGAATTGAGCCCGGAGGGTTTTCCGGAACTGTACATGCAGGTACGTTACCAGGATAAAAAGCCCTTGCGGCGGTTGATCAAGCCCTTGTTGTTCGTCGCTTTTTTTTTGATCTCCTTGAAAATGATCCTGGAGCACGATCTTCCGTCGCTGCTTTTGGGCATCGTTGCCGTAAAAGGATTGCTGCTGACCCTCGTCTTTTCAGGAGGACTTTTGCTTCTCTTATTCAGCGCCTATCTGAAACAAAAAAAGATTCCCCTGGAGGCCAAGCATACCATTGCTAAGATGGACACCCAGTACCGCGACCTCCAAAAAGCAAAGGAAGAAGTGGAAGAGCTGAACAAGGAATTGCAAAAAACAGATAAACTGAAGGATGAATTTCTTTCCAATACCTCCCATGAACTGCGCACGCCTCTGAACGGCATCATCGGCATTGGCGAATCATTGCTGGAAGGCGCCACCGGTGATCTGCCGGAAGGAACGCGACGCAATCTCGCCTTGATTGTCGGCAGCGGTAAACGCCTGTCCCACTTGGTCAACGATATCCTGGATTTTTCAAAGCTGAAGAATAAGGACATTGTCTTAAACAAGCGGGCCGTGGATATCAATCAACTGGCCGACATCGTCATCAGGCTGTCCACGCCTCTGATTGCCGGGAAAGCCCTGGAGTTCAAAAACAAGATTGCCGAGGATTTCCCGCTGGTGTTGGGCGATGAGAACAGGCTCAATCAGATTTTGCAAAACCTGGTGGGGAATGCCGTTAAATTTTCCGAACAAGGCTTTATTGTCGTGGATGCCGCGGTTGTGGACGGGCTGGCCCGGATCAGCATTTCCGATAACGGCATCGGTATTGCAAAAGAGAAACACACGGATATCTTTAAATCCTTTGAACAGGCCGACAGCTCCATCGAACGCGAATACGGCGGAACAGGCCTGGGGCTTTCCATAACCAAAAGTCTTGTGGAAATCCACGGCGGTCAAATAGGGGTGGAATCCAGCCCGGGCAAAGGCGCGACCTTTTTTTTCACCATTCCTTTGGCGGATGAATCCCCCCAAACTCAAACACCGTCGGAGGAAAAACTCAAATCAATTTCAATCAGTGAAAAAATAATTGCGCGCAAGGAAGATGATACGCCTGTCCTAACCGAAACCGTGGACAGAAGGCATGCCGAAGGTGACAGGCGCGGGTTGGACCTGGGTCCGCCTGAAGGCCTTCCGGAGCGCAGATCAGGACTTCAAGACCGCAGAGAAAAACTGATTTTGAACGGACTTTCCGGAATCAATGTCCTGGCTGTGGACGACGAACCGGTCAACCTGCAAGTGATCATCAATTACCTGAGCATGGCCGGAGCTTCGGTCTATACGGCCTATTCCGGCATGGAGGCCCTTGACATCAGCCGGCAGATGAAGCCCGACATCGTTCTTCTGGACATTATGATGCCCAAGATGAACGGCTTTGAAACCGCCAAGCAATTCCGCAGCCGCTTTTCCAAAGAGGAATTGCCCATCATCTTCCTGACTGCCAAAAACCAGGTGCGCGATTTGGTGGACGGTTTTTCAAGCGGCGGCAATGACTACATCACCAAACCCTTGTCCAAAAACGAATTAATGGCGCGAATCCGATTCCATGTGGGCCTGACCCGCTCGCGCATCAAGCTGGCCGAGGCTGAATTGCGCTATCGTACCATCCTTTCCAGTATTGAAGACGGCTATTTTGAAACCGATTTGAGCGGCAACTTCACCTTTTGCAACAGCGCCCTGTGCAATATGCTGGCCTACGGCAAAGATGAACTTCTCTCCTTGAATTATTTAAAAATGACAGAGGCGGGAACCGAACGTACGATTTTTGCCGCATTCAACCGGGTCTTTGTCAGCGGAGATCCCATCAAAGGTTTTGAATTCGAAATCCTTCGCAAAGACAATTCCAAACTGGCAGTGGAAGTTTCGATTTCGCTGATCCGGAATAGCCAGGGCCGGGCTGTGGGTTTCCGCGGTATTGCCCGGGATATCAGCGACCGCAAAGAAAGAGAGAAAGCGGAAAAAGAGCGCAAGATCGCCCAGGCCGCCACCCAGGCCAAAAGTGAATTTCTGGCCGATATGAGCCATGAAATTCGAACTCCCATGAATGCCGTCATCGGCTTCTGCCGACTGGCGCTGAGGTCGGACGTTCCCGAAAAACAAAAGGACTACCTGCAAAAAATAAAACTGTCGGCCGACACCCTCCTCGGTATTCTCAACGACATCCTGGATTTTTCCAAAATCGAGGCCGGCAAGCTCACCATGGAAAATACCTGTTTTCGCCCGGTTCAAGTCCTTTCCAATGTGACGGATATGTTTAGCGCTGAAATCACCCTGAAAGAGATTGAAATGCGTGTTTCCATTGCGCCCCATGTGCCGCCCATTGTCAGCGGTGATCCGTTGCGGCTTCGGCAGATTCTCACCAATCTCATCGGCAATGCCCTTAAGTTCACTGAAAAAGGGCAAGTCGACATTCAGATATCGGAGGAAAAAAGAACGGAATCCGCCGTCAAACTCCGTTTTGCCGTGAGCGACACAGGTATCGGTATCAACCCGGAACAAAAAGCCAGGCTGTTCAACGTATTTACCCAGGCGGAGGCTTCCACCTCCCGGAAATACGGCGGCAGCGGCCTTGGGCTGACCATTTGCAAACGGCTGGTGGAAATGATGGATGGCGAAATCGATGTGATCAGCACCGCCGGTCAGGGCAGTACCTTCTTTTTTACCGCCTGTTTCGGAATTCCGTCCAAGGCCCAGCAACAGCTTTACCTCCTGCCGGAAGACTCGTGTACTGACAAAAGCCGCTCCATGGGCCTGGACATCGACGATACCCATCTACAAAATCAGGCTGGACTTACCGCCGGGGCTCCACACGCAAATGCGTCTCTTCAGGGGAAGCGCATTCTGCTAGCAGAAGACAATCGCTTCAATCAACAAGTGGCGGCAGAGATTTTGACCCAAGCCGGCCTGCAAGTGGAAATCGCCGCCAATGGTCAGGAAGCCTTGACCCGGCTGGATCAGGCTTATTATGACGCCGTTTTAATGGATATCCAAATGCCGGTGATGGATGGATTGGAAGCCACGCGCCTGATTCGCGGCAGCGGCTGCCATCTGGAATTGCCCATCATTGCCATGACCGCCCGCGGTCAGCAAACAGATTATGAAAACTGCCTTTCAGCCGGCATGGATGCCGTAGTGGATAAACCCGTGGATCCACACCAACTGTTCAGCACGTTGGAAAAGTGGATCCAAAAGTCCGATGATCGGAAATCCCATACTATCCTTCCATTATCGGCCGCCCCGGAGTTCACCGAAAAAATTCCGGCCCTCCCAGGCATCGATATGAACACCGCACTGATACGATTAAAGGGTAACAAGCAACTTTTGTTTAAATTACTACGTGATTTTGTGAAAGAATACTCAAACATTACGGATGTAATCAGCACTGCATATCATGAGGGCAGACAGGCAGACTGTCTGCATCTATTGCATACCCTGAAAGGCGTTGCCGGCAATATCGCTGCGGTCGACTTGCACGCCTTGGTCGGGGCCCTTGAAACCGTTCTTCAGAATGGGAATCCGGCTGATTTTGAATGCCGGGCGGCCCGTTTTGAAAAAGTCTTGGCCGAGTTGAAGGATTCCATTGCTAAATTGCCGGAGTTCCCAAGCCTTGAAAAGGCAATCCCAACTGAAAATGTGTCCAGCCATGATCCTGACCTTATCCCTTCGCGCTTTGAGGAATTCAAACAACTCCTCACAGGAAACAACTACCGTGCCATAGAACGCCTTGCCGTTCTAAAAAATTATTGCAACTCCACTGCGTCACTGGACCTATTCGCCACTCTGGAAGATCAGATCCACAAATTCAAGTTTAAACAAGCCCTGCAGACCCTTGCTCGTCTTGAATCATTAGTTTAGCCTCTCAAGGCATTTTTTAATATCATTAATTATCTCCTGACGACCAATATTTTCAATAGCACGCAATGCTTCTTCGCGGGTTATCTGCCCTATTCTGATCTGACGGCTAAGCTGTTCTGCATATCGGTTGTAATGATACACTTCTTCGAAAAGGTGGTTTCCATAGCTATTTAAAAGGCAATTGGTTGAGCAGCCATCTGTATCCTCAGGCCTTAGCCAACCAAGCTCTTTTTGAATTGTTTTGAAAATGTTCCGCTCATCATACTGCTCGAAGAGAAAATAAGGAATGATTGATAATTCATCTTTTAGCCTGCATTCTTTAAAAATTTCTATTTGGGGATGCCTTTGCTTCAGTGTCAATTGCTCATACAAGGGCATGACGAATAGATCAGCGACCATTCTTCCGGACAGAAACCCGTTTTGATGATTTTCAGAAAAACGATTCAAGTTTGCCAACTGGCCAAAGGACCAACCACCTGCGATGTATTTTATATTATAAGCTGTAGCGATATTAAATGTGGCCATTGTTATAAGCATAAAGCACGGCCAACAGAGTATGCCGAATGTTCTAAACATATCTTGCAATTTATGATTTTTTGCAAGCTGAATGCTCTGATTAAAAATCGACCTTGTCAGGTTGAAGTCATACTTGATCGTAATATGGTCGAGTTCCAATGCCTTTACTACGGAATCTACATTTTTCATCGCCATTTCAGAGATAAAATGGTTGTCAAACGTGACGGATAGGACATTGAGCTTGTATTTCTTAATAAGCTGATAAAGTACATAAGTGCTGTCTTTCCCTCCACTATATGCTACAAGAAGATCGTACTTGCTTTTTTCTTCATTTTTAAGATTATACAGGATGCCGTCATCCAAGACGATTTCCGGCGGTTGATTTGAATAGCTTTCACAAAAATTACAAAGCCCATCTTTGTTGAACGTAATATTTTGGTAATGTTCATTCAAAACGCATTTTTTACAGTACGTTGCAGCAGTCATAAGTAGTATTGTCTATTTTCGATGGATTTGCTTTGCAGCCGAATTGAACTTGCCATTCCACATCTCTATTTTGCTGCTGTCGCCAGTGAACATTGCAATGTTCATGTCTTTAGCAAAGACTTTATAGTCATCATAACCCAGTAGGGGTGCCATCATCAAATTGGCTTCCGGCAAGTATGGAATAATACCGTTGTTTTTAATTGAGACGCTCATCTTAAACGTGTCAAGTAAAAGCTCTTTAAAAGTTTTTCCATTTAGCGTGTAAGGTAGATCTTTCCATAAATATCGTGGGAGTACTACGTTATATGAATAAAATAAAACTTCGTTGATATAGTCTGTTTTTGTTGGACATTGTAAGGAAAAGCCGAACTCTTCCAAATTTTCAAACCACTGGGTATAAGGGTATAAACCGGCAGGAAAATGAGGAACAGAACATTTTTCGTATCCCTTTAAGCAATCAAGGATAAAAGTAATATTTTTATGTAGCGTTGATTCATTTGAAAAGGGAGTAGGATATATCATGCTTAGGGATACAAATATATTATATTTTTTGCAACAATCGACGATATTTCTAATTTTATCCGGAGAAGTCCCCTTTTTTAAATATTGTTTTAGCTGTGATGCATCTGCGGATTCTGCACCTATAAAAATTCCAATCAGACCTGCTTTCGCGAGCTTTTCAACTGTCTTTGATTTTAGGCCGATTGCTGATGAAAAGACGGAAAACTTAATGGATAATTCCCGTGAAATTATTTCGTCCGCTATCTCTTCCAAGAGCGATATTGAAGTATTTGAACCGGAAAAGCGAAAATAAGCGGTCTTATATTTTTCCTGTAAATAGGCAATTTCATCGACACATCGTTTTGCTGATTTCTCAATCCTTTGTTTCTTATATTTGTTTACATCAGGACAAAAGGCGCACCCCATGATACACCCCCGGCTTTCATCAAAACAGAAAATTTTCATTTTCTGATTACCGGCCATGGCATTGTAAACGTCTTCATCGTAAACAGGAAACGGTAGCGCATCGAGCTTTTCTATTCGCTTAACAGGTGCTTTGACAATACCTTGCTCGGTTTTATATATAACGCTGCTAATCTCAGAAATGTCCAATTTCCCGTCCATCCACTTCAGTAATTGAGGCAAAGATTCTTCCGCCTCGGAAAAAATAAGAGCATCGATAAATGAAAACTTCTCAATAATCGCTTCCTGAAAAAGATCAATTGAAGGCCCTCCTGCAAAAATCTTTAAATGAGGGAACAGCTCTTTTAATTTTGATGCAATATGCATGGACTGTTGGGTTCCGGACATCCACAGTTTGAATCCAATCCACCGGACATTATTATCGATGATTGACTTGCTCAGTTCTATAATCTGCCGGTCAAGGAAACTCCTTTCATTTTTTTTAATTTCACCCTCAATTTCCAATAGCGAAGCAATTTCCGCATCATTCAGCATCCTCTCGCCAAAAACCACTGGTGCAATTGGAATCAAGGCCTTTCGAACTTCACTTCCAAAGACTTCGCGTATGGTGGTGGTGGTTGAATAGTCTATAATTTGGACTGTATGGTTTTCATTTTTTAAGACTGCCGCCAGCGATGCCAGACCATTATCCGGGAATAATGACGAAATCTCGTACGGAACACCAGCATAATTTATTAATAGGCCATAGGCCATTTAATTTCACTCCTATTTGAGGAATAGGAATTCGCTTTCACGATTTGATCGTATCTCAGAAATCGTCTTGTATGTCAAACTTCAAGGGGGTTTCATCCGCTCACCATCAGAAACAACGCCTCGATGTATTTGGGGTCTTCCGTTTCCATTATCTGGATGATTTCATGGTGCATGCGTTTTTTCATTTCACCGAAGATGCCGCGCTTTTTGTGAAAGCTCTTGGCAAATGCGCCGGCTTCCCGCAGCAGGCTTTCCTGGTCAGGGCAGGCCTTTTCCACTACATGGTGGATTTCCAATTCAGCGGCCCCCACCCGCCGGCCGGAAAATTTCAGTTCCTGGAATTTGTAATAGGGGATGGCTTTCTTTACCCAGGCGATCATTCCCGGCAGGAAGGGAATTCCCAGATCCACTTCTGGAAAGCAGAAATAACCGCGGTCGGCGCGCATGAAGCGGAAGTCGCAGGCACAGGCCAGAATGGCGCCGTTGCCGAAAGCATGGCCGTTGATGGCGGCAATCACCGGGACCGGGCACAGCAATAGTGCCTTAAAGACCGCATTCATGCCGTACATGAAATCCTTGATGGCCTGGGTGTCGCCGGCCTGCATGCGGCCGGCCAGCCAGTCAATATCAACTCCCTGGGAAAAGCTTTTGGGATCATCCGAGGTGAGCAGGATGGATTCCACGGCCGGATCCTGTAAAATTTCGTTTATGGTTTGCTGCATGGCCTGGGCAAAAAGCAGATTATGCCGGTTTTCGCCGTTGGTCATGGTAAGAACGGCCAGGGATTCATCGCGGGTCCATTTTGCAAGTTTCATTCAGCCTCCTTAATTTTACAATTTTCGAGAAAAGCAATATAGCTTCAATAACAATACAATACAACCTATAAATCCGAATTCCTCAGGGGAATTGCATGTAAACTTGGCGCGGAATGTGCGGCCAATAATTACCCACATTTCATCCTGCGAATACTATTGTCCACCAAAACAAAGCGACTCGTGAGTGACTGGGTTTTATCTCTGCCATGCAACCTCTCGGTGTCGGGGTCGGTATCGGAATCGGCATCGAGTTTTTTTTCCCCCCCAAAGCCAACTCGCCAACGGGACGGAACGGTGTGCCCTGCCGATGTGCAGGGGCGGTTCGCGAACCGCCCCTACGGAAAGGCCATGGTGTTGAGTCTTGGGGTCAACATGGGAAAAGCCCTGGTTTTTTGGGGGCGGGGTCTCCCAAATTATTTTTTCGATACCGATCCCGATACCGACCCCGACCCCGATGAAAGGGCCTATTTTTCATCTGATCCCCTTGGCAGTCGGATGAAAAAATTAGACATCCTCACCAAAAACAGGTAAACTTCCGTGTACACTCAAACAATGTCGATTGATATAATCCCATTATTATGACTCTCCAAAAAAAAATACTTGTCATAATCACCGCCCTTTTTGTGCTCATCGCCGGTGCTTTGTTATGGATCACGGATCGTTTTGTTATGCGCAGCTTTCTGCGTTTGGAGGCCCAGGATATTGAAAAAAATGTCCTGCGGGCCGAGAATGCCGTTGCTACAGAACTCGATAATCTGAAAGCCATCGGCGGCGATTGGGGGCCATGGAATGAAACCCGTGACTTCTTGTTAAAGCAGAATGACGACTATATCCGCAATAATCTGCAAAAAGTCACTCTCGCTAATTTACGGATGGATTTTATCGTTTTTCTGAACAATAAAGAAGCTATCGTTCACAGCGCCGCCATCGACCACGTTACCGATGATTTCGGCCCTGCCGCTGCCGTCCTTCAGCAGTACATCCTGGGCCACCCGGACTTGTTGTTTCACAGGTATCCAAAAGACAGCAAGACCGGCATCATCCTAATAGGCCAGGAACCGGCCCTGATCACCTCCTGGCCGATTACCAACAGCAATTTTGAAAGACCGATCCACGGCACGCTGATTATGGGCCGTTTTTTGACTCCGGCGGAAATCCAAAATCTACGACAAAAAACCAAACTGTCCATTCATTTTGTGGATATCCATGGGAATCAGCCGCCGGAACTTGAACAAGTCCACCGGCAACTAACAAAAGGTGCGTCTGTGGCGATTCTCACCATGGCTCCGGATCTTATGTCCGGCTATAAGGGCATAAATGACATTCACGGCAATCCTTGTTTATTGCTGAGGGTCGACCTGGGGCGGGACATTGTCAAGCAAGGACGGGAAAGTGTTTACTATTTTATGACGGCAATTCTCATTGCCGGTGCCTTGATGGTATTGATCCTGTTTTTTTTACTCCAAAAAATCGTGATCAATCCCATCACCCGTCTGGAGCGGCATATCCTTTCCATCCAGGATACTAAAAACCTTACTGTCCGCCTCAAATCCAGACGCAAGGATGAGATTGGAATCCTGACAAACGAATTCAATCAGATGGTGATGCAGCTCGAGGAAAAAAGCAATGCCTTATCCGCCGGCAATCAGGCTTTACAATTGGATATTACCAAGCGAAAAGCAGCCGAGGAAGAACTCCGGCGGACGAATCAGATCCTGCAGCGATCCCTTTCGGATTTGAAAGAAACCCAGGACCAACTGGTCCAATCGGAAAAAATGGCTTCCCTGGGTGGTTTGGTGGCCGGCGTGGCCCATGAAATCAACACACCCCTCAGTATTGCCATAACTGCCGCCTCCCTGCTTCAGGACCGTACCCTGGAACTGATCAGCACCCTCAAATCCCAACCATTGGAATCCCTGGATCATGTCAAACTGATGAAACTCATTACCGAAACATCTGATCTGATCTCCCGAAATCTCAAGCGCGTGGCAGAGCTCGTGGTCAGTTTTAAACAAGTATCCGTGGACCAGTTCAGCGATCAGCACAGATGGTTTGAGGTTAAGAATTACATTGATCAACTGGTGCTCACCCTGAAACCCAAATTCCAGGGAACCGGCCATGCCATAAGCGTGCAATGCCCGGATAGATTTGAAATCAACAGCTCCCCAGGGGCCTTTGCCCAGATATTGACCCAGTTGATCACCAATTCCATTATGCACGGTTTTGAATCCATGGCGGCTGGCAGAATCGAAATCATCGTCCGCCGGGAAGCGGATTCACTGATTCTCATTTACTCGGACAACGGCAAAGGCATGGACAAGGAAACCCTTGCTAAAATGTTCGACCCCTTTTTCACCACCAAGCGTGGCCAGGGCGGTACCGGCCTCGGCATGCATATTCTTTACAACCTGGTAACCCATTCCCTGCAGGGAAAACTGGAATGCACCAGCACCCCCGGCCAAGGCGTGTTTTTCCTGATCCGGATTCCCTTGGATGAAAAAAGAATCCGCTACAATTAATTTTCATTGACGGCGATACCTATTTTTATATATATACTTTTATATATTCTTAGGGAGAATATTCATGTCGATTAAATATGCCTTGCTCGGCATACTGGCCGAAAAAGATCTCCATGGCTATGAAATCAAAACCAGCTTCGACGACAAGGTCGGGGAATTCTGGAGCTTGAATTACGGCCAGATCTACTCCACCCTGGAACGCCTGGAAAAAGAGGACCTGGTCACCCACGATCGCCAGGCCCAAGACAAGCGGCCTGACAAGAAAATCTTCAGCATCACGGCCGAAGGACGCAAACAATTGGAAGAATGGCTGGCCGAGCCGGTCTCCAAGCTCCGGGCCCTGCGGGATGAATTTTTTATCAAACTCATGTTCATGGATAGCAATAATCCCACTGCCATTCTGGAGCTGATCGAAAAACAAAAAGCGCTTTATCTCAAACAAATGAACCGGCTCACCCAGCGCAAACTGGCCTTGAAAAAAAGTGCCTATAATCGGCACGCCCTCATCAGTGAGCTGCTCATCGACGCCGGCCTGTTCCATTCCGAGGCGGACATCAATTGGCTGACCTTATGTGAATCCAAAATCAAGGCTGCCATGACCAAAAATAAGTTATCGAGGTGAAAAATGATTGAACTCAAAAATGTCAGCAAGCAGTATCGCCAGGGGGCGCGGGCTGTGTATGCCCTCAAGGATGTTTCCCTATCCATTCAAAAAGGAGAATTCCTCAGCATCATGGGGGCCAGTGGCTCGGGCAAGAGCACCCTGCTGAACCTGGTGGGCGGGTTGGATCAACCCTCCGCAGGGGAGGTTTTCATCAATGCCAAACCGTTGCATGGGATCTCGGACAGCGAGCTGACCCTGATCCGCCGCCGGCAAGTAGGTTTTATTTTCCAATTCTTCAATCTACTACCATTGCTCACGGCGATTGAAAACGTGGGTTTGCCCCTCCTGGTGGACGGCCTGCCCTTCACCCGGGTAAAACCCATGGCTGAAGCCATTTTGCATAAAATCGGCCTCGCTGCGCGAGCGGAGCACCGGCCCGAGCAACTCTCCGGCGGCGAGATGCAGCGAGTGGCCATCGCCCGGGCCCTGATCACCAACCCGGCCGTGCTCCTGGCCGACGAGCCCACCGGCAATCTCGACTCCCATACCGGTGAAGAAATTCTGCTGTTGTTGAAATCCCTGCATGAACAGGGCCAGACCATCATCATGGTGACCCATGATTCCAAGGCCGCTGCTTACGGCACGCGCATCATCACCCTCAAAGACGGAGCCCTGTCCCAGGACGTTGCCATTGGAGGGCCGCTAGCATGAACTTCTCAAACCTGTTGCGCCATATCAGCTTCAAGCACATCAAGCTGAACAAAACCCAGTTGGCCCTGATCATGGGCGGAATCTGCCTGGGGGTGGCCGCCATTGTGTCCATCGATATCGTCAACCACAGCGTGCTGGCTTCCTTTGAAAGCGCCATCAATCATATCAGCGGACGGGCCGCCCTTATGGTCTCCGGTCCGGAAGCAGGTTTTCCCGAAGAATTTATAGAGCAGATTCAAAGCGTAACCGGGGTCGAATACGCCGTGCCGGTGATCGAGACCAATGCCAACTTGGCCCAGGGCCAAGGGCGTTCCCTGGTGATTCTGGGGGTTGATGTGCTCCAGGATCATCAAATCCGCAACTACGCCATCAGCGATGAAAGCGCTGACATTCCCGATCCGTTGCTGTTTCTGGCCCGGCCGGATTCCATCTTGCTGACCCGCAGCCTGGCGGATCGGGAGCAAATCAAACTCGACCAGGAAGTCAAGGTTCAGACCGTGGCCGGTATCCACACCTTCAAGGTCCGCGGGTTGCTCAATCCGGAAGGGCCGGCTAAAGTAGCCGGCGGTGATATGGCCGTCATGGATCTGGCTGCCGCCCAATTGGCTTTTGGCAAAGAAGGCCGCATTGATCACATTGATCTCAGTCTGCTGCCCGGTGAACAGCTCGATACCGTGAAAACCCGCATTCAAAAGGTTCTACCGGCAGGCTACGAAATCGATACCCCCGCCGGCCGCACCAAACAGGTGGAACTCTTGCTTATCCACTTCCGCAAAGCAATCCGCCTCACCGGGTTCATGGCCATATTTGTCGGGATGTATTTGATCTATAATTCCGTTTCCATATCCGTGGTGCAGCGCCGCAAGGAGATCGGCATCCTGCGCGCTTTGGGCGTCAGACGCGGCGAGATCATCGCACTGTTCCTGGGTGAAACTCTGGTGATCTCCCTGTGCGGTTCCCTGCTGGGTGTTCTGTTGGGCCTGGCTATGGCCAAGCTCACCATCCATACCATCTCACAGATCATTACCGAAGTTTACCTGAAAACCACCATCACGGATATTGCCTGGTCCTGGCCGACCCTTTTTCAAAACGCCGCCATGGGAATTTTGGCAGGGCTTGCGGCGGCCGCTTTTCCGGCCATTGCCAGCAGCCGTATCTCGCCCATTTCAGCCATCCGTTCCTTACCTTATGCGGAAAATGGATCGGCGCAAAGCAGCAAAACCAAAATTGCCGCCACCATCACACTCCTCTTGGCCATCCTGCTGCTCATGCTGCACAAAATCACTGGCGGCCGTCAAATCGCCGACGCCACCCATTTTGCCGTGGTGTTGATCCTCCTATGCATCTCCCTGCATACGCCGATTTTTCTGAAATGGTTCTTGGATATTTTCCATCTCCTGCTTTCCAAGCGCCTCGGTGCCGGCGGAAGGCTGGCCGGCCTGAATCTGCAAAAAAATCTCGCGCGCAACGCCGTGGTCGTGGCCAGCATTTTCTGCAGCATCACTTTGTTTGTCTGCTCCGCCTGCCTCATCCACAGCTTTCGCCAATCGGTTTTTGCCTACATTGATTCCATAATTCGAGCCGATATTTTTGTCAGTTCCGGTCATCCCATGACCACCGGGGGCTCCCCCAGCATTCCCATGCCGGCTGAGATGCTCAAAGAGTTTGAAGAAATTCCGGGCGTACTCATGGCCGAGCCCTATCGCAAGGTATATACTCATTTCAACGGCAAAAGGGTGCTCCTGGCAGCTTTCGATGTAACCGCGAGGTTGTCCTATTGCCCGGCCATGCTGGCCGACGGCAATCGCGAAGACCTGCTGCGGCTTTTGCCGGATAAGGAGTATATTGCCGTTAATGAGGGCTTATCCGCCCAACACGGCCTTAAACCCGGGGATAAGGTGATGCTGCCCACACCTTCGGGACCGCACGCCTTTGGCGTGGCTGCCGTCGTGGTGGATTATGCCTCGGACTCCGGCTGTTTATGGATGGACATCCAAACCTACCGCCGAATCTATCAGGACCATCTGGTGGACATGTATGAACTGCGCCTGAAACCAAACACGGAAATCGAGCCTGTATGCACAACAATTTTGGAACGTATGGGCCAAAAGCGACGAATTTTTGCACTGCCTGCCGGCGAATTCAAAGAGGAAGTACGGAAAATGTTGAACCGCTCCTTTGTGGTGACCAACGCGGTCAACATCATCACCTTGCTCATCGCAGCCCTGGGCATCATCGTGACCTTACTGGCCTCCGTGCTGGAACGCACCCGGGAGATCGGCGTGCTCCGATCCATCGGCATGCTGAGAACCCAGGTGGCGGCCATTGTCATCATCGAATCGGCCCTGATCGGCGCCGCCGCCGGCCTGCTGGGCGCCGCCGTCGGTTTGCTTATCGGCCGGTTGGAACTGGAGGCCTTTTTCCAATTGAACATGGGGGCCAGCATCTCCTTTCACGTTCACTATGCGGCCACGGCTCTGGCGATCCTGCTTGCTATCATCCTTTCAGCCCTGGCCGGTCTCTATCCTGCCCACCGGGCGGCAAAAACCAATATTGTGGAGGCATTGGCATATGAATAGATTTGGAATCCGCACCGCAATTTCAGGGATATCGGCACTGCTCCTGATGTTGATTCCCATCACTTCCGCCCAGGCCATATCCGGACGGGAAGTATATGAGAAGGTGCATGCCTTGCGCGCAAAAGCCCTGAACCGCAAAACCGAAGCGGGCATGGTCCTGTTTGACAAAGGCGGCACCACCCGCACCCGCACCCTGGTGGAATACAGCCAGAAATTCGATTCAGAAGCCTTCAAGGTCCTGGTGGTCTTCGACACCCCGGCGGATCTTAAGAACGTGGGCTTCCTGGTCCATGCCCGCTCCTTTACCGAGCGGGATTTATGGGCCTACTTCCCGGAATTCCGCCGTATCAGGCGCATCCCCACCAATTCCCAGGATGATTCCTTTTTCGGTTCGGACTTTTCCTATGATGATTTCGGCGGTCCCCCCAACCTCGATGACTACACCTTTAAAATCCGGGGAGAGGATGTGATCGCCGGGAAAGCCTGCCATGTGGTGGAAGTCACTCCCAAGATCCGCCGCAAATATTCCCGCTACATTGCCTGGGTGTCCAAGGAGCACTTTATTCATCTTAAAATCGAATATTATCAGGGTCAGGAGATCTATCGCCAGGGGCTATTCACGGACATCCGCATAATCGACGAAATTCCGACCCCCTTTAAATCCATGATGGAGAATCGCAAGACCGGCCATAAAACCGACTTGACGATTATTAATATTCAATACAACACCTCTTTCCAGGAGGAACTCTTCACTTACAGATCATTGGAAAGGGCGGGAAAATGAGGTTGATCATCGCCGCTGTCTTGGCTTTGCTGGTCCTTGCCGGTCCGGGGCGGGCGGAGGATTATTTTTCCACAAGCGGCAGGGTGGCCATGTTCGGCGCGTACGCCCTTGAACAGGATACGGTCAAGGAAGCACCCAGCCTGAATGCCGAGGTCAAGCTCAACGGGGAGTTGTCTCAATGGCGTCTGAATTCCATACTTGCCGGTGGATGGGACGGCTCTGTTCAGGATGTCCGCAAGGATCATACCCTCTTCAAACGCTTTGATAAGGTTTATCAATCCAATACTCCTTTCCTGGAATTCAAGGAATGCTATGTGGAGCGCAGCTTTCAAGCCCTGGATTTCCGGGTCGGAATTCAGCGTTTTGCCTGGGGCCGGCTGGATGAATATCCGGTCAACGATCTGTTCAATCCCTGGGATTATACCCAATTCATCCTGCGGCCCACCGAGGAGCGCAAGATCGGTGTACCCGCCCTTTCGGTGAGCCTGGGCCGGGCGGACTGGTCCTATCAGGCGGTTTGGGTGCCCTGGTTCGTGCCCTACCGCTTGCCGAAACCCGATGAGCGCTGGTCGCCGGTTCCCAGCCAAACCATTCAAACAGCCCTGCCCGCTTCTGAAATCAGCGCGGCAGAACCGGATTTACCCGAGGGCGAACTCGGCAACGGCGCGCTGGGTCTTCGCTTCCAACGCCTGGGTGAAGTGGATTGGGCCCTCAGTTGTTTCCACGGCTTTGATCCACGGCCGGTATTCAAAACCAGGCAGATACGGTTATCCGAATCCCAGGGCCGACTGTACCTTGATCCAGGGCTTGTGCCCGGGTTTCATCAGATCACCGTCATTGGAACGGACGCCGCCACGGTATTGGGCGACTTCAGCTTGCGGGCCGAGGCCGGCTATATCTTTGACCGGGTCTTCAATATCCGGCAGGAGCTGTGGGGGTACCCCTCGGCCCCCTGGTTGCTTTCATCCCCCCTGAACCCCATTGAACATAAAAGCAACAGCCTTGACTATGGCATTGCCGCCGACTACCGCCTCTTTGAGGACGGACTTGTGACCCTGCAGGCTCAGCAAACCCTGATCTTAAGCTATTCGCCGGCCTTATATGACCGACGCCTGGAAACCATTTTATGGGCCAATTTACGGGTGGGCTGGCTGAACCAGAAAATCGAAACCAACCTCAATCTGGCCTGCAATCCGGAACACGGCGCTTTTCTCACCAGACCCGGCCTCCAGTACATTTTCAGCGATGCCTGGAAAGCGGGGCTGTCCGGCGTTTGGCTGAACGGCCCGCCGCAATCCCTTTTCGGGCGCTATTCCCAAAATGACCAGATCGAAATCCGGGTGACCTATGCCTGGTAGGAGGCGGCTTGTTTTTACTTGCAGAGTGACCGGATTATACTTTATTAATCCAAATGAAAAGCCGGTGGCGACAACCTGCGTTTGTCTGAAATTTGATAGCCTTGATCATTGTTTCGGCCGATCTTCATCGTGGGAGCGGCATCCAGCCGCGATGCGGTCGAAACCATGATCAAGGCCGATTTGATAGTGGAGGCGATTATGAGATCACTTTTCATCCGTAGATTTTCCGTCGCTTTTTACAAATGCTTTCAAATACCCGCCGGCTGCCTGGCAATCATCTTCTTGCTATCATCGGCTTGCGGCCTTAAACTGCCTTCCGAAAGCACTGGAAACCCAGGGCCGGATGCGGCTGCCGCGCCGGCCCGTTTCGCCCTGCCGTCCTGCCCCCAACCCCAAAACCCGGAAAGCTTGAAACCCGGTCTCGCGGCTGTTTATTTTAATGATTTCAGCGCCAGACACCTGGACGCCTTGCCGGAATACAATCCGGCCAAACCGCGGGGAACCAAGGGCGCGCCCATCACGGACCTGAACCGGCATTTCGGCTACGGCCCGGTGTTTACCAGCGGTGCCAGCCAGGAAATCGGCATGCGCGCCATGGGCTGGATCCATCTGGATCAGGCCGGTGAATACGCTTTCCATGTGCTTTCCAATGACGGCGTCCGGGTCTTCCTCAACAACCAAAAAATTTTGGATGATCCCACCCAGCACTCGGACCAACTGGCCGGCCCGGTCTTTGTCCAGGTGCAAAACCCCGGCTGGTACCCCCTCCGGCTGGATTATTTTCAACGCAAAGGCACCGCCACCCTTGTGCTGTCCTGGCAGCCGCCGGGCTCCGGGCGCTTCACTCCAGTTCCGCCGGAAGCACTGGCTCACGATGACATCTAAAAGACCTCCTTTTACACCTTTTACTCCATCACCGCATTTTAATCAGGCGCATGTTGGGGCGAAAGATTTTTCGCCCCTACTCCACAGGTTCCGCTGGTCTTGTAAAAATTTAGGTTGAAAACAGCCCCCAATTGAAATATCAAATTCCAATTCAATCAGCTTGACTCTGAAATTTTGGCCTTGATCATCATTTCGGCCATCCTTCATTGTGGGAGCGGCTTCCAGCCGCGATAAGGCCGAAACTATGACCAAGGCCGGAAATATTAAATTTTACATTTTGAATTCCCAACCAGGAGACCGCCATGTTTGAACTGACCCCCGATTATATCCGCAAACAAATCGCCGACTCGGAAGTGATCTATCAGCGCGGCCAGCGCCTGTACAACCATGGCGGCTTCCTGTGCAAGGAAGCGGATCCGGAACAAGGCGCTTTTTCCTATGAAGTGGACGGCAATTATGGGGATTATACCACCTGGATCAAGCTTTCCAAAGCCGGGGTTGAAACCAAATGCGACTGCCCCTATCCCAATGACGGCTGCAAGCACACCGTGGCCGTGCTTCTGGATGTACGCGACCGCCTGCAGGGCTGGAAGGGCCTGAAAGCAGCCGTGGCCGGCGGTCCCATAAAACCCGATGAACGTTTTCTGACCCACGAAGAAATCCGCGCCCAGGCCCTGGAGGACCGCCGGAAAAAAGCCCGGCAGGAAAAATTCAATTTTGTCGTGGGCGACATGTACAAGGGCGAGCACCTGGTGGAAACCCCCAAAGCCCGGCAGTATGTGGTGACCCTCCATGATCCCGAAAAGGGCCTGGGGCATTGCTCCTGCCCGGATTTCGCCACCAACCGCCTCGGCACCTGTAAACATATGCTGGCTTTGTGCACGGAGTTGCAAGGCAAGAAAAATTTCAAGAAGCGCATTCAGGCCGAGCGTTTCCCCTTTGTGGATGTGTATTGGGATTCCGGAAAAAGGTTGCCGCGGCTTTTTCATGAACATGCGCCAGACAAGCTCGGGCCGATCCAACCAATGCTGCGGGAATTTTTCGATGGGGAAGGTTTTTACGCCAAGGCGGAATTGGCGGATTTTCTGAAATTCATGGAAAAGACCGCCGGCCATAAACTGCTGCGCATTCAGGAGCCGGTCCGCCGGCAACTGGAGGAACATCTCATGCGCCGCGAACTGGCGGCCCTGCCCGCAGAAAACCTCCCGGCCATGGACATGCTGAAAACCAGACTGTATCCCTACCAGGAGGCCGGCGTTCAATTCTGTCTATACAAGCCCGCGGCCCTGATCGGCGATGAAATGGGTCTCGGGAAAACATTGCAAGCCATTGTCCTTGCCATTCTGAAAAAACACTTGTTTCATTTTGAGCGCGTGCTGGTGGTGACCCTGGCTTCCCTCAAGGAGCAATGGAAGCGGGAAATCGAACGCTTTACCGATGAAAAGGCCGTGATCGTGGCCGGCTCCGCTGTCCAGCGGCGGCGCATTTACGAGACCGACCCCCATTATTTCAAGATCACCAATTACGAGGCGGTCATGCGCGACACCACCATCATCAGCCGCGGCAAGCCGGATCTGGTGATTCTGGACGAGGCCCAGCGCATCAAGAACTTCGAGACCAAGACCGCCGAAGCCGTCAAGCGCATTCCCCGCAAACACGCCCTGGTCTTGACCGGCACCCCCCTGGAGAACAAGCTGGAAGATGTCTATTCCATTGTCCAGTTCCTGGACCCGCACCTCCTGGCGCCTTTATGGAGCTTTGCCGCGGATCATTTCATGCTGAGCCGGGAAAAAAAAGGCCGCATCATGGGCTACCGCCACCTGGACAAGCTGCATGAAAAACTGAAACCCCTGGTCTTGCGCCGGCGCAAGGAGGAAGTCCTGGACGACTTGCCGGACCAGGTGGAAAACAATTACTATATCGACCTGTCCATTGAGCAGGCGGAGATGCACGCCGGCTTTGCCCGGCACTTGATGCCCCTGTTGAACAAAAAATTTCTGACCCCCATAGACATCAAGCGCATCCAGGAACTGTTGCTCTGCATGCGCCGGGTCTGCGATTCTACCTACCTCATCGATCGCCAGACCAACATCTCGCCCAAACTCAAAGAACTCACCGGCATTCTGGACGAACTGGTCATCCAGAATAACCGCAAGGTGGTGATCTTCAGCGAATGGACTTCCATGACCTTCCTGATCGCCAAACAGCTTTCCCTGGCCGGCATCAAATTCGTGGAACTCACCGGTAAAATTCCGGTCAACAAACGCCAGGCCCTCATCGACGAGTTCAGCACCAATCCGGAATGCAAGGTGTTTCTCTCCACCGATGCCGGCGGCACCGGTCTGAACCTCCAGGCCGCCGATTGTGTGATCAATTTCGAACTGCCCTGGAATCCCTCGCGCCTGAACCAGCGGGTGGGCCGGGTCAACCGCATCGGTCAGAAGAGTCGCTGCGTCAATGTGGTCAACCTCATCGCCAAGTTCAGCATTGAGGAAAAAATCATGGCCGGCCTGCAGTTGAAAACCGATCTTTTTGAAGGCGTGTTTGACGGCGGCACGGACATGGTGGAGTTTTCCAGGGAGAAACGCACCGAGCTGCTCAACCGCCTGCGGGAAATGATGGGCGAGGACCCGGAACTGCCGGTGATGGAGGCCCGCATGCAGGAAGAAATTCCGGAAGACACCCCCCATTTCATGAACCCCAAGGCGCTGTCAGCCGAGGACCAACCGGTGGTCTACGATGCCGAAGAAACCGATCCGGAGCCGGCCGGTCAGGCGGAATCCTTTGCGGAAAATCAGTCGCCGGAAAACCGGGCAATGCTGAGCGGTGCAGCCGTTTTGGCTTCCCAGCCCCCTGAAAGAGTGGAAGCCGTGCTCAATTCCGGCCTGCAATTCATCACCGGTTTGATGGAGATGGCCACCGGTCAAAAAATCACAGCACCGGAGGGTGAGGGCAAGATGATCCGCCTGAACCGGGAAACCGGCGAGATCACCATGACATTCAAACTGCCCGGATTCTGACAACTAATATGAGGTATTTTAATGCCCACTATTCGAACATTCAACTTCAGGACAGCATTCGTATATTCGTGACCGGGAATTGTCCTGTCATGGAAAATTGAAAAAATTGCAGCGATCTGGTTTTGTTTGTTCACGCACCTTTTGTGTTGCGGGAACGCGTATTGCGATTTGCGAGTGATTGGATTTTGTCTCTACCATTCAACCTCTCGGGGTCGAGGTCGCTATCGGGATCGAAAATGCTGATCGAATAAGCAAGTTGCAACCTCACAGAATAATTGACACCGTTATCCCGAGATATCTGATAGTCATCTGCCTTGACCATCAGCTACGAATGTCATCCGCAAAAAGATGCAGCATATTTCAGGGATTCCCAGTTTGGTTATTCTCCACGCGTTTCTTTTTTACTACCTTATTGCCGTAGTCGGAATCCAGATCCCCAAAAGGGATCCCTTTTTCCGTGACAACCAGCTCATCCCCTGTAAAATCGCCGGTGCCGATATGGACGGATGATGGCCCCGCGAATTTGCCCACGGGTGTCGCATCCACCTGCTCGCCTGGGCCGTTGCCTTTGTCCTTGATGAACACCAATTGGCAGGTGAAAAAGTCGGTGACGATATAATCGGAAAAAGCACCTTTTCAGCACTGCCGGCCTGAAGATTAATTTGTGAAAGCATAAAAAATAGTTTATGTTATCGTATGTTTTATAACAACAGGAGTGAGACTTGAAATCCCTGAAGCGGAAGATATTGTTGATTGTGATAGGGGCTTTTATCCTTTACGGTCTTGCGGATTATGCAATCCAGCGCTTCATTGTATTTCCGAGTTTTCTGGTCCTGGAGCGCAATGATGCGCTGACGGATCTTGACCGCTGCCTGCATTCCATACAGAGCGAAATTGAGCATTTGGATTCAACCTGCCATGATTGGGCCGCCTGGGATGACACCTATGAATTCATCGAAACCGCTGCTCAAGACTATATTGATGCCAATCTGGTATTGGACGTCTTTTCCAGCAATAAATTGAATCTGGTTTGCTTTTGTGATGCAAGCGGGAAAGTGGTCTGGGATGAGCGCTATGATTTTACAAGCGGAAATACAATGGCCATTGAAGGCATTCCAAGGGATTTGTTCCCGCCGGGGCATCCACTGATCGCGTTTGAAAAGCTCTTAAAACAACCGCTTGCGAAGATCCGTGTTTCGGGTATTTTCATGACAGCCCAGGGACCGATGTTGGTTGCTTCCCGTCCTATTCTGACCAGCAAGCATGAAGGCCCCATCCGCGGGGCGGTAATCATGGGCAGGTTATTGAACGAAGCCATGATACAAGCCCTGGGAGAACAGGTCCAAGTAGACTTTACTGCGATTCCCATTCAACCAGAGCGGCTTTCGGTCCTTGAGCGCGCGATTCTGCCGGATTTGCAGGCTCCTTCCCGGCATTTCATCGACAGCACCAAAGCGGATCGGCTGCACGTATATAAAGCCGTGGCAGATATCAGTAATGCCCCCAGCCTGCTGGTGCGCGCTGCTATTCCGCGGAACATCAGCGCCAAGGGGGCTGAAACCATCCGCTATGTACTGTATTCGGTGCTGGTGGCGGCGATCTGCATGATTCTGGTTATGTTGTTGTTGACGGATTCCGTGGTGCTTTCACCCATCATCAAGCTTATTGCCCATGCCAAACGAATTGCCAACAATGGCAACCTTTCCGCCCGGCTGTCTTTGGAACGTAACGACGAAATAGGTTTGTTGGCCCGGGAATTTGACAACATGTTGGATAAGCTTGAAAAAAATGCCTTGGAACTGGAACGGGCCAACCAGGCATTGAAAACAGACATGGAAAAACACCGGGAAACCCTGGAAACACTAGGACGTTCAGAGGAAAAATACCGTTTGCTGGTGGAAAACGCCCAGGATGGAATTTTTCTGCTCCAAGACGGTTGTTTCCGCTTTGCCAATCCAAGTACGTTGAAAATTCTGGGTTATGAAAAAGAAATTCTGACAACCCTTCCGTTTGATGAAATTGTTCATCCAGATGATCGCAACCGGGTGCTGGATTGCCGGGAAAAATGTTTGCAGGGAGGAAAAACAGAAAAATATTGCTTGTTTCGCGCCCTGAACAGCCGCCATGAGCTTTTATGGCTGCAGATGACCAATATCCAAATGATTTGGGAGGAAAAGCCGGCGGTTCTATGCTTTATCCGGGACTTGACCGAGGCTAAACAAATGGAAAGCCAGCTTGTCCGGACCCAGCGACTGGAGGCCATCGGAGCCCTGGCCGGCGGCATTGCCCATGATTTCAACAATATCCTGTATCCCATTGTGGGCTATACCGAAGTGGCCATGCGCCAGATGGACAAAGACAGCAAGGCCAGGAATTATCTGCAGCAGGTGCTTGCCGCCGCGGAACGGGCCGGTGGGCTTGTACAACAGATCCTGACCTTTAGCCGGCGGAGTGAGCATGAGATGAAGCCCATGCTCCTGCAATTGGTTGTAAAGGAGGCCTGCAAGTTGATCCGGGCCACCATTCCGTCGACCATTCAGATTAATACGCAAATCAATTCCAATTGCGGCCCCATTCTCGGAAATTCCACCCAATTGCATCAAATTCTGATGAATTTGTTGACCAATGCCTACCATGCCATGGAAGAAGACGGCGGAATCCTGGATGTGGTTCTGGAAGAAACCAATATTGCAAGCGACATCACCGGGGATATGGTGGAAATCCCTGCCGGTCATTATATCCGCCTTTTGATCAGCGATACCGGCATCGGCATGAGCAGGGAAGTGCTGGAAAAAATCTATGATCCCTTTTTTACCACCAAAGCAGAGGGCAAGGGCACGGGACTGGGGTTGTCGGTTGTCCACGGGATTGTGAAAGCCCATGGCGGAAAAATTTCCGTAACCAGCGAGCCGGGCCGGGGCACATGTTTCACCTTGTATTTCACGGCCATTGAAAAAGAGGCGGAGGACTCGGCGGACAGAGACCAGGAAAAGCTGCCCGGCGGCAATGAATCCATTTTAATCGTGGATGATGAGCCCATGATCGTTGAAATGGAAAAGGAAATGCTGGAGGATTTGGGCTATCGCGTTGCCGCGCGTACCAACAGCGCCGAAGCCCTGGAAGCGATTCGCTTCAATCCCAAGGAATATGATCTTGTGATATCGGATATCACCATGCCCAATATGACCGGCGACCAGCTTATCCAGAATATTCGAGCCATCCGGCAGGATCTGCCGGTGATTCTTTGCACCGGCTTCAGTGAAAAAGTCAGTGAAGAAAAAGCATTGGATTTGGGGGCCGGCGCCTTGATCATGAAACCCATCAACCAAAGAACCCTGGCGGTTACCATTCGAAACCTGCTGGCCGGGGAGCATTCGGTCCAGTAGGGGCGGTTCGCGAACCGCCTTCCATTGTGGACGGGCGGTTCGCGAACCGCCCCTACCGCTCGACCCTGCGACCAAAGGCCGAAGAGGCCAGGGCGCGGTTGCGGGGTTGAAAAGTATTGTCCGCCTTTTCCTTGCGCACGACTTTTTGCATGAGCTTGAACATTTTGATTTCCTGGGATTCCTGCTGATAAAATGTGTCCCAGGCATATTGCAGCAGCTCTTGTAGTCGTTGGGGGCGCATGTGTTTGGGTTGATAAACGACCTTGTCGGCGGAATAATCATTCCAGTCAAAGGAAAAAATTCGTTTCTGGCTGTTCAGCTCATCAAAAGCCTTGGTATGGGGGAAGGGAGTCAGAACCGTGAACTCAGCCAGATCAAGCTCGATCTCCAATAAAAAGTCGATGAGCCGTTTGATGTAATCCTCGGTGTGGTGGTCAAGTCCCAGCAATACGGTGGCCTCAACCCCGATGCCGGCTTCATGATACCTGCGGATGCGGTTTTTGATGTAATCCGATGTGTCGAAAACCGCCTGGTAGACATACCAGGCCCCGGCCTGGGCTGCCAGATCCAGGACTTCGGGTCGATCTTCGATGGGATGGCAGCACCATTTTTTCTTAAGGGGGATCATTTCCCGAAACAGATCCAGCTCCCATTGCCGGTCCTGGGCCAGGGAATTGTCCACCAGAAACAGGCGATTGTTGGGGATGCCGGCCATCTCCGCGATGACCTTGTCGATGGGCCGCGGCCTGAATTTTTTTCCCCCAAGATACGCTACCGCGCAAGGGTAGCAATGAAAGCGGCAGCCCCGGGAAGCATGCACCAGGTCCACCATTTGAACACCGCGGTAATTGTACAAGTTCCGGTTTAAAATATCCCGCCGGGCAGCCCCGACCATTTCAATGGGCGGCGGGTCAGCGCGATAATCATATATTTTTTTCAAGCAGCCGGCCTTTAAGTCGGCAAGGACTTGCTCCATGCGGCCTTCGGCTTCCCCTAAAAAAACCGCATCGGCATATTGCATGGTTTCTTCAGCGTGGAGGGTGGCGGCGATCCCGCCGCAAATCACCGGCACGCCTTTTTGCCGGTAGGATCTGGCAATCTCCCAGCCGCGTTTCACCTGAATGGTCAGCATCATGGAAATCCCGACAAAATCCACCGGGTCATCAAAATCAATGGATTCCAGGTTTTCATCCACAAAATCAATATGAATATCCTTTGGCAGGGTGGCGGCGAAAACCACCGGGCCGTGGGGGGGCAGATGGAATTCGTTCTGGCCCTGGAGTCTCGGCCATTTGGGGTAAATAAGTTTACATTTCATGCTATACCGTCATATCCTTCAATGGAGAGGTGCTCTTCCCACCTTTGTTTTCATTCGGGGTCGGTATCGGTATCGGGGTCGCTATCGCAATCGATTTGAAATTTCGATACCGATTCCGATACCGACCCCGACCCCGATGTAGAATTCAGAAATAGCTATTCCTTTTTCTCTGCACCGCCGGGATTGAACGGCAGAGCCTCAATCAAATGCATGGTCATCTCATAGCCCAGAAGCCCATGGGTCGTCAATTTCAGTGTTTTGGGCAGGCGCTGTTGAGACGAATCGCTCAGGTCTGTTGCCATCACAGTCTTGATCAAATCCAGGTTTGGGTTGTACTGTTTCATTTCCCAGGAATCATCCGCATGTACAGTCAGATCCAGAACTCCGCCGTCGGCCAGGTGCCGGCGGCAGACCAATGCGCCGTCCGGGCGCCGACCGTATTCAGGGGCGAGCCCTTTGGGCGCAAAGAACAGAAGCTGAATATCCGCAAGCATCCCTTGGGCCATGGCCGGGGCGTCAAAAGGCGGCACGGCGCGTTTGACGGCAAATCCATTTTCATCGAGAACCGCCTCGAACAGCACAAAACCCTCAATGGTCATGAGGGCGCATTTCAATTGGGCCGGCTCAGAGGAGAGCAGCATGACCCCCATGAGCAGATTGGTTTGGCCGTCAGGCCCCTTGGCTTCGATGGAATGGGTCAACTGCCAATTGCCGTTTGGAAAACAGCTCCGGCATTTCAAGGGTAGCTCTGCATCGATTGATGCTGTCAGCTCAGGAAGGGTGGGCGGGCCGGCGCAGGCGCACAGGAGCAAGGCCCAGGAAAACAAGCGGACCAGCCTCATTCAACGCTCCGGAACAGGGCCGCGTCGATCTTTTGGTTGGGAACCACGTTTTCAAACAACAGTTTGGTGTAGGAATCCCGGCCTTCATATATGACTACCGCCTGGATCACGCCGGTTTGCTCGGAAAGCTGCAGCTCGATTTTTTCAATAAAGGCGGCCATGGCTTTTTCTTTGGGAAGCAAAACAATCTTGCGGTCCGGTTCCAAAGCAGCGTTGAAGACCGGGTTGCCCTCAAAGCGACCGTTGAGCCAGTTGCCGATCTCCTGCAGAACTATCTGCATGGATTGGAGATGGGCGCCGCTGTTTTCCTTCAGGCGGTTGTTTTGTTGAATGAAATGTTTTGTCCGGCCTTCATCCGCCATCAGGATGCTGCGCACCGGGTGCGTGTATTCCCAGCGCAGGGAAGATGGGGCCTGAAAGTAAAAGCGGCCTTTGGATATGAGGGGCCGCGCCAGGATGGCCATGTGTTTTTCCTGGGTGAATTCCGCCTGGATGGAGGTCAATTTTCCAAAGGATTGCCGGACGGCATCCCAGGTTTGGGCCCAGCCCAGGCAGAAAAAGACCGTTAACAACAGGAGGGCTTTTGCAGGCAAGGCTTTCATGATACTGAATTTTTCCAAAGTCTTAAAACATTCCGCCGTTTACCGAGATGACCTGGCCGGTAATATAGGAGGCGTCTTCGGAGCAAAGAAAGCGCACCACTTTGGCCACTTCTTCCGGCCGGCCGATGCGCGCCATGGGGATCATGGTTTTGACATTGTCCAGGGGCAGGTCCTTGGTCATGTCGGTTTCGATGAGCCCCGGCGCCACCACATTGACCCGAATGCCCAGGCGGGCCACTTCAGCCGCCACGGAGCGGCTGGCGCCGATGAGACCAGCCTTGGCAGCGGAATAATTGGCTTGCCCGCGGTTGGGCACCAAGGCCGAAATGGAGGCAATGGAAACCACCGAGCCTTTTTTGCGGCGGATCATTTTTTCCAGGACCGGTTTGGTCATGTTGTAGAAACCGCTCAAGCTGGTTTGGATGACGCCGTCCCATTTGGCCGGGGACATCATGACGAACAGGCCGTCGGCGGTGATGCCGGCGTTATTGACCAGAATATCCACGGTCTTCAGGCGCTTGAAAATATCCGCAAGGGCCGGCTGGGTGGCGGCCGGATCTGCCACATCAAAGGCCAGGCTTTCGCCTTCGCCGCCGGCTGCTTTTACCTGAACCAAGGTTTCCGCGGCTCCGGCAGGGTCCCTGCGGTAGTTGACCACCACATAACAGCCCATGCGTCCCAGCTCAATACAAACCGCCCGGCCGATGCCCTTGCTGCCGCCGGTGACGATGGCCACCGGTCTTGTTTGTTCCGTATCCATATTCATCTCTCCTGGCTTAGTCCGGCTGAAACAGTTGCAGGGTTGCCCGGGCCGCGATCACACCGTTGATCTCCGCGGTTCCACCCACCTCCCTGAAATTGTCGTATTCAAAATGATTTTCGGCATAGGCAATCACAGGCGTATGCAAAGGAATCCGCTCCATGAAAAATTCGGCTTTCTTGATGCCCACCAGCCAGCCTTTTTTTTCCGAATCCAGACCATTTTTCAGGATTCTGGTCCAGCCGTTGTGGATGCCGGCGGTTTGGGCCAGCAACTCCACCAGAATCAGGGCGTTCACACTTGTCCCATCAAAAAAGGGCCAGGCCGGGGTAACGATGGAGCGTGTCCGGGCGCGGCCTTCGGCCAGTTCCAGAATTTCATCCACCAATTTCATCCGGCCGCGATGGGGCAGAAGGTCATCAATACCGATATCAACCGGCTCCATACCATCTGGTTCCTTTTGATTTTGAAAAAATCATTGAAAATCAACCGGCAAATCACTAAGATCAACCGGATCGATTCTCAAGCCGCTTGGAATTAGTTTCAATCCCTCTTGGATCGGGTTCAAGTTCTACAACAATTTGCCCAGGCTGTAAAGCAACAAGGCTTAAAAAACCATAATGATTGGATGTCGGTATGGAAGTGTTATTACAGGAATTGAAGAGCAAGATTATTGAAGCGTTGAATCTGCCGGATATCACGCCGGCGGATTTTAAGGAAGATGAGCAATTGGTGGGCGGGCCTCTGGGCATTGATTCCATTGATGTGCTGGAAATGGTGATGATGATTGAAAAAGAATACGGCGTCATCATCGACAACAAGGAATTGGGCCAAAAGGTCTTCGCTACATTAAAAACCCTGGCGGCATATATTGCCGAAAATTCACCCCGATTGCGCAATTGAAGCGAACACCGGTCTACATACATGCCATGGGAATCGTCAGTCCCTTGGGTATGGGCCTCACGGAAACCCGGGCGGCTTTGCTCAACGGGCAGCGGCGGCTCGGCCGCCTGACCGTGTTTGAGGTCGCCGCGGACAAATCCATGCCCGTGGGGCAAGTGGCGGCCCTGCCGGAGGCCGGGGACCTGCCCCGCACCCATGTCCTGGCCAGGCTGGCCGCGGCCCAGGCCATGGCCGGCTGTGAGCAGGCTGTGGATGCGGTGATTATGGGAGTGACCACTGGCGGCATGTTTTTAACGGAAAAGCACCTGAAAGCCGGCCATGGCAATCCGGAAGACTATAAATGGCATGGGGCCGGCACCGTGGCCGAGGATCTGGCGGCCCTATACCATTGCCGGGGGCCGGCCCTGACCATTTCAACCGCCTGTTCCTCCGGAAGCGTGGCTGTTAAGATCGGCCTGGAAATGATCCGCAGCGGCAAGGCCGGGCGGGTATTGGTGGGCGGGGTGGATTCCCTTTGCCGGCTTACTTATTACGGTTTCTTATCCTTGCAGTTGATCGACCCCCAAGGCGCTGCCCCTTTTGCCCGAAACCGGCGGGGGATGACAGTGGCTGAAGGTGCGGCTATGCTGCTGCTGGCCGGGGATGAACCGGAAAAAGCCTTGGCTGAAATCCGGGGGGGCGGCCTTTCCTGCGATGCCTATCATCCCACGGCCCCCCATCCCGAGGGCCTTGGCGCCCTTGCCGCCATGCGGGCCGCTTTGGCGGACGCGGAAATCGATCCCAGGCAAGTGGACTACGTCAATCTCCACGGCACCGGCACACCGGACAATGACCGGGCCGAAGCCAAGGCCGTGCGCGCCCTTTTTGGCGATCACTTGCCGTTGCTTTCTTCCATTAAAGGCGCCTGCGGCCATTCCCTGGCAGCCAGCGGCGCGATTGAGGCGGTGGTGGCGGCCATGACGCTTCAAGATGGACTGGTGCCGGCCAACACCGGTTGCGTAGAAGTGGATCCGGAATTGGCTATCCGGCCGGTGCAAACGCCGTTGCATGTTCCGATTGGGACGGTGCTTTCCAATTCCTTTGGCTTCGGCGGCAACAATGCGGCACTGGTGCTTGCAAAACCCGGTCAAGCCGGCCGGGAGGGGTGCGGGCAGCAAGCTGAGGCCTTTTCAATTCTGGGCAGCGCCTGCATCACCGGCCGGGGGGATACGGAGAAAACCACGGCCGCCCTCCGGCAAGGGGTGACATGTACCGGCATGATATCTGCCGAAGGGCCGGAACTGAAATTGCCGGCCCGCGACATTCGGCGCTTGAAACGCTTGCCGCGTCTAACCTTGTCCCTGGCCCAGGCCGCCCATCAGGACGCGGAAGGGTCTAAACCGCCCCAGGCAGTATTTTTCGGTACAGGTTGGGGCGCGCTATCCGATACCCATGCTTTTTTAACCCGCTTGTATGCCACCAATGAGCAATTCCCGAGTCCCACGGATTTTACGGGCTCGGTTCATAATGCCCCGGCCGGGCAAATCGCCATGTGGTTCAAGGCCCAGGGCCCCAATCTCACCACCACCGGTGGAGATTATTCCTTTGAGCAGGCCCTGTTGGCTGCTGAGCTGTGCGCTGCCGGGCTGGATGATCCCATCCTGGTGGCCGGTGCGGACGAGGCCCTTGGGGCGCTTTCCGGCTTGTTTGATCCTTCGGTCAGGGCTGCAAAAGAACTGTCGGACGGCGGCGGCGCCCTGGTTTTGACCAGGTCCGCGGCAACGGCCGGTTGGCCTCGCCTTGGGCTGCGCTTCTATGCCAATGCCGGGCAGTCGGCTGAAGTCATGGCCGAAGCGCTGGCTGCTTTGGGCTGCGGAGAAAAGTTGAGTGAGCGCTACGGGTTGATTCTGGCAGGGATTCCAGCCGGCGGCCGCGCTCAAGGGGAAAGCCAGTTGGCTGAACTGTCGGCTTTGTCCGGTTTTAAGGGTCCGGTGGTGGATTATCGCAAATGGATCGGTGAATTCGCCTCGGCTTCGGCCGTGGCTGCCGTCCTGGCGGTAAAATGGCTGGAGCAGGGCACGGTACCCGGTGTTCTATGGGGCGGAGCGGATCTTACGCTCGACAGCAAGGGGATTCTTCTGTTGGGTTTGGGACCCTTTGTCACGGTGGTGGAGCTTTTTGGGTCATGAAGGTTTTGCTGATTTCCGCTAATATGCTCACCGAGCCGTATCCGGTCTATCCCATCGGGCTGGATTATGTGGCGGCGGCACTGGCACCCCGGCATGCGGTGCGTATTGCCGATATGAATGTGGTCCGGGACGGGCAGGGCTTGGCAAGGATCATACAGCAGGACCCGCCGGAAGTGATCGGCGTATCTTTACGAAACGTGGACAATACCGATTGCACTGCCCCCAAGACCTTTATGGCGGAATACCAGGGCCTGATCCGGGCTGTTCGCAACAATTCCCCGGCCCCGGTCATCCTGGGCGGCAGCGGATTCACCATCTTTCCAAGGGAGTATATGGACGGGCTGGGGGCTGATTACGGCATTATCGGCGAAGGCGAGCGGCTGGCCGAGCTGCTGGATGCCATGGAAAACCGCCAGTATCCGGCCGGCATCCCGGGGGTCATGGTCAGGGGAAAAGTCCCTGATTTCCCCGGCCCTTTGCAGCAGGCATTTGACAGAGGCGGGCAGGGGGGAAATGCCCAGCTTGCTTTTTATTTGAAGCATGGCGGCATGCTCAATCTTCAGACCAAACGCGGGTGCCATTTCAAATGCATTTATTGCACCTATCCCCATGTGGAGGGGCGGACTTTGCGCCTGATCCCGCCCGCGGAGGTGGCCCAGACAGCCGTTTCCCTTGAGGCTGCCGGCGCCAAATATATTTTTGTCACCGATTCGGCCTTCAATGCCGATATTGATCACAGCCTGGCCGTGGCCAAGGCCTTTCAAAAGGCCGGTTTAACAATTCCCTGGGGGGCTTTTTTCGCGCCCATTCAATTGCCGGATGGTTATTTTAATGAGATGGCCGCGGCCGGACTGACCCATGTGGAATTCGGCACGGAATCCCTTGCCGACAGGGTATTGGCGGCCTATCAAAAACCCTTCCGGAACAAGCAGGTTTTTCAGGCCCATGGGGCGGCGGTGGGAGCCGGACTGAATGTGGCCCATTATTTTTTGCTGGGGGGGCCAGGAGAGGAAGAGGCTAGTCTTGAAGAAACCCTCACGCAAGTTCACAAGCTGGAAAGAACGGTTTTATTTTTCTTTTGCGGAATGCGGATTTATCCCAACACGGATTTGTATGACCTGGCAATAAGAGAGGGCCGGCTTACAAGCGCAAGCAATATTTTTGCCCCGGTATTCTATCGCGGCAACACCCTCCCCAGCGGGGAGATTCTGCGCCGGGTCAGGCAAGCGGCCGAAAATCGCCCCAATTGGATCGTGGGTGCCGGCGGGGAGGGTACGGCCGGAATCCTCAGCAAAATGTATTCCCGTGGTTTCAGCGGACCCCTCTGGGAATACTTGATTCGCTAAGCGCGGGTTGACAATTTGAATGAAATTCGAGAAGAAGCTTTCAGACATGTGGCATGGATTGCAAAATATCAGACGTTCGGAAACAGGAGAAATTTCAGCAGAGGTGGTCATCGGGCCGAAGTCGGCCTGGTTTTCCGGTCATTTTCCGGGTGATCCCATTGTTCCAGGGGTGGCCCAGTTGGGGATGGTGCTGGATGTCCTTCAGCAGGCATGTGAACAAACCCTGGCGGTGACGGAAATCAGCCGCATCCGCTTCCGGCGCATTATCAGACCCGATGAGCCCATACAAATCCACATTGCACCGGCAACAGGAAATGAAGGGGCTTATGCCTTTCGTTTGATGGCGGCCGGGGAGATGATTTGCAACGGGTTTATGAAGGTGAAGGTTGTAACCAAGAATTGAAAAAACAGCTTTTTAACTTACCTCTGTACTCAATGGGTCCTTTGTGGTAGATTCCCCTGCTTATCAGTTCATTGAATGATTATTTGTAAAGGAGAAGAAGAGGGATGTCCAAGGCAATCGATATTGAAAAAATCATCTTGCGGGTTGCGGAGATCATGATTGACGAGCTCAAACTGGAAGATGTCACCCCGCAAACCTTCAATCCGGACATGGATCTGGTGGATGAAGTGGGCATCGACAGCATGGATCTGGCCACCGTGGCCCTGGTTTTACGGGATGAATACGGCATCCGGATCGACGAGGATGATTACCCCAAGCTTACCACCATCCGCTTGATTTCAGCCTATATCAAGAATAAACTGTCAGCCTGATCAATACAAACGGAGAGGAAAAGGTGCGAGCCGCGATTATCGAACCGATCCAAACAAGCCCGGAAGCATGTAAAAAGGAATGGAAATTTTCCGAGATCATTTCCGATCCCATTGTCCGGGAGCGCTGGGAAAAAGTCCGCAAATATTTTTTTCTGCGGGAATCAACCTATGATATGACCAACCGCTGCAACATTCGCTGTGACGGTTGCTATTATTATGAAGGTGAAAAACAGTTTGCCGAGGAAAACCGGGATGTGGAGGCTTGGCGCGCCTTGATGGCTGCGGAAAAAAAGCGCGGCATCACCTTTGTGGTCCTGGCCGGTGCCGAACCTTCGCTGGTTCCGGAACTGTGTGAGGTCTGTTATGAAGAAATACCCCTCGGGGCCATTGCCACCAACGGGCTTAAGTTGATTCCCCGCACGGTGAATTATAAAATTCATATTTCCGTATGGGGCAATGACGAAACCAGCCTGAAAACCCGCAAGGCCAAGGACATGCTGCTACGGCAGATCGAGAACTACCGCAGGGACGAACGGGCCGTATTTGTGTACACTTTTACCCGGGACAATATTCAACAAGCCGCGGAGGTGGTCCAAACCTTGGCCGCCCACGACTGCAAGGTTACCTTCAATGTTTTTTCAGCACCGGTGGGTTATACAGGGGGGTTGCGCCATAACCGGCTTTCCCTGGAAAGCACCCGCAACATGATGATCACCCTGCTGAACCGGTTTCCGCAGCAGGTTTTGTTCTCCTATTATAACGCCGTGGCCCATACCCATCCCTTGAGTCTGCACGGCTTGTACGGCTGCCTGTATCCGCGCATGAATCCCGCGGCGGATTTGGGGCTGGGCCGCTCTTTCCGCCAGTATCGCACGGATCTGACCTGGGACAAAAATGCGGCCTGCTGTGTACCGGACACGGATTGCGCCGATTGCCGGCATTATGCCTCGGGCAGCGCGGTGGTGACGGCCAAGCTCTATCGCCATGCCGTTGACCCCACAACCTTCAAGGCCTGGCTGGATTATGCCGACACATATCTGAGCGTCTGGGTAACGGGCTATGCAAAAGAGCCCAACCTGTGCAATCAGTTGATTGTCGTGCCGGAAAAATAACCGATCAAGGAGCCGGTTGATGAAAACCGTTAGTTCATTGTTGGATAAGGAATGGCATGCGCGCTATTCCCGGATTTCAAAGCTGAATATCCGCAGTTCGATTTACGATGTCACCAATCGCTGCAATTTGCGCTGCAAGGGCTGTTTCTTTTTTTCATCCGGCGAACACCAGGCGGCGCCGGAGGAAAACGACATCAGCCAATGGGAAGCCTTCATTGACAAGGAAAAAGCCCGGGGGGTCAACCTGGCCATTCTCATCGGCGGTGAGCCCACCTTGTGCCTGGATCGCGTGGAAGCCTTTTACCGCCGCTTGCCGACTTTTTGCGCCACCAACGGCCTGATCAAGGTGCCCAGGGAGCGTTTTCCGGACATGATGGTGGGGATTTCCGTTTGGGGTGATGAAGAAGACGAAAAAATCCTGCGGGGCAAAGACACCTTTTCCATTTCCCGCAAGAACTATGCGGGCGATCCCTATACCTATTATTTGTACACCATCACCCCCAAGCAGATCGGAAAAACCGAGGCGGTCATACGCAAAATCCGGGACGTGGGCCTGAAGGTGCATATGCAGCTTCTGTCCAATGACGAGGGGGTGAACGGCTTCTCCTGGTCCGTCCAGGAACTTGCCGATATTCGTAAGGAAATGGACGCCATGCTGGACACCTATGCGGACACGGTCATTTCCTCCAAATATTATCATGAGATCATCACCAGCGGAAAAATGATGGAACGCAGTTTCGGCTGGCTGGAATGCCCGTCGGTGACCGATGCTTTGGACAATCGCCAGCCGCAGCCCAAGCGCCTGACCAATTTCATCCGTTGGGCCTCGGATCTCAAAACCATGCACCGCTGCTGCACCTCGGAAACCCGGGATTGTTCCACCTGCAAGGACGGGGCCGCCCACATGAGCTGGGTCATGGTCAACAAGCGTGCCCACATGCGTTCCACCCAGGATTTGCAGAACTGGATCCAAGTGTATGAAATGTTCGCCAAACTCTATCAATTCATTCCCTGGTAAAGGGCATGGACGCAACCACCGCGGTCATTGTCGGGTATGATGCCGTATCCCCTTTGGGGATTGAGCTTGCGGAGCAGTGGACCCGGGCTGTTCAAGGGCAAAGCGGCATCGGGCCGTTGACGCGCTTCCCGCTTTCCCCGGAATTCCCAGTGCGCATCGCCGGCCAGGCACCTTCCATTGATCATCTGGATTATCCCTTTCTCAAACCCCGGGAACAGGCCTGCTGGCGTTCGCCGATTTTCAAATACGCCTTGTTGACCGTACAACGGGCCCTGGAAAAAAGCGGAATCACCATCACGCCGGATCTGGCACCGCGGGTGGCGGTGACTTACAGTTCCGCCATCGGCGGAATCGATGCCGTTCTTGCGGCCGACCGCTTGATGATTGCCGCCGGGAAATGGCCCCATCCGTATTCCAATCCCAATGCCTGCATCAACATGGTGGGGGGCAAGATTTCCATGCTGACCGGCGCCAGGGGGCCCATCACCGCCACCATCACGGCCTGCGCCACCGGCGTGACTTCCATGATCATCGGCGCCATGCTGCTAGCCCAGGGCCAGGCGGAGGTGGCCATTTGCGGGGCCGTGGATTTTGCCTTGGTGGAGCCAATTGTGGCCGGTTTCGCCACCATGAACGGGGCCTATGTTCCCAAGGAGGGTGGGCCGGCAGAACCGCCGGAATCGGCCAGCCGGCCGTTTTCCTTGCACCGGCGGGGCTTTGTCATTGCCGAAGGAGCCGGTGCCATCATTTTAGCCACAAAAGCATTTGCATCGGCCCATGGGTTGCAATACAATGCGGAAATCGCCGGCTGGGGCATGACCTCGGATGCCCATCATTTTGTCGCGCCGTATTTTGAAACCGTTAAAAGCTGTATGGAGAAAAGCCTGGCCCATGCCGGCCTTGGGCCTGGGGATATCCAGGCGGTGAATGCCCATGCTGCCGCAACCCGCATCGGCGATCAGGTGGAGTATGCGGCCTTGAGGGCCGTATTCGGAACCAAGATTCCGCCGGTGACGGCCAACAAGTCCCTGATGGGGCATGCCATGGGGGCCTCAAGCGCCATTGAATCCATTTGGGCGCTCCGGGGCATGCAGACGGAAACCCTGCCGCCCACCATTAATTATTTGCCCGATCCGGAAATGGAGCTGGATTGTGTGGCCCAAGGAAGCCGCAGGCTGCAGCAGGAGCACGTGCTGAAGAACGCCTTCGGCTTCGGCGGATGCAATGCCTGCATGATTTTCCGCAGGACGGAATAGGAACAAGGAAGTCATGAAAGCGCCGAAAAACAGACGCGTTTATGTAGTGGGTTATGGGGCGGCCACGCCCTTGGGGCGCACCTTTGCCAAAACCTGGGAGCGGGCCGTGCGCGGAGAAGCCGGCTTCCGTAAAGTCACCCGCTGCGAAGTCAAGACCCGCAGCAACGTGGTGGGGGAGATACCGGACTGGGACCCCCTTTCCATGGATTTCATTGATCGCAAAGAGGCTTACAATTGGGATGCGGACTTTGTCCTGCTCACCATGGCGGTGTGCCGGGAGGCCTTGGCCAATGCCGGACTGGTGGTGAATAATGAGACCGCGCCCCGCATGGCCTGTCTGATCGGCTCGGCCCTCAACGGCACCGATGCCTTTCGCATTGCCATGACCAATTATGCCACCAAGGGGCCGTACAAGGTCAGCCCTTATCTGCTGCCCAATTTGTGCGCCAACCTGCCGGCCGGCAAGGCCGGGATGATGCTGGGATTCACCGGACCCATTTTTTCCCCCCAGGGGGCTTGTGCCTCGGGCAATCACGCCATCGGCATAGGCGCCCGCATGATCCGGGACGGGGATTGTGATTTTGTGCTGGCCGGGGGGGTGGACACTTGTTTGATCCCGGAAATCATCCAGGGTTTTGCCAATATGTCCGCCACCATCAAAATCAATCCCGATGACCGGGCCTTTGCCGATCCCACCCAGGCCTCGCGACCCTTCAGTATCGACCGCAAGGGTATTGTGCTTTCCGAAGGCGGTGGGGTGGTGGTGCTGGCCGCCGACGAGGTCTTACGGCCTTTTGGTTTGTCCCCCAAGGCCGAAGTCATGGGTATCGGCTGGACTTCGGATGCCCATCATTTCACCCGGCCCAATGCGGAAACCATTATCCGGGCCATTCGCGAAGCCATTGTCGATGCCGGGCTCGGGCCGGAAGATATTCAATATGTCAACGCCCACGGCACCTCTACCATGAAGGGGGACAGCACGGAAGTGGAATGCCTGCGCGCTGTTTTCAACGGGCATCTTCAAAAGATACCGGTTTCCTCCAATAAGAGCCAGATCGGCCATACCCTGGGGGCTTCGGCGGCCATTGAGGCGGCCCTGAGTATTGAGGCCATGCGGCAGGGGATCATTCTGCCCACGGTGAATCATATTCCGGACCCGGGGCTGGCAGATATCGACGTGGTGCCCAACCAGGTGCGCAAGCAGTCCCATGAATTTTTTCTTTCCAATGCCTTCGGCTTCGGCGGCACCAACTGCTGCGTTGTTTTTCGGGGGGTGTGAATGCGACCGAAACCTTTCATACCGGAAGTGCTCAACGGCGATGAACGTTATGTCCGGAATAAAAGCGACGGCACGGTGTGGCACCGCTGCCTGAACCGCACCCTGTATGCGGATACGGATCGTTCCCAGGTGGTTTACCATGCCAATTATCTGCGCTATTTTGAACTCGGCCGGGCTTCCCTGATGCGCGATGCGGCTTATCCCTATCGTGAAATCGAGGAAAGCGGCTACATCTATCCCATCATTGAAATCGGCATCACCTATCACAGTCCGCTTTATTATGATGATGCCATGTGGATTTACACCCGGCCGTCGGAAATGGAAAGGGTGCGCTTGCGTTTTGAATATACCATTGTTCAGGAGCAGACCGGCGGCATTGTCTGCAAAGGCTTCACCCGGCATTGTGCGGTGAACAAGGAGGGCATCCCGGTGGAAGTGGATGCCAAAACCACGCATCTATGGAAAATATTTCCAAAATAAGTACGACGGTCCGGTTGCCCATGACCATTCCGGTCCCGCTGTATCTGCGGGATCATCGCTTTGAAGATAGAACCGTCATGCCGGCAGTGGAAGCCATGCAGATATTGGCCGGGGCTGTTCAGCAGGTTTTTCCGGCCATTGACATCCACGTAATAAAAGATGCAAGTTTCGATAAATTCCTGTATATTAAACCGGAGGTGGCGGAACTTGCCGTCATCAACGATCTGACCTGTTATGACAACGGTGATGTGGTCGCACGCTTGACCATGCGGGTGCAGAGCGGCAAATCCACCATCAGCCGGATTAAGGAACATGCGGTCATTTGTTTTCCGGGAAAAGGGCAAAGAGCGGGGCAAGGCCCTGGGGTAAACAGATCCCCCGCGAGCGGCGTCGACTTTGCGGTTTCTCCGCGAGCGGTTTATCAGGAGTTGGTGCCTTTCGGCCCTGCGTATCATACGATTACCCGCGGACTGCATGTGTCCATATCCGGGGCAATTGCCGAGATTCATGCCCCGGCGGCCGACGGACTGGGAGCGTTGCCGTTGGTATTGGGCTCGCCGTTCCCCTTGGATGCGGCCTTTCATGCCGCCTGCGTCTGGGGGCAGCGTTTTCATGGGATTGTCGCCTTTCCGGTGGGGTTCAGCCGACGGGAAATTGTCCGGCCAACCCAAACCGGGGAAACTTATCGGGGCCTTGTGATCCCTTTGGGAACGGATGAAAACGGCGGTCTCATTTTTAATCTGGAAATTGAGACCCTGAACGGGGCGGTGTGTGAAATCATCCACGGGGTGCGCATGCGGGATGTCAGCGCCGGCCGAATCAAGCCGCCGGGGTGGATTCGATCCGGGCTGAAGGATCAGGTTAGAAGTGTTCACAATTAGTAATTGAATTATTTTCAGGCACAAAGTACTAAACTCGAATATCGAAATCTGAAATTCGAAACAAATTCAAAATTTCAATGACCAAATTATCAAAACAAGCAACAGTAGTTCAATGGTCGAATCGTTTGCCGATGTTGTTTTATTTGAATTTAGGTAATTCGAATTTGTTTCGCATTTCGATATTCGAATTTTTATAAGTGGCTCAAATAATGATCAAGGCGTAGATGAACACATTTTAGCGTGTTCAGGGTATGAGGTGCCCCATGAAAGTGTTTTTTCACAACGATTTCTTGGAGGTATATACAGCCGATCCGGCCGCGGCCCGGGGCCGGATGGAGGCTGTGCTGCAAGTGATTGAGGCGGAAGTGACCTTGGTGGACATCGCGCCTGCCAGGGAAGCCGACATTGCGGCAGTGCACACGGCCGATCACATTCGTTCGGTTAAAAATGACGGTTTGTATGAGATCGCGGCCCTTGCCGTTGGCGGCGCCATTCAGGCGGCCATGACGGGACTCACGGAGCCGGCCTTTGGCCTGATCCGTCCGCCCGGTCATCATGCTTCCTCCGGTTCGGCCTGGGGATTCTGCTTTTTCAATAATATGGCCATTGCCATGGAAAAATTGAAAAGGGAGAACCGGATTGAAAGCGCTTATGTCCTCGATATCGACATGCACCATGGAGATGGGACTGAGAACATTCTCGGACATAAGTCCTGGGCAACAGTCCACAACCTGGCCACGCGCAACCGCAATACCTATCTGGCGGAAATCCGCACAGCCATGGAGAACTGCCGGGCGGACATCATCGGCATTTCCGCCGGCTTTGACAATCACAAGGAAGACTGGGGCGGGGTTCTGACAACAGAAGACTATTTTACCATCGGCCGGATGGTGCGGGACACGGCCCAACAAAACAAAGGCGGTTGTTTCGGTATTCTGGAGGGTGGCTACAATCACACGGTGTTGGGGCATAATGTCCTCGCCTTGCTGCAAGGAATGTCGGAATAAGAAGACCGGCCTTGGCCACCGTTGCGGCTGCATCGCGGCTGGAAGCCGCTTCCACTATAGTGGAACCTGTTCCCACTATAGTGGAAGCTGTTCCCGCAATGGAGGATGACCGAAATGATGATCAAGGCTCAAATATCCATTTATCAGGAAGAAAGGGCGGACCAAGATGAATACTTCGGAAAAGCGTATTTTCAAACGGTTGTTACTATCCTCGGAAGAGACCACCGCTGCCACCTTCAGCTTGCCTGCCTATTCGGAAGGGCTCATTAAAGCCTGTATTTTAAACCTGAGTGAGGGCGGTCTGGGTCTGAAATTCAATATACGGGAAAGCGGTATTATTCATGAAGGCGACCAACTGGAATTGGAAAAGCTGAACGGGCTGGAGCCCTTGAAAATCCTGGAAGGCGTGAAGGCCGAGATCCGTTGGGTGTTGCAGCATAAGTCCTCCCGGAGTGTCCGCGCCGGTTGCCGGTTCGTGAATTTATCCGAAGAAAACCGGGAGAAAATACGGGAGTTCATCAACGATCAGATGGATCAGAAAATCCGCGAACAGGATGAGGAATTTAATACCGGTCCAAATACCCATATGGCTTGAAATGGGCGCACTGTAATGATAAGAACTCTGATCAGGATAGCTCCATGGCTGCTTTGCAGTTATGAAACCATTGATTCAATTCCAGGATCCGGGCAGGCAACATGACACTAAAAGAGATTCTCGACCGGTGCCGCAAACTTCAAATCCATGAAGTCAGAAGCGAAAATGACGAATATCATGAGATCGTCATCTATAACAAGGACATTGATGAATGGAGCCGGGTCTTGACCGCTTTGTTGGGGCCGGCGCGGAAGCCCAAGGGCGTGGAACCCACGGATGCGGATCTTACCCTGACCAGGGCCTCCGGCGGCATCCGGGCAAACCAGACCCTGTTTGAATGTGAATTCCCAAATGGAACCATTGTCGCCAAATTCTGGCCCTGGGAAGACAATGTCCATACAACCCTGAAAATGGCACTGCTGTCATAACAATTATCTTTTTAGAGGTCACAGAAAAAAATCGCTCCAAAGAAAGGCAGACATGCTTCCTGCCGAGCCCTTCTATGCCGGCTGTGAAGCGAAAAGCTCAGCGTACGATACACTCTTCCACCTGCCTGAATGCAATTTTCCTCAGCTCTTCCAAAAAATCATCATTATTTTCTGTTGATAGCCGGTCAAAAAAATCAGGACGTAAAATCTTTTTAGGCTTGAAGCGCTGGAGGCAATACCGCCGGGCGCCTTTGATATGATTCAAGATGATCCGCAGCACGTTGGTATTCACAAAGGGCTTGACGCAGGTTGTTCTGAATTCGTAGGCCGGGGCCGCGGCCATGATGATGTCAATGCTTTTCAGCAGATCATCAGGGGGTTGGTTTTCGACCAAGTGAGGAGTATAGGCCCGGGGATCGGTTTTGATGTCCATGGCTAAATAATCCACCAGTTTGTTTTCCAGCAGATTGCGGATGACCTGGGGCCGGCTGCCATTGGTGTCCAATTTGACGGCAAAGCCAAGCTGTTTCAGTTTTTCACAGAAGGCGGCCAGGTCCGGCTGCAGGGTGGGCTCGCCGCCGCTGATGACCACGCCGTCGATCAAACCCCGGCGCTGCCGGAGAAATGCTTCCAGGTGGTCTTCCTGCCAGAGTGATGGTGGGGCCGGCGAATCTCCCACCAGGTCCGGGTTATGGCAGAACGGGCAAGAGAAATTACAGCCGGTTGCGAAAACCACACAACTGACCAGGGACGGATAGTCAATCAGGGAGTGCTTTAAAAAACCGCCGATACGCATTCTCGAAAAATCGCGTCAAGACATGCCGCTTGCTTTGGATTCGGCCATTTTCAGCAGAGGCTCTGCTTTTTCAGGGCGTATACCGGGTGAAGGCTTTTGGCCCTGGGCGCTTTCCGGGCGGAAGGCTTTGCGGAAGCGGTATTCGGCTTGTTTGCCGTCGTTCCATTGTTTTACCGGTCGCAGATAGCCCACCACCCGGGAATAAATTTCGGTCTCTTGATTGCAGACAAAGCAGGTTTCCTGTTCACCATTCAGATAGCCGTGGGACGGGCAGATGCTGAAGGTGGGGGTCAGAGTGAAATAGGGCAGCCTGAAATTGCCGGCCACTTTGCGCACTAGGGCTTTGACCGTTTCAATGTCGTTTACTTGTTCCCCCAGGAAAAGATGCAGAACCGTTCCCCCTGTATACTTGGTCTGCAGCTCATCCTGCAGCAGCAGGGTTTCGAAAATATCATCCGTATAATTCACCGGCAATTGGGTGGAATTGGTATAGAAGGCCGGGGTTTGGTTCTGGTTATGGCCCTCATTGAAGCAAATGATGTCCGGATAGCGTTCCTTATCCAGCATGGCCAGCCGGTAGGAGGTTCCTTCCGCCGGCGTGGCTTCCAGATTGTAAATATCCCCCTCGGCATCCTGAATTCCGGCAAGCTGATCCCGCAAATAATCCATCACCTTCAAGGCAAAGGTGCGACCAGCTTCACCGGCAATGTCTTCACCCAGAAAATTTAGGCAGGCCTCGTTCATGCCGATAATGCCGATGGTGGAAAAATGGTTTTTCCAGTATTTGCCGGAGCCGTTCTTGATCTCACGCAAATAAAATTTAGAATAGGGATACAGGTTTTTGTCCGTGAAGTTTTCCAGCACCTTGCGCTTGATGGAAAGGCTTTCCTTGGCAATGTGCACCATTTTGTTCAGGCGGGCGAAAAATTCCGTTTCACTATGGGAAATGTAGCCGATGCGCGGCAGATTGATGGTGACCACGCCGATGGAGCCGGTCAGGGGATTGGCGCCGAAAAGACCGCCGCCCCGCTTCATCAATTCGCGGTTGTCCAGGCGCAGCCGGCAGCACATGGAGCGCGCATCCTCAGGGGACATATCTGAATTGATAAAATTGGAAAAATAGGGGATGCCGTATTTCCCGGTCATTTTCCAGATCATGGTCAGGTTGGGATTGTCCCAGTCAAAATCCGCCGTTATATTGTAGGTGGGGATCGGGAAAGTGAAGACCCGGCCTTTGGCGTCGCCGGCCATCATGACTTCGGCAAAGGCTTTGTTGATCATATCCATTTCCGGCTGAAAACCGGAATAGGTTTCTTCCAGCTCGCGGCCGCCGATGATCACCGGCGCATCCTTCAGGATGGAAGGAACGCATAGATCCATGGTGATGTTGGTAAACGGGGTCTGAAAACCCACCCGGGTGGGAATGTTGATGTTGAAGACAAATTCCTGAATGGCTTGCTTGACTTTATCATAGGTCAAATTGTCATAGCGCACAAAGGGCGCCAACAGGGTGTCGAAATTGGAAATGGCCTGGGCACCGGCGGCTTCGCCCTGTAACGTGTAAAAGAAATTGACGATCTGGCCCAGGGCCGAACGCAGATGCCTGGGCGGAGCACTTTCCACCTTGCCCGGTACTCCCTTGAAGCCTTGCAGCAGAAGATCCTTCAAGTCCCAGCCCACACAATACACGGAAAGCAGGCTGAGATCGTGAATGTGGATGTCGCCGTTCTTATGGGCATGACGAATTTCCGGCGGATAAATCCGGTTCAGCCAGTATTCGGAAGTCACATCCGAGGAAATATAGTTGTTCAGACCCTGCAAGGAATAACTCATGTTGCTGTTTTCCTTGATTTTCCAGTCCATCTTTTGAATGTAGTTCTCCACTAGATTGACACTAGCTTTGGTGGTCAGGCTGCGGAGCTGGTTGTGCTGTTCACGGTAGAGGATGTAAGCCTTGGCGGTTTTATAATATGGTGAGTCCAGCAAAATCCGTTCAACAATATCTTGGATTTCCTCCACCTCCGGCAAGGGACCGAGGCGCATTTCATGGGCCAGGGTCAGTACCTTCAAGGTCAATTTGCGGGCCTCTCTTTCGCCGAATTCAGCGGTGGCCTCCCCTGCTTTGGCAATGGCTTTGGTAATGTTGGATGAATCAAATTCAACAACCCGGCCGTCACGCTTTTTAATCTTCTCGAACATGCGCACCACCCTTTAGAGATCTCAGAAATGTATCAATATTCAAACCTGGTCAAACCGAAACAACTCGCAGTTACCGGTGAAAGACAAAGCAGGAAACAATAACCACAACTGTGTTTAATCCCAAAACATTGTTTTCGCGTTGTTGGATTGTACGGGTAGTATCACAACATATTGTTGTATGTCAACGGGAAAATTCAATATGTAGGGTATTGAGGCAACAAATCAGGTGGTTGCATGGCGTTATGCCGGATCTTTATCGAAAAAAATTGTCCGTCGGCTGAGCGCCTTGCCGCCGGCCGGCCTTGGCCGATTCATGCAGCAGGAGTTGCCGCAAGCGGCTGGTAAATACAATCATGAGGTGGTTTTCCGGGTTACCCAGGGGGCCGATGATACGGGTGATCATGAACGCGTCCTGGTTTTGTCGCCAAGTCATGCCGGTTCCGTCGGTGAGGGTTACGACTTGGGGCGGACCGAATTTTTCCTGAAGATTTTGGATCAAGTCCGGAATTTCTTTTTTTGTAATCATTTTGATCACCAGGGGAAAGCCGGAAGCGTTCAAGTGGATCAGTTCCACATAGTCAAAAAGCGATTCCTTTTGTTGGGTATAGCGGAAGGTCAGCCTGGTGGCCGGGTATTCGCGGCGCTGGATGTCATTGGGGTTCAATTGCTGATCCAGGGCCGCCAGCTCCGGATCATAGGCCTTTAAAAAGCCTTTGTACTTGATTTCAAGGGAGATGGGGGTGTGGCGGTCCACGGCTTCCGCACCCAGGGCCTGGTTCAGTTTTGAAAGAACGGCCCTATCCACCACCGTATTGACACCGATATCCATGAAGTGAAAGGAATCCGGCAGCCGCTCCTGGGAAGCATCGTCCGTCCGATTACCGCAGCCATATATCAGGGCAGCACAAAACAGACCCAGCATCAGGGCGGAGAGGCAAGATCTGGGATTCATGGGGATGATTATATTCATTTCATCAGGTTTTGGATTTGGAGCTTGACCTCCGTCGTTGGTTATTTTTCTCCAAGGCCTGTCGCATCTTTTCCAAACATACTTTTAATGTGACACGCCGGCAGGCAAAATTCAAGCGCAGAAATCCAGGGGCGCCGAAATCGCGACCCTCGGACAAACCCACGCCGGCCGATTCGAAAAAGGCCGCCGGGTTTTCAAGCCCGGCCCCGCGGCAGTCGATCCAGGCCAGGTAGGTTGCTTCCACATGGGTCATGCTCAGTCCGGGCATGGTATTGATTTCGGTCTCCACCAGGTCCCGGTTGCGGCGCAAATACCGTATAAGCGCCTGCAGCCATTTTTCGCCCCTGGTATAAGCCGCTAGGGCAGCGGTAAAACCCAGGATATTCACGGAAGGCACGATGCCTTCCATGGTTTGTTGAAAGCGCTTGCGCAAATCCGCGCCGGCAATAACGGCAAAGGAGGCACCCAATCCCGGGATGTTGTAAGTTTTACTAGGGGCCATCAAGGTAATGATGTGTTCAGCCATTTGCGGATTGACTGCGGCCGTGGGCAGGTGGTTTCGGCCGTGTTCTAAAATCAGGTCGCAATGAATTTCATCCGAGCAAATCACTGTGCCGTTTTTCCGGCAAAGCTCGGCCAAGGCTTCCAGCTCGGATCGATGATAAACCCTGCCGGTGGGATTGTGGGGGCTGCACAGCAGTAATAATTTGATGGCGGGCGACAGGGCTTTTTTCAATGCATCCAAATCCATGACCCAGTTTCCTTCCCTGTTTTTTATCAGCGCCACCTCCATCAGGCGTCGGCCGGAAAGCCCCGGAGCCTTCAAAAAGGGCGGATAAACCGGCAGGAAAGTCATGACCGTATCCCCGGGCGCGCCCACTGCCCGGCAGGCCACATTCAATCCCGTCACCAGGCCCGGAAGGAACACAATCCATTCCGGCGCGATTTTCCAATGGTATTTGCGCTCCATCCGCCGGCAGATGACTTTCCGCAATTGCGCAGGGGGCAGGGTATAGCCGAAGATGCCGTGATCGACCCGGGCGTGCAAGGCCCGCATGACCGCCGGCGGGCTGGGAAAATCCATGTCCGCAACCCAAAGCGGCAAGATCCTCCGGTCCTTGTATTTATCCCATTTCAGGCTGTCTGTTCCGCGACGATCGATGGACGCATCGAAATCAAATTGATTCATCAAGGAACTTTTCCGCGTGCGATCTAATGGGCCAGTATGGCCAGCAGGGCGTGGGCCGAGGCACATACCACCAAAAGGGCACCGGTTTTCCGATGTACGCCCAAGGGCACCTTGAGAATCCGCAAGCCGCTGCCTAGTTGAAACAGGATTAATATATAATTCAGAATTCCGGTAAGCAGCAAGATGGAGATTCCGCCGATTTTCATGGCACGCTTACCTTCTTGACATTCATGCCGGCGCTGCCGTGGATGTTGCAGTCAGCTTCCGCACTCAACTCAACTGACTTGTTGATCGTATGGGTGTAACTGCGGGTAAAGCTTTCTGATTCAGGCCGATCAAAATTGCTGAAGGACCAGCGTATGACTTCCGTGCCGTCGATTTTGAGATAAACCCAATCCGTGTAATGCATGAAATTGTTGCCGGCATGGGAAATATGCAGGGTGATGGTGATGGTGCTGCCCGGCGCCGCGGATTCAGGAGCCTCGATGCGGACAGCGGCTTTGTCCGCATGGGCCGCGGACTCCATAAGAAGTGTCGTGAGCAGACAAATGATGACTACCGTCAAAGCTTTTGTGATGGTGTGCATTTGATTTCTCCTCCTGAAGCAGTCTATCAGCAGTTTACTAAAATTTCAAACGAAAACCCGCGAGCACCGCCTTGATATCATTGAGATCGATATTGCGGCGATCCAGGGTGTAATTTCGTCCGCCGATGTAAAATTCCGTGGACCAGTAGTCGATATTCTGAACAAGCATGAGGCCGACGGCCTTGGCCGTGTCACCGGTGCGTTCCATGTCAAAAAACAAGCCAAGATCCATAGCCAGGGAGGTTAACCCGATCTGAAAAAAGGCTTGCTGATACCCGCCTTTGGCATAAAAGTATTTTCCGTCTTTTTTGCCCGCCGCATCGTATGCGGCTTTCCCGGCAGCCAAGGTGGCGTTTAACCCGCCGGCATGCAGGACGGAGATGGAACCGTCAATGGAGCTGTTTTTCACATTGGAGGAATTGCCCGGGTCGGCAAAGGCCACGGCCGAAGACAAATTGAATTCGCCCAGGCTGGCGCCGTAACGCACGGCAAGGTCATATCCGCCGCCGGACACATTGGATAGGGAAAGCCGAAGGCCGCTGAAATTCGGTGAATCGTAGCGAAGGCGATCATCGCGACCGAGTCCGTCCAGGTTATCAAACACCCGGTCGACGGTGATGCTGGACAATCCATTGGCGGAACCGTTGTAGAAAAAATGGCCGCCGGCCATGTCGGCCACACTGGAATAACCGATGACTTCCGTTCCGGACAAGTCCATCTCGGCGCTGCCGTTGGAGGCAGTGTCGCCGTAACCCATGGACAATTTCCCGTAATGCTCGGATTCAAAGAAAAGATCCAAATGGCGCTTGCGAAAATGATTGTCGCCCACCCCGTTCTTGTTGTTCTGACTTACCCGATTGCTGTCATTGGATTGGAACTCCAATTCCAGCCGGGCGCCGGCCTTGATTTTCATTAGTTCCGGCGCGGTTCCCAGTACTCCGATGCGGGTGGCCGAATTGTCGTTATCCACATGGAATAAATTGGTGTTGTTTCCGTCTTGGGTCAAAAGAACGCCGCGATTGATCTGACCGTAGGGCGCAAGATCAATTACGCCTGATGCGCCCAGGGCTATGGGGTAAAAACCGCATTCGATAATGATTATCATTGTAAAAAGCTGCTGCAAAAATCGTTTGCAGATCATCCTGCCTCCAAAATCAACTGTAAGCTTTCTTGATGGGAAAGAATCTCTGTCACACGCTCAGGGCAACCGCATGTAAACTTGGTACGGGATGCACAGCCATTAATTACCAACATTTCAACCAGCGAATACTATTGCCCACCAAAACAAAGCGATTTGTGAGTGATTTGGTTTTGTCTCTGCCATCCAACCTCTCGGAGTCGGTATCGGTATCGGAATCGGTATCGAAAAAAAACAGGAGAATAGTCCGAAGGCTAAAGATTATATTGCTTTGTTCCATCAATATCAAAAAAAAATTCGACCCCGATACCGATCCCGACCCCGAAAAGCACTACATGCGATTGCCCTGGTTACACGCTGAAATGCGCTTTACATATAGATTGAAAGTTGATAGAGATCCCGAAAGATATCCATCGTTTCATCCGGATGGGCCTCTTCATTTCCATACACCGGCGGAAAATTAAATTGTTTTGTATAAATATGAATTATTCGTTTCTGTCAACCCCGTGAATGCGATACTGAACCATTACTAGTAAAGGCCGCCATGACCCAATATTGCCAACAACACCCCAGTCGACCGGCGCAGTTTCATTGTTCCAAATGCAATTCATATTACTGCGCCACTTGTGTGGTCAGAAGGGAGAAGAGCGCCAGCCACGGCGGTGACGCCCTCTACCTTTGTCCCAAATGCATGCTGACCACGGAGTGGATCGGCGCCGCCAATCTGATCGAGCCCTTTTGGAAACGACTTCCCAAATTCTTCAGCTATCCGTTTTCATTGTGGCCCTTATCTTTGATTATAGGCATAGCTGTCATCAGCATGCTTTTTACAGAGCCGGGGTTTATAAACGGCTTGATCGGAACCGTGCTTTGGGCTGTTCTATTAAAATATGCCTATGCGGTTTTGAAAAAAACCGCCCAGGGCAATCTGATTCCGCCCCAAATCGATGCGCAAACCATTTCAGAGGAATTCAATCAGGTCTTTAAACAGATCACCTTGTTTGTCGTCCTTGGGTTCCTATTCTTTTTTATCATGGGACAAATGGGGATTTTGATGGCCGGGCTATACTTGATTGTCGCCATCCTGTTTTTTCCGGCCATGATTATTATCCTTGTTACCACCGACAGTTTGTTGAATGCCATTAATCCAATGTTGTTCGTCGGCTTGGCCATGCGTATCGGCTGGGGTTATTTACTGATGTATTTTTTCCTGATCCTTCTCTTGTTTGCTCCGCTTGCCTTGGCCCAGCAGATTTTTCCTTATCTGCCGGAAGGTCTGACGGCATTTATCTATCTTGCGGCCAAAAATTACTATACCATCGTTTCCTACAACCTGATGGGCTATGTTATCCTGCAGTATCATGAATCCATAGGCTATTCGGTTAATATCGAAGACTTCCACTATGACCAGAAAGAAGTTCAACAAAAGGAGGAGGTCAAAAAGGAGTCTAAAATTTTGGAGCAGGTGAATTTTCTAATGAAGGACGGCAACCATGATGAGGCCCTGGCCCTGATGCGGGATGAGCGGGAGCGGAATGGCCTGCCGGATTCCGCCCTTTCGGAATACTACTATAAACTGCTTAAAATGAAGAAGCAAACCGAAGAACTGCTTTCCCATGCCAAAGACCATCTGGATTTGCTGGTGCGGGAGAATCGCAAGGAACAGGCCTGCCAGGTATATATGGAAAGTTTGACCCAGGACGGGAGGTTCACCCCGGCAGCCCCGGCGCTTTTCAAATTGGGCGGCTGGCTGAATGAAAACGGCAAGTCCCGGGATGCCATCGGCACATTCAATCGTCTGATCAAGACCTATCCGGATGACCCCATGGTCCCCAAGGCGCTTTTCCGGGCAGCCCAGATCTACAATGACCGTCTCATGAACCCGGAAAAGGCAGAGAAGATTTTACAGGGATTATTAAAAAAATATCCGGACCACGATTTTGTGCCCCAGATTGAAAAATATTTAAAGCACATGCGGCCTGAATCGCCGGCAGCCTGAGCATGGAGTTAAGGCGCACCATCTCTTAAAGTTCGATTTTTTTGGTGTCGCTGCGAATCAGATCCGCGGCAATGGCCGCTTCCGGTGCGGTCTGATATTGTTTGCAGAGCAGTTGAAGATAGCGCTTCCATTTTTCCTTGTCCCCCCGGGAGCGGCAGGCGGCGGCAATGTGCATCAGACCGGCGGGGATGCCCTGGAGATCGGGCTTTTTCTTTAAAAGCATGGCCATGATCTGCTCGGCGTTTTCCAGTTTTCCCAAACCTGCGAAAACCGAGCTGAGCCGGACGTAGATCTCGGGTGAAAGCTTGGGCGGTTTGGCAAGGCGGGTATATTCCTGATACATGTCCCAAACCTTGCCGTGATCTTTTTTATTCAGACACAGGCGGGTCATCAGCCGTTTGGCGGAAAGATGGAAGCGTTGGCCCTGGGGATCCAACTTGTCAATGTTGAACAAATGCACAAGGGCCTCGCAGTTGTGGGGATCCTTTTGCAGGACTTCCTCCAACAGTTTCCGGCCGCCTTCCATATCTAGAACTCCCACACGCTGCAAGGCTTTTTCCATGATGGGTAGAATTTCCGCGGCCGGGTCCTCTTTCACAAGGCTGACAACACTATCGCCGAAAAGCTTCCGGTTGGCAAAGCCCAGCAGACCGCCGCTCAGCAGACCGCCGAGATGGGCCAAATAGGCCACATGGCTTTCCGCACCAAAGAGAAGCTGGACCAATTCGTTGCCCACCCAAACTGGAAAAAGCATGATGGCTGGAAAAGCGATATAATTGAAATAAAATCCCAGGGAGTAAAAGATTTTCACCCGGTTTTTTCCGAACATGACGGCAAAGGCACCCATCAGACCGGATATGGACCCGGAAGCCCCCACCAGGGGAATGATGCTGTCCATGTTGAAAAGCCAGAAGAAAAGGGCCGAGGCAATGCCGGTGACGAGGTAGCTGATCATGCAAAACAGTCGGCCGCAGCCCATTTCCAGCAGGCAGCCCACCAGCCACAGAAAAACCATATTCCCCAATAAATGGCCGAAACCGCCATGCAGAAACATATAGGTAAAAACCGTCACAAGGGATTGATAGGCCGGCCGAAAACCGTAATTGAGTGAAACGATCCGTGACAGGATCGACTCGTAGTGTTTGCGCAGGTCATTCCATTCGGCAAAGCCCGGATTATCCCTGGGCAGCAGGCTGCGGTTACGGATCCGCTCCTGGAATTGAAAATCCTGTTCCATGGCTATGTAGGTACGAAACAGGGCTTCCTTGTTCATTTCTTCCAGCTTCAGATCCGCGGGTAAAAATTGGGGCCGGTTGGTTTTGAGATAAATCGGAATTTCAATTTCCGAAAGACCTGAATCAAAATAATCAATACCGGCCTCGTACTGGTAGCGGTCGTCGTTATACTGGAAAATAAAAAAAACCAGGACATTGATCAGGATAAAAGCAATGGTGACAATGGGCGGGTTGCGCCAACTGATCTTGCCGGTAATGGGAATCAGGAGCATGGGTGGCTACTCGTTAATAATTATTCGTTAACAATTGATTATTAATTATTAAGCTTTATATCACTGGCCGTATTTTGGATTAAGATTGACAAATAATCAATAATCAATTGCTAATTGTTAATTACTAACGGCGCTATACCTCAGCGCTCGTCAATAGGAATATAATCTCTTTCCTTTTCACCCGTATAAACCTGACGCGGCCGGCTGATGCGCCAATGGGGATCGTCGATGCTTTCCTTCCATTGGGAAATCCAGCCCGGCAGACGCCCGATGGCGAACATCACCGTGAACATATTGGTGGGAATGCCCAGGCCGCGCAAGACAATCCCGCTGTAAAAATCCACGTTGGGGTAAAGATTGCTGTCGATGAAATACGGGTCCTTCAAGGCAACTTCTTCCAACTTGCGGGCGATATCCAGCAAGGGATCGCTTTTTTTCATTTTGGATAAAACGATATCGCACATGGCTTTCATGATTTTGGCCCTGGGATCATAGGTCTTATACACCCGGTGACCGAACCCCATCAAGCGGAAGGGGTCGTTGCGGTCTTTGGCCTTTTCCACGGCACGATTGACATCACCGTTGTTGGCGGCAATATCGGTAAGCATTTCAATAACTGCCTGATTGGCCCCGCCATGCAGCGGTCCCCACAAGGCGGCAATGCCGGCGGAAATGGCGGCGTAGATGTTGACCTTGCCGCTGCCCACCACCCGCACGGCGGCGGTGGAGCAGTTCTGCTCATGATCGGCATGCAAAATCCAGAAGATATTCAGGGCCCGCACCAGATCCTCGTCGATTTCATAAGGTTTTACCGGGCTGTCGAACATCATGTTGAGGAAGTTGGCGCAATAGGTCAGGTCCTGGCGCGGGTAGATGACTTTGTGGCCCCGGGAGATTTTATAAGACATGGCGGCCATGGTACGCACCTTGGAAAGCAGCCGTAAAAAGGTAGTGTTGATATTTTCCTCGGCGCTCATATATTCCGGGTAAAAACTGCGCAGGGCGGTTACCATGGAGGACAAAATCCCCATGGGGTGAGAAGCCCGGGGAAAAGAGCGGAAGAAATCCTGCATGTCCTCGTGCACCAGGGAATTGTCATTGAGGTGGACACGCACCTGATTCAATTCCTTGCGGGTGGGCAATACCCCGTTCATCAGCAGGAAGGAGGTCTCCACAAAGGTGGAATGTTCGGCCAATTGTTCGATGGGATAGCCGCGGTAACGTAAAATTCCTTTTTCACCATCCATGAAGGTGATGGAACTCCGGCAACTGCCGGTGCTGGCAAAGCCGGGGTCATAGGTGATATAGCCCGTTTCCTGTCTGAGTTTGCGGATATCGATGGCTTTTTCACCTTCGCTGCCGACAATGACCGGCAACTCGTAAGTATTTCCATCGATAATCAATTTGACGGTTTTTTCCATGATCAATCCTCTGTCAACTTCGTTTTTCCATATTCCCTATCTGTAACCTCTTGAAAGGTCAGACGGACATTGTTGAAAAACTATCACGATTTTTGCATGGGGGTCAAGCCTGCAATCTGGAAATTGAGGATTGATTGTTTCTATTCCGGTTTGAAAAAACATTGATAGAATCATTTTGACTTTTTGCGCCAATCGGCTACAAGTTGAAAGGGTGGCTGCGGCGTGTGGATTGCCATAACTGCCTGCAGGAATTAAATGTAAAATTAGGTCTTGATCATCGTTTCGACCGAATCGCGGCTGGAAGCCGCTCCCACTAAGAAGAAAGGGTGGACGAAAAAATGACCAAGTCCATAAAATGAAACATAGGAATAGGACCCATATGAATGCCGAAGACAAGCCACGTTTGACCACCACAGTGACCGGAGCCGGTTGAGCTTCCAAGCTGGCGCCAGGGGACCTGGACCGAGCCTTGTGCGGCATGGAGTTTCCAACCAATGCCGATGTGCTGGTGGGGCTGAGCCGGGCGGATGATGCCGGGGTTTACCGGATCAACGCGGAGCTGGCCCTTGTTCAGACGGTTGATTTTTTCACGCCGGTTGTGGATGATCCCTACTGGTTCGGCCAGATAGCGGCGGCCAACGCCTTGAGCGATATTTACGCCATGGGCGGCATACCCAAGACCGCCATGAACCTGGTGTGCTTTCCGGTGAAAAAAATGGAAATGAACATATTGCGGGCCATGATTCAGGGCGGGCTGGACAAGCTCACAGAGGCTGAGGTGGTGCTCCTGGGCGGGCACAGCGTGGAAGATCCGGAACTCAAATACGGCATGGCGGTCACCGGCTTCATTCATCCGGAAAAGATTCTGACCAAGAACGGTTTGCGTCCGGGGGACATCCTGATTTTAACCAAACCCCTCGGCACCGGCATCATCAACACCGCCATCAAGGCCGGCCTGGCTTCCCAGGAAACAACCGAGCGGGTCACCCGGCAGATGGCCGCGTTGAATCGTAATGCCGCGGACGTCATGGCAGCTTTCTCAATAGGAGCCTGCACAGACATCACCGGTTTCGGCCTTTTGGGTCATTTGGCGGAAATGACAGCCGGAATAAATCTGGGCGCGCGCCTGTGGGCCAGGACCATTCCCATTTTGCCCGAGGCCCTGGAATTCGCCGCCATGGGGCTGATCCCGGGCGGTGCATACAAAAACAAAGAGTTTCGTGAAAGCATGGTGTCTTTTTCGTCAAGTCTTTCTCCATTGCTGCCGGAGGTTCTGTTCGACCCCCAGACATCCGGGGGGCTTTTGATGGCTGTGGCGCCTGGCCAAGCCGAAGACTTGTTGCAGGCCTTAAAACAGAACGGGGTCAGCGGGGCTTTGATCGGTGAAGTTGTTCGGAATGCGCAGTATCCCATAATTGTTGAGTAGAACTTGACAAGGAAGCATATTGGTGGGCATAAAACAGGGCAAGATAATTGTTTCAGCAGGTCAGGAAAATCCGAATATCGAAATACGAAACAAATTCGAATTACCAAAATTTAAATACAAAAACATCGGCAAACTATCAGGCTATTGCGTTACTGTTTTTTGTTTTGGTTATTTTGTTATTGAAATTTTGAATTTATTTCGAATTTCGTATTTCGATATTCAAGTTTTATAATTATGGAAAAAGAGGAATGGGCGATGAAAACAATCGATGCCAGAGGGTTGGCTTGTCCAGCGCCGGTGCTGCTGGTCAAGGAGGCTATTGAAAAGGAACATCCTGCGGTTTTACAGATCCTGGTGGACAACGGGGCCGCCAAACAGAATATTTGCCGCTTTCTGGAATCCCAACAATTCGAGGTCTCGGCCATGCAACAGGGAAATGAATTCCAGGTCATGGGCACACGCAAAACAGGGGCCGGCGATGCAAGTTGCGCCGTTGAAGAAATTCCTGGGGAAGTGAAAAAAATTTTGGTGCTGGCTGCCACCGATCGCATGGGAACAGGGGATGATGAATTGGGCCGCAAACTCATGGTGAATTTCATCAAGACCCTGAAGGAAATGGGTAAGGAATTTTGGCGGCTGGTCCTGGTCAATAACGGTGTCAAGCTTACCGTGAGCGGCTCGCCCGTGCTGGAAATTCTTCAGGAATATGAACGCAGCGGACTGCAGATCCTCGTGTGCGGCACCTGCCTGGAGCATTTTCAACTACTGGATAAAAAGCAGGTGGGCCAAACCACCAACATGCTCGACATCGTCACGGCCATGCAGGTGGCGGATAAGGTCATTCCACTCACGTAAACGCGGAACGCGGAACTCGGAACGCGGAATAAAAAAACAACCACATTCCGTATTTGAATTCCGCGTTCCGCGTTGGGCAGTGTTTGACATTTAACGTTGTTCAATGATAATTTGGCTTATCGTGAGATCTTTTTCCGGTTTTTTTTGTGTTTGGTCCTTTTCCGGAGAAAAAGCCTGCATGGCCGATATCATTTCAATTCAGGATTATCGTCTACAGCAAATCGAGCAAAAGGGATTCGGTCCCTGGCGTAAGCGGTTCGGGGAGTCGTTTCATCGAAACACGTGCCTCGCGGATATTTCCGATGATACGCTTTTGCGTTTGGCCCAGCCGGGTGAAAGCCAGGCTTTGCCCTATTATGAACTCATCATGGGCGTGCTGAATTGGGGCAATCCGGTCAAGTTCTATTATCTGGACGATACGGAGCGCATGCGGGTGATTGATATTCATCTGTTTTTGGCTGATCAGGTCCGGTTTGAAATGATGAAACGTCTGGGCTGGGTTGAAACCTTTGCCGGTGAAGGCCGGCCTTTGATCGAATTTATTCTTGCCTTTGAACGGATGCGCACGATTTGCATGAATCAACCGCCCACCCTTTCAGCCCTGCATCCGCGCTATCCGGAATACTGCAATCTGGTCAAATACGACCGCCAGGTCTTTATTCGGCGCTTGCTGCCCGAGGCCCTGGATCAGTTTCAGCAAAGGGCGGCCCCCAAATAAAGGGCGCGGCATTATTCCAGCAGGCTTTCAAAAACCGAGATACTCCGATCACAGAGCATGTTCACATAGCTGCCCATCTCATTGTCATACCACCCATAAACCACTGCCTGGGTAACGGGGACACGGATGACCCGGTCTTTTAATGCGGCCGCAAGATCAGCCGGCAGATTGGGTACATGGTCCATGTCCACGGCTATTTCCGCCGTGCGTGTGTGGGTTTCATGGCCTTCGATGACAGCGGCGGCCTTGGGTCCGCCGATGATATCCGTGGATACATTTTGCTTGTCGGAATAATGCAGATAACCGTTGGGGTCCGCGGCGGCAGCCCGGCGGTAGACATCATTGAGCATATTGCGGTTCAGGGGGGCGCCTTCCAAGGCCTCCTGCAAATTGATGACCAGAATGATGAGGGAGCCCGTGCTGGTGGGGATGCGCACAGATTCGGCAATGAATCCGATTCGGCGCATTTCCGGTATGACCAGGCGCAGGGCCTCGGCCGCGCCGGTGGTAGTGAGGATGATGTTGTTCATCACGCTGCGGCTTTTGCGCAGGTCGGTTTTGCCGGCCTTGGGCAGTCGATCCAGAACTTCCTGGGAGCTGGTGGCGGCATGGATGGTGGCCATGGAGGCCGAAAGCAGCCGTTGGGGGCCGAAGGCGTTGAGTAGCGGTTTCATCATGTGGGCCAGGCAGGTGGTGGTGCAGGAGGCATTGGAAATGAGCCGGTGATGCCTGGGATCATAATCGTCGCCGTTGATGCCCATGACGGTGGTAACGGCGTCGGCGGGCATGGGCCGGCCCTTGTCCTTGATCTTAAACGGCGCAGAAACCACAACTTTTTCTGCTCCGGCTTCCAGATGGCCACGAGCCGATCCGCCTGGGGCATCGGCCGGCAGGGTCGGGTCCATAAATTGACCGGTGGTGTCGATCACCAGGCCCACATGGTGATCTTGCCAGCCGATCTGGGCCGGGTTGCGGGCGGATCTGAGGAAGCGCACCAGGGTGTTTTCTATTCGCAGGGTGCCGCTTTTTTCATCCACCTCGCGGATGACCGGGGCCGAGTGCCGGCCATATAAAAAAGCATGCAAAGAGCCGTAGGTGGAATCCCGTTCGGTATAGTGGGCGATGTCGTCCATGGAGGTTCCGGCCTTGCGGCCGATGTTGACCACGATTTCATGGAAATAATTGCGGGTGGCCAATTGCCAAACGGTCAGTTTGCCGATGCGGCCGAAGCCGTTGATGCCGATGATGTTGTGGTTGTTCATGGTAATCTTCCTTATTCACAATTCAGCCCACCTTGACCTTCATCAGTCCTTTATACACCGAACCCTCCTGGCCATCAATGCTGATGAAGTCCCCGGAGCGGAGGATGTGGCCGTTGAATGTGGCGATTTTTTGTTTTTCATCACAAATGAGATTGCCGCAGCCCACCACGCAGGTCTTTTCCAGGCGGTGGGCCACCACGGCGGCATGGGAGGTCAGGCCGCCCCTGGCGGTGAGCAGGCCGTCGCTGGCAAAGATTTCCAGAATATCATCCGGAACGGTGTCGCCCCGTATCAGAATCAGGGATTGTTCCGGCTCCTCTTGGCGCCAGGCTTCGATTTCCGTTAAGGTAAAAACAATCCGGCCGCTCATGGCCCCGCCGCTGACGCCGATGCCGTGGCCCAGGAAATTGTCCTTGGCCAGGACATCCTGCAGATCGAAGATATATACTTTCTTCCGTTCCCGCATGGCCATATCGCGGGTTTGCAGAAGATATAAGTCGTTGCGGGAAGGGCCTTCAAAGGTGAACTCCATTTCCTGGGGGCTCCAGCCCTTGTCATATATGAGCTGAAAAACATATTCCTTCAGCTTGTTGAAGATTTCCGGAAAATGGCTTTCCAGGGTGATGTCGGTTTCCCGTTGTTCCATGTCCTGCTGGAGTTTGGAAATCGGCAGGGTCCTGACCAGACCTGAGACCACGTCCTCCCCCTGGTTTTCCACGGTAAAATCCCCCCAAAGCCGCAAGGAATCCTGGGAGAGACGGGGACTGTGGGTAAAGAGCACGCCGGTTCCGGAGCGGTTGGAGATGTTACCGAAAACCATGGCCTGGACTGTGGCGGCAGTGCCCCAATCGTCGGAAATGCCCATGATTCGGCGATAGGCCTGGGCTTTGGGGGATTCCCAGGAATTGAACACATTGCGGATGCTGTGCAGCAGTTGTTCAAAAGGATCCTCCGGGATTTCAATCCCGGCATCCCGGACCATGGTTTTATAGGCCAGGGCCACGGTGCGCATCTGGGCGCCGCTGAAATTGCTTTTAAACGGGAGGCCCAGGGCGCGCTTATGTTCGTTGATGATGGCGTCGAATTCATCCCGCTCCAAGCCATGGGCCATGCCGTGGCATTGGATGAAGCGGCGGTAGTTGTCCCAGGCGAACCAGGCATTGCCGGTTTGGGCGGCGATGCCGGCGGCGATTTCCTCGGAAATCCCCACATTCAAAAGGGTGTCCATCATGCCCGGCTGGGAAATGGCTGAGCCGCTGCGCACGGAAAGCAGCAAGGGATTGAGCGGATCACCGAATTTTTTACCGGTGGTTTTTTCGATCATGGTCAGATGGGTCTGAACCTGCTGCCTGAAATTTTCCCCGGCGGCCGGATAGGTGTCGATGATGCGGCGGCAGCGGAAGACTTCCGTGGTTATGATGAAACCCGGCGGGACAGGCCAGCCGTAGCTGCACAGTTTCATCAGGTTGAGACCTTTGTTGCCCAGGAGAATAATGCCGTAATCGAGACTGCGGGTGTCGTCGATGGCGGTCATGGCGTGCTGGGGGTCATAATTCAGCAATTGGTGCAGGTTCTCCTTGGACAGTTTTTCCGCCTGGATGAAAAGAATGTTCAATATCCGGCTCAACAACAGGTCCAACTGGGCCAGCCCCAGGGACAGGGCGATTTTTTCCCGAAAAAAAATTTCCGATACCCGATGGCGGAGCTTTTCCGTATCCACGCTTTGGTCCTGGGGCAGATATTTGGGAAGGATCTGATCCGGCGGTATTTTGGTCAGGACGTGGTTCAGATTTTGGGCATGGATATTGTTGAAATGGTCTGTAAAAATATTTTTAACGGCCTGGGCGAAACCTTTGAAGATATCCAGGTACTGGGTATAGGAAAACCCCCGGGTTTGCAAGGCATGGGATAAAAATCCCATCTGATGCTTGAACTCATTGGAACTGATGCCTTCCAATTCCAAAGCCTGGTCAAACAGTTCAAAGCGGGTGTAAATTTGAAAAAATGTGGCTTTGGTGATCAAGGTCAGATCCATGGTGTCCACCAGTTCCTCGAACAACACATTCAACAAGGACTCGATCCGAAAAGTGAGACCCATGGCGTCGAATTTCAATTCATGGTAACTGCCGTACATGGAGGGGATGTCGATGGTGATGTGCCGCTTCTGGTAGATATCCTCCCGGATTTCATATTCCATGGGGGAGAGGATCAAATCCTTGAGGCGGACCAGATATCCGAGCAGGGCCTTTATCTTTTTTTTGAGATCGGTTTCCGCAAGGGCTGCTTTTAAAAGGTCCAGATCCGGAAAGGCTTCTGTATTGAGCTGGGTGATGTAGTGGTCGATCTCGATGAAATTCAGATTATATTTCTGGTTTAATAATTTGTAATAGGAGCGGGCCAGCAGCAGGCGCTGCTTGTCCGTGGCGGGGGCCTCCTCCACCTGATCCAGCAGGGCCGATAGTTCTACCTGGCCCATGGCCAGGAGCTGAACAGGGCCTTTTATGCCGTTTTCGTCCAGACGGCGCATGAGGGCATGCATGCCCAAGACATATGGACCATCGGCCTGGACCTGGTGATAGATCCCCGGCGGCACATAGGGCTGCAACTGATTTTTATCCTTGGTCCGCCAGAAATTCAGCACGGCTTCCATCAGGGCAATGACCCGGTTGCTGCTTTCCACATGGCTCTGCTTGCGCAGGAAGTGTACCAGGACATCCTTGCGGTGATTGATTTCATCGATTTGGGTGGAGATTTCGCGCAGCTCGCCCTCGGCGCCGATATTGTTGAAAAAGGCCGGGAACAGCCGGTTCAATTGCTTGCAGAGGTTATAGACCGGCTCAATCTCGCTGTTGAGAAAACGGGTGATATCCCGGGGAAACAGATCCGTATCCTTGATGAACACGCCGCTGATGGAGAGATGAATGATCAGGGCCGATAAAAGCCGGGTGGACCATTGGGGCTTGCGTTCAATGATTCTCAGCCAGGTGCGGATATTTTGAATGTGATCATGGTTGACCCGGATCTGCCAATCATCCCCGACCCCTTGGATCATGGGGGTCTGAAAGCCCAAATCAATGACGAAATCCGTAAAGAAATTGACAAAATCGTTGTCATCCAGCTTGTAGACGCCCGCCCCCATGCTGAGCACACAGTTCAGGGCCGTGGCCGGAAAATCGTGGGCCCGTTTTTTCAGAATGGTAAAGGTGTGTTGAATCAGTTTCCGGACCCGGGCCTGGTCCTCATGGGCGATCAGCAAGGTGAGGGTCCGATTGATGTCCCGCAGGGCTTCCTCATGGATCAGGGCCAGGCCGGCGATGTTCATGATGCGGAAAAGGAAAACGAGTTTCCATCTTTGGCCTTCACCCAGGGCATTGCCCAGGTCCAGCAGGAATTGGGGGATTTTCAGGTAGCTCTTGACAAAATGGGAATATCCGGCCAGGGCGCCCAAGGCCTGGGTCATTGTTGCGCCTTCCGGGTCTTCCAGGGCGGCGGCGGCTTTTAATTCGGCAAGGCAGGTTTGAATGAAATCCAGGGAAACTTCCTGAAAAACCGGATTCAGATTTATCCCTTGGGGAATATGACCGGCCTCCCTTAAAAACCAGGTTTGCGGATCATCCTCCTGCTGCCAGTAGGCATAAATGCTGTGATAATAGCGGATGAGCAGACGGTTTAGAGCGCCGTAGCCGTTGATCTGTTCGGTAGGATATTTCAGCAGGTCCTGGGCCAGGCGTTTGAGTTGATAGTAGCTTTTTACGAACAATTGGAATTTTTCTTCCGGCAGATTGTGAATGCGGCCAAAAGCATGGTCCAACATGGGCTGAAAAGATCGGATTTCAGGGCCGGCGTCTTTAACGATCTTGTTCAGAAAGAGCAGCAGATTATCAACCGCCTCGGTTTGGGCGTGGCGGTCTTTGGCATATTCAAGGGCATCGAAGAAGAAAGAGGCAAATAAATCAGCGGCAGCCGGCCCTTGTGGGTGTTGCTTGAGCAAATGAAAATAATTCAGGGCAAAGTTGCGGGCCTCGCCGACAATAAAGGCCCAGTTTTTATACGGGTGGGACAATTCTTTTAAAAACGTGTTCAGCCCCTCCATCAGGCCGTAGTATTTGGACATGATGTTTTGGAGCAGGGCATATTGAGGGGCGATCTCCACCTCCACTTGGTAGTCGGCGATATTGGCTTCCAGTGCTTTTGATTTGATCGTCAAGAAGCCTCCTCTGCTGGTTTTTTAATCCCCCAGGAGCGTCAACTGCACCGGCTTTGCGGATTTGGGCGGCCGTCCCCGGCGTTTGTGCACGGCCGGCAGGGCCGGACGCGGCGCCTTGGGGGCTGTGTCGACGGTTTCCAGGTAGTTGTCCCAGGCCCCACAGAACTCCGGCTGGGGCTCATGGGCATAGGCGGCTTTGAAATCGCCGTTTGCGCCCACCGTCACGGATTCCAAGGCGTTGATCAACAGCTCTTTTTCCTGGCTGGTGATCACCGGGAAACCATAAGGCCGGTTGCGATGGCGAAAGGCGCCTTTGGTTTGAAAGCGTTCCTGGATGAAGCGGCAATGATTTTCCAGGCGTTTTTCAATGCGGGCGTTGGCCAGGGGCATCAGGTTGCGGGCGCGTTCCCGGATGGTTTCCCGGAAGTCCGCCTCCAATTCATACCCTAGGCTATGGCGGCCCGTGGCCATGGCTGCCAGCATGGTGGTGCCGAGACCCATGAAGGGGTCCAGCACCGTGTCGCCTTTGACGGAAAACATGCTGATCAGGCGATAGGGCAGTTCAAAAGGAAAGGCGCCGCTGCGGTTGCGCACGGTCTCGTCGGACAATTTTTGAACCGTGCCTTTCAGGTCCATCCAGACATCGGAAAACCAGTCATTACGTTCTTCCCAGAAAATGGCGCTGTCGTTGCGCACTTGTTTTTGCCGGTCTGAAAATTCCCGTTTGCCGCCTTTGCGGGCAATGAGCACATATTCGTGCTCCAGGGTGACGTAGGCGCCGGCCGGCAACATGCCGGAGCCCATGAATTTATTGGGGGCATTGGTTTGCTTGCGCCACAGGATCACCGGCAGGGGCGTGAAGCCGATTTTGGTGAGATGGGTCAGAATGCGGGCATGATTGGGATATAAGGCAAAATCATCCTTTACGGTGCGGGCCGCGTCACCGATATTGATGCAGACAAAGCCGCCGTACTTCAGGCAGCGAAAAACCTCATCCCAGACTGTGTCCAGGAGGCGGTGCATCTGCTCAAAGGCACTCCACCCCTGGTAATTCTCCAGGCTTTTTTTGATGCCCTTTTCCTGGGCAATGAAGGTGTCATCCCACATCTGGATCATGGGATAGGGCGGTGAAGTGACCACCAGGTCGACACTTTTAGCCGGAACAGCGCCCATGCGGGCAGCGCTCAGAAAATGAATTTGATGAGCGGTTTCCACAATCTTTTCCCCTTAAACAATCACTGTCTTTTTCAGCACTTTGACGATTTCTTCGGGTTCATCCATGATTTGAAAAATATCCAGATCTTCCTCTGAGATCAAAGCCTGGCTGAGCAGCCGGGCTTTGATCCACTCCAGCAATCCCGACCAGTAGTCCGTTCCCACCAGAATCACGGGAAAGGGTTTGATGCGTTTGGTCTGAATGAGGGTGACGGCCTCGAACAGTTCATCCAAAGTGCCGAAGCCCCCGGGCATGATGATATAGGCTTGGGCATATTTGACGAACATGACCTTGCGGATGAAGAAGTATTTAAATTCCAGTTGAATGTTGGCATAGGGATTGGGCTTTTGCTCAAAGGGCAGGACGATATTCAGTCCGATGGATGGCCCGCCGGCCGCGGCTGCACCCTTATTGGCCGCCTCCATCACACCACCGCCGCCGCCGGTGATCACGGCAAATCCGTTTCGAGCCAGAAGCTCGGCCAGAACCTCGGTCTTTTTATAAACCGGGTCCTTGGGTTTGATCCGGGCCGAGCCGAAAAAGCTCACCGCCGGTCCGATGTCATGCAGGCTTTCAATACCCTCGACAAACTCCCCCAGGATTTTAAACAGCCGCCACGCCTCCTCCACTTTCAGCTCATCAATCAAAAACTGCTTTTCCTTCATCACCCTTTTCCCCTATCCCACATCCCACATCTCTTATCTCAAATCCCTTATCTCAAATCTCAAATCTGAAATCTCAAATTTAAAATCCCCCACACGGCCCCCGGCCGCGCCATCACACCCCTCAGGCCTTGCCGTTGAAACCGATGGTGATCTGCTCACCTTCCACGATGACCGGAACTTTGCGCCGGCCGTCGGACAATTGCAGCATACGGCGCATTTTTTCCTCATCCTCAATCACATTGTGATAGGTCACTTTTTTCCCCTGCCTGGCAAGCGCTTCACGGGCTGCCGTGGTAAACGGTCAGGTATCCTTGCCGAAAATTTCTACCTCTGCGGCCATGGCTGATATTCCTTTCCCTATTTCTCTTTGGGTATTTGGTTAGGCGGGAATTCCGGCCGGAATTCCAATCCGCCGCCTGGTGATATGAAACCTACCAATGATTGGATTTCATGTCAATGCAGCCATTGATTGTTTGAGGAAAATGGCATACAAGGGGCTTTGATTTTTAGAGCGATTTTTTTAATTCTGACGATTGCCCATGGGGCGAAAAATTTGAAATCCATAAGGAGTTTGCATGCACTGGTTGATGGACCCCAATGCCTGGATAGCGCTTTTGACCTTGACAGCCCTGGAAATCGTTCTTGGAATCGACAATATTATTTTCATTGCCATACTTGCCGCAAAATTACCCAAGGAGCAACAGGCCCGCGGCCGAAAAGTGGGACTTGCCTTGGCCATGCTCACCCGGATCGCCTTGCTTTTTTCCATCACCCTCATCATGAAATTGACAGCCCCGCTTTTCACCATATTTGCAAAGGAAATCTCCGGCCGGGACATGATTTTAATTCTGGGCGGCCTCTTTCTGCTGGGGAAAAGCACCCTTGAAATCCATGACAATCTGGAAGGGGAAGAGGGGCATGACCCGGAAGGAGGAGGCAATAAAGGGCGTTCGTTTACCGGTGTTGTTTTTCAAATCGCCTTGCTGGATATTGTTTTTTCAATCGACTCGGTGATCACGGCCATTGGATTGGCGGACAAACTGGCGGTCATGGTGACGGCGGTGGTGATTGCCGTGATTGTCATGATCTTTCTGGCCGGCTCCATCAGCGCTTTTATCGAAAAACACCCAACCATTAAAATCCTGGCCTTGAGTTTTCTGCTGTTGATCGGTTTATCCCTGGTGGGGGAAGGGCTGGATTTGCATATTCCCAAAGGCTACATCTATTTTGCCATGGCTTTTTCCATCTTTGTCGAGGTCCTGAACATGGGAGTGCGCAAGCGCGCGAGCGTTCCGGTGGCATTGCGGCAGAAGAAACCGGGTTGAGATGTTTATTGCAATTTGCTGTTTTGAATGATATATATAGCTATCTTAATTGCGATCTCATTTTGTTTCTTTCATTTACGATTCTTGATTGTACCCATAGTATAGCCTCAACAAGCAACAAAAGAAGCGACGCCCATGAAAAGCATTTCCGCTAAGCTGGTTTTATGGCTTATTTCCACCACGGCTTGTGTGCTTTTGTTCCTTTTTTTCATGGAGTTTCGAGCCGGCCAGGCCGCCATTGACAAGGAAGTGAACAATTCCCTCGGTGTTATTGCCGATCGGCTGGCCAGCAGCCTCCAGTACCCGGTCTATAATTTTGACGATGAAGCCACCCGCAGTGCGGTCTTTAGTGAATTCCCCAATACGGATATCGCCGCCATTCTGGTATGGTCGGAAGAAAAAAAAGAACTGATCTGTGGGTTGGAAAGAAAAAACAAAGATGTTCACCCCATCTCAAGGGCCCCCCAGGGCCAAGGTCTGCATTCCATTGAGCGGCCGCTTTTCCCGCCGGAGGATGTAGACAAGGGATTCATGGATAAAAATGTCAAACGGTTGCAAATCGGGACGGTTCAGGTTTTTTTGGATCGATCCGAGCCGGAAAAGCGGCTGACCCTGGCTCTTATTAAGGCCATGGGCAAGAGTGGGCTGACCATTGTGGTGTTGCTGGTGATTCTGGTGGGCGTGGTCCAGCGTTTTCTGGTCAGACCATTGGAAAGCATCAGCCGGGCCATGGTGGCCACGGAAAAAGCCTCCCTTGCACCCAGCAGTGATGGGTCCGCTGCATTCATTCCCAACAGTCTGGATCCTGCGGAACTTACCCATGCGTTTTTTGAATTAAAGCAGATGGGCGATATTTTTCAAAGCATGGTGAGTGCCATCCGCACCCGGCAGGCGGCCCTGGTGGAAAGCGAAGGACGATTGCGGCGATTGGGGACAGCCATAGCCCAGGCCGAGGAGATGATCGTGATTACGGATATCGACGGCAATATTGAATATATCAATCCCGCCTTTGAAAAAATCACCGGATATTCGGACTCGGAAGCCCTGGGTCGGAACATTTCCGCCCTGTTGAGCCGGGGTGAAGGCGATGACTTGTTCCTGCGGGAACTGCAAATGATTCTGAAAAACGGTAAAGTATGGTCCGGCCGATTCAAAGGCCGTAAAAAAGGCGGGGCTGAATACGACGGCGAAGCCACTATTTCGCCGGTCCGCGATGAAAAGAACGCCATTGTGAATTTTGTGGCAGTCAAACGGGACATCACCCAGGATCTCATCCTGGAGAATCGGGTCCGCCAGGCTGAGAAGGCCAATGCCATCGGCACCTTGGCCGGGGGCATTGCCCATGACTTCAACAATATTTTGGGGGCCATTCTGGGTTATGCCCAATTGATTGAAATCAATATCAATGATTGCCGGAAGATCTCGGATTATATCCAACTGGTCCAGAAAGCCGGCCGGCGGGCCGCGGACCTGGTGAAACAGATCCTGACCTTCAGCCGCCAGGCAGAGATAGAAAAGAAGCCTGTTGACTTGCGCCTGATCGTAAAGGAAACTCTAAAATTCATGCGCGCTTCCCTGCCGGCCACCATTGAGATCCGCCAGAATGTTTCCACAGATGCCGGCATGGTGCTGGCTGATCCCACCCAGATTCATCAGATCATCATGAATTTGTGCACCAACGCGTTCCATGCCATGAAGGACACCGGCGGCGTGCTGGACGTGCGCCTTGCTCCCATGGTCATCAGTCCCTTGGAAAGTGCCACAACAGAGGGATTGGAACCGGGGAATTATTTGAAATTGTCCGTGAGCGATACCGGGACCGGCATGGAGCCGGAAATTCTGAAACGCATTTTCGATCCATATTTTACCACCAAAAAAGTGGGTGAGGGCACCGGACTAGGCCTGGCCGTGGTACAAGGGATCGTGCAACAACATAATGGTTTGATCCAGGTTCACAGCCAGCCCGGAAAAGGCACGGCCTTTCATGTGTTTTTGCCCGCTATTGCCGATATTGCCGAAAGCAAGCCTGAAAAATTGATCCACCTGCCCTCGGGCAACGAGACGATCCTTTTTGTGGATGATGAAAAAGATCTCATACAGATCGGCGTGGATATGCTGGAACAGCTTGGCTACCATGTGGTGGCCATGGACAATCCCACCCAGGCCCTGACAAAATTTCAAAATACCCCCGCGATTTTTGATCTGGTCATCACGGACATGACCATGCCGAAAATGACCGGCTACCAATTGGCCGGAGAAATGCGTAAAACCCGGCCGGACATTCCCATCATTCTCTGTACCGGCGCCGGCGCCTCGGATGCTGCCGAACGCTGCCGGGCCATCGGCATCGCCGGGCTGCTGCGGAAACCGATTTCCCTGGATGACCTGGCCGAGACCGTGCACCAGGTTCTTGCGGAAAGCAAAATCAAAAAAGAAACAAGCTGAAGTAAACGACAATTCAAAACCATTGAAAAGGAGGAATGATCGATGAAACGAAATGCGATTGTTTTCTTAGCTGTCGGTTTGTTGTTGCTTCCCTTAATCGCAAATGCGGCTGAAAAAGTGCTGATTTACGGCGATGACGGATATCCGCCCTATTCTTATTTGGACAATGACGGCAAGACGCCCAAAGGAATCTATGTTGAGATTTTACGACAGGCCTTTACCAAAATGCCCGAATATGAGGTGGAAATCAAATTGTACCCCTGGAAGAGGGGGCTTGATATGATTCAGACCGGTAAAGGTTTGGCCATGTTTCCACCCTATTTTTCAGAAGAAAGAGAAAGCTGGATGAATTTGTCTGAACCAATTCTGGCGGAACGGGTCATGGTTTTCGGCACTGCGGAAAAACTGAAGGGCAAAAGCAAATGGCCTGAGGACTTTTATGGAACCAAGATCGGCCTGAACGCCGGGTTCAATCCTTTATCCATGGGCGGTAAAGGATTTGCCGAGGCCATCAAGGAAGGCAAACTGACTCTGGATGAAGGCAAGGACACGGAAACCTGCTTAAAAAAGCTGGCGGCCGGCCGCTCGGATTTTTATATCAACGATCAATTGGTGGATATCAGCGCCTTTCCCGAAATCAAACGCAGCGAGATTGAGGCCATTCAAAATCATGGTCATCTGGGATTTACCAGAAAGGCCGAGAACTTTCCCTATCTTGTGGACTTCAAGACCAAATTCGATAAAGTCATCAAGGACATGAAAACTTCGGGGGAGATCGACAAAATCTTCAACAGTGCCAAGAAATGAGATGATGTTGTTTATTTGTTCAAGGCCTGGCGAATGGCCTCAGCCAATTCGGTCATGATCACGGGCTTGGCCAGGAGTTTGCTGATGCCCATTTCAAGGGCCTTTTGGTGGTCGATGCGTTCGCTGTAACCAGTGCAGATGATTATGGGTATTTGCGGCCTTAGGCGCAGGCATTCCCTGGCCAGCTCTTCACCGGTGAATAGGGGCATGGTCTGATCCGTGATCAGGATATCAAATCCGTCCGGATTTTCCTGGAAACATTCAAGGGCTTCCCGGGAGCTGGTTTTGGCGACAACCTGGTAGCCGAGCCGTTCGATCATTTTATGGCCTAGATCCGCCAGCATGGGTTCATCATCCACTAGAAGGACCCGTTCCCGCTTACCCTGGGTCAAGGGAATGGCGGCTGGACTTTCCTCAATTTCCAGGCTGACCAGGGGCAGCAGCACGTAAAAGCTGGTCCCTTTGCCCATTTGACTTTCCACAGTGATAGCCCCGCCGCAGCGCTGGACAATTCCGTGAACAGCCGACAGGCCGAGACCAGTGCCCTCGCCTTTTTCTTTGGTGGTAAAATAGGGTTCGAAAATGCGGTGAAGAATAAGGGGATCAATGCCATGACCCGTGTCGGACACCATCAGGTTTAGGAAGGGGCCGGGTTTGAGGTCCGGATGACTTACCAGGATCGGATCCTTGGGACTGAGCGTAGTATTTTGCAGGCCAATGGAAAGCATGCCGCCTTTTGCGAGCATGCTATGGGCCGCATTGGTGCATAAATTCATAAGCACCTGATGGATTTGCGTGGGATCAGCCATCACAGGGCCGGAATTTTTGCTGATATTGGCGTTGATGGCTATGGTGGCGGGAATGGAGGCCCGCAACAGTTTAAGAACCTCTTCGATAATCGGTTTCAACATCAGGGGCCGGGGTTGAATTTCACCTTGGCGGCTGAAGATCAGAATTTGCTCCACCAGGCTTTTGGCCCGTTGGGAAGCCTTCAGAACTTGCAGGAGGTAGGTGTCTAGCACGGAATCCTTGGGTGCCTCAAAGCGCCCAAGTTCGGTGTAACCCATTATAGCGCCTAGAATATTATTGAAATCATGGGCGATGCCGCCTGCCAGAGTGCCGATGGCTTCGATTTTCATGGCGTGTTGGAGTTGGCGCTCCAGTTCGACCTTTTCTTTTTCCGCCTTTTTCCGATCGCTGATATCCACCCCCATGCCGATCAGATGGGGACGGCCCTCATCTTCGATGCGGATGCCGGTGAACAAGTAGGGGGTTCCCCGGCCGTCCTTTGAAATGAAATGGGCCTCGGCCGTGGCCTGGCCTGATTGAAAGGCCTTTTGAATTTGATTGCGGATATAGTCGATTTCATCCCCAAGGAAAAAATCACTGGGAGCCATGGCGGCGATTTCCGTGCTGTTGTAACCGGATACGGTTTCAAAATTTTTATTCCATCTGAGAAAGCGGCCGTCCTCTGTAAACATATAAAAGATACCGGGCATGGTATCGATGGCGAAATCGGAAAAGGCTTTTTCCCGGGCAAGCTTTTCCTCCACCAGTTTCCGTTCGGAGATATCGCGCACAATGGCCAGAATACGTTCCTGATCACGCATTCGGATACGTTTCAGATGAAGCTCCACCCAGATTTTGCCGCCGTCCCTGGACCTGGCAAGCCATTCAAATATCTGGGGGCCTTCCTTGGCAACCTTGCGCACCCAGCCGACAATATCCTCGGGCCGGTAAGGGTATTGGGTCATGGACAAGGTGCGCACATTCAAGCCGATCATTTCATCAGCCGCATAACCGAACATCCGGCAACCTGCGGTGTTCACATCCACGATTTTTTCCGATACCGGATCGTAGACAAAGATGCCGTCATCGGCATTGTCGAAAATCGTGCGGTAGTCTGCCTGCTCGGCCCGGTGGCCCGCGGCCGGAGAGGGAGCCGGAACCAGTTCAGATGTCTGCATTTCCCCCTGGTCGGATTGGGGCATGTCTGGGCCGAGGCTGTCGGCAGCCGGTGAAAGGGCGTCGTCAGTGGGTTGATTTTGTTGTGGAGAAGTCGGGTGCGGCGGCTGATTCATGTCTGGACCTTGCAGATGAAATTGTAGCATTATCGGATATATGTGGTCTGCCTGTCAATACAATTCGCATTCCGTATCCGCCCAAGGTCCGTGGGAGCAAGTCATGGAGGGGAAATGATATAGTTTTCAAGTCCGGCAGAATGGGGCGAGGGTGCCGGCGGCGGGGGCGCAACCATGGAATTTATTTTAAGGGTCTTAATGTCTTCAGCCACGAGCATGAAATAGTGCACCAGATCCTGGATGCCTTTGTTCATCCCGGCCATTTTCATGTTCAGCTCGGCAATGCGGATATTGGTTTCCATGGCTTCCTTGCGCAGATTGAAAATATCCACAGCAACGAACAGAAAAGCCAGGATTGCGATGATCATGAAGCCCAGCAGAACCAGGCTGACATGTTCGTCCATATAAGTACTGAAACCAGGGGTAAGATGGGGCATAACGAAATCCTTTTTCAGTTAATGATTGCAAGGCTGGAAAAAAGCAAAGCAAAATGAATGCCAGCGGGAGGGATTTTTTCAGAATTCAGAAGACAGAATCCAGAATGGCTCTTGCCTTTAGTCTTCTGAATTCTGTTTTCCCACTTCCGACTGATTGTGCAAATTTTTTATCACAACCGTGTCCTTTTGTGCACTGGTCGGTTTTGGTCCGGATTTGATTTGAGCGCTTGATTTTAATGGCTCAGGTGTTAAGACTGAAGGCTGAAGACGATAAGGTAAAAACAGATTTTGACTTGATGTATGGATAAGCGGTTAAAAAAAATACAGGACCTCAATGCGTTGCAGGCGGATCTGCATTATCCGCCCGAATTGCCCATTACCGAGCGCAGGGACGAGATTGTCCGGGCCATTCAAGATCATCCGGTGGTGATTGTTTCCGGCGCCACCGGATCCGGCAAAACCACCCAGATACCGAAGTTCTGTTTGGCGGCCGGCAGAGGCATGCATGGCCGCATTGGTTGCACCCAGCCCCGGCGGATTGCGGCTGTAACGGTGGCCCAGCGCATTGCCGAGGAACTCGGGCAGCCCCTTGGTCAAAATGTGGGGTATAAAATTCGCTTCCGGGAGACGCTGCAGCCCACCGCCTGCATTAAAATCATGACAGACGGCATTCTGCTGGCAGAAGCCAGGCAGGATCGGTTGTTGCGGGAATACGACACCATTATTGTGGATGAGGCCCATGAACGCAGCCTCAATATTGATTTCTGCCTGGGGATCCTGAAAAACGTATTGCAACGGCGCAGGGATTTTAAACTGATCATCACCTCCGCCACCATCGACACCCAAAAATTTTCAGCCGCCTTTGGCAATGCCCCGGTTATTGAAGTCTCGGGCCGTCTGTATCCGGTGGAGGTCCGCTATGTCACCGGGGATGATGACCGCAAGGAAGAGGAAACTTCCTATGTGGAAACGGCGGTGGGGGCGGTTTCAAAATTGATTCAGGAAAGCCGGGGGGGCGACATCCTGGTGTTTCTGCCCACGGAACGGGATATTCGCGAGGCCGGTGAAATGCTCACAGGCGGTTTGGGCTCTTCTGCAACCATTCTGCCGCTGTTTGCCCGGCTTTCAGCAGCCGAACAGGGGCGGATATTCAAACCCTCCCGTAACCGCAAGATCATTCTGGCCACCAATGTGGCCGAGACCTCCATTACCATTCCCGGCATCCGCTATGTGGTGGATACAGGCCTGGCCCGGATCTCCCGCTATTCACCACGCACCCGTACCACTTCCCTGCCGGTTACGCCCATCTCCCGCAGCAGTGCAGATCAACGTAAAGGCCGTTGCGGCCGAACGGCCAACGGGATTTGCATCCGTCTTTTTTCAGAAGCGGATTATGCGGATCGGCCGTTGTATACACCCCCGGAAATCCTCAGGGCCAACCTGGCCGATGTCATTCTGCGCATGCTGGCCCTGAAAATCGGGGATGTAGCCGCCTTTCCCTTTATCGATCCCCCGGCGCCGAGGAGTATTCAGGACGGCTATGACTTGCTGATGGAGCTGGGCGCTGTTCAGGAGCAGGGCAACTTCCCGGAAAACCGCAAGGTCGGCCGTTTTCGTTTGACCGCCAAAGGCCGCATGATGGCCGATATTCCTTTAGATCCTCGGCTTGCCGCCATGCTGATCGAAGCCGGCCAAAAAGGCTGTCTATGCGAAATGGCCGTGATTGCCTCGGCCTTGAGCCTGCAAGATCCGCGGGAACGGCCGGTGGACAAGGAAGCGGAGGCGGATCAGATGCAGGCGCGCTTCCAGGACCCGCGCTCGGATTTTTTTACCCTCCTGAATATCTGGAAGGCCTATCAGGAACAGCTTGAGGCCGGGGCCTCCACTGGTCAGATCAAACGCTTTTGCCGCCGGCATTTCCTGTCCTTCCGGCGCATGCGGGAATGGGTGGACATCCATGAGCAGATTCGCGATGTGCTCAAGGAACATAAAATCGGTCCCAAGGAAAGCACCCCTTGGAGCGGGGAACAGCTTTCCCCAGCCGCGGCCGACAAGCTTTATGCCGCGATCCATCAGACCATCCTGAGCGGTTATCTCTCCAATATCGCGGTAAAGAAGGAAAAGAACAGCTATCGGGCCGGCAAAGGCAGGGAGGTCATGATTTTTCCAGGATCAGCCTTGTACAACAAAGGTCCAACATGGCTGGTGGCTGCTGAAATTGTGGAAACTTCCCGTTTGTTCGCCCGCACTGTGGCCGGCATCTCCCCGGACTGGCTGGAAGCAGTGGGCGGCGAGCGCTGCCGCAGGATATATCAGGATCCCCATTGGGAAAGAAATCGGGGGGAAGTGGTGGCTGTGGAACAGGTAAGCCTCTACGGCCTGATCATCGTGGCCGATCGCACGGTTTCCTACGGCCCGCTTCAACCCCAGGAGGCCGCGGACATTTTCATCCGCAGCGCCCTGGTGGAAGAGGATCTACGGACAGTTTTGCCGTTTATGACCCACAATCGCCGCTTGATGGAGAAAGTTCGCAATTTGGAAGACCGCATCCGGCGCCGGGATTTGCTGGTTGATCCCGAGGACCTGTTTCTTTTTTATCAAAACCGCCTGCCGGGGGTTTACGATATCCGTACCTTGAAACACCGGGTCAAGGAAAAGGGTGGCGATGATTTTCTGTGCATGACCGAGGCCGATCTGCTGCGCAAGGCCCCGGATGAAGAGGAACTCGCGCTCTATCCGGAAAAAGTACAGCTCGGCAAGGCGCGTTTTGCCTGTGAATACCGCTTCAAGCCGGGCAAGGCCGACGACGGCGTCACCGTAAAGATTCCGGCCCAGGTTTCATCCCAAGTGCCGCCCGAGGCCATGGACTGGCTGGTTCCCGGATTGTACCAGGAAAAAATCTCCGCCTTGATCAAAGGGCTGCCCAAGGAATACCGGCGGGATTTGGTGCCGGTGGCTGAAACCGTGAAGGTGATTGTACAGGAAATGCCCAAGACCGGCGGGGCCTTGAAAACGCTCCTCGCTAAATTCATTTATGAGCGTTTTCATGTGGACATCCCGGCCACGGCCTGGTCCCAGGTGAAACTGCCCGAGCATCTGGAAATGCGCATCAGCCTTACGGATACGACAGGAAAGGTGCTTGTGAGCGGCCGGGACAAGTCCATTTTGAACCAGGCGCCGGATCTGAAAGCAGATACCCGTGCCATTGCCGCCGCAGCCCGCAAATGGGAACGTAAGGGCTTGACCGCCTGGGATTTTCCGGATTTGCCTTTGGAAATCAGCGTGACCGGCGCGGATGGAATCGAGATCCGGCTTTTCCCTGCTCTTGAAAAGGCCGATGCCTGTGTCAATCTGCGTCTGTTTCAACAGGAAAGCACGGCCCGAAAAGCCCACACATCTGGGGTGGAAATGCTGTTTCTGCTGCATTTTTCAAAGGACTTAAAGTTTTTAAGGCGCAATCTGGTTTTACCGCCTGAGGTCGGATCGGCGGCCACCGCCTTTGGTGGTATCAAACCCCTCACCACTCAATTGTTCGAGCGGGTCTGCCGGGACCTGTTTGCCCGGAATATCAGGACCGGCAAGGAATTCGAGGACCATGCCGCCCAGGTTAAGCCGGTCATCCTGCAGGCCGGCCAAGCGGTATTGGAACAGGCCCTGCCGGTATTGCAGGCCTATAAAGAAACCCGGGCGGCTATTTCCACATTGGAAAGCAGGCGGAATTCGCCCCTGTTCTCAGTCTTTGCCAAAAAAATGCAGGCCGAACTGACCCGGCTCCTGCCGGAGAATTTCGTTCAGCTTTATTCGGCTGAAAGATTGGCGCATATGCGGCGCTATTTGAAAGCCCTGGCCCTGCGCAGTGAACGCGGGGCCGCCAATTTTGACAAGGAACTGGCCAAATCACGGGAAGTCGACGGTTATGAGGCGCGGCTCAACGAACTGCTGACAGATATTGGTCCTGACACTTCCATGGAAAAGCGCGAAAAACTCGAAGCCTTTTTCTGGCTCCTGCAGGAGTTCAAGGTATCGGTTTTTGCCCAGGAGTTGCGCACGGCCATATCGGTTTCGGCCAAGCGTCTGAATGAGAGCCTTCGGGAGATTGAGCGGATGTTGTAAAAAAATTGAATTTATCATTCTTCTGTTTAGAAACAGAGAGAGGCCTTGATCATCGTTTCGGCCATCCTCCATTGTGGGAGCGGCTTCCAGCCGCGATAATGCTAAAACGATGACCAAGGCCCAAAGAAGATTTTCAGGATTCCAAGAATTGTCTTTCGGGGGCGTATGTGGGGCGGTTCGCGAACCGCCCCTACGGACCGTGGTACGCAACAAACCACCAAATAATGGAAAAGCAGCAAGTCTTCGGATTTTGATATTCGAACTTGAAGATCCCGCCGAATTGTTTTACATTCTATTTATCGATTCAAGTATCGTAAGAAGGAGAGCGGCCATGAGCACAGTAACAGTATCCTCAAAATATCAGATCGTTATTCCAAAAGAAGTTCGCGAAAACGCAAATATTCGGCCGGGGGCAAAGCTTCAACTAATCGAAGTTGAAGGGATTATTCAGATGGTACCGGTCAGGCCGTTGGGCGAAATGCAAGGCTGTTTCAAAGGTGACGAGATTGAATACGCCCGGGAGAAAAAGGATCGCCTATGAACATCGTTGATACCTCCGGGTGGATCGCTTTTTTTAATGGGGAAGGAAACGCCGCTATTTTTGCCGAGCCCCTTCAGGACAAGGAAAGGTTGCTCGTTCCGATTATTTGCATATATGAAATGTATAAATTCACCAAGATGAAAAAAGGCGAAGCCGAGGCAATTAAAGTCATCGCCCATATGAAACAAGGCCGAATTCTTGAGTTAACAGAAAAGATCGCAATAGAAGCAGCATCGATATCCATTGATTATAAAATGGCTATGGCAGACAGTCTTATTTATGCCTCGGCCCGGATTGCGGACGCACTTATCTGGACACAAGACGAAGATTTTAAAGAACTTCCAAGAGTTAAATACTATCCGAAAAAATAGATCGGGTAAATCTCCCCAAACCGCAATTCTCTTGACAAGGATTTGCTTTCATGTTCAATGGATGAACTCATTGAAGGCTCGGTCTAACAGCCAACCGACAAAAAACAGTATGTTCAGCATGGTAAGGAAAAAGATTCCGGAGGTTTTTCGATTTCCTGTAAACCAGAGGGCGGAGCTATCATTTGGTTTTTTCATTCCCTAAAGAGAACAGCATGATCCAGCTATCTTCCAGCGACTATCCCAAAGAGCCCGTGGTGATCGATAATCTTTCCATTAAATTCATGAAGGCATCCGGTTTTGTGCCCATCAAATTGGAGGGCGACTCTCTCCAGATCGCCATATCGGATCCCCATGATTTTTACACCATCGATGCCCTCAGACTGGCCTATGATTTCCGTATTGAGGTCTGTCAGGGAAAACCCGAGGACATTGCCGAGGCCATCGACCGCTTATATGGCGCCGGCAGTCAGAGTCTGGATATGATTATAGAGGAGGCTGATAAGAATGTCGAAGATCTGACCTCCTACATGGATGAAGATGCCGATCATCTGCGGGATCTTGCTTCCGAGGCGCCCATCATCCGCCTGGTGAACCGCCTGATCATGAACGCCATCGAGCAACGGGCCAGTGATATTCACTTTGAACCGTTTGAAAAGGTGTTCAAGGTGCGCTACCGTATCGACGGCATCCTGCACGAAGCGGAATCGCCGCCGGTGCGCCTGCAGGCCGCCATCATCTCCCGGGTGAAAATCATGGCCAAGCTGGACATTGCCGAACGAAGACTGCCCCAGGACGGCCGCATCAAAATCAAGATCGCCGAGCGGGAAATCGATTTCCGGGTTTCCACCTTGCCCACCCTTTTCGGCGAAAGCCTGGTCATGCGTATCCTGGATCGCGGCACCCTGATCCTGGATTTCAAGACCATCGGTTTTCCCGAGGATATTCTCCCGAGCTATCTGGATTTGATCCGGCAACCCTACGGCATGATTCTGGTTACCGGCCCCACCGGCAGCGGCAAGACCTCAACTTTGTACGCCACCCTGGCCCGCATCAACTCCACCGAGCGCAAGATCATCACCCTGGAAGATCCGGTGGAATATCAGCTCCTGGGAGTGAATCAACTGCAGGTGAATCCCAAGATCGGCCTGAATTTTGCCAACGGCTTGCGCTCCATTGTGCGCCAGGACCCGGATGTCATTCTGGTGGGCGAAATCCGCGACCAGGAAACCGCCCAGATCGCCATTCAATCCGCCCTGACCGGCCATTTGCTGTTCAGCACCTTGCATACCAACGATGCGGCCGGCGCCATCACGCGTTTGATGGATATGGGCGTTGAGCATTTCCTGCTCAGCTCCACCCTGCTGGGAATCCTGGCCCAGCGCCTGGTGCGGGTCATTTGTCCGGATTGCAAGCAGGAAGTCCGGCCGGACGATAAATTGCTGCGCTCCATGCGTATCAACGCTGAAGAAACAGCCGAAATGCGCTTTTTCAGCGGCAAAGGTTGTGAAAACTGCCATTACACGGGCTATCACGGCCGGGTGGGCATTTTTGAATACATCGGTGTGGATGAGGATATCCGCCGGGAGATCAACAATCGTTCCAACACTGAACAGCTCAAGAAAGCGGCCCTGGAAAAAGGCGTCATCATGCTGCGGGAAGACGGCTGGCGCAAGGTCAAGGCCGGAATCACCACGGTGGATGAGGTGTTGCGGGTAACTTTAGACAATTAGGAATTATGAATTACGAATTATAAATCAAGGATGGGAATCAATTTAAATATAGGGTCGGGGGAGGATGGCGTTTTTTACGTATAAAGCCGCGGATGGGGCGGGAAAGATCGTCAAGGCGGTTATCGAAGCGGAGAGCGAGGCCGGGGCCGCCGGACGGATTCAGGAGCTGGGGCTGATTCCCATTCGGATTACGCCTGCTGATAAACAAGGGCGTCTGCTGGCTTTGGGCGCTGCTGATCCCATCAAAATGCTGTTCGACAGGGTCAGCGGCAAGGATATACTGCTGTTCACCAAGGATCTTGCCACCCTGTTGGATGCCGGCTTGCCGGTTGATCGCGCCCTGGGAATTTTGGCGAGCATCGCTGAAAAAGGCCGATTAAAAAACGTAGTGGCCGAAATTCTAAAGACTGTCCAAGGCGGTGCCTATTTGTCCGACGCCTTGGCAAAATACCCCCGGGTTTTCTCTGATTTTTATGTCAACATGGTGCGGGCCGGGGAGGCCGGCGGTGTGCTGGAGACCGTTCTGACCAAGCTGGGCGAATTTTTGGAGAGTTCCCAGGAACTCAAGGACTACATGAAAACCGCCTTGATCTATCCGGTTTTTCTGTTGCTGGTGGGCGGCATCTCCATCATCATCCTGTTGATGTTCGTGATTCCGAAGTTTTCCATGATTTTCGCCGATATGGGCCAGGGAATTCCGGCTTCCACCAAACTGCTGCTCAATTTCAGCTCCTTTCTGCGGGACAATTGGTGGTGGTTGGGCGCCGGGATTCTGCTGCTGGGACTTACCGCAAGGCAATATTGGAAAACCCCGGCCGGCCGGCTGGCAATTGATCGTCTCAAGATGCGGCTCCCGGTCAGCGCCGCCCTGGTGCAGAAAATCGAGGTGGCGCGCTTTGCCAGGACCTTGGGCACCCTGGTGCGTAGCGGGGTCCCGATCCTCCAGGCCCTGACCCTGGTGAAGGGCATTATCGGCAACCGGGTGATAGCCGGGGCCATGGACCGGATCAACGAGCGCGTCAAGGGCGGGGACCGTTTATCCCAGCCCCTGAAGGACAGCGGCCATTTCCCCATCCTGGCCGTGCAAATGATCACGGTGGGCGAGGAAACCGGCCGGCTGGATGAAATGCTGCTCAAGGTGGCTGAGAATTACGAAAAGATCGTCCGGAACCTGATCAAACGACTGGTCAGCATTCTGGAACCAGCCATGATTCTGTTCATGGGGCTGGTAGTGGGCTTTGTGGTCATATCCATGTTGATGGCCATTTTCAGCTTGAACGATATGCCAATTTAGAAAAATTTGAAGCACGAATATCGAAATTCGAAACAATGTACATGAGCAGTTGCTCGGGTAATATAAACTGAAGGCTGAAGGGTTATATGTTTTTAACATTTGTATTTTGAATTTGTTTCGAATTTCGGGTTTCGATATTCGAATTTTCCTTTTGATGGAGTAATGACAATGGACAACAAACGCAGGAAAGAAACATTTGGATCAAAAGGGTTCACTTTGATTGAACTATTGATTGTTATGGTGATATTGGGGCTGTTGGCCGGTCTGGTGGGACCGAAAATGTGGGGCAGACTCGGATCAGCCAAGCAAAAGACCGCCAAATCCCAGATTGCCCTGTTTGAGACCGCCCTGGATTCCTATCGTTTGGACTCCGGGCGTTATCCCACTACGGAACAGGGCTTGCAGGCTTTGCGCACCAAACCCAGTGATGTCGAAAAATGGGATGGGCCTTATCTTCCCAAGGAAATTCCGGCGGACCCCTGGGGAAATCCCTATCAATACCGCTCTCCGTCCGATCACGGGGATTATGAGATTCTTTCCCTGGGCGCGGACAAGATGCCCGGAGGGGAAGGCGAAAACTCCGATGTGGTCAACTGGAAGGATATTTCCTCATGATAATGACCTTTTTTTGAATTTCGGTGATTTGAATTTGTTTCGGATTTCGATATTCGGATTTCGGATTTTATACAACCCCCTGGTTGTCAAATCCATTAACCGCGGTTTTACCCTGCTCGAACTCCTGGTGGTGCTGGTGATCATCGCCTTGGCTTCCGGCCTGGTGGTGCCGCGTCTGATCGGTTCCCTGAGCAATACAGCCCTGCTCACCGCCGGCAAGCAGATCACGGCTTCCCTGCGTTGGGCGCGCAGCACAGCGGTTTCGCAACGGCTCCAAATCGCTTCGGTTTTCGACATTCCCAACAATCGTTTGGTATTTATCAGCAACAATGCCAATGGCGACGAATCCGGGCAGAAAGAATTAAATATGTCCGGCGTGGTTTCCCGGCCGCCGCAATCATATGATTTACCTCGGAATGTTTCATTTGAAACAGGAATTACTACCGGCGGAAAAATGGTCAAAGAAGAATTTCAGATCCTGTTTTATCCGGCAGGGAACAGCAGCGGGGGCGAGATTGTTTTAAACAACGAGCGTGGCCGGCGTTTGAAAATCGTCGTGGATTTTATCACCGGTACAGCCCGCTTGCTGGAGATGACTTCGCCATAGCATAAGGTGAATAGACTGAAGACCGAAGGCTGAAGGTTTTCGGTTTGAATAAATAATATCTACCAAGTGAGTATGTTTCATTTTCGATTCACAGGAAAGCTGCGATCTGAAAAGGGCTTTACGTTAATGGAAACCCTGGTGGTGGTCATGATCATGGCCACGGCCATGGCCGTGATCATGCAGCTCTTTGCCGGCGGCTTGCGGGCCAACAGCTTGACGGAACATTATACCCGTGCCGTCTTCCATGCCAGGGCCAAGATGGAGGAAATGCTGATCGCGGAGAAAATGGCACCGGGTATTTTGGAAGGCGTATTGGATGAAAGCTATCATTGGCGTGTCCAAATTGATTTTAATGATCCTGAACAAGCCTTCGGATCAACCACCGGCTTGCCTTTGCCCACCCTGTTTCAAATCCGTGTGGATGTTTCTTGGCAGGAAGGCATGGGAACCAAAACTTACACGCTGACAACCTTGAAATTGGCTGAATTACTAGCGGAAAAGAAAAAGGTGACTTGAAAACAAAAGTTTTTAAAGAAGGGCGCCAGGACGGCTTTACGCTGCTCGAATTGCTAATCTCTTTGACGATTTTATCCGTCATTGTTGTGATTGTATTCAGCGGATTCCGCCTCGGAATCAGAGCCTGGGAAAAAGGCGAGCAGGATCTGGAAGTCAGACAGCAGTATCGCATCGTCTTGAACCTGCTGAGGAGGCAGATCGCCTCCATCTGGGTGCAGAAAAATATTGCCTTAAGCGATCGGATTTATGGTCTGCGTGGAGATGCAGACACCATGGCGTTTGTTTCCCAGGTGCATTTAATACCGGATAACGATTATGGAAATGTGTTTGTCGAGTATCAAATCAAATCTTCATCCGTCGACTCCATGGAAGGCCGACAGAAGCAGTTGATGTTTTCCGAGAGACCCATGACATTCATAAATCCGGCGGATTTTTCTGTGGGAAATAATCCCGGCATACCGCTGAAAAAAGAACCTACTGATTTTTTTGTACTCATTCCCAAGGCGGATCGAATTGAATTCGCCTATTTGAAGAGTTATTCCGAAGATAAATTTGTTTGGCAGGACACCTGGAATCCCGATGAAGACGATCTATTCCCCCGGGCGGTGCGGATTACGCTTGTACCCGTGCGCCAAACGCCGCCCCTTTCTGCCATTATACGATTGGATTCACGGGAGGAGAAACAAAAAAGCTGATCAATCCTATTGAGTTAATGAGAAAAGCCCTTTACGATGATACCGGGATTGCACTCCTACTGATGTTGTGGGTGCTGACTTTTCTATCGATAATTGCAGCCGAATTTTGCCACAGCATGCGGGTCGAAGTCAATACTACCGCCAATTTAAAGGAGGATGCCCAGGCTTTTTATCTGGCGGAAGCCGGTACGGCAAGAGCGATTATGGAACTGCTGAAAATGGAGAAACCCTTGCCAACGCCTTCCATGGCGCCTGCGGAGGAGGAACCGCCTTGGCGAATCAATTTGGACATGCCGCCGATTCCTTTTGCCGGCGGGCAATACCGGGTGCGAATAGACAATGAGAGCGGCAAGATCAATTTGAATTATGCAGATGAAAAAACGTTGCGGTTGGCGCTGAACTCTTTTAATCTTGATGATAAGACCAAGGACATAATATCGGATTCCATATTGGATTGGCGCGACAAAGATGATCTGCATCGGGTAAGCGGCGCTGAAAATGAATACTATCAAACCTTGCCCAAACCTTATGCCTGCAAGAACGGGAATTATGAGGCAGTGGAGGAATTACTGCTGGTAAGGGGTGTAACGCCGGCACTTTTTCATAGCGGCCTAAAGGACCTGTTCACCGTGTTCGGGAAAAAGCCCCCTCCCCGCCAAGAAGAGAATATCGACGGTTTTCAGGACCCACCGATACCGCAACAGAAATTTGATTTCAATAAAATCAACATCAACGCGGCATCCCGGCGCATGCTGATGTCCCTGCCCGGCCTGACGGAAGAAGCGGCGCAAAAGATCCTGAGCTATCGGCTGGAAAAGGACATAAGTTCTTTTGCGGATCTGATGGGATTGGTCGGCGCGGACGCATATGTTGCTGTTCAGAGCTATATTGCTTTTGTGAATTGCCCTTATTACACTATCCGCGCCCGGGGTGGTGTCAACGAAGCCCTTGCCGGTCCTGAAATTCAGGTCACTATTAAAATTGACAATAAATCACCACTGGGATACCAGGTGATTCGACGAAGTGAAGGGTGACGGAGCGTGATAAAAGGTTAAGGAGACCGGCAGTGGAGGGTTATCGATTGTTTTGGCAAAATTCCATCGGCATAGATATTCAAAAGGAGTCCCTTGTTCTTGTTTATTTAAAGAAGAATTTTAAAAAGATCATGGTGGGCGGCCGGGCTGTCCATGCTTTGGGGAAAGACTTCTACCTTAAGGAGCGTCCTGCACTGGCCGCTGGTTATATCAAGGAATTCATCAAGACCCATCGAATCGCTTCACCGGATATTTTCATGGGCATCCCACGGGAACTGGTGTTGATGCGGGAAGTCGAGTTTCCGCTGGCAATAAAAGAAAATTTGCGCGTGACCGTGGCCTATGAATTGGAAAAATATTTACCCTTTCCCCCGGAAGAAGCGGTTTTTGATTGTCAGGTCATTGCCGAGGATAAGCAAAACAGCCGCATAACGGTTTTATTGGCGGCGATTAAAAAAAAGGATTTGGCACCCTACCTGGAATTGATCAATCAGATGGAGTGGGGATTCTCCGGGCTGGAAATCAGCTCCACGGCCCTTACCAATCAGGCCGCCGACCTCAGCGGCAGCGCCTTTCTGTTGGCCTATCAAGGAGAAAACGGGGTTGAAATCAATTGTATCCGCAACGGGCTTTTGCAATTATCCAGGTTGATTCACAATCCGTCTGCCGGGGAGAGTCTGGATTCCTTTTGGGAGCGTGAATTCCGACCGGTCAAGGAATATTTATCAGCCGAAAGCGAGCCCATGCCGGTTTATTATTATGGGAAGGTAGATGCAATTGCGGAGCTATTGAAGAAGGATGCTGATTTGGCTTTTTGCAGGCCGGATGCAACGGGGAGCGAAATTCAATCCCCTGTTTTCCTGCCTGCCATGGGGCTGGCCCTTAAAGGACTGCAAAAGGTTCCCATGCAGCTCAATCTGTTACCGGAAAGATTGCGCAAAAAACCTAGCCGGATACAATATTATATGTTATTTGTTTTAGCGGGTTTGCTGTTGTTGTCCCTGCTTCTTTGGGGCGGCGGCAAGGTGATACAGCAGCGAATTGTTCTTAACCAACTAAATGATGAAATTACTCGCCTGCAATCGGAAATAAAAACCCTTGATCGAATCCAAGCGGATTCACATAAGATCGAGGCATGTTTGGAGCTACTCAACCATACTTACCACGAATATCCGTCGGTATTGGAGATTTTACGTGAATTGAGCCAGCGTATACCGGACACTGCCTGGACTTATGATTTTGTCCAAAATAAGCGGGAACTCCAAATCAATGGTGTAGCTTCATCAGCAGCGGATCTGATTCCGTTGATAGAGGAGTCCCCCTTTTTTAAGGAGGTGGTCTTTCTTTCGCCGATTACGCGGGACAAAGAGGGCCGGGAGGAGTTTCGGATTGGAATGAAATTGGAATAGGGAACCAGCATTCATGATCGAACTGAATCGGGAAAGAAAGGTAATCCTCGGAATCGGGGTATTGCTGTTGGTTTTGGGCGGAATCTATCGGTTCGGCCCGGCAATGCCGGATTTCGGCACCGGCAAGGATGAGATTGATTTGAAAAAGCGGGTGCTGGCAAAATACAGGCAGCGACTCAATACCCGCAATCAACTGGATGAACGCTTGCTGGCCTTGAGCCGTATTTTAGAGCGCGAAAAATCACGCTTTTTGACAGGCGAGACCGAAGCCTTGGCGGCTGTTGATATTCAAAATACACTGAATACCATTACCAGAAAAAACAATGTGGAGATCAGCAGTCTGCAAGTATTAAAGGCCGGAGAGTTCACCCCGCCCTTTATCGTCAGTATTCCGGTTCAATTTGTATTGCAGGCCACGGTTGAGCAGTTAAACGAAATCCTTTATAATATCGAATCTTCTTCTAAAATGCTTCGGATTGTTTTTTTGCGCTGCCAGGTGGTGAATCGCAAGGCCGGGGAAAAGATCCAGGCCACCCTGACCGTGGAGGGATTTATGGAGAAGAAAGCGGGCGACAAATGATCTCAAAAGTCTGGTTGCTGAATGCCGTACTTGTTATCGGATTCATATTTTGCGGGAGTAACGCCTATGAAGTCTGGACCGGTGGTGGAAAACAGTTGGAGCAGACTGAAGCCTCCACCAAAGAGCAAATGGCGCCTCTTCCACGGCCTTTAGCAGGGCGCACGGCTCCGGCATCGACCTATGGCGCCGTGGTCGAGCGCAACCTTTTTTCCCCGAACCGAAAGCCGCCTGCAACCACGCTGGAAAAGTCCACCGAGGCGGAAGTAAAACAGGTCAACATATCAGGAAGACAGTTGATTCTTTACGGCGTGATGGTTGCCGGCGGACATCGTTCGGCCTTGATCAGCAATCCATTACAAAAGACCGGTGAAAAACCGACCATGTGGATCCGGGCGGGGGATACCATCGGCAATCTGCGCGTGTTGGAGATTTTAAAGGATCGCGTGCGATTGGTGGATGGCGGTCAAAAAATCGATATTCTTCTGTATGATTCGAAAAACAATAAAACACGGGAAACGGTAGGCGTCGATGGCGGTGCCGCCAAACCGACAGTGGTGGTAACCACACCGGAAAAACAGCCGGATAAACCTAAGGTGGCCTCGCCCGACCCTGTGGCTGACGCGGATTACGAAATCATCAGCACCCCTTTTGGCCCCGTTAAGAAAAAGAAACAGTAAGGGAGTTTATGAGGAGCAAAATAATGTATCTGCCGATCATCGGAGCGCTTCAGACGGTTTTTCTGCTTTGGGGGTGTTCCGGATGTGCTGCAAAAGAAGTTCAGCCGAATGTGGCGGTTGCGGAAACCCAAAAGACATCAACAGAGCCGGCCGTTCCAGGCCAATTAACAGCCGGAAGAAAGTTGGTCACCGATGAAAATGGAACCTATGAAATCAGGTCGACCCCTTTTGGCGTGACCAAACTTAAAATTGGTCCGCCACCGCAAGTGGATATAGGGCCCCAAGATGTGCCTGCACCTCCGGTCAAAGAGGCTGTGAAGGATTCGGAAACTGTCGCCGTTCATGCCGCGCCGGTGGAAGTAGAGGTAGTTCGCCCGAAAATCGCCGACCCGCCGAGGGAGATGCCCAATGATCCCCCAGCCGGCCCGGAAAAACTGGCCGCCGGTGGGGACAGCGGAGTGGTTTTCAATTTTGATGATGCGGATCTTTACGAGGTGATCCGGACTTTTGCCGATGTTTTGAAGATCAATTACATCGTTGATCCCGGAATCAAGGGCAAGGTAACCATCCAGACCGCCGGACAGTTGCAGCAAAAAGATATTTTCCCGATTTTTCATCAGATTTTGGAAGCCAATGGACTTGCAGCCGTCAAGGAGGGGGCGATTTACAATATTGTGCTTATGAAGGATGTTTCCCGTCTATCCCTCAGCACCAATTTGGGTCAGGATATATCGGAGCTTCCTCCCAATGAACGGATTGTGATTCAGATCATTCCCCTCAAATATATTTCCTCCCAGGAAATGACCAAACTTCTGACTCCGTTTATTTCCAGCACCGGGACGATTCTGGCTCAAGGGGAGTCCAACACCTTGCTGGTGATGGATAAAAGCGCAGTGATTCTGAAAGTCCTGTCCCTGGTGAAAGTTTTTGACATCGACATGTTTGATCAGGTTCAACATCGCTTTTTCATGTTGAAATATGCCAATGCCGATGAAATCAACAAGTTGATTGCGGATATATTGTCGGCCTACAAGGGCGCGGCTGAATTTAAATTAATTCCCATCACCCGTCTGAATGCCCTGCTAGTGATCAGCAAGAGCGAACGGATCTTCCAGGAGGTTGAAGGCTTCATAAAGAAATTCGATACCGCCGGTGAGTCCATGGAGCCGCGCATTTATGTCTATGCTGTTAAAAACGGCAAGGCGGATGAACTTACATCCTTATTGAACTCCATTTTCGGAAGCACATCCGTAGCATCCCAATCCCAGCTAGTAGATCAGAAAAAAGATAAAACCAAAGAAAAAGCCGATTCAGCCCCGACGATGCCTTTTGTTTCCAAAACAGTCGTGCCGGAAACAAGGGCGATTCAGGGCAAGCAGTTGACCAGCGGTTCCGCAGGCGGCGGCACCTTGCGGGGTGAGATCCGGCTGGTTGCCGACGAAACCCGCAATGCCATTGTCATTCAAGCCATTCCCCAGGATTATCAAACCATTATAGATATTTTAAAGCAGGTGGACATTCTGCCGCGCCAGGTACTTATTGAAGCCGTCATTGCCGAAATCAGCCTAAACGACAAATTGGATCTTGGAATGGAATGGACCTATACCAAGGATAATTCCAAAGGAGCGGTGGGCGACAGCATTTTAAGCGGAACATTGGGGGCCAGCGGCCTGACTTATAGTATCAATAAAACCAATTTTTATACCTCAAAGCTGGCAACCTCGGCCCAGAACGGCACTGCGAACATTCTCGCCTCCCCGTCCATTTTGGCCGCGGACAATAAGGAGGCAACCATCAATATCAGCAAGGAAATTCCTTTGGCCAGTTCAGAGTATACTTCCGGTTCAGGCACTGATCGCGTGATCACCACCAATGTCCAATTCCGCAATACAGGCATCATTCTGACCGTCACGCCGCACATCAATGAAGGCGGACTGGTCAACATGGATATTTCCCAGGAGGTGAGCGAGCCGGCCGGCACCGTCCTGGTGAGCGGCAAGGAGTATCCTTCCTTCAGTAAACGTAATGTCAAGACCAATCTGACCGTGGGAAACGACCAGACCATCGTCATCGCCGGCCTGATCAAACAAACCAAGAGCGAGAGCACTTCCGGCGTGCCGTTTCTTAGCCGTCTGCCTTATTTTGGCTTTCTTTTTGGTAAAGAAGTCAACAGTGACGACAAGACCGAGCTCATCGCCTTCATCACCCCCCGGGTCATCGCTAATTTGGATGAGATTGACGCCATAACCCATGAATTCCAGGAAAAGGCCGGTGGGGCTTTAAAAAACAGAAACAATAAACAGTGATGGCCTTGATCATTGTTTGGGCCACAAATAATTAAACTCGAATATCGAAATCCGAAATTCGAAACAAATTCAAAATTTCAATAACCAAATAACCAAAACAAAAAGCAGCGCCTCCATGGCCGAATTGTTTGCCAATGCTTTTATATTTGAATTTTGGTAATTCGAAATTGTTTCGTATTTCGATATTCGAATTTTCCAGACTATCCGAAACAATGAACAAAGCCGGAAGTTGTTGAAGAGACCCTAACGCCATGAGGATCAAGAGATACAGATGGTATCCATGCGCCATAATCTTGAGCGACGCATGCTGCAAAACCTAGGGCGCTTTTTGAGGCTGATGCCGCTCCTGGCTTTTTTGATTGTTGCTGCCGTTCCGGGAATGGCGGCGGAAACGACCGGTGTGGCTGTAATCGTGTCCCGCAATATTCGGCCTTATCTGGAGGCGGTGGAAGGGATAAAATCCACTTTGACTCAAGACGTCAAAGTGGAGGCACGGATTTTTTTTCTGGAGGATTATCAGGGTAAAAGTGCGGCTCTGCTGGTCAATGAGATCAGCGAGAGCAAGTTTTCCATGGCGGTCACAGTGGGACCTGAAGCGACCCGTTTCGCCCGGCAGGAATTGAGGTCCATGACGCGTCGTCGCATTTATACCATGCTCCTCAACCCTGAGGAGATTCTGCCGGAAGAAGAACTACTCTGGGGTGTCTCCCTGCGGATTCCGGCCGGGCGACAAGTGGAATTGATAACCGGTCTGATGACCAACGGCGCAAGGGTGGGCCTGCTTTTTGATCCAAACAACAATGATGTTTTTTTCAGAGCCGCTACGGTTGCAGCGGAAAAAAACGGCTTGACTTTGATACCCATCCGGGTCGCTTCACCAAAGGATATCCCTCAGATGCTGCAGGAGGCCTGGGTGAAAATCGATTATCTGTGGTTTATCCCGGACCAGACCGTCAGCCAGGAAAGTCTTGTGCAGTACATCATTAAAGAGGCCATTACCAATCGGGTGGGCTGCATCGGTTATAATCGCTTTTTTATCGAGAGTGGTGCGGCCCTTTCACTGGTGATGGATTATCGGGAAATCGGAAGACAGACCGGCGAGATCGTTCTGAACCTGTCGGCCGGTAAGGACTGTTCCCTGTCGGTGCCGGCCTTTAATCTGGAGATCAACCACCAGGTAGTGAAGATGCTGGGCCTCAAGCTCCGAACGCGGCCCGAATCAGGGGAGGCGAAGCCATGAAGCGTTTGGGGATTCATGCCCGCATCATGATTTCCGCCTTTCTGTTGATCATCGCCACGGCCTTTACCCTGGACTTGCTGGGGATGATCATCACCAAGCGTTTCATGCACAGCCGTTTCAAGGACCGCATTTCCTTTCTGGCGCGATACTTGGCCTTAAATTCCGAAGTCGGTGTCCTGATCGGCGATAAAACCGGCCTGAAAAGTCTGGCCTTGAATCTACTAGGCGAGGAAGACGTTGCCCGGGTGATGATTCTGGACAACCATGACAATCAATTGGTGGATCTGGAAAGGCCGGTGCAGGGACCTCTTTCTTGGGTGGAGACCCCGGTTGTTTTTAAGCGTACCCATGATGAGAATCTGCTGTTCAGCGCCGTGCGTTCGACCCCCTTCGGTCCGCAGAAAATAGAGGCCGTGGACAGCATCGGCAAGGTGCGGATTCAGTTCAGCACGCACAGCGTCGATCGCTTCCTGGTGGTGATTACCAAGCAGTTCGCTTTGTTTTCAGCGGGGTTGACTTTGATTGCAGCCGTGGTCTTTTTCTTCGTTTCCCGTTCCATTGTAGTGGATGTTACCCGCCTGGTGGAGACCGCGCAGCAAGTGGAACGCGGCGATATGGACTTGCGCGCCAAGCCCGGGAACCTGCCGGAAACGGCCCAGTTGGCCCTGGCTATGAACGCCATGCTGGATTCCCTGGAGCGCAACCGGGATGTCTTGAAAAAAGTCAACCAGGAGGTGGTCCGGCAAAAAACTTTGGCAGAGCGGGGCAAATTTTCCATGATGATCGCCCATGAAGTCAAGAACCCTTTGAGCATCATCAAAAGCTCCCTGGATATCATGAAAAAAGACCGGCAGATTCCGGACGACGATCTTATGGCGGCCTACATCGAGGATGAAGTCCGGCGTTTGAATGCATTGATCGAAGGCTTTCTGGCCTTTGCGCGACCGGCCAATCCAGTTTTCCGCACGGTGGATTTGAACGCTCTGGTGAAGGATATAGTGGGACGCTTCGAAGTGCAATATACTAATTGTCCCCTGCGGTTCGAGCGCCGCATTCCCGCCGGTCCATGCCAGGCCATGGCGGACGCGGATTTGCTCGCCCGCGCTTTCAGCAACATCCTCAAGAATGCCGCCGAAGCCAACGGCGAGGACGGAGCGATCCAGGTGGATGTCCGCATAGAGGGGGAAAGCTGGATCATGACCATCGCGGATCAGGGTGAAGGCATTGAGCCGGAACTGATGGAAAAAATATTCGAACCTTTTTTCACCACCCGCACCAAAGGGACCGGATTGGGTCTGGCCTTTACCCGCCAGGTGATTGAAGCCCATGAGGGAACGGTTACGGCGCGAAGCGGTGAAACAGGGGATGGGGCGGAGTTTGTGGTGCGGTTGCCGATCGGAGAGGTGGACAAATTATCCAAATAGTTTTTTGAAAATCCGAAATTCGAATTTCGAAATTCGAAACAAATTCAAATTACAGAAATTCGAATGAATAAAACAACGGCTCTTCCTTGCTGGAATTCAAGTTTCATATAGGGGGGGTGAAATGATAGAAACTCAAAAGAGAAAAACATTCGATCTGGAAGATCGAACGTTTGAGTTTGCTGAAAGCGTAAGGGCGCTTATAAAAGAGTTGCCAAAAACAATGGCAAATCTTGAAGACGGAAAGCAGTTGATCCGATCATCAGGGTCGGTCGGCGCTAACTATATTGAGGCCAATGAAGCTTTGAGTAAAAAGGACTTTCTTATGCGCATCAAGATTTGCCGCAAAGAATCGAAAGAAAGTCGATACTGGTTGAGGCTGATTGAAATAGATAACAGTCATGATCTCGATTCGCGGAAGCAGCAATTAATCACAGAGGCATCGGAGCTGATGAATATATTTGGCTCAATTTTAGTGAAATGCAAGTAATAATAAAATCCGAATATCGAAATACGAAACTCGAAACAAATTCAAAATTACAATGACCAAATAACCAAAACAAAAAGCAGCGGCTCAATGGTACAATTGTTTGTCAGTGTTGTTTTATTTGAATTTTAGTAATTCGAATTTGTTTCGTATTTCGATATTCGAGTTTCGAATTTATTATAATGTGAATCGGGGATAAGGCAATGGCCCACATTCTAGTAGTGGACGACGAAGCCAAGTAATAATAAAATCCGAATATCGAAATACGAAACTCGAAACAAATTCAAAATTACAATGACCAAATAACCAAAACAAAAAGCAGCGGCTCAATGGTACAATTGTTTGTCAGTGTTGTTTTATTTGAATTTTAGTAATTCGAATTTGTTTCGTATTTCGATATTCGAGTTTCGAATTTATTATAATGTGAATCGGGGATAAGGTAATGGCCCACATCCTAGTAGTGGACGACGAAGCCAAAATCCGTCATCTGCTTTCCATCATGCTGGAACGCAGGGGCTTTCGGGTGGATCAGGCCGGCGACGGGGCAGCGGCCCTTGAGATGGTGCGCTCCACGCCCTATGATATGATGGTGACGGACATGAAAATGCCGCGGCTGGACGGCAATGGATTGCTTCAAAAAATCAAGGAGGAAAACATCCCCTGCCCAGTGGTGTTCATCACGGCCTTTGCCACGGTGGATTCTGCAGTGGAAGTCATGCGCCGGGGGGCCGCGGACTATATCACCAAGCCCTTTGATGAGGCCCGGATCATGGAGGCCGTGGAGCGTACCCTGAATCTTTCCCGCATGATGGTGGAGAACCGCTATCTGCGGAAAGAACTGGCCCAGGCAGTGGGAACGGATAATATCGTGCATTTCTCCAAGGAAATGAGTGCGGTCATGGAGCTTGCCAAACAAGTGGCCGACAGCGATGCGGCGGTGCTGATCACCGGCGAATCCGGGACCGGGAAGGAGCTTTTGGCCCGTTTTATTCATGAGAACGGCAAGCGCCGGCGGGGGCGTTTTGTCCCGGTGAACTGCGCGGCCATCTCCGCCCATCTAGTGGAATCCGAGCTTTTCGGCCATGAAAAAGGGGCGTTTACCGGCGCTGATCGCAGGACCCAGGGAAAATTCGAATTCGCCGCGGGGGGCACGATATTCCTGGATGAAATCGGCGATCTGCCCCTGGAAGTACAGGCCAAGCTGTTGCGGGCCCTGCAGGAAAAGAAAGTGCAGCGGGTGGGCGGCAATGAAGAGATTCCGGTGGATGTGCGGGTCGTCTGCGCCACGAACCGGGATTTGAAGGAACTGGTGGCTGGAAACGGATTCCGTCAGGACCTGTACTTTCGTATCAATGTCTTCCCCCTGGAACCGCCGCCTTTGCGTAAACGCAAGAGCGACATTATTCCTCTGGCCGAGCATTTTTTGAAACGTTTCGGTTGCAGTGAAAAGATCACGCTGACGGACGGAGCCAAACGCATGCTGAGCGATTATCCCTGGCCGGGCAATGTGCGTGAACTGATGAACGCCATTGAACGGGCCGTGATTCTATCACGAGATCGGGGTGCGGTGACGGCGGAAACATTGGCCTTCCTGCGGCCGGAAAATCCGGTCGTTGCCGGCCCAAAAACTATAACACTGCCGCCCGGGGGAATATCCCTGGAAGATCTGGAGGCGGACCTGGCTCGCCAGGCCCTATCCGCCGCAGCCGGTAACCAATCGTCGGCCGCCAAATTGCTGGGGCTCACACGCGCCAAATTCCGGGTACTTATAAAAAAAGTAGGTTGATGCCCCGCATGGCGGCCTTATTGAAATTCGAATATCGAAATACGAAATACGAAACAAATTCAAAATGCCAATGACTCAATATTCCAAACAAAAAAAACAAATTCAACAGTCGGTTCGCTTCGGATTTATTGCAGACGATTGCTTTTATTATTTGAATTTCAGTTATTTGAATTTGTTTCGAAATTCGATATTCGGATTTCGTATTTTTTATACTATTATAGCTATAGTTTTGCTGACGGTTCCGGTTTGGGCCGCTGATGAGCAAGCGGAAAAGCCCAAGGAGCCGACCATGCTGGTTTTCGTCGGGGAGGATTTGGATGTGGTCGTCATCGCTTCCCGCCGGGAAGAGAGTGCCCGCAAGGCCCCGGCGGTTGCCGGAGTGGTTTCCAGATCCGATTTTCTGAAAGAAGGGGGTTCCACTTTGGCGCATATTCTGGACCGCCAGCCGGGATTTTATATGGCGGAAAAGGAAGGGGGCGTGCAGCCATTTTTGCGCGGGATCCCGGATTCCATGCTGCTGCTGTACGACACAGTCCCCCAGGGATCGGACCTGAGCAAGCGTTTCTATCCTCTGGGAAATGAGCTTTCCCTGGCAGGGATCAAACGGGTTGAAGTCATGCGCGGACCGGGTTCGGTTTTGTGGGGGCCGGATGCGTTTGCCGGTATTGTCAATGTGGTGCCCATGACCGGAAAGGATCTGAACGGCGTGGAAACCGGAATCCTGCACGCATCGCCGGGGGATCATGCCGGCGCATATCTGAATGCCGGAACCGATCAGGGACTGTGGCAGGGCTTCATTTCCATGAGCGGTCGCCGTGGCAGGGAGGATGAACGTTCCGTTGATTTGATCCGTTTCTGGGGAGGCGGCGCCGAGAACCCGGTGCCCCCTGAGCAACGTTTCGGTCATGCTGATCCGGAAGCGGCTGAATATCTCCAGGCGGACGCCAATTTTTCATACCGGGACCACCTGAAAATCAGCGCCCATCTTTCCGACTTCAACCGCCCCTATGGGATTTCCGACCTGGGGGCGGAGAATACCTGGCATGAAAGCCAGGGAGGAAACAATGGTTTTATCCATGCCGCCACCCAAAAGAAAATGGGCTATGATTTTAAATTGACCCTCAGCGGTTATCTGTCCTGGCTGAAGTGCAGGAATGAAATTTTGGATCGGACCCTGGAACCCTCTGAGAATACGACTTATGGAGAAGTTCTGATTGATCATTCCCTTTGGTCCGGCCGGGGCCTTTTTACCAGCGGGATTTCCTACCGCGATCGACGGGTGAAAAACGCGCCCATCTGGGATAGTTTTTTGCCGGCTTACCTGGGCTCGGAAAATGAAAGTTTTTTGCCACAGCTCACCCAGGAAGACTACAACACTCGGTTGTTGTCGGTTTTCGGTCAATACACCCATAAAATCGGCGAGGTGGATATCTGGTGCGGTCTGCGCAACGACGATCATGACAGCTATCAGGACCATCTCAGTTTTACTTCCGGTATCGGCTGGAACCCCACCCATGCATGGGTTTTCAAATTATTGTACGGCACGGCCTACCGCACTCCTTTTGCCCGCCAGCTTTTTAACGATGGTGTACCGGAGTTGGAAAACATTGAAAGCTGGAATTTGCAGGCCGGTTTCCGGCCGGTTGAGAAGGCCGAATTCACCCTAACCGGATTTACAAGTCGTGTCGGTGATCATACCCGGGAAGATGCCTATGCCGGTCTTTCCATTCCCAATGAACAGACCCTGAACGGCATCGAGTTGGACGGCCGCGTACAGGTACTTGGGAACCTGACCTTGTCCGCTGACTGGACCCTGATGAACAATGCCGGTCCGCTTGAAAAATACCGGTATAACGACTACACCATCATCAATCCGGATGGGTCCCCCTTGCGCCATTATGTGGATATTTTGTATCCCTTTGTCACCGGGCCCAGAACCTTCGGCAATATTCAGATGATTTTTAAACCCAGGGATGATTTTTCAGCTCGTATCCGAATGCGTCATTGCGGCTCCCAGGAATTCACCTTTCCCACGGACAACACCTTGTTTTCCGTACCCCCCTTTTCCCGTTTCGACCTGGGTTTCACCGTGGAAAACTGTGTATACCCGGATCTGAATCTGGACTTGAATGCCGCCAATGTGTTTGACCGCAAATACGAACTCCCCGGTACCTACAGCCTTATTAAGACCGAGGGCCTGCGGATCGAGATCGGCTTGCGGAAGAAATGGTGAGAGAGTTGGCTGTATTTGACCTATTTGGCTATATTTGACCAATATTGACGAGATCTGACCAAATCCGGTCAAATAGATTCGAAATTTGAATATCGAAATACGAAACAAATTCGAATTACCCAAATTCAAATAAAACAACATCGGCAAACAATACAGTCAATATGCGCTGCTTTTTATTTTGGTTATTTGATCATTAATATTTTGAATTTGTTTAGAATTTCGTATTTCGATATTCGAATTTTATTTTTAGAGCCGCAGCTACAATGATCAAGCCCCAGGATGTTTTGAATTTCGTTCGGAATGGAAAACATCCTGTGGCATGTCTTTTGCTGTTTGTCAGGAGCCATGAAGACGGGATTTTCCATAGCGACTCTGTTGATCACCATGCTGATATGGCTCACTCCGATCAGCTCTTTTGGCACGGAGTCGGCCGAGGCCCTTTTCAACGAGGAGGAGGGCTTGCTGCTGGAAATGATCAACAAGGCCAGGCAGAATCCCCGTCAGGCAGTGGTGGATTTGGGCATGGATCCGGATCAAGTGCTCGGGCAATCGCCCGAGCTGGCGGATGTATTTTTACATGGCCTGGCACCGCTCGCACCGCATCCGGCATTAGTGGATTCCGCTTTGAAGCATGCGGCGGATATGTTGGACAGAGGCTATTTGTCACGGATTTCACCAGAAGGTATCGGGCCTTTGGCACGTATGCGTCAAAGCGGATTTGAGCCGTATGCCGGAGGGGAATCCCTCGGCATTGTCACTTTTATGAATTTTTTCCCGGCCAAGACCGCCGTAACCATCCTTTTCAGCAATATGTTGAAGGCGGAGCTGGAGCCCTCCGGCCGGAACTCCCGTACGATTTTGAATCCGGAATTCAGGGCCGTCGGCATCGGTTATGTTGCCGGCAAATATGTTCTGAACGGCCGAAAAACCAATGCGTATCTGGCGGTTTGTGATTTTGCTCTCCAAGCGGATACCGGATATTCTTCCCAAAAATTCAAAGCGCTTATCGAATCGGAATTGAAGCTTTTATTGAATCAGGCCCGGGTATATCCCCAGGCTGCAATCCGCGAGGCCGCCTGGCCGCAGTTCAAGGATAATGCCGGACTGCAATCCTGGTTGGTAGGCAACGCTCCATTGGTCGAGTCGCCGGAGTTGACGGTCATCGCCAGAGCCCATGCCGAGGATATGCTAGGCAGTCTGGTCCTGGATTCCGGAACATCGGACGGCAAGGATTTTGCTTCGCGATTTGAGGGGAGTTCCTATGATCCTGCGAAAACCGGCGAAGTGCTTGGGATCGTGTTGAGTGACGAATTCTTGTCGCCCCAGGCCGCTGCTCTACAATTATACCACTATATGTTTAACGGTGAAATTTTCAGAACTATAACCAATATGACGGCATCGCAGTTTTTTCAGGACCAGTACAGCGAAATGGGCCTGGCGATTGCCTTCGGCAAGGTAATGGTGGATGGGTTGCCGAAAGTCGCCTATATGGCAACCCTGGATTTGTCGATCACTCCGGCGGATAGTCCTCGGGATGAAGTGATCCTGGGGGTTATCTATGTGGATCAGAATGCCGATGGTCTTTATTCGCCTGGCGAAGGACTGGCGGGACATGCACTACTTGTTGACAGTCCTGCCCGGGATTTGCTTGTGGAAACCGGTCGGTTCGGTGAATTCAGTCTGGCTTCGGGCCGGGGGGACACGCGTCTTACGGTTCAGTGGCAAAATGAAACGGTTGAGCAATGGGTATGCCCGCAGGATAGGCCGGTATGGGCGGATATCGCCCTGCCGCCTGATGCCGCGGATGGGCCTTGATCATTAGTTTCGGCATCCTCAGTTGTGGGAGCGGCTTCCAGCCGCGATAAGGCCGAAAAGAGGACCAAGGCCCGCGGATAAATGATTTAACGGTTCAGGATAAGTATTCGTAAGATGTTTGGCTTGACGGCTTGAAAAAAAGTTGCTAAAGAGGACAGAATATTCGATTTGGCTAAGGTCGATTATCCGTCCATTCATAAGTAGCGCCGCGGACAAGGCGCATTCAATATGCAATAGAGTCAGTATAGCAAACCGAACATAGAAAAAAATGCGAATGCCGGGATCTATAATCAATGATCCTGTTTTACATCCAATTTCAACCATGTGAATAAAAAAGGAGGTGAGCCGGGAAAAACTGAATGAAGCAAATGGAAATAGATTTGGAATGTAATTTTTTTGCGTTTAACGGAATAGTCAGAGGAAATTTGCAAGAAGAATAAACGCAAAGAGGCAACTAAATTATTATTAAGGAGGAAATAATGAAAAAAACGTGTACCCTTCTGTTGGCGCTGGCCATGGTGCTTGCTTTCGGCACCGGAGCCATGGCTGCTTTCAACGTAACCGTAACTGCCAACTCCGAGCCCATCACGGCCCAAACCGGCGCTTGTGAAAAAGCCGGTTCGTTGACCTTTGTTTTTGACGCCGGCACGATCATCAAGGATGGTGACTGGTGGACCATGGACCTGCCCCAGGGCGTAACCCTTTGCCGGAATCTTGATTATGTGATTATCGGCACGGCCACCACGTCTGTTCCCAGCGCCACCGGCGGTTTCAACGGCACCATCAATGCCGCCGCAGTTCCGGCCGACGCAGGCGAGGAATTGGACCGCGGTATCTGGAAAGTGAAAGACACGGTCTCCGGCGATGGTCTTAACGGCAACATAACGGTTGCGGGCACAAGCCGCATGTTCTTCCGCGTGACCGGTACTTCCGGCACCCAACGCATCCGCCTGGGCGCCTATGATATGGATGATACCACCACCTGGAACAACGCGGCCAACTACAACGGTGGCACCACGATTACGGTCAGCGCGGGCGCCCAGTTCCAGATCAAGATTCTGGACACCAAGAAACATGACGGCACCGAAGGTATTGCCGGCGTGTGGGCTTACAAGGATACCGACGTTTCCACCGGTGTGGGCTACGGCATCTACGGTGAAGACGCCGGCGACACCTTGACCTCCGGCGGAGCCGATTGGGACAACGCCTACTGTATCAGTGTGGACGGCACAGCCTACACCTCACAGACAGTGAACATCAGCATCAACTCCGGTGGCGTCAGCGGCAGCAACTTCCTGACCTTCCTGCCCACCAACCCGCAGATCGCACATCGCATCTCCGCAACAGCCATCAGCTTGGCCAAATGTAAACCGGATGAATACGGCTATGTGAGCCTGACCGGCGGTCAGGCCGGCACCTGTACCTTCGATTATGAGGCTGCGACCGGTTACTGCACGGACGTGAGCCCGAATACTTTCACCGCCTCCACGGTTACCGGCAACAAGGTCTTGATCAGCAACACCAGCGGCACCTTCTACAACAACGGTGACAATTTCAAACTGGTGCTGACCATTTCCGGCAACGGCGCATATTGGGGAAGCAGTTCCGCCGGGGTATATGCATATCCCTCCGGCAACACGACCTACTGTAACGCGCATGCTGTGGGCGCTGGCGCAAGCGGCAACCTGACCGGCGGTGCCTATACAATCACCACGGAAACAGGCGTGGCCTCCACCACCGCCGCCACCGGCGTGGGCTGCGGTACGATTGCGGCCGGATCACAGTGGAAGACCCTCACCAGTGCTTCATTCAGCAGCATCGATACCTCTAATCTGCTGGAAGTGGACCTGCCCGGTGTTGTTTACTCCCCGGCATCTTTCACCAACGGCAACCAGGTTACCGCCACGGTCACCCTGCAGAGACTGCCCTGCGGCACGATCTTCACCGGCACCCGTGTACTGGCCCAGTTTGTTTCAAGCTGTCCGTCGGCCACACCGGTTACTTCGCTGCTGTTCCCCTATGCCACTCCCTTCGCAGCCGCCAGCAACGACGGCTGGTGGTTCGGCATGAGCTTCTGCAACCCGTCCTCCGCAGCCGGTACGTACACCATTTACGTATATGAAGATGACGGTGATTCGTTCAGCTCTGCCGGTACCTCTTTGGCCGCCGGTGACATGGTCACCCTGTCCAATGCCGATCTGTTGGCCCTAACCTGGACCACCGTGTCCAGCACAGGCGGCGGCGTGATGGGTAATACCCGCAGCCACATCATCGTGGATTGCAATTTCGCCTCAGCCGGCGGTTTCGGCATGATGGGCAACGGTGCCGACAGTACCGGCTATGTTGCTAATGGTCAGGCCAGTACACTCGCCAACGTCAGACTTAACAAGGCTGAATGGAAGTACTAAAAATATGCGATTCGGCTCTCAATCGATAATCTGAGGGCTGAAAACATATCAAAACCGGGAAGGGGGTCGGGTTTTTCAGGCCCCCTTCCTTTTTGGCGAAGAGTGGAACTGGTTAGGTGGTAAGACACTGAAGACTGAAGGCTGAAGGCTGAAGGTAAAATAGAATGAGCAACAAACACACCATTCAAAAGGTCTTGCCCGTGATCAAGACGCAAACCCGAAAATTTAGGGCAACGCCCTTTGCGTATTCTGTGTTCATACTTTTTTTGATTTTCGGCTGGTCGTTGCCCCTGTCGGGGGGGGAACCGGCAGAGCAAACCAGACGGCAGATACAATCCCAATACCGAGATCCTGTGGATCAAACCTGGCGCCAGACCATTCAATGGTTTTGCGTGCAGGATTCAAGGCAACGTCTAATCAAGATATGGGCGGATCTTTCCGATAAGCAGCCGGCCTATCAACTAACCTATACGCCGGACGGCCTTCTATCGGAAGTCCTGGATGTATCTGCCGGCCAATCCTTGAACAGCCAGCAGCCCGGGGCTCCAATTGTTCTATCCTGGGGACATCCCTTCCCATATGATGATCTGAATCCGGGAAATACAGAGCTTACGGATGTGGTTGTAAAGAAAAATGCCGGTGGGAGCGTTTTTGGATATAAGCTGAACCGCAGCATCGAATACCTATCCTTGGCTGAGGCGCGTTCCCAGGGGATGATCTCAACCGATGCGCTCCTGCCTGCGGGAATTGCAGCCACGCGGCTGCGCTTGATCAGCATCCGGCAAGATGCGCGCCTGATGGTTAGGCAATTATGGGCCGACAACATGGACTGGTGGCTTTTTGAAGAAACGCCGGTGCGGCGTTCCTACTTGATACGGCCATAGAACAGGGACAACCAAATTATTCGAAAACCGAAATTAAAATTAGAAGTTAGTAGCAAAATGATTCAAATGGTATGCGTTATTTTGTTGTTGGTCGATTTTGTTTTCGCAGCAAAAGTTTACGCGGAATATGATACGGCCCGGGCCCAAGTTATTCCCTGGTCCGGTTACTGGTGGCCTTCACAGAGCGGCGGTCTTGCCAATGGGTACCACCCGTGGGGCAGACCGGCGCCTCTTGAAAAATACGAATTATATACAACCGGCCGCTACCCGGGAGCGGCCACCCAATGGGAGTTGGAAAATTTTTACGACCCGGACGCCCTTTCTTGGTATGGCCAATGTCACGCCTTTGCCGCCGCCGCTGCCTTTGAAGCAATAGATTTCAAACCTTCATCCATCAACAACATTATCTTTCGTGTGGGTGATAAGAAAGGACTGCTGACCGCCTGCCATGGCAGTGATCCGGCTATAAGGGATTCGGGCAGTGATCCCAAAGTCTTTCATGAATGGTTGTTGACCTATATCAAGGATCAGGGCAAGGCTTTTGTGGCTGACCTGGGTGGTCCCAGCGAAGCCTGGTTTTATCCCGTATATAAGTACGAGATGCAAACAACGGTTGTGGCCGGGGGCAGATTAAGTGTCACCTGCCTGGTGTATTACGCCGATGATCACGTGCAGCCGGATTTTCAAGGCACCAGAGAGGAATTTGCCGGCTTTACGTACGACCTGTTCTTGGCCGGCGATGTCATTATCGGCGGCGAATGGACCGGCGGTAGTGTCGGCCTGCATCCAAAGTCCATCTTTCTGCCGCTTGCCGCCAAGCCCACCAGCCCCTATCTGGATTATAATGTGGTTCGAACCCTGGCCCGACATCAGGATGATTTTTTGGAAAGTCCGGAACCGGCAACCCTTTGGCCCGGTAATTACAACCTGGTATTGTTGAACCCGGATGTTTACAGGTTGGAATGCAATCCCGGCGACAAACTGATTTTCACTCTGCAGGGTCTTGATCAGCCCAATGAATCAAAACATGTCCTGATTACGGATGCGGATCAACAGACGGTTTACGAGAATACGTTCAGCGACACGCTGGAATTCGCGATAACGGCGGAGAGACCGCCATATACTTTAACCATTTCCATGGCGGATTATCAGCAGGGGGCGGTCTATAATTTGAACTATGATCTGGTCGCCGAGCATTCATTCTGGGTGCCAAAAACTTATGGAGATCAGGGCTGGGACGGATTTGCGCTTACCAACACCTCCCAGAATCAGATCGATTCAATTGTGGTTACCACCTATGACGCAGCCAACAAGCCCCTTTCGACCATTCAAGGCCCTTTAACCCTGGCACCGGGCCAAAAACAAACCCTTTTGCTCGGCAACATGAATATCAGGCTCCATGAAAAAGGTTTGATTCATTCCGTGAAAATCATCAGCCCTGAAAAAATAGATTTGCTGTATCTGGGCAGCGGCAACAACAAAGCCGAAATGAACGGGTTCGCCGACACACCTGCCGAAACCCTGATCATCGTACCGGATACATCGCGGATGTTTGATTCCCGCAAATATGTCACCTGGGGATTGATCAACCAAAGCAAAACCGTCGCCACCGCGGAATTGATAAATTACAATGCCGGCGGAGAACGAATCGGCCGGACCCAGGTTACCATTCCAGGTCCGGGGATGGTGGCCTATACGCCCAGCAACAATCCATTTTATGCCAGTGTGGACGAGGGCTGGGTGATGATCACCTCCTCTGAGAAAATCAAGGGGGTTATTCAGTGGAGTAACGACCGGCTGGGGGGCAAGGAATCCATGTATGCCTTATCCGCCGGCGGGGATTGCCTGGTTTTGCCCCATGTGGCCGGATCGAGTCCTTGGGTCACGGAAATCACCCTGATGAATATGGCCGGTATGGATAACAGCGTCGAATTCTTGCTGACCAATGGCGATTTCACTTATCGGGCAACGCGTTTATTCGCTCCCAATCAAAAACAGGTGTTGAAGGTCATGGAATTGTTTCCGGATCTGAGTGGGGCGGTCCTGGATCAGGCGGCCTTGATTCTGCAAGGCCAGGGCGATTTAACCGGTTATTTCACCTATGCTCAAGGCGCTTCTTCCGCTTCTTTTCCGCTGATGGCGCGGAAGAAGCTCGGCAGCGGTTTTACCATTCCCCATATTGCAGCGGATAATATCTGGTGGACCGGGATCGCCCTGTTCAATGCAGGACAGGAGAAAGCAATAGTTACGCTGACACCCTATGACGCGGAAGGCAATCCCGTCACCGAGGCCATACATGCCATTGAACTATCAGCCTTTGCCAAAACCGCCTTTGAAGCGCGAACAATCTGGAATGAGGCTGCCATTGCCCGTATTTCCTGGATTCATGTACACACCACTGTAAATCAGGCCATTGCCGGACTGTTTTTGTTCGGCAGTAATGATATGAAACTCCTGAGCGGAGCTGATTTGTATCCTTTGACGGTAGAATGAAATAATTATTTAAGTGTGAAAAGTGAGGTGCAGATGCAATTTCGAAAAACGTCTTGTGGAATGCTGTTCTTCATATGGATGATCATTGTCTTTATGCCGATGATGTGTCATGGGTCTGATAAGGTGCCGGATCTGGTGATTCTGTACACCGGCGACACCCACAGTGCCATTAATTGTGAAGGTTGAGCGTCAGGCGCCTCCGGCGGACTGGCCCGTAGGGCCAGTATGATTCAACAATTGCGGAATACTCATAAAGATATCCTGCTGGTGGATCTCGGTAGTTTTTTCTGGCCCCAGGAGGATGGGGAGCTGAAAGCCGAGTTTGCGGCCAAGGCCATTACGGCTATGAAATATGATGTGTTGAACGTTGCAGAAGGAGAGCTGCTGTTCGGTCTTGACGCATTCAATAATCTGGCGGCCGGTTTGAAACCATTGTTGATCGGATCCAATCTGGCGATAAAAGGCTTGCCGCTATGGCAACCATATATTATCAAACAAGTTTCCAGCGGGTTGCGGGTGGGCGTAATCGGGATTGCAAGCGGGGAAGGGCTGAAGTCCGAAATTCTGGACAGGGAAGGCGTTTCTCTAAAATCGCCTGTATCGTCGGCAAAGGATCTGGCGGCGAAAATCGGCCCGCAAGTGGATTTGCTGGTGCTTTTATCAAACAGCGGGTGGCAAAACACGCTGGAGGTCATGCAGGCTGTCCCGGAGATCAATATTGCCATGGTCGGCAATGACTATTTTACAGATCTAGTCCCTGAGAAAATCGGGCAGCGTTACTTGTTCAAAAGCACCAGACAGGGAAAGCAACTCGGAATCATCAACATCTTTCTGGATCGCAAGAAAAAAATCGCGGCGGCAGAAGGGGAAATGAAAGAACTGTCCGCTGATATCCAGGTATCCTTGGAGCACAAGAGTCTGGAGACCCAATATGATCAGGAGAAATACAGACGACATGAAGAGGAGCGACTCCGGCGCGAACAGAAGATGAAAGAAGAAGTGGAGCAATTCCGGAAGATGAGCCCGCAAGAATTTATAGACTATATGAATCAAAGCGAGAGCCGACGCCATGAATCGAATGTTCAGCCGAATTAACCCATACGTTTTAGTTATAATGGTTTTTTGGGGGTGGGGATTCCTGTTGCAAAGCGGATGCGCCCATCAGCCCGGCCGGCCTAAAAGCAGTTTAAGTGAGCGGGTGAGTATGGCCTGGCAGTCCAAAGTGGAAAACAAATGGGGTATTGTATGGGAAATGGCCTCGGTTGATTCTCAGAGCAAAATTTCACGGGATGAATTTTTAAGGCGAACCAATTTAGACGTCCTTGATTTTGCTATTGAGAAAATAGAGATGGCTTCTGAAGAAAAATTCGCTAAGGCCACAATTCGTTTTACCACCCGGAAAATGGGAATAAAAATTAGTAATATACAAATAGCTGAAACCTGGGTTTTGGAGGAGGACGAATGGCGTTTGGTTCTCATGTCCCATAGCCAAAATCCATTTGAAAAACGCAAATAGTTTTTGCCGGCCGAAACATGGGACTTGATTATTGTTTCGGCCGGTCGCGGAAAAATTCGAAATTCGAATATCGAAATACAAAACAAATTCTAATTATCAAAATTCAAATAAGACAACATTGGCAAACAATACACGGCCAATGAAAGTCGCTGCTTTTTGTTTTGGTTATTTGATCATTGAAATTTTGAATTTGTTTCGAATTTCGGATTTCGATATTCGAATTTAATTTTCTACGACGGAACAATATTTTACCGAGGCCTTTATTTGCCCTTCGCGTTGGTCTTCTCGTCTAATTTCTTCTTGAGGTCGTCAATAAATTGTTGAGCGACGACACTGCCGTTGGCTATGGCCTTCTGGGTATATTCCCAGGCTTTTTCATAGTTTTCCTGTTTGTCGAAAACCAGGGCCATGCCGAAAAGAGCTTCAGGAAGATTGGGTTTGATATCCATGGCTTTTTGCAGATTTCGTGTGGCCAAGGGATATTCATCCCGGCGGTAATGAATCAAGCCGATATTGGCAAAGGCTTCGGCATAATCCGGCTTGATTTTCAGGGCGTTGTAATAGGCTGCGACTGCCTGGTCATTGTCCTTTTTCAGCTCATAGGTCAGGCCCATATTATAGTATGCCATATAATGCTTCGGGTTTTTATCAATGGCTTTTTGGTATTCGGCCAGGGCCAAATCCGGAGCGCGCATTTGCTGGTAGGCAAAGCCCAAATTGAAATGTACGTCAATGGGTTCGTTGGGATCGATTTCTAGGGCTTTTTTGTAAGCGGCAACAGCCTCGGGATAGCGCTGTAAATTAATATAGACATTGGCCAGGTTGTATTGGGGCCAGGCTGCTTTGGGTTCCATCTCGGCGATTTTTTTAAAGGTTTCAACACCATTTTCAATCTTTCCGGCAGCCAGATAGGCATTGGCCAGGTTCAGATGCACCATCATGACATTTGGTTCCAGTTCAGCAGCCTTTTCATATTCAGCCACTGCTTTGTCCATTTGTTTGGCGCGGGCATAGGCGGTTCCCATGGCAAAATGAGCTTTGCCGGCCAGATCCGGTTTTTTTTGGGAAGCGGCATCAAAGGCGGCTTTTGCTTTATCGAGTTGGCCATTTTTTAGAAATCCATCCGCCTCTAAAAAATACTGTTCTGCGGTTTTGGAGTTTTCCGGGGAAGAACATAATGCCTGTTCGGCAGTCCAGGTTACAGTAATTAAAAATAATAGAAAAGCACAAGCAATAAGCCGCATCATATTAGAGTACATCTATAAATCTCCTTGGAAATGGTATTGCAAAATTACCGAAGGTCGTATAAATGCCATAGAACCGTATTTTATGCAAGGGATAAATGCGCGCAGAATTGCGCCATGGTCGAAAGGGGTAAATTAAAAAATGAAAGCATGGTCGCGGCTGTTCAATCACTGGAATGGGCTTGTTTTCGGCCTGGTTCTGTTTTCGGCATTGAGTTCGGCGGATACGATCAAACCGGATGCTTCCGTCCCTTTGGACCCGGATAGAGCCTATTACTTGGGCTTGATGTGTGAGAAGGGCGAGCAGGGCTTTTCACAGGACCTGGTCAAGGCGCGGCAATGGTATGACATGGCGGCCGGCCAAGGCCATGTACCGGCCATGAATCGTTTGGGTGTTATGTATTTCCAGGGGCTTGCCGGCCTGGAAGCGAATCCGGATCGTGCGTTGGAGTTGTTTTTAAAAAGCGCCGCAACCGGTAACGGGGTCGGTGAGTTTTTTTGCGGCGTAATTTATTATCTCGGGGCCGGCGCGACCGAGTCGGATAAGACCAAGGCCCTCGACTATTTTCAAAAAGCTTCCCAAAAGGGCAATTATGATGCCCAGAATGCACTTGGTGTGATGTACTATAATGGTGAGGGGGGGGTACAAAAGGATCTTGCCAAGGCCAAATTTTGGTATGAAAAAGCGGCGATCCAGGGAAATGCCGAAGCGCTGTTTCATTTGGGTGATTTGCATGAAAACGGATTGGGCGGCTTGGAAAGGGATCTGAACAAGGCTCTTGATCTGTATCGCTCATCGGCTGACAAAGGGTATGAACCGGCTGTCCAAAGGATTCGGGAGTTGGTTGGGTCTGTTAAAACCGGTAAAACACAAGTACCATAATGGATTGCTTTGTGCAAAGCGGCAAACATGCGCGCTTGAGCTGTGAATGGATTGAACATGGTCTGGCTTTTGCGCCTCGTTCCGTGCACGCTTGTTGTGTCTTGCATCATGGGGATTTGGGCTGGCCGCTGCTCTTTGAATTCCAGGGGGGAACATTTGATATCGGGCGGTTTTTGTCCGCCAGGGCGGATCTGGCGGCGGCCCTGAATACAGACCGGGCGTTACAATGCCGGAGTTGCCCATTGTTGAAAAACTATCCGCGGGACAATGGGGATTTCATACTTCGCAAAGTCAATCTGAGTCATTTCACTGCTTGTAATCTTCATTGCACCTATTGTTATCTTCAAAAAGAACGCTGCGCCACTGCCTGGTGGAATGATGACCAGCAGGTTCGATACGGGCATTCGCCCGTGGATTTGTTGCCTGTTTTCAGACAGTTTATATCAAGCGGATTCCTATCGCCCCAGGCGGAAGTCTTCTGGGGAGGGGGGGAGCCCACGCTGATGCCCGGATTCGGGGATTTGCTGCAACTGATCTTGGAATACGGACCATGGGTGACCCTGACCACCAACGGCACCAGATTCAACCATACCCTGGCTAAAACCCCGCTTGCGAACCTGACCATCATCTGCTCCGTGGATGCAGGCACCCGGGAAACCTATCGCAAACTCAAACAGGGTGATCAGTATGAGGCGGTATGGGAAAATCTGGCCGACTATGCGGCCGGCGGAAAAACCCTGGTCACCAAATATATCCTGGTTCCGGGCAATACTGATTCCGGAGAAATCATTGCATTTCTAGAGCGTTCCAGCCGGGTGGGCGTGCATCATGTGGTGCTGGATGTGGATGCCTTTCATCCAGTGCTTACAAAAGAGATGCAAATCTGTATCGCATTCGCCCGGGAACAGGCCAGGGCGCTGGGTTTGAAACTGGACATCAACGGCTGCGGCGCCATCAATTTAACGGATTGACATTTTAATCAACCATGAACCCGCATCAAGCCCATCCAGCATCTTTTGCGGCGTTATTCGCCTGTTTGTGGCGCAACCGTGGTCTGATCCGGCAGATGACCAAGCGGGAAGTCATCGGCCGCTATCGCGGCTCCATCCTGGGATTGGTATGGTCGTTTTCCAATCCGATTCTCATGCTGGCGGTATACACCTTTGTTTTTTCCGTGGTTTTCAAAGCGCGCTGGGGGATCGGGGCCGCGGAATCCAGGACCCAGTTCGCCCTTGTACTGTTTGCCGGTCTGATCGTTTACAACCTGCTGGCAGAAGCCGCCAACCGTGCACCCGGCATCATCTTGGCCAACGCCAACTATGTCAAAAAAGTGGTTTTCCCCCTGGAGATCTTGCCGGTGGTGGTGGTGGGTGCAACCCTGTTCCACAGCCTGGTCAGTCTGGTGGTGCTCCTGGCGGCGATTTATTTGTTCAACGGTTTTCTGCCTTGGACTGTGCTGTTGTTTCCCCTGGTATTGTTGCCCCTGGTGATGGTCACCATCGGCTTGTCCTGGGGCCTTGCCGCCGTCGGTGTGTATATCCGCGACATGGGCCAGGTTATCGGGATCATCACGGCTGTCCTTTTGTTTATTTCTCCCGTCTTTTATCCCGTTACTTCTTTGCCGGAAGCATATCGGCCCTGGCTCATGGCCAATCCCCTGACTTTTATTATTGAACAGGCCCGGGAAGTCCTCATCTGGGGACGGGCGCCCGGTTGGACCGGCCTGGGGGTCTATTCAATCGCGGCCTTGGCCTTTGCCTGGCTGGGTTTTGCCTGGTTTCAAAAAACGCGCAAGGGGTTTGCCGATGTCATCTGAACCCATTGCCATCCGGGTATCCCATCTCAGTAAAGGCTATCAGATCTACAACACACCCCGGGACCGTCTGAAACAGTTTGTTTTTCCCCGCTTTCAGCGACTGGCCGGGAGACAGCCGCGTCAGTACTACCGTGAGTTCCGGGCCCTGCAGGATGTGAGTTTTGAGGTTCGGCGGGGCGAGACGGTGGGCATCATCGGCCGCAACGGTTCCGGCAAATCCACCCTCTTGCAAATTATTTGCGGCACCTTGTCGCCCACCGGCGGAACAGTGGAGACCTTCGGCCGGGTGGCGGCCTTATTGGAACTGGGCTCCGGCTTCAACCCGGAGTTCACCGGCCGTGAAAATGTTTACATGAATGCGGCGGTCTTGGGGCTGAGTACAGCGGAAATCCATGCTCGTTTCGATGCCATTGCCGAATTTGCCGACATCGGTGATTTCATCGAGCAGCCGGTGAAGACTTATTCCAGCGGGATGTATGTGCGGCTCGCTTTTGCCGTCATAGCCCATGTGGATGCCGACATTCTGATCATCGACGAGGCCTTGGCCGTGGGCGATGCATTTTTTGTTCAAAAATGCATGCGCTTTCTGCGACGGTTCATGGAGCAGGGAACCATCGTCTTCGTCAGTCACGATACCAGCGCGGTGACCAGCCTTTGCCACACCGCCATTCGACTTGAAAAGGGCATTATTCAGGAGTGCGGCGCGCCAAAAGATGTCGTGGCAAATTATCTTACGGCATGCTATGAGGCCCAGCAAGGAGCAAGCATGGCTCCGGCCGCTGTAAAAAGGAATGCGGCCGGGAAGGACCAGGGACCGCCGCGGGATATGCGACAAGACTTCATCAATGCCACGCCATATCGCAACGACATTGAATTGTTTGCATTTATGCCGGACAGGACCCAATTCGGCAAGGGCGGGGCCACGGTAACATCCGTAATCTTGTGCGATGAAAGCGGGCATAGTCTGGCATGGGTGGTGGGTGGCGAAATGGTGACCTTGAATGTTCAATGCCGGGCCAATAAGGATTTGCTCAATCCCATTGCCGGTTTTGTGGTAAAGGATCGGTTGGGGCAAATCCTGTTTGCCGACAATACCTATCTCACATATATCGGTTCACAATTGCAGATTCCGGCCGGCAGGGATTTCCAGGCGAGTTTTTCCTTTCGCATGCCGCTGATGCCCAGGGGCGACTATGCGATTGCCGCCGCCGTGGCCGAGGGCACCCAGCAGGAACATATTCAGCACCACTGGTTGCATGAGGCCGTGGTATTCACCGTGCATTCCAGTGCGGTTTCCTTGGGGCTGATCGGATTGCCCATGAGCAATATTGAAATACAACTGTTGAACAGCGCTGGGACGGAAACAACAGGATAAAGATGCACCAAAGCTCCTATGACAAAATGGTCCGGTTTCGGGACCGGTTTCTTTGCGCACATGGGGATGAACCGCTGTTGATTTATGACCTGGGCAGCCAGGATGTCAACGGCAGCTACCGGCCGATATTCAGCGCGCCCGCCTGGCATTATGTGGGGATCGACATGGCACCCGGCCGGAATGTGGATATTGTCTTGCATAATCCCTATGTGTTCCGGGAGGTGGCTTCGGATTCGGCGGATGTGGTGATTTCCGGCCAGGCTTTTGAGCATATCCGCTATTTCTGGATCACGATATTGGAGATTGCGCGGATCCTGAAACCCGGCGGCATCTGCTGTATTCTGGCACCCGCCGGCGGTCCTGAACATCGATATCCGTATGACTGCTGGCGGTTCTATCCAGACGGAATGCGGGCACTGGCGGATTTTTCCCGGCTGGAGGTGCTGGAGGCTGCCACCCAGTGGGAAAACGCGGGATATGCGGATGACAGTGATCAGTGGCATGATTCCCTCTTGATCTGCCGGAAGCCGATGCTGGGTTTCCGGCAGGCCCTTAAAAGCAGATTCAAACGCATGCTCCAGCATCGTGCCCTGACCTTGGGAATGGGCTGAGGAGGAAGACAGAATGATGGATTCCGGGCTCGGCGGAACTCCTTCCGTAGGCGCAGTAATAGTGAATTGGAATTCCTGGGAATATTTGCAGCAGTGCCTTGAGGCCATTGCCGGACAGGAACTGCCCTTCACCCGGGTGGTGGTGGTGGATAACGGCAGTGTGCCCCCTGTAAAACCATGGACGGCTTCAAGCCTGCAAGGCCTGACCTATATCAAACTTGATCAGAATCATGGTTTTGCAAGGGCCAATAACATCGCCTTGGATTATTTAACCGATTGTGATTGGGTTGCCCTGGTGAATCCGGATGCTTTTCTGCAACCCACATGGCTCAAGTTGCTCATGGATGCAGTGCGCCGCTATCCGGCTGTGCCGGTTTTTGCCGGTTGTCTGGTTAAAGCCGAGCAGCCGGACAGGCTGGACGGTGCCGGAGATGTCTTGCACATCAGCGGTATTGCTTGGCGCCGCGGCCATGGGTCCCTATGCAAAAGCCACACCCTGATGGAAGGGGAGGTGTTCGGCCCCTGTGCCGCCGCCGCCCTTTATCGGCGGGAGGTATTGATGCAAGTCGGCGGTTTTGATGATGATTTTTTTTGCTATTTCGAAGATGTGGATCTGGCTTTTCGTCTGCGCTTGAGGGGCTGTGAATGCCGGTTGGTACCTACGGCAATTGCCCGGCATGTGGGGTCGGCCGCCAGCGGAGGGCCGAAAAGCGATTTCGCGGTTTATCACGGTCATCGCAACCTGGTCTGGTGCTATGTGAAAAATATGCCGGGGCTTCTTTTTTGGCTGCTTATGCCGCTTTTTGTGCTTATGAATGCCATCGTTGTCGTGCGATTTGTTTTGCGTGGACAAGGCCGCACCATATTGCGCGCCAAACGGGATGCCCTCAAGGGTATTGCGGGCATGTGGCACAAGCGCCTGGGAATTCAGAGACAGCGGACGGTTTCCGTGAATGCGATCTGGCGCCGGCTTGACAAACGCCTGCGATTGAGACTGAATGAAACACCCCATGGAAAGCCATCGGCCGGAAAGTAATCGGCCAAAGCTGTTTCAAAGGGCGCGCGACATCGAAGCGCAAACGGAACCTGAAGGAAACATTGAATGAGTCATAGTTTTATCCTCACCAAATCCGCAATGATGCAGCCCGCGCGGGTGCAGAGTCCTTATTCATGGGTCGGGCATATACCGTTTGCCGCATGGCTGGTGGAACAAACCGAACCGCGCATGCTTGTCGAACTCGGCACCCACACCGGCAATTCGTATTTTTCTTTTTGCCAGGCCGTGGCAGCGAACAATCTCCCGACCCGTTGTTTTGCGGTAGACACCTGGCGCGGTGACGAGCAGAGCGGGGCTTACGGCGAAGAAGTTTTTGAATCGGTCAGCGAGCACAACCAGCGGTATTACAGCGTATTTTCAAGCCTCTTGCGCATGACCTTTGATGCGGCGGCACTTTATTTCAGTGACGGGACCATCGACTTGCTGCATATCGATGGCCTGCATACCTATGAGGCAGTAAAACATGATTTTGAGAACTGGCAGCCCAAATGTTCCGAGCGGGCCATCGTGGTTTTTCATGATACGAATGTGCGTGAGCGGGATTTCGGTGTCTGGCGGTTGTGGGAAGAACTTTCGAGCGATTATCCGCACATCGCTTTTGATCACAGCCACGGGCTTGGCGTGCTGCTCTTGGGCAAGGAGCAACCCGAAAGCCTGCAACAGATTTGGCATGAGTGCTCACAAATGGGACAGGGCCAGCTTATCCGGCGGTTCTTCGGCAAGATGGGGCGGGGGATTGAATTTGAATGGCGGACTGCTGAATTGGAGCAGAAAGCACTGGGCCTGGGACAAAATCTGATTGAGCGTGATCGGCGGATCAGCGATATGGCCCAGGCTTCGGTGGAGAAGGATCAGCGGATCAGCGGTCTTGAGCACGTTTTGACTGAAAAAGATCGCCGGATTGTGGAAATTGAAGAGGTGGTCGTGGATCAGGCGGACCGAATTCAAGCCCTGAATCAGACCGTAGCCGACAGGGAATGTAGCATCCAACAGCTTCTGGTTGAGCAAGAAAAGCAGAAGGCGCTGTTTTCGCTGCAATCCATGGAATTGCATCGTCAGATCCAAGCCCTTCAACAAACGGTGACGGATTTACAGGCTTCCACCAGTTGGCGGATTACCGCGCCCATACGGGGCATTAAAAAATCGGCCCAGGCCGTGACTGATTTTTGCGTATGGCGGCCGCTACGCAGCCTGTACCAGGCACTGCCCATGTCCTATGATACACGCTACCGTTTGCGTTCAGCGGTCTTTCGGCATACCGGCCGGATCTTTCGACATACGCGTTCTTATCAGGCCTGGAAGGCCCATGAAGAAGGCGCTTGTGGAAGCAGGTTGGAGGTCGTCGGCTTAGAAGCCCCCAGTGTCGCCGCCGATGAATGTTTGTCCTTTGCGCAGCCTGCCAAACCGCGGACAACGGTTGTCGTTGTTCTTCAGCGCGAGTCGGAGATGACTCTGCGCAATCTCAAATCCCTGAAGCAAATCTGGAAGGATGAACTATATGAGTTGATTCTGGTGGCGGCCGGTCTTTCTGAAAAAGAACAACAGGGGCTTTTTTCACGGATTGAGGGGGCCGTCACATTGCAATGCAGTCAAGGTGAAGCGGCGGCATGGTTCACGGGTGCCCAGGCAGCCGGGGGGGAATTGCTGCTGCTGTTGCGTGGGGATGTACATGTGCTTCCCGATTGCTTTCAGGAATTGGAATGGGTTTTCCAGCACATTCCGGAAGCAGGTCTTGCGGGCGCCAAAATCATCCGGCCGGATGGCTGCATCTGGGCCGCGGGCGGGGAGATTGGTGATGATGGCAAATGGGACCGAACCGGTGCCGGCAAAGATCAAGCCCATCCGACTATTAGCCATTTACGCGAAGTTGATTTTTGTCCGGCAGGGGCGTGCATGCTGCCCAAGGAACTGTTCTTGAGTTTTGCCCATGAAGCCCTGGCCGGCCATGTTCCTGAAGAAGCGGGCATCGGTCTGGCCCTGGCCGTCAGAGCAGCGGGCCGGAAGATCTTTTACCAACCCCTGTCCCAGGTGGTGCTGAATCCGGATGCGATGGTCGGGGAAGACGACCACCGGCTGATGAAGATCCAATTCGCAAGGGGTATTGAAGAGCAAATGATGAAAGCCGCACCAGCCCGGGGCAATCTTTTGGTAATTGATGTTTGGACCCCCAGACCGGATCAGGACTCCGGTTCCCAGGATATTTTTGCCTATTTTCTGATTTTTCGCTCCCTGGGATTCAACATCACGTTTATCCCGGCTGCCGACCTGAGATATATTGAAAAATACACGCGGGATCTGCAACGCAGCGGCGTGCAATGCCTGTATCAGCCCTTTGTGACGGATATCGGTAGTTATCTTGCGGAGCATGGCGCCGAATTCCAGGTGGTCATGCTCTATCGGGCCCATTGCGCCGCTGCCCATCTTCAGCCGGTGCGGCGTTTCTGTCCCCAGGCCAAAATTATTTTCAACACAGTGGATCTGCATTATCTGCGGGAAGAGCGTCAGGCAGCCATTGAGAATTCGGTCCAACTGGCCGGGCAGGCGGCCGAGACCAAGGAACTGGAGCTGTCCCTGATCCGCAATGTGGATGCCACCATCATCATCAGCCCGGTGGAGCGGGAAATTCTGCTCCGGGAACCTTCGGTATCTTCCCATGATCTTTTTGTCATTCCCATCATCCGCAATGAAATCCCCGGCAGCGAGGTCTTGTTTCACGATCGTGGGGGTGTAGTGTTTATCGGCGGGTTTCAGCACCAGCCCAATGTGGATGCGGTGGTTTATTTCATATCGGAGATTTGGCCGGAGGTGAAAAAATCCCTGCCCCGGATTTCCTTTTTCGTCATCGGTGATCATTTGCCGGCAGTGATCAAGAAGTTGGCCGGCCCGGATATTAGATTATTGGGTCATGTGCCGGATTTGAAACCCCATTTTTCAGCCTGTCGGGTGGCGGTGGCGCCCCTGCGGTACGGCGCCGGTTTGAAGGGCAAGGTGGTCACCAGTCTGGGCCATGGAGTGCCTTGTGTGGCCACGGCCATGGCAGTGGAGGGCACCGGCCTGAAGAATAATGAAGATATCCTCATTGCCGATGATCCTGAAGCTTTTGCAAAGGCCGTAGTAAGGTTGCATGAGCAGGAAGACTTGTGGCAGCGTCTTTCGGAAAACGGGCTTGAATTTGTGCGCAAGAACTATTCCCTGGAAGCCGGCCGGCAGAAGATCCTACAATTGATTGAAACCCTCGGGCTCGATTCATCCGCGGCCGGCGGCTGAGCAGACATGAGAGAGGATTAGATGGACTATTCCAAAGTCAGTGTGGTCATTCCTTCTTATAATCATGGACGCTATCTGGCCGGAACGATTCAAAGCGTTCTCGAACAAACCAGGCCGTTTGCTGAAATTGTCATTGTAGACGACGGCTCCAGGGATGATAGCGTCCGGCTCTGCCGGGAATTGCAGCAGAGACATCCATTGATCCGGTTGTTTATTCAAAAAAATGAAGGCGCCCACAATGCCATCAACCGCGGTATTCGCGAGGCCCGCGGCGATCTCATCGCCGTACTGAATTCGGATGATCTTTTTTTACCGGATAAGATCGAGCGCTGCCTGGAGATACTGGCCGCCAATCCCGGCGCAGAGCTGGTGGCCGGCAGGGTGGAAATCATGAACACCGAGGGGGTGGTCCAGTCCGCCGGTGTGGCGGTTGATTGGCAGAAGCGCGCCTTGGATTATTTCAGAAGATCCGGGGATTTGTCTTTGTCCCTTTTGAATGAAAATTTTATCGCCACGACTTCCAATATGCTTTTTACCAAACGACTATGGGAGGAAAGCGGCGGTTTTCAACCATTGCGCTACTGTCATGATTTGGATTTCTTGCTGGCGGCCGCTCTGAAAGGCAAAGCGTATTTTGACGAAAAAGCCGTCCACATCCGTTACCGGGTGCACCCCGGCAACACCATTGCCGAGGATTTAAGCAAAATTCGGGTGGAAATCGCGGCCGTCACCGCCGTTTATCTCATGGAAGGCCGCCAAAGCCTGTTTGCCCAGGGGGCGCCCAAACAAGTGCGACTGTTCAAGGAGTTCTTGCGTAATAAAAATTTTTCCGATCTGCTGACCGGCCTCATGCCGGTCTATCTCGCAAGCGGTGATCGCCGCCGCTTTTATGAAAATGTTTATCAAAAGGAATTCAAGGAGAAACTGACTTGTCTGCTAGGTTGAAGCAAACGGATTTCAGGGACCTGCGGCTGCTCATCGAGTTGCAAGGCTTTGACAAGGGCGGGCTTGAAAAGGTCGTGTTGGATTCGGCCTTGCTGTTTCACCGGCACGGGATTCAGACCACCATCGTAAGCATCGGCCATACCGGTTTTTTGGCCGGGGAAGCCCGAAAACAGGGACTGGAAGTCATCGGCCTGGAGCAGCCACCCAGGGAAGAGGAGTTCGCGGCCGTTTTGCAGGCCCGGCGCATCAATCTGAGCTGCTCCCATTTCTCCTACTTCGGCTATCCGGTTTATCAGCGCCTGGGCATTCCCAATATCACCTTCATCCACAATGTTTATGCCTTTTTGCAAGGAGAAGCCCTGCAAGGTTTTCTGAACGCGGATCGTTATGTGGATCATTATATCGCGGTTTCCAGGAACGCCGCGCGCTATGCCCAAGAAAAATTGGGTGTGGGCCTGGGAAAAATGAGTGTCATCGGGAATGGTTTGCTGGTGGATCAGCATTTGGAATTGGAGCAGGCCATTCCAAAGGTGGCCCGGGCCAGCCTGGGATTACAAGATAGTGATTATATCTTTCTGAATGTGGCCAGTTATAATCTGCACAAAGGCCATTATATCATGGCCGATGCCATGGGCAGGATTCTGGCCCGGCGGCGGGGCATTAAAATCGTCTGCATCGGCAACACGATTTATCCGCCCCATGTTGCTCAATTTCAGGCGTATCTAAGGGAAAAAAAGTTGGATCAACACATCCTCATGCCGGGGTATTTTGAGAACACCACCGGTTTTTACAAAATGGCCGATGCCTTTATAATGCCTTCCCTGATCGAAGGCTGGAGCATTGCCATGACCGAAGCCATGTTTTACGAAAAGCCCATGATTTTAACAGACACCGGGGCCGCGGCCGAAGTCATTGTGAACAATGACATCGGCATCCTTGTGGAGAATGAATACGGCGACATCCTCAGTCTGGATTCGCGCCGCCTGGATGCCATTGCCTATGATCAGCGCGAGTTCAACAGCGCCCGGGCCTTGGCCGAGGCCATGCTTGCCTTTGCCGAGCAGCGCGATTATTGGAAGGAAGCCGGGAAAGCCGGCCGCCGGAAAGTGCTTGCTCACCACCGTTTTGATACAGTGGTGGCCCAATATGAAAAGCTGTTTTTGGAGATCATGCAGAAGCCCAAACGCGTTTCAGGTCCGGTGGATGAAGCTGTGGTTCGGAAGTCAAGCCGGTGGGCGGATTATTTCGGTAAGTTCAAGCAGGCGGCTAAAACAGCGGCGGCAGGTGATATTACGGCGGCGTTGAAATTGCTGACACCCCTGCCGGTGAAAAATAAACTGCGGCCGTGGGTTCAAGGCCGCATTGGCGAGGGTTTGAGGCGGCGCTGGCTGCCGGCCTTGTGCTTTTACCTGGCCAATGCTTTGTTCATGCGGCTGCCGTCCTATCGGCTGCGGCATGGTTTTTTACGAAGATGCTGTAAAATCCAAATCGGCAGGGATTCCAGTATTCTGAATTATTGCTATGTGGCCGGCCCGCGCATCACCATCGGCAATAACACGGTGATCAACCGGTATGTCTACCTGGACGGCCGGGTGCCCCTGACCATCGGCAACAACGTGAATGTTTCCCACTATGTGCTCATTCACACCCTTACCCACGATCCGCAGAATCCTGATTTTGTTTGTTTGGAAAGACCTGTAGTAGTTCAGGATCATGCCTGGATCGGCGCCCGGGCCATCATTATGCCCGGCGTGACCATCGGCGAAGGGGCCGTGATCGGCGCCGGGGCTGTGGTAACAAGGGATGTTCCGGCCTATTCCATTGCCGCAGGCAACCCGGCCAAAGTCATCAAAGCACGCAACCGGGACATTCGTTACCGCTCCCGCTATTTCCCGTTATTCGACACCGACATCCAATAATGCCGCTTGCCGGGATGGGCCATTGGCCTCGTTAAAGATGTCCCGCCATCGGTGCTCTGATCTCAATTGCTCCAGAAATTCCAAAAAACGCTGTGCATCGGCAACCCTTGCAACCGCCAAGGCATTTTTTGACACAATTTCAAGGCCCATGGACTGCGGATATTTACTGAGCACGGCGCGCATCAGTTGCACTTCGGAAAAAAAGCTCGATACTTCCTTTTGTCGAACCGCCTCGTCTTGGGCGGCCGGATCTTGTAAGGGCGCGAAAACCAGATAGTCGCATGCGGCAATATCGGAAAATCGCAGGACGGAGTCATTGACCCAGTTCACGGCATTCATGGGGGTGAAAGCCGGCAGTTGCGGTTCGATCAATTTGGCGTACTGGGCCGCGCCGTAAAACACCCCATGCAGATAATCCGGCCAGAACAAATAGACCTTCGGTTCGCGCTGCTGCACCCTGGATTTTTTGATAATGGCTTGGGCTTGTTTACACTCTTCCTTCAGCGAGCCGGAAGTCAAGTTGACGCCCATTATTTTCTGGAGCATTGGCGGCGCATCCGCAGGCACCAGTAAACAGAGCAGTAGTAGAAACGGGCCGACCAATGCAAACGTTATGGCTTTAGCGAATTTTTCATGCAACCGGGAAAAATAGAGCAGAGTCCTTGGAATGCACAAGGTGACGGAAATCAGGATAAAAGGATAGAAGTAACGGGTTTGGGATTGGCCGGTGGGAACAAACCAAAACCAGAGTCCAGCACAAAAAATTCCAACGGAAAGGGCAATATCTGGGAAAGTAACAGAGATATTTTTTGTCCCGATGGTGAGAAGGCATACTGCCAGAAGGACCATCGACCAGTGCCACCCCAATGAAGTATGCATCTGAATTTTGAACAGGGGGAACCAGTTTTCAATGAACCATTCTTTGTGCAACAGCTCCATGGAACGCCGGCCCACATTCCAATTTTCTTGAGATAGATAACTAGATTTCATGGATAAATAAAAAACCGTGCTGTAGATGACGCAAAAGAAAATCAAGCTCAACAAGCAATACCAAAAGATTGGGAGCGCTTTTGCGCAGGATGGCTGTTTGTTCTTTTGAAGAAATTGGCTTGCAGCGCAAACGATCCATGTCATTAGATTGACTGCCATCAGGACCATGGCAGCCGGTTTGATCCAGAGGCAGAAGCCGCTGGCGACGATTCCCACCATGGTATAGGATAGGGAGCGGTCGGAAACACCCCGTACCAGCAAAGCGCAAGCTAAGGCCGACATCCCGGCCAAGTAGCAGTCCACCATCCCCCAGAAGCTGGTGGAAGGGATGCGTTCGCTGTGCTCAAAATGATAAAATAAGGGCAGGGTTGCAAACGCAAGGCAAACCCACACCCGCATCCAGCTAGTGCGCGTGTCGCGGCAGTATGGGCCGGTGATGACCCACAGGCCGGCTACAAACAGTAGTAGCGGAATGAAAATTGAGCGAAAATAAAAATCCTGAAAATTCTGTGAGAACCCCAGCGGATAGGACATAAGTACCGTTCCCGGCGCGCGCACGGTGGGCTCGAGATCCAATGGATTGAACCATTTTCGTGCGTCCACAGCCGTCCAAAAATTTTTGGCTTTCTGCACATAGGAAAAAGCATCCCAGAAAGGCGGGTGCGTGGAGAGCAAAGCATGCCGATAAATGGCGATACCGAAAACAGAAAGCAATACAAATAACAAAAATAATGGGGTGTACTTTCTCGCTGTCATTGTATCATTTAATATAGTTAAAATTTCTTATCATATTATGTCTTGGCATTATAAAAAACTATGAAATTAGTTTTTATTATTTCTATTTAAAATAAATGGTTATCCGGGTAATTACCGGATGAATGGAGAAGCTACTATTTTACTCCAATAATTACAAGGGGTATTTTTATAAACGAAGTCACCCTCAATTGATAGCGCGCTTGACACGGCTATCTTCATAACATATGTTTTCAGAAACAAACAGGTTAATAGTAATTTAGGCTATAAGCTAGTTTAGGAGATGTAGATCTTGATTTTCTGAGAAGTGACCTGGCCAAGTTTAATAAACCTGCTGTTATTTTTCGTATAACATTTTTCTCGAAGATTTTTCGGGGTTGGCTTAAAAGGTTCGATTTTGGGAATCGCCGAAAATATAGTTTCTTTTTGAATTCGGCATAATAGCTATGAGTAGTAGATGCAAGCAAAAAATGCATCGACCCGAAAAATATTCAATCATAAAAACACACCATAATTTCACGCGTAGGTTGCGTTTTTATAATTACCGTTCAGGCACTATTTAAGGGAAAATAAAATGACTCTGATTATGGTGGGCTTGCCTATCTGATCTATAACTGATTACAGCTTCTTAAAATAAAAAAAATATAGGGAGGTAGTTACAATAGTCCTTAATCAATTTTCTATGACAGCAAACAACGGTTGGATCAGTATAATATTAGTTTAACCGGACAGCAGTGTAAGTTTCTATTGGTGAATTATGCAAGAATTTTTATCGATTATGCTTAAGGAGAGAAAGCCCATTGAAACAATAGAAGCTTTTTGCCTGATCTGTGGCGAAAAAAGTCATTTTTTCTCGTGGGAGCCAGTTGATTTCCCATGTAAAAGAAATAGTTTTTTCTGCAAAAAATGTGGATCAATTGCTAGAAATAGACATATCGCAAAAGTAATTATAGAGATATTTGAATCAGGATCAAGCGAAATTAGCTTGAATGAATTTGCTTTGAGGACAGACATTAGAATTTTAAACACATGTTTAAACGGAGCAATACATGAAGCACTGAAGTTATCAAAAAATTACATTGTATCAGAGTACTACGATAATGCTAAATCTGGTGAAATCAGGGGGGGCGTCCATTGCCAGGATTTAGAGAATACAACATATGAAGATAACACTTTTGATTTGATTATTACAGAAGATGTGTTTGAACATATTTCTGATCCTAAGAGAGCTTTTCTTGAAGCTAAAAGAATATTAAAAGTAGGTGGATATTCTGTAGCTACGATTCCTGTTTTTTGGTCTATGTCTGAATCGGTTACTAGGGCAACAAAAAATCAGGGCAATGTCCAAAATATTCATGAGCCTGTATATCATGGAGATCCAAACAGACCGGAAGGAATTCTAGTTTATACAGATTTTGGTACTGATATTGTTGACAAGTATTGCGCTATTGTTGGTGCAACAAAGATTTTTGCATCACATGAAAATGCGTTTGATGAAAAAGCATACGGCATTTATAATAATTGGGTATTTGTTTCCCAGAAATCATGAAAAAAACGAAATTCATTTTTCTTTTATCCCCCTGCGTTACGCTGAGCAATTTGCCGGCTTCCCCCTATCAATGAAAAAGAAATAACAATCGGTGAAAAGAAATCTATATTTTTTTTGTGTGCTGTATATTGCTTTATTTGTCGCTTGTGACTCACGGCATGAAAATCCAAAGGATGATTATATTACCCGGTCTGTGGTCAGCTTCGGCAACCCAAGTCGCATGTACCGGGCCCTTCAAAAAGCACAATACAGCAGTAGTTTTACCATCGGCGCCATTGGCGGTTCCATTACCCAGGGAGCCTGGGCCTCCAGCGAGGATAAGCGTTATCTCGCCCATGTGGTTTCATGGTGGCAAACGAATTTTCCTAATGTTCAAATCAATTTAGTGAACGCCGGCCTGAGCGCGACCAAGTCGGATTATGGCGCCTTGCGGGCTGAAAGGGACCTGTTGTATGCTGCGCCGGACCTGGTGATCGTGGAATTCGGGGTCAACGGTGGCAACTCCTTATACTATTCGCAAACCTACGAGGGCCTGATTCGTAAGATCTACAGTATGGAAAATGAACCGGCGGTCATCCTGCTGTTCATGACCAACGATCGGGGCATCAACTGGCAGGAGCAACAATCGGAAATCGGCTATTACTATGGAATCCCCATGGTAAGCTATCGGGATGCCCTGAGGGTCTTGATGGATTCCGGGCAAGTGACCTGGGCGGATGTATCGCCGGACCATATCCACCCCAATGATCGGGGGCATTATTACACGGGCGGCCTGTTGCAGAATATGTTGAACCATTTTAAAGATCTTTTTATTATTGAAGAGACCCGGCCGGAAATACCGGCCCTGCCGCCGCCCTTGTTTTCGGATAAATACCAATATACCAGCCTCTTTGAAGCCGGGGAACTGGTTCCCGTGGAAAACAGCGGCTGGACTTTGGAAGCAGCGCCACTGGGAGGCACATGCTGGCACGGCAACACTCCGGGTGGCAGGATCACATTCCAGATGCAGGGGGAAGCCCTGCTGCTGTCCTATATCAAAGACCATGCGGACATGGGTACAATATCGGTGACAGTGGACGATCGATCCTGGAGCACCCATGACGGCTGGTTTGAAGAAACCTGGGGAAGTTATCGAAATACGGTCTTGATAGCGGATGATCTCGAAAACGCAACACATACCGTGGCCATTACGTTGCTGAATGTGCCGAATGATTTTTCCATGGGCAATGAATTTTATATCCTAAGTCTCGGATCTGCGGGCGTAAGATAAAATATCCGACCAATTGAATATTCCCCCTGGTTTTTCAAAGGGAATCTCTGGAATTCTCCTTCAAGTTGTGCTTTACTGACCTTCATTTGTTTCTGTTCATCCGATTTTGCAGGATGAACAACAAAAGATTCTATTGTTCAGGAGGATTTAATGCTTAAAGCATTCGTCGACAAGATTGATTCATGGCTGATGTCCAAATATCTGACCTTTGTGTTGGCTTTGCTTATTGGTGCGGTATTTATTTATTGCTTTCTTCAGCCAATCCAGGATGGGGATTTTTTCTGGCAAATGGAGTATGGCAGGTATCTATGGGAGAATAAAACACTGATCCCCGATCATTCGATTTATTCCTGGACACCGACTGATAATACGATCATCTACTGTGCATGGATCACTGAGTTGATTCTTTTTTTTATATACTCACTGGGCGGCCTTCCGCTGGCATTTGTCTTTAAGATATTATGCATGGCCATTCCGGTCGGAGTGCTGTTTTGGTATGCCTACCGCACAAAGCAGATCAATGATCCTCTTCTCTTTTTATTGGTCCTCGTACTGGAGTTGATTTCGGCTTCCGCAGCATACATTAAACCTGAAATTTTATCATATGTTTTGTTTGCATTGACCGCCGGACTCTATTTTGCCATGAAGTCCAAACTGCTTCCCTCCCTCGCCTGGTATATAATGCCGCTGTTTTATTTGATATGGTTCAACACCCATGGCGTGGCTTTCAGCGGACTGGCCATGTTTGGATGTATGGTGACAGGCGAAATCATTAATTATTATTTATGCCCCAAAAATGCCCTGCCGGCAGATTCGTTTTTTCGCATGATTGCCGCGGGTGTCTTGAGTGCGGCATCCTCACTGGGCACTCCCTATGGGATTCGTCTTTATATTCATATATTTGAAAATTATATGAACATGACCAAAGACATGCGCTTGTTGGCAACAACCGTTGAAGCCTGGAAATCGACGCTTTGGTCGGAATACTCGTTTTCGGTTTTTATCGGTTTGGTGTTATTGATTATCGCATGGGCTTTCTGCAGCCGCAAGCTCTGGAAAGAACGTGCCTTTGACCAATGGCTTATCGGGGCGCTGCTTCTTTTACTAATCTATTATAATTTTGCCATATCCGGGAGTTATTATGACTTTCTCCTAGTGGGATGCATCGTTTTGCTCTTCTCTTTCGGCCACTATGCTAAACATTTTTGGAACCAGCGGGCCGTTGATTGGGGGCTTACTCTGCCGCTGTTGTTTCTGGCATACATGTACATCCAAGTGATACGTGCAGTTTATTACCTGCCCATGTTTTGGGCTTTGGGCATCATTTATACGCGAAGCTTTCCAGATAGCCGCTTGTTTCGATCTTTCGGGAGGAGTACCTTACCGAAGTTAGCCGTAATCATATTGATTATATTTATATCGCATAAAACACTTTATTTGGGGCTTACGAGACCTAGAGGCCTTGATTGGACCGGTCTGGGCATTGGATATCTTAATCCGGTAGCGGAAACTCAGTTCTTAAAACAGCACAAGCCGGGAACGAAACTATACAACAGCTACGACATCGGCGGATATTTGCTTCATGCTCTTTATCCGACGTACAAGATTTTCATGGATCCTAGAGGCTTTCCCTATCATAAATGGTATAAGGAGTATTGGGCTTTCAACAGCGGTGGCACACCGATTATGGAATTTGAGAAGAAATATCCATTTGATGTGGCAATAGTGGATTACAAAACTTCGGAAAGCCCGATATACAAGTTTTTGAGAGCCAAAGATTGGGTGCCGGTACATTACGGCCCCTCTGCCATGATTTTTGTTAAAAAAACCGTAGCTTTTAATCATTCTTTTAAAAGTGATAGTTTGGACCGGTTCGAAGATTTGAAGTCGATTCTACAAGCCAGCAACGTACTGATGGTGGCCCAGAATCTCGGCGATTTAGATGCTTCGGCCTATTTGCTTGATTTGATCCGAAGAAAATTTTCTTTTTTTTACGGATACGAGGAGGTATTGGAAAAGGGCCAAAAACTGCATGACGGCTTGGTCGCCTTGCAAAACCACGAATACCAGAAAGCCCTGGATGCGTTGGAGAGCGCCAAAGAAGCGATTGTAACAGCGCGGTTGGAATTGGCGCTGTTAAATCTTCGCAATTGGAAAGCCAAGGAATTAATTTCCAAAGGAAATATAAAAGGGGCATATGATAAAATCAGCGCGACTTTACAAATGCAGCCCGGTTATATAGACGGACTATATAATGTCGGTATTCTGGGATTCAGAATACAACAAATGGAAAGAAGTAAAACGGCATTCATGACGAGCGGGCCTGTATTACCAGGTTTGGAAATTAATTATGAATGGAAATCATATTTGGAGAGGTTTTTACAGACAGCTCCGGATCATAAATACGCGGACATTGCAAGGACTTTGTTAAATGGAGGCGGATTGCCGCAGAACACGCCGTTGGCGTTTTAGATATTTTAATCAGGTAAGTATACATGTGTGGTATTTGCGGGTTTACAGGTACGAAGAACAAGGCGGTTTTAAATCGGATGATGGAACGGATGGTTCATCGCGGGCCGGATGACGCCGGTCTTTATGAGACGCCGCTGGTCAGCCTGGCCATGCAGCGTTTATCCATTGTGGACCTGACCACGGGCGGTCAACCGGTTTTCAATGAGGACCGGAGCATCAGTTGTGTGCTGAACGGTGAAATTTACAACCATGTAGCGCTACGCAACGATCTGGAGAAAAAAGGGCATGCCTTCCGCTCCCATCACAGTGACACGGAAGTAATTGTGCATTTGTATGAAGAATATGGAAGGAACTGGCCTAAATATGTCAACGGCATGTTCGGCGCCGCCGTTTGGGATGAGCGCCACAAGGTGCTGTCCTTATATCGGGATCGCATCGGCAAGAAACCGCTGTATTTCGCCGTGGCTCAACAGCGCCTGATTTTCGGTTCCGAAATCAAGGCGCTTATAGCACACCCGGATGTTTCCCGGGAATGGGATTATGCCGGCCTTGGCGAGTATTTTAAATGGAAGCATATCCGTGCACCCAAAACCGCCTTTCGGCAGATCCGCCAGTTGTTGCCCGGTTGCGGCTTGGAGTGGAAGAACGGTGAAATCAATTTTTTTCAGTATTGGCAGGTGGATTTTACGCCCACCGGCATTGCGCTTAAGGATAGCGAAGTCGCCGACCGTCTTTACGACCTGCTGGCGGACGCGGTAAAACTGCGCATGGAATGCGATGTGCCCTACGGCGCCTATTTGTCCGGTGGTGTGGATTCCAGTGCGGTGGTGGCCATTATGGCCAGGCAGACCGGCAAGCCGGTCAAGACATTTTGCCTGGGATATTCCGACTTGGGGGAAGGGGCGCAATCCAAGGGCAAGTCCCAGGACCTTTACCATGCCCGGGAAATGGCGGCCCTGTTGGGTACGGACCATCATGAACTTATCATCGATGCAAGGCAGTTCGCCGATAATATGCCCCTGGTGACGAAGGCCTTTGACGAGCCCTTTTCCGGAACCGTGTCCACTTTTTTCCTGTCCATCCTGATACATCGTCATGTCAAGGTGGCCTTGTCCGGCGATGGCGCGGATGAGCTTTTCGGGAGCTATCTGGCTCACCGGCTGGCCATGCCCATTGCCGTCTATACCCGGCTTTCGGCCCAAGGTAAAACCGAGCTTTCGGCCCTCAGTCTGGAAGAGCGGCAGCTTCTGGTCCCCTTTGATTCGCCGGCCCAGTTTCAGTTCCTGAAACAGGTGGCTCACCCGGACATGGGTGTTTGGCGGGAACGACTTCAGGTTTTTCGGGACGCGGAATGGGAGGCTTTGCTCGCAGAGGACTTCCGGCAAGCAGCCGGGAGGCAGACCGTGGGAGGAGCGGATCCGTTTTATGGTCGTTCCTCTGCCAAGGATCCCCTGAATCGCGCCCTGGAGATGGATCAGTTGGATCTTTTGCCCAACGAGGTTTTGCCTTTTGTGGACCGGCTTTCCATGGCCCATTCAATTGAGGTACGCTCGCCCTACCTGGATTACCGGATCATCGAGCTGGCCGACCAATTGCCCGGCGAAATGAAGATCCGGGGCAAGGTGGTCAAACACATTCACAAACAAGCGGTTGCCCGGCTCCTGCCGGAAACGGTAATCAACCGACCCAAGGAAGGCTTTGTTCAGCCGGTGTATACCTGGATGCACGGGCCTTTGCGGAAATGGGCCCGGGATCTACTGGCGGAATTGCCCCGGAACTGCTTTCAGGATGAGGCTGTGCGGCAGATATGTGGGCGTTTTGACCAGGGGGATGAGACCGTGAACGCCAAAATCTGGAATTTGGTTTGCTTTTCACTATGGGTTCGGGAATATAGGCAGTAATAAATAAAATTCGAATGTCGAAATCCGAAATTCGAAACAAATTCAAAATTTCAATAATCAAATAACCAAAACAAAAAGCTTTGCCTTCATGGTCGAATTGTTTGCTGATGTTTATTTTGAATTTTAGTAATTTGAATTTGTTTCGTATTTCGATATTCAAATTTAGGAATTTTTCAAAACATGAGTACTGCTGCACTGAGTAAGACTTCGATACAAGCGTAGTATTGAACTTGGATAAAAGGGATTGGCTTTTACCGGATGAATGTGATATTCGATTGGTCCTATTTGGGATTTTGCTATAATTCGGCTGAATTGATCATAGATGGATAACAATATGGAAACCGCTTGTAATGACATACATCAGCAGGACGCGCCGTTGGCCGGACTGCCCCAGGAAACATCCGGCTGGCGAAAACTGGCTCGCATCAGCGGCTGGCTGATCGGGGCGGCGGCCTCATATATATTTTTAAAATATTATTTTGATTGGACTTTTTTTTGCTCAAACATATCTAAAGCCGACTGGACACTTCTTTCAGGATTCGTAGGGGCGTATATTCTGGGTCTGTTAGTGCGCGCCGTCCGTTGGACTTTTATGGTGCGTTGCCATCAACCGCTTTCCTGGATTCAGGGCTACCATGTGATTATGATTTCCAATTTTGTTAATTTTCTCTTTCCAGTACGGCTGGGGGAAATTTTAAAACTGGTTATTGTCAAGAAAAGCTTCGGAATCAATTATTGTTCTTCCACAGCAGCAAGTATTATCGAAAAACTGACTCTGTTTTTAATTATCGTGGTATTTTTAAGTCTGGCTCCTTTTGTAGGATATCATTTCAGCGACTGGTCGGCAAAGTTTTTACCGTTCTTGGGTTTGCTTTTATTTGTCTCGGCGATTTTTCTGTTTTTTGGAACAAGTTTCATCGCCTGGAATAAAAAAATCATAGAAAGCTTTTTAAAAAAAAGAGGGATCGGCGAGGATCGCTTGCAGCGCATACTAGCAAACAATTTGTTAAAATATATTGAGGATACAATGAGCCAGTGCCATTATTCCTCGTATAGCGGATGGCGATTTCTATGGATTGCCGTCATGGGGTTTTCTGCCCTGGCGCTGGACGGCATCGCCAACTACTGCCTGCTATCTGCATTCGGTTTGCAATTAACCCTACTCCAGGCCATGATAGCGGCTAGCTTTTTCAATATGTTATTTTTGCTGCCTTCACCGCCGGCGCAAGTTGGCACGGCGGAAATGTTTCCGATAGTTATTTATACAGCAGGACTCAAGCTATCAGGACCAGTAGTGGCTTCTTCGGCGATAGTGTGTCACATGCTTTCCGTCGTTATATTGGCTTTATTGGGATTGGTTTCACTTTACGCTGTTGGATTGCGAATCAGTACAGTCGCGAAAATGGCTTATCAAAGCCCGATCTCACGCGGGGGAAACATATGAACGGAATGATTCATTTCAGTTCAGAACCTATAATCACTCAAATGCATCCAAAGATAAACAGTTATACTCTGATCAGCTAGTTTTTGGCAGATGGAGAAACGACTCGATGCACAATCTTATTAATAACTCTTAGGACTCTTGAAATCCTTGGATCTTTAAGGTTAAAGATATATAAATAAAACCAACATGCTATCATAATTAAAGACATGGGGATAAATTTCAGCTTCTCTGAGATGATGTGAGCGATTGTGTTGACAACTGTACGGTTACGAATAAATGTAAGTTGTTTTGTAGGCATTTCAGTCAAATTGACTATTGGTTCTTTAGCGAAATCCATATCACTTAAACTGAATAGATATTTTTTTTTATCTACTATTCGCTCTTTTACTTCATCATAGAGTATCGTTCCAGGAAATGGTGTGGCATATGAAGGTCCATATATAAGCCCATGATCAATACAAAATTTTTCGGTTTCCCGAACTGTCCCCTCTGTCTCACCAGGCATTCCAATCATAAAATTACTATAAAAAAGCATGCCTTTTTCTCGCAACAGATTAATAGTATTGGAGTATACCTCGAGAGAGACTCGCTTGTTCATCAATTTTAAAATTGGTTCCGAACCGGATTCAAAACCTATCAGTAGCATTCGGCAGCCGGAGTCCTTCATTGCAGAGATCAACTCACCATCAAGACTATCGGCTCTAGAGCTTGTTAACCAAGTTATATTTTCATTTTTGAGAGCCTCACAAATTTCATACGCTCTGTTTTTATTGACTGTAAAGTTTTCATCGCTGAATGAAAAATCACTGATCGAATATTTTTTTTTCAAAAACCTGATTTCTTGAAGGATGTTCTCCGGGCTTCGATAGCGAACTTGAACTTTTTTTTTTGAATTTATGCAATAACTGCAGCTATATGCGCATCCTCTTGAACATATAAAATCTATAGTCCTTTTTCCCGGGATACTATGATAATTGCTTGTGATATATTTCTCCATTTGAAAAATGTCATATTTAGGGGGGGGGATTTCATCCAGATTCATTCTTTTCAAACAATCAGTTGTAGATTTTACTATTTCCCCGTTTTTCCGATAAACGATCTGCGGTATCCTGGAGTAGTCTTTATCTGAATATAGAGCGTGGACTATTTGGGGAAGTATTTGCTCTGATTCCCCTACGCCGATGATATCTGCCTTTGATGAGTTCATGATGAACTCTTCACAGCCAACAACCTGCCCGCCCCCTAAAATAACACTGACGTCTTGGCATCTGGTTTTAATAAAATCAGTGAGTTCGATGGAAAGTCGAAGCTGAGTTATGAAACCACCGATCCCGACGACATGGTGATTATTCTTGTTTATTATTTCAAGTATTTTTATTTTATCAAAATTAGAGGCGTTAACATCTATGCACTCAACTTCTATTCCCTCTTGCGCACAAGCTCCGGCAAGATAACCCAACCCTAATGGAAAATAGACGATATATTTGTTTTTATATCCAGGATTAATCAGCAAAATTTTTTCTTTACTCATAGACGCTATTCAGACTCCCTTTTTATCAGGTTACACCATTTTTTGAAAACCGAACATATTTCAAGAGCGCAGGTGTGTCAACAATGCTGAAGAATGAGTTGAAATCATCGGGCCAGCCGCCTTGCCTTATATGAATGAAAAAGCGTTGTATTTGCAATGATAAATGTGATATTCAGTTCATTCTATTTTTTTACCAATGATGTTGCTATTTTTGGATTATGGGCTTGTTTCCAAACGTTTGCTTTGGAATTCGTTTAATGCCATATCGGAATCATGGTCCAGTGAATGAAGACAAATCGTTATGCTATAAAGAGAAGAAAAACTACTGAAAATTTTCCCCTTCAATACAACTCGGCATGGAAAAACTCAATTCGCATCACTGGCTGGCTTGTCGGAATCGTTGGCTTATATGTTTTTCTAGTGTATTATTTTGATTGGGGCTCATTCTGCCAAAATATATCCGAAGTCAGCTTTGTGTTTCTAATAGGGGCAACGGGAGCCTATATTGTCGGCCTTTTGGTGCGAGCCAGTAGATGGGTTTTAACAGTGCGTTTTCATCAACCGCTTCTCTGGCTTCAGGGATATCATACGAGTATGATATCGAAAGCTGCGAATTTTGTTTTTCCGATCCGACTTGGAGAAGTACTTAAGCTGATAATAATTAAAAACATTTCCGGAATTGATTATTGTTCTTCGACGGCTGCGAGTATTATCGAGAAATTGACTCTATTTCTTATTATCGTCTTATTTCTTGGTTTAGCACCTTTTGTCGGATATCATTTCAGTGATTGGTCAGTTAAATTTTTTCTGTTTTTATGCACTTTCATTTTTAGTATGGTAATTTTTTTGTTTTTTGGTGCCGGAGTTTTGGAATGGATTAAAAGCTCTATAGAAAAGCTTTTCATGAACCTTGGGTTTGCAGGAGATAAATTCAGAAGCATATTTGATAATAGCTTTGTAAAATATATGGAGTCGACCATACGAAAATGCCATTTCTCTTCGTATGGTTGGCGTCGGTTTTTGGGGATAACCTTTCTGAGCCTCGTTGCTTTGTTGTTGGATGGTCTAGCAAACTACTGTCTTCTTGCCGGTTTCGGTCTGCATTTAACATATTTGCAGGCTGTGATCGCTTCCTGTTTTTTTAATGTATTGTTTCTTCTACCATCGCCGCCTATTCAAGTAGGTGCTGCGGAAATGTATCCTATACTTATTTACACTGGTGGTCTCAAGTTGGATGGTGAGACAGTGGCTTCAGCAGCGTTGGTGTGGCATATGCTTACTGTCCTGGTATTGGTTTTGTTAGGATTCATTTCGTTTTATGCTATTGGATTACGGATCGGTGATGTAGTTGAAGCGACTCGACAAAGATTAAAGAAGGGTACAAATATAACATGAAGGCAAAATACTCTTTGGAATACGCTGTCTCTCTACCCAGATTTGACCGGACTGTATCTTGGCTTTGTTGGGCCTATAACGAGGAAGAATTGATTGAAGACTATCTGCTACGAACGGACGCAATGCTCCGGCAAACCGTGCGGGATTATGAAATCGTGGTGGTGGATGATTGCAGCACGGATCGTACCAATCAGATCGTCAGCAGATTACAGCAACACATCCCCGAAATCCGGCTTATCCGCAATGAAAAAAATTTGAATGTGGGGCTTTCTTCTCAAAAAGCCATTCACAGCGCATCTAAGGAATTTCTTTTTTGGCAGACAATTGACTGGTCTTACGATATCACCTTGCTGCGGATTTTTCTGGAGCTTCTAAAATCCTATGATGTTGTGGCCGGCGTACGACGTGCCCCGGTCATCATAGCGGACAACATCCGTTGGCTCAAGCCGATTTTGGCTGTGGGTCGGCTTTTTGGCCTGAAGCACATAACCCGGCGTTCGGACACAGTTGGAAAAGCGATCGTTTCCTTGATCAACTATATTCTGGTGCGTATTCTCTTTCGGATGCCGCTTTCCGACTATCAAAACGTGGTATTCTTTCCCACACGCATGATCCAGTCTATTCAATATGAATCCAAAAGTTCATTTGTCAATCCAGAAGGGCTGCTTAAAGCCTATTGGCGCGGTGCCAGTATCGTAGAGGTGCCCATTTCTTTTATTCCTAGGCAGAAGGGGGAAGCCAAAGGAACCAAATTCAAAGCGATTCGCGCATCCGTCACAGATATTTTTCGTTTATGGTGGCGTTGGATTATTCTGGGGCAGCGCGGCCGTATTACCAAGGGGACCATTCGCCGCTTGCAGCCGGCGGAATGGGAAGATAAAACCATTGATTGACGATTAGAGCGAATACCGTGTTATATGCCTTGATCAACGATATGGCCCAGCGGATTCTGACGGCCAACAAATATGAGCAGCGGATAGCGCTGAGCGGATTCCTGGCAAAGCTGAACCTGCCCCCCAAAGGCCGGGGGGTGTTGGATTTCGGTTGCGGTACGGCATTGTTTGCCGGGATGTTTAAAAAACTCGGTATGCAGTATGCGGGTTACGACATTGATCCCCGCTTGATCGGTTTTGCCCGACGTCTGTATCCCTGGGCCCGGTTCAGTTCCGGGAAAGAGGATGTCCGGCAATGGGCGCCCTTTGATCTGGTGTTGATGAATTGCTGCACCCATCACATCCCGGATGAGGTCCTGGCCCAGGAGCTGGATGAAATGGGCAATTGGCTCGCGCCCCAAGGTATCTGCCTGTTGGTGGATATTCTGAAGGTGGAAAGCTCACGGGAATCCCGACTGCACAAGTGGTTCATGGCCCTGGAGCAGGGACGTCACATCCGTACCCGAGCAGAGTATCTGGCCCGCATGTCCGAAGGTTTTACCATCACCGCCGTCACATCCTGGCGCTCTTCGACCTTCTCCTTTACCCATCGGCTGAATCCATTCTACAATGATTTGATCGTGATTGCCGGGAGAAGGAATGAAAAAGCGTAAAACGGAAAATTGAAGGAAGGCCAGCGGGAGTGTATTACCCGAATCGCAATTTTAATTCAGCACTAATTGTCTATAATTATGCTTTGAATTTGCTCGACTTCAGAAAAATGTTGATCTCGGGTTAAAAGTGTTCCTCCGACAGTCATGCAGGATGCGGCGATCCAAACGTCATTAATGGGGATTTTGCGCCCCTTGCGAATTAGAGATAAATAAATCAGTCCGTATTTGTAGGTCACTTCTTGGGAAACATCGATGACAGTAATATCCAGCTTTCGAATAATTTCAAGAAGTATCCGCTCGTTTTTTTCATAACGATTGCCCCTCATAAAACCGTAGCGCAACTCGCCTAGAACGATAGTCGGTATAAAAAGTGTATCGCCAAACGCTGCCAAAAGTTCCACTATTTTGGGTCGACCTTCGGCATAATCACAGTAACAGTTCGTATCCAGAACAAGCTTCATGGCCAGTCTTTTTCGTGTATCTCATCAAAGCAAGATAGGTCGCGACGCAATTGCTGCACTTCTTGTTCCTTCATCCAACCGGCTGAATCTCGGATCGTTGCAGCTCGATCTTTATTAAGTCCAAGCTTTTCATCAATGGCTTCAAGGATAATGGCGGTTTTGGTCATTCCTCTTTTTCGAGCCAATTGATTTATCTTATTTTCCTTATCAGAAGGAATTCGTATGCTGATCGACATGTATTACACCCCTGTATTTTGATAATACAATTTGTATTGCATCGTGGTCAAAATGTCAATAAAGGAGATCGAAAATCTTGATTTACCATAGTATTCTTTCCAGTTTTTATGCCTTGGTTCCTAATACTTTCAAAACCGCAGCAACCACCCGCTCCGATTCCGAATCGGATAATGCCGGATAGAGTGGGAGAGAAATGGTGCGGTTGCCGATATCATGGGCGATGGGGAAATCCTCGGGCCGGAAGTCGAAACGTTCCCGGAAAAAGGTGAGGGTATGAATGGCCCGGTAGTTAACGGCCACGCCGATGCCCTCGTCCTGCAAGCCGTGCAGGATGGCATCCCGTTGATCCGGAGCCACCCAAAGCGTATAAAGATGGCGGGCGCTTTTGCCATGAATGCTAGGGACGGTCAGGCCGGGACGTCCGATAAAGGCCTGATTGTAACGTTCCCATATGGCCGCGCGTTTTTCCAGATAGCCGTCCAGCCTGCTGATTTGATCCACCATCAGGGCGGAAAGGATGTCGCTCAGATTGTATTTCCAGCCTTCCAAAACCATGTCCCAGTGCTTGTATTTGCCGGAATAGCGCGCGGCCGCGTCTTTGGACATGCCGTGGAGTTTGAGGATGTTCACGCGTTCCGCCAGGGCCGGATCATTGGTGCAGAGGGCGCCGCCTTCGCCGCAGGTGAGATTTTTGGTGGCATAAAAGCTGTAGCAGGCGGCTGCGCTCAATTGTCCTGGTCGGATTCCATCCCGTTCCGCTTCGATGCAATGGGCGCAATCCTCCACGATTTTCAGCCCGTGCCGCTCAGCAACCGCGTTCAGCGCGCGCATATCCACCATGTTGCCGTAGAGATGGACCGGCAGCACGGCCTTGGTGCGCGGGGTTATGGCTTGCTCCAGCCGACGCACGTCCAGCAAGCCGGTAGCCGGTTCCACATCCACAAAGACCGGTACTGCACCAGTGTGCATGATGGCCGTGGCTGTGGCGATAAAGGTCATGGGGGTGGTGATGACTTCATCGCCCGGCCCGATGCCCAGGGCCAAAAGGGCCAGATGCAAGGCCGCCGTGCAGGAATTGAGGGCCACGGTATGGCCGAGGCCGGTATACTCGCAAAAGCGCTTTTCAAATTCAGCAGTAACCGGACCGGTGGTCAGAAAAATGGAACGCAGGGTCTTGCAAACATTCTCGATATCGCTTTGTTCCAGGTTATGCTTGTAAAATTCAATTTTCATCATAATTTAATGCAACTCCCGTTTGCCCTCGCTGGTGATGATGGGGATGTCGCGCATCCAGAGCTGTTTGCGCCACCATTCCTCGTTTTCCCAATACCATTGAATGGTGTTTTTCAGGCCTTCGGTCCAGTCCATCCGGGGCGACCAGCCCAGGACTTGCTTGATTTTAGAGGTATCGGCAGTATGACGCAGGACCTGGCCGGGGCGGTCGCCGATGTGCATGCGGCATTCATTGCCTGGACACATCAGGCCGATGATGTCCCTGGCAATGGAGAGAATCGTGCGGTGTTGACCGCTGCCGATGTTGAACACCTGGCCGACCACCTGTTCCGGTGGGGCGTGCATGACCAGATCCACGGCCCGGCAGGTATCGGTGACATGGATGAAATCCCGGGCCGCCTGGCCGTCACCGTGAACCCGCAACATCTCTTTGAGAATGACGCTGGTGATAAAGCGCGGGATGACTTTTTCCAGGTGCTGGCGCGGTCCGTAGTTGTTGAAAGGCCGGATGATCACCGCCGGAATGCCGTAGGTCCGCCAATAGGAGTACACCAGCCGGTCGGCTCCGGCCTTGGCAGCGGCGTAAGGGCTGAGGGGATTCAGGGCGTGGTCTTCATCCATCTTGTCGGATAAGGCAGTTCCATATACTTCCGAAGTCGAAATGTGGATCAGGCGTTCCACCCGGTCCTTGTATTTGCAGACGGCATTGGCCACGATCTGGGTGCCCAGGACATCGGTCCTGAAAAAACGGGTGTTGTCGTAGATGGAACGGGTGACATGGCTTTCCGCCGCAAAATGAACCACGATATCCGCCTGGGACACCAGGGTGTCCATGAGCTCGCCGTTTTGAACGTCGCCATACCAGAACTGAAGACGCTCATCCTCCTTTTCGCCGAGCTTGACCGGCATGTTCTCAACCGAACCGGCATAGGTCAGGGCGTCGACCACGATGATCCGGTATTGCGGATAGTTTTCAAAAAGATAATGCACAAAGGCCGATCCGATGAAGCCGGCCCCGCCGGTGATAAGAATGGTTTTCATGCTTGATTCCTTTTCAGGTCTGTGCCGGATAGCCTGGCCAGGCTATCCGGTCCGCAATTAAATAAAAGATCGATAATGGATAGGTGTGAAATAAATTCTCCATAAAGCTGGGGATAGGTTGGGTGGGCGTAATCCTGAAAACGCACGGTGATGCCTGCATCCATAAAAATCGCCGGATCGATATAATTTACCCCGGCTTTGCCTTCATAAAACACATTGCCGCCAAGATGCCGGATAATGCCGATGAGGCGTTCCACATTGCGGCCCGGCACCTTAAGACTGGAAGACAAGACCGTGGGCGTGGTGATGCCGAGCCGGGTCTTCAGCCAGTCCAACACCGTGAGGTTGAGATCAAGCAACCGGTTCCAGGTGCTGTCCAGGATATGAAATAAGCCCGGGGCGTAGGTTTCGAAATAGGGCGCCTTGGCGTAATTCAGGGCAATGGCCTTGATGTGTTTTTTAGACCAGGCTTCGCGGTTGTTGATTTGGATATCCTTGATCAGGGGGAAGTTGCCGCCCTTGGTCAAAACCGGCACGGTCAGCCACTGGGGGCCTTGGGCGGTCTTGATGCGGTTGCGGTTGCGCCAGGAGCCTTTTTCAAACTGGACATCATCGTAATATACAAAACAATCCACCTGGTGCATCTGTTCGAGAAAACCCAGCCACGGAAGATAGCTGGGTTGGAGAATGCCGATCACCATTTCATTTGCTTCACCCGGATTGTCCGCAGGCCGATTTGCACCGGAAATCAACGATTCCTCCTTGTTCTGGTGGCTTCGGCATCCTGCAGCACTTTCCAGTAATTGTATTGCCAGGAACGATATTGCCAGTCCGGACAGCGGGAGCAGATAGGAATCTCGTCACCTTTTCTGCCCAGGTGCTTTTCCCGGAAGCGGGTGAATTCCTTTCCCTGCCAGATTTCTTTAATGGAACGCTCCATGATGTTGGCGAACTTCTCCCCAAAAGCAATATCTTCGCCGCAAAGGGTCACATCCCCGCGGGAATCGATGTTGAGACGTTCAAAAAGCCATGGGCAGGGCAGGCGCTCCTCCGGCGGCAGGTAAGGTGTGGCATCCGCCGAATGATCCTCGTTGTAGCCCCAGGTGAGGAATTTGCGAACCTGGACCTTGTCCACGATTTTTTCCCAGTAGCCTTGGGCCGCGGCCACATCCACGCCTTGCTGGTTGATGATGCTGGCCACGATGCGGGTAGGGGCCTTTAGTTCGTTGCGAATGGCAAGGGCGGTTTTGACGTTGCGGTTCAAGGCTTCCCAGTCCAGCAAGGGCCGTACCAGGGCATAGGTTTCCGGGTCGCCGGCATCCACACTGAATTCAATGGCGTCGATGCCGGCCTCAATGATGGAGCGCAGATTGGTTTCTGAAAAACGCGAGCCGTTGGTGATCAGTCCCACTCGGCAGCCTTTTTCCAGGGCATACTGAATGAGCTCCACGGCTTTGGGGTGCAGCATGGGTTCGCCACCGCCGGAAAGCCGCAGCAGGCTGTTATAGACACCGCATTCATCGGCGATGCGCTTGAAAACATCTTCCGGCATGAGCATGGCGTCCTTGTATGCCCGCCGGATATCCGAATTGTTGTAAGGGCAGTTGGGGCAGCCCGCATTGCAGACATAAATAAAAGACAGCACCACCATCATGGGAAATTCCTGGGCCTGTTCCCGCATGCCGTAAGCATCCTGGGTGTGCTGGATATCGGGTTTGTTCATGCTTTCTCTCCTGCTGCAATCGTTTTGGGAATATGAAATTCCGCATAGCCAGATTGCCAGTCCGCACAGTTGCGGCACATGTCCGGCAGTTCATGAAAGCGGTTTTCCAAATGCATGCGGCGATAGTGTTGCAAAAGTCCTTTTTGCCAAAGGGTCTTGATGCTTTCTTCGGCGACATTGCCGCAGGGTACCCGGCAGTGCACATCCACAGAACATAGGGCCACCCTGCCGTCAGCACAAATGTTGATGGTGCGCATAAGCCAATAGCAGGGTCGGCGGACCAGGTTCGAATTGGCCTGAAGATTGGCAGCTTCCACCAGGCCGGCCCAACTGACTTTGGGCCTGATTTTTACCGCCACTCCGTGCTTTTCCCAAAATTCCTTGAACATGTCAACCTGGGCCTCATTGATGTCACTCACCACGAATTGGACGAATAATTGCTGTCCTTGGCGACCGGCTGTCTTCAACAGGTCCCTGTAGGTCAGCACATTGTCCACGACCTTTTGGAAATCCCCGCCCACCCGGATTTTTTCATAGGTGTCGGCCCGGGCCGCGTCGATGCCGACATATATGGCATCCAGACCGGCCTCGATCAGGGGCAAGGCCCGCTCTCGGGTCATGAGCAGGCCGTTGGTATTGAGAACCACATCGGTAAGCCCTTTGTCTTTGGCATAGCGGATTCTTTCATCCATGTCCTTGCATAAAAATGGATCACCGAAAAAAATCTGCCAAATCCGGGCCGTGGGATTTTCCAGGGCAATCTCGTCGATGATTTTCCGGTACAAGTCCATGGCCATGACCTGAACCTTGCGGTATTGCCGCATGTTCTTATGGTCGCACATGGAGCAGCGCAGATTGCAGGCATTGGTATTGTCGATGAGCACAACCTTTGGAAAATCCGTTGCTTCGGTTGTGCGATCCGCTTTTTGAATGTCGCTTTTATAGGTCATGATTATCCTTTTCCAATATAATATGGCCGGGGTAAGGCGTCAGGCCCCTTTCAAGATTTTTCCGCAGGAAATTGCCGGAGTGCAGTAAAGTCCGGCCGGCTTTTGAATTGATCCCAGGATAAATGCTGCCGCCTTTGGGCATGGGCGCGGCCGTGAGGGCCTGATTGGAAAGCCCATCCACCAGATCCACAAACATTCGGCCGGCGAGCTGGTACAGTTCCTGCCGCAATTCACCATCGGTTTGATTGATAAGCCTGATTTTTTGTTGCAACAACACCTCGCCGTTGTCCACTTTTGAAGTCAGCCGGTGGATGGTCACACCGGCATGGGATTCACCATGGATGATGGCCCAGTGGGTCGGTGTAGGACCGCGATAGTGCGGCAGCAGGGAGGGGTGGAAATTTATGGCAGCGGTTTTGGCATGTCGAATAAGCGCTTCAGGCAAAATCATATGAAATGTGCAGGTTGCGATGATGTCCGGCGCGAACTGCGCAACCGATCGGGTTAAGGCTGTGGCGGAATCATATTCATGGGCATAGTGATAGGGGACCCCGGACCTTCGGCATAGGGCATCCAACTGCTGACAATCATAGTAAGGGAACGGGCCGTTTTCCTTGCGGGTGACAACCAGCATGTCCTGTATTGCACTGGATTGCGCGGCCTTTTCAACAATTTCATTGCCCATGCCGGTAAGAGCAAAAAGCATTAATTTCATAATATATTTTTCCATCAGCCTTGGATTCGCAACAGGCGTCTTCGACCTTACCAAATATAATGCGCTTCGTAAAGCTTACAATATTTTTGCCTTGACAAGTCCATCCAAAAAAGAAAGCTATCTTTTTAGAGCAGAAAAACGACCTTTATCAAGCAATTTGGTAGTGGATTATCGAAATAAGATCAGTAATAGAAATACTATGGCGCCTGCGCCTGGTCCGAATGCTGCTCGGCGCGCTGAACCATCGGCCAGGCCGCTGCCGGCGGATGGATCACTTGGCGGAATTGCTTCTGCTTGAAGGCCCGTTCCGCTGGTGTCATTTCCGCCAGGTCTTCTTGATTAGTATCTAACCACCCCCGCGCCCCAGGTAAATCCGGACCCGAAGCCCACCATCAGCAGGATATCCCCGCGTTTGATGGTGCCGTTCATGGAGAATTCGTCCAGGAGCAGCGGGATGGTGGCGGCGGTGGTGTTGCCGTATTTGTGGATATTGTACAGCACTTTTTCCGTGGGGATGCTCAGGTATTCGGCCGCCATGTTATTGATGCGCTTGTTGGCCTGATGGGGCAGCACCCAATCTACGTCCGCCACGGTCATGCCCAGGCGGTTGAGGCAGGACAGGCTCACTTCCACCATGCGGCGCACCGCGTTGGTGAACAGGTTTTTGGGATTGGGCATTTCCGGAAACAGCACCACGTTTTGGGATTCGTCTTTGGGATCGTAATAGACAATGGGTTTTTTACCGATGTCGAACAGGATCAGATGGACCCCGTCCAGAGCACCACCGCCGTCGGCGTGGACTTCCGTGGTGAGAATGGCTGATTTTTCATCAGGGGACGGGGAAACCACCACCGAAGCAGCGCCGTCGCCGAAAAGCACGGTTACGGCCCGGCCGCGGTCGTTGTATTCCAGGGCATTGGAATGGAGTTCGGCGCCCACCAGCAGAATATTCTGATACATGCCGGCCTCGACAAAAGCCTGGGCCATCTGCAAACCATAGATGAAGCCGCTGCATTGCTGGCGGATGTCATAGCAGGGGATGTGCCGGTCGGCCCAGCCCATCTTTTCCTGCAGGATGACCCCGGAACCGGGAAAGTGAAAATCCGGGCTCAAGGTGGCATAAATGATGGCATCGATTTCCTCGGCCGTGACCTCGCCCTTATCCAGCATGTTGATCACCGAATGTTTGGCCAGATCCGAGCAGCGATCCCCTTCGGCCGCGTATCGTCGCTCGCAGATGCCGGAACGGCGCTGGATCCACTCGTCGCTGGTGGTCATCAGTTTGGAGAGATCGTCATTGGTTACAACCTTGTCCGGAACATACATCCCGGAAGTGCGAATATAAGCTTTTTTGTTCATCTATTTTTACCTTTCTGTTTGATACCGGCAAATTATCCAAGCGATTTTCAAAAAATCAAAAACGATTTTCGTAACTGCTCAGGTGTTAAGTCTGAAGTCTGAAGACTGAAGGTAAAGACGTTTATTAGACAATGACCATATCACTCAAAAGGCCTTTCCATAATTCAAAGTTCTGATGAACATCGTATGCTTCAGTTCAAAACCCTTCAGCCTTCAGCCTTCGGTCTAATTACCTGAGTAGTTGCTAATTTTCAACACCCAAATGATCAGGACTGGGGTGCTTTGGCGTCGGCAGGCCGCCGCCAGGTGATTTTTTTCCAGGCCCCGTCCTGCCGGAAGGTGGCAAAGGCCCAGGCGGACCATTCCAGGACGTTCCCGGCCAGCCAAAGGGCCCAGAGGAACATGACCATGCGGTAAACATACATGGAACATACCAGCACCCAGGGTTGGGGCAGCAGGTCGGCGGCCCGGTCCTGGGTCCAATGGAGCAAAACCTGGGTGGAGCCGTTGCCCTCCACCTGCATGTCCGGCACGCCCAGCAAACCCTGGGCCACGGCCCGATACAGGGTGACGACCATTAAAAGAGTGAGCAGGAACAAGCCGATTTGCATGAGATTAAAGGGCAAGGCCCTGGTTGGGGCATATTTTTTGCGGGCCTCCATGGCCAAAAACCAGGCGGCCGCCAGCACACAGGAAAAGGCGTCCAGGGTGATCAGTCCCAGGCCCAACAACAGCCATTTATAGGTGGACAGGGGGGCCTGGGCGAATTTGCCCAAGATCAGGGCCAGCAAGGCCACTGTTCCCATGAGGCTCCAGATCAGGATGGCCGGACCCAGGCGCGGACCATTGCTCAACAACAGCCAGAAACGCACCGGCAGATGCATGTAAATATCGATGTTGCTGGTTTCAGCATGCCAATTCAAGGCCGGAAAGCGGATTTTCAAGGGTTGAAAAAGACCGGTAAACCAGCGCGCCTGCCATTTGACCGGTTGATGCCACTCCAGTTCCACCTGCTGGCTGCCGGGTTGCAGAGGCAGGGAAACGGTCTTGGCATCGGTATTTAGGGGCAGAACCAGGTCATTGACTTTAACCTGTTTCAACACCGCGCCTTCCGGCGGGGTGATTTCATGAGAGCCGCCTTTGCTGGTGCGAATCTGTGCCCTTACCAGCAGGCGGTTGTAACTTTCGCCGATGTGATAGTCGGCTTTTACAGCATCGATGGTCAGGGAACGGCCGGGGGCCGGATTCAGTTGGGAAAAAGCGAGGTGCAGCTTTTCACCCGGCCAGGGCTGCCAGGAAATTCCCTCGGTGCCTTCTTCGGCAACGGCCGGAATACCTTCAAACGTGCAATGCCACCAGGGCGAAGCCTGCAATCGCCAGGTCTCGGACCATTTCCCGTGGGAGGGGGCTTCCAGCTCGAGCCCCTGGGAAATGGGCAGGGAGGATTCCCACATGATGCGATCCGCCTGGCCGGGCATTTCCAGGAGGAGCCGGCCGTCTTTGACTTCCAGCCCTTCTGTGCGAACCAGTTCGCCCGGCAGCAAGGGGATGGAAACGGATATGGCGCGCTGATCCCTGACAGAAATGAAGCGTTCCACGCAAGTGCTGACCTTCCATTCCAAACCCAAAACCAGTTCTCGCCGCACCCGCAGGAAGTCCATCAGATGGTTCTGGGAATTGCTGAAAAAAGAATCCTGGGTTTTTTGATCGTTGAAGTCCCGGTCCAATTGCAGCATGTTTTCCACCCGTCCGGTTTCGTCCAGGCCGCTGAAACGCCAATCCGGCGCTGATATGGTCACAAGATAGGGGGCGAGCGGAAAGACAAAGCGGAGCTGCTGGGGAGTCAGGGCCTGGGCCTTTAGCTGAACCTTATGAAAGCCTTCGGGCATGAGCATGTACAAACGGCCGTTTTCCCGCAGGATCGCATTGCGTTGCTGGCCGTCCAGCAGCAGCTCCAGGGGCGCCCAGGTGTCCTCACCGGCCGGCAGGGGAATGGCGGTATCGGCGGCGGCGCTGACGAAAAAGCGCAGCTCCACGGCCGGCAGTTCCTCAACCGTATCGCCGGCCGGTGTTACCTCAATATTCAGTTGATTAATGGCGGCGCAATGGGGGTAACATTCGTGGGGTTTGAGCAGCCTTTGTTCCAATTCCTTCAGCAGGCTGTCCGGTGGAAAATCAGCCCGGGCTTGGGCAGGGAAGAAGGCCGGCAGGATGATCAGCAGCGCCAGGGTGAAGCTGCCCACCAGGCTTTTCTGTTTCCAGGACTCCCGCAGGCGCAAATCGAAAAAGAAGAGGATCAGCAGGATCAACAACAGCACCCGCAGCACCGCCGCCAGGGAATTGAGGGCCGGGGACAGCAGCCAGAAGGCGGTCAATTGGTCGCCGCCGACCATCCCGAAACGGATGTTCACGGTCTGCCAGGACCAGGCCGGCAGGCCCGGGCCGGTTTGGGTGATGGCGTTTTGATTGGGAGTCACATCATATTTTGAGGTTGGGGCGGGTTTCAGGGGGTGTCGCCATTGCAGGGTCTCGCCCTCGGTTTCTTCCTCCTTTTCCTGGATTGGTATGGCTTGCATCGGCGCCGGGGCAATGTTCATGACTTCGGATTTGGTCTGAATGAGAGACATTTGTCCCTCAAGTCCGGACTGGGCCAATTGCGGATAAAGGGCCGTCCTAAGTTGGGTCATGCCGAAAACCAGGGCATTCGCAAAGAGGAAAATCAGGACAAGCACATGCAGGATTTTGATGTTTGTGGTTTTGAAAAAGGAAACAGTCTGGTCCTGGCGTTGTTGCAAAACCCGCAGCAAGGCGGTTGTCAGAACCAGCACCATCCAGACGTATCGGGGGGCATAGGGCTCCTGCCAGGTCAAGGCCAGGCCCACCCAGAAAAGCGCGGCCCAGCGCCAATGGCGCAATTTACCCACTGCCAGGGCAATGATCAAAATCATAAAAAAATCCAGTAAGGACCATTGGGTGATCCAGGAGCTTCCATCCGGCACGGTCCCGCCGCGGATTCCCAGCAGGCGCCAGCCCGGCGGCAAATGCAGCCTGCCGTTTGCTTCCTGAAATTCGCAGTTCCATCCCAAGGGGAAGGCGCTACCGGAAGAAAGGTTTTCCACCCGGGCGACCGCGCTGAAATCCGTGGGACCTTTCTCCATTTCGATCCCGTGCAGGTCTTCGCCAAAGCAGGTGATCAATTGATCCCTGCCGTTGGAGCTCAGCCGCCCCAATTGATAATCGGCTTTGTTCAGGCCCAGAAAACGCCGCATCCCCAGGCGGCCGCCGACTTGGTCCCGCACCGTGGCGCCGCCGCCGTTGAAATCGAGCCAAAATTCCCGTTCCAATTGCAGGGCATCCGGAATGGTTTTTGACATCCCGCGCTGGGATTCCTTGATCCGGGCGCGATCATCCTTGGCTGCCAGAAACGCGGGATAGGAATGCCATTCCGGCGGCAGGGTGGTCTGGGACGGGTCCACCGGCTTGAGCCCTTCCAGCATGGCCATGCGCAAGCGGGGAACGGCTTTGAAAGACCAGATTTCTTCGCCATAGGGGGCTTCCAGCGGACCGAGTTCGGAAACCGGGGAATGGATCAGAGACAGCAACCGGATCTCCCACTGACCGGGCCGGACTTCAACCCACAAGTCCTGGTTTTCCGACAGCTTGACCGGCAAGGGGCTCGTGATGCGCAAGGGTTGGGAGCCTTTCAGCAACGCCGCGCTGATCTGTTCCCGCCGGGTTTCCCCGGCCACGGTGAGCCGCACCAGGGTGGTGATAGTAAAAGGCAGGTCGTCTTCTATCAGTCGGAATATGCGCACTTCCAACAGATTTTCCCGCTTCTGACCCAATATAGGTGTATCCCGTTTTTGAATCCAAAGCCGGCCGGTCTCATCTAGAAAAGGGGCCGCGACCTTTTCGCCGTTGACTTTCAGGCTGATCAGTCCGGATAGACGGGGAACGGGAAAGGATTGGGGCAATTGCCCCCATTTGAATTCCCCTGAAAGGAAATATCTTCCTTTTTCAACAAAGATAGCCGGAACACCATCATGGAGAACAACCGCCGCCGGCCGGCCGTCCACGGTCACGTTTTGCGGCCAATATTTTTCATCGCCGGGCAGGGGCAGCCAGGTTTGGGTGAGAATGGTCCAGGTCTGTTTGAAATTGCCGCCTTCATTTGCAAAATTGAGTTCGAGTAATTCCGGCCAGCGGCATTGACGGGCCTCGGCGTTGTCGTATAATCCCGGACAAAAAAACTGTTCCTTGCCGTAAACGGCAAAGGCTTGCCAGGGGGCAAGATCCGGAGGCACCTGCACTTGGGATTGGGACCAAGCCAGGCTTGAGACGCAACAAAAAAGCAACGGCAGCAGGCAGCGCAGAACGTTCATAATGTTCACCTTGGAGGGGCAGGGTTGAGTCGATCCGGTTAAAACCAGGTATTATATAGCGTAGTTGCACATTGGGTTCAACAACAATCCGTTACCGACCCCGATCCAGAAAAAACTACATGCGATTCCCCTGAATTTCCTCTGTGGACGACTTGCCATTCGGACCACATTTCAGTATAGTCGGGTACAAATCATTTGACGTCTTGAGGGGGAAGAATTGAAACAAAAGTTCAGCACGCGGGCATTGGCCCTCGGCATTATGCTGCTTGAACTGATTGCCTGCGCAGCCAATCAACCGGCAGGGACGGACGGTGAAACCCTACCGGCCTTTGCCTTTCAGGAGCGGTATTTGACCGCCGTGCCGCCCTTTATCTCTAAAGCCGAGCAGGTAGAATACGGCAATTTAAGTCGCAAGCTGGAAGATTTGGCCATGGAAGCCATGCTGCAAACCGGCCGCTTTCGTCTGGTGGAAAGAAGCCGGATGGAAGCGGTGCTGAAGGAAGTAGAGCTGGGCCAGCGGGGAGTGATCGACGATCAAATTGCCGGCCGAATTGGCAAGCAACTGGGGGCCGAATTGATTCTGATCGGCAGCCTCACGGCAGTTAAGCCCATTGAAAAACGCGACTCCCTGGGCTTCATGTGGCGGGATACCAAAGGTTTTGAGGTTGTCCTGCAAGGGCGTTTGATTGATCCGGCTCATGGCGAAGTCATTGCGGCGGCCAATGCCGCCGGAACCGAGATCCAGGAAATAAAAGTGGCTTTGGGAGCCGTCACCGGCGATGTTTCACCGGCAGAGACGCTGCTCAACACGGCAGCGGAAAAGGCCGTCCGGCAGTTGGTTCAAAATCTGTCCCGCCAGTTGGCTGCCAAAAAACAATCCCGGTAGATGCGGACTGAATGCAGCGAAAAACCATTTGCAAATAAAACCCGGACCATATATCATTAAAGAATGCGAGCGGAACACATCAATCCTTTTATTCATGCCATGGTCAGTGTGCTGAAAACCATGGCTTCGGTCCAGGCCACGCCGGATAAGCCCTATTTGAAAAAAGACGATGTGGCCATCGGTGATGTGAGTAGTATTGTCGGCCTCACCGGGGTCCCCACCGGTTCTTTTTCATTGAGCTTTGAAAAAAAATGCATTCTGAAAATCGCTTCGAATATGTTCATGGAAGAAGTGAATGAACTGAATTCCTACACGGTGGACGCTGTGGGTGAGCTGGCCAATATGGTTTCCGGCCAGGCCCGCATGAAAATGGAAGCGGCCGGGTTTTTGTGTACCGGCGCCATTCCTACCATTGCCAGGGGCGAGGGCCACCAGGTGCGTCATTTCACCGATGGTCCCAAGATTGCTATCCCCTTTTCCACCCCGGACGGGCGCTTTTTCATGGAAGTCTGCTTTGAACGCTGAATCCGGCTAGCGAATGAAAATTTGGGTGAAATAATAATTGCCGCCACCGCTCAGGGCAACACCGACTCCGGTAACATCGTAATCGCCCTCGATATTTTCAAGATGGCCGCGACTATCCAGCCAGCCGTTCACGGCGATAACATCGGGATTGGAATGGTTGTTGTAGGCCACATTTTCAGCCGCCGCGCTCACGGACAGGGAGCCGCTGATGGCGTCAATTCGCTCCTGAAAGCCGTCATGACCAAAGGCTGTTCGGCCGGTAGCCATATCCATGCTGTGAATGCGGCAGTAGGTGGCGATGGTTTCGTCCCAAACCAGGGCTGAAAATCCCTGGCTCTGGCGATACTGATTGATTTGGGAAAAAACGCTCTGTTCGAGCCGGGAGAGGTCGCTATTGGTGGCAGAGCGGTCCGACTTGTCATCATCGCCGCAGCCGCCCACCGCCAAGGTCGAAAAGAATACCAAAAGCCAAACCGATAGAACCCCGATACCTTTTTGAATGGGTGAGATGTTCATGATCTATATTCCTTTCACTGGCTCCATGATACGCCTGAAATGAAAAATATGCACTAGATTTCATCAGCAAGCCGGCCGTGGCTTTTTTCCAAAAGCATCTTTTCTAATGGCCGGGATGCTGATATAGGAGGGACGTGCCGATCAGAAAAATTCGAAAGTGGGGGAGCTAAATGGTTTTCAAGGAGGGGAGGAGAGGGCTGTGGATGAATAGACGGCCGCTGACGGTTGTTTTCGTGCTGGTGTATGCTTGGCTGTCAATTGCGGCGGTGTTTGCGGATTCCCTCACGGATGAGCAAGAAATCGATCGCCGCATTGATTTTATACAAGATCGTCTGGATCAGGGCACAACCGCCGCCGCTTATTGGCAGTATTCCTGGACAGCCGTCCACGGAGTTTCAAGTGGTTTGCAGTTCGGTTTTGCGGCCGGGATGCGGAATAAGGACCAGGAGGAGGACCGCCACGATTATATTGTCGGTGGCATCACCAGCGCCTTGGCTGTGGGCGATATGATCGTGAATCCCCTTACGGCCTGGAATGCCGCGGATAAACTGCGGGCTTGTCCGGCCGGAACCATGGATACGAAAAAGGCGAAACTCCAATACGCAGAGCAGCTTCTGCGCGAATGCGCCGGGCGGGAGGAATACGGCCGTTCCTGGAAGCCCCATGCCGCCGCGGCGCTTGTCAACCTTCTGGCCGGCATTGCCATTGCCGCCGATGGGGGCCGGGGCGGCGACGGCGCGCTGTCTTTTGCGACCGGAATGCTGGTTTCGGAAATCCAGATCTTTACCATGCCCACCCGGGCCATGGGTGACTGGAAAGAGTATTCTGCCATGGCGGCCAAAGGTTCCTCGATTTCTAGCAAGAACTCCTTTTTCCATGACCGGTTTTTCGTTGCGATTCATCCGCGGGCGGTTTACTGCACCATGCGTTTTTGATTTCCGGTGATAGGAGCGGCAAAATGCAGGACAGACCAAGCGAGACCGCCCTGGATACGCTGGCTGCCCGGGCCATAGCGAGTCTGGCGCCCCAAGCATGCAGGATTCTAAATGATCCCTATGCCCTCAGATTGTTGCCGCCGAATTGGTTGGTGCAGAAATGGGTTATTGAATTGGGGTCGCTGAATCCTTTTTTTTATCCCATGAGCCAAATGATAGCGGACATGATTTGTCCGGGCGGCGCAGTCCAAATCGCTTTGCGGCACCGCTGCATGGATGAATGCCTCTTGCGGGCCTGTAAGGACGGCATCGGTAGGACAGTCATTCTCGGGGCCGGCTATGATTCCCGGCCCATGCGCTTTCAGCAGGAAAAAATGGAGTTCGTCGAGATCGACCACCCTCTTACCCAAAAGGAAAAATGTGCAAGGCTGGCCGAGGTTCTGGGGGGACCGATTGCCGGCGTGCGCTATATTTCCGCGGATTTTCGCGGAGAGTGGTTGGGGGAAGTCATGGCGGCGGGTTGGAGCCCGGATCTGACGACAATTTTCATCTGGGAAGGGGTCGGCTACTATCTGCCTGAATCCGCCGTATGCTATACCCTGGAATGCATACAGCGATTGGCCCCTGCCGGCAGCAGGATTGTTTTTGACATGTTTCCCCAAGGGATCGCAGACCCTGAAAGCAATGACCCGGTTTTAAAAAAAATCTGCCGATACGGTCTTGAGCGCGGCGAGTGCTTCCTGTGGGGTTGCCATCCGAAAAACATGCCTGGATTCCTTGCGGCCAAAGGCTTTCAGGTGAACAGCCTCACCACCATGTGGGAATACGCCCTGGGCCTTGCGGCTTCGGAACATCTTAAGATCGACCATGCACCAGCCCTGGAATTGATGTATGTGGTGGAAGCCGAATTTTAACTTTTAAAACCAAGGCTTTTATCCAGGCATTTCACGCCGTGTCGCATGGGAACAACTACCATGGCGATACTCACCAGAAAAGCAGTGCTGAAGGCCGCTATTCCCCAGGCCCAATCCAGCCAGGTCAGCGGGCGCCCTTTGATTCCGGCCATGAAAATCCGGTATACGGGCCCGGCCTCCAGCAGGATGATTCCGGCAATGTATATTCCCGCCAGCAGCATGAATAGAAATCCGCCAAAACTGGTGACGGTCTGGATGGGGTTTTCCGCTTTATAATCCGGATGGGCGGCCCCCAGACCGATTCCCAGGGCCACCACCCCTGGTGTTATGCAAAAAATGGTGGCAATGGACAGAACCATCATGAAGGGCGTGACGCGCAGGAGCAGATTAGTGGCGATGATCAGGATTTCCGTGAGCAGCAACAGGGGCAGGAGATATACTATGTATTTGATCCACAGAAAGGTCTTTCTGGAAACCGGGGCCGCATATACCACCCAGATGGCGTCCTTTTCCTGGCTGACGGCCGGAAAGGCAAAACGGGCCGTGATGGCCGTCAGGACAAAGGCCGCCAAGCCCATGTTGAGAAAGGAGAAGAGGTTTTGGAGATAGACGGCCTTGATGGGTGCGCGCTCCAGCGGCAAAACAGAAAAATTGTAAATATAGACGGCGATCAGTCCGATGATCAGGAAAATCTGGGTCCATTGGGTCTGATCCCGCATGAATGTTCTCAGTTCCTTGAGAACAAAGGCTTTGGTCGTACCGCCGGGCATCCCCCATGAGAAGCGCTTTATGGCGGGTGCCGTCCGCAGGCGCCGGGCTGCGGCTTCGGTGCGGGACAAGCCTTGAAAATAAGTATAAGCGGCAGTCAGGATGGAAATAAATATTAATGTGCAGGTCCCGGAAAGCAGCAGGCTGAAATGAAACAAGGACTGGGCCGTTCGGCCGGACAGGGCGGCCTTGAGACCGTCAAAGGCCCAGGTGGTGGGGTAGAAAGGCGCATCCGGGGTTTTCAGGGCCGCCAGATATTGCAAGGTGGTTTTGAAAACCTCCGGTTCCACCAAGCGCTCCGGCCGCAGCACGCGAAAAGCGATGAAAAGCACGACAAACACAATAATTCCGAGAAAGATGATGATGGTGCGCATCCCTCCGGCCGGAATCACGAGGGCCGCCGGCATGATCAGGAGGGCGCTGAGGGCTGAGGCCAGCAGGGCCAGCAGGAGGATGGCGGCCAGGGTACCGCTGTAATACAGCATCCCCGCCTGGTAGGCTATCCCAAAGGCGATGAACACCGGCAGGGTATATACAATCACCATCCAGGAGCTGTCCACAGTGCTTTCCAAAAAGCGGGCAATGAAGATCTGATAGCCGGGCACCGGCAGGGCGTGGACCAGGGGCAAATCCCGGGACAAATACAGCTTGGAAAGATTGGTGAGAATGCTGCTGAAGATCAGCAGGGAAAAGAGCGTGACCAGTACCATGGAAAGCAGTTTAAAGGCCAGGATGTCGCCCAGGGCTTCGATGCTTTTGAAATAAAACAACACCCGTAAGGAGACGGCAAAAATCCCCCCCCAGAACAGCAGTCCCATGGATCCTAGTATGAGCAGGGGATTGAAACGGCTGGAGCTTTTTACCTGGCGACCCTTGGCCCTAAGGGTTTTTAAGCGTGGAATGATCAAGGCAATAATGGCACGCATGTTTTTCCCTTTCATGATCAGATGGTACAGGCAGCCCGCAGCGGCAAACAGAATATTGCCGAGGGCAGCATGGCTTCCGGTACTTCCAAAAAAACCGAGTTGAAGCTCATCGGTGTGGCCCGGGCCAGCCTGGAGGAACTGCTGCTGGATTACAAGGATTTTTTGCGGCAGAAAGGGCTGCGGCTTTGGGGAAAGGACCACCCGCAATCCAGGGCGGTTCGGGGGTTGTGCTTCAAAAAAAATAGGTCCTATTCGACTTATAAGACCAATATTGAAAACGGCCCGCCTGAAATCGCCGCCAACACGCTGGTTTGCCTGATTCATCAGGCAAACTATCTGCTTGATCGGCAATTGCGGGCATTGGGAAAAGACTTTCTTGAGGAGGGCGGTTTTACCGAAAGACTGTATCGGGCTCGTTTTCAGAGCCGAAATCAGAGGGCGTGAAAGATGACCATCACCCCAGCCCGATTAAACCGCGCTTGCCCAATTCTCGCAGAAAGCCGGTCACGGCCACTTCCGCTTCCCGGATTTGCAGGTGGGTATGGTCGGCCAGGCGGCCGGCGATTTCCTGGACCGAGTGCTGCCCGTCGATGAGGTCCCACACAAGTGCTCCCAGGGTATCGAGTTCGAGCTTTTTGGCAATGCCTTGCCGGGCCGCGGGGCCCAGCCAACGGTTAAGGGCGACAAGCCAGGGCCGGAGCCGGATGGGGTAGGTCAGCATTACCCCGCCGGAATCCAGGCGAGAACAGGCCACTTCTGAATTTTTAATTGGACGACAGGCCAGGGCCTGGCGGCGGTCAAAGGGCGCCGCCGGCGGCTTTTTATGAAATAACCTCATAAGACTGCGCGAGGCTCTCAAACTCATTCCAAGCAAGGGGCTTTTTCCCGGTCAGACGCACACCCAAAAGGCGGTTCTGATCCTGCAAATGGCAGAGACGATAATATTGAAAAGGAGCTTGGGCTTGCAAGCGGCATTGCACGCGCGACCACCAGGACGGGGCGGAATATTCCCAGTTCAGGATGCCATTTCCGGCACCAGGCAGGAGCCGGGGAGAGGGTTTGGTAAAACCAAAGGCTTTTTCGGCAAAACCGGCCGGCCCCAGTTCATGCAGGCGCTCCGCCGGCAAGCCCCAGCGGTATAATGAAAGCATTTTTTCCTCGAACCGGAAATGCAATTCAAAAACGCCGGCTTCAAAACGATAGCGCAGGAGCTGAGAGGCGGCGGGCAGGACGGCCCGCATGTCGTACACGGCCCAGAGGCGCTTAGGACCTTCAGTGTGTTCGCGGAAAGAAGCCATCACCCTTTGGGAAACGGAATTGGTGGTTCCCAGGGTGACGTTTTTCTGCCTGGTGACAAATTGAATCAGGACCGCCTGACGGCAATGGGGACAAAATAAAATCACGCCGATGCCTGTGATTGAGTTGTCCCGCCAGGAAAACCCGGCCAGTTTATAACGGTCCAGGGCGCTTTCCCAGGCTGCCGGCACCGGGCAAGCGTTGAAGCTGATGTTTTTGTTGCGGCGATTTTCCACTGCAAGACGTTCCAATTGGTGCTGGTGTGAAAAAGAGTCCTTGACCGGCCCCCATTTTATTTCCAGTACCGGGCCTTCCCCGTCTGCCAGTACCAAATGGCGCTGGCCGATGCTGGCAATCTCCCAATCGGCCGGTGCATGAAAACGGATGTTGTTCCAGGCGATTTCTTTCCAATCATTGGGTATGGAATAGTTCATGATTTATATTGTCTTTCAATCCATACGGTTTGAAGCGGTTCATTCATGGGATGACGCGAGGTCCTCAGAGTCCTGCTCGATCAATATGGGACAAGGGTCTGCCAGTCCACCGCATCAGGCCGGACAGGAGCTTCTTTTTTTTCGTTTTTGGGAACCGGGGGTTGAGGATGGCGGCTTTCATAACAGGCCCGTTCCTTTTCGATTTGGCTGTTGAGGGTCAGCTTCACCGAATTACCTAGTTTTTGTTCGCGGTCCTTGCTGTTGTGTTGCAGAATCAGCGTGACATTGTTGCTTTCTTTGTCTTTAAAAGACCATTTCCAGGCCAGCACAGCCTGAAAAGGGTCGCCCCGCCATTCCACTGGTTCACCGAAGCGGGTTTTAAAGCGGCTCAGTAATTGTTCATACATCTCCCGGCCGGAATCTTCATATTTCAATCGAATCCGGATAATTTTACCGGGTTTGTCGCAGTTGCCGTAAGTGATCAACCCGCTTTTAAAATATCGATCCGGTTTGATTTCCACTTCCTGAAGATATTCCTGGTGGCGAATGGGCAGAACCGTGGTTGCCTGGATCCGATTTTGATATTGGCTGATATCGGTTCCCAGAATAAATCCGCCCAATCGGCTGGGGCTGTCTTGTCCCCGGCTCATGCCGGCGGAAATCAGGATAAGGAAAGGCAGGACCGCAAATGTTTTTATTTTCATTTTTCCGTCTCTACTTTACTGTTAATAGGTCAGGCGCGTCAAGGATTTTAAGATCAAGGCGAATCCCATGGCGAACATGCCGGTGAGTCCCATGCCGCAGGAGAATCCGGCCAGCAGCACCGGCGCGTATTGCCGCCACATGGCCCCATAGCGTTTCATGAAAAAGAAGCGCCCCAGGAGGGCGCCTAGGACTTCCAAAAGCAGGCCGTGGGGGGTAGTCTGGCCCAGGCCGCGGACCACGCCGTAAATTAATAGAATGGGCAGGCCCATCAGACTCAGCAGCAGGTAGGCCAGCAAGCCGAAAATCAAGCCGGCCAGGACATGGACACCGGTCAGGGCCTGCATAAAAAGCGAGCTGCCTTCCAAAGTGGATGTTTGCATGAGCAAAGTATTGAGGGCCTGGAGATGCCACATCTCCTGGGCATAGGGGTAGAGTGCCGAGGGGATCGGCGCCAGGCGGAAGATGAATTGGGAAAAGAGCAGACCGGCGATGATGACCACCGGAAAAACCACCAGTTCAGCCTTGATGATGCCGCGGATACTGGTGCCGGTCAGTTCGATCTGGCGGAAATGCACCGTGGCTTCTCCGTAATTGTGGATGGGAATGGGGGCATACCAGATTTCAATGCCCTGGTATCCGAAATACTTGGCGCCGGCAATGAAACTGATTTCCCGCACCATGGGCAGGCTGACAAATTGCCCGGCAATTCCTTCCATGCGGGCGGTTATATAGGAAAGCACCGGCGTGTAGATAAAACCGTAGGCCATGAAAAAAAGCCAGGGGAAATTGGGCACCAGCAAACAGCAGAGTCCCACATAGGCGCAGGTGGAAAACAGATAGATGCCGACGGAAATCCAAATGTTGAAATCCCCCCGGCCGGGCCGCGGTTGAAAAAGATCTTTCAGGGAGATTTTTCCGTTGCCGTAATCCTGCCGGAAGGAGCGGGCCACATGAAAGAGGCCGATGGCGGCAATGGCCAGACCCAGACCGATGCCGAAGCTCATGTAAAAATCAAAATTGTTGGCAAAGATAGTATCCACAGTGCCCATGCCTTCATGCCAGCGCCGTAAAATACCATGGTGGTGGAGCAGGGGATTGAGTCCCATGGTGATGATGAGGCCGATCAGGCCGCCCATCACGGCCCAGAAGGGCAGCACCATGCCGATGAAAAGCAACCCCAGGTCCAGTTGAATGCCGAAGGCCACGGCCGGAAGAATTCCTTCGGTATGGCCGGTGAGCTCCACCCAGGGAATGGGGAACAGGCGGATGGGTTCGGTCAGCACCAGGCCTGAAACCGTGGGCAGTAGTATGTAAAACCCGCCGAATATCAAGCCGATCATCCCGCCGATGGAAAAGACCCGCCATTTCCAGCTCACTTGCTTTTCCTCGGTGGATTCGGCCAGGGCCATGGTGCCCAAGGCCCCCACCGGCGCCATGGGAAAGGGCAGCTTTTCAACATCCGAGGTCAAACGGTACAAGGCGTAACCGAGCCCGAAATGGTCCACCCGCTGGATCAATTGGGAACCGATCAACAGCAGAATGGGTATGAGCCAATCCCGGTGAAAAAAAGTTCTGGCAAGCAGGGAAGCGGTTTCGGGCGGCGGCGCCACCCAGGCCGGGATGTATTCCGTAAGGCCGAGCATGCGGGCCGCGTCGGATTGCACCAGATACTGGTTCCAGAGCAGGCCCTGGAACGGTGAAGCCATGGCGGCCCCGGCCATGTAATACAAGAGGAAAATTTCCTGGCGCTTGATTTCCGTGTAAGCGCGCTTGGCCACCTCGGCAAACAGAATAATGGTGACCCAGCGCGCGGCCGGACCGATACCGGTGCCGATCACCAGTTGCAGATACATGCTGCCGGGCATCATCAAAAAGCCGATGAACACCGCGCCTAAGACCGTTTTCCAGTCAAAGCCCTCCGCGAAGTGGTCGGGGGGATGGAGTAGATCTCTATATTCTTGAAGCTCTTTATCCATGATTTAACTGCAATTATGAATTAGGAATTACGAATTATGAATGGTGGTATTCTGTCAATTTATTTTGGGAAAAACATGATATAAATGCTTTTAAATAATAATGATAGCATTCCTCGATTCCTAATTCGTAATTCATAATTCCTAATTGTTTTTCAAACCGGTAGGACTTGGTAGTTCACATTGCTGAACAGCCCTGCCAAGGCAAAGACCCCGGCCATGAAAAAGTCCCCGATAATGAGGCCGACAAAGAGATGGCTGACCCGCTGGAACAGGCGGACGCCGCCGTAGCGCAGGCAAAGGGAATTGCACAGCCAGCCCACCAGAAAGCTGAACCAGAGGATGCGCATGGCCGAGCTGTAAGCGGTCAGGTATCCAAGGGGGTGAAGGGGCCACCAGTAGGCCCGATGGTAGCCGATCACCAGAACCAGCATGACTAGAGCACCGAGAGTGGAAAAGATAATCATCCAATCGCTTTGATGCGGGGATGCTTCCGTGAGGGTTTTCACGTTTTCATACATGGTCATGGTGGTGCGGCCGGCCCATTCCAGATCCATTTCACGGGCTCCGAATTTGTAGCAAAGGGTCAGCATGGACACAAACGACAGGGCGACTGCGACAATAAGGGTGCCGGCGATGGTGAAAAGGACCCACTTGCGTTTTTTTTCCCGGTGGCTGATCTCAGCGGCGTGCAGCAGGGAGGGCATCAGGGATTCCCGCAAATCCACGAAAAGCACTTTTTGGGTCACGGCGGCAATGAGCAGGCCCGCCGGCGTAAAAAGGCGCGGGCTGAAAAATGTCAGAATGCCGTCCAGGGGTGAGGCGGTCAGGGTGTAGTAGGCCACGCCGCCCTGGCAGATGATGCGGGTGGCCACCAGCATGACCATGAAAAAAACACCCATGAGCAGAACCGCCGTCCATGGGTTTTGGCCGAAATGGCGGCACCACCAAACAATGGCGGCCAGGCCGAGCAGCATGCCCCAAAAGGAATGGCGGGTGGACAGCCATTCCGTGCGGGCAGGGGGCTCCGGACTGAGACGGAAAGCCTCGCGCAGGATATCCAGGAAATGCCGGCGGCCCAGCCAGAGGATGAACACAAAGAAAACCGGGTAGGCCCCGATCATCTGGGTCTCTTCCGGCTTGGACAAGGCTGGTCCAAAGGTCACTCCCAGGGCTGAAGCGGGGATGTTCCAGCCCAAAAGGACCAAGAGACCGGACAGCAAACCGCCCATGAGAAACAGAAACCAAAAAGAGAAGGAGATCTGCCGGGAGGCCAGAAAGGCAAAACCGATAAAGGCCGGATAGAGGTAAATATTCAATTTCTGAAATCCGCTGAAAAGACCGGTTGCCGGGAAATAGGGGCCGGCTAGGATAATAGTGGGCAGTTGCGGCACCGTGGGAAAGTAGGCATGCAGGCCGTTCAAGAGATGCAAAGCCGCGGCAAGGAAAAATCCGGTTAACAAGAAGCGGTTTCCCAGAAATTTCCAAAGGCCGTCCTGATCCAGGGCCTGTTCCAGCATCTGGGGCACCCGCAAAAGCGGCAGGTTCATGCGCTCATTGTGCAACCATTGCCGGCTGATCAAGTTGATCATGCAGATCATGACTCCATAGCAGGTCAGCACAAAAACGCCCCATACCAAAAGCGGTGTGAGCCAGGCCCGCCAGGGGATGTTGCGGCAGACGGCAGTCCAGCCCATATCGCGGCCGCCGGCCAGGCCCTCATAAAACAACTTGGCGGCGGATTGGTCCGGGTACCAGCTCTCGGGCAGCAAGGGATGCAGCACTTCCGCCCAGCGATTTTCCACTGTGGCATAATAAAAAGGGGCGGTAAGATTGATAAAAAAGGTGCGGACCAAGCCGGTGTAGGCAATCCCGGAAGCCAGCACCATCAATATCCAGATGATCAGAACTTCCTTGCCGTTCAGTCCTGCATGACCGTTAAAAATTCTTTTGAAAACAGCAGCCGTGAGGGTAAGCCAGAATAGCAGAATAAAAGGGGCCAAAGGGAAATGGCCGCCACCCAAGGGGGTTCCCTGGCGGTAGATGTTGTTGTACGGTGTCAGCAGGCAGATCAGGGCGGCAAGGGCAATTCCCAGCACGAATGCGCGCAGGCGGACAGGGGTGTCTGCGGGAGGGAAGGGTTTGAGATCGGTCGCGACCATTGGGGAGTTCAATCTTTACTTATCAGTGTTTAATCCCGCTTTCAATATTCTGTGGTTCCTTGTTGGATATTCGATATTCGCTTTTTAAAGCCAAAACGAACCGTAGAATATCCAACAAGGAATTTCCAACATCGAAGGATCGTATCACTTCGTTCTTTCAATCTTGTGCATCGCTTCGGTCATCCGATGTGGGAGCGGCTTCCAGCCGCGATAAAGTCCGGTGGATTCTTCTGTCTGGATTGATTATTTTCTGCTTTTTTTCTTTTTTTTCCGAACTCCGGTTTTTGTTTTGCGATCGATGGCGCTACGAAACATGGTATAATGGCGTTTGACCCTTTCGATATAATCGGGGTCCTGGAGCAACAATGTTTTGCAAAGATCCAGCAGCGCCGGGGCAAATTTTGATTGCGGGCTGGTAAGATTGAGGACCGGTCCCATCAGGTCGCTGAGCATGTCCGGATCTTTGCTTCCCAACCATTTTGCATAAAATGCGCGTTGCTCCCAGCCCCAGGCGATCACCGCTTCAATTTGTTGGCTGCGTGATGATATTACCGAAAAAAAGACCCGGCGGCAGTCGCACCCCGGCTCATTGCAAAACATCTCCACAAAAGCATAACTGTCCGGCGGCAAATTCAGATTATTGTCGGTAAGTAATGTAATCGCCCGGGTTTCACATTCCGCAATTTCCGGAAAGCGGTTGTGAAAACTTTCATAAAACATTTTTTATTCCTCGCCAGAATCCCGATGCCATTTAGGGAGTCTGCAATTATTGATATACCCTTTTACAGGAAAAAGGAGGTGAAAAAAATTTCCATAACCCGCTTCACTAAAGCTTACTTTGTATAATTTGTCGGCAATGTCCCTCATTTTCAGTCAAACCGACTCATAAAAATACTTGAATATAACCCGATATGGTCATAATATAACTTATGGCATATAATATCAGTATTAAACATAAGGTCGCAAGAGACCTGCTGAAATTGCCGGAAAATGTGAAAAGACTTTATGAATCCGATAGTGTTCCGATCGAAGAAACCGACTTCTGGAAGGAAATGCAATCGAACAGGATCGGTAATCTTCTTGCCGGTTCACGCTTGAAAGCCGGTCTGACACAAGCGATGCTTGCAAAAAAATTGGGTATTCGTCAAAATATGATAAGCGATTATGAGCGTGGGCGGCGGCGACTTTCGATATCCATGGCAAAAAAAATTGCCGAGTTGCTTCAAGTCAATGCGGATCGACTGTTATAGAGTGAATAAAATCCGATTCACCTTTCTTTCAATGCCTTCCCGTATTCCTCCCGCGTGGTACTATCCAGGGAGCGCCAGATCAGGAGTTGCTTGCGCAAGCGGTTGAGAAAGGCCTTGTTGAGGCGCCACCAGACATTGGTTTCGCCGGATCTGCGTTCCAGGCGGACGTGGATTTCCAAAAGATTCTCGCCGGTGCAGGCCGGGCGGAAGGTCAGGTCCACCTGTTGCATGATGCCGAAATCAAAGGGCGCCAACCAGACTTTTTGTTGCAGTTGGATGCAGGCCGGGCCGGCATCTTGCGGCTGCCGGCACACCGGCGGCGAGGACAAATCTATACAGGGGGATGGGCAAGTAAAGTGTGTGGATGTCGCCCCTGTGGAAAACAACCCGTGGGACACATCCTGATGGGCTTTGAAATAGGCCTGCAAATAGCCGCAGACCCCTGCCAGTTCCCGGTGCTGGAGCATGAAAGGCAGGGACAGTTCGATCACGTTTTCCACCGAGGCCGGCATGGTCCAGGAGCGGTTCACATCCGGGATGGCGATGGCGGCGGCAACCCTGGCCGGATAAATGGCGGAAACCAGCACCACTGCAACAACCAGCAGCATGGCGGCAACACCGGCCAGGGAGGAGTAGTTGACGGTGATGCCGGCCCAGAGGGCTGTGCCGGCAAAAATGGTGGCGCTGATCTGGGCCAGCACATAACCGATGATGACGCTGATGACGGCAAAGGCCAGGGTTTCGGCCATGAACAGAAAGGCCACGTGGGTGGGGGCCAGGCCGATGGAGGTGTAAATCCCGATTTCCCGCTTGCGTTCGTATACGCTGCTGATCATGGTATTCAGCACGATCAGGATGGAGATGATCAGGGGGATGATGATGTTGGGCATGCCACTGTAGCTAAGGGAGTCGCTGCTTTGATTCAAAAAGCAATCCCGGCCCTCGCCGCTGAAAAGGGACAAGCCGAAGCGATCGGTCATTTGGCGGGCGGCGGCGCTGATATCCGTTGCGGGTGTCATTCCCACGGCAATGCTTTTGAGCGCCCCGCCTGCGGCCAGGACCGTATTCAGGGGCAGGATGATAGTGAGTTCGGCGGCCAGATGGTCATAGCGGCTTTGAAAATCTTGCACATCCTCGCCGGATTCCAAAGCTTCCATTTCCACCTCGCTCATTTCAGCCACCACTTCCTCGGGAAAAATCACGGGCGTGGGGGGCTCGCCGTCCAGATCCCGGAATTCCGCAAGGGCTTCTCCGGAAAAAACCCCCACCACTTCAAAGGGCTGTCCCCAGATTTTTACCACAGCATTGGCAGGCGCCTTTGGATCAATGCCGAGATTTGCGGCCATGCGATCCGGAAGGATTACGGCCCGGCGCTCATCTTCCTGAAACCATCTCCCGCCCACCAGCATTCGCCCAAGGCCGGAGACCTGCTGCTCCGCAGGTCCGAGGCCGATGATCCCCGCGGCTTCAAAGGAGTGCTCCTGGTATTGCACCGGCAACCGTCCGGCGCGGGTGGGATCATCGGCGGTGATCCAGGCCCGGGGAGCGATGCGACCTTCTTTACCGAATGTATCCATCAGGACCGCTGCGGCTTCCGGCGGCAGGCTTTGCCAGTTGACCTTTTTAAACAGCAGGCCTTGGTAGGCGGCCTGGTTTTGCAGACGGATGCGCACATGGTGGCGGGCGGTTTTCACTGTTGTAAAACTCATGATGGTGAAGGTGAGGAGGATCAAAGTGATGCAGGTCAGGGCCGTGCGCAGGGGGCGCCGCCGCAGGTTGCCGAGACCGAGGAAAAAGGCAGCCAGAAAGGCCTTGCCGCGGCTGATCTCGGAAATGTTCATGGCGCCGGCATGGGTTTGCAGGCGCTTCATTTCCGCTTCAAAACGCAGGATGATGATCAAGGCCACCAGCAGGGAAAGGCCCATGATGAAAAAGGCCAAGACCACTACCAGCGGACTGTAGGCCAGTTGAAAGGCCGGATGGACATGGTAGATCACCGTGATCAGAAGCGCCAGAATCAGGCAAAAGGAAAGGATGCGCTTATGGATATCGGCCCAGGCAAAGAGCAGCCTTTCCAGGCAAACCGCAAAGGGAACGAACAGGGCAATATAAAAAAGCACACCCAGCAGCACATCTTTTTGGGTCCGATCCACCTGATCATATACCCGGCTGGCCAGGGCAAAGGCCTTGGCGGCTGTACCGTTGAAACGGTCATAGAGACCGGCTTCAAGGTAAGCGCTTGCCTGTGCCAGTGCTTCCAGTCCTTCCTGCTGCAGGGCGCGGATGCTTTCATCATAAATGCCGTGTTTTTCCAGATTGCGGATACGGGGGGTGATGAAGGTCCACATATCCCCGGCGGCCTTAAAGGGAGTGGCGGTTAGGGCCGGATGATCTTCCAGAAGATAGCCGGAACCTTCCGGCAGGTCCGCTGTGCCGTTGGTCAGAATCAGTTTTTTGGCCAGCAGGCTGTCGGAAAGCATGATTTTCATACGGGCGCGGGGTTCGAGAAACACCGCGGCCAGGGAGGAGGCGCGGGTGTCGATGCGGCTGTGGCTGTAAGTCAAGAATGGAGCATCACGACTGCCGTCCAGCAGTTCAAGTTTGGTCAGATAATTGAAATTGCGGGGTTCCAGCAGGTCAAAGAGGCTGGACTGCCGGCAGTTGAACAGGATCAGGTCGGTTTGCATGTATTGGCGCTGCATCTTCAGGCGATAAGCCGGTTTGCCCGTGCGGCGTTTGTCTATGGCCCAGTGGATTTCCCCGTTTTCAGGATCAAAGCCATAGGCTTCAATGATGACTTTGTCCAGGGCATGCTTTTTGTCGCAAAGTCCTTTCAGAAGAAATTCACCCCGGGTGTCTGTCATGGCATAATAACGCTGGGGGCCCTGGAAGGCCATCACCATTGTGCCGGCCGCGGGTTGATCCGCGAACAATTCGCCGTGGCGCAGGATTTTGGCGCGGCCCGTCACCGTGCTGAACCCATCGGCGGGCAGGGTGTTGGTCTGGATCACCGGGGCGGCTGCCAGGCTGCGGATCAAATGGCAGACAAAGTCGGCCTGGTGTGCGGCATATTCCCAGTTTACATGGGCGCTGGTGTCATGGGGAGTTCCCCAGGCAAAGCGGGCGTCATTCACCGTGGCCAAGGTCACGCCCAGATATCCGGCCAGGGAACTCACTTCCCCACCCAGGGCCGGACGGTCGGGCAGCTCACTGCGCCAATCCCGCATCCGGTTGGGTCGCAAGGTGTCGAACAGCAGGGGCCGTCTGCTGCCGGCGTGTTCGGTTTCCGCGGCACAGTGTTTAAGGGCCGCGTCCAGGGCGCTGTAGCAACCGGCCCGGTTGATGGAGGGTTTCAAGGGATACAGCCAGCCCTGGCCAAAGGCGCCCACGCCGTTGCCGTGGCTGGACAAATGCAGGGAAACAATGGCGGCCGGTTCTTTGCCTTTCATCATCTTGCGAAAGTTCAGAATGCTTTTCAGCAGGTCGAGCTGCTTGCGGATATCTTCGCCCATGCGGCGGTAGTAAAGTTCCGCAGCAGGCAAAAGTGCTTTTAACTGTTCGCGGTCTTCTGCAGAGAGCCGGGAAAGATCATCCTGCCAGTCAAGGCGCTGTAGCAGGCGGCGGCGTTGAACCAGATTTTGGATTTGTCCTGCAGGAGTAGACCCTGGGCTTTCCAGGCGCAGACGGATCAAAGCCCGGGAAATGGCGTCGATCTCGGTTTTGATCTGATTGTTCAGGGCCGCCTTCATGGCTGCATGGGGTAGGTTCCAGTCGTTTTCCGGTCTGGACAAGGCCTTGATGGTATCCAGATAGACATCAACGGCTTTTTTATCCGTCTGCAGTTTTTTCTTCAAGCGATTGAGATATTGGGAACGGACCCGCAAACTCCAGATCATTTCGCGCAGGCCGGCAAGGGTCTGGCTGTGGCCGCTGGTGGCGGTCAGCATGACCGATCTGGCCGGCGGGTGCTCTTTTAGGAAACGGGCCAGCCGGATCAGCGTGGCCGCGCCCAAGGCTTCATCAGCGCCCGGGGCCCGTCCCGCCACCATGGCCGTACTGTCATAAAAAGCCTCGATGATCAGCAGCTCTTTTTTCAGGCGTGGATCGCGCCCTGGGATCAGTAGGTGGACATTCTCCGCCGGGCCTGCTTTCCAGGCCACTGGCGCTGTCAGGCTTACCTTTTGCGCGGGCTCGTTTCTTAGGGTTTGGGGCTCCCTTCCAAGCCAGGCAGTGAATTCATTTTGATCCACCCAGAAGCGCGGAAAGCGAATGGGGGTCAGCTCTTGCTTTTCCTTGAAGAAGAAATTGGGGGTTGGGAAATCCGTTTCGGCCCGGGTCATACCGTGATCCAGAAAGATCAGGGCTTTGGCTCCCAGGGCCGCGGCCTGCTGCCAGTTTTTGCCGGAATCCAGGTCCATTACAATAACGGCGCCCTTGACCGTCTGATGGTTGAAATCCGTGGTGGTGCCCGCACCAACGTAGAGCAGGGGGGCGGTCTGATCTGCCGAAGGGATTGTTTCCGGATCAACGGCGTTCAGCAAAAGGGGCTGGATGGGCAGTTGCCGCCCGTCCGCGCTTGTCAAAAAACAGGTTTCCGCCAGGCGCACCGGCACAGAGATGGATAAACCACCCACCCGGCCGAATGATAGAGACTGAAATTCCCTTTTGATATAGTCCGCGGCCAGCTTGCATCCCGGAGTGCCGGTGCTGCGGTCCGAGGATGCTGACAGGGTTTGAACGATCTGTTGCAATTCCCCGGTGTCTTGAGCCGGATGAAGGGAGGCCGACACCAGGTAAGGTACTAGCAGAAGTGCTGCCGTTACTAGTATGACGGCAGCGGACATTCTTATGACTATGTTTGGGAGCAAAATTTTTGACCTCAAGCGATCCAAGTTATCTGGGGCAGCATCGGTCCTATGATCGGGGTCGGTATCGGGATCGGGGTCGCAATCGAAATCGAAATTCGAATAATCCCGCATCTCAAAACAAATGACTGCGACGGCTCTGCAAATTTGACCCCGATACCGACCCCGACCCCGAGAGAATGTAGGATTGTACCGGATTGCGGACCGTCAGTCTTGCAGGGCTCTTGAATCGATCTGCCCCACGGAAATGGAAAGCTCGTCGCGGTTTTCGATTTTTTCAATGCGGCCGTCGCGGATCCAGACCACCTGGTCGGAAACATTCAGCATCTTGAAATCATGGGTGGCGGAGATCACGGTGACCTTACGTTCGGCGCTGAGATGTTTGAGCAGATCGATGATTTCCGCGCCGGTGGTGAGATCCAGGTTGCCGGTGGGCTCATCGGCCAGGATGATGGCCGGGTCATTGGCCAGGGCCCGGGCCACGGCCACCCGCTGCTGCTGGCCGCCGGAAAGCTCAAAAGGCTTGTGGCGGAAGCGGTCGGCAAGGCCCACCATTTTCAGCAGTTCAAGCCCTTTTTCCACAGCCCGCTCTTGATCCATTCCGGCAAAAATCATGGGCAGGGTGACATTCTCCAGGGCGGTCATGACCTGGATCAGATTGAAGGTCTGAAAAATATAGCCGATCTTGCGGCAGCGCAGCCAGGCCAGCTCATAGGCATCCAGTTGGGCGATGTCCACCTCGTCGATGAAAACCTTGCCGCTGGTGGGTTTGTCCAGCCCGCCGATCATGTTGAAAAGGGTGCTTTTGCCGGAGCCGGACGGTCCCATGATGGAAATGTAACGGCCCTTTTCGATTTCGAGATTAACCCCGCGCAAGGCGGGCAACTCGATCCGGCCCAGCTTGAAGCTTTTATGGACGTTGGTAACTCTGATGATGATGTGAGACATAAGAAGCAATTAGGAATTAGGAATTACGAATTATGAATTGAGGTATTGGGCGGTTGCGGGTGGATAGATGCGTTATTCCTTCCCCCCTTCAGCCTTCAGTCTTCGGTCTATAGTCTTGATTAAAATTCTCGGCGCATGGCTTCCACGGGTTGCATGCGGGCGGCTTTGGCTGCGGGATAGATCACGGCTGTGAGGCTTAAACCCAGGCCGACGGCCATGGACAGCAGCAGGGAGAAGGCCACCTGGCTAAAGGCAAGGGGTTTCAAAGCTTGGGGGCCGAAGCGGACCATACCGATTATAAGGGCAGCGGCGGTGCCGACTAGTGCGCCGGCAGCAGAGCCCACCAGACCCTGCATGCCGGCTTCCAGCAGAAAGATACGCAGAATGAAACGGTCCAGGGCGCCCAGGCATTTCATGGTGCCGATTTCCCGCACGCGCTCGCTCACGGACATCAACTGGGCATTGACGATCCCCACCAGACAAACCAGCAGGGACAGGAACATGAGCCATTTTTGCTTGGGAGTGCTGCCGATGGAGGTTGTTACAGGCGATAGATCGTAGCCGGCGCGGACCAAGGCCTGCCGAAAACCATCGTTCCCGGTTTGCAGCATGCTGTCGGCCAGATCCGTGCCCACCTGGGTAAAGCAGAAAAAGGCAATGGCCAGCACCAGGCTTGCCACCGTAATCAGCGAACGCAGAAAACGCACCCGCAGGCTCTGGAAAGCGATTTGAATGGATTTGCCCAGGGGCAGCACCAGCAGCCGCTGCGCGCTGTCCGAGGTTTGATGGGGTTCATGTGTCTGCATGGGCACTGTTCATTCGTATGGCCTTGGTCATTGTTCCGGGCTCCTGAAGATCCTTGAAGCCCTTCACCCGGATTCCTTTGCCGGTTTTCAACAACTGTAACAGGATTTCCAGAAAGAGGAAAGCCGCATGGTTCATGCGCTGATGGTGCAGCATGATTCCGCAGTGATCCTGTTGCAGTGCCCGGCTGAGTTCGTGAAACAGATTGTCCCAGGCTTCTGCTATATTGGTTTCTTTGCGGGTATGCAGATCCACATGCACATTGAATTCCGGTAGGTTGCCGGCCGGCAAGGCTTCATCAGCGGATCCGCGGGACACAGCGGTATAGTTCAAATCCGAAAGGGCCGTAAGGGTTTCCCGGCTGCACCGGTTCCACGGCGGGGTGAAAATCGGGCTGAAATCCGCGCCTATGATTTTTTCTAGTCGGTTGCGCCCGCGTTGGAGATCGTCCCGGAGCTGCTGCCGGGTGCGGCTGGGGCCGAATTCCTGTTTTTTGCCGGAAGGCTCGTGATTTATATGCCGCCAGCCATGTTGATGCCAGCACCAGAGCCCGGCCCCCGGCGCGCTTTTTTCCTTTAGTTTGCGCCAGCGCGGCAGGGTCAGCCAGGCCGGAACCACGGCCAGATTCAGGGGGGTTTCATGTTTTATGAACAAATCCAGTAACTGGTCAAAGCCCGGGCCGGGAACGGCAATATCATCGGCCCGAAAAAAAACGGTTTTGGGCTTGGAATCCTCCCCTTGCCGATCCAAGATCTGATCCAGGCGTTGGAAGAGATTTTTTTGCGGCGGCTTGCGCCATAAAATGCAAGGTATTTTGTTCACGGCTGACCTGCATTCAGGCGGAACCGATTTTCGATCCATTGCCGGGTGGCCTCAGCCCCATCCAGGCGGATATCGGTTTTGGCGGTACGGTTTTGCTGTAATGCCGAGCGAATGCAGCCGGCCAGGGGTTGGGCCGACAGGTCGCGGTCGGACAGGATTCCGAGCAAACCCTTTCGGGCCAGGGCCGCGGCCCGTAGGCCCTGCTCCCGGTTCTGGGAAAAGGGCCAAACCAATGCCGGCACCCCTGCGGCCAGGATATTCATGCAGGTATTGTAACCCGCCATGCTGATGGAGAGGTCAGCCGCGGCCAGGTAAGCCGGGAAATCAGGGGTAAAGCGTTCCACCTGGATATATTCGTTTTGGGCGCTCCGCAGCCGGTCAAAATCACGGGACTCCAGAAAAGGACCGGTAAAAACTTGCAGGCGCAAGGGCTTTTGCGAATTGATCTGTTGAACCGCGGCAATGACGGCAGTCAACAAGGGACCGCCGACTTTGCCGCCGCCGGCGCTGGCCACCACGAGCTTTTCTTCCGGTTTCAGGCCCAGTCGCTGCCGCATGGAAGCGCTCGCCTCGGGTGTTTTAGGGCAGACAAAACCGGTATAGACGATGGGAATGGAGATGGCGTCTGTTTTGGAAAAAGTCGTTTCCAGGGTAATGACAGCAGGGTCGGCGTGCACCAACAGGCCGTCAAACCAGCGGTTGAGGGTCTGCACCGCGCGGCCTTCATGCTTTTCAGCATCGGTTTTATCGACCAGAATGTCCCGCAGGCTGCAAAAAACCAGACAGGAAGGTGGATTGCCGCTGCGAAGGCCCGCCAGCAAGGGATCCAGCTCAAAGCGAAAGGCTTTGCGGCCGAAAGGATACAATTCCACCAGAAATACATCCGGTTTTTCCTTTTGGAAGATGCGCTCCAACTGTTCCCGCCGCCGGATCTTGATGGTTTCCAAGACTTGGTCGGATTCATGGCTGTGAAGCTCGCTGAAAGTTTCATCCATCATCAGGGGCGGCAGACGAAACTCACGTACATGGGACGGCAGGGTTAGGTCCAGGGCCGCACCCCCGGTGATCAACACCACCGCATGGGCCGAAAGCGCCCGGCTGATTTCCAGACTGCGGAAAAGATGCCCGATTCCAAGAACATGCTGACAGTATTGGATGATTTTCATCGCGGCGGCTGAGTTATTCCGATAACCTCATGGCGTTGACGGTTTCAATCCCGAGCCTGCGGCCATCATGGCGCAGCAGGTGGAGGTGGCGCGGCTGCAAAAGGGGCGGGGCTTCACCAGGCCGGGCCGGCCGGCGGCTGAGCTGATACAGCAGGGCGCGGATGACGCCTTCATGGGTGACCACCAGGAGGTTCTGCCCGGCATAACGGGCGGCGGCCTCAGCCAGGGCCTTACGGCTGCGTTTGAGCACCTGCAGGCGGTTTTCACCCGCGGGCGGGCAAAAACGCCAGCCGGCCTGAATCTGTTGCTCCAATAATTCACCGTCGGCGGCTTTGATCTGGGCCAGGGTCAAGCCCACCCAGCGGCCCCAATCCTGCTCCCGCAGGCGCTGATCAACTGTGATGGCTATTCCAAGCTGTTCATTGATGAGTTCGGCTGTATGACGGGCGCGACCAAGATCGCTGACGATGATACGGTCCCAAGCCGTGCCGGAAAGCTGCTGGCCCCAGGCCCGGGCCTGCATTCGGCCGTCGGCTGTGAGGGGGGAATCGGTTTGCCCCTGAATCCGGCCCTCTTGGTTCCATTGGGTCTGACCGTGGCGTACTAGGCCGAAGCGGGTGAGTGAGGGAGAGGGAACGCGGAATGGAAAAAGGATCATAAATTTTATCTCAAGAGTGGTTCATCCTTGTGTTCAGTTCGGGGTCGGGGTCGGTATCGGGGTCGCTATCGTTTTTTCAGAGGGCAATGGTAAATCGATTTCGATTCCGATACCGATACCGATACCGACCCCGATGAAAACTCATCAGGCTATGATTTATACCACCATCGCTTGTCTGTATATTCCGGCCAATTCCGTGACGAGGATGCGGTTATCGAAATTTTGTTTCACTCGATCCTTGGCGGCTGGGATGATTCTTGCACGCAGATGCGTATCTGTCAGCAGGCGGTTCATGGCCTGGGCCATGGCATCCGGCCGGCCGGGCGGCACCAGCAGGCCAGTACGTTCATGCTGCACCAATTCAGGAATGGCGGAAACATCGGTGCTGACCACCGGCACCCCCATGGCCATGCTTTCCATGAGCACGTTGGGAATGCCGTCCCGGTCCCCATCGGCAGCTACTTCACAGCCCAGGACAAACAGGTCGGAGCAGCGGTAATATTCCAGCACTTTTTCATGGGGCAAAACACCGCGCCAATGGCTGCGGGTCTCAAGCCCCAATTGCTTGACCACGGCCAGTATTCCGGCGCGGTCAGCTCCGTCGCCGATCAGGTCATGCTGGAAATCAATGCCCTGTTCCGCAAGTTTTTTAAGGGCTTGTAAAACCGTGGGCAGGCCTTTTTTAGCTGTGAGGCGCGCCACGGTGAGAATCCGGTATGGCGGCCGGGGATCATGCGGAGGGGCTGCCGCGCCATCAAAAAGTTTCAGGTCGATGCCGTGGTAACAACGGTGGATGGGGCTTCCGGCTCCGTTGGCAAGCGCTGACAGATAGCGGCGGTTGTATTCCGTACAGGTGATGACAACACGGGCCCGGGCCATTTTTTCACGCAGTTGCCGTGGCTCCGATGTATAAATGTCCTTGGCGTGGGCCGTGAAGCTGAAGGGGATTCCACTTAAAAGCGAGGCAAACATGGCCACGGAAGTGGGGGAATGGGCAAAATGGGCATGCAGATGGGCGACCCCTGTTCCGGGCAACAATTTTTCCACCAAATACCCGGCTTGGAGCAGATGTTTCCAGGTGGCGCTTTTGCGCGTGCGTAAAAAACGTCGGAAGGCGGTCTTGCAGGCGACTGCAAAAGCGCGTGGTTTCCGGGCCGCCAGGGCCGCATTGGCCGGCAAAAGAACCGGCAGGCCTTCAAGCAGGCTTTCCGGCAGATAATCAGCCCGGGCTTTGATGTTACGGACACTGTTATGGCTGAAATTCTCCCTGGGCTTGCGCATGGAAAAGATGTGGATGCGGAACCCAAGCTGTTCCAATAGCAGAATCTCATTGGAGATAAAGGTTTCGGAAATCCGGGGAAAGCCTTTGAGGATCAAGCCCAGGACCGGAGGGGTAGGGAGGTTTGGATGATGATTATCTGCGCTCATAGAGATTGCCGGTTTTAACCACTATGTCCGTTAAAATTCGAAATTCGAATATCGAAATACGAAACAAATTCGAATTACTAAAATTCAAATAAAACAACATTGACAGGCAATACAGCCATTGAATCACTGTTTTTTGTTTTGGTTATTTGCTCATTGAAATTTTGAATTTGTTTCGGATTTCGGGTTTCGATATTCGGATTTAAATATTTCAGGCAAAAATGATGGCCAAGGCTAAATTTGCCAATCCCTCACCCCCGAAACGCCGCCAGCCGCCGGCGCATGACATGAAAGCCGGTCATGTCAAAGCGCGCCATGGCTTGGCGAAAGGGTTGGGGATGATCCAGTAAATTCATTATTTTCTGTTTGAGCAGCGGCGTGGTCAGCTCCCGCCAGGGGATATAATCCACCAGATTGTTTCGGTGCAGTACTTGAGCCCGGATTAACTGTTCCTTGCGGGGCTCTTCCCGGGGGATCAATAAGGCCACCGCGGTTTGGGTCAAAATTTCGCAGGAGGTGTTGTAGCCCCCCATGCTGACCACCAGATCCGCGGCGGCCATCAAGTCGATCATATGGCGGTAGAATCGATGGGATTCGATGCCGGCATTACGGGCGCGTTTGTCGATGCATTTGCGCTGGCGTTTGGGCATGAAAGGTCCGGTCACCAGAATGCTTTTAATGGCAGCCGGTATGGTTTCGGTTTCCAACATGGTGAGATAGGTATCCATGACCTTATACCCATCCCCGCCCCCACCGGTGGTAACCACAACGAGCTTGTCCTTCTGCTCGATCCGATGGTCTTTTCGGATTTTCTGCACCGCGGCCGGGTCGGCCTTGCGGCGGGGGATGTAGCCGGTGAAATGAATTTTACGACTGATGCTTTCCGGAATGGCATATTCCCGGATTGGGTCATAATAGTTTTGAAGACCATAAATCCAGATTTCACTGTAAAGGGCATCCAGGATACGGTACACATCCTTTTTTTCCCAGTCATTGCGCACGGTTTCCGCATCGTCCATGATGTCGCGCAGCCCCAGAATGGTGCGGCTTTGGGGCAGATATTCCCGCATCCATTCCAGGGTGGGCAGGATTTCCCGTTTCAGTCCAAGGGGCTCCTTGTCCACAATAAACAGATGTGGACGAAAGGTCTTAGCGGTGGCGGTAATGATATTGGTACGGATATCCAAGGCTTGCTTGGCATCGATTTTAATCGAATGGGGCAGGTATTCATCATTAGTCTGTTTGATCATGCCCGGGATGCGGACAAAATCCACCTGGTCCGGAAAGGTGAAACGGCCGGCAATGGGTGAACCGGTCAGGATTAAAATGTTGACCTTGGGACCGCGCAGATGATCGGCAATGGCCATGGTCCGGCGGATGTGGCCAAGGCCGTAAGTGTCGTGGGAATACATGAGAATGTTGTAAATCGAATCAGTCGACATAATCTTCTCCCCCATCCGTGGGCATGAATCTGCCGGTTGTCATTCGCTCTTGAATCTCCTCAGCCGCCATCTGCGTGCGCATACCGATTTTCCGGGCCGGATTGCCGGCCCATATTTCATAAGGACCTGGATTTTTGGTTAATACAGATCCGGCGCCGATGACCACACCATCCGGAATATGGGTGACCTGATACAGAACAATGGCGCTGTCATGGATCCAGACATCGGCGCCGATGGTTTTGTCCTGCCAGATCACGCCGTATTCCTCTTCCAATAACAGCAAGGGCTTGCGGCTGAAATGAAAATGGTCATGGGTATAGATCCGGCAGCGGGCCGAGATGTTGCACCATGGACCGATATGGATCGAGCCGGTGCAATCCAGGCGTGCAAACCGGCTGATGAGCAGATTGGTTTCCCGGCCCGCTGTCTGGAAGACCTCCGGCGCAAGCACCAATTCCCCTTGGTGAATATGCTTGTGGGGAAAGCGCTGAGCCTTTTGGATAGCCTCTTCCAGTTGAACCTTTGTGAGCGTGGTAATTGATTGGGGCATATAGACACTAAACTCAAATATCGAAATCCGAAATTCGAAACAAATTCAAAATTTTAATTACAAAATAACCAAAACTAAAGGCAGCGGTGCAATGGACGGCTTGTTTGTCAATGCTATTGAATTTTGAATTTTGGTAATTCGAATTTGTTTCGTATTTCGATATTCGTTTTTCGAAATTTTAACCAAACATAGACTCTGAATAAAACTCATCTGGCGTTGCGACTTCATGAGCTATCTGGTCCGTAAAATGCGAAAAAATGTTCCATAATGAATTCGATGGTTTGTTTGTTCACATGAAAATTTTCCTTGCCCTGGGCAAAATAGCTCTGGCCCAGCAAGGCCATATAGATGGTGGCCATTTCAAAGGCCGGAAAATAAATCACATTTTTATGCCGGTCGACAAATTCATCCACCACCGCGCGCAGGGTTGATTTGGAATTGCAACTGGCGCTGATGACATCGGCATCCTGGCGGAAAGTGGCCCAAAGATGCACGGGGGAGACCGTTAAAACCAGGTGGCAGTCCGGGTTAACGCGGGCCATTATGTCATATATTTTTTCAAGATTTTCCATATTTTGCAAATAGCGGGAAACCGTGAAGCGATACCGGCGCATGTCGCCGCCTTCATCCAGGTATGGGCCGGCAGGCAGGCAGATCACGGCGCCGTCGGATTGGTCCTGCCAGATTTCGGTCAAGCCCAATGTCAGAATCAATACCTTGGCAGAGGTCAGGGCGCGCCGGGAATGAGTTTTATGACGGGTAAAATCCGTCTCCGCCTGTTCAAGATCATCATACACCAGGATGCGGCGGTATGGATCCTGAATCCGGCCGGTCTGGGGGCAGCGCCACCAACGGATTTCCGGTTGCCATTCTTCGAAGGTATATTGAAAAATCTGCAACATGGAATAGGTGTTGTATAAGCGCTCCCAGGCCGCGCTGGCATGGATGGCGGCCGGATGGTGGCTTTCTTCAGTGATGTAATTATAGCCCTTGGCCAGCAGGGCCTTGCGGATCTCCCGGGCAAAACAGGAGCCCATGGAGGCAATGGGGGTTTCCGGGAAGATCCGAAAAACCGGTTTGCCGGTAAAGGGAAACCGGCCGTCCGCCGGCGGGTTTCGATAAGATCCGGGCCAGACCTGCCAGGGCTCAAAAAAATGCGAAGGGTGGACTTTGGAACGCGCCATCAGTCCTTCTTAATTGGTTCTGAATGTAGACGCATCTATTTGTATCAAAAGGAAAAAAATTAACATGGGGGCATGGCTCCGCACCCTGATTTATCCGCCGGATTCGATTCCGGACCGAATTTTCAGCAATGGTATCAAAGCCTTCTTCCTCCAGATGCCGAGCGCTGCTATATTGCAGGGAATGTTTTCATGAAACGGTTTATCAGCATGCGTCTAGGTCAATCCTGAAATGGGGAAGGTTTTGCGGATTTTTTTGTACTTGTTTCAGTACGGCCACGCTTTCAAAAAGGGTGATCTGAAAGCGAATTAGGTAACGCTAACATATTCAATGAAAAATGAAAAGATGATTTCACGGTTTTAAAATCGCTTGACTAATGCCTGGTTATCGTTCACCATGCACAATTTATGGGCTCTTGCAGGTTTGAATCGTTTTGACACATAAGGCATGGTTATGGATTTTGAAGCGGTAATCGGGCTGGAAGTGCATGCCCAACTCAAGACCAACACCAAGATTTTTTGCGGTTGCGCAACCGCCTTCGGCGGAGCGCCCAACACCCATGTTTGTCCGGTTTGTCTGGGAATGCCCGGTGTGTTGCCGGTGTTGAACAAACAGGTGGTGGAGTTCACCCTGATGATGGCTCTGGCCGTCGACTGCCGTATCGCCAGGCAGAGCCGGTTTGCCCGGAAAAATTATTTTTATCCTGATCTGCCCAAGGGTTATCAGATTTCCCAATATGAATTACCAATTGCCGAGCGCGGCCGCATTGAAATCGAGGTGAACGGCACAGCCAAGACCGTGGGCATCACCCGCATTCACATGGAAGAGGATGCCGGCAAATTGAACCATGAACCCGGCCGGCCGGTGAGCCTGGTGGATTTCAACCGCACCGGCGTGCCCCTGATGGAGATCGTGAGTGAGCCGGATATGCGTTCGCCGGAGGAAGCCGGGGCCTATCTGCGAAAGCTGCGTTCCATCCTGCGATATATCGGGGTTTGCGACGGCAACATGGAAGAAGGCAGTTTCCGCTGCGATGCCAATGTTTCCTTGCGCCCCAGGGGCACGACCCCTTTCGGCACCCGCACGGAACTGAAAAATCTCAATTCCTTCAAACATGTGGAAAAGGCCCTGCATTACGAAATTCGGCGGCAGCAGGCCATTTTGGAAGAAGGCGGGGAAGTGGTTCAGGAAACCCGGCTGTGGAACCCGGACAAGAACCAGACCTTTTCCATGCGTGGCAAGGAAGATGCCCATGATTACCGTTATTTCCCGGACCCGGATCTTTTGCCACTGGTGATAGACGATGAGTGGATTGCCCGGGTCAGAAACAGCCTGCCGGAGCTGCCGGATGCTAAAAAAGCCCGTTTTGAAAGAGAATACGGCCTGTCCGCTTATGATGCCGATGTGTTGACAGCCGCCCGGGAAGTGGCGGATTATTTTGAAGCCTGCCTTGGGGAATTCAACAAACCCAAAGTCGTGGCCAACTGGATCATGGGCGAACTTACGGCACACCTGAATACTGAAAACAAAAGCATAACCGCAAGCCCTATTACCAGCGCCAGCCTGGCCGGACTGCTGAAATTGATGGATACGGGCGTGATCAGCGGTAAAATCGCCAAGACTGTTTTCGAGGAAATGGCTGCCACAGGTAAAACCGCTGCAGCCATTGTGGAGGAAAAGGGCCTGGTGCAGGTCACGGACACCACGGCCATTGAAAATTTGGTGGACGCCGTGATGGCCGCGGCCCCGGCCGAGGTGGCGGCTTACCGCGCCGGCAAGAAAAAATTGCTGGGCTTTTTTGTGGGCCAGGTGATGAAGGAAACCCGGGGCAAAGCCAGCCCGGATATCGTCAACCAATTGCTCAAAAAGAAACTAGAACCTTAATGATCATTAGGACACGAAGAAAAGGCCTTTCCCCCGGCGCAGCCGGAAAACTTCGCGCCCTTCGTGTCCTTCAGCGCAGCGGGTGGTAAAAAAAAATTAATATTTGTTAGTTCAGCAATCCCGACTGCAATTCACCCATACATTCAAATCGAGTCTGCCATGTTGAAACAATCTTTTTATCATAGTTTGCTCTTGGTATTGCTGATGAACACTTGGGCCTTTTCAGCCCAGGAAGCCGATATCCGAATCGCGGTATTGCCCTTCAAGATTAACGCGGAAAAAGATCTCTCCTACCTGCGGGAAGGGGTTGCAGATATGTTTGCCTCCCGTCTGACTACCGATAAGAGTGTCATTGTGGTCAGGCTGCCCGCCGATGCAACGGAAAATAGTACCGGCGTTAACGATGATTCTGGTGCCAGGCGGATCGGACAGGAGTTGAAAGTCGATCATGTCTTATATGGCAGCCTCACGGTTTTTGGGGACAGCATCAGCATGGATGCAAAAGTGATGGCCATGGCAGGGCAAGGACCGGCGCAGGTATTTTCAAAACAGGCCCCATCCGCCGATGCCTTGATTCCGGCCATCCAGACCGCGGCTAAGGAAATTGCGGCTAAGCTCGCCGGACGTCCGGCAGTAGTTTCGGAAGCCTTGCCAAAATCGGAAGCACAACCTTTGTTTTCCGCCACCACCGAGCAGGGTGAGCGCACCTTCTGGAAAAGCCAGGACTTCAACCTGGAGATCAGGGGAATAACAGCCGGAGACGCGGATGGCGACGGCAAGACCGAGGTTGCCTTCATCACCACCAAAGAACTATACGTCTTTCGTATGGGAAAAGACCACCTGGCGCAAATGGCCGTGACTCCGGCGCCTTCCGGGTTGACGCTCCTCTGCGTGGACATGGCCGACATCAACAGCAACGGCAAGGCGGAAATATTCATCACCGCCCTGAATCCGGCCGGCGACAGAATGGAGTCCCTGGTGGTGGAATGGGACGGTAAGGCCAATACCATTACTGCCAAAGACCTGCCGTGGTTTTTCCGAATCGTACCCCAATCCCAAAAGAAAGTGGTGTTGCTGGCACAGAAAAAAGGTTTTGACGAACCGTTTGAATCGGAAATTTTTGAAATGAGCTGGAAGGATGGAACCTATTCACCTGGGAAAAAATTGAACCTGCCCAGCCCGGTGTCGGTGGCCGGTCTGGCCATTGGGGATCTTGCAAACGACGGCCGCGATGTCGCAGCCTTCCTGGATAAAGGAGATCATTTGCAGCTCTTTCTTTCTTCCGGTGAGAGATTATGGAAGAGCGACGAACAATACGGCGGCAGCGAAAGTTTTATCGATTATTCGACTAGCGGATTGCGGGAGGATACCCGCAATCGCGCTTATATTCCTCAGCGAATTATTGCGGCCAATGCCGGTCAGGCAGCCAAGAACGAACTGCTAGTAGTGAAAAACGATTCCTTGACCGGCCGCTTTTTCGATCGCTTCCGCAGCTATGGAACCGGTTGGTTTGAAAGACTAGTATGGGACGGGATCGGCATGTCTTCCAAAGGCGCTTCAACTAAAATAACAGGTTATATTAGCGATTTTTATCTTATCCAACAGGGCCGTGACGGCGGGGCCGAACTTCTTGCCGCCGTGGTGAGTGAGCGCAACTCCCTGATCAAAGATGGGAAAAGTACTGTAATTATATATAAATATATGACTATGGTAAAATAAAAACAGGAAATAACTCACAAATCGCTTGACAATCGATGCCGCATATAAGAATATAGCAGCATTTATTGCGATAGTATTTATTCAATAACCACATTACATATAGCAAAACCGATATAATGACCGCAACAATCGCTGCAAACTCTGCTTTTTGAGAGGGTCAGGCGGCCTTCGATCACAAGAAAGGGGGGATGCCTGTTCAGAAAATGGGGCTCGAAGTCCGGTTCATGCACAAGTTTACAATCAATCGACAACTGACCATATAAAATCTGGAGGGAACTAATGAAGAGATACATTTCAATGGTACTGGCGCTATGTCTTGTCGCAGCCCTATCCATACCGGCAATGGCGCTGGAATTAGAAAACAAAGGGGAGTACAGGGTTCGCGGTTTCGCTTATAAAAATCCGGCATTCGATGATCAAAACAAAGATACAGATTCACGCTATGACCATCGTTTGCGGATGAACCATAAAATCACGATAGCGGATAATTTAAAATTGAATTTCCGATGGACTGCCTTTGATCGCCCGTGGGGAACTGAATACCCCATCTCTAATTCAACTGGGACAGCATCGGATGTTACTGCTGGCCAGTATGCATCTCCGGGTTATTGGTACTACGAAACTTTCCTTATGAACCGCGCTTGGATGACTTATATCTCACCCATCGGCGTATTTGATGTGGGACGCATGATCGGCGGAGGCTGGGGACTCCCCTTCGGTGATTTTGAAGGCGATTTCAACCGCATTAAATACACATTGCCGCTTATGGACAAAAAACTTGCCTTGATCGGCATTATTCAAAAAGGGGCTGAAAGAGAATATGGGGCCAGAAGGTCGGATGCCGACACGGATGTTTACTACCTAGTGGGCAATTACAAAGTTGAATCTTTTTCCACCGGTTTGTTGACCGCCCATGTAAGAAAACATAACAACGAGGCGAGTGAACAAAATTATTATGCCGCCGTGCCTTATTTCAATGGTAAGTTCGGCCCCATTGGTGTGCTGTTCGAGGTCGGATATGAGTTTGGTAGAAATGAAGACGAACGCGCCACTCCGGGCAATGACACGGAAATTGCCGGTCTCGCCATTGGAGCTGAGCTGAATGGCCAGCATGGTCCGTTTGGCTGGGAAACCGGCTATGGCCATGTTTCGGGGCAGGATATAAGACGATTAGGCGCAACCCATCCGGATCGTAAATTCACCCTGGGTAACTTCGCTTACGGCGGACTTGGTGAAGACTGGGATAAATTCGTATATATGACCGATACTTCTGGAGTGGCTATTCTAAACTATTACGGTGCTTACGACAGCTTATTGATCGGTAGTGCCGATCCACGGTTGATGCCGGCTTACGGAGGTGTCCATATCTGGTATCTTGGTGCATCTTTTGCTCCCAAAGATAATTTGAAGTTTTCGGCTTTGTTCGGTGGGGCTAGGGCGGTTGAAACTGCGTTTAGCCCAAGGACAGGCCGTGCATGGGTAGGCGAGGAATATGGAAAGGAATTGGACTTTAAAGCTTCTTGGGATATCACCCCCAACCTGAACTATGCTTTCAATTTTGGCTGGTTTTTTGCCGGTGACGCCATGGCGGACGTTATGGGCGTACCCAAGAATAATGTGCAAGACGGATGCAAAGTTTATCACAAATTGCAGGTCAACTTCTAAATCTTTTTTTGCATCTATCATGGTGTAGTAAATAGCAGCAAACAAACCTCTGGAGAAGCATTTTGCCAGAGGTTTGTTTGCTTAAAAAAGCACGAGAACAAACCACTATCAGCATTCATGTTTTGTAAAAAAGAAGCCTCTATATTTTTTCCCGATAATTTGATAGCGAACTGACTTTCGGTTTATTGAAAAATCAATTATTCTCGAATTTACTCCGCACTTTCCGTCCTTTTTCGAGCCCTTCGATGCATCATCCGGAAGCGTTTGTTCAGGATGCTGACTTGGCTATTTAACGAGATGTGATTTTTCGAATAGAATAGAATAAATTCACCCTGTTCTCACCGCTGTCTTGATCTTTTAAACCGCATTTTCCCCTCGCTCGCCGGTGCTTATCCTTACCGCCTGTTCAATGTTGCTCACGTAAATCTTGCCGTCGCCCTTGAGTCCTGTGTGGGCAGCCCTTTCTATGGTCTCGATAACCTTCTCAACCAAGTCGTCCATGCAAATGATCTCGAGCTTGACCCCCGGATGAAGGTTTGTCTGTTCAGACGATTTGGTTTTGGTCCAACCCAAGCCATATCCGCTACCTTGAATGACACTCATACCGGTCAAGCCTTTGATCTTGTGCAGGGCACGGGTGACCTCATCCAATTTGTGCTTCTTAATGTAGGCCTTGATCTCCTTCATGTCTAAACCTCCTTTTCCACCTTTATGGAAAACCATTTATAGAGAGCCGGGATAACCAGGAGGGTCAGGATGGTCGATGTAATGAGCCCCCCGGTTACTACTGTGGCCAAAGGACGCTGCACCTCACTGCCTGTCCCGCTGCTGAACAACAAGGGGATAAGGCCCAGCGCGGTGCAGGTGGCGGTCATGAGGACCGGCCGTAGGCGCAGGCAGGCGCCGCGGACAGATGTCTCATCCACCGGGACCCCATCACGTAACAATTGATTGAGATAGGTGACGAGCACCATGCCGTTTAAGAGCGCGATGCCGAACAGGGCAATAAATCCCACGGACGAGGGAACTGAGAGGTTTTGTCCCGTGAGCCATAATCCGACCACCCCGCCGACCAACGCCAGGGGGATGTTGAGCAATATCAGAAAGATGTTCTTGAGCGATTTGAAATTCATAAACAATAAAAGCAGGACGATCAGTAAAGTAACGGGCACAATCAGGGATAGGCGTCTGTTGGCCTCCTGCTGAAGCTGGAATTGCCCGCCCCAATTAACCAGGTAGCCCGGCGGCAGCTTCACTTTTTCGGCGACGGCCCTCTGACCGTCCAAAACAAAGGAGCCTATGTCACGCCCCCGCACGTTGCACTGAACGGTGATGAAACGCTGGTTGTTCTCACGGGTGATCTGTCGCGGGCCGACAATTTCCTCGATGGAGGCGAGCTGATCCAGGGGCAACTTGGCGCCGCCTGGAGCGACGACCAGGATGTGCCGGATCGCCTCGGCATCATCGCGTGCTGTCGGTGTGAATCGCACAAAGATATCGAAACGGCGTATCCCTTCAAAAATCTGGCCGGCGGTCTCGCCGCCGACGGCGGTGCGGATGACGTTCTGCACATCCTCTACATTGATGCCGTAACGGGCGATGGCCTGCCGGTCAATGCGGATGCGCAGTTGCGGCGTGCCGGTGACTTGGTCCTTCTGTACATCGGCGGCTCCGGGTATCCTGCGGATCACCGCCTCAATTTCAGCAGACTTCTCTTTCAGGACATCCATATCGGAGCCGAAGATCTTGATCGCCAACTCGGCCTTTGTGCCGGTAATGAGTTCGTCGACCGCAGCCGCAATAGGCTGGGTCACGTTAAACTGGGCCCCGGGAAAGTCTTCAAAGCTCTTGCTGATCTTAGCATATAGTTCATCGGGGGTTTTGGCGCTTGTCCATTGATCCTGGGGTTTCAGGGCGACAAATGCCTCCGCGCTATTTACCGGATCGGCATGTGCGCCGACCTCGCCCCGGCCCACACGACTAACGATCCGGGTCACTTCCGGAAACCGGGCCTTAAGCCTTTTTTCAAACCGCAAAATGGTGTTACGCGATTCCTCCATGGAGATCGACGGGGCCATGGTTGCGCGGATCAGTAGATCTCCTTCATCAAGGCGCGGTACGAATTCAGAACCTAGGCGCGGCAGCAGAAACGCCCCCACGGCCATCATCAGCGCCGCCATGCCCACAGCCTGGAAACGATGACGAACGAACCAGCCCACTGCCGGCCGGTAGAGAAACAGCAATCCGCGCACGATCCAGGCCTCCTTGTGACCTGCGTTTCCGTGGGACAGGGACTTGGGCCTTCGCATCAGCAGATGGGATGCCACAGGCGCCAAGAGCAATGCGTAGAGGAGCGACCCCGACATGGCCATGGCCACCGTGTGGGCCAAAGGCTTGAAGGTCTTGCCTTCGACACCTTGCAAGGTAAAGAGCGGCAGAAAGACGATGATGATAATGGCGATGGCAAAGACGATCGGCCTGCCCACCTCAACACAGGCACGGGCCACAATCTCCATCCGTGACTCCTCGGGCTCCGACTCCCGCAGCATGCGATCAATATTTTCCACCATAACGACAGTGGCATCGACCATCATGCCAATGGCAATGGCTAATCCTCCCAGAGACATCAGATTGGCGCTGATGTTGAAGATCTTCATCAGGATAAAGGCGAAAAAAACTGAAAATGGAATCGAAAGAGCCACCACCGCGCTCGCCCGCAGGCCGCCCATGAAGATCAACAGGATCCCCACAACCAGGATGATGCCCAACACCAGGGAATCGGTCACCGTCTTGACGCACCTGGCGACCAGCGTTGCCTGATCATAATAGGGGACCACCTTCACCCCTTTGGGAAGCATCGTATTGATCTCATCGAGTTTGGCCTTGACCGCCGCGATCACTGTCGAGGTATTGGTGCCGATCAATTTGAGCACCATTCCGACCACAACTTCCCCGGCGCCATTCATGGTGGCGAGCCCCCTGCGGATCTCGCCGCCAATGGCAACCTCGGCCACTTGATCAAGATGCACCGGCGTGCCGTCCTGAACCTTGAGCACGATACGCTCAAGGTCCGGAATCTTTTCGGCAAGGCCCACGGAGCGAACAATGTACTCCTCGGCGTTTTTGACTAGGAATTGGGCGCCGACGTTGCTGTTATTAGCCTTCACGGTTTCGACGATCTCCCCGATGGTCAAATCGTAACGAAGGAGATCCGCAGGCCGCACGCGCACCTGAAACTGTTTGACCTCGCCTCCCAGGGAAAGCACTTCCGTAACGCCGGGGACGGTCTGCAGGTTAAACTTGACCAACCAGTCCTGGATTTCACGCACCTCTTCGGGGCTGAGCTGGCCGGTTTCATCTTCAACAACAAAAAATAAGATCTGCCCCAACCCAGTGGCAATCGGTCCCATTTCCGGCTTGCCGAATCCCTCGGGGATCTGTTCCCGGGCCATCTGCAACCGCTCGCCCACTAGTTGACGGGCAAAATAGATGTCCGTGCCGTCTTCAAAATAGATGTTGATGACCGACAACCCGAAATTGGAAATCGAACGGATTTCCTTGAGGCTGGGCAGCCCGTTCATGGCCGTCTCTACCGGGCAGGTGATGTATTTTTCCACCTCCTCGGGGGCAAGACCTTCTGTTTCGGTGAATACCTGAACTAGGGCCGGGGTGACATCCGGAAAGGCGTCGACCGGTAATCGTTTATAGCTGAACCAGCCTGCGGCCAGCACCAGAACGCCGAAGACACTCATCAGGAGCCGGCTCTGGAGAACAAAACGAATGATTTTTTCCATGATGATTCCCTCTCTCTTTAGTGATTATGCCCGTCGCCGAAGGCGCCTTTTGATATCTGCGCCTTAAGGGTGAAGGCTCCTTGACTCACATAGGTTTGCCCAGCCTTGATTCCGGAGAGGATTTCCACATGGGTGGCGTTCTGCCGCCCGATTTCGATGGGTTGCGGCTCAAACCCCTTATCCGTGCGGATAAAGAGTACGGTACGACCCTCGAATGTCTGAAGAGCACTTTTGGGAACGACAATCCCTGCCGCCGTGCCTCCCACTGAGACACGGGCGGTCACAAAAAGACCGGGCCGCAGGTCGCTTCCCGGGTTGGGAAGGATTACACGGGCCTTGGCCGTTCGGGTTGTCTCTCCGACCAGAGGGCTGATCCAAGCGATCTTTCCGGAAACAGAAGGTATGCCATGACCGGTTTCGATCACCACCGTCTGACCCTTGTGAACACTGACCAAGTCCTTCTGGTAGATGTTGATGTCAACCCACACCGAGGAAAGATCCGCGATGGTAAAAATATTCGCGTCGGCGCTTACGTTTTCACCCAAGGTCAAATGCCTTTCGATAATGGTTCCGCCAAAGGGCGCCCGGATCTCGAAACGGGTGTAAGTGGCATCCGGATGTCGAGGCAGCTCATTAAGCTGGGTATCTGAGAAACCAAGCGCATGTAATTGCTGCTCTGCCGAGTTCTTGTTGATGCGGGCCTCGGCCAGAGCCTGGCGCGAATCGAGGTGTTCCTGCTCACTGCTCACTTTTTTCTGCCATAAGCGTTCCGCGCGTTCGAAATTTGCCTGGGCCAGTTTTTCACGCTCGATGGAGGATAGGAAGGCCGCCTTGGCATCCGCCAGTTCACGGCTTTCCAGTACCGCCATAAGCTCACCCGTCTCAACAGTCTCGCCGACTGTTTTTCGCGCTTCCCGCACTATGCCGGCGACACGGGGAATCACATGCGCCAGGCGGTCGCTATTGAGAACGATCTCGCCGGGCAACTCGATGTACTGGTCAAGTGAGCCCTCACGGGAGGTCTCAAGCGTAATACCGAATTCGTTGAGTTCTTGAGGGGAAAGCCGGACCACCTCATCACCGTGGGTTTCTTCCCCGGCGAGATCATCTTGTTTGTTGTTTTGCTCGTGGACAGCCTCATTCTGTTCCGCACTTGCAACCGGCCACCAGAGGTAAGCGCTTAAGGATAGAGCGCATAGAACAAGCGCACTTAGTAGTGTAGATTTGATTTTCATCGTTGTTTGCTCCTTTACTTATTGCTGGAGTTTTCGAAAAAAGAGCTCTTTGATAAATATAAGTAGTGGTAGTTTCCGGTTTTCACAATTACACGCTACTTATTCTATCGGTTGTCGACCATTCCCGGCCCGATCAGACGTTCGAAGTCCGCTTTGGATTTATGATAATCGACCATCGCTGTGACATATTGATATTTGACTTCAAAAAAAGTTCGTTGGGTTTCCAAAACCGAAAGATAGCCCAGCTTGCCTTCCCGGTATCCTTCCAGGGCGGCTGAAAAAGCGCTTTCAGCCGCCGGTATCGCGACTTTATTAAGCGCATCGGCAGTCAAGTAGGAAGCGGATAAATCCTGATAGGCCCGGTCCAGATTTTTTTGCGCTGTCAGCACGGCCGTTTTTTTGTGCTCGCGCGCCTGGGCGAGATTGAACTCCGCCTCGCTTATTCCGCCTTGGTTGCGGTTGAATAACGGAATCGGAACAGACAGGCTCATGATAAAGGCCGTGCTGTTGGACTGGTTGTCAAAACGCGGCCCGGCGCCCACCGTCAAGTCGGGAACGCCGTCCGCGCCCGCCGCCTGAATCAGCGCCCGGTTCTTCTCTATTTCCGCATCCCATTTTGCCGAATCCGGGTTCTGGGATAAATACATCTCGGAATTATCAAGAGACGGCGGCGGAGCAAGCCGGTCCATATCGGCAACCACTTTTTCAAATATCGGCTGCGGACTTCCCCAGGTCGCGGCCAATATTTTTCTGGCGCTTTCAAGGGCGCGCTTGGCCTGCTCGGATTCTATCCGGGTTCTCGTCACAGCCACCTGGGATTGGATCTCCTCCAAAGGCGGGGCCTTCCCGGCTTTGACGCGTTCAGTTGCCAAGTCGTAGGCTTTCTCGGTCAGGACATTGATTTCTCCGGCGATGGCACATTTTTCCTGGGCGGCCAGCACATCCCAGAACGATTTTGATATGTCGGCGATCACATCCAGCCGCTTGCTTTCATAATCCCAATGGGCGATATTCTTACCCAAGGCCGCGATTTGTTCTCTTTTTTCGCGTTTTCCGCCGAGTTCGATCTTCTGTTTGATTTGAATGGTGGTTTCCGCACCGTCAAATCCCGACAGGTCCTTGCTGCCGCCGAAATTTTCCATGGATGATTCGATTTCAGGATTGGGCAACAACCCTTCTTGTATGAGACGGGCTTCCGCCGCACGCACCGCCCAAAAAGATGCTGCCAACTCGGGATTCTGCAAAAGGCCCAATGCCAGGGCTTGCTTCAATGTGATGGCGCCGGTGGGATTGCCATTGGATTTGCCGGGGTGATCCGTAACCGATGCGGGGTCCGTCGACTGCAACGTCGAATATCGATTGCCGTGTTCTGTTCCCAACTCGCCCGGCGCTTCAGAAGACTCAGAGGGAAATCCGTTCCCTGAAAAAAACAATAATATCATTGCACAACCAACGGATAAGCGGATGCTTCCAATCATAAAATACTCCTGTTTGACGACTAATTTTCAAATCAATTCACCGCCCACTCCGTAAAATCCAGTGTGCCGGCCCCTAAAATAGTGGATGAATATGAAGCCTTAAACGTTTTAATGACGCATTAACACGAATCGGCGTTACCCCGGCAGGCAATTTCCGATTTTTAAAATTCAAAGAGGGAAGCAACAAATCAAACAAGGAGAATAACGGATCGAAGTACGGAAGGTTGGAAAAATGATGAAAACAGGTTGTCCGATTCGGCTTTTTTGCAGAACTCCAAGGTTGATGCGGAAATTGAGACCGCATTATTTTTTGCCTTATTGGTGGAAAAGGACGGCTCTTGATAAAAACGATCATCCTCGGGCACTTTGCTTGCGATAACGAACGGAATATCGAGACACGCACTCGTAATCCCATTTCTTTCCGGCAGTCGGTAAGAATCGGTTGCATGTGTCTGACATCCGATGCAGTTATCCCTGAATTTAAGCTTCCAATGCGTGTCTCGGTTCTGATCAATACAAAAAGAAAAAAGCATTGAAGTGGTAACAGAGATAATGAGAGTAAAATTAATTATTAAAAGTTTTATTTTCTTTTTTGAATGGATAAACATGAAACGCCTCAACGGCCTTCGAGTTTCAATATCCGCCTGATAAAACAAGAACAGCATGACTATAGTAGCAGTCCGCAAAATTCTTATAGCTTCCTGGGAATATATCGAGGCATGGAAAGAAAAATTTTAAGACATCTAACATGTTTCCGCACAAAGCGTCAAGAAAAAAACTTGACAATGGGCGCACAGAAAGACTATTAGGGTGATAAAAATAAGTTTGAAGTTTCTAACAAGGGGGATGCTGATCAGGTGACCAACATCCGCGATAATCAGATTGAAAAGCCCCTGACTTCCGTCATGGAGGACTACCTGGAGGCCATTTTTGACCTGGATAGGAACAAAAGCTTTGTCCGCGTAAAGGATATCGCCCAAAAAATGGACATCAAGATGCCTACGGTCTCCAGCATGCTGAAGAGCTTGAAAGACAGAGGGCTGGTGAACTATGAAAAATACTAAAACGGGGAAAGGGCGTCAAGGCTATCGGAAAAGAAAGACAAGCGATCGAGGAGCGTTTGGAGCGTTCAGAAAAACTACCATTATATGACATTACAATTATTCCTGAAACGGTATATTTAAAATTTTGTTTTCCCTTATTCGTAAAGACGATAAAAGAAAGCCCCGGCGTAATTCATCCGGGGCTTTCTCTGTTTGAATAGACCAGCAACTTATAGAAGAGACAAGCGGATTCGATCATCCCTTATGGCCGGTGATGCCCCTGCGGCATCGAATCGGTTACGTTATTAACATGCTGCTCGCGGACCTGCTCATGGCCTGCGGCGGCATTACCCACATTTTCACGAACCTGATTGCTTTCCTCCATTACCGTATTCACATTTTCACGGACATGACCACTCTCATTCATAACATCGCCGACATGATCCCGAACTTGATCCTTATCGCCCATCATGCCGTCCATATTTGCATGTGTTGCATGGCTGCCCTCTACGATGCCTTGCATATGATCATGCATGGCCTCTTTTCCTTCCACAGTATCCTTCATATGCTCGCGCACCTGCGGCATGACATCCGAATGGATTCCGTGAATTGCATCCTTCTTAAGCATTTTCGAGTCAGGCAGACTGATTTCCCTTGTCAGGGTGCCTTCGATATCCGTGTTGTCCGAGTTATCCATAACATTCATGGTGACATCCAGATCCGCCGCGTAAATAGTCGGCGTGATAACCGCGCTGATGATAATGACAACCAACATTTTCATTACGTTTCGCATTTTCATTTTTTGCTCCTTTTTGATGTTTTATCAATGAATTGCTTAGGTCGGTATTATAGACATTTCATAACGATGCGGGCGATTGGCGCTTTTGTCGTTATAAACCGGGTTTGTAACCTTTACGTTCACGGTGAACTGCTTGCTGCGCTCTCCATGACGCAGCACGGCGATAATGGGGCCGCCCTCCAGGGAATGCGCCGTAACCGGCAGGACGAGTAGATTGCTCCCTTTTTCGATTGCGCCTTCCCAAACAATTTTGCGCTGTTCACCAAAGCCTTCCAACTCCACACCTTTTGGGAGTTCCAATGAAAAAGTTACGTTTGCGAGGGTCTCTTCGGAATTGAACAGCAGCCGTATCTCCCGACGCAGTTCCATTGAAACGGTTATTGCTTCCATTCCGGAGCCGACGCCCCACGGCGTTTTTTGGAACAGATAGCCGAACGCGAACACGAATAGAACAGCGGCCGCGATCTTCATCAAATACGGTAATACCTGCCGATACGGCTTATTCCGCTCAGTTGCATAGCGGAAAACCCGATCGCCGAAGCCCTTGTCGATCGGCGGAACGGGAAGCGCCTTAAGTATCTCCCGTAACCGGATTGCGACAGCATGTCGACTCCGGCAGGTCGCGCATTTTTGAAGGTGTTCACAAATGGCCGCCGCACACACGGCCTCCAATTGTCCATCCATGAAATCATCCATTTTTTCTTCTATTATCATGCAATCCATCTTTTCCCCCTTTAACCCTAAAGACGAAAATCAGACTGAAAAGGTTCCTTTTTTTTCCAAAATGCATCTTAATTTCGTACGGGCGCGATGCAATCTGGATTTGAGCGTTCCCAAGGGCACTTCCAGCAATATCTCCAGTTCATTCAGCGTGTAACCTTCCATGTCATGCAGGCTGATGACCGCCCGCTGATATTTGTCTAGAAGACCGAGTGCTTCCCTGATTTGACTGAAAACCATCCGGTTGCATACCCTTTCCTCAAGATCCGATGTATGATCCGGAAGCATCTCCACCGGCGTTGGTTCAGCCGCCTCCAGCCTCCTTGTAATATATCCCAACGGGCTTCTCTTTTTCTTACGCGAATTGTCCACAAACTGCCGGTAGAGAATACGCAAAAGCCATGGCCGCATTTTGTCGACTTTACTTAAGTCTTCTTTTCGAGAATACAATTTTACCAACAAATCCTGCACCAAATCCTCGGCATCCATCCGGTTGCCGTAAAAACGGTAGGAAATTCTGAAAAGAAAATTCAAATGCGGGCGCAGCAGCGTTTCATAGGTCGATTTTCGGCTGTCTTCCAGATAATATATTTTGGCCTGTGTGCCTTCATCTATGCTGAAATCCATTTGTATTTAATCCTTGAATAAGTAGCGCTAAAATAACATAGCGGACAAAAAATCCGGATTCGGCGATCTTCCGATCATACCGGTTGATTCAACACTTCTTTTATAAAGACGCCGGATTGAGCTCAATGGTTCCGGTTAAATTCAAAAATCCTTTCCAGGCCGAATGCGACGACATTGCTGATATACTCGTATTGATCGGAATTCGAAAAATTTCGCGTGAAATTATACTTTCCGAATAATTTCCAGTCCCACAAAATCCGGCGGGAAATTTTAAAGCCAAGACGGAGACGGCGATCATTGCGGGAGCTGTGGTCGTAATTGCTGGCTCGAAAACTCCCATCCAGCCTGCTGCTCCAATTGGAATCAAAGTCCCTGGATGCGGATAACAGCAATTCGTGCCGGGATGGATAGGTCGGGTCTTTCCGGTCATTCAACTCAAAGCGATAGCCCACATTCCCATTCGTTCCGAAAACCTTGCCGAATAGCCCTGCGCCAAGCTGATGCTGGAAGCCGGTCAGATACTCGAAATCCCTTTCAGCCTCTATTTTGGTGATTTTATATTGCAGCCGCATGCTCAAATTCCGGTTTATATAGCGGCTCCCCTTTACACCTGCGCCTGCGGTCTTTTCGAACAAGCGATCCCCGAAATGAATCAAATTGAGATCAAGACCCGTTTCTGTTTGCCATTCGCCGATTTTGTAGTCGAATTCCGGATTGATACCGATACTGGAGAAATTGTATTCATCCGCACCCTGGTATCGAAGGGTATATCCGCCGGCGTTTAGTTGAAAACCGTTTTCACTTTTACCGATGATCTGTGCCGATACGGCAGCCAGCAGTTCGACAAATCGGTCATCGATTTTGCTGCTCTGAATCTCGTTTTCAATATCGAGCGTGATGTTGTCATCGTATCCACCCGCGATGGATAGATATCCGGTCAATAACGGATTGTCGTCCGCCGGCTCATCCGGGCGGAGTTGAATCCGAGCCAATTCTTTCAATTTTTCATTATGGGCGCTGTCATAAGCGATCTGGAAATGCGTTTTCGCACTTGCCGGTTCATGCTGCCGAAGCTTGATCAAACCAATGTTATAGTGCGCTACCGCGGACATCTTTTTTGACGATTTGAGACTTTCGAATTCCTTCAACGCATCGGTATACTGCCCTGATTTATAATGGCTCACGCCCAGATTATAGCCTAACGCCTCGGTTTTGAGACCTGCCGCTCGCGCTGTTTTAAACAGCGTTGCAGCCACGTTATAATCCTTTTGACGAAAAGCGCGCACACCATCCTTAAATGCGGCATCCGCTTTTGTTTCCTGCCCGAATACCGAACATCGGGATACGAATATAAGCAAGATACATAAAATCCATGCGATCCCGATTCGCTCTCTTTTCTTGATTATCACGAGAAATACTTCCTTTCTTTATTATCCATGGCGTTTTTTAAGACAATCGTGTCCGCAGATAGACCTTTTTCAAGTCGTTTATTGCGCGACGATAAACATTGGGGCTGACAATGGCGGCCCGTATTCGAGTACCGCCATAAGTCTTGTTCAGGGCCGGATCGGATTCAACAAAGAAGGACGCATTTTTGGATGTAAACAGGAATGGTTTGGAACGAGCGGACTATTCTTTTTGATAGATAGGAAATATTTACGACCAAGGCGGCATTTTCATGCGAAGGCATGATGCCCGGCAGGGAATGCGATTCAGGAGTTGCAGGCAGGACATATTCCTCCCGGCCTTTGCCGGCGCAGGTAGTAATGTTACAGCACGCTACATCTGAATGGTCTTGAATCAAAGTATCGGCTGATACATAGCCGTTTGACTGTGGCGCTTTGGAACCGTTGGATGGGGCGCATGAAAATAGACAAGGGATTCCACCGATCATGCCTTCGGCGGCAGTCCGGCAACAAGTGACTTCAGCCATACAGGATGTGGATTGAACGTTGCCGATTTCACAAGCAACAATCCATAATATTAAAAAAACTACGGTTGCCGATACCAATTTATTGAAGACTGCTCTCATTACCTTTTCCTAATTAACCCTTTGCGCGAAAAGCAATCAACTTGTTTCCGTTTTCGTCTCCTGAAATAAGTGCTTCACGCCTTGTTTCCAGCCATTCATAAATGGTCGGTAGGACAACAAGGGTCAGAATGGTCGAGGTTATCAGCCCGCCCATGACCACCACCGCCAGCGGTTTTTGGATATCCGCACCCGCGCCCGTGGCATAGAGCATGGGAAGATGGCCGATAAAGCTGGTCAGGGCCGTCATCATCAGCGGCCTGAAACGCAAATCGCACCCCATATGAACTGTTTCAGCGACATTTTTGCCGTTTTGCCGGAGCTGCCGGAAAAACGCCATGAGTACGACACCGTTCTGGACCGCGATTCCCAGCAGGACTATAAAAGAAACAGCGGCCGACACGGACAGGTGTATGCCGAAAGCCCAGATGGCGAAAATTCCGCCCACCAGGGCAAAAGGCAGATTTAATATAACCAGCAGTGAATCCCGGATGGACCCGAGCGCGAGGTATAGGAACAGCAGGATCAACAACAGTGCGACGGGGACCACCACGGATAGCCGTTGCATGGCCCGCTGCTGGTTTTCAAACTGGCCCCCGTATTCCAGAAAATATCCGGGCGGCAGTTCCTTTTCGATTTCGGCTAGCGCTTCCCGGGCTTGCGCTACAAAACCGCCCAGATCGCGGCCCCGGATATTGACCTCGGCCGCGACCCGGCGCATTCCCTTTTCGCGCGTGATCTGGGCCGGTCCCTCAACAACCGCTATCTTTGCCACTCTTTGCAGGGGAACACGCTCCCCGCCGGCGCCGCTAAGCATAATTCCTTCCAGGGCGGCAATGCTATTCCGAAAATGATCCGGAAACTTGACCACGACGGCCACCCGCATCTGGCCATCAACCACCCGGGTGGCCTCGCGTCCGGCCAGCGCGGTTTCGATGACATAGTTGACCTCCGCCACGTTGATTCCAAAACGGGCCATCTCCTTTCGGTTATAGGTGATCTCGATCTGTTCCATGCCGGACACCTGTTCCACCTTCACGTCCTGGGCTCCGGGAATGGCGCCCAGTTTTGCGGCAATGCGGTCTGAAAAGGCTTTCAATTCCTCCAGATCCGGCCCAAAAACCTTTACCGCCAGATCACTTTTTACACCGGAAATCAATTCATTCACCCGCAGGGCGATGGGTTGTGAAAACGAAAGGCGGATGCCGGGGATGACCGCGAGTTCCTTGTTTATTGCATCAATAAGGTCCGCCTTGCTTCTGCCGGTTTTCCACAGGCTGACGGGTTTGAGCATAATGAAGACATCGGTCTGCTCAGGCCCCATGGGATCTTCGGAAATTTCAGCGCGGCCGGTCTTGCTCACCACGGTTTCGACTTCCGGAAAAGTCGCCAGCAGCAGTTTTTCCATAAAGGTCGCCACATCCCGTGAACCGTCCAATGACGCATTCGGCAGACGCACGACATTGACGGCAATGGCGCCCTCATCCAGGTTGGGAATAAATTCCGTGCCGATGCGGGGAATCAGCCCGACCGCCGCAATAATACCAAGGCATGATACGCCGATGGTCAGCCACATTTGCTTGCGCGCCTTTGCCAGAAACCGCAGATAGCCATTATGGAATTTGCGGATTAGTTTAAACTCCTTCTCCTTTTGTTGCGGCAATATCATTTCCGAGAAGACCGGCACGATCGTCAATGCCGTTATCAATGAAACCAGAATGGCGAAAATCATGGTCAGCGTCAGCGGCAGGAACATTTTTCCCTCGATCCCCTGAAGGGTGAACAAGGGCACCAGCACAATCACGATGATCAATATGGAAAACGAGACCGGCCGCGCGACCTCGCACACAGCCGCAACGACAATCTGCCTCCGCAACTGTGAGTCCGGGCGATGGGCAAAATGCCGCCGGATATTTTCGACAATGACAATGGAGGCATCCACCACCATGCCCACTGAAAAAGCGAGCCCCCCGAGGCTCATGAGATTGGCGCTGATGCCCGTCCAGCCCATGACGATAAAAGTGGCCAGAAAGGTGATGGGCAGCGATGCCACGACGATCAAGGCGGTGCGCAGCTCGGCCACAAAAAGAAACAACACCAGAATGACAAAAACACCGCCCTCCATCAACGCGTCCATTACGGTTTTGATACAGGCCCGGATCAGGGCCGTCCGGTCGTAAAAAACATTCATCCGGACCCCTTGCGGCAGGCTGTTTTCAATTTTCGGAACCGCGGCCTTCACCCTGGCCACCACCTCCTTGGAATTTTCGCCCCTGAGCATGATGACCATGCCGGCCACCGCTTCCCCCTTGCCGTCCCGCGTCACCGCACCCTGCCGGGGCTGGGGACCTGTCGTCACCTCGGCCACATCCTGAATATGAACCGGAACGCCGTCATGGGCCTTGATCACGATATTGGAAATGTCGTTCTGATCGTTCAGCAGGCCGAGCCCTCTGATATAGGTCTGCTCCCATCCACGCATGATAAATCCGCCCGCGGCATTGGCGTTGTTTTTCTCGACGGCCTCAACCACATCCCGCAGAGTCAGATGGTACTTGAGCAAGGCGTCCGGATTTACCAGCACTTGGTATTGGCGGACAAAACCGCCGAAGCTGTTGACCTCGTTGACCCCCTTGAGGGGTTTAAGCTGGGGCGATATCAAAAAATCCTGGAGGGCGCGAAGCTCCATAGGCGACAGGCGCTCGCTTTCCAGCGTGTATTGAAATATTTCTCCAAGGCCGGTGCTGATGGGGCCGAGTTCCGGCGCGACACCGGAAGGAAGATTGGGCAGGGCCGCCTGAATCCGCTCAAACACCTGCTGCCTGGCGAAATAAATATCCGTGTCGTCCTCAAAAATCACCACCACCTGGGATAGTCCGGCCTTTGAGAGGGAACGTACGGATACAACGCCGGGAACCCCGCCCATCTGCTGTTCAATGGGATACGTCACCTGTTGTTCAATATCGGCGCCCGACAGCCCGGCCGCTTCCGAGAGCACCATCACCTGGACATTGGTCACATCCGGAAACGCATCGATGGGAAGCCGCATCCAGGCAAGTACTCCTCCCAGTATCGCCAAACCGGTCAGGACCAAGACCAAAAACCGGAACCTGAGAATCAACTCGATTGCTTTATTCATTCCTACTCCTATTCCGCGCAGCCCGCGCCCATTTTCGCCCTGAGAACGTCCGATTTCAAAAGGAATGAACCGTCGGCGATTATCATCCGCTCCCTGTCAAGACCCTGTTTGATCTCGGTATAGCCATCAAAGGAGGCGCCGGCGACCACCGGGCGCCTGATCCAGTAATCGCCTTCCTTGTGAACAAACACAAAATCGCGTCCCTCATCGGTGAGAAGCGCCGCATCCGGAACCGTCAAAGCAACGGCAGGGCCTTGGGTCATCACGACAACATTGACGAACATACCGGGTCTCAAGCGCCCATCGGAATTTGCCGTGCTGATGCGGGCCCGAATGGTCCGGGTGGCTTCATCCATCTTTCCCGATATAGCCTCAAGAATGCCCGGATAAGTCTTGCCGTCCACGCCCGGCACCATCACTTCACAGGGAATCCGGCTGTTATGCAGCGCCAGCAAGGCCGAATCGGTTTCCCGGATATCCGCCCGGATCCACACCTTCGAAATATTCGATATCAGCATTATTGTTCGACCCGCCTCCACCTGCTCGCCGGGGCTTGCTATGCGCTCGAGCACCATGCCGTCAATGGTCGCATATACCGGCAGGATGCCGTTAATGGCGGCAGCATTTCCTGAGCTGAGCATTGCAATCTCCTTTTCAGGGATTCCCATGCGCGCAAGCCGGGAGCGGGCGCCGGCCAGCTCGATTTCAGCCTCAATCCGCTTGTTCCTCGCTTCCATTACTTCCACTTCAGCGGATATTTTTTTGGCAAACAGGCTGGCTTCGCGTTCGGCTGTTTTGACAGCCAGATTCAAGGTGGCTGCTTTTTTCAGATAATCGGCCTTTGCTTCCGCCGCTTCCGTGCTATCAAGTTCAAAAAGAACATCCCCTTTTGATACCCGGCTGCCGATGTCGACCTTGATTTTGCGTATCGCTCCAGGCACAACGCTTGAAACCCGGACGGAATTCAAATCATCGGTGACGACTTCGCCGGTGAGGGATAAGGGCTTGCCCATTCGGCGCTCGGCCGGCATGGCGGTTGAAACGATACCGGACCGGCTTTCCTTTGAAAAAATCTTATCGGACAATTTAACCACTCCCAGTTCATACCGGCACTCATCGCACGTGTAATGCAGCACCTTATGCTCACAGGTCGCCGACCAGATTTCATCCATGCCACGATCAAGATCGGATATTTCCTTTTTTCCATCGGGCTTGGAATCATGATCATGGTCTTCCTGCTCCTTTTGCTCGCCATGGGCATGGCCTTTTTCACCCATTTCCACCACCGGTTCCTTTGCCGTATTTTGGGTGGAGGAATCAGCCTGCTGATGCCAGGCAATGAAACCGCCGACGATAAAGATCACGCATGCAACCATCATAATAAAAAATCTTTTCGCTTTCATATATTACTCTCCTATATCTTATTGGTTGTCGGTTGGATTTTGCCCGACCAGGCGTTCGAAATCCGCTTTTGATTTATGATAATCGACAATCGCTGTGACATATTGATATTTAACTTCAAAAAAAGTTCGTTGGGTTTCCAGAACCGAAAGATAGCCCAGCTTGCCTTCCCGGTATCCTTCCAGGGCGGCTGAAAAAGCGCTCTCAGCCGCCGGTATCGCGACCTTATTGAGTGCATCGGCGGTCAAGTAGGAAGCGGATAAATCCTGATAGGCCTGGTCCAGGTTTTTTTTCGCTGTCAGCACGGCAGCCTTCCTGCTTTCACGCGCCCGGACGAGATTGAAGCTCGCTTCCTTTATTCCACCCTGGTTCCGGTTGAATAGCGGGATCGGAACCGATAGATTCATGACAAACGCCACATCATTGGATTCACTAAAGTAGCGCGTTCCGGCGCCCGCTGTCAGATCCGGAACGCCCTCCGCGTCCGCCAGCTTGACCAGCGCCCGGTTTTTTCCCATTTCCGTATCCCATCTTGCCAAATCCGGGTTTTGGGATAAATACGCCTCGGAATTCTCAAGGGACGGCGGCGGAGCAAGCAGGTCCATATCGGCAACCACTTTTTCAAATACCGGCCGCGGACTTCCCCAGGTCGCGGCCAGTTTTTTCCGGGTGGTTTCAAGGGCGCGTTTGGTCTGCTCAAATTCGATCCGGATTTTTGTTACCGTCACCTTGGATTGGATTTCCTCCAAAGGCGGCGCTTTTCCCGCCTTGACGCGCTCAGCCACCAGGTTATAGGCATCCTCGGTCACCATTTTGATTTCCCCGGCGACGGCATATTTTTCCTGGGCGGCCAGCACATCCCAGAATGATTTGGATATGTCGGCGACCACATCCAGCCGTTTGCTTTCATAGTCCCAATGGGCGATATCCTTACCCAAGGCCGCGACTTGTTTTCTTTTTTCGCGTTTTCCGCCGAGTTCGATCTTCTGTTTGATTTGAATGGTGGTTTCCGCGCCGTCAAATCCCGACAGGTCCTTGCTGCCGCCGAAATTTTCCAGGGATGCTTCGATTTCAGGATTGGGCAACAATCCTTCTTGTATGAGACGGGCTTCCGCCGCACGCACCTCCCAAAAAGATGCTGCCAACTCGGGATTCTGCAAAAGGCCCAATGCCAGGGCTTGCTTCAATGTGATGGCGCTGGTCGGATCGCCATTGGATTTGCCGGGTTGATCCGTAACTGCTGCTGTTCCCGACCGGCGCGGTGTTTCAGAAGACTCAGAGGGAAATCCGGTCCCTGAAAAAAACAATAATATCATTGCACAACCAACGGATAAGCGTATGCTTCCAATCATAAAATACTCCTGTTTGACGACTAATTTTCAAATAAATTCACCGCACACTCCGCAAAATCCAGTGTGCCGGCCCCTAAAATAGCGGATGAGTATGAGGCCTTAAACGTTTTTAAGACGCATTGATACGAATCGGCGTTACCGCAGTAGGCAAGTTCCGATTCTTAAAAATTCAAAGAGGGAAGCAACAAATCAAATGAGGAGAATAATGGAGCGAAGTACGGAAGGTTGGAAAAATGATGAAAACAGGTTGTCCGATTCGGCTTTTTTACAGGACACCAAGGTTGATGCGGAAATTGACACCGGATTATTTATTGCCTTATTGGTGGAAAGGGATGGCTCTTGATAAAAACGAACATCCTCGGGCTCTTTGCTTGCTATAACCAATGGAATATCGAGACACGCACCCGTATCCCCATTTCTTTCCGACAGTCGGCAAAAATCGGTTTCATGTGTCTGACATCCGATGCAGTTATCCCCGAATTTAAGCTTCCAATGCGCGTCTCGGTTCTGATTAATACAAAGAGAAATAAGCATTGAGGTGGTAACAGAGATAATGAGAATAGAATTAATTATTAAAAGTTTTATTTTCTTTTTTGAATGGATAAACATAAAATGCCTCAACAGCCTTCGAGTTTCAATATCCGCCTGATTAAACAAGACCAGCAGGACTATAGTAGCAGTCCGCAAAATTCTTATAGCCTCCTGCGAATATATCCATGCTTCGGCATGGAAAAGTTTAGGGACATCTAACATGTTTCCGCAAAAAGCGTCAAGAAAAAAACTTGACAATGAGCGTACAGAAAGATTATTAGAGGGATAAAAATAAGTTTTAAGCATCTAACAAAGGAAATACTGATCAGATGACCAACACCCGCGATAATCAGACTGAAAAGTCCCTGACTTCCGTCATGGAGGACTACCTGGAGGCCATTTTTGACCTGGATAGGGATAAACGTGTCGTCCGCGTAAAGGATATCGCCCAAAAAATGGACGTCAAGATGCCTACGGTCTCCAGCATGCTGAAGAGCTTGAACGACAGGGGGCTGGTGAACTATGAAAAATACGAATACGTGGAACTGACCCAGGACGGAGCGGTCATCGGGAAGGAAATGCGACGCCGGCATCAGATCTTGCGTGAATTTTTAACCGAAATTCTGAAAATCGAATTTCAAACCGCAGACGCGGAAGCCTGCAAGATGGAACACGCCCTCAGTTCCGCCACCCTGGACCGCCTTACCAGCTTCATGGCGTTCATCCAGTCCAGCCCCCACACCGGTGAAAGCCTGCTTCACCGGTTTGAAGACCATCAACGGCGGGCGGCGCGTGTTTCGCAAAGAATCAGGATGCCGGAAGGCAGTTCAGCCGGAAAATCCAAGAAAGGAATGCTTGGCATGGGCGACAACAAAGGAAGCGGAGCCGATGAAAGCCCCATGCCCCCCAAGCGCGGGCACATCCAAAAAAAGGCATTATGAAAAAGGGTGATCTTGATCGTTAAGCCCGATCAGGATCGATCCCGCGCGCGGTGCTGAACCCGTGATGACGGCGGCAGACACCGCCTTTGGGCCATGGTCCAAAGGCGGTATTTTTATAGACTATGAGTTAGAAGCATAAAACATTGCAAGGGGCTACTATCTTAATGACGGTGGATAAAAAGGACTTGATTGAGGCGCTTCACACCAGCGCCCAAGAACTGCAACAGGGCATTGCCATGCATCGTTGTCTGGTTGCGTCGTTTCTGGATGGGCAGGTTGATGAGGAAAATGTTTTTGGCGGTTTTATGGAGATAGAAACCCAATGCATACTGACGACTGATAATTACTACTCAATTTTCAGGCCGCGATGGCTATCGTTATAGAAAACCAAGCTCGATGCCTGAGCAAACAACAAAAAACGGAGGGATATATGACGTTTTACAAGCAACTGCATTATTTTATTCTTGCAATATTCATGTTCACAAGCAGTATCGTTTTCGCGGCAGAGGTAAAAAAAATTCAGGATAATTCATTCCTGCTGGAAGAGGCCTACAACCAGGAAGATGGAGTGATACAACACATTTCAGCGTTTCAGTACATGAAAAAATCGAAGGACTGGCAATATACATTTGTTCAGGAGTGGCCTGTTCCGACGCAGGCACACCAGCTTTCATATACCATTCCGGTGACATACCTGCACGACAATGATACGAATGGTATCGGCGACATCATGCTGAACTATCGCTATCAAGCCGTCCTGAAGGATAAAATTGCTCTATCACCTCGTCTTTCACTCATTTTACCTACCGGTAATTATCAAAAGGGACTTGGCACTGATACTGCCGGCTATCAACTCAATATTCCACTTAGTGTTGAACTTTCCGATAAATTTGTGAGCCACTGGAACATGGGCGCCACCTATACCCCCAGGGCAAAGAATGCTGCAGGAGAAAAGGCGAATGTCAGCGGGTTCAACTATGGGGCTAGCCTGATTTACTTTGCAACAGAAAATTTCAATCTGATGCTCGAAGCAGCGGGAACCAGCACAGAAATTTCTCCAGTTAATGGTCAAAGGACAACTGAAGGCACTTTTTTTATCAATCCTGGTATTCGATTCGCGATAAATCTCAAATCAGGTTTACAGATCGTGCCGGGAATATCTGTGCCGATCGGTATTGGGCCTTCGGAGGGAGAGTATGGCGGACTAGTATATCTTTCCTTCGAGCATCCGATGTTTTAATAGGCATGAAAAAGATAAAGTTTTTCCCATTTTGAAAAGCAAAAATACGGTTCGTCGAATTGCACCGATAGCTTTTTTAGCATACTCCCCTGGAAAAAAATCCAGGGGGGTTGCTTGATCGAATTCCGGCCTTGGTCATTGTTTCGGCCTTATTGCGGCTGGAAGCCTCTCCCACAAGGATGAACTGGCTCGTCGAAAGGCCAACCTGGCGAACAATCAGTCTTTGGGACTATCATGGGAAGAGATTAAACGAAAGATTAGAAATCGATATGGTCGCTGATTTACAAATCTTTATCGTCATAGTTACGCCAAAGGTTTCGTTGGACCTTAATATAGCAGTGGGTCCTCCACAAAATTTTTAACAATTCAAATGGATTCACAGGCGCCTTGCTGTGGGCCAGTGGATTGCGGCGGATGGCTTCGCGGGTCAGCTCGGCGAAACGGGTGTAGAATTCTTTCAGGGGGAGGCGCGTGGGCAGGATGGTGTGCATGCAGTCGTAGTATTTGATTGGGTCGCAGATGAATCGATCCGACAATTTTGCCCAGTCCGGCGTTCCGGGTGAAGGGGAGTAAACCGTAAAGGTGGCTTCCACCGGCGGCAGACATTTCAGATGACTTTTCAGTCGCTCAAAGTCTTCAATGTTGAAATCCGGCATGACCATGAAGGCCGGGTGGATGGTGATGCCGCAGCTTTCCAGGATTTGCACGGCGGCCTGGTTTTGTTCCGCGGTGGTTTTTTTGTTTAGTTTTTTAAGAGTGTCCTCATCCGGGCTTTCCAGGCCGATGTAGACGATTTCCAAGCCCACTTGCTGCCAGAGTTGAAACAGTTCGGCATTGCGGCAGATGGTGTTGCTGCGGGCCCAGGTGACGAATTTCTTTTTGATGCCCCTTGTCTTTATTCGCTCGGCCAGTTCGCGCATGTAATCCGGAACCAGGAAAGTCTCGTCATCCACAAAATAAACATAATCCTCCTGGATAGCCTCCAGCTCGGCGATCACATCGTCCACGGACCGGCGGTGGTGCCTCCGGCCGGATAAATGCGGAACCACGCAGAAGGCGCATTCATAGGCGCAGCCAAAGGAAGTGCGCATGGAGGCGATGCGGGGGAAAATGGACTCCTTCCAGGTTTTTCTGGGGGAACTCCAGACACAGAAGTAGCGGGAACGATCCAGCAAATCCCGGCGGGGATGGGGAATATCCGCGATGCCGGGATGAACCGGAATGGGGCCGAATTCTTTTTGATCCGGACGGTGAACATTGGGAATTTCGAAAACATCTTTGCCGTTTTCCAGGCCGGCCAGCAGGCGCTTGAAAGTGGTATGGCCCTCACCGCGCACAATGGCGTCCAAAAAAGAAAAATTGCAATTTTCCGGCATGATGGTGGCGTGATGCCCGCCCAGGAGGATAAATGACTTTGGACACAGACGCCGGGCCATAGCTCCATATTCCACCACCTTTTCACGCTGGTTGCTGTAAGCGGTGAAACCGATGACATCCGGCTGGTATTTTGTAAGGGACCGCTTCAATTTTAGGGCCGGCCATTTGGCCAGGGTCAGATCCAGGATTCTGACTTCATGCCAGTCCGGCACGGCGGCGGCAACATAAGCCAGATCCAGGGGTTCCAAATGGATATAGGTCAACAGTTGTTTGACGACTTTTAAATGGGAATCAGGTCTGATTAATAAAACTCGCATTTTCTATTCCAAAATCGCGGCTGGAAGCCGCTCCCCCAATGAGGCGAATCGCGGTCTGCCCGCAGCCACGAAGGGGGATAGTCGAATTATTTAGCTTATTCCCAAGTCTATTGTTCAAATTGATCCATATTCCGGCCGCCAAGCTCCGCTGTGGGAGCGGCTTCCAGCCGCGATTCCGCTGAACGAGGACCAAGAGTTATTCTTCGGTGCCATATTAATAAAATATAACGTTAAAAACAAGGATTCAGATGTCGCCTCGCAGGGGAATCGCATGTAGCTTTGTTGGTATGATACATGCCTTTCGGGTTGATGGCCTCGTCTCATTGTGTTTGCCAGGTCAACTGGATTTTACATGCCATCATACTGGACGATCCGTCAACGGGACGGGTCGGGGCGTCCTGTCGATGGGTAGGGGCGGTTCGCGAACCGCCCCTACGGCAGGCCATCGTGTTCGGTCTCGGGGTCAGCAGGGGAAACGCACTGGGTTTTCGGGGTCGCTATCGGTATCGGAATCGGTATCGAGTTTTTTTCCATTTTTTTTCACCCCCGGGCCCCCAAAAAACTACATGCGATCGCCCCGCGTCGCCTCGATTATCAAGCATTCGTAAAGCTGATTAAAATGTTGACATTGTCAACACTATAATTTATTAATGTTGCCAATGTCAACATCAAGGAAACCATGCAAGCTCAAAAGAAGAAAACAATCCGCTATCACCATGGCGATCTGCAAAATGCCCTGATAGCCGCAACCCTTGATTTGATCACCGAACAAGGGAATGAGGCTTTCACCATCCGGGAGGTGGCCCGGCGGGCAGGGGTCAGCCATACCGCGCCCTATCGCCATTTTACCGATAAAGCCGCTTTGTTGGCGGTGGTGGCCAGGCAGGGTTTTGACATGCTGGTGGAACATTTGCTTACGCGGATTGCGAACTTTCCGGATGATCCATTGATGCGTTTCAAATATAGCGGCATCGCTTATATCGAATTTGCAGTCGATCATCCGGCCCATTACCGGGTCATGTTCGGGCCGGACAAATCCGGAAGCCGGGAAAACGCTGCTGTTCGCAAATCCGCCGATACGGCTTTTCAAATCCTTTTGGATTGCATTGAAGCCTGCCAGGCCGGCGGCCTCATTCGCCCTGGGAACTCCATGGAAATGGCCTTATCAGCCTGGTCCATGGTGCATGGATTTTCCATGCTGCTCATCGACCGATTTGTCAGAGAAACTCCAACGCCCGGCCAGGACCTTGCAGACATGATGAGCCTGGTCACTGATAGCCTATATTTTGGGCTGAAGACAGAAAAAACAGACTGAAGGTGAATAGGCTGAAGGCTGAAGGAAAGAGGATATAATCCAAATGGAACTTTTATCCATGCGCTTTTATCAAATTGACCTTTTCCACTTTACCCTTCAGCCTTCGGTCTTCAGTCTATTCACCTAAACCCAAGGAGAACCATTAATGACCGACGCGATTTATCAAAAACTGGCCCAAGTCCTCGACACCCTGCCCAACGGTTTTCCGGCCACGGAAAGCGGGGTTGAAATCCGTTTGCTGAAAAAGGTGTTTCAACCGGATGAGGCAGAACTTTTCTGTGATTTGCGCTTGAAATTTGAAAGCCCGGAGGAAATTTCCGCGCGTACCGGACGCCCCCTTGAAAATTTGTCGAAAAAACTGAACGCGATGTGGAAACGGGGCCTGGTATTCGGCATTGATTTCGGGACGGTCCAGGTTTTCAAACTCGTGCCCTGGGTGTTCGGCATCTATGAGTTTCAATTGAATCGCCTGGACCGGGAACTGGCCGAATTGTGTGAGGAATATGCGCCACTATACGGCAAGCAGTTTTTTGGGAACAAGCCCCAACTCATGCAGGTAGTTCCCATTGAGAAAGAGTTGAAAAACAACCAGGAAAGTCTGCCGTATGAAAAAGTGTCGGCGATTATTGAAAAAGGTGTGTCCTTCGGTCTGAATGAATGCATTTGTAAAAAGGAACGCCATGTATTGAATCATGGCTGCGACAAACCTTTGGAAGTGTGCCTTTCCATCGCGCCGGTCCCGGGTGTATTCGACAACCACCCGTTGATCGGCAGGGCCATTTCCAAGGCAGAAGCCTATGAGGTGTTGCGGAAATCCGAAGAAGCCGGCCTGGTGCACATGACCAGCAATGTCAGAAACGGCCATTATTATATCTGCAACTGTTGCGGCTGTTGCTGCGGTGTGTTGCGCTCCATCAATGAATGGGGGGTCAATCAGGCGGTAAACAGCAGTTGTTATGCCGAGATCGATTCCGAGGCCTGCGTTGGTTGCGGTGTGTGCGCCGAAGAGCGTTGCCAGATCAACGCCATTGTTGTTGAGGATGATCTTTACCAGGTCATTCAGGAAAAATGCATCGGCTGCGGCCTGTGCGTTTCTACCTGCCCCAGTGATGCCGTTCGTTTGGTGCGTAAGGATGAATCCGGTATAGACATGCCGCCCAAGGATGAAAATGAATGGTTTCAGAAACGTGGGGAATTGCGCGGGGTTGATTTTAGCGCGTACAAATAAAACCCGGAATTCCAATGAAAGCCCGCCTTGGATTGGCGAAGTCTGAGTCGAAGGCCGAAAAACGGCCATATTGGGGGTTTAAATTCTTAATGGATGGACATGCCTTCCGCCTGGCTCGATTCAGTGCCGCCTGAATCTCGAGATGAGTATTTCCGTTCCCAACGCCGCGAAGACTGCCATTATCGGTTCCACGGGCACCCTGAAGCGTGGAAGCGCCGCCGGACCAGGTGTAAAAACAAACCAGAGGCATAAAACGAGCATCAGCAGTGTAAAAGATGGCTTTTTAAATCCGAACACTACAAAGCCGAGTGCCGCCATCGAGTATTTGAGCAGCAATAGCAAAATTCCTGGCAGAGCAAGCATAAGGGGCCAGTATTTCCCGCCGAAATAGTTTCTGATCGCTGCTGCAAGTCCCTCTGTCCGAAGGATGCCAAGCGTGTTGTTGCTGCCAATTTTAGCGCCGAATATCCGCAGCAGATCCCCCTCGGCCGGAAGAAAAGTTGCGAGCGACGTTTGTAAGTGAATGCGAAACCATAGGAACGGATTTTCCAGCGCGATTTTTTTTCCTTCCCGCAAGCAAAAGTCGGCAATCTGCTTTTGAGATGAGAGTTGCGAAAGTTCCGAATCGCATTTGTTGAGCTGTTCCAAAAAACCGACGCCCTTCTTATGGGCGAGCACTGCGCTGCCGTTGTAGCGATATAGGTTCACTGATGATACTGATGAAAATCCTCTGTAGTCTGTGATGATCCAGTTACGAGCCGACCAACTTCCGATTATAAGCAGCGCCGGCAGCGCGAAACTCAGCATCGCATGGAAACGTCGTGTTTTATAAAGGAGGAGCAGCGATAAAATCGGTAGCAGCGGCACCAGCACTGCGCGTAGCAGGCATGCTGCTCCAAATAGTATTCCTGCCAGCAGCAAACTCCCATTGGATTTTTTGCCGGATTCGGCAGCCCGTTCCTTTCCCTCCGCATTAAATGGTACGAGCAACGCAAGTACCATAAGAGTTAAGCAAAAGGTGAAGGCTGTCTCGGAAAGTATCTTGATGGAATAAACCGCCATGCTTGTTGAGAAGGCTGCAAGGAAGAGCGAGAGCATGGCTATCCCCGGCTTGTCAGGTGCAATACGCTGCACCATCCGCCAGACGATGAAGCACGTTGCTGTGTCGAGCAGTATTTGAAAAAATATTGCGGGAAGGATCGCAGCCGGATCGATCATTCTGAATGCTGCAAGCAAAGCCGGGTAGGCAGGTGCCCTGAATATCTCCGGTTGTCCGGATTTTGAGTAAGAAAAATATTGGGAAATATTGTCGGCGAGCATGAGGTAGTCGGTTGAGTCCGGTTCAAGGAGCGCCCCGGGATTTTTCCAGGCCGCGTAAAGCGCCAAGAAGAGTCTGAAGGCGAATGCCGCTGCCAGCAGCAGTACGAGTACAGAGCGGCCTCTGAGCAACGATTCTCCATATGATCCAGAAGTCATTCACCCCGCCTTCTGCCTTCAGCCTGCGGGCCATTCACCTGAGTAGTTCCCAGCATATTATTCTTTTCAAGGTGCTCTCTATCGCTTGCAACATCATTTGCGGAAAAAAATAATGGTCAAGGCCATTTCAAAATCGATTGAGCAGCTTTTCAACAGCCACCCGGGTGGCCCAGCGCAAAAAAATCATGGAATATTCGGCCCCGGCCAGAAACATCCCCAATATAAACACCAGATGGGACAAACCGTAAATAAGGGGGCCGCCGATGAGGAGGATCAGGGGCTCACCGAAAAAGGCCGCGGCCACGCCCAGAGCGCTGACCGCCGGCCAGCCGATGACATAGCTGAAAGCAATGGCGAAAACGCCGGCCAGTACCCGCAGGGATGGTCGCTGTTTAAAGGCGCTCAGATCCGCTTTTTCCTCCAGCGCAGAACGGACAAAATCGTTCCGGGTAAGTTTTTCTCGTAATGATGAAATCATCGCATGTCCGGTATTCTGCGTCTCATATCCCTATCCCCCACATTCGGCATTTATTCCAGGCAGGGGGATTGCATGCGGTTTTTTCGGGGTCGGTATCGGGATCGGAATCGGTATCGAAATCAATTCCCTTTTCCAATACACCCAAAAAGCAAGCGGCTTAAGGCAGAAAGAGCCTTTACTTGTGTAATCGATAAGCATTTCGACCCCGATACCGATAGCGAGCCCGACCCCGAAAACCAAATACCATGGTCCTATTTCGCCAGGAAAAAGGGGGTTGAATTTTTACAGATAACATTATACTGGTACTCACCTTCAACAACGCTGCTAAAATGTAAGCGACTATGGTGATGCAATCAAGCTTTTTTACCATGAATGTTTCAACCGATCCGAGCTGTTGGGATTTTTTCGACAAATTGTACTGCATTTCCTTGGAAGAGCGCACGGACCGGCGGGCCGAGGCCCAAAACCAGTTCAACAAGGTCGGGCTCGGAGACCGGGTTGAATTCGTCATCGTTAAAAAAAATCATGAAAACAGCGAGCAGGGTATTTTCGATTCCCACATGGGTTGCATCCGCAAGGGGCTTGAGTCCGGCGCGGCAAATATCGTTGTTTTCGAAGATGATGTCATTTTCGAACGCTTTGATCCAGTGAAATTGAAACGCTGCACGGAATTTTTGGGCCGCAATGGAAACTGGAAGGCTTTTTTTCTGGGATGTCTGGTAACCAAGAGTAGGCGGACAGGCACGCGCGCCATCATCCGCATCAGATACCGCAGCCTGGCCCATGCCTATGTATTGAACCGGCCGTTTGCAGAAAAACTGGCAGCGGTGCCCTGGCGCAATATCCCCTTTGATTCCATGCTGGGTGAATTCGACAGCGACCAGTACGCCATTTACCCCTCAATCGCTTTTCAAAACAAAACACGCACGGACAACAAGCGTTTTGAGCAGATGGACAAATACAGGCGTTTGTGCGGCGGACTGCGGGGAATCCAGAAGATGAACGAACTCTACAATCGCTTTAAACCCATCGTCATTGCCTTGCACATCCTGGCGTTTCTGGCGCTCCTGAAAATGGTGTTGTAGTGTTGTCATGATGAAAACGCCGACGATTAAATGGTTGTACCTGGCAGGCGGGTTGGGCTTGGCGGCGATTCTTTTCGCTGCGGCTTCAACACGGCTGGCCTTGGATATGGATACGACCGCATGGGGGCTGCCCCAGGAGCTGCCGATCACCGGCAACTTGTATGTGATTATGCTCCTATTTGTTTTGGGGATGGGGTTTCTGTTTGGGGCCGGGTTTTCGCGACCGTTTTGGGGATGCTTGGCGGTTTTGCCGGCTGCGGCCGGTGTTCTGGCGGCCTTGGGCATATATTCCCTTTTTTTTCGCGCCATATCCATCCTGATCCTATGTCTGGGATGCGCTTTTATTTTCAGCACTCTGGGCCAAGGGCTGGCATTTATACTCTTTATGGATCGCGCCATGGTAGTGGACGGCAGGCAGGCCGCGGCCCAAATTCGATCTTCCGGTTTGATGGCGCTGTTGATCCTGGTCCTGGCTTTTGGCACTCTCTTTTGGAGCGGGTTTGTCAATCTGATTCAACTCGGCCTGTTTTCAGCGCTGGGGCTTGTTTGCTCCTATGTTTGCATCCAGGCATTCTTTCCCCGGGTTTTTGCAGCCGGGCTTCAGAAGGGGCGCTTGAAAACCAGGCTGCAGGGCCTTGTAGACCGCTGCAGTCAAACCGGAAGAGTTAGCATGGCCATAGTGATAGGCTGGGGCGGCGGCATGTTTTGGGCCGCCTTGCCGCTGTTTGAGCAAGCCTTTAATTCAGGGGAAGTCAGCCGGCTGTTTCTGATGATGGGCGGGGCGATTGTGCTGCAGCTTTTTTTCATGTTTTTTGATCCGATTTTAACCGCCATGGCCCTGATGCCGATGCTGTCGGCCTTTGTCGGAATCCTGGGGGGCCTGCGGCTGCTGGGCCGGCCCCTGGATACAGCCGCTATGGTCGCGGCGACTCTCATCATGGTATTGGGCTTTGAATACAGCTTGTTCTACATCAGCGCCAGCCAGCGCAGGCCGGAAGAGGACCGCGCTTTCTTTCAAGTGATCCGCATGACGATATTCTTAAGCGCTTGCGCCTTTTTGTTGATCTTCGGCTTGTTTTTTGGGATCGGGCCATCCGGGCTGCAAACCGTTGGTCTCTGCGGCTTGCTGGGGTTGGGACATTGTCTGGCAGGTATCTGGGTCTTGCTGCCGCCCCTGGTAAGACACCACTTTAATAAGCGGGAGGCAGAACCAGCCGACAGCCAGGTTCCCCCGGCCGTGTCGGCCCGCAGGCGTTATCGGTTTATGGCGGCCTATCCGCGGCTGTTCGCCCATTTCAAATTATTGACCGATCCCATGTTTGCGGAGTTGCCGGATTTGCTGGCAAAGGAGGGTGAGGTCCGCTTCATTATCGATATCGGCAGCGGGTATGGTGTGCCCGGTACCTGGTGCCTGGCCAGGTTCCCCAAGGCGCGGGTATACGGCATTGAACCTGATGAAGAAAGAGTCTGCGTAGCCGGCCGGGTCATGGCCGAGCGCGGGACTATCATCCTGGGCCGGGCTCCCCAGGTGCCGATAACCCCGGAGCCGGCGGATTTGGCCTTGATGCTGGATATGGCCCATTATCTAAGCGATGAGGAATTTAAGCTGACATTACAACGCATATATCAGGGCCTGAAACCTGCCGGCCGGCTGATCATGCGGGCGGTGATTCCGCCGGAAACAAGGCGATCCATGTTGTGGCGGCTGGAACAAATCCGGGTGCGGCTCTTTCATATCCCGGCGTATTTCCGAAAAACCGAACAACTGCGGGCATTGTTGGTGCAGGCCGGATTTCAGGTGGAAACCATGGCGATATCCGGCAACAATCCAGAGATGTTCTGGTTTGTGGGCCGGACCAGGATTAAAGGGGTGGAGTGAGACGGTTTATGCAAAAGCATAACACAAAGCGTCATTCCCTATCTTTGGCAGAGCTGACAGGCTTTGCCGCCCATTCGGCGGCCCTGGCCCTGGTCCTGGTGGATCTGCGTCTGGCGGCGATCCCCTTGGCGGCTTTTCTGGGATTGTGTATCACAGCCCCGTTTTTTACCAGCTTCAGTTTTTATCTGCCCATCATCAGCCGGGGCAAATCCGGAAAGCAGGCCGTGGCCCTGACCTTTGACGACGGACCGGACCCCCTTTCCACACCGGAATTGCTGCGGTTATTGGCACGGCACAAAATCCGGGCGACTTTTTTTGTAACCGGTCAAAAAGCCGCGGCCCATCCGGAATTGATCCGGGAAATGATCCTTCAGGGTCACACCGTGGGTAATCATTCCTACAGCCATGATATTTTCATCATGTTCAAAGGCCGACAGGCCCTTTGGCAGGAAATCCAGGCCACCCAGGATGTTTTGAGCAGTTTCGGCATTCGGCCCCTGGTTTTCAGGCCGCCGGTGGGCATCACCAATCCGTTGCTCAACCGGGTCTTGCATAAGGCCGGCATGTACAATGTGAATTTCAGTTGCCGGGCGGTGGATGCGGGCAACCGGCGGGTGAAGCAACTGTCGGAAAAAATATTAAAATGTGTCCGGCCGGACGATATCGTGGTCCTGCATGATGTCCCGCCCAAGGAGGTCTCGCTACTATCCTACTGGTTGAACGAGGTGGAATTGGTGCTTGCCGGCATTCAAGCAAAAGGGCTTGCGATTTTGCCCCTTGGGGAAATCATCGGTCGGCCGGTGATGCTCGTGGAGGAACAAACGCAGGTGGATAGGCTGAAGGCTGAAGGCTGAAGGTTATCGGTTAAGATCGGGCCGTTTTCCCCTTCAGTCTTCAGCCTTCGGTCTTATCCCCTCATTCCGCCAGCAAAGCGGATCTGATGCCAAATAATCACCGGTAAGCTGAAACGCCGAACCCCGGCAGCCGTAGCATTCATCCGCCTGGCCGCAACTTGCGCAGGACCCCTTGATGGAATGCCGATAATCCTTCAGTTTGGCCAGCACGTCACTGTCCTGCAAAATTTCGGCGAGTTTCCGGGCGCGGATATTGCCCAGGGGCAGGGTAACTCCCACACAGGGAAAAACATCCCCTTTGGAGGTAACCACGCAAGAGAATTGGTGGCGCAAACATTTATTGCCCACCAGGGGCGGCTGGGGAGTCCAGGTCAGGCCGTAGCGCTCCTTGTCGATGGCGGCGATGCGGGTGAAAAAGTCCTTTAATTCCGGAAGACCAACCTCAAGCCAAGTATTGCGTTTGGCTTTGGATTGGGGGGTCATGATTTCAAAATAGGGGGCAATGTGTTGATCGCGCAACCATTGCCACAGAGCAGGCAATTCGTCGATGTTCTGGCGGCAGATGATGGTACTGACGGCCAGGAAGCCGTTTTCCGAGGGGTAGCCGGCTTGCTTCAGGTGCTTCAGGGCAGTGTGAATGATGTGGTAAGCGCCCTTTTTGCCGGTCAGTTGATCCTGAAGTTCTTCCTGAAAGGTATTCATTTTCAGGACCACCCGAACATTTTGGGCAAACAATTCCCGGGCAAACTCAGCGGTGATGCCGGAGCCATTGGTGAACATTTCCACCGTCATATCGTTTCCCCGGATAAAACGGATCATGGCTTTGATTTGGGGATAAATGCTGGGTTCGCCGCCCAGAATGATGATTTTCTGGGCGCCCAGGTTTTTAGCCTGGAGAATGACGTCACATATCTCTTCCGGTGTGAGCTCGTCCTTGAAATAGACATCCTCAGGCACATAACAATAGGGGCATTGGAAATTGCAGCGCAGGCTGAACTCGATCTCCATGGAAAGGAGCCGATTATTTTGTCTGGCTGTTTCAATCTCTTGCGGTGAAAACTCAAAATCTGCGGCGTTGTGGCATGGGGTCATGGGTATCGGGTCTGTCGTCAATTTTTATTGTGCCTCATGGGCTAAAATGTGATATAGCACGTTACTTTATAAGGAAACCCGCCAGCGAAGTCAAGTGTGGTTGAGTGGGGGAACAGGGTAATCGCCTTTGGTTTTCGGGGTCGAAAAGAAAACAAAAACTCGATACCGATTCCGATACCGATACCGACCCCGAGAGGTTGGATGATTGAGACAAAACCGTAATCATCACGGATCGCTAGGTTACTGGGGGCAATTGTAATGAGTCGATCCTGTCCATCATCGGGGTCGGGGTCGCTATCGGTATCGGGGTCGTCGGAAAAAAATATTTTCTGATTTGGGTATGAAGAATTGAATGTGAATGCTTTTGAAAAAATAAGGTTGAACCGACACGATAATTTAAAGGATGTTTTTTACCGACGAATGGCGGACCTCCTTGCCGGGCCGTCTTTCCCTGACCGGGAGTTTGTGCTGGCCGGTGCTACTTATGCAGAAGTGTATCAGCTGGCGGCCGCTTTCCGAGCCGCTTTTGATGAGCTGGATGCAAATTCCTCTGCAGTCTGCTTGTGCACGGAAAACAAGGCGGTTATCGCCGCAGCCATATTGGCCGCTGTGTGCGGCGGACCGCCGCTGGTATTGCCTTTCTCCCATGCCCCCAACGTTTTAGAAGAGCTGCGGGCTTCCATGAACTTGCCGGCGGTAATTGCGGACCCAGAAAAAGAATTGCCACAGGGGATAAAGGCCTTATTTTTTCAGAAGACAGGGTTGGAAAGTTGGTCTGGAATGCCCACCGACCGTTTTGATCCCGGGGCTGAGCTGCTGCGGCTGTATACCGGCGGCTCCACCGGCAAGCCCAGGATCTGGTCCAAGACCGTAAAGAATATGTTTGCCGAAGCCTTTTTTCATGCTGAAAAAATGGCCATCACCGCTGAGGATCGTTTTCTATCCACGGTGCCGGCCAATCATATTTACGGTTTGTTGTTTTCCGTGCTGGTTCCCCTGGTATCCGGGGCAGGGGCGGCGGGTGAGATTCCGGTTTTTCCCCAGGAGATTATCGCGCTCCTCGGGCAATATAAAGCTTCGGTCCTGGTGAGCATCCCCATGCATTACCGGGTGCTGGGCAGCGGAGCGATTCCCCGGGGCGCCTTGCGTTTGGCCTTGTCCTCCGCCGGTGTATTGGAGCCCAACGATGGCCTATATTTTTACAAACAAACCGGGGTGGGTGTTACGGAGATCTACGGCTCCACCGAGACCGGCGGCATCGCCACCCGCAGCAGGGCCCAGGGACAAACAGCTTTCACAGCGTTTGAGTTGGTGGACTGGAAGATCATGGAGGAACGTTTGTTGGTACGCTCGGATTTTCTGCCACCTGATCTGGAAAAGGATCAACAGGGATTTTTCAGCACCAGTGACCGGGTCAGTGCCCATGGGGAAAACAGCTTTCATTTGCTCGGCCGGGCCGACGGGGTTGTCAAGGTTGCCGGACGGCGGGTGGATCTTGAGGAAATCCAGGAACGTTTGAAAAAAATGGCAGGGGTCAGGGATGCGCTGGTGATCGCCATGCCCGTGGAAATGGGGCGGGAAAATGAAATCGCCGCTCTGGTGGAGGGGGCGCTGGAGCCGGCTCAAATCCGGCAGGAGCTGTCCATGGTGCTGGAGCCCTATGCCTTGCCGCGGATCATCCGGGTGGTATCCAGAATTCCACGAACCCCGGCCGGAAAATTCAACCGTTTGGAAGTAGAAGGGATTTTGAAGAATAATGCCGGTTAAGAAGGATCTGGGATCACCGTCGCCCCTATTGGCGGAGCTGTTCCGACAAGCCGCCGCAAAACATCCCCAAAAAATTGCGGTGGTGCAGGGCGGCCTGCGCATCAGCTTTCAGGAATTATCCGTCCTCATCCAGCGGCTGGCGGCGGAATTGAAAGCAAGGGGAATTGAAAGCGGGAGTCTGGTGGGGCTGTGCCTGCCCAACAGTATCGCCTATATCGCCCTGACATATGCGGTTTGGCAATGCGGCGGGGTGGTTGTACCGATTGCTACAGAATTGCCTGGGGCGGAAGTGGATCTGATTTGCATGCGTATGCAACCTCAGGCCCTCATCAGCCATCGGCCGCTTCAGGGAGCCAAGGCCATTGACTGTGCGGAGCTGGCGGCGGTTTGTTTTTTCAGGGAGTTTTCAAGGGCGCGCGAACCCCGGCCGATCCCGGCGGATATGGCCTTTATCCGCTTCACTTCCGGCACCACCGGCGCTTTCAAGGGCGTGGCCCTTACCCATCAGGCTATTGTGGATCGGATAACGGCCTTGAACAAAATCCTCCATATTGAAAGCAGCGATACCATCATCTGGCTGCTCAGCATGGCCCACCATTTTGTTTCCACCATCGTGTTATACCTTTGCCGGGCCGCCACTATTGTTTTGGTGCCGGGGGTACCGGCGGATCACATCATCCGGGCTGTTGAAGAGGAAAGCGCCACGATTTTATATGCAGCGCCGTTTCATTATTCCCTGCTGGCGGCAGACCCTTTCGAACGAATGCTCAGCAGTATTCGCCTGGCGATTTCCACCACCATCGCTCTGCCGGAACCGGTCTTCGATCGCTTTTACAAGCGGTTCGGCTTGCCCATTGTTCAAGCCTACGGCATCATTGAAACCGGGTTGATCTGTGTCAATTCGAGCCGCGCACCTGAGAAAAAAAGATCCGTGGGCAAGGTAGTGCCCGGTTATTTTGTGGAGATGCGCGACCTGGAATATGGTGAGGGGGATGCAGCGCCTTTTGGCCGGCTTTTTGTAAAAGGGCCCGGCTTTTTCAATGCCTATTTCAGCCCTTTTCGACCTGCTGAAGAGGTCCTGCAAGACGGCTGGTTCGATACCGGCGATATCGGCCGGGTGGATTCGGAAGGCTTTGTATATATTCTGGGGCGACAAAAGGATCTGATCAATGTGGCCGGGATGAAAGTCTTTCCCCAGGAGGTGGAAACCATTCTGGATGAACATCCGGGTATTCAGGAGTCCCATGTCTATGGAATGGAAGCCGGGGGCCATGGTGAAATGGTGGTGGCGGATGTGGTGACGAAAGGGGCCGTGCCGCCCACGGAAAAGGATCTGCGGGCCTTTTGCCGCAAGCGGATTGCCGCCTACAAGGTTCCGGAGAAGATCCGCTTTGTAGACCGCCTTGAAAGAACGGCGGCCACAGCCAAAATCATCCGCCGCCGGCCGCAGGGGCAAAAAGCGGTCGGAATCCTTGGAGACAAACCATGACAAAGGAAAACGGCCGCGCCCGTACAAAGGCTTTGCTGCTGGACTTTTTACGGGAAGAAGTCTTTGACGACCTGGTCGTGCTGGACGAGCACACCAATCTCCTGGAGGCGGGGTTTGATTCCCTGGCCTTGCTGCGCCTATTGCATTTCGCCGAGCAGCGGCTGCAAGTGCATATTCCGGAAGAGGAAATCACCGAAATCCGGATTCAAAATGTTCGCAACCTGGCGGAGTGGATCCATGCCCTTTACACCGGAAAACAGGCGGGCGCTTAACGGCGTCGACTGTTTGATGCTGGCCTTTGACTACCAGTTAAAAAAAAACGGTTTTGCCGGAAACCTGGCCCAGATCATTCTGGGACTGTCCGGCCGCCTGGAAGTTGCCGCCTTTCAAAAAAGACTGCTTGCGCTTTCCCATGAGTTCCCCATAATCCGGGCCGAGCTGAAGACCTATCCCTGGAAGGGCAAGCCATATTTTTTGATTCCGGAAATTCCGCCTACTAATTTTTCTTTTGTGCATTCCCATGAATTGGAGGTCCGGCCGGCTTCGCCGGACCATGCAGCCCTGCGGCGCAAGCTCTTGAATAGCCCCCTGTCGGTCAAAGATCAGGAATGGCTGCGCTTTGATCTGATTTATTTCAGCGACAACACCATGGAAGTCATCATGACCTGGCACCATATTCTCATGGATGCCAAGGGCGCGGAATATTTTCTTCACCTGGTGGGTGGGGGGGATGGGGGTGAAGCCTGCCGACGATCCGGACTTGCGGCTGAGGCGGAAGTCCCTTTTCAAAAACGCCTGAACAAAACCGATATGAAGGCCAGGTGGCGTCTGGCCGATCGCGCCTTTGCGCGTATCGACAGCATGGCCTTGCTGCGGCCCCTATCCTTGTATACGCGCTTGAAAGCCCGAACAGTCGGGCGCCTGGATTATTGTTTGGAAGAGTTCTCCCAGGAGGAGACGGAGCGCATCATGGAAAGCGGCCGCAAAACCTGCGGATTGCTGAATGATTCCGCCTATTTTATGGCTGCGGCCCTGCTTGCGCTGGTTGAAACCTATCACAGAAAAGGGATGGATACCCGCAGTTATATCGTCTCCTTTCCTGTGGATCTGCGCAAAATCGGCACACGCCTGCCGGTTTTTACCAACCAGGCCGGGACATTGTTGTACGAGTTCAAGGCCGGGGAAATAACGGATCTGAAAACCGTGACCAGGCTGTTCCGCAGCCAGACCCACCATGCCGTGGCCCAGGACCTGCTGTTCGCCAATTTCTGCACCATGGATCTGTCGCGTTTTTTGCCCACCTGGTTCTATGTCCGCAAGATCAAGAAGTCCCTGCGCGGTGAAATCGCCTCCATGGTTTTTGCCAATCCGGGCGCGACATTCCAAGGCCTTTCCGATTTCATGGGCCTGCCGGTGCACTCCCAATATCATGTGCCGGCGGTGGTTGCCCCCCCGGGCCTGGGGGTGGTGTACTATTTCTTCCGCGGCCGCTTGCAGATCACCCTGGTGTATGTGGAGGGGCTTTTATCCACCGAGGAAGCCCGCGGGTTCTTGGGGAGCATCCGCAGGCGCTTGTTGGGAGGCGGTTGATCCATGCGGGTATTGCTGATAGCCGTCAATCAAGAGAAAGCCCCATATGCCGTGGCGCCCCTGGGGGCTGCACAGTTATTGAGTGTTCTTGAGGCAGAAGGGCATACGGTGGAATTTCTGGATCTTGGTTTTGTCACCCGCCTGCGGAGCCGAATCCGGGAGGTCATCGGGCGTTTTCAGCCCCGGTTGATCGGCCTGTCCATCCGCAACCTGGACAACTGCCAATACGCCCGGCCCTGCACTTATCACCAGCAAGCCCGCCGGATCGTGGACATCATCAAGGCGGAGACCGAGGCGCCCATCATTATCGGCGGCGGCGCCGTGTCGGTGCTGCCCGGGGAACTTGCCGAATACCTCGGCGTCAACTATGCCGCCGTGGGGGAGGGGGAAAACCTCTTGCCGGCCTTTATCCGCGCTCTGGAAAACCAGAGCAATCCGGCCGTCATTCCGGGGCTGCTGGTCCGCAGTGCCCAGGGCTTATGTATGCAGCCACCGTCCTTTGCCGTGGAACCGGACCGCCTGCCCCTCTATGCCTATGACCGCATTGACTATAAACGGTATTTCAGGCGCGGCGGTTATATCGGCTTGCAGACCAAGCGGGGCTGCGCTTTTCACTGCATTTACTGCAACTATCCCACCCTGGAAGGCCGCCGCATCCGCCTCCGCTCCCCCCGGCAATGCGTGGATGACATGGAGCGGATGGTCAAGGATACGGGCCTGCGGGACTTTTTTTTCACGGATAGTGTGTTCAACTGGCCCACTTCCCATGCCATGGCCATTTGCGAGGAATTGATCCGCAGGCGTCTTGGAATCCGCTGGGTGGCCTATTGCAATCCTTTGGATTTGGATGCGGACATGGCCGCGGCTTTTAAAGGCGCCGGTTGTGTGGGCGTGGAGCTGGGGCTGGATGCGGTCACCGATGAAATGCTGAGGAACATGGGCAAGGGCTTCACCCGTAATGATATTGCCCGGACCTATCGGGCCTTGAACAATGCCGGTCTGCCCTTTGCGGTTTTTCTCCTCTTTGGCGGCCCGGGTGATTCTTTTGGGAACATGCAGGAAAGTCAGCGGCTGCTCAAGGAATTCGGCAAAGCCAATGCGGTTTTCGCCTCCCTGGGAATCCGCATTTATCCGGATGCGCCCATTTATCAGACGGCTCTCCAGGAAGGTCGTCTGTCCGTGCAGGAAGAACTGTTGCAGCCGGTTTACTACCTTTCCACAGCCCTGGAAGCGGACGCCCTTGCCGGGCTTGATCGTTTGGCCCGCCGGGAGGCCACCTGGAGCACGCCCGCGGACTGGAATTCCTTGATCGTGAATCTGGTGCAGCGCTTTCTGGGACGCATGCGGGTCATTCCCAACTGGAAAGACATCGAAGCCTATGGGGCTTATTTGAGAAGACAATGCTGAAACAGCGCTATGATGTGGTCGTGGTGGGGGCCGGCGCCGCCGGGATTGCGGCCGCCATGACTTCAGCCCGTTCAGGCCAAAGCACTCTCTTGATCGAGGCGGGCAAATTCCCCGGCGGCACGGTGGTGAAAGGCGCCATTACCACCCTGTGCGGCCTTTATACAAGTACCGGGCCGGCTGCTCCACGCCTGATATATACAGGTTTCCCGGCCGAATTTGCGTGGGACCTGATGAAAATGGACCGGGTGGGCAGCCCCCTGCGCATGGGCAAGCTGTATGTCCTGCCATTCCGGCCGGAATCCTTTCAAGCGCTGGCCATGGATCTGCTGGGCCGCCAGCAAGGCCTGCAAGCAGTTTTCGCGGCTGGGCTCATCGGCGTTGACCAGGCCCATAGCCGGATTGAAAGCCTGCGGATCAGACTCCGCGGGCGGGTTGAAGCCGTGGAAGTCGGCGCCGTCATCGATTGCAGCGGCAATGCAGCAGCGGCCCGTCTGGCCGGGCATGCACTGCTGGAAGCCGATGACTTTTCCCAGGCTCCGGCCGTACTGATCCCGGTGCGGAACGTGACCGGCGGACTGGGCCCGGCGGCCAGGCGTATTCAGATTTTACTGGCCTTGCAGCGCGCCGTGACCGCGGGCCGATTACCCAAAGCCGCCGGGGCAGTGGTGTTCATGCCCACCCTGGTGCAGGATGCCGTGGTCCTGAAGCTGAACCTGGGCCTGGGTGCCGACCGGCGGGAGACATCCCCTTTGCGCCTGGCCGAACAAGCCGAAGAATTGGCCCGGGCCTTGCTCGCATTTCTGCAAAAGCATGTGGCGGAATTCGCCCATTGCCGCACCGAGAACAAACGCTTCCCGCTTTTACATCGCAGCAGCGCCAGAATAGTGGGTAAAGAAATGCTGAAAGGCGCTGACATTTTGCAGCCCGGCCCCTGCTTGGACCCGGCGAGTCAGGGCTGTTGGCCCATTGAAAAATGGGATCAGGAAGGCCGCCAGAGCCTGCGCCATCCGCCGGCGGGCACATGTTACTCCATTCCCAAAGGCGCCCTCCAGGCCAGGGATGTCGACAACCTTTTCATGGCCGGCAAATGCTTAAGTGCCGACGATGACGCCGTGGCTTCAGCCCGGGTGATCGGCTGCTGCCTGGCCACCGGCGAGGCCGCCGGGCGCTTGGCTAGCGATTTCCTGAGCTCAAACTCCAATTGAATGGTAGAGGCCCCGGCTCGATGTTTTGTTTGGAGACTCAAAGCATGCATCCTGAAGGATTAAGTCTTTATTTTCTTTTTTTTCGGCCATTCTTCCAATTTGGATAGCCAGGAACGAAAATGCGGACACTCACGGCGTATGGCGTCCAAGCCTATTTCAAGAATCGCTAGAGTTCCCAGCAGCGGTTTCTGGTAGGCTTGCACCAATTGTATCACGCGTTTGGATGGAGCCGTGACTGGAGAGTCGTTAATTTCTTCCGGTGAGGAAAATTGCTCCCGGATCTTTCGAAAGGCCTCTGCCAGATCCGGCCGGCCTATGCCCCGGCTGAATCCATCGCAATCACTGAAAAGTAAGCCCTCGAATTCGTGCATCATCACAAAGGGCAGGAAGCGACCAGGGTGAAGCGCCGAACCCATTTCCCGGTGAATATCCTTGGTTAGCGCATTTTCGACAGTGGCAGCCTTTTGAGCGAACGGCAAAACTGCCGCTTCTCCGCGGCCGGGCCAAGCCTTTGCGCCGGTTTGTGGCAGACCATAGTAATCGATCATGGTGGTAACCAGACATCCGATGTCTTCTTTTAAATGGCGAATAATATCACCCCGCACGCTGAACCAGGCCCGAATGCCACCGCGCCGATCACGCTGGCGGGCGTTTCCCATGAGGCGCGCACCCACCTGCGTATATCCCTGATTGTAAAGATGGGGGCCAAGGATTTCGTTTACAAACGTTTCCTCGGTTTGCCCTTCCACAAGGATCAGCAGTCTATCCAAAGTGTTACTCCCTTGTCGGGCGCCCGCCCAATTCATTTTTTTCCCAGAGCTGGCCGAGGCTGTACTCTTCAAGCCAGGTTGCCAAACGAGCCGAATCAAGACGTGAAAATTTGGTCTTGCCGTTAAATCGTTCGGCCACAAGCACATCTTTAGGCTCAAAATGATCTAATAAAAGCGATGATTGGGTTGATAAAATCACCTGGGTCTGTTGGGAAACTTGCTTGATGACTGATGCCAGAAGCGTTATCGCATGGGGATGAAGGCCCAATTCCGGTTCGTCCACCAGGATAACGGATGGGCGAAAGTCCTTGGGTTGAAGGAATAATGTTGTCAGGGCAATAAAACGCAGGGTTCCGTCCGATAGGCTGGAAACGCCGAAATATTGATCTGAATTTTTATGCTTCCAGGATAGACGGATTGTTTCTTCGTTCAACGGATCGGGATTCAGTTGAAAGTCATCGAAAAACGGGGCCACTTGCTGGATCGTGCGGCGAATCAAACTGTATTCATTCTGATGTTTCTTGAGCAGTAAATATAGAAACGCAGCCAGATTTGATCCATCAGCCCGTAAAAAACTGTTGTCATTGAGCTTGGCGGTTTTTCTCAATGGTGATGAGGCGCTGGTGTCATGGACATGGTAAAGGCGCCAACTACCTATGTGGAGTCGAACCCAACCCGCTATTCGTTTTGCTTTTTGATTGCTGATCCCGGCTTCCTTACCATTTCCACTTGCAGTCAATGATTGGTTGATTGGTTTGGAATATTGTTTATCCCAAAAATAAACCCATTCATTCTCAGGATAGAAGCTGTCATCTGTGGTCGGTTTCAGTATCAGCTCGTATTGGTTTACTTCTTCGCGAAAAGAAATCTTTATTCGAATTTGGCTTGTCGTTTTTGAACCAAAATGCAGCAGTTGTTCGGCGCCACCTGACCTCCGAACATAATCGGTTAGGCGGCCTTCCCGGACTTCATGCAAGAAGGAAAAAACCTCTATGAAATTAGACTTGCCAGATCCATTCGGACCTATAATCAGGTTGATGGGGCCAAGGGGTAGTTTTTCCACCGCGGCAATGCTTTTAAAGCCTCGCACTGAGATATAGTCGAGTTCCGGTGCGGCTGCCATATTCATGGTGTGTGTTCCATCCATAAGTAATAATAACAAATTTTTAATTAAAGCTATATCATCGGTTAAAAAATCGCAACCAATTTTTGAAAACGCTGCCGGATTGCCTCGTACATGACCACGGCCCCGGCCACGGAGGCGTTGAGGGAATTGATGGGGCCGGATTGGGGAATGGACACGAGGAGGTCGCAGTTCTTTTGGACCAGGGGCCGCAGGCCTTTTTCCTCGCCGCCGATGACCAGGGCCAGGGGGCCGGTGAGATCGCATTGGAACAGGGCTTTGTCGGCCCGGGCGTCGGCGCCGATGAGCCAGATGGAGCGCTTGCGCAAGGTGCCCATGCAGGCTGCGAGATTGGTGGCACGGGCCAGGCGCACATGTTCCAGGGCGCCGGCAGAGGCTTTGGATACGGTGGGGCTTGGGTTGGCGGCCCGGTCTTTGGGAATTATCACGCCGGAAGCCCCCAGGCAGACAGCGGTACGGATCAGGGCGCCCAGGTTGTGGGGATCCTGAACACTGTCGATGAGTAGAATGAAGCTTGGGCCTGGATTCGCAAGATAGTGTTCAATGATGGTCAGTTCATCGCTCAGCGGTAAGGGTTCAACCAGGGCCGCAAGGCCTTGATGCTTGTCCGTGCCGGATTTTTTTTGAATGAAATCCGGGGCAGCGGAGCGAAAGGGGATGCCCCTTGCCGCCGCCAGATCCAGCACGGCTTGAAAGCGCTGCTCCGGATTTTTACCGGCAAGATAGATTTCCCGGATATTTCTTTTACCGGCCCTTAAGGCTTCCAATACCGGGTGCAGGCCGTACAGTATTTCCATATCAACACCTCGGATAAGAAGTCGCGAAAGGGTTCATGGTGATGGATGGGATTTGGGCGCGATGATGTTCAGCAGCTCCTGAACAGCGGTTTCAATCTTATCGTTGATCACAATGTGATCGTAGAAAGCGTTTTGGGCCATTTCTTGTTCCGCGTTGCGCAGGCGTTTGGCAATGACTTCCGCCGAGTCGGTTCCGCGCCCGGTGAGCCGGCGGGCCAGCTCTTCAACAGAGGGGGGCATGATAAAGATGGTGATGCTGTGGGGGTAGCGTTTGCGCATCTGAGCCGCGCCCTGGGTGTCGATATCCAGGAGCAGATCGTGGCCGGCGGCCAGTTCCCGGTCGATAAAGAGGGCGGAGGTGCCGTAGTAATTGCCGTGGACTTCGGCCCACTCGGCCCACTCTCCGGCGGCAATACCGGCTTGAAATTCGGCAACGGTGACAAAGAAATAATCCCGGCCGTGGATTTCACCCGCACGGGCCGGCCGGGTGGTGTGGGACACGGAGTAGCGCAGTTCCGGCAGACGCCGGCGCACTTCCCGGCAGAGGGTGGTCTTGCCGGCCCCGGAGGGTGCTGAAACAATGAAGATGCGGCCTGGGCAAGCGACGGTGTCAGCGGCGTTCATGGGGCTCTTCTTTCGGCTCCTTGGCGGTGGCAAGGCGTTGGGACATGGTTTCCGCCTGAATGGCGGACAGAACCACATGGTTGCTGTCCATGATAATGATGGAGCGCGTGCGCCGGCCATGGGTGGCGTCGATGAGGAAGTTTTTTTCCTTGGCCTCATCTTTCAGGCGTTTCATGGGGGCGGAATTGGGCGAGACAATGGCAATCACCCGTTCGGCCACCACCGTGCTCCCAAAGCCGATGTTCAATAGGTTTTGTTCCATAGGATCACTTTCTGGTTATTCCACGTTTTGCACCTGTTCGCGAATTTTTTCAAGTTCGGACTTGAGCGCCACAATGGCATGGGAGATTTCCGCACTGCTGCTTTTAGAGCCCATGGTATTGAATTCGCGGTTTAATTCCTGGAGCAGGAAGTTGAGTTTCCGGCCGGCGGGTTCAGCCGCATCCATCAGGTGCCGGAATTGAATCATGTGACTTCTGGCCCGAACGATTTCTTCTGAAATATCGCTGCGATCTGCCAGAAAAGCAGCTTCCTGGGCAATACGCACCGGATCGATTTCAATGACCCCCTGGGTAAGGGCCTTGATGCGCTCCAGCAGTTTTTCCTGATAAAGGGGCAAGAGCACGGTTGCGCTTTGGGCGACATTTTCCAGACTGTTTTCGATCTCCAGCAGTCGCCTGGTAAAATCTTTGTAAATATAGGCGCCTTCTTTTTTGCGCATTTCCGTCAGGCTGACCAGGGCTTCCGCCAGACCTGTTTTCAGGATCGGCCAGACAGCCTCCAGGTTTTTTTCCGCTTCCGTGGGTTTGAATAAACCGGAGCAGGCGATCAGATGGTCCAGGGTGACATCACCATCAATACCCAGGACGGATTTCAAATCCTGCAGGGCCTCCCAATAGGCTTTTGCCTGGGTTTGATCCACTGAAAAAGCGGTGCGGTCATCAGCCTCATCTTCAATTCGAAAACGGATTTCCACCCGGCCCCGGGTAATGGCGGCGGAAACAAGGGCGCGCACCGCCTCTTCCAAGGTTTCATAGCCATGGGGGAGGCGCAATATCAGGTCAAGATTTTTGCTGTTATAGGAACGAATTTCCGTTGATATGCATATGCAACCAGCGGTTTTTTCAGTTTTGGCATAAGCTGTCATGCTGTTAATCATGATTGTTCCGGATCCTTTTGCGTAAATTCCCGGCCAGCGGCCTGGTTCAGATCAAAGCGGTATTTTTTACGGACCGCCGTGAGGAACGCGAGCATATCCTCCGCCGCGTAATCCGGGTAGGTCCAGGGCAATTTTTGAAAGGCTTTTTTTTGGTAGAGCAGGGTCAGGTCAGCATAGATTCCTTGGCTGATATAAATCCGGTGGGTGTAATTTTTGCCGGTGGCCAGGACAAACCTTTCCAGCAGAAGATAGCCCGGGTCCAGGTTGACGGTACGTTTTCCGTGGGTGCTCAATTGTTCTTCCAATTGGTTGGCGATGGATTTGATGGATGGTAGTTCTTCCTGCTGAATCAGCTTCTTAAATGCAAGCATGCGCCGCCAAAGCGGGCTGCCCATTTCCGGGGTGTAATATTCGGTATACTGAAAAGGCAGCCATGCGCTTACCAGATCCAGGGGCCCGAATTGATCAATAAGCCTTTGGCCGACCACGGCATACAAAGCCTTATCTGCCGTCAGCAGGCTGATGACGAGTTTGGCAGGGCTGGGCAGGGTCGGTTGGCTCATGGCGAATGGGCTGTTTGGAAAAATTTATATTATAAATCTTGTTAGCGATTTATCAAGATGTTGAAATCGGTTTGGCCTCGTCCATGAGCATGATCGGGATGCCATCCCGGATTTCATAAATCAAGCGGCAGGTTTCGCAGATCAGCCCGTTGCCGGCTTCATTCAAATGAATGTCGCCTTTGCATTTCGGGCAAGCAATAATATCAAGCAATTCTTTGCTGATGGTCATTTTTTTTCCTTCCGAATAAAAGTCGTACCCAGCAACCCGTTTTTTTCCCTATAACAAAGAAGGCGCATGCATGCAAAAACAAAATATACCTGTGGAAAGGGGTATGCATTGAAATGAAAAGAACTTGACAATATGAAAGAAATATGAGCAATATAAGTATATTATTGAAAAAAGGAAGCATGTTTCATGGGTAAAAAAGCGGTTTCGGATAATGGGGGCAGGCGTTCCAACATGGAGCGACGAACCATTATTTTTCATGCCTATGTCCCTGAACGAAGGTGCAAGCATGACAGAAGAAGCGGCATGGACCGAAGAAAGAATCGCTATGAACACCTCTATGAGGTCGAGCGCCGTAATTTGGCGGACATTATTTGAGCGCTTCCTTGTTTCAGCTTATTTTGCTTGCTTTCCTGCCTTGAAATCCGCATTAAATCAAAACATCCTTTCCTCAACCCGGCAAATCAGGAGCTGATACAGTGAATATCACGGGATCTTCAGTCTGGATGCGCTTTATAGGCGCCATTGTGATTTTATGCTTGGTTGTTTGTAATGCAATTGCTGAAAACACTTCCAAGGAGGCGACACCCGAAAAGGATTTGCAATATCGGCTGCAAAATCTGGAGATGGTCCGGCGGGCCATCGCTCAGGTAAGCATGGAGATTGAAGCAACCCAAAAAATCATGCAAAGCGAGGCCGGGATCGGTCGTGAGCAGGAATTGCGCAATCAGATCATGGATCTCGGCGCCAAGCAGCGCTCATTGGAGGCCAATTTTCAGAGACTGGCGGCGGACGTGGCTGATACCGAGGCCGGTAAAGGGCAGAAAGAAAAGAGTTTTGAATGGCAAAAGGAAATGGTCCGGCTCCTTGGGCCCCTGATCCAGGAGATCAATCAAATCACGGAACGGCCCCGGCAAATTGAAGACCTGCGCGCCAAAATTGAATTGTATCAAGCTGAATTGTTGCAGGCTGAAAAAGCCTTGAAAAATATCGACCGGCTGATTCTGAACACCGAGAATTCATCTTTGCGCAGCAAGCTTGAAGAACAGTTGCAGGACTGGCAGGGACGGCGCGATGAAATCCGCACGCGTTTGAATATCGCCGACCGCGAGTTGGACCGGCTTTTGAGTCAGCAAAAACCCATTTCCGAATCATTGCGGGATTTTTTTCGTTTGTTCTTCAAGAGCCGGGGCCGCAATCTCATTTCATCGATTTTCGTTTTTCTGCTGATCTGGTGCGGGCTTTATTTTCTTTACAAACCCATTCGAAAATACAGCCCGCTGCATACCAAGGAACGTTCGGTTTACATCCGCCTTTTTGATCTGACCTATTTTCTCTTTTCCGGTCTCTTGGCAGTATGGGGTTTGCTGGCAGTGCTGTATTTTTTCCATGACTGGGTGCTGCTGTCCATCATCGTGCTCTTTCTGATGGGGATGGCCTGGGCTTCCAAGCAGGCCGTTCCTTATCTGTGGCTTCAGGCCAGAATGATCCTCAACATCGGCCCGGTGCGGGAGGGCGAAGTGATCAACTACCATGGGGTGCCCTATGAGGTGCGTTCATTGAATTTTTATTCCCTGCTGGAGAACAATGCCTTGCAGGGCGGCTTGCTGCGGCTGCCCATCAAGGATTTGATCGCCTTCCGTTCCCGACCAAAAATCAAGGATGAACCCTGGTTCCCCAATCGCCTGGGCGAGTGGGTGAAATTAAAGGACGGCACCCACGGCCGGGTCGTCAACCAAACCCCTGAAACCGTGATGCTGCAAAAAAACGGCGGGGCCGTGGTCTTTTTTAAAACCAGTGATTATTTATCCTTTTGTCCCATGAATCTTTCCCGGGGGTTTCGGCTGGTGATCAATCTGCCCCTGGGGCATGAAAATTTTGCAAGGATCAGCGGCGACATCTTGCGGGTTTTTGAAACGGAAATGCCGCCCATGTTGATCCAACTGGGTTATGAAGAGGCCTTGCGCAGCATCCAGGTGCTTTTCAAAAGCGCCCGCCGGAGTTCTTTGGAGCTTGAAATACTGGCTGATTTCAAAGGACTTGCCGCCTGTAATTATGATACCCTGCCGGGCAAGATGGCCGGAATTTGTATGGAGATCTGTAAACGGCATCATTGGCGGCCGCCCCTGCACCAGATCCGGGTTCATCTAGATGGTCCGCAACATTGAATGATCGCTCATTTGCTGGTTCGCGCTGGGTTTGCCGTTTGAAATCAATTGTCAAATATTATTATAAACAAACAAATACAAGAAATTAAATCGCGATATTATCCTCCTGGGCCTTAGCGGAAATTTTTTCTTGACTTCATAAAGCCGTCGTAGTTAATTGAATGAGTATTCATTCATTCGAGGTATGCTCCCATTATGACGGCAAGTGCGGACAAGATTAATTACAGCAAGGCGAAATCCGATAAATATCATCGCATTCTTGAAGCAGCCATCAAGGTTTTTGCCGAACAGGGCTTTTTTCACTCCACCGTTTCCCAGATCGCCAAGGAAGCCGGTGTCGCCGACGGCACCATCTATCTTTATTTCAAGAATAAAGATGATATTTTATTGCAATTTTTCAATTACAAGACCAAGCAGGTTTTCAGCCAGTTTCGCGAGGCCGTGAACCGGGCCGACAATGCCAAGGACAAGTTGCGTAATTTGATCCGGTGTCATTTGAGGGAATTTCAGCGGGATCGCAATATGGCGGTGGTCTTCCAGGCTGAAGCGCGCCAGGGCCGGCAGTTTGAAAAATACATCAAGGAATTGAGCAAAATGTATTTGGACCTGATCGGCGAGGTGGTGGAAATGGGACAAGAGGAAGGGGCCATGCGCAAGGAATTGTATCTCAGCCTGGTCAAGCGCTTTATCCTTGGGGCAGTGGACGAGGTGATCAATACCTGGGTAAGCGCCGGCGGGTCATATGATTTGGTTTCCATGGCCGACCCGCTGGTGGAACTATTTTTACGGGGAATCGGCAGCAACGGCTCCAGAACAGTATAAAAATTCGTCAGGGTGACAAATAAAATAAAAGGAGAATGAAAAAATGGCACAGCTTATTGCAGATCGCAGGGATGTCGACTTTGTCTTGTATGAACAATTCCAAGTCGATGAATTGAGCAAGCAGGATATCTTTGGGGAGTTCAACAAAAAAACAATTGATTTGATCGTTTCAGAAGCACGGAATCTGGCCATCAAGGAAGTCCTGCCCACCCAGAAGATCGGGGATGAGGAGGGCGTCAAGTTTGAAAACGGCCAGGTCACTGTGCCGGAAGCCTTTCATCGGGTGTGGGACTTGTTCAAGGAAGGGGAATGGCTGGCCATGCCCGAGGATCTGGAATTCGGCGGCCAGGGCATGCCGCGCAGTGTGCATATGGCGGCCAGTGATTATCTGGTGGGCGCCAATTATGCCTTCATGATGTATCCGGGGCTTACCCACGGCGCCGGCAAACTGGTGGAGGCCTTCGGCACCGCCGAGCAGAAACGCATTTATCTGAAAAAGATGTTCACCGGCCAGTGGACCGGCACCATGTTGCTGACCGAGCCCGAAGCCGGCTCGGATGTGGGGAATCTGTCCACCACGGCGGTCAAGAACAGCGACGGCACCTATTCCATCAGCGGCAATAAAATTTTTATTTCCGGCGGCGACCATGACCTGTCGGAAAACATCATCCATCCGGTATTGGCGCGCATCGAAGGCGCACCGGCCGGCACAGCCGGAATTTCCCTCTTCCTGGTGCCCAAATTTCGGGTCAACCCGGACGGCAGTATCGGAGAATTCAACGATGTGGTCTGCACCGGTGTTGAAGAAAAAATGGGCATTCACGGCAATGCCACCTGCTCCCTGACCCTGGGCGGCAAGGGCAACTGCATCGGCACCCTCCTGGGGGAAGAAAACAAAGGCATGCGCGCCATGTTTCTGATGATGAATGAGGCCCGTTTGCTGGTGGGGCTCCAGGGCTTCACCTGTGCTTCCAATTCCTACCTGTACGCCCTCAATTACGCCCGGGAGCGCCTGCAGGGCAGACATTTGCTCAAGATGATGGATAAGGACGCCCCGCCGGTGGCCATCATCAATCATCCGGATGTGCGGCGCATGCTGATTAATATGAAAGCCTATGTAGAAGGTATGCGCAGCCTGCTCTATTATGTGGCCTATTGTGAAGACCGGGCCAAAACCAGCACGGATCCGGCTGAAAAAGAAAAATGGCATGGTCTGGTGGAAGTTTTAACCCCGGTGGCCAAGGGTTATGTCACCGATCGCTCCTTTGATGTCTGCAGCACCGGCATGCAAGTATACGGCGGCTATGGTTACATCAAGGAATACCCCATGGAACAGCTTTTACGGGATTGCCGCATCACCATGATTTATGAAGGCACCAACGGGATCCAGGCCATGGATCTCCTCGGCCGCAAGCTGGGTATGAAAAACGGTAAATACGTAATGGATTTGTTCGGCGAAATTCAAAAGACCCTGGCCGCAGCCAAGAAGACCGCCGGTCTTGAAGCCCTGGCGGAAATGGTTGAAACCGCCGTCAACAAGCTGGGGGAAACCGCCATGCACATGGGCAAAACCGCCATGTCGGCCAAAGTGCTGACTGCCTTTGCCTTTGCCCATCCCTTTCTGGAAGCCACCGGCGATGTGGTCATGGCCTGGATGCTCCTGTGGCGGGCGGTGGCTGCCAAGGCCAATCAGGAAAAGAAACCCAAGGATGCCGCCTTTTACAACGGACAGGTCAAATCCCTGGAATATTTTGCCAATGCCGTCTTGCCCATAACCCTCGGCAAGATCAACGCAATTATGAGCACCAACGGGGCTGCTGTTGAGATCGATGACGCCTCTTTCGGCGGATAAGGCATGTGGGGCCTATTCATGGGGGAAGGTCTTGAACATTTTTTCGGCCATGTCGCGGCTGGAAAACGCTCCCCCAATGGGGAAAAAACTCGGTAACCCTTTATGAAATGAGCAAGGCCGAATAAAAAAACAGGGTCCTGGTGGAAAAACCGGACCCTGTTTTTTTCTTGACGGACCGAGTTTACTTTAATAGATATAATTCTTTATTCATAATCAGTGAATGAAGATTCATTCATTTATATAACGTGCTTGAATAATAAATAATACCGGCCAGGCCGGCTGAGGATATTCGCAAATACAATCCATTGCTAAAAAAGGAAGAGAAAGATGCAACCCGTATTAATTTCCCCATCCAGTTATCTGCTACTGGGCTTTTTCCCCACTTGGTTTTTCTCGTTTCTGATCCCGGTGATCGGAGTGGGATTGTTTACTTACATCATGGCCAAGCGCATTGCTCCGCTGGTCAAGGCAGCTCCGGACCAGCGTTTTGACCGTATTCCGGAACGAATGCTCAATGTGGCCAAAATCTGGCTGGCCCAATGGCGCCAGCCCCGATATATGCTGGCCGGTGTTCTGCATATTTTGATCTTCGCCGGCTTTTTGTCCCTGGGGCTGCGTTCTTCCCAGCTTGTCATCATCGGTCTGAAAGAAGGTTTTGTTTTTCCCGGGATGGACGGCCTGCTCGGCCAGGCCTATTCCATTCTAAAGGATTTGGCCGCCACCTGGGTACTCATTGCCTGTATCATTGCCGCTGTGCGGCGTGGAATTTATAAGCCCGCGCGTTATGCCGTGCCGGCCAAATACGGTCATGACCACACGGCCGAGGCGGTTTTTGTCCTGGGGGTGATTTCAACCCTCATGCTTTCCGAAAGCCTTTTTGAGGCGGCGGCCGTGGCGGCCCAGGTTCAAGCCGGGGCTCACGCGGAATTCATAATGCCGCTGACACTGGCCTGGTTTTTCAAGGTCATACTGGTGAACGCCTCCCAGCCGACGTTGCAGGCCCTGCATATCATCGCCTATTATATTCATGACCTGGCCTTCTTCTTCTTTCTCTGCTTTCTGCCCATGGGCAAGCATTTTCACGTCATCACCTCGCTTTTCAATGTGTTCTTCATGCGGGTCAAGACCGGCAACATCAAACCGGTCAAATACGGCATCAACGAAGATGAGTTGGACAAGCTGGAATCCTTTGGCGTGAAAAAGCTGGAAGATTTCACCTGGAAACATTTGCTGGATTTCTATACCTGTGCCGATTGCGGTCGCTGTTCCGACAACTGCCCGGCCAATGCCGTGGGCCGACCGCTGTCGCCGCGCTTCATTTCCATCAAGGGCCGCGACAAGATTTTCAAGAACTATCCCCTGCGCGGGCCTTTCCTCAAGAGCCAACCCCTGATCGGCGATATTTATGAAGAGGATGAGATCTGGTCCTGCACGACCTGTGGGGCCTGTGAGCAGGAATGCCCCATCGGCATCGAATATATCGACAAGATCGTGGATCTGCGGCGCGGCATGGTGGATGACGGCATGGTGCCCCAATCCCTGCAAAAACCCTTGGGGGCCATCGGCAAACGCGGCAATCCCTGGGGCAAGATGGAGAAGAAACGGGCCGAATGGGCACTGGACAAGGAATTTGCCGCCCAATGTGCGGTCAAGATGTTGGATGAGGGCGACCAGGCCGATACCCTGTATTTTGTGGACAGCATCAGCTCCTTTGACGACCGTATGCAGAAAATCGCCCAGGCCACGGCCAAAATCCTGAAGGCTGCGAATATTGACTTCGGCGTGTTGGGCAAGAGTGAAAAAGACAGCGGCAACGAAGTGCGCCGTTTCGGTGAGGAAATGCTTTTCCAGGATCTGAAAAACCACAATACGGAAATGATCAAGGAGTGCGGTGCCAGTCGTATCGTCACCGCCGATCCCCATGCCTTGAACGTGCTGAACAAGGATTACAGCGGCCTGCCCCAGGTCGAGCATATCAGCCAGGTGGTGGCCAAGGGGCTTGAAGCCGGGAAACTGCGTCTCGGCAAGGTGGAAGACGAATCCAAGGTGTACGCCTACCATGACCCATGTTATCTCGGCCGGCACAGCGGCGTCTATGAAGATCCTCGCCAGGCTTTGGATGCCATCGAGGGCTTGCGGCGGGTGGAAATGCTGCGCAGCCGGGATCGCTCGTTCTGCTGCGGCGGCGGCGGCTTGATGCTGTTCTATGAGCCGGAGGAAGAAGAGCGCATGGGCGTGCTGCGGGTGAAAATGGCGGCTGAAGCCGGCGCCAATGTGATTGTTACCGCCTGTCCTTTCTGCCTGGTGAACATGGAAGATGCCATCAAGGTCGCCGGTCTGGAAGGCAAGATGGAAGCCATAGATTTTTCGGAGTTGATCGCAAAACATTTGGTTCAATAGAATTAGAGAGCACCAATTCCGCGGGCCTTGTGGGGAGCGCCTGAAAAGGCCCGTCCAATCGGTATCCAAATAACAATAGCTGGGAGGATGAACATGGAAATTTTGGTATGTGTCAAGCGGGTGCCCGACACCTCGGAAAATGAGATCTCGGTTGCCGGTGACGGCAAGGACATCCAACGGGATGATCTGGTTTACTCGGTCAATGAATGGGACAACTACGCCGTGGAAGAAGCCATTCAGATCGTGGACCGCGCAGGCGGCAACGTCACGGTTGTCACCGTGGGCGGCGACGATTCGGAAGAGATTCTGCGGCGGGAAATGGCCATGGGCGCCAACAACGGCATCCTGCTTAAGGATGACGCCTTTGAAGGCTCCGACGGCAAGGGGATTGCCACGATCCTGAAGGCCGTGGCCCAAAAAAGCAAATATGATCTGATTCTCACCGGGGCCCAGGCAGATGCCGGTGCGGCCCAGGTGGGCGGCATGCTGGCGGCCATGATGGATCTGCCCTATGCCTCCCTGGTGAACAAAATTGAAATCATTGATGACAAGAAATTGAAAATCGGCCGGGAAATCGAAGGTGGCAATCAGGAGATGAATGAGATCAATCTGCCCTGCGTGCTTTCCATCCAGACCGGCATCAACGAGCCCCGTTATGTGGGCATCCGCGGCATCCGCAAGGTGGCTTCCGTGGAAATTCCCACCTATGGAGCCGGTGATCTGGGTCTGGCCGCAAGCGCGGTGGGCGTTGCCGGTGCCAAGGTCAAGAAAATCGATTATTTCGTGCCTGTTTTGGGCGATGGAGCGGAAATGCTGGAGGGCAGCAACGAAGAGATCATTGCCAAACTGATTGAACTCTTAAAAGCCAAAGGAGGGCTGAAATAATGGCTCAAATATTCGCATATATCACCTATAAAGGCTCCGTGGCCGATGATTCTGCCTTGGAATTGCTTGCCGCTGCCAAGAAGATCGATGCCGCGGCGAAAATTAATGCTGTAGTTGCCGGCAGCGGCGCGGATTTGAACGCGGTCTGCACTGCCATGGCCGCTTCCTACAATGAAGTTTGGAAAATCGACAATGCCGCCATGGCCTATCCCAATGCCGAAGTCATTCGCAAGGCCCTGGTGAACATTCTGCCGGCCGGCAGCATCGTCCTTATGCCCCATGACACCTTCGGCATGGATCTGGGACCCGGTCTTTCCATTAAAATGAATGCTGGTTTTGCCTCGGATGTTGTCGGTATTGAAGGCGTGGACGCCAATGCCCTAAAACTGGTACGCCAGGAATTCGGCGGCCAGGTCAGCACCCATGTGACTTGTGATATTTCAGGCGGCGCCGTGATCACCTTGCGTCCTGGTTCATTCCAGGCCGACGAGAGCAAATCCGCCGGCGGCCAGGTGGTGGACAAATCCGCCAATGCCGGCGATCTCACAGTGGGTCGTAAATTTTTGGAAGTGGTGGCGGCGGAAGTCGGTGATGTGGATATCACCAAGGCCGAAGTACTGGTATCCATCGGCCGCGGCATTGAGGATGTTGAAAATATCGGAGTGGCCCAGGAACTGGCCGAGGCCATGGGCGCGGTGGTTTCCTGCTCACGCCCCATTGTGGATGCCAAATGGATGGAGAAATCCCGCCAGGTGGGTACTTCCGGCCAGACCGTCAAGCCCAAAGTCTACATGGCCATGGGCATCAGCGGCTCCTTCCAACATCTGGGCGGCATTAAGGGCAACCCCTTTATCGTGGCCGTGAACAAGAATCCCAAAGCCCCGATTTTTCAGGTGGCCGACGTGGGTGTGGTGGCCAATATTCTGGAATTCATGCCGGAATTGACCGAGAAGATCAAGGAAATGTAAATAAACAAAAGGTGAATGGACCGAAGGCTGAAGGCCGGTTTTTTTTCCTTCAGCCTTCAGTCTTTGGTCTTCAGTCTTGTATCCATGGCGCCCAGTTCATCGGTGAGGATGAAAGAGAAATTCTGTTCTGCGGCGGCAAATCTGCAAACCACATCTTCTGGGCACAATTCCCGCGGCCCGTCTTTTAATTCAGGCAGTCCCAGCTCAAAGGTTTGATCCTCGGGCAGCAACAGCCGCATCAGCCGGCCGGAGATGGTATTGATCAATTCCGTCAGGGCGTCCTGCTTGACTTTTTCCGTTATCTGCGAATCATCCACCCAGCCATACAGGTTTTTAGTGAGCTCGATGGCCAAAGGATCCGGAATTTCCATCAGCATACTTCCCTTTAGGGGTGATAATATGGGAATGGCGGTCCAATAGTTTTTTTGCAGGGACCCAGGAGCGGATTGTTCCGGGATGGCCGCGAATGCGCCCTTATCATCAGCCGGCAATTCATTTCCGGCCGGACCCAGGGGTGCCACCTGGGTAAAAATCATGGTTTCAAAGGTCTCTGAAACCGCTTTCAAGACAGTCTTGCAAATGGAGGCGGATGCTGTTGTCATGGTTTTTCCTCCGGTGGATTTTGAAGGGCGGACAGGGTGGCTGAAATCGTAGCAGGTGATATAGGTTTGCCCAAGACCGCAAAGGCTTTCAAGGCGCGAAGTTCTTCCACTTTTTTGGGATTGGCCACGCTGGTGATGATCATGACCGGAATTTCATGCAGCCGGGGAGACGATTTGATGCGTTTCAGAAGCTCCTCGCCGTTCATTTCCGGCATATTGAGATCCGACACCACCAGATCAACGGGTTTTTCCTTCAATAGCTCAATCGCCACGCGACCGTTGGGGGCCTCCACAAATTCACAATCCTGAAAACCGGAGATTTCAAGGCAGCGCTTGATGAACATGCGTGCCATACTGGAGTCGTCCGCAATCAGAATGCGTTTCATGCTTCACCATCCTTTCCAGAACCGAACAGGGCTGCCTGGGTTTTTTCAAATTCAATCATCACGGTCATCATGACATTGTCCAACCCGGCGGTTGTGATGCCGATAAATCGGGTATAATTTTGGTCCAGTTTGTAGCTAAGGGTATCTGCGCCCGTACCGGTTCCGCCCATCATGGCAATCATGTCGGCCAGATGAATCACATAAGCCAGTGTGCGATTGCCGGCATCGGCATCAGCCGGTTTATGGTGATACCGAATGGCGGCCTGCAGGTCCCCAGGGAGATTCCAATGTTTGGCCAATTCCGCGCCGACCACGCAATGGTTGGCCCCCACCATGGCCTCTTCTGCTTCCAGATAGTCCTTGACCTCTTCGTTTTCCAGCTTTTTAATCATTTCAGCAGGCATCCCGGTCAGAAATTTGGATAGTACCGATTTGCCGATATCATGCAAAATACCGGCGGTGTAGGCCACGCCGGCGGATATTTTCTCATTTGCAAAACGGGACAATTCATTGGCGGCGATGGCTGTCCTGAGGCCATGGGCCCAAAGCTCGCCCTTTTTGCTTTCATAACCGAGCAAAGGGCGGTTGAATACCTGGGGCGAAGCAAGGTTCATGGCCAGGGCCACCACGGCTTTTTCACCCACATAGGGCAGGGCATGGGTAACTGTGGAAATCGGCTGGCGCAAACCAAATGCCGCGGAATTCACCAGTTCTAGGATTTTTACGGTCAGGGCCGAATCGTTGATGACGATTTTTGCCACATCCTGGATACTGTGTCCGGGATCACCTATGATCTCAAGAAGACGGGTGGCGCTTGATGACAGCAACGGCATCTGGCGAGCCTTTTCGATTATTTCATTCAGTCTGGACATAATGGGTACCTCTGTCTGCCCGGGTTGAAATTGATCTTAGCGTAAGGACGAAGATGCGGCAACCCTTCGTCGTCCTCGCGAATGATAATTATGCGCGTTCAAGACATTTGGTTATATGTTCTTCAAATTTTTTCTTATCAATTGGTTTGGGTTGAAAAAAGGTTGCGCCGGTTTCCAGGAAAGTCGCTATTTCCTTGACCCCCACAAAGGCCGACATGATGATTATGGGTATGTCCCGGTAGTGGTTGTCCTTGCGTACGGCTTGAATGAGCTGCTTCCCATCCATTTCCGGCATCATGATATCCGTGATCAGCAGATCGAAATCGAAATTGGACAACAGGGTCTCATAGGCGTGGCGGCCGTTGGGACTGACAAAGGAAACATGCCCCATCTTGGAAATAATGGCGGTAACCAATTTCTGTGTGATCAGGTCGTCTTCTGCAATGAGAATTTTTTTCATGAGCCTTTCTCCCGATTGACTATATTTCCCAGTCTTTTCTGCCTGGGGATGAAATGATGATTTTACCGGTATCCACAAAGACGGCCACTGTGCGGCTGATTTGTCCGCCCGTATCTTCCGCCAGGGGGCCCATTCCTTGTTGCCAGAGGGTTTTTTTAATGGCCAGCACATTGCGGTCGCCGATATTGAAGAGGTTGTTGGGATCCATGACTTTGGCGCCGCCGGTGAGTTTGACGAGATAGCCTTTCCCGCCGGCGTTGCCGCTGATTTTATTCATGAGATTGAGCAAAGCCGGGATGCCCGTATCGGCAAAATAGCCCGGCCTTTCCTTGGCGCGGTCCGGATTGGTTTTTGATTCCGGCAGGGCCACATGGACCATCCCCACGGTTCGCGTGGGCGGATGTAACAGAATTACCCCCACACAGGAGCCAAGGGCCATGGTTTTCACGGCCTCACCCGCGGTTTTGCTAGCGCCGAATTCCCCAACACCGATCATAATTGTTTTCATATTTATTATCCTGCGAGCAGTTCCAATACGGTTGAAGCAATTTCTCCCAAGGGCACCAATTTTTCCGCGCCGCCGCGCTTGTGGGCTTCCATGGGCATTCCAAAAACAACGCAAGTGGCTTCATCCTGGGCAATGGTCCGGGCGCCGGCCTTACGCATGGCCACCATGCCGTCGGCACCGTCATGTCCCATGCCCGTAAGCATGACACCCACCGCATTGGCGCCGGCATATTCAGCGGCCGATTGCATCAGCACTTCCACGGAGGGGCAATGCCCGCAAACCGGCGCGCCTGGTTTGACCAAAACTTCATAGATTCCACCGGAACGCTTTAGGCTCATTTGCAATGCGCCCGGAGCAATCAATACCCGGCCCGGCATAATCCGGTCGCCGTCTTCGGCCTCTTTGACATCCATTTGACACAAACTGTTCATCCTTTCTGAAAACATTCTTGTAAAGCCGGGGGGCATGTGTTGCACGATGACCACTCCGGGTGCGGCTACCGGGAATTTGGTGATGACTTCCCGAATCGCTTCGGTACCGCCGGTGGAAGCCCCGATAACGATGATTTTATCCGTGGATTTTTCCAGGGCCTTGCCAGCGGTCAGAACCTGCTTGCCGGCAGGAAAACGTTTGCGCTTCCAATGGGAGACGTTGGCCGTGGAAGCGATTTTAACCTTGGTGCGCAGCTCCATCAGCATGGCATTCAATCCCCGGGCCACATCCGCCGACGGCTTGGTGACAAAATCCACGGCACCGGCATCCAGGGCGTCCAGGGTGATGCGGGCGCCCTTTTCCGTAAGAGCGCTGACCATGACCACCGGAAGCGGATACTGAGGCATGAGCCGCCGCAGAAAATCCACTCCGTCCATGCGCGGCATTTCCACGTCAAGGGTCAGGACATCGGGCTTGAGGGCCACGATTTTATCCCGGGCGATATAGGGGTCGGAAGCGGTTCCCACCACTTCAATGCCGGGGTCCATGGCCAGACCTTTTGACAAAATATCGCGTACCAGGGCGGAATCATCCACCACCAGGACACGGATGGGTTTGGGCATTACAGCTCTCCTTTGCGGTAAATCGCCGGCCGGACATAAGCGTACGGGCAGCTGTCGTTCCGAAGGGTTTCGGAATGTCCGATAAACAAGTACCCCCCAGGCACGGTAATATCGAAAAAACGTTTGACCAGGGCGTTGCGTGTGGGCTGGTCAAAATAAATCATGACATTGCGGCAGGAAATCAGGTGAAAAGGCTTGCTGAACGGTAATTGTTGCTTCATTAAATTCAGTCTGCGAAAGGTGATTTCCTTTTTCAAAATATCGGTCACTTGAAAAGTGCCGTCGTTCAAATCCCGGAAATATTTTTGCTTCAATGCCGGCGGGACCATTTTCAGGCGCTCTTCCGGATAAACGCCGGTTTGGGCCGCGCTCAAGGCGGCGGCGGAAATATCCGTGGCCAGCAAGCCGGCATTGTAATTTTTGTAATTCAGGCCGAAATGCTCCAGCATGGAAATCACAAATGTATAGGGCTCATCACCAAAGGAGCAACCTGCGCACCAAAGGCGCAGGTCATTGGCACGCTCTTTTTTCAGCCGGGTTTCCAGCTCCGGTAAAATAACCTTGCGTAAAAAATCAAAATGATCCTGCTCCCGAAAAAAGAAAGTGTGGTTGGTGGAGATCCGATTGATCAGCTCGCCCAGGGCTTGGCCGCTGGCATCGTTGCGGACATAATTGAAATACTGCTCAAAGGTGTTGAATTTTTTCAGCCTGAGGAATTTCTGCAAGCGGCCGACAACCAGGGAGCGCTTTTGTTCCGTCAGGTTGATGCCGAAATTTTCATATACCAGCTTTCGAATGGCATTGAATTCGGCATCGCTGATGCTGACGGAGCTGAAAGCGCTTTCAACTGGCTGGGGTATGATAATGTCGGGAATGTTGGTTGTCATTATGTTCACCGGATTTAGTATGCTCTTACTCTTGCTCTTAATCTTACTTCTTCTACTCTCTTATTTTTGAAATATACAAATTGAGATTAAAAGCAAGATTAAGAGCAAGATCAAGAACAGTCGGAATATTTATTATTTTGATTCGCACCTATACCTCCGGATACCAATCCGTGGCCCGTACCGCCTCGACCTTGGCCATCATGATTTCACCGGTGCCGGTGTGGAAGACAATTTTTCGGGCGCGCTCCCCGCCCACATCCTGACCGACAACGGCGATACCCAGTTTTCCTAGGATTTCAAGTCCGATGCGGATATTGTCCTCACTGATGCCCGGCTCATAGCCGGCAGCCTGGGGGTTGACGGCTCCGCCGTAAAAATGGGCTTCCAAATCCGAGCGGATCGATCCAGTATCCATGAGCATGCGTGCAAGGGCGGTCAAGGCCGGAGCTGCGAAAACCGCGGTCGAACTGCCCTTTTCCCGAAATGGCCGGATATAGTGGCTCATACCGCCGATTTTGCGGCTGCGATCAAACAGGGTTACGCCGATGCCCGAAGCGACCACGGTGCGGAGATGGGTCTGTTCCGCCGGCACGTAAACATAACCGGGTTTGATGAAGTAGTCGCGAGGAGTGATCCCGTTTTCCATTTGAGAAGTATTCCCAACAGCTTAATATTTTCCGAATTCCTTGTCATCCAGCGCGATTACATCTGCCGGTTTGATTTCCCGATCCGGATGTGTCGCCTTTTGCGGTGTTCCCCAAGCCCCAGGCCCGGCAGCGGCCGGCAACCGCCCGGCAGGCGGCGGGGCGGCGGGCACGGCTGTTCGGGATGGACCGGTTTGAGTTTCTTTTAGTTTAAATCGAGATAGAAGCCGCCGTACATTGGCGGCCTGGGATGACAGTTCCTGGGCCGCGGCGGATGTTTCCTCGGCATTGGCCGTGTTTTGCTGGGTGACACTGTCGATCTGGCCGAGTCCTTTATTTACTTGGGATATGCCTTGGGCCTGTTCATTGCTGGCGGCGGCGATTTCGCCTACCAGATCCGCAACCTTGGTGATACCGTCGTTGATTTCCGTCAGGGCGCTGCTGGTCTTTTCGGCGATCTTGCTGCCGACTTCCACCTTGCCGACCGAGCCCTCTATAAGCAGGGCGGTTTCCTGGGCCGCCTTGGCGCTTCTGGCGGCCAGGTTGCGGACTTCCTGGGCCACCACGGCAAAGCCTTTGCCGTGTTTGCCGGCCCGGGCCGCCTCCACAGCGGCATTGAGAGCCAGGAGATTGGTCTGGAAAGCGATGTCGTCAATGGCCTTGATGATTTTGGCAACTTCCCGGGCGGACTGACTGATGGCTTCCATGGCACTTACCATATCCCGCACCTGATTGACGCCGTTTTGAGCAGCGTCCCGGGCGGTCATGGCCAGTTGATTGGCCTGGGAAGAGTTTTCCGCATTGGTTTTGGTCTGGGAGCCGATTTCGGTCATGGAGCTGGTTATCTCCTCCAAAGCCGCGGCCTGTTCCGTGGCTCCCTGGGAAAGGGAATGGCTGGAGTCGGAAACCTGGCTGGAACCGGCGTCCACCTGCTCGGCAGCGGCAAACAGCTCGCTCACGATGGTATTCAAGTTTTCCAGCATGCTTTGCAGGGATCTGCCCAGCATGTCTTTTCCCGAGGCAATGTGAACTTCGTGGCGGAGATTGCCCTTGGCAATTTCATCCGCAGCCCTGGATTTATGTTTCAGTTCTTCCACCAAATCATTCAGGGCGATTCCCATTTTTCCGATTTCATCAGCGCCGATGTCGAAGGCCACCGCAAGATTTCCGATTCTGAGTTCATCGGCATTCCGGGCTGCATTGCGAATCGGCCGGATCAGAATGCGTTTGATGCTGAAGAACAGAATCAACACCAACAGCAGATTGAGCACGCACACTTCGCCGATGATGCGCAGGACAAGCTGGTGCAGGGCTTCCTCGGTGAAACGGTCGGTAAAATAAACTTCCAGCAGACCCAGCTTTTCCTTGCCTTTGGTGATTTCCGCTTTGCGCACCACACAATTTTGGGAAGCAATCTCCTTGGAGTTGATGGTTTCCCATTTTTCATTTCGACCCAGACCGTGCAAAACGGTCTTGCCGTCGCTCTCTTTAATCAGGACGGCGTAAAGACGTTTTTCCAGCATTTCCGATTTCATCAATTGCCCGATGGCCTTGTCGTCCATTTCATAAATCGGTGAAACCAGGCTGATGGAAAGGCGTTGTGCGGCCATATCGGAAATGGTCTCAAGTTCGGCATTCATTTTACTTTTGGTCAAAAAATAATTGAAAAAGGCAAATCCGGAAAGGATTAAGGTGGAGGCGATGATCAGGATAAGACAGATTTTTACTTGAATGCTTTTTCGAAGGAGGTTGCCGATAAAATTGTTCCGTTTCATACTGCCTCGCTATCCCATGATAGGTGAAATATCATTTACGGTCTGCTTCATCATTATCCAGGGAGATGAGTGGTGGTGCAAATCCGGCTAGTTTTTTTTCCGCTGCCGCAGGTGCCCGGCCCCAGCCTGAATCCAGGGAGGGCAACGGTTGCGTCGGCCTCGGCCTGAGCGGGGATAAATGCATGCCCGTAGCGGCATTTTTTACCTTGAAGATGCTCAACAGCCCGCGAACTTTGGCGGCCTGGGAAGAAAGTTCTTCCGCTGCCGCCGATGTTTCCTCGGCACTGGCGGTATTGCGCTGGGTAACATTGTCGATCTGGGAAAGGCCTTGGGAAACTTGGGAAATGCCCAGGGCTTGTTCATTGCTGGCGGTCGCGATTTCACTTACTAGATCCGCCACTTTGGTAATGCCGTTGTTGATTTTGGTCAAAGCCGCACCGGTTTTTTGGACAATAACGTTGCCGTCCGCCACTTTTTTAGCGGAGTCCTCGATAAGCTGGGTTGTTTCCTGGGCCGCCTTGGCGCTTCTGGCGGCCAGGCTGCGGACTTCCTGGGCCACCACGGCAAAGCCTTTGCCGTGTTTGCCGGCGCGGGCCGCCTCCACGGCCGCATTCAAGGCCAACAAGTTGGTTTGAAAGGCGATGCCGTCGATGGTTTTGATGATCTTGGAAATTTCCTGGCTGGAAGCGCTGATGGCAGCCATGGCAGTGGACATGGCCTGCATTTGTTCCACGCCTTGAACGGAGTCGGTTTTGGCATTGCCGGCTAATTGATTGGCCTGGGCCGCGTTTTCCGCATTGGTTTTGGTCTGGGAGCCGATTTCGGTCATGGAACTGGTTATTTCTTCCAAAGAGGCGGCCTGTTGGGTGGCGCCCTGGGACAGGGATTGGCTGGAATCGGAAATCTGAACAGCGCCGGAATCCACCTGATCGGCGGCCATTTGAATATTGATGATGGTGTCGTTCAACCGCACGAGCATGGTCTCCAACGCTTTGCCGAGCATGTCTTTGCCCGAGCTTACATTGATGGATCTCTGCAAGTCCCCATTGGAAATGGCGATGGCGATATCGGCCTTTTTCCTTAGCTCCTCCACAAAGGCATTGAGGGCTGCGCCCATTTCACCGATTTCATTTTTGCCGGTGGGAAGCTTTTCCGACAGGTCCCCTTCCTTTAATTTTCCTGCGAATTCCTTCACTTGTAAAATGGGCCGGGCTAGGGAACCCGCAAAAAGATAGGCCAAGGGCAATAGAAGAGCAATGCACACGCCTGCTATTCCGATGAGCAGGATCACCATCTCTTTGGTGTTGGTTTCGGCAAATTTTTGGGAATACAGGGAGGCCATGGCGGCGACACAACGGGAATCGGCATAAAGAGGCAGAAGCGCTTGAAAATATCTTTCCACACCCACGGTCATATCTTGATAGGTGAGGGCCTGCTGGTCCAACTGCCAGGCGGCTTCTCCAGCCGGGAACATATCCAGGTTCATGTTTTTGTATTCGGCTATGGCTCCGCAGCTCAGCCCGGCTTTGGTGAAAATATTGATGGAGGTCTCGGTGAGATTGGACAATTGCTGAACAAAATCATTGTTGATGCGCAGCTCGGCAATGATCAAGCCCACTTTCGTGGGTTCCAGGTTGCCGGTTTTCTGACTGAATTCCATAGCTGTGGAGGGAGCGGCAGCGGCCAGGGTCAGAAAGTTGTCGACAATCTCAAAGCGCACCTGGTTCACGTCAGCGGATTGGGATGTTAATTTCAGTTCGATCCCGGTTGCTGCATCGCTGTTTTTCCAGGAACTGATTTCTGGTTTGGCACCGGCAGCGACTTGGACGGTCCGGAAGGAAATCTTCTTGGAATCGTATTTGGGAAAGCCCAATTGGCATTCCTTGCCTTTTATGAGAACAAAGGCAACCAGATCATTCTCAAGATCATAGGCACGGATCCGCTGAACATTGCTGGAAAGACCGATATTGTAAAGGGTGTTGGTGATTTCAATGTAGGCATTTTCAGAAAGCATGGCATTGCCGCTTTTTTTCCCGTCTGTCACCAATTGGATTTTGGCGCCCATGTCATCCATGAAGGCCATTTGACGAGTATCGGCAGCCAGTTTGGTTTCCACGGATTTGATGCGCTCCCGGATGATTTTAAAGGAGCGGTTCAAATGTTCCCGGGAAGCTTCGCGACTCTGCTGGCGGATCAGATAGGCAACGCCGACGGTGGACAGGATGCACACCACGAACAGCATGGCCGCGGCATTGAACATGATTTTATTCTTAAGCTTCATGGGTTATATGAACTCCCAAATAATGAATTTTGTGCTTTTCCCGGGCCGATGGCAAGTTTCGGGCGGTTTGGACTGTCGGCAGCGAACAAAGGGGCTGGGGATGCTTGTACATCTGCCTGTCGGTTGATGTGAAAAGCATTTAAGATGGCTCGCATCCGGGCGGCCTGGGAGGAAAGCTCTTCTGCCGACGCGGAGGTTTCCTGGGCATTGGCTGAATTTTGCTGGGAGACTCCATCGATTTGGGATATCCCCTGGCTTACCTGGGATAGCCCCTGGGCCTGTTCATTGCTGGCGTCCGCAATTTTTTCCATCAAATCCGCCACTTTTGTTATCCCCTGGTTGATTTTTTGCAGGACTTCACCGGTTTTATCCACGATCATATTTCCGTCCTGGGCCTTTTTCACCGCCGCTTCAATCAGTTCAGTGGTTTCCTGGGCTGCCTTGGCGCTTCTGGCGGCCAGGTTGCGGACTTCCTGGGCCACCACGGCAAAGCCTTTGCCGTGTTTGCCGGCCCGGGCTGCTTCAACCGCCGCGTTCAAAGCCAACAGATTGGTTTGAAAGGCAATGGCGTCGATGGACTTGATGATCTTAGAAATTTCCTGGCTGGATGAATTGATGGCCGTCATGGCCGCCGTCATGGCGGTCATTTGATCGACTCCTTCCCGGGCCGCTTCCCGGGCCTGGGCAACCAACCGATTGGCTTGACCGGCATTTTCCGCATTGGTCTTGGTACGGGAACTAATGTCGGATATGGAACTCACAATCTCTTCCAAGGAGGAAATCTGTTCAACAGCACCCTGGGAAAGGGTCTGGCTGGAGGAGGCCACCTGATTGGAACCTACATCCACTTGCTCGGCAGCGGTCAGAAGTTGCGCCACCATGTTGTTCAGGCTGTGCAACATTTTATCAAGGGCCTTGCCCAGGCTGTCGTCCTCGGAAGCCACCCGCACCTTCCGGCGCAGATTTCCTTCGGAGATGGCGGCGGCAATGACAACCTTTTCCTTCAAGGCTTCCACCACAGTGTTGAGGGCCAGGCCGATTTTACCGAATTCATCTGCGCCGGTTTGAAGATCGGCCGATAGATCCCCCATGGTCAGTTTGCCGGCAAAGCCCATTATCCGGTCCACTGCCCTGGTGATGGAATAAATCATGGTGACGGCGATGACGGCAAATCCCACGAGCCCGCTGAACACAATAATGGTCAACACCATGGCGGCTGTTTTTTGTTGATGAAGAAGGTGCTGGTTGGTTTGGATGCTGAGTTCCTCACATGTTTTAACAAGTTTTCCGCCGTTTGAATCCAGTATTTCAACCTTTTTGCGCTTTTCTTCCTCGATTTTCAGCAACTGATCCACAAGTCCAAGAAAAGTCCCGTAGGCTTGGTTTATTTTTTTTGCCTTTTCAATGCAGAGCGGGTTGTCAAGGGCCTTGGCATAGTCCTCCAGGGCGCGAATGCTGCTCGCGGTATTTGCCGAGGCCAGGGATTTGAATTTCTGTATAAGCTGTTCCTCGCCGCTGCCGATATATTGGTATTGAATTTTTTGTAGTTGGAGAAAAATAATGCGGGTGTCTTTGACCACGATTTTGAGATCCCGCTCAGGTCCGCTGAGGTCTGCGCCTTGCATCTGGAGTATGGCCTGGCGCTCGTTGATAGCTTTGATGATTTCATCCAGCATGGTTTCCGCTTGCTCAAGGGGCAATGCCATTTCCTTTTCCAGATCCCGTTTCTGTCCTTCATGATCCAAGAGTTCCTTGGACAGGGTTTGATAAGAAACAAATTCAGGGCTGATACGGGCCAATTGTTCCTGCCATCCCGGCAGGACTTCTTTCTGCCTGAGGCCGGTCAGCATTTGCTGCATGGATTGAATGCTAGCATTGAAATTATTTTTGTCCGTCTCTGTGCGGAATTGCAGATAGGTTTTTTCAGCGACACGGACTTCAAAGATTTTTTGCAGAAAGAGTAACAGACCCTCTTTGACCTGATTTACGGATTTGTTACGACGGTCGAAGAATACACCGGTCCCGGCAACGGAAAGCAACATGATGACCGCAAGGAGCATGAAGCCGATCAGCTTTTTTTTAACCGTCAAGGACGGCAGTTTCATCTACGGTTCTCCTTCTAATCCACCTTGGACTCCATTTGTTGCAACTCTTCATCATAGAGCAGCTTGCCGGCATCCAACAGAATTTTCACCTTGTCGTCGGCCTTGCCCATGCCTTTTATATATCGACTTCCCACGCTGCGGCTGATTTTCGGCGGGGGGTCCACCTGGTCTTCCGGGATGTCGATGACATCGCTGACTTTATCCACCACCATGCCGATGGCGGTGTCCCGGATATTGATGACCACGATGCAAGTCCGGTCGTCATATTCACGGGGTGCCATTTTAAAACGCGTGCGTACATCCATGACCGGAATCACCTGGCCGCGCAGGTTGATGACCCCTTTGACAAAATCCGGCATGTCCGGAACTTCCGTGATTTTTTGCATGCCGATAACTTCGATGACATGTATGATTTCAAGGCCATACTCCTCGTCCCCTACCTGAAAAGTGAAGTATCGGTTTTTCTGGGTATCTTCATCATCCTCATCATAGAGATCGTCTTCAATGGAGGTGATATCTTTTGCCATATAGTTCCTCCTCTCTTTTCTATTGAAGTTATATGCGCTAAGGCAGTCAAGCGGCAACGGCATCTTGGGCACGGGCAACCAGTCCGCCTATATCTAAAATCAGGCTGATCTCGCCGTCGCCTAAAATAGTACATCCGGAAAGCCCTTTAACATTGCCCACGTAATTTGACAGGCCTTTAATGACCGCCTGTTGTTCGCCGATGATTTCATCGATCAACAAGGCCGCGGCTTCGCCACGGTGCTCGACAATCACAACCAAACCGCCTTCCAGCTCTTTGCGATCCGGTTCGATGCGATGCATCTCGTGCAGTCGCACCACTGGTACCAGTTCGTTGCGAACTTTTACCAGTTCCTGGCCATCCATGGTGATGGTGATTTTGTCTTTTTCAACCTGGATGGACTCACGGATGGAGAGCAACGGCACGGTGTAACGCGCTTTGCCCACCCGTACCAGCATTCCATCAATGATGGCCAGAGTAAGAGGAATGCGCAGTGCGACAACCGTGCCGAATCCGGTTTGGCTGCGGATGTCGATATGGCCTTTTATTTTTTCAATATTTTTTTTGACCACATCCATACCGACCCCCCGCCCGGAGACGTCGGTCACCTTTTCCGCAGTTGAAAAACCTGGGTGAAAGATAAAATCATAAACCTGGGAATCCGTCAGGTGACTGCCGTCATCCTTGATCAAGCCCTTTTCAATGGCTTTGTTGATGATTTTTTTTCGATCCAGCCCCCGGCCGTCGTCCTTGATGGTAATCCAGATTTCGCCGCCTTCATGCTTGGCTTCCAGCACTACCGCGCCGGTCTCGCTTTTGCCCTGGGCCAGTCTTTCCTTTGGGGATTCCAGGCCATGGTCAATGGCATTGCGGACAAGGTGCACCAGGGGATCGGCGATCAATTCAGACACGGTTTTGTCGATCTCGGTTTCCTCACCAAGCAATTCCAGATTCACCTTTTTTTGGGCACGGGCCGATAGGTCATGAACCAATCGGATCATTTTCCGAAAAACGCCTGAAACCGGAATCATGCGCACGGACAGGGTGATGTCCTGTAAATCCCGTACGATTTTATTGAGATGGGCTGAGGAGCGTTCAAAATTTTCAAATTCATAGCCTTTCAGATCCGGGTTGCGGGTTACCATGGCCTCGGCAATGACCAGCTCGCCCACCAGATTGATCAACTGGTCCAGCTTGGCAAGGTTTACACGGATGTCCTGTCTGGCAATGGAGCGGCTCTTGGAACTGCTCGTATCCATTAATTCATCCCTGCCCCTATCCTTGTCCGTGGGCTCTACCGGTTTGGGAAGGTCTTGTTTTTCCCGAAGTAAAAAGAGGGCTTCTGGTTGTTGAATTTCCGGTCTGGGGTCGGGCGCAGGTGCTTGGGATTCCGCATCTGTTTCTGCAGTGGGCAGAATATCATCCAGAAGGTCGATCAATACAGAGCGGTTGGGGATGGAGCCGGGGCCGCCCTTGGAGATATCTGCAATTGCCTGATTAAAAATATCCACCATATAGAGCATGGTTTGAATGGTGGAGGGGTCGGCTGCCAGGGTTCCGGCCTTGAGAGCGTCCATGGCGGTTTCGGTCTTGTGTGCCAGTTTTTCCAGGTCGGCATAACCGGAAAAACCACAGTTACCCTTAAAACTATGCAGGGATCGGTAGGCTTCCTGGATGGTTTCCATGTTGTTCGGATCTTCCTGGAGCTTCAGCATGGATTCTTCAACCACTTCAAGTTGCTCAACCGCTTCTTCAATGAAACGCTGGAGCATCTCCGGTGTAAGCAGCAATTGATCCATTGCATCCGGGATAGCGGCGGCTTCCAGGGCATTTTCCGCAGAAAGGTCTTTTGCATTCAGAGGGGGCAATTCTGAAGCAGCGTTTTCCCGGCCTGCCGTGGTTGGATGGATGCATTCGCTTAATTCGGAAATAATGGCTTGGGCTTCGCTTTCAAAGCCTTTATCCGAACCGGTGGATTCAATCTGATTTAATAAGGAATTGACAATATCACAAGTTCGACAAAGCACATCGGTATTTCGTTGATCTGTTTCAACTTGGCCGTTTCGGATCAAATCCAGTAGGGTTTCGGCCTCATGGGTCACCTTGACGACTTCATTGAATTGAAGAAAGCCGGCAGTGCCTTTAATGGAATGAAAAAGCCGAAAGATTAGATTGGTGGTTTCCATATCTGCCGAGCTGCCGGGGGAGGACATTTTGCTCATTTCGATGAGATGAGGCTCGACTTCGTCGATCATTTCGCGGCTTTCGGTAATAAAAGACAGGATGTTTTCGTCGATGATTGAACTCATAGTAGACACCGTTGAACTCCTTTTGCGGTCGGACGCCTGCTTACATGTCAACAAACGAGAAAAAATGATGCTGTTTCAATAATTGTATTGGATTTTTCGTAGCTTGCTTTATAAATGAATGATGCTAATAAGAAGATTTTCGTGATGATGCCTTCTTCCGGGCTTCAACGAATGATACTGCAACAATATAACATAATTTTATCTGTTTCAAAAGAAAATTTTACAGCTTTGGCTAGGATGACCATTCTGGTCTGATTTTTATCAGAGGAGCGGGTAATCTTTCCGCGGTGAAAAATTTTGTTATTTTAATAAATTTATCATCGCGAACATTGTTTGCACTTGTAAATATTTACATTCTTTTATAGGTAGGCCCAAAGGATCAGAGATATCAGCAGGCAATGTTTGTGCTCAGGGCAAGGCTAGTTAGGCAGGTGGTGAGATGTTAGCGTATTTAGATCAAGGAAAGCGGCCCCTTTATAACAGTCGGATCATCGATACCTATATCAAATTGATTAAACGGAAATATAGCTATATCAATATTTCCGATCTGCTGGACTATGCCCAGATGGAGCCGCATGAAATCGAAGACCAGGGGCATTGGTTCACTCAGGAACAGGTCAACCTTTTTTATGAGCGTCTTGTGAAATTGACCGGTACGGAAGGCGTAGCCAGGGAAGCTGGTCGATTTGCGGTTTCACCGGATGCCATCGGGGTTATGCGACAATATATTCTCGGGATGATCGGCCTGTCCAAGGCCTATGAAATGATCGGCAAGGCCTCCCGCAATCTAACCCGCTCTTCGATTTATTCATCCTGCAAATTATCTGCGAACAAAGTGGAGATCAGTGTTACCCCTAATGAGGGGGTGACTGAAAAACCCTTCCAATGTGAAAATCGGATGGGTTTTTTCGAGGCCATGGCCATGGCTTTCAACAATAAGTGGCCGAGAATAGAGCATCCGGAATGCATGTTCCGCGGCAGTCGGATTTGCCGATATATCATTACCTGGGACAATCCTTTTTCAGCCTCCTGGCGCAAGGCCGTCAACATCACGGCAACAGGTTTTTTTGGGGCCTGCATTATTTCATCTTTTTTCTCTTCTTCGGCAAAACTGCTATCCCTTTATCCAGTGGCGCTTATCGGTGTATTGGTTTTGGCGCTGCTGGCCCTTTTGGGCGAGCGTTTGGAAAAAAACGAATTAAAAAAAAGCATCAGCAGTTTGAACGATTCAACGGACAAATTGCTGGAGCAGATCGAAATCAACTACAATCATGCCAGGCTAATCAATGAGGTCGGCCAAGCCATCAGCAAGCAGACCAATATCGAGGATGTACTTGCCAATGTAATTCAAATTTCCGAAAAGAGACTCGATTATGATCGGGGCTTGATTCTGATGGCCAACAAAGAAAAGACCCTGCTGACATTTCGAGCCGGCTTTGGCTATTCCGATGATCAGCTTGAGTTCCTGAAAAAGACCAATTTTCATCTGGATCGTCCTGAATCCAAGGGGGTTTTTGTGGTCAGTTTCCGGGAGCAAAAGCCGTATTTGATCAACGATATCAATTCAATCGGAAAAAATCTCTCATTGCGCAGCCTGGCCTTTGCCAAGAAACTGGGCAGCCAGTCCTTCATTTGCTGCCCGATTATTTGTGATGGGGAGCCGTTGGGCATTCTGGCCGTGGATAATATCAAGACCAAGCGGCCCCTGGTTCAGAGCGACATGAATTTATTGATGGGAATCGCGCCCATGATCGGCATCAGCATCCGCAATGCTGATCTGCTGGATGCCCGGGTAAAACAGATGCGTTCGATTCTGCATGTTATGGCAGCCAGCATTGACGCCCGTGACCCCATGACAGCCGGTCATTCGGAGAAGGTCACCGAATATGCCATCGGCATTTGCAATGAATTGGGACTCTCCAAGGACTATACCGAAGTCGTGGGCGTGGCAGCCTCATTGCACGACTATGGAAAAATCGGCGTTCCGGATTCCCTATTGAAAAAACAAGGCAGACTGACAGATGAGGAATATGAGGTCGTAAAAACCCATGCCGCCAAAACCCGAGAAATACTGGCGCGTATTAATTTTGAGGGAATGCTGCGTCAAGTCCCGGATATTGCCGGTTGCCACCATGAAAAACTGGACGGTAGCGGCTATCCGTACGGATTGAAAGGCGAAGAAATCCCCCTGGGGGCTCAAATAATCGCTGTGGCTGATTTTTTTGAAGCCATCACTTCCAATCGTCATTATCGGGCACCCATGAAAATGGATGAAGCCTTTGCCATGCTGAAGAAAGAGGCCGGCCATCATTTTAAAGAGAAAATCGTGGATGCTTTTATCCGATACTATATAAAGGAAAAAAACGAGAAACGCTTGCGCCTGGTATCTTCATTGTAGAAAAAGGGATTTTGAACAATTCAATTCAATAAGGTATACAGCCAAGCCATTACGGCTTCTCCCCCCGGCAGGAAATAATGGGCGTGTAAGTGAACCGCCGCGGGTCATGAAAGAAATTTTTAAACTCTTCGAAAAAATCGTCATACCCGCCTTCATATTCAGTAAAGTCATAACCGGAAAACCTACCGGCAACCTCCACCTTTTTGGTCCAATTGAAGGCGTCCACGTGGTTCAGTTCACCGTAAATCAAATGGTGGGAGCCGAGGTTGACATCAATATTTTTAAAATCCATATCATACAGGAATGAGTAAAGCTTGATGCCCACATGGGGATCAAAATCAGCATTTTCCTGCAGGCAGTTCATGACACCCCAGAGGGAGCGCTTCAGGCGGTCGGATAAACCAAAATGATTCAGGCAATTATAATCAAGGTCAATGAGGCATAGTATCCCGCCGCTTTTCAGTATTTTTGATATATTTTGAACGATTTGGGCGCTGGTTGAGCGGAAGTATTCCAGTACGAAGCGAACCCAGATGAAATCGAATTCACCAAGATCGTCCAGGGGATCATGAATGTCCCGGCAGACGAATCGGATGGTTTCATGGTGGTAGTTTTGCCGTGCGGATTCGATCCGCTGAAATGAGCTGTCCACACCCATGGCGGCACCGCCAGGCTGGGCAATTTGGTTCAGGATAAAAGTTGTTTTTCCCGGTCCGCAGCCGATGTCGGCCACCCGCATTCCGGGCTTAAGCCCGGCCCAGCGGGCTTGTGACGCGGTTGTTTGTTCATCGGTTTTCAGATCCAAGCGCAAGGCTTCTTCTTCGTTTTCCATCAAATACTTTCGGCGAGACATATACTATCCTCTAAATCCGTGTGATGGGGAACATGGCAACCGCAAAAACCGTAGATGCGCGTATATCAAAGCGTTGTGCTTAAGTCAATGTTCATTTGGCGCGGATCAGGGGTATTGCATGTAGGTTTTTTCGGGATTGGTATTAAAATCGAAAAAAATAATTCGATACCGATACTGATACCGATAGCGGCCCTGACCCCGAAAATGGGACATATTCATACATACGGTTGTCCCGGGATGGAGGAAAACATGCCTTGACTTGCTCCGGCAGAAAATGGTAGTCTTAAATAAATTTTTATTTAGTATAGTATATTCATTAAAAACGGCTGCTAAAGGCAAGATAATGCTTCGCTTCGGTTCCCCAACCCCTGACGGTAAAGATATGGATGAATGTGCTATTTTCCTTGCCCGGCTGCAGTTGCTGATCATTATGGCCAAGGCGTTTCTCAAGGGTTTCCCATTGGGAAAATTCAGAAGGGAGGCCATAATTGAAAATTCCGAAGCGGTTTTTTATGCATCCCTGCATATGAATAGAGATGCAGGAATGGAAACCGGCCAAAAGGCCGCAGCGGTTGCCCGCGAAAGCAAGGAGATGGATAAGTCCCATCTGTTTCACCAACGTGTCCACTTGTTATGCGTCATGGCCCGGGCCATTGCCGAGGATCGCTTGGAAGGCGAATATAAAATAAAGGCCTTAGAAGACAATCTTGCCTATCTTTGTGAAGCCATTACTTTCAACGGTCAGGACAGCGATATTCAGTTTTTAAAAGTGGCTTGACCGGCGGCTTATGTTTTTTCCCAGCCCAATCCGCCCATCCCAATCCGATTGAAAAAACGGCATCAACTCTGGGTATTCCGGAGCTTGTTTAATTCGTCTATAAATTTGAAGTAATCATCCGAATAGTCAGTGTTCAGCAGCCAAAGATTATATTGCTTTTCATAGGGAATGGTTTGATCATCCGCATAGCTTGCTGGAAAGAGCAGCAGGGGGATGCGGCTTTGTTCAAACAAATCCGCCAAACGGGCGACTACGGATTCCAAAATGTCCTTGGGCAGATCTTGCGGATCGATTACAATGACTTTGATGCAGCTTGTCAAATCCGATAAATTTAGGGCCACATCGGCGATGCTGACAATGGCGACCGCCTTTAATTGATTCCCCGCTTTTACGGAGAACAATTTTCTTTCGCGTTTGAGCCCGGCTGCTTGATAGGCTGTGGACAAATCCGGATTCGGTTTGATGCCGTGGCTCAGATCAAGACCGCGCACCATAAGACCGCCGGAAATTGCCTGGTAATAGCTTTCCAACTCCAAAAGATCTTCCTGCTCTGTGTCGACCAGCTTCCATGGGCTCGGTAGTTGTTTCCGGTTGCGAACCGGTTTGCGAATATGGCTGTAAGTGAATAAGTCCAGGGAACAGCCGTCGGGGTTGTTGATGTGGCGGGCAGCTCCGCCAAAGACATGCTCCGGAAATGAATTGTTCGGTCGATAATAGCACATGAGATAATCCATGTGGCTGGAATAGAGACGATGGGACTCGTAGGTATACTGGCCCACCTGGTCGAGCACCACTAGCCCTGCTCGCAACAGCGAAGTGCTGCGGGCGGCATGATGATGAATCAACCAGGTTTTATTATAAAAACGGAGCATGGCCATGTGGCCGCGAATGGCGCCGTTTTCCTGGTAAATAAAATGGCGTGCAATGCTGGGATTGCCTGTGTATAGTTTCTGGTAGACTGCTTTTATTTTTTCTTTTTCCTGTTGCAGAAAGATGTATTTCTTGGGATAGAGAAAGCCCGTTTCGAAAAAAAAGCGCCACAGATCGTCCAGGTCGACTTTATTGCAAATGTAAGCATTGCGATTCTCCACCTGATGAAGTACTGCCAGCAATTTCAGGTGGTCTTCAAAACCCATATCCAGCAGAGCCAAACCGCATTTGACTGCTTCAGCTTTTTTTCCCTCAAGGATGATGTTTTTTCGGTAAACAACCTGTGCTTTGCCTTTGATTGTAAAGCTGTTTGCAAAGTTCAGCTCCAATTCCGGCAGGATCATACCGGCAGGTAAAATGGAATTTTTTCGGTCGTCTTCCACGGAAAAACCCGATCCTGACAGATCAAGGACTTTCATGGAAACGGTCTTGTGGGTAAAAGGATGCAGAAAAATTAAATTCGGCGATGGTGACAGCGTAAATCTTCTACTGCGATATTCTTTTGGTTTATAGCGCTGGATCACCTGGTTTAACGGCTCAAGGATGAAGGCCCCCTGGTTGCCGTCCACAGATTGGCGGATGATGCGGCATTCAGCCGTATACAAGGGCCCCTTTTGATTAGTGATGATGATATTGACCTTGGCTTTCAGATTGATCCATTGAAAAGTCTGGGGCGGCTCTGAGGATAATAGCAGCTTGAGGGAAACAGCGTTAAAATCCAATAACCTTCCGCTGTAGGAAACGCCGTTTTGCATCAAAGTTACGTTCAAGCCATCGCAAATATGCCTTTTGGTCTTTCTCACATTGATTTCGGCGCTTGCCTCCGGCAGGGGCAGGCAAATGCCTTTCCGACTAATTTGGCGCGGGACAGCTTTGACGGAAATGATTTTTAGCCCGTTGGTGACGACCAGATCTTGAAACTGATATGTATCAAAAAGGTCTTCCAGTTCATCAGGATTCTGCCACAGGCAAACAAGAAAATCGCCACGGCAAGGTTGGGGGCAGGCTGTTTTGGTTATGATACGATTGTATTTACGGTGTTTGAAATTGATGAGGACATTGCCGTTTTGAAAATTAATAAAATTAAGTCGGTTAATTAGTTTGGTCTTGGTGATGCGTTTTTCCAGATCGCTGCTGGTATCGGCCGGGGAAGAATCGTCGGGCTGTTTATTTTCTTGATTCCGCTCAACATGGTCCATGGCAGCCCCCCCCTGAGATCCATTTCAATTTGCCATGCTGAAAAACAGGGTTGTTGATCCTCGGTTCATACCCATAGGAATTCAAAGTATTAGTCGAAACAAATGTTTCTAAAACAGTTTGCATTCCCTAGTCCCACAATCTGGGGTGCACATTGTCAATAAAACCACTATATATTGTTGCACTAGTAGTATGGTTTTTCCCTTATGTCAATGGGAAAGAATCCGCTTTTATTCGGAAAATGCAAATTGCATGCAAACTGTGTATAAAAAATTATATTTTAAATAAAACAATATGTTGCAATAATAATAAAACAGACTGCCAAATGGTAACTATGAAATTAAATACCTAAAAATGAGGTGGTATTAGAAAGAGGCAGTTTTTCTGGTGCTGTTTTTGGGCTTTGTTTTTTTCAACAAAAATGGACCGGCCATTGAAAGGGTTCGATTCCGTATAATACATTAAGCTAGAAAAAGTGGATGGCGTTGGAGTAAAGATCTGGACTTGTTCCGGGCAGGTTTTTAAGTGGTGCGAAGAAAACTGTTTTAACCGCTGCATATCGGACTGGTGACAGCCCGGATGGGCGGCAATCATATAATAAGTCAAAAATTGTTTTTTACCAATGGAATTTGTCAGACGATAAAATTCATCTTTGAAATGGAGGAGCTGTTGAATTTCCGGCTTGCCCATGAGTCTCAGGATGTGGTCTGCTGAATGCTCAGGAGCCACTTTAAGTTGACCGGAAATATGATGCCGGATAATTTCGCGTAGATATTCCATTCCATGGATTTTATCGGAAATGATCAGATCATAGCGCAGGCCGGAGGCGATAAAAACATGTTTGAGATTTTTGATTTTCCGTAATTCCCTCAGCAGTTGGATCTGCGGGCCGTGGTCGATGGCAAGATCAGGGCAAATATTGGGGAAAAGGCATCTTTTTTTTCGGCAACTTCCTTGGCGCAATTTTTTGGTGCATTCAAAGCCATACATATTGGCGGTGGGGCCGCCCAAATCAAGAATCTGTCCCTTGAAGTCAGGATAGGCGGCTAACAGCCGCGCTTCGGCTACAATGGATTCGCGGCTGCGCCAGCGTACGGTTCGCCCTTGGTGAACGGAAATCGCACAGAAATTGCATTCCCCATAGCAACCGTGGTGGGTGGGAATGGAGAAGCGCAGGGTTTCAACTGCCCGAACCGGGCCCATGCGTCTATAAAACGGGTGCAAATCTCTTTCAAAGTCCAGACCGTGGATGGCATCAAGCTCCAATTGGGAGGAATAGGCGCAAGGCGGATTTTGAATCAGATAGCGCGGGTTTTGTTGCTGGCAAAGCCCCTTGGCGGTTATGGGGTCGTTGTTGGTGTAAAACGTCTTGAACATTTCAATGAAGGCTGTCTTGGCTTGGCAGATCTGTTCATAAGCAGGCAATTGCAGGTAGTCTGTACGCGCTGCATTGGATAGGTAGCAAATGCCGGGAAGTTCGTGCACGGCTTTACCGGCTTGCAGGGCCGTGGCCAGCGCCAGAATAGTTTTCTCCCCCATACCGTAAACCAGGTAGTCTGCTTTGGCATCGCAAAGAATGGATCTGCGGATACTGTTTGACCAGAAATCATAATGTGCAACCCGCCGCAAACTCGCTTCCATGCCCCCCAGGACAATGGGTTTGGTCTTTTTATAGAATCTGCGGATCAGGTTGGTGTAGCTGATGACAGCTCTGTCCGGTCGTTTTCCGTTGAGGCCGCCGGGGGTGTAGTCATCCTGATTTCTGATTTTCTTAAGAGCAGTATAGTTCGCCACCAGGGAATCCACACAGCCGCCGGATACGCCCCAGAAAAGCCGGGGCGCGCCTAGACGGCAGATGTCACGGCCGGAATGGATATCCGGCTGGGCGATTATCCCCACGCGCAAACCGGCATTGAGCAGAACCTTGCCGATGATGGCAATGCCGATATACGGGCTGTCAATATAAGCATCCCCTGTGACCAGGATCACATCCAACACCGGCCAGCCGAGTGCATTTAATTCCTCGCGGGTGGTGGGCAAAAACATTTCTTCTAATCGTTTTCCTCTTCCTCCTCATCGGCTTCAGCCTTGTCGCCGGATACGATTTCACCGGCGTCGGCGGCTTTTTTGTTCACGGTTTTGGGATTGCCGAAATAGGTAACGGTTGCCGCTCCGGTTACGGCGGCATCCAGTTTTTGAGTTGCCTGGACGACGGCTTCACCGGCGTCGTAAACGCGGATTTGAACCGTATCGGCAATGAATTGACGGGCTTCAAGGTCTGTACTGCCTTTAAGGGTGGCATGGAAAAGGCTGGTCTTCCCGCCGAGGGTAATATCGCCGGCCCCATCTGAGTTCAGGATAAATTTGGGGTTGGAAAGGCCGCTGATATTCATGTCCGCTGCACCGCCAAGGTCGGCTTGCCCAATATCCGGTATGGCAATGGTAACTAGCAGATCCGATTTTGTGCAGATGGAGCGACTCGTATCGATATACAGGGTTTTAGCCTTTACCGTTGTGGTGATCACGGGCAAAAGATTGGCGTCGGCCGTGATTTCAAGCGACTGTTTTTTTCCACAGACGATTCGGACGTCAAAGGCACCGTCAACGGCCACAGCGCTGAAAGCGGGTAGTTCCCGTATTTCTTTTTTTATTTTTCCATCGCCTTCCAGACAACCAGAAGTGCCGGCATGGAGGGGGGCTGCCGTAAGACCCAAGCCCAAAAAAAAGAACAACAGCCGGATGAATTGCGGATATTGCATGACAACCTCCTTATTTTGTAATATTGCAGGGCAGAGTGCAGAGACAGTAGCATTTATTTTTAAAAAAGCAATGAATATCAGCCCCATTCCTTTCATCTTGACTTGTGAATGACCTTGCCATATGTGAGATTGGTCATGAAGCGCATAATCGCCATATACGGCAGCCCCCGCAGAGCCGGCAACACCGCCGCGCTTTTAAAGGAAGCGGTGCGCGGCGCAAGGGAGGCGGGTGTTCAAGTGGATGAATTGCTCCTGCGGGATTTAAAGATGTCGCCTTGCCTGGAGATTTACGGCTGCTTGAAAACCGGGCGTTGCGTAATGCAGGATGATTTTCAGAAAGTATATGACATGTTGTCGGATTGCAGCGGATTAATGCTGGCTTCGCCGATTTTCTTTTATGCAGTGAGCGCCCATACCAAAATTTTAATGGATCGATGCCAATCCTTTTGGGTAAAAAAATATTGGATCGATAAAAAAGGTCCGGATGAATCCACCGCCAAGCGGCCGGGGCTCTTCATCGCAGTGGGTGCCACAAAGGGAAAGAAACTGTTTGAGGGTAGTTTGCTCAGCCTGCGTTATTTTTTTGATGTTGTGGATATCCGGCTTTGGAAGACCCTGTTGTACCGCGGGCTGGATTTTGAAGGCGACATATTCAAGCACCCTGAATATCTTCAAGAAGCTTACGAAGCCGGGGGCGCTATGGTTGAATTCATTGCAAAGGAAGAGTCCCATGGTTGATTATCATTCAATCTTTACTGAAGAAGCTCTGGCGGAATTGTTTCCGGCCCACAATGCCGACCGTTTTTTTGAAGCCTTGTTCGGTGATGTGGAGGAGGGCGCTTATGATATCAGTCTTGTTTTCAGCAGGGCAAATGGCAACAAACTCCATTTTGAGTTCCAATTGAAGCAGCGGGTCGGCAAGTGCTTGGCATGCAATCTTACCTACGGTTTGCCTGAGGTCTTTTCCCGGCATCCGGTGATTAATATCAACGGGCTTGTTAAAGGGATCGAAGCATTACTGGGTGATAAGGAGCGGTTTGCCGACTGGCGACTCGGGAGCACACGGGAAATATCCTCCAGTCTGCATGTGGTGCCGCTGACAATCCAGATAGAGAACTGACAACTCTTCCTTGGTAGACAATCCCATCAAATTCGATCTATTACCGTTTTTCACCACTTTCCCCCACCCATTTTATACTCATATTTAACTTTTAATAATCATTAAAAATTATCTTTTTTTTAATAAAGTTTTTGCTTGACACGTCTGTCTTTTATGGGGTATTTTGGCCCATATAATGGATAAAAGTGGCGGATTATGGAGACAAGTGTTGCATTGTTTCGGGGTCATTCATTTCATAACATCGACCCCAAGGGGCGTATCCTGATTCCGTCCCGGTTCCGTGATGTTCTTAAAACCGGGGGCGGCGACGGCGTGATGTTGACTGCCCGGGATTCGAGTCTATACGCCTATAGTTTTGAGGAATGGAAACAAGTCGAGGCCAAAGTGCTTTCTCTGCGGGAAAAGAGTGATGCCATGCGGCGATTCGTGCGCTTGTTTATCGGTGGTGCTGCGGATTGTTATTGCGACAAGCAAGGCCGCATCCTTGTGCCGCCGACCTTGCGGGAAAAGGCCTCTCTGGATAAGGAAATCGTACTGGTGGGTATTTTAGATCATTTTGAAATCTGGTCCCGGGAACGCTGGGATGAAGAAAATCGGAAAATGGAAGCAGATCTGAATGATAAGGAGGTCCGCAACGAAATCGCCAAACTAGGATTATGATGTAATGCCGTATCATCATATCGCAGTCATGCCCACGGAAACAATGGCATATTTAGATTGCCGACCCGGTAAAATCTATGTGGATGGAACAGTGGGGGGGGCTGGGCATACCCGCCTGATTCTGGAAAGGATTTTACCGGACGGCCTTTTGATCGGTATGGATCAAGATATGGATGCGGTGGAAAATGCCAGGGCCGTATGCAAATCCCATGAAGCAAATTTTCGATTGGTTCACGGAAATTTTGCGACTTTACCGGCGGTTTTATCGGAATTCGGATTGCCCGGGGTGGATGGGATCCTCCTTGATTTGGGTGTCTCGCTTCATCAGTTTGAGAAAAGCGGACGCGGGTTCAGTTTTAAGCATGATGAACCCCTAGATATGCGTATGGATGTGCGCGCTGGCACCAGGGCGGAAGATATGATCAATTCTTTTTCGGAAGCAGCCCTTGGGGATTTGTTCAAAACCTATGGGGAAGAGCCCATGGCATATCGCCTGGCGCGAAAAATCGTTATGGCGCGCAAGCACAATCCTATCCGTTCCAGCAAAAGATTGGCGGATATTGTTTGCGAGGCCTTGCCGCCTAAAATGCGTTATGGCCGTAAGCTCCATCCGGCCACCCGGGTTTTTATGGCGCTGCGCATTGCCGTAAATAAGGAACTGGAGCGCTTGGAGGAATTCATAAGCGTGGTTCCCGGCTTGCTCAATCCGGAAGGGCGGATTTGCGTGCTTACGTTTCATTCCCTTGAAGACCGGATTGTGAAGCAGGGTTTTCAAAGATTTTCAAAAGCATGCACCTGTCCGCCAGTTTGGCCCAAGTGTCAGTGTCAAGGGAAACCGCTTTTGCGTATGATCACGCGCAAAGCGTTGAAACCTTCGGAGCAAGAAATTATTGCCAACCCCATGGCGCGCAGCGCCAAGCTGCGTGTTGCCGGGAAATTATAGGTGTGCCATGGGGACCATGCCGGGCGGACATGCGGGTCACATTCGAGCCCGAAGGCATATCTGGATATGGATTCTGTTGATGGTGATCTGTATCATGGAACTTTTTGCATACACTTGGTGCCGGGTTCAATGCATCGGCATGGGTTATGAAATTGCCGGCGAGACCCAGAATCATCAGAAGTTGTTAAAGTGGCAAAAACATTTGATGGTGGAATTGGCTAGATTGAAGTCACCGGATCGGATTGTACGCATTGCCAGAACCAAGCTTAATTTGGTAATGCCTGAGCCGAAACAGATCATTGTGATCCAATGAAGCGAATGAGACAACAACAGAGGCTTGAGCAAGAACCACCGCGGATTAAATGGCGCATTGTTCTGACCGGACTTTTTTTGACCGCTTTGTACCTGGCTGTGGGGACCAAGGCCGTATTCCTGCATGTGGTGCAAGGTCCTTTGTTGTCTCAGAAAGCGGCCAGGCAATATCAAAAATCCATGGTGACCCAGGGCAAACGCGGTACAATCTATGATTCCCGTTTGCAGGAAATGGCGGTCAGTATCGACACGACCTCCATTGCCGCCTACCCTGGGGCAGTGAGCGCGCCCCAGGAAACGGCCCAGGCCCTTGCCAAAATTTTAAAACTGAATCCCACCCGCTTGAAAAAGAAGTTGTCCGCCAAGCGTTCCTTTGTTTGGATTAAAAGAAATGTCCCGCCCAAGGATGTGGAAGCAGTCAAGGCCCTGTCCTTGGCAGGGGTCGGATTTATTCCGGAGCATGCCCGGGTGTATCCGAATCGCACCCTGGCAGCCCAGGTGATCGGTTTTTCCGGGATCGATGGTCAGGGCTTGGAAGGGCTTGAGTTTTTTTACAACGATCATTTAAAAGGCCATGCAGTTAAACAGATCGTAATGACCGATGCCTTGGGCCGGGGGTTTGACGCTGAACGTAAAATCCTGTCCGATTATTCCGGCGGCAATATCATTCTCACCATTGATCGGAGCATTCAGTATATTGCCGAAACCGCTTTAGCCGAAGCGGCCACCACCCATTGCGCCAATTCCGGCATGGCCATTGTCATGGCCCCAAAAACCGGCGCCATTCTGGCCATGGCCCATTTCCCTTTGTTCAATCCCAATGCCCACGGTGAATATAAGCGTGATTTGTGGCGCAATCGGGCCATTACCGATCCATTTGAACCTGGCTCCACCATGAAAATTTTCATTGCCGCAGGGGCGATTGATTCCGGAGTCTGCACACCCAATACTGTTTTTTATTGTGAAGAAGGGCGGTATCGGGTGGGCCGGAATGTCGTGCATGACACCCATCCCTATGGACGATTGACGTTGAATGATATCGTTAAATATTCAAGCAATATAGGTATTTTAAAGATAGCCGAGGCCATGGGGCGGAATGCCTTGTATGCCAATTTGAAAACCTTTGGTTTCGGTGAAAAAACCGGTATCGAATGCCCGGGGGAAACCGGCGGTCTATTAACCGCGGCCAATCGTTGGACAAGGATCGATATGGGCACAATTGCATTTGGCCAAGGCGTATCCGTCTCCGCCATTCAGATGGTCATGGCCACGGCTGCAATCGCCAATGACGGGATACTGATGCAGCCGCGCATTGTCAAGGCTTTGACCGACAATAACGGCAGTTTGCTGCAAACCTTTGAACCGCGCAAGATCCGCGACGTCATTGCACCGGAAACAGCGCGCACCATTCGTACCATCATGAGCAGCGTGACCGAAGAAGGCGGGACTGGTGAAAAAGCGGCTGTTGACGGCTATACCGTCTGCGGCAAGACCGGTACGGCTCAAAAGATCGATGCCTCGGGCACCTATGCCAAAGGCAAGTATGTATCCTCCTTTATCGGACTGGCACCCTGCGACAATCCTGAAATCGTTGTTTTGGTGATTCTGGATGAGCCCAAAACCAATCATTACGGTGGGCTTGTGGCCGCCCCGGCTTTCAGTAAAATCGCCAGTGAAACCTTGAATTATCTAAATATCACCCCGGAGGAGAAACTTCAGCCGGATTGGAATCGCCGCATGACCATCGCCAAAATGACGGAAGCGGAAATGGAATGATGAAATTATCCTGTCTCCTCGAGAGCCTGCCGCAAAAGCAACTGGTCCTGCCGCCGGGCAAGGGGCCGGAGTCAATGGATCCGAAGATCGGCTCCATCCATTATCGGGCCGCGGATGTCAAACCAGGCGGACTATTTGTGGCGGTGCGCGGTTTTAAGGCCGATGGACATGATTTCATCGGCGAGGCGGTTTCACGGGGGGCTGTGGCGATCATTTGCGAGCGCAAGGTGTTGTCCCCGGTGATCCAAGTTGAAGTGGGCAATTCACGGAAAGCCATGGCCATAATCGCTGATCGTTTTTTCAATGAACCCACCAAAAAACTGGTTGTGATCGCCGTGACCGGCACCAACGGCAAAACCACCACGGCTTCTTTGGTGGAAAACATTTTGATCAAAGCCGGATGCAAAACCGGTCTGATCAGCACGGTTTATTATCGCTACGGTGAAAGCAGTTTTGATAATCCCATGACCACGCCCGAGTCTATGGATTTGCAAGCCATCTTGGCATGCATGCTAGACCATGGCGTCACCCATGTGGTCATGGAAGCCTCATCCCATGCCATTGAATTGTTTCGGGTGCAGAACTGCCGCCTGGATGTGGCGGTGTTCACCAACCTCACTCAGGATCATCTGGATCTGCATGGGGATATGGCTTCCTATTGGGAAACCAAAAAACGGCTCTTCACGGACTTTTTACCCGCAGGTTTTAAAAAGGACCATGCCCTTGCCGTGGTCAATTGCAACAATGAACATGGTCGTGAATTATTTGCGTTGCTTTGCCGGCGAGCCGACCTCTTGCCGCCTTTGGGTGTGGGCAATCAAGTCGGCCAGTTGCGAGCGCTTCAAGCAGATATTCGTCTGGATGGAATTTCCGGAGTGATCGAGACTCCTCTGGGCAAGATTGATTTCCGCTCACCCTTGGCCGGCAAATATAATCTCGAAAACATTCTATGTGCTGTCGGGGCTGCCACGGCCCTGAACCTGCCGTTGCAGGCAATCCAGACCGGTATCAGTGAATTTACCGCCGTGCCCGGACGACTGGAGGCCGTGCCCAACAATAGAGGCAAGTTTGTCTTTGTGGATTACGCCCATACGCCGGATGCGCTGGAAAATGTGCTGACCAATTTACGGGCCATTGCCAGGGGAAGAATTATCTGCATATTCGGTTGCGGCGGCGACCGGGATAAAACCAAACGTCCCCTGATGGGCAAAATCGCCGCAACCCACGCGGATTTGGTCGTGGTCACCTCGGACAATCCGCGCTCCGAAGATCCAAAGGAGATCATCGCCGACATCCTGAAGGGTATCCAGCCGCTGGGGATACATTTTTATGGACGGGAAATGTTGACAGATTCATTTGGCGGCAAAGGCGTGTTGGTGGAGGTCGATCGCCGGGCTGCCATCCGGCTCGGGATTCAGCTTGCCGCCCCCGGTGATACGGTGGTGATCGCCGGTAAAGGGCATGAAAAATATCAACTGATCGGGTCGCAAAAATTGCCTTTTGATGACCGCGCAGAAGCAATGCAAATGCTTGGGGCTTAAGGATGCATAAACCGATTCCATGGACTGTTTCAGATGTATTGGAGGCCACTTCCGGCAAGTTGCTGGCCGGGGATCGCTCTTGTTTTTTTGAGGGGATTTCCATTGATTCCCGGACCATGGCAGCCAACGATCTATTTGTGGCCATCCGTGGACAGGTGCATGATGGTCACCGTTTCATCGAAGCCGTGATTGCCAAAGGCTGCCGGGGTCTTGTGATTGAAAAATCCGAGGCGGAAAAACTGTCCTTGCCCAAAGACCTGCGCCGCCACGGCATGTGTGTGACGGTGAACAACACCACCCAGGCCCTTGGTAATCTGGCCGCCTATCAGCGCCGACGCTCGTCGGCAGCCATCATTGCCATTACCGGATCCAACGGCAAAACCAGCACCAAGGAATTGACCACTTCCGTTTTTGAACAAAAATTTCCAAGCCTGGCCACTGCCGGAAATTTTAATAATGAAATCGGCCTGCCGTTGACCCTGTTGCGGCTTGGGTATCATCACCAGTGGGGCATCCTGGAACTCGGCATGAACCGGCTGGGAGAAATCCGGGCCTTGGCCCGTCTTTGTAAACCCGATATCGGTATCATCACCAACATCGGTCCGGCTCATTTAGAAGGTCTTGGCTCCCTGGACGGAGTCATGCAGGCCAAGGGGGAATTGTTGGGGGAAATCCATCGGACCGGCGTGGCGGTGTTGAATGCGGATGATCCGCGGGTCCTGCGATTGGCGGATAAGGCCATAAGCCGTGTACTTTTTTATGGCTTCAGTGACACCGCGGCTGTCAGAGCCAGGGATGTGCGTCCAGCGGGGCTGGGACAAACATTTATATTGACCCTGCCAGGAGATGAAAGCACCCAGGTTCATCTTAACAGTCCGGGACAATTCATGATCACAAATGCCCTGGCAGCCGCAGCCGCAGGTTATGCCGCCGGTGTTGATTTGGAAACCATCAAAAAGGGTTTGGAAAATTTCAAACCGGTGAAGGGCCGCATGCATTTGCTGAAGAACAGCAAGGGCGCCAATATCCTGGATGACACCTATAATGCCAATCCTGCTTCCATGGAACACGCCATCATCACCCTTGGGAATCTGAAGGGTGGCGGCCGGGCATTTCTGGTCCTGGGAGATATGTTCGAACTGGGTGAGCAAGCTCCGGAACTGCACCGTAAGATCGGCGCCCTGGCCGCCAGATCCGGGATTGAACGGCTGTATATCACTGGAAAATTCGCGGCCGAAGTTGCCCAAGGCGCCATTGCGGAAAAGCTGCTGCCGGAAAAAATTTTCACCGGCAGCCAGACCGCCATCATCACCCATATGTTATTGAATCTTCAGGAAGGTGACTGGGTCTTGGTAAAAGGCTCAAGGGCCATGAGGATGGAAACCGTTGTTCAGGGGTTGATGGTTTTATAAAAAGTTGGTAGACAACTTGGCTCATACAATATATGGTGGGTTGAAAGCAGACTCGCCTACTAAATATAGGTTGATTCATTCATTTTTTCAGGCGGATCAAGGAACGGCAAAGGGATGATTTATCATTTTCTATATCCACTACACACGTATATAACCGTATTCAACGTTTTTCGTTATATTACGTTTCGAACGATATATGCCAGTTTGACCGCTTTCCTGATCTGTTTTTTTCTAGGACCGTGGGTCATTCGTTCCCTGGCCAGCCTGCAAATCGGACAATACGTGCGCACGGACGGGCCTAAATCCCATTTTGATAAAGCCGGCACACCCACCATGGGCGGGCTGTTGATCATGGGGGCGGTTATCATTTCCACCTTGTTGTGGGCTGATCTTACCAATTTTTTTATTCAGATCATTTTACTTGTTTCCCTGGGCTTCACTGCCGTTGGTTTTTTTGATGATTATCTCATGCAAATCAAGAAGCAGAGCAAAGGATTGAGCGCCAAGGGCAAATTCAGCCTTCAGGTGGTGGTGGCCTTGGTGTGTGCGGCCCTACTTTATGCCCATCCAGGATTCAGTACGCGGGTTACCGTTCCCTTTTTTAAAACCATCTCCCCTGACTTGGGCTGGGGATATATTTTGTTTGCGGCATTTGTGATTGTGGGAACATCCAATGCCGTAAATCTCACCGACGGTCTGGATGGCTTGGCCATCGGGCCGGTATTGATCGCCGCTGTCACATACATGGTGTTTGCTTATTTGGCCGGACATGCCAAGATCGCCGACTATCTGCAGATCACCCATGTGGCCGGGTCCGGCGAAATCACGGTGTTTTGCGGTGCACTGGCCGGAGCCGCCCTAGGATTTCTCTGGTTTAATACATATCCGGCCCAGATTTTTATGGGGGATGTGGGCTCCTTGCCCCTGGGCGCCATCTTGGGAACAGTGGCGGTGATAACCAAGCAGGAAATCCTGCTGGTAATCGTGGGGGGGCTGTTCGTGGTGGAGGCTTTGTCGGTTATTTTCCAAGTGGGTTTTTTTAAAATGACCAATGGACGCCGGATTTTCAGGATGGCACCGCTGCATCATCATTTTGAATTAAAGGGCTGGCCTGAACCCAAAGTCATTGTGCGCTTCTGGATCATTGCCATAGCCCTGGCGTTGATATCCATGAGCACCTTGAAATTGAGATAGAGATATAAGGTGTGAATAAAGGTATGGACCAATTCAAGGGAAAACAGGCTGTGGTGGTTGGACTGGGAAAATCCGGTGCGGCAGTGGCGGCTTTTCTGCATGCCCGGGGTGCGCGGTTGACCTTGACGGATTCGTCAATTCAAATCCAGCCGAATCCGGTTTTGCTGGCCCTGCAAAAACAGGGTGCCCGCTTGGAGCTGGGCAGCCATCAGCTTGAAACTTTTATCCGGGCGGATCTGATCGTGCTGAGCCCGGGGGTTTCCCATCAGATTGAACCGGTTCAAGCGGCAATGCAAAAGGGGATTCCGGTGTGGGGGGAAATCGAGCTGGCGAGCCGCTTTATTGAACAGCCCATCATTGCCATCACCGGCACTAACGGCAAAACCACCACCACCCGCTTGATCGGTGAAATGCTCAGCAGGTCGGGCTTGAAGCCGTTTGTGGGTGGAAATATCGGCACTCCGCTGCTGGATTATGTGATGCAGCCGGAAAAGGCCGATGTGGTTGTTGCGGAAATCAGTAGTTTTCAACTGGATACCATTCAGCGCTTTCGCCCGCATGTGGCGGTGCTGTTGAATATCACCGCCGATCACCTGGACCGCTATGACGGCATGGCCGGTTATGCTGCCTCAAAAGCCCGCATTTTTGAAAATCAGGGGCCGGCGGATGTGGCCGTGCTGAACGGTGCCGATGAATATATCCAGGCTGCCGCGGGCAATATCAAAGCCCGGAAGTTGTTTTTCAACCCGCCGGCTGGGGCAAAGGAAAAAGCCGTAATCAACCGGGAAAGTATAAGCCTGGAGACGGGCCCGGGCCGCACCGAGCTGGTGGACCTGCGGGGTATTCCCCTGATGGGTCGCCACAACCATGAAAATATTGCCGCCGCCGCCTTGGCGGTTCTTGCCGCCGGCGGCACTATCCAGGGTATCCAAGCGGCCCTGAACGCATTTAAAGGGCTGCCCCATCGGCTGGAATTGGTCAGCCGGGAAGGCGGCGTTGATTATTATGATGATTCCAAAGCCACCAATGTGGATGCAGTGGTGCGGGCAGTGGCAAGTTTTCCAGGTCGTCTGATTATTATCATGGGCGGCCGGGACAAGGGCGGTGATTACGATCCCTTGGCAGACCTGCTTCGGGAAAAAGCCAAAATGCTGATCCTCATCGGCGAAGCGGCGGACAAGATCCATAAGGCTCTTTCGCCCATCGTGGCCGTCCAAAGGGCAGACAGCATGGAGGCTGCCGTGGCCCTGGCCAAGGCAGCGGCAACACCGGGAGATACGGTGCTGCTGTCACCGGCCTGTTCCAGCTTCGACATGTTTGAGAGTTATGCACACCGGGGTGCGGTATTTCAGCAAGCGGTCATTGGAAAAAAGGAAAAGGCCGAATGAGCCAGGACAATCGTAAAGCCATATCCTTTGCCTATGATGTGACCCTTTTGTTTCCGGTCCTTTTTCTCGTGGGCATCGGTATTGTCATGGTGTACAGTTCCAGCTCGGCCCTGGCCATGAAAAAATACGGCAATGATTATTATTTTCTGGAAAAGCAGTTATACTTTGCAATGGCGGGCATCATCGCACTTGTCATCTGTCGCTACATCCCCTTCCGAGTATATCACTACCTCGCCTATGTTTTTCTATCTCTTGCGATCATCCTGCTTATTGCCGTCCAGTTTTCCGGCATCGCCTATTCCGCCGGCGGAGCCCAACGGTGGTTGCGGGTCATGGGCGTTTCTTTTCAACCATCGGAATTTGCCCGTTTTGCCATGATTATTTACCTCGCTTATTCCTTGCAGAAAAAGCGCGACAACATTCGGGTTTTTTCCATCGGTTTCATGCCCCATGTGGTTGTGCTTGCGCTGCTTGCGGTTCTGATCCTGATGCAGCCGGATTTCGGCTCGGTGGCCATTCTCTGCGCCCTCACCTGGATCATGCTGTTCGCGGGCGGGGTGAAATTTCTGCATTTGTTGAGCGGTTTGTTGGTTATACTGCCGGCAGGTTATTATGTTCTATTCAGCTCCGCATACCGCATCAAACGACTGATGAGCTATCTGGATCCATGGCAATACCCGGCCAATGAGGGGTATCAGATCATCCATTCATTGATGGCTTTCGGCACAGGCGGGATCTGGGGCAGCGGAATCGGCAAGGGCTATCAGAAATTGTTTTATCTGCCCGAACCGCACACGGATTTTATTTTTTCCGTCATTGGTGAAGAATTGGGACTTTGGGGGGTTTTGATTATTCTTTTGCTGTACCTGTTGTTGCTCTGGCGGGGGATCATCATTGCCAAGAACACTGAGGATCTGTTCGGCTCTTTATTGGCGCTGGGCTTGACCATTGCCATCGGGCTGCAAGTCAGCGTGAATATGGGGGTTACTTTGGGGCTGTTGCCCACCAAGGGGCTGACCCTGCCGTTCTTAAGCTACGGCGGCAGTTCGCTGTTGGTCAACATGGCTTGCATCGGAATTTTGATGAATGTGGGGGCGATAAAAACAAAATGAATAACTTCTCCTCCCAGCGCTTGCTTCTTTCCACAGGCCATTTTCCAAAAGGTGTAAACGGCTGCGGCGCGGAAAAGGGTTTGTCCATTAAGACCCCCGCGGCTTGCCCGGCGGATTTGGGAAAAAAGACGGCGGCCGGTCCGTATACCATCCTGGTGGCCGGCGGCATCACCGGCGGACATCTTTTCCCGGGTATTGCCATAGCCGAAGCCTTTCGTTGCATTGATGCCGGTAATCGGATCATTTTTGTCAGCGTGGGTAATGCTTTTGAGCGCAAAGTACTACCACAAACCGGTTTTGAAAGTCGCTGGATCCGCATCGAAGGCTTTAAAGGACGCGGGTTTTTGCAGAAAATCAAGGCACTGTTGAAAATACCCGGCAGCATCCTGGAATCGGCGGGGATCATCCGGGAAAGTAAGCCCCAACTGGTCATCGGAATGGGCGGGTTCTCTTCCGGGCCGGTGGTGGCTGCGGCGCGGCTGATGGGTGTGAGGGTGGTTCTGCATGAGCAGAATATGATGCCGGGTATCACAAACCGGATACTGGCAAGATTTGCCCAGCGCATCTATGTATCCTTTCCAGATACAAGGTTAAAAGCAAAAAGTACGCGCATCAGATTGACCGGCAATCCTGTGCGCCGTGATATCCTGGAAGAGGGAGAGGTTGCCCAGCCAATTGAGGAGTCGGCAATACTGGAAAAGGAAAGACGGTTTACGGTCCTGGTACTGGGGGGAAGCCAGGGGGCCCACAGTATCAACATGGCCATGATTGAAGCCCTGGGTTTGCTGCGGAAACCGCAAAAATACTATTTCATCCATCAAACCGGGGAAGCGGATGAAACCCTTGTAAAAGGAACTTATCTGCGACACGGTTTGGCTGCGGATGTGCAGGCTTTTTTTCATCAAATGGCAGCTCAATATCGCAAAGCGGATTTGATTCTGTGCCGGGCCGGAGCCACCACCATCGCGGAGATCACGGCAGTGGGAAAACCAGCGGTTTTCATCCCCTATCCATATGCCGCCGATAATCACCAGGTGCACAACGCCCGGGCATTGGCTGGCGAGAATGCCGCCGATATTGTTTTTGAAAACGAGCTTTGCGGACCCAAGCTGGCGGAAAGAATTGAAACCTATGCTGCGGATTCCGAGCGGCTGGCCGGCATGGCCGCACGTTCCAAGAAGATGGGGCGGCCCCAGGCCGCCCTGGACATTGTTGCAGATTGTTATGAAATGCTCACGGCTGCGGAATAAGGCGGAATGTATCTAAAGACTTATCATATTTATTTTGTCGGCATCGGCGGGATCGGGATGAGCGGTATCGCTGAATTGCTGCTGAATTTGGGCTATAAGGTCTCCGGCTCGGATATCCGCACTTCGGATATCACCAGACGGCTGGAGCGCCTGGGCGGCACGATTTATAACGGCCATGCGGCCCATCAGATCATGGGCGCCGACGTGATCGTGACTTCTTCCGCCATCAGTCCGAACAATCCGGAAGTAACGGCCGCCAAAAAGGCGGCCATTCCGGTGATTCCCAGGGCGGAAATGCTGGCGGAGTTGATGCGCATCAAGTATAGCATTGCCGTGGCCGGCGCCCACGGTAAGACCACCACGACTTCTCTTGTGGCGGCGGTTCTGGCCCAGGGCGGGTTGGACCCCACGGTGGTAATCGGCGGAAAGCTGAAAAGCATTGACACCAATGCCGTGCTGGGCAGCGGGGAATATATCGTGGCCGAAGCGGATGAAAGCGACGGCTCCTTTCTGAAATTTTCACCGGCCATTGCCGTGGTGACCAACATCGATCGCGAGCACCTGGACTATTATAAGGATATTGATGCCATCAAGCAGGTTTTCCTGGACTTTATCCATCGGATTCCTTTCTATGGCCTGGCGGTTCTCTGTCTGGACAACGAAGCCATCCAGGATCTACTGCCGCTAGTGAAAAAACGTTTCACCACCTATGGCTTGAATTCCCAGGCCGATCTTCAAGCCCAGCAGGTTGTTCATAAAGGGCCTACCAGTCATTTTACGGTGATTCATCGCGGTCAACCAGTGGGCGAGATCAACCTGAACCTGCCGGGAACCCATAATGTGCAAAATGCCTTGGCTGGCATAGCTGTAGGCCTGGAACTTAATATTCCCTTTGCGATCATCAAGGCGGCCCTGGAAACCGTAACCGGTGTGCGGCGCCGGATGGAAATCAAAGGTGATAAAACCGGCATTACCATCATGGATGACTACGGCCATCATCCCACCGAGATTAAAAGCACTTTAAACGCCATTCGGCAAAGCTGGCCGCACAAACGGCTGGTGGTGGTTTTCCAGCCCCATCGCCATACACGCACAGCCGCGCTTTTTGATGAATTCACCCGGGCCTTTTACCAGTCGGATGCCGTGGTGGTCCTGCCCATTTATGCCGCAGGTGAAGAACCGATTCCGGGAGTGGAGGCCGCCCGTCTTTTTGAAAGTATTCGGGATCACGGGCATAAGGATGTGAGTTATTTTGAAGAACCGTCCGCCGCCGTGGTTTATTTGATAAAGACATTAAAGCAAGGGGATATTCTCCTGACATTGGGAGCAGGTGATGTCTGGAAACTAGGCGAACAACTTTTGCAGCAGTTGCCGAGCGAGAATGAATGAAACGCGACCATGACCCTAACCACCCTTCAAATAAAGCGGCTGACAAAAGCCCATGGCCGGCGGGTGAAATTCAACGAACCCATGCAGCGGCATACTTCTTTACGGGTGGGCGGCGAGGCGGAAGCCTTTGTCGCTCCGGCGGATGTCCGGGAACTGATGCAGTTGCTGGCCTTTTGCCGCGACAATGCCTTGCCGTATCTTGTCATCGGCGCAGGCACCAATTTATTGGTAAAGGATGAAGGGATTAAGGGTCTTGTGATTGCCATGACCAAAGCAATGGGAGCAATGGAGACGCATAAGATAAACAGCGATGAAATTCAGGTGAATGCCATGGCCGGCGCCAATCTGGCCGGACTATGCCGCCTGGCCCTGGCGGCCGGCCTTGCCGGTGCCAATTTTGCCGTGGGGATACCCGGCACGGTGGGCGGCGCTATTCGCATGAATGCCGGCACAGCCGCGGGGGCCATGGTGGACATTCTAACGGAGGTTACGGTCTTGTTGACCGATGGAACCATCCGGAAGATCGCTGCAAAAGATTTATGCTTCTGCTACCGCAACTTGCTTTGGCCGATGGAATTCAATCAGGGGCCGCCGTCTTCCCAGCCGATTATTCTGGACGGCCGCTTCCGCTTGTATCCGGATGATCCGGCAGCCATCAAAGCCGAAGCAAAGGTGTTGTTAACTGAACGCAAACGCAAACAGCCGCTAAATCAGCCCAGTGCGGGCTGCTTTTTTCAGAATCCACCGGCCGGCATGCCGGCCGGCATGCTGATTGAAAAGGCCGGCCTCAAAGGCCGGCAACAGGGTGGAGCCCAGGTTTCCCCCAAGCATGCCAATTTCATTGTCAATACCGGCAAGGCATCGGCAGCGGATATTCTGAAGTTGATGGAAATTGTCCAGGAGGCGGTTTGGAAGGAATTCAATATCCGACTGGAACCGGAGGTAAAGATTGTCGGGTAATACGCGCATACGCAAAAACAAGTTCAAGAAAAAGCCCTTGAAAGAGCGCTATACGCTAAGGTTGCCGCTGGGCTTTTTGTTGAAAACCGGCATGGGGGGCGGCCTGCTCCTGCTGTTCAGCCTGGGACTGATTTTTGTGCATGATTTTTTAACCCAATGGAATTATCTGAATGCCCGCGATATTCGGATAGAGGGGCAGCGCCGGCTTTCCCGGGGAGAAATTCTATCCCAGGCCCAGATCGGCAATTCCGACAACATCCTTGCCATCAATCTGGCCATGGCCCGGGCACGGTTATTGTCCCACCCCTGGATAGCCGAGGCCGACATCCGCAGGGATTTTCCGGCCACCATCGCCATCCGCATTCGGGAGCATCAGGCTGTGGCCGTGATTGATCTCGGCCGGGAACTGTTGATCGACGAGGAGGGCGAAATTTTCAAGGAAAAAGTCGCAGGGGAGTCCATGGATTTGCCGGTGATCACGGGTCTGGATTATTCCGACCTCAATTCAAGCGGCAGGAATGACAGTGTCGCCTTGAAAGCCATATTCAATCTCATTGCCATTGTGAAAAAGCACCATCGCGGCATGACGCCGTTTCCCATCAGCCGAATCGAAGTCGATCGGGATCTGGGGCTCACAATTGCAGTGACCGGCCCGGTCAGGTCTGTTTTCATGGGTTACGAAGAATATGAGGATAAATACAGAAAGCTGAAGGAAGTGCTCGCTTTTCTTGAAACGAACAAACAGTTTCCCGACATCGAGGCCATCGACATCAGCACATTGAACAGAATCGTCATCAGGCCGGCGGTGATGTTGTCATCGTCCGGAAATGGAAAAGGAGGATTATCGTGCAAGGACAAGACCTGATTGTCGGCCTTGATATCGGCACAACCAAAATTTGCACGGTGGTGGGTGAAGTGGTCGGTGATAAAATCAATATCATCGGTATCGGTACGCATCCGTCCATCGGGTTGCGGAAAGGTGTCGTTGTCAATATCGAGGCCACCGTCGAGTCCATCAAAAAAGCGGTTGAGGAGGCGGAGTTGATGGCCGGCTGTGAAATTTCTTCGGTCTATGCCGGAATTGCCGGCGGCCATATCACCGGTTTCAACAGCCACGGCATTATTGCTGTTAAAGGATCGGAGATCACCCAGAGTGATGTGGATCGTGTTATTGATGCGGCGAGAGCCGTGGCCATTCCCATGGATCGGGAAGTCATCCATGTGCTGCCGCAAGAATTCATCGTGGACGATGAACCCGGGATTCAGAATCCGGTGGGCATGGCCGGCGTTCGCCTGGAGACCAAGATTCATATCGTGACCGGAGCCGTGGCTTCGGCCCATAATATCGTGAAATGCGCCAATCGCGCCGGCCTGGATGTTTGCGACATTGTATTGGAATCCCTGGCCTCGGGCGAGGCGGTGCTTTCACGGGAGGAAAAAGATCTCGGCACAGCCTTGATCGATCTGGGCGGCGGCACCACGGATCTTGCCATTTTTTGTAAAAACAACATTAAACATACTTTTGTGCTGGCCCTGGGCGGCAATAATTTGACCAATGACATATCGGTGGGGCTGCGGGCGCCCATGGCAGAAGCCGAGCTGTTGAAAAAGAAATACGGCTCCTGCCTGTCATCCCATATCAGCCCGGACGATACCATAGAAGTACCAGGTATGGGTGGTAGAAAAGCGCGCAACCTGCCGCGGCAGATCCTGGGTGAAATCCTGGAACCCCGCATGGAAGAAATGTTTTCTTTGGTCAAACGTGAAATCGAGCGGGCCGGTATGGAGAATATGATTACTTCCGGTGTGGTGGTTACCGGTGGAACCGCCCTGCTGGACGGCGTCACCGATGTGGCTGAAGCAATTTTCAATCTGCCCACCCGGCTGGGAAAGCCCCTCGGGATCAGCGGCCTGGTGGATGTGGTCAATAATCCCATGTATGCCACCAGTGTAGGCTTGGTGCTGTTCGGCGCACGCAACCAGTCCGAACGTAAATTCAGGATCCGGGACGCCAATATTTTCAATCGGATCATGACGCGCATGAAGAAATGGTTTCAGGAAATTATATAATAGGTTTTGGGAATAGTTAGAAACAACTCAGGTGGTTGGGCTGGAGGCGGAAAGACTTTTCGGTCGGCAGTAGTGATGGCGGGACGCAAGGGGAATTGAGGCGCATGCAGAAGCAGGGCAACAGGTCGACGGGAATGGTTATCAACGGTTCAGCGGACTTCTTGCGAAAAGCGGTTGCGGTTTTTAGTCTTCAGCCTTCAGCCCAACCACCTGAGAAATTGTATGATCATGACAAATGGAATTTACGCCGGGGCGGCCGGCTTTCTTGCAGCAAGGAAGCCCTATGTCCCGGCCCGTTGTACTACCAATATCATTTATCTAATGGAGGTGGGGAATATGAGTTTCAGCTACGTGGAAAATGATAGAACAGCAAGAATCAAGGTGATCGGCATCGGCGGCGCCGGCGGGAATGCCATCAACAACATGGTGAACGCCAATCTAAAAGGCGTTGAGTTCATCGCTGCCAATACCGATGCCCAGGCGCTGGATATTTCCACGGCGCCGACCCGGATCCAGATCGGCGAAAGATTGACTTCCGGACTCGGGGCCGGGGCCAATCCTTGCGTGGGAAGAGATGCGGCCCTGGAAACCGCCGACGCCATCCGCCGGGCCTTGGAAGGCGCCCACATGGTTTTTCTTACAGCCGGATTCGGCGGCGGCACAGGCACCGGCGCGACCCCTGTCATTGCCCAGATCTGTAAAGACCTAGGCGCCTTGACTGTGGCGGTAGTCTCGAAGCCCTTTTCTTTTGAAGGGAAAAAGCGCGCCAAACAAGCCGAAGAGGGCATTCAAATGCTCAAGGATGTGGCCGATACGGTGATCACCATCCCCAACGACCGCCTGCGCGGGATTGCCCCCAAGCATGCCAAGATGCTGGACATGTTTAAAAAGGCGGATGAGATCCTGCACCATTCGGTCAAAGGTATAACCGATTTGATCATGGTCCCCGGTCTGGTCAATCTAGACTTTGCCGATGTGCGCACCACCATGTCCAAGGCCGGCATGGCCCTGATGGGTATCGGCATCGCTTCCGGAGAAAACCGGGCCACGGAAGCAGCCGAACGCGCCATCAGCCACCCGCTATTGGAAGATATTTCCATTGCCGGGGCCAAGGGTGTGCTGATGAATATTACCTGTTCCAGTGATATGACCCTGGATGAAATGACCGAAGCCTCGGATCGGATTTATAGAGAAGTGGGTGATGAAGCCGAGATCATCTGGGGCCAGGCCATTGACGAGACCCTGGGGGATGAAATTCGTGTGACGGTTATCGCCACCGGCATCGAAAGCGCTCACAAGAAAAGTCATGCCGCCACCGAAACCATCATGCCGCGCGGTCGCGTACGGGACATTACCCTGGATGATCTCCAAAATGCGGCCGGATATGAAGAGCCGACCTTTATTCGTCGTCATCAACGTGCGGTCGGTGATTCCGGCGGAGCCACCTATCGCGGTTATAAAGGCATTGTGCTGGACAATGATGATTTGGATGTGCCGACTTTTTTGAGAAGAAAGGCGGATTAAGAGGATTTGAGATTTCAGATTTGAAATTTAAAATTATGAACTGAATTTATGGCCAGAAGAAAAGTCAAGTCCGCCCTTGCCGATGTTGCTGCCCAAGAAACGGGTGTGATCCGCAAGCACCGGCAAGGACGCATCTGCATCGCGTTGGTTTATCCGAATACTTACGGCATCGGTATGACCAATCTCGGTTTTCAAGCCGTGTATCGGTTGCTGAACCAGCGCGATGATGTGGTTTGCGAGCGGGCCTTTCTTGCACCCAAGCAGGGTGCCAACCCGAACGATGGTGTTCTGCGCACGCTGGAATCCGGTAGAGCTATAGCTGAATTCGACATTATCGCCTTCTCCATCTCATTTGAAGCAGATTACCTCAATCTCACCGCCATCGTTCTTCAAGCAGGTCTCCCCCTGCGATCTGCTGCCCGAGGAGATCCCCACCCCCTCGTGATCGCAGGGGGAGTCGCCTGTTTTTTAAATCCGGAACCGGTGGCTCCCTTCATCGATTGCTTTTTCATTGGGGAAGCCGAGGTGGTGCTTCCCCTTTTTTTTCAGTTTTACAAGCCGGAGTTGGATCGGCGTGAATGCTTGCGGAGAATCGCGGTCAGCGTGCCGGGTATCTATGTTCCGGATTTCTACCCGGTAACGTATCACGCGGACGGGAGCCTGCGGGGTATTGAGCCGGTACCGGGTCTGTCTGAAAGGATCATGCGCGTCAGGCCTGCGGCGCTTGCCGATTGCGCCACCTGCAGTTCTGTTCTCAGCCCGCAAACGTCTTTTGGTGATACCTTTCTCATAGAAGTCAGTCGCGGCTGCGCCCATGGTTGCCGATTTTGCGCTGCCGGTTTTGTTTATCGCCCGGCGCGGATCCGACCGGTTGACCGGCTGCGGCAAGACATGGCTAAGGGGGCAGAGCTTTCCCGGAAGATCGGCCTAGTGGGCGCAGCGGTTTCGGATTACCCCGAGCTTGAACGCCTTTGTGAATATGCAATTGAAAAAGGGCTGACGGTTTCATTCAGTTCCCTGCGGGCGGATGCCTTGACGCCTGCATTGGCGGAAGTACTGCGCAAAAGCGGTGTCAAAACCGCCACCATCGCGCCGGATGCCGGGTCGGAACATCTGCGCCGGGTGATCAACAAAGGCATCCGGGAGGAGCAGATTCATGCCGCGGTTGACATGCTCGTTTCCGCCGGAATTCCCAATTTGAAACTCTATTTCATGATTGGACTCCCTTTTGAAACCGATGGGGATGTGGAAGAGATCGTGGGCTTATGTGAAAGGATCAAGGCGGTTTTTCTATCTGCCAGCCGTAAAATGAAGCGTATCGGTACCATCACGGTAAGCATTAATCCGTTTATCCCCAAACCGTTTACGCCCTTTCAATGGGCTGCCATGGATAATGAAAAGACCTTAAAAGCCAAAAGCATGCTGATTCAAAGCCGGCTGGCCAGGACCGCCAACCTCACTGTCCAGGTTGAATCCATCCGGCAGGCTTTTATCCAGGCGGTATTGGCCAGGGGTGACCGCCGGGTGGCGGATCTATTGGAAGCAATGGCCGTTCATGGATTGAAATGGACCGCAGCCCTGAAAGCATGGGGAATGGATCCTGATTTTTATACACTGCGGCAACGTTCCATGGATGAGGTGCTTCCTTGGGATTTCATCGATCATGGCATTAAAAAGTCATTCCTGGCTGAGGAATACCGCCTGGCCCAATCCGGCAAATCCTCGCCTTCCTGCCCGGTCATGACGGACATGGGCTGCAAGCGTTGCGGTGTCTGCGCGGTTTTATAGCTATTCATTCGCCCTTTTTAAGGTTGTCCATTCTTATTGAGGTGGGGCAGGCATATATATTTTGGCCGCGGACACACGCGGAAATACGCAGGCATTTCCTATAAAAAAATTGGCGTCCCTCCGATTCCGGCTTTATGAATGGACGTTGCATTTAAACCAAAAAATCAGAATTGCTGCCACCTTCCCTATATGTTGTTAGTTTGAGCCTGCCGGTACCACCAACGGAATGCCGGCAGGCTTGATTTGAATATCAACTTCCGCATGTCGGCCGGCAAAATCGCCGTCGATTTGCATGGGAATCGGAGCATCCGCGCTGATTTTGATATGTCTGCCTTGGAGATAGCGCACCCCCTTTAATTTGTCGATCCGGCTGAATTTAGACCAGAGAAAATAAAACAAAATAGAGAGGGCATCGGCCTTGGGCAGAACGATGATATCCAGCAGGCCGGTGGACGCACCAGCTTTATAGGCCATTTCACAGATACCGCCGTAACTACGCACCTTGCTGACCACGATCCAGGGACCGCTGGCTTGCTCCTGTTCATCCACCAGAACAGTATAAAGAGCCCGGGAGCCGGCCTTAAGGGTGCGCAATACCGGAAGAACATAACCCAGATTGCTGGTTTTTCCGGTGCGCACTTTTTTAAGTTCCTCCGTCACCTGTGCGTCAAATCCCGCGCTGGTGACCATGATGAATTTCAAACCATTCATAGTACCCGAATCCGCTGAAATCACCCGGCCGTTTTCCAGGAGGTCGGCTGTTTCCTCAGGATTCTGCGGCAGGGAAAGATCCTGGCCCAGGAGGTTGGCATTGCCCGTGGGTAACTGGAGGATGGGAATGGAACAATCCTCCGGAATTCCGTTCAGGACTTCATTGAAGGTGCCGTCCCCACCCACCACCACGATCCGGTCCAGATCATCCTCAACGCGGGCGACACGGTCCTTGCCGTCGCCGGCAAAGCGGGTTAGGTAAGCTTCAACCTTATGTCCGCGTTTTTCCAGAATGTTTGCCAAGCAGGCAGATCTTTTGCCGGCATTGCCGCCACTGGCAATTGGATTGGCAATGATAAGAATTTTCACTTTCAGATCCCCTCAAGGAAAATGCACAATGAAAGAACGCCGCTGGATTTATCAAATTAAAATTTGGTAAGTCGGTATGTTAAAATGAGCTTAGGGCAAGAGGGGGCGGTGTGTCAAGGAGTACTTTATTCCATCTTTTCAATCCCCATTTATTCGATAATGGATAAGCACAGATCCATTGGTAGATTGAAGCCCCCCCAAAGGAGGGCTTTCTGAAACCATTCGCCATGCGGGCGTGGATTCGCTTTTATGCTCTTTTCCGGATGCAGACAAGGCCAAGTAGTCCGGAGCTGAAAAGCCAAAATGCTGCAGGGATGGGAATTGGTGCGGCATCAAATGACAATTGCGCGCTCACGAAAGTAAGATCTCCGTCAATGCCTGTTAATGTAAACTCTAATTGCCCGGAGTTTTTAAAGACATTCCAAGCAGTAGTGTCCAAGATCGGGTTGAGTGTAAATAGCCCCGTACTGATGTCGTCGATATACGTCATATTTAACTCCCCGGGTATAATAACTACAGGGCCGGTGACTGTATAGGAATTGGGAGTGGGGCCGTCCACCATCTGGTTTCCTACTGAAACACGTACGGACTCAGTCCGATCGGTTGTTGTTTGGGTTATATCCGGCAATGTTCCTGAATACGTTCTGGTGATTGGATCCATGTCGTCCGCGAAATTAAAAACAAGTGATCCCGGCGTGATGGCATACGAGGGAATATTGAAAAAGGGGTTGGAAAAAAATCCATGTACTTCGTCGTTCTCATTTATATACGTGTTTCCATTTGTGCTTGAAATGATAACAGGGGCTGCGTCCACCTGTGTTTGTGCGGCAGCAATAATAGTAGTTATTGCTATGCCCATAAGTAAAAAATTTAAGTTTTTCATGGCTTGCTCCTTTTTAATTTTACAAAAAAGGCTTGCCTTCTTATCAGGCATAACCATTTTAAAGAGTACACTGCGAATTTGGGGTAGTCAGTTAACTGGTGGAAACGATGTTTATAAATACTACGTATGCACCAAATAGGCCAATTTTATTTGTCAAGATAAAAATATATGGATAATGAAATAAATAAAAACCAATTGGAATATTAAAGCTGAACGCGTAAAAATCGTAACTGACTAAGAAATCAGGACATAGATCTAAGTGCTTTGCCCAACAGAATTAGCGGCAAGGCGGAAACGCTGATTACCGGCTCCTGATCGCTCGACAAGATTATCAAGCCGAATTACAGAACAACGGCTGATATCAAGTTACGCGAATTGCACCCGTGTCCCATTTTTGCACTCACCAAGCAGCGGCCTGCCTATTGATTTTAATAGATATTTAGCTTGATTTTTAATTGAAATTGTATGATGTATCCATGGCTAAGGCTTAACTATCTTTTCAGAAGATGATTTCTTGACGGTAGTGGAGTGCTTTTCAAGAGGTTGGAACCGAAGGGGCGGAGCTATAGGCTGATATTGAGGAAATTATTTGGATAAGCCTTGAGATTTTTTAATAACTTGTAGTCGTGATTTGAAATATTTGGACACTCTTGTCCAAAAACGATCTTGAAATAAAATAGTTCTATGGGCTTGAAAAAAG
>DYJD01000101.1 GCA_020723325.1 Desulfosudis oleivorans | reverse complement strand
TGAATCGCCCCGAGTTTCGTGGAGGCTGTTTGGTTTAAGTAACGTTGGCAGTCTCCGTCTTGGCTAACTGCCGATAGTATTGTGCCTCAGCTTCTGCAGGCGGGATATAGCCGATGGGTTCGAGCAGGCGTTGATGGTTGAACCAGGACACCCATTCCAGCGTCGCCAGTTCCACCGATTCCCGGTTCTTCCATGGCCCTCGTTTGTGGATCAACTCTGTCTTGTACAGCCCGTTGATCGTCTCGGCCAGAGCGTTGTCGTAACTGTCACCCCGGCTGCCAACAGAAGGCTCCACCCCAGCCTCGCCAAGCCGCTCGGTGTAGCGGATGGAGACATACTGCGAGCCTCTGTCCGAGTGGTGGATCAGGCTCCCCAGTTCCGGTTGGCGCGCATATAACGCCTGCTCCAGTGCATCCAGAACGAAGTCCGTGTGCATGCTGGTGCTGACCCGCCAGCCCACGATGCGGCGTGCGAACACGTCGATGACGAAGGCCACATAGAGCCAGCCCTGCCACGTTGAGACATAGGTGAAGTCCGCCACCCATAGCTGGTTGGGGCGTTCTGCCCTGAATTGCCGATTGACTCGATCCAGCGGACAAGGGAGGTTCTTATCGGGCCGGGTCGTCTTGATGACCTTGCCGCGCCGGGCACCTTCCAGTCCCATCCGTTTCATGAGCCGTTCGACCGTGCAGCGGGCCACCGGCACCTCTTCGCGATTGAGCTGACGCCAGACCTTGTCTGCACCATAGACTTGGAAGTTGGCATGCCAAACACGCTGAATCTGGGGCACCAAGGCATCATCACGTTGGGCGCGCGCGCAACGCAATACCGGATTACGCTGCGTCGCAGCATGTCGCCGATAACCGGAAGGGGCGATCTGCAACACTTTGCAGATCGGCTCGACCCCGTAGGTGTCGCGATGCCGGTCGATGAACGACCTCAGGATTTGAGTTTGCGGTCGAGCTCCGCCTGGGCAAAAAAAGCGCTGGCCAGCTTCAGGATCTCATTGGCGCGGCGCAATTCCTTCACTTCACGTTCCAATGCCTTGATGCGGTCACGCTCCTCGCTGGTGATGCCGTCGCGCAGACCATGGTCGATCTCGTGCTTCTTCACCCAGTCATGCAGTGTTTGTGGAACACAGCCTATCTTCGGGGCAATCGACTCAATGGCCGACCATAGGGATGGATACTCGTCGCGATGCTCTTGCACCATGCGCACGGCGCGCTCGCGTACTTCGGGGGAATACTTGGTTGTCTTGTTCATGGCTCCATTCTCTCAAGATTAGGAGCCTCCTCAAAACCCGGGGCGATTCA
>DYJD01000100.1 GCA_020723325.1 Desulfosudis oleivorans | reverse complement strand
GGTTCTTTGGTTTTGAGTGGGGTTGACCCCAGTCGACTTGCCTTCCAGCAGAAAACGGGATAATCTTGGGATGCCATGCGGCGGGAGGTGTCAATGTCTGATCCAATTCTTGAGCAACTGTTGGGACTACCCCATCTCACCATCAGCGGGTACGAATTACCCGATGCCAAGACCGTGATTCTGGATATCCAGCCGACTCTGAAGGTTGCCCTCTGTCCTGACTGCGGCCATCCCAGTGCCGACTTGCATGATTACGATGATCCGCGCTTGATCCGTGATTTGTCGATATGGGGACGACAGTGCTTCCTCCGACTTCGTGGTCGGCGCTTTGATTGTGTTCGCTGCGGTCATCCATTCACCGAGCGACTAGAATGGATTGACTTCGGTAGTAGCTCTACCCGACGATATGAAAGCTACGTTTTCGAATTGTGCCGTAAGAATACACCTCAGTATGTCAGCCAGTTGGAAGACCTGGGCTATGATGCGGTTGAAGGCATTTTCTTGCGGCTGGGAAAAAAACAGTTGCAGGGCAACAGCAGCGTTGCGTCCGCGTAATCAGTTTGGACGAAATTGCGCTCAAGAAAGGTCACGATGATTTTGTGTTGGTGATTGGCGCTCCCGAAGAGAGTTATGTCATTGACCTGCTATCTGACCGCAAAAAAGAGACTCTGGAAGCGTGGTTTGATCAACTGCCAACGGACCAACGTTCTGCGATTCAAGTGGTTTGCATTGATATGTGGGACGCATATTGCCTGGCGGTGCAAACCAAGTTGCCCGGCGCAGAGATCGTGGTGGATCGCTTTCATGTGATGAAGAATCTCAACCATGCGTTGACGACCGCACGGCGCGAAATCCAACGCCAAGCCACTCCCGAAGTGAAAGACCAATTGAAAGGTAGCCGCTGGGTCTTGGTCAGAAACCAGGGCGACCTCACCCCCGAACAGCGTGAAAAACTGGATACGATCTATGCCGTGTCACCCGAACTAAAGCTGGGTCATCAACTCAAAGAACAATTCCGTGCGATTTTTGAACTGACCGATCGAGATGAAGCCGCACAACAATTGGACGCTTGGATGCACCAAGTTGAAACCAGTGGTCTAAAAGCCTTCCAGGGTTTTGTCACGACGCTGCGGAACTGGCGCGACTTCATTCTGAACTATTTTCACGAACGCTGGAGCAATGGCTTTGCCGAAGGGATGAACAACAAGATCAAGTTGCTCAAGCGCCGCGGGTTCGGGTATACCAACTTCGACCACTTTCGGCTGCGGGTTCTGGTCGAGTGTGGCCCCTGACCCCACTCAAAACCAAAGAACC
>DYJD01000065.1 GCA_020723325.1 Desulfosudis oleivorans | reverse complement strand
GCAAAATGGCGGGCCTGTTCAACCGGGAGTGCCTCAAGACCCATAAAACCATTATCTTGACCGAGGCCGTCATCGACAGCCTGACCCTGATCCAGGCGGGCATCAAGAACACGATTCCTTCCTACGGGGTGAACGGCCTCATATCCGACCACATCAACAGCCTGTATCAGAACCAGGTCAAGACCGTTTACATCGCCTTTGACGCGGACAAGGCCGGGCAAGACGCCATGCCCAAGGTGAAAGAGCGGCTGGGGAACGCCCATATCAAGGCGTTGCCGGTGACCCTGCCTTACGGCTGGGACGTGAATGATTTTTTCATCCAGACCGAGAACGCCGCGGCCCATTTTCAAAACCTGCTGGCCATGGCCGATCCGGAAGCACCGGCCCAGGCCCGGCAAGGAAAGCCGGACCAGATGCTCAAGACCGATTACGGCTTTACCCTGACCACCAGCGGAAGGGAGTACGAAGTCCGGGGCATCGTGAAGCGCGACAGCCGCTTGAAAGCCACGGTCAAGGGCATCAAGACCATCGGGGCCAAGCGCAACATGCATGTTGACACCGTGGATTTCTACGCGGCCAAATCCCGGCTTTTCCTGGTCAAGGGGCTCTGCGACCTGTTCGGGGCCGATGAGGCCGCCATCACCGCCGATGTGGAAAAACTCATGGAGCAGGCCGAGGCCTACACGCCGGAAGAGCAGGCGCCGGACAAGAAAGATGAAATGTCCGCCACCGAACAAGAGGCGGCCCTGGCCTTTCTCAAAAACCCGGCCATGTTCGCCGAGATCCTCGCCGATTTCGAGACCCTGGGCTACACCGGCGAGGAGATGAACAAGCTCTTGTGCTATGTGGCCGTGATCTCCCGCATGATGGAAAGCCCCATATCGGTCATGATCCAGTCCCGCAGCGCGGCCGGAAAATCCTTTCTGCAGGACACCGTCCTTTTGCTGATCCCCGAGGCCGACGCCATCAAATACACCCGGCTGACGGACCAGGCCCTATTCTACAAGGAGAACGGCAGCCTCAAGCACAAGACCCTGGCCATCGAGGAATTGGACGGCATGAACGGAGCGATTTATTCCATCCGCAGCATCCAGAGTTCCAAAAAGATCACCATCGCTTATACCGGCAAGGACCCGGCCACGGGCAGGATGCGCACCGAGGAAAACACCGTGGAAGGCCCGCTGATGGTCTTCATCACCACCACCCAGGTGGACATCGACGGCGAGACCGCGAGCCGCTTTGTGTTCATCGCCATCGATGAATCCGAGGAGATGACACGGAAGATCCTTGCCAAGCAGCGGGAAGCCCACACCATGGCCGGCATGCTGAACAAACTCAAGGCCGAGGCCATCATCAAGAAGCATAGGAACGCCAACCAGTTATTGCGGCCCTTGCAGGTGTTCAACCCCTATGCCGACCTTTTGACCTTCACCAGCAAGTCTTTAAGAGCCCGGCGGGACCATACCAAATACCTGAACCTGATCCTGGCTATCGCCTATCTGTTCCAGTATCAGCGCAAGGTCCGGACCATGGACTTTGACGGCAAGACCATTGAATATATCAACGTGACCCTCTCCGACATCGAGAAGGCCAACACCATTGCCGATTATGTCCTGGGCCGTTCCCTGGATGAGCTACCGCCGCCCTCAAGAAGTTTACTTGCTCTCATCCGGCAAATGACGGCCCAGCGCTGCCGAGAATTAAACATCAAACCCGAGGAATATCGGTTCAACCGCCGGGATATCCGCGAGTTCAGCGGCTGGAGCGACTTCCAGGTAAAGACCCATATCCGCCAACTGGAGGAATTGGAATACATTTACGCGGTGGTCGGCAAGAAGGGCAAGGAATACGTGTATGAACTGCTGCTGCCGGACAGCCTGGATGAAACCCGGCCGTTCCTGATCGGCTTGACCGACATCCGGCAGTTAAAAAGAAAAGCGGAAAAGCTCGGCATCCAGGACGACTTGGAGGGGCAAAACCTTAACTTGGAGGGCTGAAAACCCGACTTGGAGGGTACTTGGAGCCCGCTTGGAGGGCACTTGGCGGGCTTCTCCTGAATCGTCCAAATCCTTGCCCACAAAGGCTTTTCAAGGAATTTAGGGCCGACTTGGCGGCAAATCCAAGAAATATAAATACAGGCAACCATCAAAACCCGGATCATACTGCCATGAACTCAACAGCCGATCTTCTCTTTAGGTTCACCGAACACTTGAAGGTTGTGAACCGCAGCCCGGCCACCATCAAAAGCTATTGCGCCCATTTGCGGGAGTTTTTTGAGGCCGTAAGCGAGCCCGACATGCGCCGGGTCACCCGCTCCATGCTCGAAACCCACATCGCCGGACTGTACGATTACCGCACGCGGGAGGGAAAACCCTATGCCGTGGGCACCATTTGCCTGAAAGTCAGAGCCGTCAAGCGTTTCTTCGAGTTCCTTTCGGCCGCGAACATCATCTTTATCGATCCATCAGAAACCATCAAGGAGCCCCAAAAGGGCAAACGCCGCATCAAACGGATTCTTACGGAAAACGAGGTGAACCTCATCCTGGATCAGCCCAACCTCGGCACACTTGCCGGCATACGGGACCGGACCATTTTAGAAACCCTTTATTCAACCGGAATCCGCAAGGAGGAACTCTTTCGGCTTTCCATTTACGACCTGGATCTGTCCGGAAAAACCCTGCGGGTCAACAAGGGCAAGGGGCAAAAAGACCGGGTGGTGCCCCTGGGCAGGCACGCCGCCCGGTTTTTGCAAGAATACATAGCCAAAGTCCGGCCGCATCATACCCGGAAGAACCGCACCGAACGGCGGCTGTTCGTGGATATCCACGGCAAGCCCATCGGCAAGGAGACCGTGGCCGTCATGGTGCGCAAGTACGCCGGGGCGGCCGGGGTGAAAATCCCCGTAAGCCCCCATATGTTCCGCCACGCCTTTGCCGTTGGGCTGGTTAAAAACGGGGCGGACCCGCGGGCGGTCCAAAAAATGTTGGGGCATGCATGCCTCTGCACCACCCAGGTTTACATCCAGGCCCTGGGCCTGGACTTGAAAGCCGTTCACGCCAAAACCCACCCGCGCGAGAAGGACAAAAAAGACCCAAAAGCCATCAAGCCCCGCCTGGAAAGGATTATGCCGCGTTATGAACCTGAATGATATGGCCCAGGCCTTTGCCGTGTCGCTTGCGGCCCTGGGACGCAAGGAATACACGATGGAGGAGACCATGCGCAAGCTGAAAAGCTTCCTTGCTTATCTTTCCTCCCTCGGCATCGAACATATCGACGGGATCACCCGGGAGATCGTGCGGGCTTATCAGGTCGATGTTTACCAGACACTCAACACCCGGGGCCGCCCCAACAGCGTTGCCTATCAGAACAGCCTGATAGGCGTGGTCAAGCAGTTCACGGCCTTTTTGCGGGACGCGGAACTTATCGTAGCCGATCCGGCCAAGGACATCCGCTACGCCAAGAGACCTAAACGGCTGCCCCGGAGCATTCTGAGCCCCTCCGAGGCCCGGAAGATCATGCAGACCCCGGACCTGAAAAGCGCGATCGGCTACCGGGACCGGACCCTTTTGGAAATCCTGTATTCTTCCGGCATCCGCAAGGCCGAGCTGCGCGGCCTGACCCTTGCGGACGCAGACTATCAGGAGGGCTTCTTGCGGGTGACCGGCAAGGGGGATAAAGACCGGGTGGTGCCCATCGGCCGCATCGCCTGCCGGTATCTTGAAAATTACATCAAATCCGTTCGTCCGGAACTGATCCGGGACCCGCACGAACAGCGCGTGTTTCTGTCTTCAAGGGGTAAAGGCATGGGACGCAGCACCGTCTGGGGTTTGGTGAAAAAATACGCCCGCAAGGCCAAGATCAAGAAGAACGTGCACTGCCACACGTTCCGGCACACCTGCGCAACCGCCATGTTGCGGAATAAGGCCGACATCCGCGCAATCCAGGAACTGTTGGGGCATGACTCCCTGAACTCCACCCAGGTTTACACCCGCGTCAGCATCAACGACCTGAAGGAGGTGCATAAGCGCTGCCATCCCAGGGAAAAGGACAAGGAATAACCCGCCCGCCCGGCCCATGCGGTGCGTCTGCGTCCTCGGGCTACAGACCGCCAAACAGCGGCGGTCTTCCGCTGCCTGCGGTCGCAGCCGGTCCTGATCTGAAAAAACCAAAAGAATGCCCCGCCCCCGCTTCCGGGCCTGCTCCGGCGGCTTCGGGCACGCCGGTTCGCTCCGCATTGAGAAAAGACGCTCCGTTCAGCGCATCTGATAAAGCGCTTTTATCAGACGCGGCTTTTCGGCATGCCGCCCGCAGAAATAAGCAGGCGTCCCGCCAAAAACCTGCCCTCGCTCCCGCTTTTACATAACGGCACGTTATATAAACTTTTTCAATGCTCCGGTCCCTTTGCGCCCTTCGCCACCTCCGCAAACCCTCACGCTTCCCTACCCGATAAGGATCTTGTCCATTTTGATTTGAACCCGGCCTTGCCGGGCCGCACACGGCAGGCTCGGCACCAGGCACTCGAATGAATATCTAATGGAAATCTATTTATATTTTCTTTTTAACCGCTTGCCTAAAACCGCCATCTGATGTAATCAAAAATTACGACAATCCGACAGCCGACTATGAGTATGAAAATGCAAAAACCGGCTGAAAAAGCGCTCTTTGAAAATCGAGACTGTTTACGGGTAACCAACCATATCTAAACGGGATTTGCAGTTAAAAGGAAACCCGATTTATGGGACCGTTTACCCCAACGGTACCAAGAAATCATTCACCGGCCCGGACGGCATAACCTACACCTACTCGTACGACGACAACAACCAGCTTGCCGCGGTCACCATCCCCAACGTGGGAGCCATCACGGTCAACGAATACACCTGGACGCGGCCGAAATCCATGACCCTGCCCGGCGGCACCACCAAGGAATTTGTTTACGACCCCATGATGCGGCTAAAAGAGCTGCACGCCAAAGACCCGGCCCAGAATCCGCTGCTCAACTACTACTACGAGCATGACAAGATGGACAACATCAAGTCCAAGTACACCGAGCACGGAAATTACAATTACGGGTATGACGACCTATACCAGCTCACCAGCAGCAACAACCCGGAGAGCCAGGCCGATGAAACATTTACTTACGATCCTGTCGGTAACCGGTTGACCTCGGCCGCCACAACCGGCCAGTGGAATTACAACCAGAACAACGAACTGAGCGGCTATGACAACGTAACGTACGAATACGACGCCAACGGCAACACGGTTAAAAAGATAGCGGGCGGGGTCGTTACAAGTTACGTGTACAATACAGAAGACCGCCTGACACAGGTGTGGAGCGGCGAAGCCGGGACCGGGGATATGGTCGCATCATACTATTACGATCCGTTCGGCCGCAGGCTGTGGAAGGATGCTGGATCGAGGACTTACTTCAATTATAGCGACGAAGGGTTGATCGGGGAGTTTGACGGGTCCGGGGTTGAGATCAAAACGTATGGGTACAAACCCGGCTCTGAATGGACCACAGATCCCTTGTTCATGAAGGTTGGGAACGAATACTACTTTTATCAAAACGACCACCTCGGCACGCCGCAGGAAATGACTACCGTCAGCGGGGCCGTGGTCTGGTCGGCAAAGTACCCCTCATTTGGTAAGGCCGAAATCGATCCTGCGTTCACGGTTACCAACAATTTGCGATTCCCGGGCCAGTACTTCGACTCTGAATCCGGACTGCATTATAACTGGAACAGATTCTACGCTCCTGAGACCGGGCACTATATCTCTGTAGACCCCAATGGGTTTGATGATGCAATGAATTTATATGCCTATGTCCTGAATAGTCCGATAAATTTTGTCGACCAGGAGGGTCTCTTTGCGATACCAATGCCACCTCCACCACCACCACCTCCTGGATTACCTAATAAAAGGTGGGAGCCTAAACCGCCTGGATGGACGCCATGGCCTAAGCCGAAGCCTCCGAAACCTAAACCAGAAAGGGTTGAGCCAGAATATAAACCTATAGTTCAACAACCCGATGATCCAAATAAATATAAATGTGAACCTCCTAATAAGAAGCCATTTTATAAGCTTTGCTTTGCTTTCTGTGCGAGTATTCCTAAGATTGAAGTGCTTAAAAGGATAAGTTGTTTTATTCTTTGCACTACTATGGCAATACGTGGTGGATCACATGGTGGATCGTAACCTTGAGCCTTGATCATCGTTTCGGCCATCCTCTATTGTGGGAGCGGCTTCCAGCCGCGATAAGGCTGAGACGATGACCAATGCCTAACCTTGAATTAAAGTGATATAAGGATTATTGAAAAATGCGTTTTTTATATGGATATATATCGCTTTATTTTTCTTTAGTAGGTCTGAAAAGATATTGGCAAAAAAAATTTATTGAATCTATTAGTATGTATGAAAAAGCATGTAGATATGCTTCTAAAGAAAAAGATAAGATATACTATTTCTCTTTCATAGGAAGAAGTAATTTTTTTCTTGATAATTACATAGAAGCTGAAAAATACTTATTACCTGTTTATGAATATTTTAAAAACAACAACTTTATTGTAAAAGATGGTTATGAAAAAGACGCCATGAGAGAGTCGATAAAAGCGCTATACAACACTTTGAAAATGGTTAATAAAAAAGATCGGTTAAAAGAGATCGCAGAAGATATTGATGCAATTGAAATCGGGACGAAAAAGTAAAAAAAACGAAAAAAACGGGGACATTCTATATTCCGATTGTCAAGGGGGAATAAATGGGGACAGGTCAATAGCGCACGCCAATGGAAACACGGTCAAGAAGATTGCCGGCGGGGTTGTTACAAGTTACGTTTACAATACAGAAGACTGTCTGACTCAGGTTTGGAATGGAGAAGTCACTACCGGAACATTGATAACCTCGTACTATTACGACCCGTTCGGACGCAGGCTGTGGAAGGATGTTGGATCAAGGACTTACTTCCATTATGCGAATGAGGGATTGATCGGAGAATATGACGGCTACGGGGTCGAGATTAAGACGTATGGGTACAGACCTAAATCCACCTGGACCACAGCCCCACTATTTATGAAGATCGGGACGGAATACCACTTCTATCAAAACGACCATCTCGGAACCCCGCAGAAAATGACTACTGTCAGCGGTGCCGTGGTCTGGAGTGCGAAGTATAGCTTGTTCGGGAAGGCGGAAATCGATCCCGCATCCACGATTACCAACAATCTGCGGTTCGGCGGCCAATACTTCGATCAAGAAACAAGCCTAAATTACAACTGGCATAGATATTATGATATAGATTGTGGCCGGTACATGAGTATTGATCCAATTGGATTTAAAGGTGGTTTCAATCTTTACCTTTATGTTGAGGGAAATCCGTTAAATAAATTAGATCCATTAGGTCTCTTGGTCTGGCGTTGTACACGCCCTCTTAATGGACAACCAGGAGAGAAGACCTATCCTATATTCAATCATGCTTATGTGTGTGCCACTGATAAAGATGGTAATATACATTGTGGATCAACGACACCAAAAAATGAAAACATAAAATGGTATGAATACTTTACCGGTACCCCTGCTAGGGGCACTACACCTTACGACGGAGATTATTACGAAAAATCGGCTTGTGAACTGGTTGACGAAAAAGATGAATGGGAGCCTAACTGCGTAGAGAGCTGTTTAATAAGTAAAATAGAAAAAGAGTCGAGGCCACCATTTGTTATAGGCAAAGGAGGAACATATTGTCATCCTTGGACAGACGAAGCGATAAATGCTTGCACGCAAATTTGTTCCAAAAAATTCAGAGATTCCATATGGGATCGTATCAAGAATAATCCAAAACCACCTACTATATATAAATATTAGTTATATCTTTTCTGGAGAAGAAGAAGTTATCATTAATAATGACATTTATAGATAATTCCGGTGAATAGGCCGAAGAATGGTCCGAAAAATAATAATCATCATACTAAATATTATCTTACTCTCAATAATATGGCTATCTAAAGATAGATGGTTCGAAATAATTGAAAGTGAGTATCAAAGGGCAAGAATTATTATATCAAAAGATTCAATATTTGAAATTGGCAAAGAAATTTTATGGACGATTCATATTGATGAGAAAAGGAATATGGGTGAAATCCTTGAGCTTGAAATCAAAGCACCCACAATTGGCAAGCCCGAAGAACTCAACTTTCAGTTACAAATCGAAGGCTATATAAAATTCAAAGACGGAAACAAATTACAAAGAAAATTTGTGCCAAGTAAATTTGGACAAAATCTATCCAAAGAAAAAATTGGAGAAAACAGATCGGGTTTCACTCAAGAATTTATTGACCCTAATATAGTCAACAGTCAATCTACTCCCATTGCAAGAATGGGAGAAACTGACATTTATAACGTTGGAAACTTTGTTAATTTATTTTGGGAGCCATTAACTATAGAAATTAAAATTATAACCGCATCAAAAGAATTAATAGGAAAGCCTTTCCATATGACTGTAAATGGTAAATATGACAAGGCAATTTTAGGTCACATATGGAAGATACATCTTTTTAAATATATTGTGTTTTTTGTGTCTCTATTTTGTTTATTATTAATTAACAAGTTATACTTATCGAGACAGAAGAACAAAACATCGGGGTTTTGAATTTTGAAAATGACTATGCTTCCCGACGAGTGTCCTGTGCCGAGCCCGCCGCGCGCGGCACTGCGAAGCAGGTTTAAAAATCAGGCAGCCGCTTACTAAAAACAGCGGGGTCACCCATTAAAGGGCGTGTCAAGAAAAAAGAAAAATGGGGACAGTCTGATAGGGCACATTTCCAACGAGTGCCCTGTGCCAAGCCCGCCGCGTGCGGCACGGCGAAGCCGGTTTATAAAATCAGACAGCCGCTTACCATAAGTAAGGCCCCGCCCCGATTGGGGGTCCCGATTGGGGGTCGGGCCACGTAAGATTCACGCCAATCAAGGATTTGCCCCCAAAACAAGGCCGTTTTTTGGCCCAATAACGATGTTTTTGGGGCCAAAAACGGGCTTATATGAAATTGGGCAGTAGGAGAGAGCTGCTCCCCGCCTGTTTTTTTTGTTACCTTGTAACAATATTTTTATCCGGTTATTTCCCTTTTGGGGGCAGCGTGAACGCCACTCCTCATTCAATATAAGGCAGCGGGATCTTGAATCTGAAAACTACCCATCCAGGGGTGCCCCCCACCCTTTTGATAAGGAAGCCGCTTGTTGGTTGTAAAGTCCCGGTCCCGTCATGCTGTTTGCGTTCTCTTACATAATCCGAGGGGTATTATCCGACATTGCGCCTGATTTATTCTGCTTGAGGTGCAACGATCGGATAATTCGGATTATATAATCGAGAGCAAGCATCACGCCAGGCGGGGCCTCACGTGGCGGTAAGCGGCTGTCTGATTTTGATACCCGGCTTCGCCGTGCCGCACGCGGCGGGCTCGGCACAAGGCACTCGTCGGCATTCTCTCTTGTTGAATCCTTGCGGTTAAAAGAAAAAGGAAAGATATTTTCTTTTTAATTGCAATCATTTGCTTGATTTTATGTCCCGGCTGTTATAGCGTTTTTAGGACGTTCTTTCTCATATGGCGGAGCATTCTCGGGGGGTAACAAAGGAAGCCTTTACGGGGGGACCTGCATCGGAATATATCCGGGACAGTACTATGATGCTGAGATCGGGTGTCATTACAATTGGTTTAGATATTATGATC
>DYJD01000099.1 GCA_020723325.1 Desulfosudis oleivorans | reverse complement strand
TGCGCAAGCAACAGGGTGCGGATACCTGTATCTTCGCGATCGAACCGGCTGGTCCCTACTGGCGCAACCTGGCCTACTTCCTGGCCGAACACAACCAAACGTTCTATCTCGTCAACCCTTTTACCTTGAAACGCCAACGTGACGGCAACGACTTGATGCACAAAAAGAACGATGACCGGGACGCCGAGATGGCCGCCAGCCTGGTGCAGGAGGGAAAATACACCTGGACCACCCTGCCACAAGGGGTGTACGCCGAGCTCCGCCAGGCCCATCACACCTACCAACAACTGGTAGGCGAGGTCGCACGGGTGAAACTGCAGCTCACAGCCACCTTGGATGGGCTCTTTCCCGAATTCACCGCCGTTTTCAAGCAGGTGGATGGGCAAACGGCGCTGACCATTCTCCGGATCTGTCCCAATCCCAGCGATGTCGTTGCCTACACCGAAGACACCTTTGCCACAATGATGCAGATCGCTCATGGCAAGCAGCGCTTGTCCGTTCAGAAGGTCCGTCGCCTGTATCGTGCCGCCCACTCCTCTGTGGGCATCAAGGCCGGGGCTCGGGCCCAGAATGCCGCCATTCGCCTCCTCGCAGAGCGGCTGATCTTTCTGCAAAGCCAGCGTCAACAGGCGGAAGACCACTTGATCGCGTTGTTTCGGACGTGCGATGAAAGTAAATACCTGCTCTCGCTGCATGGCCTGGGTGCGGTCAACGCGGCGGGCCTGCTGGCGCACATCGGTGACATCCGACACTTTTCCGGTGTGAAGGACCTGCCCAAGCTGGCAGGGATTATCCCGACAGAGAATAGTTCCGCCGGTCGCCAGTCGGGCCGGACACCCATGAGTAAGAAAGGCCGTCCCGACCTCCGCACCGTTCTCTACCGCGCAGTAATCGGGCTGTTGCGCCACCAGCCGCTTTTCAAACAGTACGTGAAGCGCCTGACAGAGCGACCAGCGCAGGACCACCCGTTAAAGAAACGGGAAGCCATTGGTGCGGCCATGAACAAGCTGTTGCGGATCGTCTATGCCTTGCTGACCAAGCGTGAGATGTTCGATGCCAGGAAGGCCCTGGCAGCCTGAGGTCATTGAGCGGAGCTGAGTGGGTGGGGGACACCGGCGCGACATCTGGGGCGCTGAGCGACCTCGTACCGCAGACAGGTGCCCCCTCCCACTTGGATAAGCTCGCATGAGGTATGATGGGGCGCGTTGTGTTGGCAGCGTGACCTCGTATCCGGCTGTTAGATTGGGCCCAAGAGACAAAAGGGACATGGGGCCCACTCACTCGGTTCCCTTCAACACCTCGGCACCAGGAGCGTACAGAACAACTGTAGACTGAAACGGCCATTTCT
>DYJD01000035.1 GCA_020723325.1 Desulfosudis oleivorans | reverse complement strand
GAATTCCCATCAATCCAGGCTTGGCCTGGCGCGACGATACCGATACCGATACCGATACCGATACCGACGCCGAGAGGTTGTATGGCAGAGACGCAACCAAAACAATCACGAATCGCTTGGTTCTTGGGGGCAATAAGCATTCGGCCGATTCCGGCCATCATCGCTGTCGGGGTTTACAGCTCCCGGTGGTCATCACTGGTTATGTAGGCATAGGCGCTGTGATTGTGGATGGACTCGAAATTTTCAACGCTCACGGAAAACCAGGTAATATTGTCATCCTCGATGACTTTCTTAGCAATGTCCCGCACAATGTCTTCCACGAATTTGGGATTGTTGAAACCTTTTTCCGTGACGTATTTTTCATCCACCCGTTTCAGGATTGAATACACTTCGCAGGAGGCGGCGGATTCCACCAGGGTGATCATGTCCTCGATCCAGATGAAACGTTTGAAGCGCGTGGCAAGACGGGCTTCGCCCCGCTGGTTGTGGGCGCCGCCGTCGCTGATTTCCTTGGAACAAGGGCAGACGGAAGTGATGGGCACCAATACTTCGGAAATCAGGTCAAGACGGCCGTCCGGGTCACTGTTGCCGATAAGGCGGCAGTTGTAATCCATGAGCCCGGCAGAGCCGCTTTCCGGCGCGTATTTTTCAATGAAATAGGGAAAAGCCACCTCGATATGGGAGGAGGCAGCGTTCAGATCCTGCTTCATTTGATCGAGAATATCGGAAAAGGATTTCAGGGATACTTCCGACCGGAAGACATGCAGCATTTCCACAAAACGACTCATGTGGGTGCCTTTGGTGTCGTGGGGCAGATCCACATACATGTTGATGCTGGCAACGGTGCTTTGAAAACCTTTTTTGCGGTCCAGGACCTTGATGGGATAGCGCAGGTTCTTGATGCCCACCTTGTTGATGGGGATGTTCCGGTCGTCGCGCATATTCTGGATGTCTTTCATCTTGATCATACAATCCATCCTAAATCGGCAGATAATCGGTTCTGATCCGATTCATGGACCGGAACAAATTTCCTTTGATTTTGCGATTGCCGCGGTACAATCGGGCCAGCATCTCCTTGATCTCCCGGCGTTTGGAAACCGCCGCGGTGGGACAGGGGTTCTCAAAGCAGGGAAATTCCCGGCTCCCGGCAAAGCGTCGGATAACATCCTCGTCCACCAGACTCAAGGGCCTGATAATGGTCAAGCGTCCCTTGAAAAGGGTCTGGGAAGGCCGCATGGTGCTGATCTCGCCGGCATAGCACATGTTCAACAGCAGGGTTTCGATCATGTCGTCCTTGTGATGGGCCAGGGCCACTTTGCCGGCCCCCAGTTCCCCGGCGGCCTCGAACAAGCGCTTGCGCCGTAAACGGGCGCATAAAAAGCAAGGATTTTCCCGGTTGGCCGCGCTGTGGGCCACAATGCCGTTGTCCGTGTAGACTGTTTTCAGACGATAGCCCATGTTTTCACAATAGGCCTGCAGCTCGGCGGCATAGCCACCTTCAAAACCCGGATCCACATACACTGCAAAGAGCTCATAGGACAAGGGGATGCGCGCCAACCGTTCCGTCAAAACATGCATGAGGGTCAGGCTGTCCTTGCCGCCGGAAAGGCCCACCACAATGCGATCGCCGTCGGCGATCATATCATAGCGGTGGATGGCCTGGCCCACCCGCCGGTTGATTTCCTTATATATAAAATTCGACATCAGCGCCGGAATCCATTTTCACATGGAAGCGCCATTCCCATCAGGCCGCGTCCGCTTTTCGATCCGCCTCCTTTTTGAGTACCACTCTGCCGGCGGCGATCTCCCGCAGGGCCACGACAATATCCTCATTCTTGGGTGAATACACCAGATAATCGGACCCCTCCCGGAGCTGTCTGACCCGTTTGGCCGCCATATGCACCAGTTCAAAGCGGTTGTGGACTTTTTTCAAACAATCTTCAACTGTTATTCGCGCCATAGCGGCACCTCCATATCTATTGACTTAAAAATGAAACACGTCTAGCGAATTTCCAACAATTCGTAATTTCTTCTACCCCCCGGCGCCTGCAAAACAACCTCGTCCCCCGGCTTCTTTCCAATGATGGCCTTTCCCAGGGGTGAGGAAACGGAAATGCGCCCGGCGTCGATATTGGATTCATCCGGCCCCACCAGTTGATAGACCACGCCGTCGCCGGTATCGATATTTTCCAGGACCACATGACTACCGAATACAGCCTTATCCTTGGGCAGGTTCGCCGGATCAATGACATCCGCATGGGACAACTTGAATTCCAGCTCGCTGATGCGGCCCTCGATAAAGCTTTGACGATCTTTGGCTGCCTCGTATTCCGCGTTTTCGGACAGATCGCCGTGGGCCCGAGCCTCCTCAATGGCTTTGATGATTTGCGGCCGGGCCACGGCTTTTAAATGGGTCAGCTCGTTTTTTAGGGCTTCAAACCCGGATTTGGTGATGGGTACGCGTTCCAATTTTTTTCTCCTGAGTGGATTTAATAATTCTTTTCAATAAAATCAACTACCAAATCGCCCACCTGGCCGGTGGTGTAGCCCATTTTGCCGGCAGCCACGTCCTTGATGTCCTCCCGCAGCACCTTCATCACCGCAGCTTCGATCCAGCGGGCGGCCTTTTCCTGGCCCAGGGTTTCCAGCATCAACTGGCCGGCCATGATGGCGGCAATGGGATTTATAACCTGTTTGCCGGTATACTTGGGCGCCGAGCCGCCAATGGGCTCGAACATGGAGATTCCTTTGGGATTGATGTTGCCGCCCGCCGCAATGCCCATGCCGCCCTGGATCATGGCCGCCAGGTCGGTGATGATGTCGCCGAACATGTTGTCCGTGACAATCACGTCGAACCATTCCGGATTTTTCACCATCCACATGCAGATGGCGTCCACGTGGGCATAGTCGGTCTGGATATCCGGGTATTCCTTGGCAACTTCGTAAAAAGCCCGTTCCCAGAGATTGAAAGCATAGGTCAAGACATTGGTCTTGCCGCACAGGGTGACCTTCTTGGCCTTGTTGCGCTTGCGGCAATACTCAAAGGCAAAACGGATGCAGCGCTCCACGCCTTTGCGGGTGTTGATGGACTCCTGCACCGCCACTTCATCCGGCGTGCCGCGTTTCAGGCAACCACCGGCACCGGCATACAGGCCTTCGGTATTTTCGCGCACAACCACGAAATCGATGTCCGCCGGGCCTTTGTCCTTCAGGGGCGTGGCCACGCCTTCATACAGTTTCACCGGTCGCAGGTTGACATATTGGTCAAAATGGAAGCGCAGGTCCAGCAAAATGCCTTTTTCGAGGATGCCGGGCTTCACATCCGGATGGCCGATGGCCCCCAGATAAATGGCGTCCGCCTTGGATAGGGCCTGTTTGGTTGCGTCGGTTAAAATCTCGCCGGTGGCTTTGTAATGATCGCCGCCGATGGGATAATGGGTGTAGTTCAGGGTGAATTGGGCCTTGCGGGCCACGGCATTCAACACTTTGATCCCTTCCGCCACTACTTCGGGGCCGGTGCCGTCTCCGGGAACAACGGCGATTTGATAAGTTTTGCTCATGAACGCTCTCCTTTAATAAAATATGAATCCGAGCCATTGCAGGACTCGGTCACTGAAATCTGAATCAAAACGGCCGGCCCGCAGACCAACCGTTTTCCTTTTCAATCCTTCAAAAAATTTGCGCTGTATATTGACAAAGCAGGTTCTGGAGTTAGGGACTTTTATGCCGGCTCAGCCGAAAATGAGGAACAAGCCCCGAGATGATGTTCAATTGCGGCAATTTCATGGCAGATATCCCAAAATTGAGGTGCCGGCAGCCACTTTATCCCCAACAGCGACTTGGGCTTTTGTATTCTCCGGCAAGTACACATCCAGCCGGGAGCCGAAACAGATCAAGCCGAAACGCTGTCCGCGGCTGAGCTGATCCCCTTCCCTGACGTTGCAGACAATCCGCCGGGCCACCAGACCGGCGATTTGCACAAAACAAAGCTTGCGGCCTTGCCCTATGTCGAGCTGGACGGCGTTCTGTTCATTGTCCTTGGAAGCTTTGTCCAAACTGGCATTGAAAAATTTGCCCGGGAAATAACGGATCGCGCTCACCTGCCCCTGGTACGGGCTCCGGTTCACATGCACATTGAAAATCGACATGAAAATGCTGATTTTCAGGCCGGGCTCATTGTTAAAGGGGTTGCCGGCCACAGGCTGGACAACAATCACCTTGCCGTCCGCCGGCGATACCACCGCACCTTCGCCCTCCGGGATAGGCCGGTCCGGGTCCCGAAAAAAATAACAAATGAAAATGGTTGCAAAAAGACCCAGCAAGGCCAGGGCCTTTAAGCCGATAATAGCGAATACAGCCGTGACAAAGGCGGCGCCGAAGACAAAAGGATAACCAGGCCGGGCGATCGGGAAGGCGCTCTGCCCCGGCGGGTCAGGCCATTTATAATGATTCATGCTACTCTCTTTATGTTATGCTTAAACCGTAATTTAGAATTTTAGAATTAATAATCCAACGGTTATTTTTAACTAACTCATCGAATCAATTTATTAAAGCCGATTCAATCGTCAGTTGTGTGTATCAGAACCGGATGGGATTGTCAAATTGAAAAACTTCAATAATTTCAATTGTTATATATTGTAATTAAAATATCTTTGCCGACTTCCTTTGTATAATGGGAGGTTTCATAATAGTTTTTCATATCCTGGGTGTATTTATTGGTGCCGCTAAAGTCAAAGACCCTGTCTCTGCCGAATATGGAATATAGAATCAGTAAATCTTCTTTATTCAGCAGATTTTGGTCGTATAAAGGACTGACAATGATTTTAAAATCAGTTTGGTGTTTGATAAAGATGGATTTGATTGCATTTAAAATTCCAAGATACTCATTGGTAATTTCTTTTTTCACCTGTTTCAAGCGCGTCATGTCCCTGGGATAAAATATCGATTTTCTTTTTTGATAATACCCTTCTGGATCTGTTTGACGCTCGTTGGCCTGGTCGCTGAAGGTGAATTCATTTGATACCGGATGAATCTGCATTTCATCTTTCACTATATAATCAGACATGTAGGGTCGAAATTGATGAAAAATCATATAGTCTATATATCGAAAAAAGAAGGCGTTACGAAAATAGGTTGCCATGAAACCATATTGAAAACGAAAGGCAGAAGACTTTGAAAGAATAGGATGCTTGACATAAAAAAGATCGGTAAGCGGAGGACCAAAAGTACTATCCGTATCGATGATGATCAAAGCATTTTGAATATTGTCGTTCAACTCGTCAATTAATCTTATCTTCATTAGAATACCATGAATGGTTTCATAGCTTGCCCAAAAAAGAAACGGTTCAGACTCGGCTGATAAATGCAGCGACCAATCCGCCGGTTTGAAAGCCCCGGCCCTGGAACTCCCAAATATAAATGAATCGTATTTATATATCGATCTGTTTTTCAAATACGTTTCAGTGGCGATATAATCGTTGTTTAATGGAGCCCGGCTGCTTGAGTAATCATCATATGTGCGCAAAACTTTGAATGGATCCAGAATAAAATAAGAAACCAATATCGCCCAGAAAGGAGTTGAAAAAAGAAATAGTCGTAACAAAAATCGTTTCATGCTCATGGTTAAAACTGAAAATAAATGAATGACTGACTGTAACCAGGATAAATTAGGATTAATATGATAGCAATATAGTAAACCGACCAACGCAGCGCAGCATGGCCGATTCCGCCGATCTGCAGAAAATGCTCTTTTTCTCGTTGAATCCATTCCGCAGCAATAAAAATGAGCAGAATAACGATAAATGCATTGAAATATCGGGGTGGTGGTAATGAAAACAGAGTGTTAGAGAGCATTGTCTTCAGGTAGAAAAAGGCATGCTGAATGTTTTCGGCCCGGAAAAATATCCAAGCAATACAGGCTAATAAAAAAGTGATACTGATTTGCATGGCTTCTTTGGCGGAAGGAAACAATCGGCCCGGAGCCACCGTATTGATATTTGCTCTGTTTGTTTTTCGTAACAACAACGGAAGAAAGTATACGGCGTTAAGCAGACCCCAAGCAATAAAAGTCCAATTGGCTCCATGCCAAAAACCGCTTATGCAAAATACGAGGAATACATTTCGAATTTGTTTTCTCATACCACAGCGGTTTCCGCCCAAAGGGATATATAAGTAATCACGGAACCAATCCATCAACGAGATGTGCCAGCGTCGCCAAAACTCCGCCATATTTCTTGAAAAATAGGGATATGCAAAATTTTTTTTCACTTTAAAACCAAGTAATTTGGCTATACCGATGGAGATGTCTGAGTAACCGGCGAAATCACCATAAATTTGGAAAGTAAAGAAGAACGCGCCGAGGAAAAGTTCACTACCTGAAAGATTGCTGGAGTTGTTGAAAATCGGATTGGCAAAGGCGGCACAATTATCTGCTATGACAATTTTTTTAAACAATCCGCATAGAATCTGACGCAGGCCGTCCACTGCAATATCATAATTAAAAAAACGCCTTTCCTCGAATTGCCCCAAAAAATCTTTGGCTTTTTCAATCGGTCCGGCCAACAATTGCGGGAAAAAGGTCACATAGGCCAGATAGGCGATCGGATTATTGCAGGGTTGTATTTTTTTTCGATGGACATCGATCGTATAACTAATCGTTTTAAAAGTGTAAAAACTAATTCCAATCGGCAAGATAATCTCTAGGGTATGGACATTGATCTTCTTTCCCAACAATGAAAATCCTGCGGCAAAACTGGCTATAAAAAAATTGCAATACTTGAAAAATCCAAGCAACCCCAGATTTATTCCAAGACTCAGGAGTAGAAGTAATTTTTGTTTCTTTGGATGCTTCGTTTTGCTCAGCCCCCTCCCGATATAGTAATCCAATAAAGAGCTGAACAAAATGAGACAAAGGAATCTAACATCCCACCAGGCATAAAAAAAACAGCTCGATAGCAATAAAAAAAAATTTTGCACGGCTATATTTTTATTGCCGATAAACCAATATATTACAAATACAATTGAAAAGAATAGTGCGAATTCAATCGAATTAAACAACATAATCAGATCTCATATGAAATCGCCCGAAGTACCTGCCATTGCAGCTATCGTCTTGTGTGCGTCTTTGACCAGCAGCATAAGTTTCATAGGATCAACAGGCGAGGATTCGAAACCGAATCGCTGATAAAAATTCCGGGCAGCATGATCCTTGGCATGTACAAAGTACAAACACATTCTGGTAAAGTCAATATAAGAGAATGTATCCGGCCTGTCGGATTTCATGCGGGATTTTTTTATTGACGTTCAGACAGGGTTTATTTATATCTGAACCTCGCTGAAATCTGCTTATCATTCATCGGTAAATATGTTGTGAGAAGAAGGTGCTGCCGAAGATCGGAGCCCTTCGGAGAGGCGATTCCTACCTTATGTTGGCGGCGCTGAAGATCCTGTTGGCTGATATTTCCCTGCAAACGGGCGAGAAATGGAAGGCGGGTTCCAAGGAATCCCACAACCTTTTCCCCAAAAAGCATGGTTCTACTTTTTTTTCGATACCGATACCGGCTCCGACCCCGAAAAAAACACATGCGATACCCTTATGGCGGATAGTCATGGTCCTGTTCATACTTTCAGGCGCACTGCTCCAAAGCGCTTGTGTTCGCCACGTGAACGAGCGCTCCCTGGATAGTCATGTAGCCCCGGCGCCCGACCGTGTCTGGACCCCGCCCCCCGAGGCCCTTTCCCGGCCCCCGGCTGTAGCCAAGCAGCTCGATATCCCGGAGAACCTGTTGCAGTCCGACAGCAAATGGCAGCTCACGGATATCATCGAAGTGGCCCTGCGCAACAATCCGGATACCCGCGCCACCTGGTACAGCGCCCGGGCCACGGCAGCGGACCTGCTCAGCAAGGAAGGCAGCCGCCAGCCGGAAATCAATGCCGGTTTCGGACTGTCCCACACCGAGAATATCGCGCCGGCAAGAAAATCCGGCCGCCACATCACCGGGCTTGAATCCGGCCTGAATCTGACCTGGCTGCTGCTGGACTTCGGCGGACGCGAGGCGGCCATTGCGGAAAAGCAGCAGGCCTTATTGGCCGCGGATTTCAGCCATAACGCCGCCATCCAGAACGCCGTATTCCTGGTGTTGCAAACTTATTTTCAATATGCCAGCGCCAAGGCTCTGCGCAATGCTTCGGAAACCTCGCTGCATGAGGCCGAGACCAATCTGGAGGCGGCTGAAGAACGCCACCGCAACGGCCTGGCCACCATTGCCGAAGTGCTGCTGGCCAAGACCGCCCTTTCCCAGGCCCGGCTCAATCTGGACGTGATCCAGGGCCGTACCCAGACCATCCGGGGGGCCCTGGCCACGGCCATGGGAATACCGGCCAATACGCCCTATGACATCGAGGACCTGGTCCTGAATCCGCCCGTGGAACGCATGACCGAGGAAGTGGATGCCTATATCCAAAAGGCGGCGGCCAACCGGCCGGATCTGGCGGCCCAGCGCAAACGCGTGGAGCAATATCAGGCCCGCATTAAAACCACGGATTCGGCCCTGTACCCCAGCCTGGTGCTCACCAACGACTTCAGCGGAGTGCTGGACAATAAAAGCGATGACTGGACCAGCCAGAACAAGACCGCCCTGATGGTCAAGGTTCCGCTGTATAAGGGCTATTCCCTGAGCCATGACGCCCTCAAATCCAGGCAGGAACTGGCTGTGCAAAAAGCCCAGCTTGAATCCCTGGGCCAGACTGTCATCCTGCAGGTCTGGTCCAGTTTTTTCAACCTGAAAACTTCGGCCCAACGGGTCAAGACCAGCGAGGATCTCCTGAAAAGCGCCCTACAGTCTTATGATGTCAGCCTGGGCCGCTACAAGGAGGGCGTGGGCGGGCTTCTAGACCTTCTGTCGGCCCAGAGCACTCTGGAAATCGCCAGGGCCCAGCAAGTCTCGGCCCAGACCGACTGGTATATTTCCTTTGCCCAGCTCAGCCGGGACACGGGTCTGCTCTGGCAACAACCTTTGGAAAAACAAGGAGACATCCTGGAGGTTTTTCCCAGTATGGTGGTAACGGAAAAACCGCAGTGAATTCATATTAAACTTCAACAAGTAATCCGGATTGATCAAGTGTGAGGGCCGATAATGCGCAAATCTTTTTTCCCCATTCCTTTTCCCCATCTGATTCCAATTTTATTATCGGCTGTTCTGGTCTTGGCCGCCGGTTGCTCGGAACGGGAGCAACCCAAACCCAATCCGGCGGTTTCCGTCAAAACCGCTCCGGCCCTTGAAAAGGACGTACCTATTGAAATATCAGCCAACGGCACGGTGGAGGCCTTTTCCGTGGTCAACATCACCTCACGGGTGGACGGCCAAGTCATGAAAGTCCATCTTAAAGAAGGCCAGATGGTTGAAAAAGGCCAGGCCATTGTCTCCATCGACGACCGACCCTACCAGGCCCAGCGGGAGGCGGCTGAGGCGGCCCTGGCCCGGGATAAAATCCGCCTGGAAAAAGCCGGGAAGGATGCCGAACGCTATGCCGAACTGGTTCAAAAAGACTATGTCACCAAGGCCCAATATGAACAAGTAATAGCAGACGCCGAAGCCCTCAAGGCCGTGGTCAGCGGTGACGAGGCGGCCCTGCAAAATGCGCGCATCAACGTGGACTATTGCAGCATCACCGCCCCCATCGCCGGCCGGGTGGGCAGTATCCTGATCAATGAAGGCAACCTGGTCAAGGCCAACGACGCCAAGCCCCTCATGGTGATCCATCAGGTTGAGCCCGTGCTGGTTCGTTTTTCCGTTCCGGAACAGCGTCTTGGAGAAATTCAAAACCGGATGAGTCAGGAAGATCTCAAGGTCCTGGTTTCCACTCCGGGCAAACGCAACGAACCCAAGGAAGGCCGCCTAACCTTCTTGGACAATACCATCAATCCCAACACCGGCACCATCACCCTCAAAGCCACCCTGGCCAATGCCGACAGCCGCCTGTGGCCGGGTCAGTTCGTCAATGTTGTTCTTTTGCTGGGTCTGCAACCCAAGGCCGTGGTGATTCCTGCGGAAGCAATTCAAATCGGTCAGCAAGACAATTTCGTCTTTGTGGTGAAAAGCGACCTGACCGTGGAATCCCGTCCTGTATCCCCCGGAACCCGCAGCGATCACCAGACCGTGATCGCTAAGGGCCTTTCCGCCGGTGAAATCGTGGTAACCGACGGCCAGCTCAAATTGACTCCCGGCGCCAAGGTTGTCCTGCAAAACGAGGCCCCGGCCGAGGGAGAGAAGCGCCCATGAAAAGCATTTCCGATCTGTTCATTTTCCGGCCGGTCATGACCACCCTGGTCATGTTGTCCATTTTGCTGTTCGGTTTCATGAGCTACCGCAAACTGCCGGTGAGCGATCTGCCCAACGTGGACTTTCCCGTGATTCAGGTGGGCGCGGCCCTGCCCGGCGCCAGTCCGGAAACCATGGCCTCGGCCGTGGCCACCCCCCTGGAAAAGCAGTTCTCCACCATAGCCGGCATCGACGCCATGACTTCCGCAAGCACCCAGGGCCGCACCAACATCACCATCATGTTCAACCTGAACCGTGACATCGACGCCGCGGCCCAGGATGTTCAGACCGCCATTTCCGCCGCCATGGGCCGGCTGCCCAGCGACATGCCCACCCCGCCCTCTTTTCAAAAGGTCAATCCGGCGGATCAGCCGATTCTCTATATCGCCCTCACCTCCCCTTCCCTGCCCCTTTCCACACTCAATGAATACGGCGAGACCATGATGGCCCAGCGCATTTCCATGATCAGCGGCGTGGCCCAGGTGGCTGTCTACGGCTCCCAGAAATATGCCGTGCGCATCCAACTGGACCCGGACAAGCTGGCCAACAAAAATCTGGGCATTGACGAGGTGGCCCAGGCCGTGAGCAAGGCCAATGTAAATCTGCCCACCGGCAGCCTTTCCGGCCCCCATGTCACCTATACGGTCCAGGCCAACGGCCAGATCACGGAAGCCGAGGGTTACCGCGGCCTGGTGGTGGCCTACCGCAATGGCAGCCCGGTGCGCATCGAGGATCTGGGCCAAGCCGTGGACAGTGTGGAAAACGACAAAACCGCGGCCTGGTACATACAGTCCAACAAGTCCCAACGTTCCATTGTCCTGGCCATCCAGCGCCAGCCCGGCACCAACACCGTGGAAGTGGCCCAGGCCGTGCGCAAGATGATGAGTGCACTGGCCGAGCAATTGCCGGCCTCGGTATCCATGAATGTGCTCTTTGACCGCTCGGACTCCATCCGGGAATCGGTGAACGACGTCAAGCTGACCCTGCTCCTGACCCTTTTTCTCGTGGTGGCGGTAATTTTCCTGTTCCTGCGAAATCTGTCCGCCACCGCCATCCCCAGCCTGGCCCTGCCCATGTCCGTCATCGGCACCTTTACGGTCATGTACCTCATGGGCTACAGCCTGGACAACCTGTCCTTGATGGCCCTGACCCTCAGTGTGGGGTTTGTGGTGGACGACGCCATCGTCATGCTGGAAAACATCGTGCGCCACCTGGAAATGGGCGAAAAACCCTTTGAAGCCGCAGTGAACGGGGCCCGGGAAATCGGCTTCACCATCATCTCCATGACCCTTTCCCTGGCCGCCGTGTTCATTCCCGTGCTGTTCATGGGCGGCATCCTGGGCCGCCTGTTCAATGAATTTTCCGTGACCATCGCCATTGCCATCCTGATTTCCGGCTTCATTTCCCTGACCCTTACCCCCATGCTGTGCAGCCTGTTCCTGAAAGCCCACGGTGAGGAAAAGCACGGCCGCCTGTACAACGCCTCGGAACGGGTTTTTGACAAGGTGCTGGACTGGTATAAGGCCGGCCTGCACTGGTCCATCCGCCACCGGCGCTTCACCATGCTTTACTCCGCCGTAATCCTTATCGCCACTTTCTATCTTTTTAAAATAATCCCCAAAGGCTTCATGCCCAACGAGGACACCGGCCAGGTCATTGCCTTTACCCAGGCGGCCCAGGGGATTTCCTTTCAATCCATGGTGGAGCACCAGCAGGCCCTGGCGGCCATCGTGCAAAAGGACCCGGAGGTGGACGCCTTCATCTCCAGCGCCGGGGCCCGGGGCGGCATGACCGGCAGCAACACCGGCTTCATTTTCATGCGCCTCAAACCGCGTAGTGAGCGCAAGGTCACGGCGGATCAGGTCATCAATCGCCTGCGGCCGCAATTGGCCCAGGTTCCCGGCATCATCACTTTTTTGCAGATCCCACCGCCCATCCGCCTGAGCGGCCGTTTCACCAAAAGCCAATATCAACTCACCTTGCAAGGTGTGGATATTGACGAACTGTACAAATATGCCGGTTTGATGGAAGAGAAAATGCGCGCCCTGCCGGGCTTCCTGGACATCAACAGCGACCTGGAACTCAAGAGCCCCCAATTGAAGGTGGCCATCAACCGGGACAAGGCCGCGGAAATGGGCATATCCGTGGAGCAGATTGAAAACAGCCTATATACAGCCTATGGCTCCCGCCAGATTTCCACCATTTACGCACCCACCAATTCCTATTATGTGATCCTGGAAGTGGCCCCGGAATTCCAGCAGGACCCGGCGGCCCTGGCCAATCTATATATCACTGCCAAGACCGGCCAGCTCGTGCCCATGAGCGCCCTGGCCGATATCAGCATGGATATTGGCCCCTTGTCCGTGAATCATACCGGCCAGAACATTTCCGTAACCCTGTCCTTCAACCTGGAGCCCAATTATTCCCTGGGCCAGGCCAAAACGGAAATTGAAAACCTGGCCCAGAAACTTTTGCCGCCGCGGGTGACTTTCAGCTTTCAGGGCACGGCCCAGGCCTTTGCCTCTTCCCTCCAGGGCCTGGGTTTGCTCCTGATCATGGCCCTGTTGGTGATCTACATTGTTTTGGGAATCCTGTATGAAAATTTCATCCACCCCATCACCATTCTGTCGGCCCTGCCCTTTGCCGGGTTCGGCGCCCTGGTAACCTTGCTGATCTTCCGGGTGGAGCTGAGTATTTACGCCTTTGTGGGCATCATCATGCTCATCGGCCTGGTCAAGAAAAACGGCATCATGATGATCGACTTTGCCATCGAGGCCCAGCGCAAACAAAAACTAGACGCCCAGAGCGCCATTTTCGAAGCCTGCGTGGTGCGCTTCCGGCCCATTATGATGACCACCATGGCGGCCCTGATGGGCACCATTCCCATTGCCCTGGGTCTGGGTGCCGGCGCCGAGACCCGCCAACCCCTGGGTCTGGCCGTGGTGGGCGGGCTTTTGTTTTCCCAGTTCCTGACCCTGTTCGTGACGCCGGTGTTCTACCTGTACATGGAGCGCCTGCGCATCCGCCTGGAAAAATTGTTTGCCCGGCAGGAAGTGATCTTTGATCCAAAAGGGGATGAGGTTGTTTGAAGAATCAGGGTTGGATCTAGGATTCTCAGGCGAAAGTTTCTAGGATGATTGGGTCCAATCTTCCAAGGTCAAATGATGTCTGACAAGATACTTGATTTGGCATGGAGAAATGCGCTAATGTGGCCGAACTGGCATCTGTATTTCCGGGGTGTTTCAATTGACTTCAGTTTTAAATCAGTGAGCTTTACTTTTAAACGCAACCGCTGAAAGGCAAGGGAAACCGTTTTGACCGCTCAGCCTCCTGTTGATACCCCACTTTGGCCTTTGGTGTTATATTGCGCCATTGTGATGATTCTGGCTGCTTTCATCGTGATTCTTTCCGCTTTCCTCGGCCAGCGCCATCGGGAAAGAACCACCAATGAACCCTATGAATCCGGTATCGCTCCCACCGGCTCGGCGCGTATCCGTTTTGACATCAAATTTTATCTGTCGGCCATGTTCTTTGTCCTGTTCGATCTGGAGGCGGTCTTTATTTTCGCCTGGGCTGACGCGGCCCGGCCTTTGGGCTGGACCGGCTATATCGAAATATTGATCTTCATCGCCGTGCTGCTGCTGGCGCTTTTCTACTTGTGGCGGGTGGGGGCTTTGGACTGGCGGGTGGAAAAACACAGGAGAAGCAAGAGGCAAGTGACTAAAGTGAACTAAAGTGAACTAAAGTGACTAAAGTGAGCTAAAGTTGTGGTGTCCCATCAATATAAATAGACCGCGCTGAAAGCGCGTTCCACAACTTTAGATCACTTTAGATCACTTGCAACTTAAAACTTCGAAATTTTTTCTTATGAAAAACGTCAGAGATCTTTTGCAGGAAAAAGGCGCAACGGTCTTCACCATTTCCCCGGATGCCACGGTATATGAGGCCCTCCAAATGATGGCGGACAAAAATGTGGGGGCTTTGGTGGTGTGCGAAAAGGGTGATGTTGTGGGACTGTTTTCCGAGCGGGATTATGCCCGTAAAATCGTATTAAAGGGCAAGCTCTCAAAGGAAGTGGCGGTGAAGGAAATCATGTCCGCCAAGGTCATCCATGCGGATCCGCAACAGGACATCGAAACCTGCATGGAATTGATGAGCAATCACCGCATCCGGCATTTGCCGGTCTTTGAAAACCAGTGCCTGATAGGCATAGTCTCCATCGGCGACATTGTCAAGGCGGTGATTGAGCATAAAGAAGAAATCATTGAGCAACTGGAAAACTACATTAAAGGGAAAAGATAAAAGAAAGTGACCAGTATTGTTTTCACCCAATTGCAACGTCTGGTGGCCTGGGGTCGCAAGAATTCCATCTGGCCCTTTGGCTTCGGGCTTTCCTGCTGTTTTGTGGAGCTGGCAACGAGTCTTACCAGCCGTTACGACATTGCCCGCTTCGGCGCGGAAGTCATCCGCGGCACCCCGCGGGAGGCGGACCTGATGATCATCGCCGGCACGCCTTTTATCAAGATGGCGCCCATCATCATGCGGCTGTATGAGCAGATGATGGAACCCCGATGGGTCATTTCCATGGGCTCCTGCGCCAATTCCGGCGGCATGTACGATGTCTACAGCGTGATCCAGGGGGTGGACAAAATTCTGCCGGTGGATGTTTATATACCGGGCTGCCCGCCCAATCCCGCGGCCTTTATCCATGGGGTGATGCTGCTGCAAGACTTGATCGGTAAGGAAAAACGGCCGCTGAGCTGGGTGATGGGGCCCCAAGGGGTGGAACGGCCGGCCCTGCCTTCCATGCGGGATCTGAAGCGGACGGAAAGGCAAAAAGTCACGGTATTGAATTCTCCGGATCATGTTTGATCCCCGCAAACCCCCTGTGGTTTTTTCGGGGTCGGGGTCGGTATCGGTATCGCAATCGGAAGTTATTGATGAATCAGTCCACCAATATTATTGAAACGCTGCGAACACGCTTCGGCCAAGCCTTGCTCATGGAGCAGCCCAGCCTGGACAATATTCCCACGGTCTGGTGCGTCCAGGAAAAAGCCGCGGACCTGCTGCGCTATCTCAAAGAACAGGTGGACGGCCCCTATCCCATGCTCTATGATCTCACGGCCATTGACGAACGCCGGCGGACCAAAAGGGCGGATCAGCCCCCGGCGGACTTCACCGTTGTTTACCACCTTTCCTCCTTTGCCCGTAATGGGGATATCCGCATCAAGGTGCCTTTGACAGGTGAATATCCCGCCATAGCTTCCATCACTTCCCTCTGGCCGGCGGCCAATTGGTATGAGCGCGAAATCTTCGACATGTTCGGCATCGGCTTTGAGGGCCATCCGGCCCTGTACCGGATCCTGCTGCCCGCCACCTGGGAAGGCCACCCCCTGCGCAAGGAACACCCCTGCCGAGCCACGGAAATGGGCCCTTTTCAATTGCCGGTGGAAAAGCAGCAGCGCGAGGAAGAGGCCCTGCGCTTCCAGCCCGCCGCCTGGGGGCTGGAGTCGGACGGCAAAGATACGGATTACATGTTCCTCAATTTGGGCCCCCAGCATCCCGGCACTCACGGCATTTTCCGCATCACCCTGCAATTGGACGGCGAGGAGATCATGGCCGCTGTTCCGGAAATCGGCTTCCACCACCGCGGGGCGGAAAAAATGGGGGAACGTCAGACCTGGCACACCTATATTCCCTATACGGACCGGGTGGACTACCTGGGCGGGGTCATGAACAATCTGGCCTATGTGCTGGGTGTGGAAAAACTGGCGGGTATTGTGGTGCCGGACCGGGCCAAGGTAATCCGCATTATGCTGGCAGAACTTTTCCGGGTTTCCAACCACCTTATCTGGCTGGGCACCTTTGTCCAGGATGTGGGCGCCATGTCGCCGGTGTTTTTCACCTTCAACGACCGGGAGCACATCTTCGACATCATCACGGCCGTCACCGGCGGCAGGATGCACCCTAGCTGGTTCCGCATCGGCGGCGTGGCCATGGATCTGCCCGATGGGTGGGACCGTCTCGTGCGGCAGTTCCTGGCCTACCTGCCGCCGCGCTTGCAAGAATACGAATGCCTGGTCATGGCCAACACAATTTTCAAGGCCCGTACCCAGGGTATCGGCAGTTACACCATAGCACAAGCCCTGGATTGGGGCGTAACCGGTCCGGGCCTGCGGGCCTGCGGCTTGGAATGGGATCTGCGTAAAAAACGCCCCTATGCCGGTTACGATCAATTCCAGTTCGAAATCCCCACGGCCCAAAACGGCGATTGCTATGACCGGGCCGTGGTGCGCCTGGCCGAAATCAGACAAAGCCTTTTGATCATCAAGCAGTGCCTGGACAACATGCCGGCCGGCCCTTTCAAGGCCGACCATCCCCTGACCACGCCGCCGCCCAGGGAGCGCACCCTGCAGCACATCGAAACCCTTATCCCCCATTTTCTGGGGACAGGCTGGGGCCCGGTGATTCCCGCCGGTGAGGTTTGTGTGCCCATTGAGGCGGCCAAGGGGATCTACAGTTATTACCTGATCAGTGCAGGCGATATCCGGGCCTACCGCATCCGCATCCGGGCGCCCTCCTTCCCGCATCTGCAGATGGTCCCGGCCATCAGCCGGGGCTTGCTGGTGCCGGATCTGCTGGCTATTCTGGGCAGTATCGACTATGTCATGGCCGATGCGGATCGATAAGGAGCAAAGCAATGCCGAAAAAGGAAATAGAGGATCAAATCCCATGCTGAGTCCGGAAGAAATCCAGGAAATTCAAACCGCCCTGGCCCATTGCGAAAGCAATTTCGCCGCCGGTCTGGATGCTCTGAAAATCGTCCAGCGCCGGCGCGGCTGGATTTCCGACGAGACCCTGCAGGAAGTGGCCCGATTTCTGGAAATGACCCCGGCGGAACTGGATTCCGTGGCCACCTTCTACAGCCTGATTTTCCGTCGCCAGGTGGGCCGGCATGTGATTCTGCTGTGCGACAGCGTCAGTTGCTGGGTCATGGGCTATGAGTCCCTGTTCGAGGCCCTGAAAAAACGCCTGGGTATCGGTTTTGGCCAAACCAGCGCCGACGGCCGCTTCACCCTGCTGCCCCATCCCTGCCTGGGGGCTTGCGAACGGGCTCCGGTGATGATGATAGACGATGAGCTGTATGGGCCGATAGAAGAGGAAATGATTGAAAAAATTTTAGCAAGGTATGAATGAATAGAAGTTTAGCTCACTTTTCTTTTTGAGGTAAAAGGATTGAACCGCCCTCTCACCAAAAATTTCCAGTCCCTGGGTCCGCCCCTGAGCCTGGCCGAGTACGAGAAAGCCGGCGGGTACCAGGCCATGCGCCGGGCTCTGACTGCCATGGAACCCGGCCAGGTCACGGCCCTGGTGAACGCTGCCAATTTGCGCGGCCGCGGGGGCGCCGGCTTTCCCACGGCCCGCAAATGGAGCTTCGTACCCATGGGTAAGGACGCCCCCCGGCCCAGATACCTCACGGTCAACGCCGATGAAATGGAGCCGGCGGCCTTCAAAGACCGTGTGTTGCTGGAGGGGGACCCCCATCAGCTCATCGAGGGGATCATCATCGCGGCCTTTGCCATCCAGGCGGAAATCGCCTATATTTTCATCCGCCAGTGCTATACCACCGCCTTCCGGCGCCTGAACACGGCCATTGCCGAAGCCTATGCCAAAGGCTACCTGGGCCGGAACATCCTGGGCACGGATTTCCACCTGGCGCTGCATCTGCACGAAAGCGCCGGCCGCTATATCTGCGGCGAGGAAACCGCCCTGCTCAACGCCCTGGAAGGAAGGCGCCCGGTGCCCAGGGCCAAGCCGCCCTTTCCGCCCGTGATCGGTCTGTGGGGCAAACCCACGGTGACCAACAATGCCGAGACCATTTGCAATGTGCCCCATATCATTCAAAACGGCCCTGACTGGTACCGCGCCCTGAGCCTTACGCCGGACGGCGGCACCAAGATTTATGGGGTGAGCGGCAAGGTAGTCAAGCCCGGGGCCTGGGAGTTGCCCCTGGGGGTCAGCATGCGGGAAGTCATTGAAGAACATGCCGGCGGTCTGCGGCCGGAAGTAAAGCTGCGGGCTGTCTTGCCCGGCGGGGCCTCCACGGCTCTGCTGCCCCCGGACCATTTGGATATTAAAATGGATTTCAATTCCATGCAGGCGGCCGGAAGCCGCCTGGGCACCGGCACCCTGGTGGTCATTGATGATAAAACCTGCATCGTGGGCCTGGTGCTCAACCTGCTGAACTTTTTTGCCAGGGAATCCTGCGGCTGGTGCACCCCCTGCCGGGAAGGCCTGCCCTGGATCGTTAAACTGCTCAAGGCCATTGAAAACGGCGACGGCCGGCCGGAAGACCTTACGCGCCTGAAGGAGCAACCTCGATTAATGGCGCCGGGCCACACCTTCTGCCCCCTGGCCCCTGGGGCCATGGAACCTTTACAGAGCGCGCTTACCTATTTCGAGGATGATTTCAAACGCCATATTCAGGAAAAACGCTGCCCATGGAAATAACGGAAACAGTCTCCATTCATATCGACGGCAAACCCTATCAGGCCCAGACCGGCCGGAACCTGCTGGAGGCTTGTCTTGCCCTGGGCTTTGACGTGCCCCATTTCTGCTGGCACCCGGCCCTGGGTTCCGTGGGGGCTTGCCGCCAGTGCGCCGTGAAACGTTTCCGGGATGAAAATGATCAAGGCGGCGAAATCATCATGGCTTGCATGACGCCGGTGACCCCCGGCCTGCGCATCTCCATCCACGACCCGGAAGTGCTGCGCTTCCGGGCCGCCGTGATCGAGTGGCTGATGATCAACCACCCCCATGACTGCCCGGTGTGCGACGAAGGCGGGGAATGCCATCTCCAGGACATGACCGTCATGACCGGCCACACCCGCCGGGAATACCGTTTCCGCAAACGCACCCATCGCAACCAGTACCTGGGGCCCTTCATCCACCACGAGATGAACCGCTGCATCCAATGCTACCGCTGCGTGCGTTTCTACCGCAACATCGCCGGCGGCCGGGATCTCAATGTTTTCGGGGCCCATGACCATGTCTATTTCGGCCGCCATCAGGACGGCGTGTTGGAAAGCGAATTCAGCGGCAACCTGGTGGAGATCTGCCCCACCGGCACCTTCACGGACAAGACCCAGAAAGCCCACAACACGCGGATCTGGGACCTGCAGACCGCGCCGTCCATCTGCGTGCATTGCGGCCTGGGTTGCAACACCCTGCCCGGCGAGCGCTACGGCCAGCTGCGCCGGGTGCGCAACCGCTATCACCATGAAATCAACGGTTACTTCCTGTGCGACCGCGGCCGCTTCGGCTATGAATTCGTCAACAGCGATAAGCGCCTGCGCACCCCCCTATATCGCCCGGAGCGGAATATTGCCCAGCGGGAAATGCGGCTGGAAGAACTTTTCCAGCAGGCGGTCTTGCGCTTGAAAAATCCGGGAACTATCATGGGCATCGGCTCCCCCCGGGCCTCCCTGGAAGCCAATTATGCCCTGCGGTCTCTGGTGGGACCGGAAAATTTTTATGCCGGCGTCACCGCGGACGAACACGCGCTCCTGGAGCTTGCCCGCACCATTCTGACCCAAGGTCCGGCCCGGGCCGTCTCTGTCCAGGAAGCGGCCCGATCCGACGCCGTGCTGGTGCTGGGGGAGGATCTGACCCAGACCGCCCCGCTCCTGGCCCTGGCCCTGGGGGGCCTCGGTTATCAAAAGGCCGTGGCCCAAGCCCGCAAGGTTCAACTGCCGGCCTGGGATGACGCGGCCGTGCGCCAATTCGGACAAGAGGCAAAGCCGGCCCTGTTCATCGCCACCCCCCAGCCCACCCGCCTGGACCAAGCGGCCCGGACTTGTGTGCGCGCCGCCCCCCATGAAATTGCCGCCCTGGGCCTTGCGGTTCAGGCTGAATTGAGCAAGGATTCGGCTGCGGCGCCGGAAGCCCCGGAAGCATTGGCGCCGGATATCGCCCAGGCTCTGGCAAAGTCCGAGCGCCCGTTGATCGTTACCGGCACTTCCCTGGGCAGCCCGGCCATGGTTCAAGCCGCTGCCGACATTGCCCGGGCCCTTTGCCGTCTTGGCAAATCCGTCGGCCTGATCTGTTGTGTTCCGGAATGCAACAGCATGGGGCTGGCCCTGTTACAAGCTAAAAACCTTTCCGCTGCCTTTCAAAAAGCCTCGGAAGGCCGGGTGGATACGGTTATTGTCCTGGAAAACGATTTATATCGCCGGGCGCCGGCCCAGGCTGTGGATGCTTTTTTACAAAAGGCCGGCGCGGTCATGGTGCTGGATCACCTGCGTACACCCACCAGCCTCAAGGCGGACATGGTCATCCCTGTGGCCACCTTTGCCCAGACCAGCGGCACCCTGGTGAATAATGAAGGCCGGGCCCAGCGCTTTCACGCGGTTTTTCCAGCCGATGAAACCATCCCGGAAGCCTTTCGTCTACTAGTTGAGCTGAAGCAGGCTGCCTTTGGACAAGGCCGGCCCCACCTGCGGCCTGTCCTGGAAGACCAGCGCCTGGAACTCAGCCGGGCTTTCCCGGTTTTTTCCGGACTGGCCGAGCCGCTTCCATCCCTTGCCCAGCCGGCGCCCGGCGGCAAGGTTCCGCGCCAGTCCATGGGCTACAGCGGCCGCACCGCCATACATGCCGCGGTCAGCGTGCACGAACCCAAGCCCCCCCATGACCCGGATGCACCCCTGGCCTTTTCCATGGAAGGCTACGAAGGCCAGCCGCCGCCGGAATTGATCACCCATTATCATGCCCCAGGCTGGAATTCGGTGCAGGCGCTCCTCAAATACCAAAGCATTGCCGGCGGGCCCCTGAAGGGCGGCAGCTATGGTCGGCGCCTGTTCTTGCAAGCACCGGCGGCACAGTCCGACTTTTTTGAAAAACTACCACCGGCCATAGATCTGAAAGCGGCGGAACGTCTTCTGGTCCCGCTCCATCACCTTTTCGGCTCGGAAGAACTGAGCATGGCGGCACCGGCTGTTGCCCAACTGGCCCCGCTTCCTTATCTGGCCCTCAATCCGGAAGACCCCCTGGCCGAAGAAGGCCGGGAAGTCCTTTTGACCGTGGCGGAGCAGACCCTTTGCCTGAAGGTGAAAGTCATGCCGGGCTTATGCCGGGGAGTGGCGGGTCTGCCCATGGGTCTTGCCGGCATCCCGGTGGTGGCCTTGCCGGCTCAGGTGGTTCTTACAAAAGGGGACGCAACATGATGCTCATTTTGAAACATCTCCTGGTGGTTTTCGGCGTGCTGGCCGCGGCCCTGTCCGCCAGTGCCGGCCTGGTTTGGCTGGAGCGGCGTCTGCTGGGCTTGTGGCAGGACCGTTACGGCCCCAACCGGGTGGGGCCCTTCGGCTTGCTGCAGGTGGCGGCCGACGGCCTGAAGATGTTTTTCAAGGAGGACTGGGTGCCGCCCTTTGCCGATAAGCCGGTGTTCATCCTGGCGCCGGTGCTGGCCCTGATCACGGCCCTGCTGGCCTTTGCCGTAATTCCGTTTACTGCAGAAATCATGGTGGCGGATCTCAACATCGGCCTGCTTTTCTTCCTGGCGATAGTATCCCTGGGGGTCTACGGCGTGGCCCTGGGGGGCTGGTCCTCCAACAACAAATACGCCCTCATCGGCGCCGTGCGCGGGGTGGCCCAGATGCTGAGCTACGAAGTGTTCATGGGGCTCTCCCTGATGGGCGTGGTGCTGCTGACCGGCTCCTTCAACCTGCGGGAAATCGTATTGGCCCAGCAGAACATGTGGTTTTGCATCCCCCAGTTTCCGGGCCTGTTGATTTTCATGATTGCCGGTTTTGCCGAAACCCATCGCATGCCTTTTGATTTACCGGAAGCCGAGAGTGAACTGGTGGCCGGCTATCATACGGAATACTCGGGCATGAAATTCGGCTTGTTTTTCGTGGGCGAATACCTGGGCATCACTATGACCTCGGCCATGATCGTCACCCTGTTTTTCGGCGGCTGGCTGGGCCCGGTGCTGCCGCCCCTGGTCTGGTTCGCAGGCAAAACCTTGGTGTTCATCTGCCTGTTCATTCTAGTGCGCGCGACCCTGCCCCGGCCGCGTTATGACCAGCTCATGGCCTTTGCCTGGAAGGTGTTTTTACCGTTGTCCTTGTTGAACCTGGTGATTACGGGGGCGGTGGTGGTGGCAGGACGATAGAAAACATTTTGGGAAGCTTAAACTCATCGGGGTCGGTATCGGTATCGATATCGGGATCGGAAAAAAAAATCGATACCGATTCCGATAGCGACCCCGACCCCGATTAATGACAAATAAGGAAAGCCTAACTGTGCTGAGCATCCTACAAGGCCTTTGGACCATCCTGCAGCACACCTTCCGGAAACGGGAGACCGTGCAATATCCGGAAGAAAAGCTGTATCTGCCGCCGCGCTTCCGGGGCCGGATCATTCTCTCCCGTGATCCGGACGGCGGCGAGCGCTGTGTGGCCTGTCATCTGTGTTCTTCCGTATGCCCGGTGGACTGCATCGCCCTGCAGGCCGCCGAGGATGAAACCGGCCGGCGCTATCCGGCCTTTTTCCGGATCAATTTCTCCCGCTGCATTCTGTGCGGATTTTGCGAGGAGGCTTGTCCCACAGCCGCCATCCAGCTCACTCCGGATTTTGAGATGGCCGAATACCGGCGGGAGAATCTGGTATATGAAAAGGAAGATCTGTTGATCAGCGGCCCGGGCAAATATCCGGGCTACAATTTCTACAAGGTGGCCGGCCTGTCCATCGGCGGCAAGGACAAGGGTGAAGGGGAAAACGAAGATCCGCCGGTGGATGTGCATGGTCTTCTACCGTAATAAGGAGTGAGCTTTGACCAACATCATTTTCTATCTGGCGGCAGGAGTAGCGATCCTGTCAACCTTCATGGTAATCACCAGACTCAATGCCGTGCACGCATTGCTCTACCTGATCGTTTCGCTTTTGTCCGTGGCCCTGATTTTTTTCATACTGGGGGCGCCCTTTGCCGCGGCCCTGGAAGTCATCATTTATGCCGGCGCCATCATGATCCTGTTCATCTTTGTCATCATGATGCTCAACCTCGGCCCGCCGGCCATTGAAAAAGAGCGCTTGCTGCTGAAACCCGGGATGTGGCTCGGACCGGGCCTGCTGGCGGCAATCCTCTTGATTGAACTGGTTTTGATCCTCACAGGCCCGGGCAGCGCAACCAAGGCCGCGGAAGTGCCCCCCCGGGCCGTGGGCCTGACACTTTTCGGACCGTATGTATTGGGGGTGGAGCTGGCCTCCATCCTTTTGTTGGCCGGCCTGGTGGGGGCTTTTCATTTGGCCAGAAAAGAAAGAAATGACTAGAGGAGTTTGAATATGCTCACCATCCCCGTTTCCCACGGTTTACTCCTGGCCGGCATCCTGTTTCTGCTGGGTTTTGTCTGCGTGCTGGTGCGCCGTAATATCATTTTCATTCTCCTGGGTCTGGAAATCATGTTCAACGCCGCCGGCCTGGCCTTTGTGGCCGCCGGCGCCCGCTGGGGCCAGCCCGACGGCCAGATCATGTTCCTGTTTATCCTGACCACAGCCGCGGCGGAAGTATCCATCGGCCTGGCCCTGGTCTTTCAACTGGTGCATCGTCTGCATACCCTGGATATCGACCAGGCCGACGGCATGAAAGGGTGATCTGATGGAACTGCTCTGGCTGATTCCTGCCTGGCCCTTGCTCGGTTTTCTAATATTGACCTGTCTGGCTGCGCGCCTGCCCCGGATCATGGCCGGCAGCGTGGGCGTGGGCAGCGTGGGTGCCGCGGCCCTCACTGCGCTCTTGATGGCCTGGGACTTTCTGAAACATCAACCCGGCCGAAACGCCTTCACCCAACATTTGTGGACCTGGCTGGATGTGGCCGGCCTGCATCTGGAAATCGCTTTTTACCTGGATGCCCTCACCCTGGTGATGATCATCGTGATCACCGGCGTGGGCTTTTTCATCCATCTGTACTCCCTGGGCTACATGGCCCACGACCAAGGCTATACCCGTTTTTTCGCCTACATGAATCTGTTCGTGGCCGCCATGCTGGTGCTGGTGCTGGCCGATAATCTGCCCCTGCTCTATCTGGGCTGGGAGGGGGTGGGCTTGTGCAGTTATCTGCTCATCGGCTTCTGGTATACCGATCCGGCCAACGGCTATGCGGCCCGCAAGGCCTTTGTGGTCACCCGGGTGGGGGATACGGCCATGGCCGTGGGCTTGTTTGTGCTGTACAACCAACTGGGAACCCTGCAAATCCAGGAGGTCATGCAGCGGGCCGCGGCAGCCTGGCCCGCGGGCTCCACCATGGCCCTACTTACGGCTTTGTTGTTGCTGGGGGGCGCGGTGGGAAAATCCGCCCAGCTCCCGCTGCAGACCTGGCTGCCGGACGCCATGGCCGGTCCCACACCGGTGAGCGCCCTGATCCATGCCGCCACCATGGTCACCGCCGGAGTCTATCTCATTGCCCGCACCCATGGGCTGTTCCTGCTGGCCCCCACAGCCCTGACCATCACGGCCGTCATCGGCGCCGCCACCCTGCTTCTGGCCGGCTTCAGCGCCCTGGTCCAGCAGGATATCAAACGGGTCCTGGCTTACTCCACCATCAGTCAGCTCGGGTACATGTTCCTGGCCCTGGGGGTCGGGGCCTGGTCGGCGGCGATTTTCCATCTGTTCACCCATGCCTTTTTCAAGGCCCTGCTCTTCCTGGGCGCCGGCGCCGTGATCCATGCCCTGGGCGGCGAGCAGGATATGAGCCGCATGGGCGGGCTGAAACAGAAACTGCCGCTGACCTTCTGGACCTTTCTTGCGGGCGCGGCTTCCCTGGCGGCCCTGCCCCTGGTCACGGCCGGTTTTTACAGCAAGGACCTGATCATTTGGCAGGCCTTTGCTTCCCCCCGGGGCGGTCTAGGTTTCTGGTTCATGGCAGTGGCCGGGGCCCTGCTTACCGCCCTGTATACTTTCCGCATGGTGCTGCTCACCTTTACCGGGCCGGCGCGCACGCCCGTGCATCATCCGCCCGGCCTGGTCATGCGCCTGCCGCTCTTGGTGCTGGCGTTCTTGTCCCTTACGGCCGGTTTTTTGGAAACACCCCACAGCCTGGGCCATATGCGTGTGTTTTCCGGGTGGCTGCATACCTGCCTGCCGGAAGCCGGACTTGCTGCCGGCAGGGAAGCCTATGAAATTTTGTTCGAACTCCTGGCCGGCCTGGCAGCCCTGTGCGGTATTTTTGGGGCCTTGCGCCTGTACCACCCCCTTGCAAAATCCAGGTATTCCCTCCCCGAGTCCCTCCGGCAATACTGGATCAAGGGCTGGGGTTTTGACTCCCTCTATGACCGGCTTGTGGTGCGGCCCTACATCCACCTGGCCCAATTTAATAAAAACGATTTCCTGGACCTGTTCTTTGTCTTTTTAGCTTGGCTCGCAAAAACCGGCCATCAGACCCTTGCCGCCACCCAGAACGGCCGCTTGCGTTCCTATGCCTGGGGCCTGGGTCTGGGGGCGGCGGCCATTGCGGCAATGGTGGTGCTCCTATGATACTTGCCTTCCTCATCCTGATACCAATCTGCGGCGGGGTCCTGGCCTGGACCATGGAAAGCCGCCATCCGGGCACGGCCCGCTGGATTGCCCTGGCCGTGCTGCTTGGGAATCTCGGCCTCACGGCCCTGCTGGTGCCCGCCCGCTTTGATGTGGTTTCCGCTGTCGGCCCCTTCCTGATCTCCCTGGAGTTGGCCTGGATGCCGGCCTTGGGTATCCATTTTCATCTGGCCCTGGACGGTCTCAACCTGGTGCTGGTGTTCCTCACCCATTTTCTGGGATTGACGGCCCTGGCCGCGGCCTGGACGGAAATCGAGCACAAGATCGGCTTTTTCTACTTCAATCTCTTGTGGGTGCTGGCCGGCATCATGGGCGTTTTCCTGGCCCTGGACCTGTTTCTGTTCTACTTCTTCTGGGAAATGATGCTGATTCCCATGTTTTTTCTCATCAGCGTCTTCGGCCATGCAAACCGCACGTACGCCTCCATCAAATTCTTCCTCTTCACCCAGATCAGCGGCCTGCTCATGCTGCTGGCCATTCTGGGACTGTATTTCATCCACGGCCGCCTCACCGGCCGCTACACCTTCAACTATTTGGAACTGCTGGGCACGCCCCTTTCCGACGTCAGCGGGATGCTGCTCATGTTGGGTTTTCTCATGGCCTTTGCCGTCAAGCTGCCGGCTGTGCCGCTGCACACCTGGCTGCCGGACGCCCATACCGAAGCCCCCACCGCCGGCAGCATCATCCTGGCCGGATTGCTGCTGAAAACCGGGGCTTACGGGATCATGCGCTTCGTGGTGCCCTTGTTCCCCAAGGCCGCGGCCGCCGCAGCCCCCTTTGCCATGTTCCTGGCCGTCATCGCCATCCTATACGGCGCGCTGCTGGCCCTTTCCCAAACGGATTTCAAGCGCCTGGTGGCCTACACCAGCGTCAGTCACATGGGTTTTGTCATGCTGGCGATCTTTGCCTGGAACCAGCTGGCCTTGCAGGGGGCCCTGATCCAGATCATCTGTCACGGGCTTTCCACCGGCGCCCTCTTTTTCCTGGCCGGCGCCCTGCAAGAGCGCCTGCACACCCGCGAACTCGGTCGCATGGGCGGGTTATGGGCCGCGGCGCCGCGGCTGTCCGGCATGGCCCTCTTTTTCGCCCTGGCATCCCTGGGCCTGCCAGGCTTGGGCAATTTCATCGCCGAATTCACCATCCTGCTGGGGGTCTATCAGGTAAGCAAACCCCTTGCCGTTCTTTCCGCCCTAGGGCTGATCAGCGCGGCCGTGTATTCCCTCTGGATCATCCAGGCCGCCTTTCACGGCCCGCCCCAACCCAAGCTTGTCCTTGCGGATCTTTCCGGCCGGGAAAGTGCGGCCCTGTTGGCCATGCTTGCCGCCCTGGTCTTTCTCGGCCTTTACCCCCAACCGGTATTTACGGCTGCCGAGCCGGCCTTGACCCATTTGACCCGCACGGCTGCGACTCAGAAAATCACGGAAGCCGTTCCGGCGCCCCCTGGAGAGAATCCACATGCATCGCCCTGATTTCATCGCCCTCGCGCCCCTGTTGATCCTGGCGCTCTCTGCCGCGGCAGTGATGCTGGCCATCGCCCTGCGTCGCAATCACCTGTCTGCCATGGGCCTCAGCCTGACCGGCCTCGGCGCGGCCCTAACGGCCCTGCCCCTTATGGCCCGTTATACCCCCCGGACCGTGACGCCTTTGTTGATCATGGACCACTTCGCCCTTTTCTACACCGGCCTGATACTGGCCGCCACCGCAGTCGTAATCGTGCTTTCCTATGATTATTTCAGTCAAAAGGATGATCTGCCCGAGGAGGCCTATCTTCTACTCCTGCTGGCCGCCCTGGGGGCGGTGATTCTGGTTTGCGCGCGGCATGTGGCCGCCCTCTTTCTGGGGCTGGAGATCCTGAGTGTCTCGCTATATGCCCTCATCGCCTACACCCGTGACCGCAACATCAGCATTGAAGCCGGGATCAAATATCTAGTGCTGGCCGCGGTTTCCGCAGCCTTTCTGCTCTTCGGCGCGGCCCTGATCTATGCCCACACCGGCGCCCTGGATTTCCAACAGCTCGGCGCCTTGCTTAAGGCCGAACCAAGCGGCAGGCCCGCCCTGATCCTTCTCGCCGGCCTGGGGTTTCTGGTGGTGGCGGTAGGTTTCAAGCTGGCCCTCACCCCTTTTCACATGTGGACTCCGGATATTTATCAAGGGGCGCCGGCGCCGGTGACGGCCTTTGTGGCCACCGTCTCCAAGGGCGCCATGGCCGCCCTATTGGTACGCCTGTTCACCCCCACGGACCTGCCCCATTGGCCGGCCCTGTATCTGTTTTTCACCGCCATGGCCGCGGCCTCCATGGCAGCCGGAAATCTGCTGGCCCTGCTCCAGACCAATGTCAAACGTTTGCTGGCCTATTCCTCCATCGCCCATATGGGCTATTTGCTGGCGGCCTTGCTTTTCAGCGGACAAAAGGCCGCCGTGGTCATGACCTTCTACCTCACGGTTTACGTTGTCAGCATCCTGGGCTGCTTCGGGATAATCGCGATCCTGTCCTCCAAAGAACGGGATGCGGATACCTGCCAAGACCTCCAAGGGCTCTTTTTTCGCCGCCCCCTGCTCACCGGGGTTTTCACCACCATGCTGCTGTCCCTGGCCGGAATCCCCCTCACGGCCGGATTCATCGGCAAATTTTATGTGGTGAGCGCCGGCGTTGAAAACGCCCACTGGTTTCTGGTGATAATCCTGGTAGTCTTCAGCGGGGTGGGGTTGTTCTACTACCTGCGGGTCATCATCGCCATGTTTTCACCTTCCTTGGACGAGGGGCTGGTCCCCAGCCCGGCCCTGCCGGCCCTTTCAGCCCCGGTGGTTCTTACCTTGACCTTCCTGTCTACCCTGGTCCTGTGGCTGGGTGTCTGGCCTTCCTGGTTCCTGGCAACACTGGAAAAGATGCTGGGTTAGAAATCCACTCCTAACCGGATTTCCCCATTTTGCGGTTGGCGGTACGCACCCGATACAGCCTTTCACTGAAGCCGCCCTTTTCCGCAAACGCCTTTGCCAGGGCGGTGATCTGTCGGTCCAATAAATAGCAGCAAAGATTCAACAGGGATAGGGCGGCGTTGGCCGCCAGGGTGGAAGAAGATGAGGATTGAGCGGACACGGACGAACACGGACCCTGGTGGACGGACACGGACAAAGCCCTCTTCTCCGCCTTGTCCGTGTTCGTCCGTGCCTGTCCGTGTTTGTCCGTGTCCGTCCCCACCGCCCTCTCAGCCGCCACCCAATCCCGAACATCCTCCAAAGTCGCGCAGCGCCTTTCCCGGAAGCGCACCAGGGCCGGATGATCCTTGGTCCATTGGGGCGCCCCCCGCTGGCGCAGAAAGTCTTCATAATCCAGGCGCAGTTCCTCCAGGCTGGCCCGGGCCACGTTGGTAAGTTTCAATTCGGTCTTCTTGGAAGTGGCCGAGGCCTGGCTGCCCTCGGCAATATTCTGCACCCCGCTGCGGGCCGCCTGCACCATCTGGTCCCGGGTACGGCTGCGCTTGTCGATGTACTGCTCACAAAAGCGCACTGTCAGGTCATAAATCAATTGGGCAATTTGAAAAGTCTTGAGCTTGCGAAAGCCGCCGTGCTTTGGAATCAAGGTTTCCCGGGTCATATCCGCCTCCCCTGGCTGGATATCAACTACCGTCTAGCCGATATTGGGCATCAGGGTCCAGCAAATGACCCAATTCCCGGCTTCCGGCTCCTTGGCCAGACATACAATCCCGCTGTTTTGGAATTTGAAAACCGGTCCTTCCGTCTGGCCGGTGATCAGAAACGCGGTCAGGCGCGACATAAAGGGCAGATGCCCCACAAACATGGCATTACCCAGGCCCTCCAATTGAACGGCAAAAACCTTCACATCATCCAAAGGATCAATGCCGGCCATGGGCTGAAGCCCTTTCTGCGGATTCAGGAATTCCGCGAAAATCTTGGCGGTTTCCAGAGCGCGCCGCTTGCCGCTGTGATAGATCACATCCACATGAACGTTGTAACCTTTGGCCACACCCGCAATGCGCCGGGTATCGGCCGCGCCCTTTTCCGACAACCCCGGATCCGGAGCTTGTTCTTTGGGCAAACTCAAGCCGTGCTGGACAAGATAAATCGGCATGAAGTCCTCCTTTCTCAAAAAACTCGTTGCGATCAATTTGAAACAGCGATAGCCCAAGAATATTCTAAAAACAATAGTTTTATCCGGCGTTACATCACGGCTTGACAATGGCACTCAGCATTGGTAGCACCGGATATAAGCATTTCTTTTGAAATCTAAGGAGTGTGCCGGCATGCCCCAACCCAAAAACGCCATGGAGGTTTTCAAATATCTGGACAAATCCAATTGCCGGGAATGCGGCGAGAAGACCTGCCTGGCCTTTGCCGGCGCTGTTTTCCAAGGGCAGCGCAAAGCCGCGGAATGCCCCAAGCTGAATCCGGAAATGGTGGAATACTTTTCAGAATCAATGAAATCCGACCGCTCTGTGGCGCCCAATCCGGCAGATCAACTGACCCAAATCAAGGCGGCCCTGACAGGTCTGGATCTTGCCGAAGCAGCCTTAAGATCAGGGGGGCATTGGGGCCAGGGGCGCTTGACCCTGAAAATTCTCGGCAAGGACTTCAGTGTGGATTCCCAAGGCAATCTATCTTCGGATATCCATGTCAACCCATGGGTGGCCGGTCCTTTTGCAAGTTATCTTTTATTCGGCAAAGGCAAACCGCTTTCCGGCCGCTGGGTCTCCTTCCGGGACCTGAAAAACGGCCGGGAACGCTACGGGCTTTTTCAGAAGCGCTGCGAAGAACCCATGAAGCAGGTGGCCGACACCTACACTGATCTATTCGACGACATGGTGCATCTCTTCGGCGGGAAAAAAGTGGCGGAACAATTCGAATCCGACATCTCGGTGGTGCTCCAGCCTTTGCCCAAGGTTCCCATCATGGTTTGCTACTGGCGGCCAGCCGAAGGTCTGGGTTCCAGTTTGAACCTCTTTTTTGATGAAAGCGCTGGCGACAATCTCGGTGTGGAAGGGATATTTTCCCTGGCCGCCGGTCTTTCCCAGATGTTTCAAAAAATCGCCCGGCGCCATGGCGCATAACATTGTTTTTTCTTGATGCATACAGAAAGGAGATGACTACATGTATCAAGTCCGCATCGATCCAGAAAAAAATCGGTTATATTTGACTTTAAGCGAAGTGTATCGCCAAGAAGCCAAAGAACTATACGAGCGGCTTGAAAGCGAATGCAAGCAACTCAAACCGGGCTTCACCTGTATAACCGATCTGCGACGGCAAAAGAAACCAATAGGCCGGGTTGACCAGCTTATTTATAGTATTCAAAAACTATTGGCAAACTCCGGTATGCGGAAAGTCGTCCGGATAGTAACTCCAGGAGCGGAAGAAATCGAACTTCAGTTTGAAAACATCAGTACCCTGAAAGTAGGGTATTCGGCCTACACGACCACAAGTATGAAAATAGCGGAAGAGATACTGGATAAAGAAAAATGAACATCATCATCCTGCTCATCATTGGAATCAGTTTCGGCTTTGCCGGCTTTCGGCAACTTACAGGGACGCCGGTCAATGGCCAGAGTTCACCCATGGATCTGCTCTCCGCAGCCATGGTGGAATCCGCCAAGGGCGCGGTGGATCTGGCCATCGGCCTGGTGGGGGTCATGACCCTTTTTCTGGGCATGATGAAGGTGGCGGAAGCAGGCGGCCTGCTCACCATCATGGCCCGCCTGATCCGGCCGCTGATGGTGCGGCTTTTCCCGGACGTGCCCCCGGAGCATCCGGCCATGGGCGCCATGATTCTCAACCTTTCCGCCAATGTCCTGGGCCTGGGCAACGCCGCCACCCCTTTCGGTATCCGGGCCATGCAGGAACTGGACAAGCTCAATCCCTGCAAAGGCACGGCCACAAACGCCATGGCACTCTTCCTGGCCATCAATACTTCCTCGGTGACCCTCCTGCCCACCGGCGTCATCGCCCTGCGGGCCGCGGCCGGTTCCGCTGATCCGGCCGCCATTCTTCCCACCACCTTGTTCGCCACCCTCTGTTCCACCACCGTAGCCATCATTGCCGCCAAAATTTTCAGCCGCTGGTCAAAGGTGGAGGGCCCAGGAGATGATCCGACCACGACACAGACAGATATTCCGGCCGATCCCGCACCTGAAACCATGGATGACAAGTCCTACCCCTATTGGGTCAGCCTGCTGGCCCTGGGCCTCCTGCTGGCCCTGGTGCCCCTCACGGTGTTGTACGGAAATCTGATTTCTCCCTGGGTCATCCCCGGTCTTCTGTGCTTTTTCCTGATTTTCGGCCTGATCCGGGGGGTGAAGGTTTATGAAGCCCTGGTGGAAGGCGGCAAGGAGGGCTTTCAGGTGGCCCTGCGCATCATCCCCTATCTGGTTGTGATTCTGACTGCCGTGGGCATGCTGCGGGCCAGCGGTGCTATGGATATTATCGTCGGTTTCCTAGGCAAATACACGGCCCCCTTGGGAATGCCCGCCGAGGCCTTGCCCATGGCTTTGATGCGCCCTTTGTCCGGCTCCGGCGCTTACGGGATCATGGCCGCCCTCATCAAGGACCCGGCCATCGGCCCGGACAGCTATACCGGTTACCTGGTCTGCACCCTGCAAGGCTGCACAGAGACCACCTTTTATGTGCTGGCGGTTTATTTCGGCGCGGTCCAGGTGCGCCGCATGCGCCACAGCCTGGCCGCCGGTCTTACCGCCGACCTGTTCGGGATCATGGGGGCGGTGGCAGCCTGTTTGTATCTTTTTAAGCCCTGAGTATTTTATGATTTCAGTGGGTTGTTTAGAAAGATAATTGACATAGACCGCCGAATCTGATTTGAATGAAGGGGTTGATTGCCGTCTTGTCGCCCGGAACTGTTTTCAAGGCCCGAATTTCCTGACCAGGGAAAAGGAGGATCAGATGAACTCCTTATACCAGAAAGTTTCCCCAGCATATTCCCAGGCTGTAGCGGAAACAGAATGCGCGGCGGATCTGCGTATTCCCTCCGCGCGCATCACCCGCATCAAGGCCGCGCTTTTTGCCGCGCCTTACTCCATCTGCCTGGAGCGACCCAAATTGCTGGCCCGTTTCCAAAGATCGGCGGCCGGACGCGCGGCCCGCAAGGAGCACCCCCTGGTGAGACGGGCCCTGGCCCTGGCCTTTGTGCTCTCCCAACGCACCCCGCGGATTTATCCGGATGAGCTGATCATCGGCAACATGACTTCCAAACGAATCGCCGCCAATTACTATCCGGAAGGCGGTTCCATCAATATCCTCGAAGATCTTTTTCGCCTGGAAAAACGGACTATCCCCTTGAAACTGACCGGAAAGGAAAAGCTGGATCTGGCCCTGATCGGCCTCACCACCTGCCGGGACTCCATGGGGGCCCGGGCCTTGCTCAAGCCCGGACGTTTCGGGCACTTCCTGGATTTTTTCAGTGCCAAACGTTATTTCATCACCGAGGAAGCCGGCATCGGCCATCAGGTGGCGGATTACCATGGGCTGGTGCACCGGGGCCTGAAATGGATGGATGCCTGGGCCGCGAACTGCCTGGAAAACTGCCGCCTTCAGAACGGTAAGAGCCTGGATGAAGATCAACGCGCTTTTTACCGCGCCATCCGCATCACCATCGAAGGCATTCGCAAAATGGCGGCCAACCTGGCCCGCACCGCTGAAAAACAAGCGGCCGATCCTGCTCTCGCCGACCCACGCAGGCAGGAATTGTTGACCGCGGCCGCCGCCTGCCGGCGGGTGCCCTATGAACCGGCCCGCACCTTTCTGGAAGGTCTCCAATCCTGCTGGCTGGTGCATGTGGCCCTGAACCAGGAGGACTTTGAGCAGGGCATGTCCTTTGGCCGTTTGGATCAGATCCTTTGGCCCCTTTATTGCGAAGACCAGGCCCAGGGCCGCTTGACACCGGCAACAGCGGCTGAAATCACGGCAAGCTTCCAGCTCAAAACCTGCGAGACCATGCCCATCTATTCGGAACGGATCGATCAGTATTTCAGCGGCAACGGGGTGGCCCAGGGCATCACCGTGGGCGGCACCGACGCCGACGGTAACGATGTCACCAATGCCTTGTCCGGCCTCATCCTGGAGGCCTATGCCCAGATCGCCACCCGTGAGCCGGCCCTGCATGTGCGGGTGCATCCGGCCACGCCGGCCTGGTTTCTGGAAAAAGCCGTGGAAGTCCTTCAACTGGGATGCGGCAAGCCCTCCTTTTTCGGCGACACGGCCGTGGTGCCGGCCCTGGAAAACGCCGGAATGACCACGACCCATGCCCGGGATTATGCGGTGATCGGTTGTGTGGAAATGGCCAGCCAGGGAAGAACCTACAATTCCTCGGACGCGGCCCTGTTCAATCTGCCCCTGTGCCTGGAATTGGCCCTGAATCAAGGGGTCTGTTACGGGGAGAAGCATTTCAACAACCGCCTGGGAGCGGCCACACCGGCAGTGGAGCAGATGCGGTCCTTTGATGATGTGGCGGCCGCCTTTCGCCAGCAGGTGGAACATGCCGTGGCGGAAATGGTCAAGGTCATCGGCTGGCTGGAAGCCACCTACCGCATTTGGCGGCCCACCCCCATCAATTCCATGCTCACCGACGGTTGCCTGGCCCAAGGCCGGGATGTCACCTGGGGCGGGGCGCGCTATGATCTCACCTCCATTCAGGTCACCGGCCTGGCCGACACCGGCGACGCCCTGTATGCTTTGCGGCAATTGGTGTTTGAAACCCGGCGCTATACCCTGCCGGAGCTGGTCCGGATTCTCAAAAACGATTTCCGGGACCACGCGGTGCTGCAACAGGAACTGGTTCACAAATTCCCCAAATACGGCAACGGCATTCCGGCGGTGGATGCCATGACCCAACTGGCGGCAGATGTCTTTGCCGATGCGGTCCGGGCCCACCTCAATTCCCGAAAAGGCCGCTATGTGCCCGGCATTTATTCCATGACCTGCCACATCGGTTTCGGGCGGCGCACCGGCGCCCTGCCCAACGGCCGCCGGGCCGGCAAACGCCTTTCCAACGGTCTTTCCCCGGCGGACGGGGCCGACCGCCAGGGCCCCACCGCCATCCTGCGCTCGGCCGCATCCCTTGACAGCCGCAAATGGGCCAACTGCCATGCCCTTAATTTGAAATTCGATCGCCGCACCGTGCAGGGTAAAAGCGGCGCGCGGGTGTTGAGCAGCCTGCTCACCTCCTTTTTCCGGCAAGGGGGCATGCAGGTTCAAATCAATGTGCTGGATGGGGCCATGCTGCGCGCCGCCAAATCAGACCCCAAGGCCTATCCGGGGATTGTGGTGCGGGTGGCCGGTTATTGCGCCTATTTCAACGACCTCCAGCCCGCGGTTCAGGATGAGATCATTGAGAGAACTTCCCATGGCATGGAATCGTAAAAAGGATGAGGAGACCGCCGTGATTTTTTCCATTCAGCATTTCTGTCTGCAAGACGGTCCGGGGATTCGCAGTCTCATTTTTTTCAAAGGCTGCCCCCTGCGGTGTGTCTGGTGCCAGAATCCGGAATCCTGGCGCATGGACCCGGAACCGGCCTTCAAGGCCCACCTGTGCATGAACTGCCGGACCTGCATTGCCGCCTGTCCCGGCGGGGTCCTGCTCCAGCCCGATCGCCGCAAAAAAGATCAATGCCGCCGCTGTTTCACCTGCGTGCATGCCTGCCCTTGCGGGGCCCAGTCACGCTTTGGCGAGCTCCATTCCACCGACTCCATCCTGAAGGAATTGCGGCCGGAATATCCGTATTTCCGGGATTCCGGCGGAGGTGTCACCTTTTCCGGAGGAGAAGCCACCCTTTCCGCCGCCTTTGCCGCGGACATTGCCGAACGTCTCAAGGCCGAGGGCGTGCACCTGACCCTGGAAACCTGCGGCCAATTCAGCTTGGATACGGAAACGGCAACGGACGGTGACCCCCTGGTGCAACGCCTGCTCATGGCCATGGACCTCATTCTGTACGACATCAAACTATTTGATGACGAGACCCATCAGCGCTATTGCGGCGGCTCCAACCAGCGCATCAAGGCCAACCTGGCGGCCCTGGCCCGCTCCGGTGGCCAAAAATCAAGGCCGCTGGTCTGGCCGCGTTTGCCCATCATTCCCGGCATTACCGACACTTGGGACAATCTAGGGTCCTGGGCCGATTTTCTCATGGACCTGGGTCTTAAGCATATCACCATAGTGCCTTACCATCGTCTGGGCAATGCCAAACGCGCCTGGCTGGGTCTGGCGCCGGGCCCGGAATTCACCGAACCGAGCCCTGAGGCCTTACAGGCCATCACTCGCTTTTTGGAGCAAAAAGGGTTGAACTGCTATACACCCGGCGAAGAAGAATGGCGCAACTGAACCGAAAATCAGCAAGGCAAAGCCCGGACAGCGATCACGCCCGCCTGCCCTGGCCCGGGCTGATTTCCGGAATCCTGGTCAAACGATACAAACGTTTTCTGGTGGATGTGCGCCTGGATAACGGCCGGGTCGTCACAGCCCATTGTCCCAATTCAGGGGCCATGACCGGCTGCAGCGAACCCGGCCGGACGGTTTTTCTTTCCTTGCATGATCGTCCCGGCCGCAAGCTGCCATATACCCTTGAGCTCATCCACATGCCATCATCCCTGGTGGGGATCAACACCATGGTGCCCAACCGCCTGGTGCACCGCGCCCTTGCCCTGAAAAGCATCCAAGCCCTTTCAGGCTACGGCACGATCACGGCAGAAGTCAAGGTCGGCGAGCGTTCCCGCCTGGACTTTTTGTTGACCCAGCCGGGACTGCCGCCCTGCTATGTGGAAGTGAAAAACAGCACCCTGGTCATGGACCGCATTGCTTATTTTCCGGACGCCGTCACCGCCCGGGGATTGAAGCATATAGAGGAAATGAGCCGTCTGGTTGCCCAGGGCTGCCGTTGCGTCATGTTCTACCTGATCCAGCGCATGGATGCCGATTTCTTCAGACCGGCCGGACATATTGATCCGGCCTATGCCCAGGCCCTGGGCCGGGCGGTTGCCGGCGGGGTGGAGGTCCTGGCCTATGACGTTGCCATGGACCTTCACGGCATCCGCCTGAACCGCCGGCTCCCCATGCAACTATAACATCCTATCGCGTTTGAATCCCCATCAAGCGCTCATGGCGCTACGGATGGCCTTCACCGCATTGCTGATACTGATCGCTTCGGTGTTGATGACCAGATCATATTGCAGCGGGTCGGTCACATCCGCGTTGAAATATTTACGGATAAAGGCCTTGCGGTCGGATTCGGTACGGATGACCCGGCGCCGGCTTTCCGCCTCGGTCTGGCCGAATTCCCGGGCCACGTTTTGAACCCGGATGTTGAAAGGCGCCACGATGCGCACACTGAAACGGTTCTGGCGCGGGATGACATAATTGGCGCCCCGGCCCACGATCACGGCCCGCCCGTGTTTGGCAATGGTGCCGAATACCTTGAGCAGATGGCGCAGGTATTCATCCGGCCAGAGATGGCGGTCTAGAATCGCGGCGGAGATCCAGTCCTCCAACATGGAAAGACCTCTCTCATCCAGGGTTTCCATCAACATCCGGCTGACCTGGGCGCTTTCGGCGATTTCCTGGATGAGTTCCTGATGAAAAAGAGAATATCCCAGTTCCTCGGCCAGTTGCTTGGCCACCAGGCGGCCGCCGCTGCCGGGCTCCCGGGATATGGTGACCACCGGTATAAGCTTGCTTTCCTTTTTAGCTTCGGTATGCATTTGCTGCCAGCGTTTCACCTGTTCTTCGACAATTTGATGGGTGGAGCGGGTTTTCATCAACATATGCCCTCCTTTCCAAGGAATCCATGCTTTGCTGTCGGGCGCCGGATGGGAATACCAACGGCAGGAAACAAAACGCCGACACTCAAAGCCGCTTGTCCTTCATTGGCCGACATGGTTGGGTGATCTAAATAATTAAAACGTGTTCACAGCAGGCGCTGTTTCTATTTTCTATCCTTGGCAGGTTTCGATTCAGCTTGGATTATGGCTTATATTCTAATGGGAAAGGCGATTTGAGTCAAGCTAAAACCGGGCCGTACACAGGGGGATCGCATATAGTGCCTTTCGGGGTCGGGGTCGCTATCGGTATCGGGGTCGATTTTTTCCGATATTGATGCGGAGCAATGCGCTATAGCCTTCAGCTTTCGGACTATTCACCTGCTTTTTTCAATACCGATCCCGATACCGATTCCGACTCCGAGAGGTTGGCTGGAAGAGACAAAACCAAATCACTCACGCATCGCTTTGTTTTTGCGGGCGATGATATTCGCAAGTTTTCGCCAATTACGTGCGAAAATGTCGGCATGGGCGTAAGTTACACCTAAAATCATTTTCTTTCCTTCTTTTGGGCGATTTGCTTTTTAATCCAACCGATCCATTCATCAAAACCCTCCTTGGTCCTGGCCGAAATCCGAAAGATGGGCATATGGGGATGGATCTGTAGAATATTGCGCTCGGCCGCGGCCGCATCAAAATCGAGATGGGGCAAAAGATCGATCTTGTTCAGCAGGGCCACATCGCTTTCCCGGAACATGAGGGGGTATTTCAAGGGTTTGTCCTCGCCTTCGGTGACGCTCAGGACCACCACCCGGGCATCCTCGCCAATATCGAATTCCGCCGGGCAGACCAGGTTGCCGATGTTTTCCACTATCAATAAATCCAGATGGTCGGAGTCGATACCGCTAAAAGCCGAGCCGATCACATGGGCGGTCAAATGGCAATCCCCGCCGAATTCATCGGTATTGATTTGGACCACGGGCACGCCGGTCTTGACCAGGCGGTCCGCATCATTGGTGGTGCAGATATCCCCCACGATCACCGCGCTTTTCAATTCTTTGCTGATCAAAGCCAGGGTCTTTTCCAGGGTGGTGGTCTTGCCGGAACCCGGCGAACTCATCATGTTCAGCACGAAAATGCCTTTTTCAGCAAAGACGGCCCGGTTGCGCCGGGCCATTTCCTCGTTCACATCCAGGACCCGGCGCAGCACCTTGATCTCCCGGCCGCCGACCTTCCGGCTTTCCACCCCGCCGCCCCCCGGCTTATGATGTTGGTGGGGTTTATGGTGTTCCTCATGGTGGCGGTATATAATGGCATTCAAATCCGTTGACAACATGGCAAAAACTCCTTTCGCTACAATTCAGATCCCAAAAACACGTTTCATGGGAATGCCCTCATCCGGATCACCTTTCAGGACGGCAAAGGATTTGACCCCTTCCATCTTTTTGGTCAGGCGTGGGACCAGAGCCATGTTTTTCATCTGAAGTTCCATAAACAGTTCCCCAGGTTCCTTGCGGCCCATGCGGCGGCTCAATTCCTGGGCAAAACAATAAATGTCTTCCAGTTCATCCAGTTTGACGATTTGATTCACATGCAAAAAAATTTCCGGAAAGGCTTCAAAGGCCTGGCGCACCCAAGGGGTATTGGAAAATTTTTCCGCATAGACCCGTTCGATACCCATGTCCGCGGCCATGCGCAGGATCTCATCAATGACCCGGAAAAAAATCCGGTCACGATGTTCCAGCAATTCATCCTGGCAATGACCGGTCATGTCGTCCCGAAAAGCCCGCACAGTCTCGATGGCATCCACGGCCAGCACCATTTGCCCTTCGCCGTTGTGAAAAATAAAAAGGGGCAGCAAATGGGCTTTCATGATGAAAATGCCCTGGAAATAAACTTTTAAAATCTGGTAATTGCGATCCAGAATCCAGGGGAACACCGTCCAGTAGATGTTTTCCACATGACGGTCGGCCTGAAAGGGGGTCTTGTCCGCCGTGCAATCGCCGGTTTTTTTGCCGAGCTGCAGATAGGTGCGGTCCCGCACGGCGAATTCAAAATCCATTTCCTGTCCGGCTCCGGCGCCCTTTAATTCCTCAAAACCACGAATGGGCAGATGTTGGTGGATTTCCAACAGGGCCGCGGCAATTTCATCCGCGAAAATCCGGACACGCTCATGCCGTAAATCAGCCAGGTCAAAACCGATGGAAAAGCGCAGGTTGCGCAGGATGTCATTGGCCCTTACCAACCCCAAAGCCTCGCGACATGACCACCCGCCCGCCCCCGGCCCCATACTCTGGATCTTTCTGGTCAGCATCTTTTGGGCGGTTTGAACAATTTCCCTTTCCGGGATGGAATTCAATACATCCTTGCGAATAAAGCCTTGGGACAAAAAATTCCGAAGATCCAGGGTACCGGCCCGCTCCAGTTCCTCCTGGTTCCCTATGATTACACGGACCACCTGTCCGGGGTTGTTCAAATTGCAAAAAGGGTCAAGCTCAAGGCCGAATTCACTCTGGTAGTTGCGATGCCAGCCCTTAAAAAACCGGTATACGTCCGCTTTCAGGTTTGTCCTGCGATCTTCAAGCAACTCGGTGATCAATTTGCCCAGGGCCAGATTCAGCCCTTTTTTATTCTTACGGGTGTCCTTGGCGGAAACCAGCTTGAAATCACTGGGCAACTTTCCATAAACCCGCCTGGCCTCTTGCAAGGGAATAAAAACCGGCCCTTTTTTTTCCGTAAAGCCCAGGATGAATGGATTGTATTCTGCGCGGTCGACTGCTGGCATGGGATAGATTGTTCCGGATTGAGTTATCTTTTCAATGTCCGCCTGAAACATACCCTTTTATTCTTCTATGGTGTGATCTTGGATCAATTGCGTGTAAATTTAAATAATAATTTTAAATTTGTAAAGACATTTGGGAAAGTGCATTGCCCTTGGGGGTGCATCTGATCAATTCACAACCGCCAATTTTACTATTTTACTCATGTGTGTTCGCAAGCAATAAAGAAAGACTGGCAGGCAATAATAGAAAAACAAGATAAGATCTCCCGAGAAGTTTTACTAAAGGCTATATTCAACAGCCCCGGCGAACTTTTAAAAATGTTCCGGTTTCTCCGACTCTTATGGCAGTACTTATGCTGACATTGCCAACCAAGAGCTTTGGATAGGCAAACCATCGCCTCCTGATGGAAAAATCGGGATGGGCGTAAGAAATCTTGAGATCAGTATTGAAGAGTCCGACCCATTAGGTGAATACAACATATTGGCAGTAGTCCATGATAATACTTCCCAGGCTGAATTAAGATTGGAACAAAGTTTTGAAGTAATTGAATAGTTATTTCTTTTGATAACTTGGTTTCATTATTAAAAAACTATCCAAACCACAATCCGATCCATCCAGTCCATTCCCCTGGTATTTTATTACTACCGGTTGACAGGCATGCTCGATCTGGGCAATACATAACCGATCGAAATATGCGTGTCCAACGATTTAATTCGATGATAACTATCGAAAAAAATGAACGATGAGGTCAGCATGGAATTGCGTCAATTAAAGACATTTTTCACTGTGGCTCAATTGTTGAGTTTTAACAAAGCCGCGGAAACCCTGCATTATGCCCAATCCACCATTTCCACCCAGATCCGCTTGCTGGAGGAGGAATTCGGCAAGCCGCTATTCGACCGCATCGGCAAAACTATTGTCCTGACCGAAGCCGGGCAGATCCTGCTGCGCTATGCCCGCAAGATGCTGGATATGGAGGCGGAAACCCGCACCCAGGTAACCGGCTGGGAAGAGCCCCAGGGCTCCATTACCCTGCGGGTACCCCAGAGTCTCAGCATCTACGCCCTGCCGCAGGTGCTAAAACAATTCCGGGAGCGCTTTCCCAAGGTGGGCTTTGACATCAACAGTTGCGCCCTGACCATTCAGCAGGAATTGCGCAGCGGCATTATCGATCTTGCTTTTCTATTGATCGACTCCATCCAGGAACGTGATCTGATTGCGGAAGTATTGGGTTTTGAAAAACTGGTCTTCATTTGCGGCCCGGATCATCCCTTGACCCGTTTACCGGTAGTGGATCTACCTGACCTGGCGGGCCAGACAATTCTGCTGCCCAAACAGGACTGCAGCTATAAAATGCTCCTGGATCGTATGCTCACTGAAGCCAAAGTCGATTACGCAGCCTTGATGGAATTCAACAGCATTGAAGCCATCAAACAATGCGCCCGAGAAGGGGTCGGGATATCACTCATTCCGGAAATGGCGATTCAAAAGGAAATCAGTGACAAAAACCTCATTGTGCTGCCATGGGCGGAGGGAGAACTGGAAACAGCCATCCTCATGATCCGACATAAGGACAAGTGGCTTTCCCCCACCTTGCTGGCCTTTATTGAATTGGTACGGGAGCATTTTCAGAGCGGTTGTGCGCTATGAAATTTGAACGGAACTGTCGATCGAAAGGCCATGGAACAGATAATACCGGAATCTGTAAAGTAGCGTGTGCGATTTAGAAAGCCGTCCGTGCGCGTGATTCGGTAGCCTTTTTTTCGCTCCTTTTCCACGGTTTTCTTCTCAATGCCTTTTCCTTTTTCACCCTTCACATTTCTCCCTTCACCCTTCCTAATGGCTCAGGCTTCGTACAAAAATTTGAGATCGATATAGGCCAGGCAGTTGATCAGAGTTTCATCTCCTGTTTGAAAGGGCTTTACTCCTTTAAATGCCTAATTAAAAAACCATAATATGGAAAAACCATCCATATTTTCTCCTTATAAATTCCCAATTACAATATTTTATAGTGGTTTTTGAGTCTTGATCAATTTTTTTTCTGTGGTCTAAAAATGCCGAGCGGGATGAAATAGCGATTTTTTCCGATCCGCTGACCATCAACCGCTGGTGCTGGTTTTTTCCCCCGGGCAGCAGTCTGGTTGATCCAAAGGACCCGGCTTTTAAAGACCAGGCAAAAGTGGGAACCATCCTGAACAGCAATCTCCACAAATGGCTTCTTGAAAAAGGTTACCATGTGAGTGCCGAGCCTTCGAATAAGGAATAGTAATAGAAGGCTAAATCGAAATTGCTACTAGAATAAAAAAAATCGGAAGCACTTGGAAACCCTGGATCTATTTCATTATGTCCATGAAAAAACAAGGGCATAGTTCCAAAGTCGGACGATATACCATGCAAACTTTTCCAACGCGGGTTGATCATTCGGCCAAATGGCGGGACTGCATAAATGCTGGATATGGAATTCAAATGACATCCGTAAGCCTTGACAGAAATGTCACTCCATATAGCCAAGACTTTTCAATTTTTCTTTGGCTTTTTCCATTGGCACCCGGGACAGGGTGTCATCTTTGTAATTATCCATCAATCGTTTTTTATATGCGATTAACGCTTCCGTCATATCGTGGTGGTTTTGATCGTTTTTATCAAAAATGTTGAAACGCGCAGCAGGGTCTTTTTCCAAATCAAAGGCCTCAAAATCCCATTTACCTTCACCAAAATGACGCCACCGAAAGAACCGGTTCTGATCGCGGACGGCGGTCCAAATTCCACGGATATCAATCTCGGGAAAAAGACGCATGTGCAGGGCCCAATCTTTTCTTGTTTCGCGCAGCATCTCAGGTGGGATGGTAGTATGGCTGAAGGATTGAAACACCTTGGGTTGTTCCCTTCCGAGCAACATCGGAGTCAGATTCACTCCCTCGACTTTTCTTGTTGGGGGCAATGAAATTCCGGAAAGACCAGCCATGGTCGGGAAAACATCTATGGAACGCGTCGGCAGGTCCCAACGGGAGAGTCTGGAAGGAAACGCCGGTGAGTAAATGATTAAGGGAACCTCCAACACATCCGGAAGCAAAACAAAACCATGCTCCCATTTGACCGGATAATCTTCCCGATAGAGGATTTCACCATGATCCGCAGTAAACACAATCAGACTTTCGCCCAAAAGACCAGCTTTTTTGATCTGCTCGACAATGCTTCCGAAGTAATAATCCAAACAGAAAATCCGCGACTCATATAAAAGCCCCACGGTGGTGGCGAGATTTTGAATTTCCTCTTCATTGAGTCCGAGCTTGGCCACGGTTTCCGGGAAATTCCATTGCAGTTGAAGGCGGTTATCATAATAAAGCGACAGATATTTTTGCGTTTCCGTTTCGCTCCAATGGATGCGTTTACGTTCTTCCGGATACTTGTTCAAAAAAACTTCCAGATAGGTCGAATCGTATGGTCCATGGGTTTCTGAAAAACTTGTCATGACAAAGGCATGATATTCACTATTCGTCTGCAATTTTTTTAAAATTTTTTGAAAATCATCATCTTCTGAATTCAAGAGCGGTCGTTTGTAAACATGTTCAGGTCTGACTCCCTGGCCGTACCCCAATGAGACCGAAGCCATGGGATGACCGTCCCAAAAAAACGTTTCGAAACCTCCATCGGAATATGCTTCAGATATCAGATAACAATCTTCCGAAAGTTGGGTTGGGTGGCGGTAAATGCCATGCATGTCGGCTTGATTGCCGGTAAAAATCGAAGCGTAGGAGATACCGGACTGATCTGATTCCGTACTGTGTTTCGTAAATACGGTAGAAATCCTGGCAAAACGATCCATAGCGGGCGAATATTTTACTGTAGGATTATATGGAGATAGAAAATTTTTATTGACGGTGCATGTCGCATATAAAACAACCAATCGCGGCCGTTTGGAAACCAACTCACCAGGCTTGTTGCAAGCACTAACAATAAGTATCTCGGCCAAAAAAGCAATCCATATAAATGTGCAAACCACTCGTCGTGATTTTATATTGATCATGATCAAGTCTCTATAATAACAGCCTGCAATATTTCTAAAGATTTTATAACTACTTCCATCGATTGCGGTACAGCAAAGGGCTGACCACAGCAGCCGCGGCCTCATCATCAAAGTCTTCACCTATAAATCCTGCTATCTTTTTACATTCGATCAGGGTGGACGAAAGCATCTGCCGGTGATTCACCGTCAATATGGAGAATTGAGCCTGCCCGGCGATCCACTTATAAAAGTCGGTCAGTTGTTTTTGAAACAGCGCGGCGAGCTCGGCTTCACTCACCTTGGCGCCTTGACGACCGCTTCTGTCCAGCATTTTCTTTTGGGAGGCCAGCACTTCGTCCATATTTCTTTGCATGAAGATCAGGCGGTAGTTGTAACCGGCCGGGAGTTCATACACCAGACTGTAAATAACCTTTACGGCCTTACCCACGGCCAGTTTCACCCAACTGGGGTCCTGTTTGGTTTTTTTCACCGGCTCGTATTCGTAATATCCCCTGGGATTATCCGGATCCTTTTCTCTGATTCCGTCGGATAAAATCGGAAGGCCGCCGGCTGCCAAAACCTGCATCATCATGGAGGTCCCGGACCTGGGCAAACCTGAGACCACGGTGACAAAGGCCCTTTCCATTACATACTCACTTTTAAAAAGGGTTTAAGCAAAAAGGCGAAGAGCATGGAAACGGAAAAGACATAAATCAGCCACCAATTCGTACCATAAACATGGGATTTGCGCTGCGGATATAGAATTTCGATGGAATCTACGGCGGAGTTGTCTTCTATGGGAGGTTCCAAAGGATAAAGAAGCATATCCTGCCAATTCATCCCCGGGCGCTTGCTGCTGATCCGCATAAATCCGTTGCCGGCCGACAACAGTTTTTCAACCACCTGGTCACCCACCTGAAACTGCAACCTGGTTTGTCCGGCGGCCAACGGCTGAATCTTCCAGAAAATCTCATTACGGCTGACCACCTGCACCGGGCCGGCCAGGTCCGCCATATCGGCATTTGGTTTCAGCATTATCGCCAGTTCTGGGGATAAGGAGGCCTTGAGCTTCATCTTGACCACCACCGGATGTTTGCCGATCTCCGCCGGCCCGGCCTGGTACCACATTCCCAATTGAACCAGAATGAGCCCCACCGGAACGATCATAACCAGCAGCGGGACAACAGAATGGCCAAGCAGTCCTAAGGAACTTAGCATCACCCGGGCCTGGGAACTCACTGCCAATGGGATATTGCCCTTGAACAATCTGACAGCCAGTAGATCCGCCTTGATTTTGTCCCGGATGGCCCCAATCGCCCGCTGGTTGGAAGTATGCTTGTAAACAAACAACACGCTAAAGCCGAGAAGCGCTGAAAAAAAAGTAATGGCCGACCAGGCAGGAAGTACCGAAATGGGATAGGCCAGCAAACCTCCAGCCAGATTGGCGGGTTGATTGACGCCCAAGACAAGCATTACGCCCAAAGCCTTCACTCGATATATCCCAATCCCCGCAGTTGATCATGGACCGCCTTCTGGTCGGCAGGCCCGTCAATCAGGGCGATCTTTTCTTCAATCACCGAGCAGATAAATTCTTCGATACCGCTATAGCCTTCCAATTCAGCAAATTTTTTGGCGCGATCATAGAGTTTCGAATCGATTTTTATTTTTGCCATATTAAAACCTCCTTGCTGTATTGTTCAGCTTCAGCCCCAGGGAACCCCCGGTTGTTTCTTGTTTAGAAGGCACTGAAGATGTTTCTGCCGGTCATGCCCGGCCCGGCCCCCAGGTCGAATGCGTTCAAAATCGAGGGTGCCAGGTCTTCAATGCACGGATCGGCAACCGATATGGGCATGCTGCTGAAAAGCACCCCCGGAACTTCCGAAGCATCCAGGCAATGATCCGCCCCCCAGGCCGAGGTGTTGTCGAGAAGTATATCCTCGCTGATTTCGCCCAGCACGGTTTTCCACGAGGCGCGGTATTCCCGATGGTAGCCGACGATCAAATCCGGGGCTGATTCCATTGCCGACCCTGAAAAAATCTGGTCAGACCGCCGCACCTTTTTGATGATCCGGTTGCCGTCCGCATCCTGAACAGACTCCAACCGGGTGATCAATTCGTTCATTAGGTTTTCTTTTTCCTCACCGGTTTCAACAATGCCGTATTTCTCCCTGCCTTTGAGATTGAGGTACAAACCATTCATGCCCAGGCCAAAGGCCCGGCTACTTTCCCAATCCACTTCGGTCAGGATGGATGCGGCCTTGGATGGTCCGAGATATCCGTTCTTTTGCAGCCAGGCATTGAGATTGAATTGCCGCCGGAAATTGGCAAAGCCGTGATCGCTCATGACAATGAGGTGGGTGTTGTCCATGCAGCGTTTCAACAAATCGCCCACAATAGCATCCATGCGCATATAGACCCTCTGCAGGTGCTGAAAACATTCTCCGGCAGCGGCCGCGGAGCGGGCCGGATGGGGGCCGGCGCTGTCCCACCAGAGCATGTGCCCTTGGAGATCCGTACTTGAAAAATAGAAGAACAGCAGCCCGTCGTCATGGTTGTCCAAGGCATAATTCAACTGCTGCTCCCGTTCAGCCAATACATGGCCTGCTTGCTGAATGAATTCATTTTCGCTGAAGATCCCTCTGGATAAGGCTTTATGGTCTTCCTGAAAGCCGGTGGTGTGGAACAGCCCCAGTTTGTCGGCCATTTCCCGGCTGAATTCCATGGGCTCCGACAATCGCAGGGCCGGCTCCATTGGATCGGCATTGATGGGCGAGACATACAAGCGGAAATTCGGCGCCACCTCCTGAAGATAGAATCTGCAGATTGCGGCGATATTCTTCTTGGGAAGACCGGCCGGTGCCGACAAGCCGAATTCAAGGGGTTGCCATTCACTCCATTCCCCTTTTTTCAATACAAGGGTTTTACCCTGGATTTCGATAACGGCGGCCTGGGCGCGCCGGTCACGATGCACCTGAAAATCAATGCAGGTGGGCACAGGGGTCTTCAGCATGGTATTGAGCGGGCCTGTCAATTTGAGCGGGCGGGAGGTATCCCCATCAAAATAAATTCTGGCCTCCTGGCCACCGCCTTTGGAAACAGGGGGTTCCGGGCCTTGCTCGGCGAAATGTTGGAATGTTCCATAACTTCCCAGCAAATCCGGCGTTCCCATGCCGGCCAGGCAACGATGATTGCCGTACCTGGAGGGACTGGGGGGATAGTTGGACGGCAGGTCATAGAAGGTGGAGGAAATGCCGGCCCTGTCCAAATACTCCCAGAAAGGTGTGCCCTGGCGCTTGAGAATTGTTTGGGGCAGCCGGTGGTTGAAAGGCCAGAAATCCAATTGCAGTTTATGGTTTCCGATCTCAAAATAGCCTGCGCCTTGCAAGGTATCCGCGGCGGAAAAATAGGGTTCCACCTGTTTTTGCGGGTCACGATGGATGAAATCAAAAATACCGTGACTGCCTGGGCCGGCACCATTGATGAAACTGGCCCAGACAACCGGACTCTGGGGCGGATGACTTGTCTTTAACAGCCGATAGCCGCCTTTGGCCCGCATGGCGGCAAGATGCGGAAGCCTGCCTTGCGCCATCATGCGCTCACACAAGTAAGGGTCCATGCCGTCAAATCCGATCACGATCAGTTTTCTTTTGCTCACGGAAGGGGATTTCATAGGTACGGCAAAGGCCGGAAAGCTTATCACTGCATTTGACAGCAAGACGGCGGCAACCGTCGATTGCTTGATGAATTCGCGTCTGTTGATGTGCTTCATGGGATACTGCTTTCAAGCTTTTGGTTTCTGTCTCTCTCTATGGTCAAAGCCCGACCGTCCATATGGGCCGGCACCTGAACCCCGAAGGCTTCCAGTACTGTGGGCGCCATATCCACAAGCCTGGGCGCCTCCGTGCTGATCATCCGGTTGCAAAATAAAACACCTGGGACCAGAGAGCGGTCGATACAGTGATCCCCGCTCCAGGCCTTGATATTGTCATGAAAGACCCGGTCCGTGACCCGACCCACGGCCGTGTCCCAGGAGGCCCGGTAACCGGCTTGATAACCGACAATCAGGTCTGGGGCATCAATGCGATAGGGCCCCCGATAGGTTTGCCAAGCGTTGTAGACCTGCTTCACCACCCTCTGCTTGCGGATGTGATCTTCCAGGCCTATCAGCTTGCCCGCAATTTCATCCCGCAAGACCGATGCTTCTCTTTCCGGATCCACGATGCCCTGGGATTCCCGTCCCTTCAGATTGATGAACAACCCGGCCAGTCCCACTGCATATGCTTTGGTGGTAGTCCAATCCACATCGCCGAAATTTCTAGCCCCGCGGTTACTGTTTTTCAGTTTCAGGTATCCGTTTTCCTCCAGCCAGCGGTTTAGATCAATGCCGTAACGGAACCCGCTGAAGCCATGGTCGGAGATGACAAAAAGCAGGGTATTGTTATTTTGACAGCGCTGCAAAATTCTTCCCAGCACGGCATCGGCATGCTGATAAACAGCTTCAATGGCCGGCTTTTCTGGTTTGCGATAATTGCCCTGGTGAATCGGGTGTTGTTCATCCATTTCCCGCCAGAAGGCATGCTGAACCCGATCGGTGCCGTCGAACACGCATACACATAGGCCGCGATGGATATTTTTGATGGAATCCATCAGCATCTTTTCCCGCTCCATATCCCCCTGAAGGCACTGCTCATAAAAGGCGGCGTCGCTGATTTTTTTCGAATTTAAGGCCCAACTGTCCTCTGCCAGCCCCAGGGTGCCGTAATACCCTTGCCGTTTTGAAAGATAGGTGGCGTAAATTGGGGGATGACTGATGGGCATGGCCGGCTTGTCAGGGTGGAGATGGATGGGGGTCACATACAGGTCAAAATCCGGTTCCAGGCTTACCGGCAGGAACCGGCAGATGCCTGCGATCCATATACCTGGAAAGGCCCTGAACTTAACCGTTATCCATTTGGAATAGACGCCCTGCTGCAAGTGGTACCGGTTGCGACCCAGTTGCAATTCCGCTTCCCGGTTGTTTTTAATCTTGACCCTGAACGGGCAGGTCATGGGCTTTTTTTCCTTGAGTACCGGATTGGGCGGGCCCATGAGTTCAGCGTGAATCAGTTTTCCGGTTTTCTTGACGGTATAGGTTTCCCCACCGGTTTGGTCGGCATCTGTCACGGCACGGGTTGTGAAAAATGAAAAAGTACCTTGAGAACCTCGTAGATCCGGGACGCACATTCCAGAAAGCTGCACGCCGTTGAACTTTTCCGGGGGAAAGGTAATCGGCACCCGGATAATGCTGCTGAAGAAACCTTTATCGCCGATAATTTTCCAGAAGGGGATGCTTTTGCGCAAGAGCCGGATATCACTATCCCCCAACGGGAAAATGAATTTGCCGAAACCGATCCTTGGTTTGGGCGGTTTGATATCCACGGAGCTGAGTTTGATTGCATATGATATGCGGTCCCGGGTGAGGAAATCGAAAATATTGGTTTTCCCAGGATTGGTTCCGGTTTGAAAAGCTGACCAAGCCACCGGTGAAATCGGAGGGATGGTGGATTGCAAGGGTTTAAATGTCCCAAGCTCCTTCAGACGTGAAAAATTGGGCAGTTTTCCTTCTTCCATCCATTTCTTTGTCAGGGAATAATCCATGCCGTCAAAGCCGACAATCACAATCTTTTTAAACCGGCTGCGGGCATATATCTTCCGAAAACGGATGAAGTGGATCAGTCCCCGCAGTGGCCAGGTCAACAAAGCAACAATTGTCGATACAATGGCCGTCAACATGACCAGAAATGAACCGGCCACCGCAAACCCGGCCCCCGGCCCAATGTAAGCCGACACCGGTTCCGGTGATGCAATCATCAGCAAGACGCTGGTGAAAAAAAACAAGAATGCCATTCTTCAATCCCAATTCGGGTATGGGCGTATATTAGTTTTGAATTTACTGCGAATTACCAGGACTACAGAGCATTGGTCCGCAAAAGCCTTCAATCGGGTTCAGAGGCAACCAACTCAATTCCGCTATCAAATTCATCCATCCATTGTAATTTTATCCTTTGATTATATAGCATTACATATAACTCTCATTTATTTAACTTTGTTAACTTAAATATCAAAACCGGCGAAATGACAACACCAGAAAATGGGGGTTAAATATCGGCATTTTACCCATAATATCCCCATAATATGCATATCAATGCAATGAAATTACAAAAAAATAATTCAATTCAAAATGCTTTTTTTCAAACTCGGCCACTGTTTTTGAAACAGGGTATACACCATGAAAATGAACCAAAGATGAAATCGGGAGGGATTTGTGCTGTTTTTTAGGAAATTTATTTCATATAAGTAAGCAAAGAGGTATCAATTCCTCATCATTTACTCAAGCTTTAATCTAACCACATAATATCAAACAAAAAATAATTTTTATAATATGGCATATTTATTGCTTGCTTATTTATTACAGATGATTGTATTTACTGCAATAACTTGGGGAAAAGGGTAAAAACAATGATTTATTTATTACTCATCATTCTGTCGCTGGTCGTAATTTTTTGTCTTTATTTGGCAGTGGCCTGCATCTTTGCCGCCGGCAGTGAAAATGCCTTGCCGGACCTGGAAGATATTGAGGCCGGTAAACGAATTTCGTAGGGTTTGAGCGCCAAACAAGCCTGCTTCCGCCCTTGCCGAAGCATCAGGGCGCCGCTGACGACAATTATGAAAGCGCCTTTTCCACGATTTCAGCCACATCCGAAGACAAGCCGGGTGTTTTCCGGATCTGCTCCAGTTCACGCCTCATTTGTTCCTGCCGCCCAGGGTTGTATTTTTTCCAGGGATTGAAAAAGGCCACCATCCTGGCGGCGATTTGCGGGTTAATCCCATCCAGGACCTTCACCTGCTCAGCCAAAAATTTATAGCCGTGGCCCGCGGCTTGATGAAATTGACTGGGATTGCCGCAAAAAGCCCCGATCAAGGCCCGCACCTTGTTCGGGTTGCGTATGGAAAAACAAGGATGCCCGAGCAACTGCCTTACCCGGGCCAGGGTCTGGGGCGATGAAGCCGCGGCCTGAACCGCAAACCATTTTTCAATTACAAGATCTTCTTTTTGCCATTTTTGAAAAAAATAATTGACAGCCGCGGCCGCCTCCTGGTCATCGTAATCGGCGATCAGGGTAAGGGCTGAAAGTTCATCCGTCATATTGTCGGCCTGGTAAAAATGCTGATAGACCAAACGAATGTCTTCTTCCAGCCCGGTTCGGGATAGATAGGAAAGGGCCGTATTTTTCAAGGCGCGCCGGGCCATGGCTTCGGAATCCAGCCGGTATTCCCCCTTGGTCTGATTTTCAAAATAGGCGGAAAGGAAATGGTCACGCAGGGCCAGGGCCAATTCTTTGCGCAGGAAGCCACGTACCCAATGGATGGCGTCCGGATCAATGTACCGGCCGTCATCGGCCATCTGCTGGCCTGTTTCCGTTTCCGCAGGCAGGGTCAACATCAGCGCCGCAAAGGCTTGGTCAAGGCTTTTGTCGGACAAGAGCTTGCCCATGGCCGGCAACAGACTCCGGTCCAAGCGCAAGTCGTCCCCTTTTTGAAAAGCCTCGATCAGGCCGTGAATGCGCCGGCCGATGAATTGCTGCCCGGCATCCCAGCGGCTAAATGGATCTGGATCCATCTCCAGCAGCAAGGCCAGTTCCGCCTCGGTATAACCGGCCGATAGTTTCACCGGAGCTGAAAAGCCCCGCAGCAGGGATGGAATCGGCTCAACATCCACATCCTCAAAGCAAAAGGTCTGTTCCGAATCCCGCAGCTCCACTATTTCCGTGAAGTGCCCGGCTCTTTCAGCGCCCCCAAGGGAAAGGGGCATCCCGGACCCATCCGGCCGCAACAACCCCACGGCCATGGGCATGTGCAGGGGTAATTTGACCGGCTGGCCGGGAGTGGGAGGACAGGACTGATGAAATGTCAAGCTGAAGCGCCGGGCCTGGGCATCGTAGCTGCGGCTCACTGCAATCTGGGGAGTACCGGCCTGGGAATACCAGCGCCGGAATTGGCTGAAATCCCGGCCGGCGGCAGCCTCCATGGCTGCCACAAAATCATCCGTGGTGACGGCCTGACCGTCGTGACGGCTGAAATAGAGATCCATTCCTCGGCGAAAAAGCTCGTGTCCCAATAGCCGGTACAGCATGCGGATCACCTCCGCACCCTTTTCATAAACGGTCTGGGTATAGAAATTGTTCATCTGAATATAGGATTCAGGCCGCACCGGATGGGCCATGGGCCCTGAATCCTCCGGAAACTGAAAGGTTCGCAAGCGCCGGACGTCGGCGATGCGTTTTACCGCCCGGGAAGCCATGTCAGCGGAAAATTCCTGATCGCGGAATACGGTCAGGCCCTCCTTTAAGCTCAATTGGAACCAGTTTCTGAGGGTGATGCGGTTGCCGGTCCAATTGTGAAAATACTCGTGGGCGATGACCCCTTCGATGTTCTGGAAATCCGTATCCGTGGCGGTTTCCGGCTTGGCCAGCACATATTTGGCGTTGAAAATATTCAAGCCCTTGTTTTCCATGGCCCCCATGTTGAAGTCTTTCACCGCCACGATCATATAATCATCCAGGTCGTACTCCCGGCCGTAAACCCTTTCATCCCATTGCATGGCCTTTTTCAGGGAAGCCATGGCATGGGCGCATTGGTCAAGATTTTCCTTTTCCACAAAAATTCGCAAGCGCACATTCCTGCCGGACAGGGTCCGGTAATGATCCTCAATCGCCCCCAGATCACCGGCCACCATGGCAAATAAATAAGAGGGCTTCTTGAAGGGATCATGCCAGCGGGCAAAATGCCGGCCGGACCCGGCCCGGCCTGAATCCACCAGATTCCCATTGGCCAACAGCACCGGGCATTTCTCCTGATCCGCCGTAATGGTGCAGGTATAGACAGCCATGACATCCGGCCGGTCCGGGAAATAGGTTATTTTTCGAAAACCCGTGGCTTCACATTGGGTGCAATACAAGGAGCCGGATTGGTACAAGCCCTCCAGCGCCGTGTTGGCCTGGGGGAAAAGCCGGGTGGTGACGGTCAAGCGAAATTCATCCTGGGGAGCGGCGATTGTCAGCCCTTCGTTATCCATTTGATAGTCGCCCGTATTCAGCGGACGCCCATCCATGGCCATGGACACAAGCGTCAGATCTTTGCCGTCCAGCACCAGGGGTTTCCCGGGCAGGGCGCCGGGACTGCGGCGATACACGGCTTGGGCCGTGACCATGGTCTCAGTTGGATGAAGATCAATATGAAGTTCGATGGTTTCAACGGTAAAATCAGGCGGGTGGTAGTCCCGCAGGTATTTCACACCCGGTGGATTCATGCAAAACTCCGAAAATTTCATGATGGGGAATTGAACACGTTGCGAATCCGTGTTGCCAGATCATGGATGGTGAAGGGTTTAATCAAGAGGTCCTGAATACCAATGGTTTTCAGACTTTCCATGGGAATGTTCTCCGGAAAACCGGAACAGAGGATGACCGGGATATCCGGCCGGACCGCCCGCAGTTTATGGACCAGCTCCGTGCCGGTTATTTTGGGCATGGTGTAATCGGTGATGACCAGGTCGAATTGGTCCGGAGCAGCTAAAAAGACCTCCAGGGCCTCGGAGCTGCTGGTCCGCGTCAGCACCTGGTACCCCAGTTGTTCCAGAAATTCCTGGCCGATATCCACCAAGAATTTTTCATCATCCACAAACAGAATCCGTTCCTTGCCGGTGGGCAGAATATCGGCGGCAAGCATGCCCCCTTCCTCGGCCGGTTCGGTTGCACAGGGAAGCAGCACTGTGAAACAGGCCCCGTTGCCCGGAACACTTTCCACCCAAATGGCCCCGCCGAGTTTGTTCACGATGTTGCGGGTGACCGACAGTCCCAAACCCGTGCCTTTGCCGGGATCCTTGGTGGTAAAATAAGGGTCGAAAATCTTATCCAGGTTTTCCTGGGGGATGCCGTGACCGGTATCGGCAACGGAAAGCTCAATATAATTGCCGGACTTCAGCACCTTTGGGCAGACCCTGGCCATGGGCAATACGGTCTCCTTTAACACCACGCCCAATACCCCGCCTTTTTCGCGCATGGCATGGGCCGCGTTGGTGCATAGGTTCATCAGTATTTGATGGATCTGGGTAGGGTCTGCCATGACCGAATCCATATCAGCCGCAACCACCGTCCGGATTTCGATATTGGCCGGCAGCGTGGCTTTCAGCAATTTCATGACTTCCTTGACGATGAACTTGACGTGCACCCTTTTCTCTTCCTGGGGCTCCTGACGGCTGAAGGACAGAATCTGGCCGATGAGGTCCCGGGCCCGGTCGCCGGCCATGAGTATTTTTTCACAATAGCCGTGCATTTTTTGATCCCCCACGGCCCGGGTCATGGCAAGCTGGGTATAGCCCATCATGGCTGAAAGAATGTTATTGAAATCATGGGCAATGCCTCCGGCCAAAGCCGCAATGGCCTCCATTTTCTGGGCCTGGATCAGTTGCTTCTCAAGCTGCAGCTCCTGGGTGACATCCCGGTTCACCGAGACAAAACTGATGATGTTGCCATTTTTATCCCGGACCGGCGAAATGGAAACTTCCAGTTCCCGGGGCGGGCCGTTCGTCCGTGGACTGAGCATATGCCCCTGCCAGGTCCGGCCGGCGTTGATCGCTTGCCAGATTTGCTTGTAAAATGCTTCCGAGTAATGCTGATTCTTTAAAATCCGGTAGGATAATCCTTTGGTTGTGTTCAAGGCACAACCGGTCATGCGTTCAAAAGCCGGATTCAAATAACGAATGGTGCCGTTTTTCTCGGTGATGAGGATGCCGTCGGCCGCCTGTTCGATGGCGGTTGCCAGATACAGTCTTTCCTTCTCGGCCGCCTGGCGTTCCTCCATCTCCCTTTTAAGCCTGGCATTGGCTTGCTCCAAGGCCAAAGTGCGCTCATTGAGCTTGGCGGTCCGCTGTAAAATTTGCGTTTCCAGATGTTCGCGATATTCGCGGTTTTCTACCAGCAACCGGGCCCGTTCCAGGGCATTGGAAATCACATGCTCCAGGATCAGCATGTCATGGATGGGTTTGGTAATATAGTCCCAGGCGCCTTTGCGCAAGGCTGCAATGACATCTTCGATTTCACCTGTTCCGGAAATGACGATCAGAGGTGTTTCCGGAGAATTTCCATGTAGTTCATCGAGCACCTGGAAGCCGCTGATCCCAGGCATGCGTAAATCCAGCAGGACGATATCCGGATTTTTTTCTTCAAACATGGCAAGGCCCTGTGTGCCGTCCTCGGCCTGGATCACACGAAAATTGCAATCCTCTAGATATGCGCAGATACTCTGGCGGATAATGGGATCATCATCAATGGAAAGGACCAAGGGGTGATCGGTTCTCGAAAAATCGTTATTCTCCATGGGCGACTTTCATACAACAACCTGTTTATTACAAAGGCCACAGCGGCGATTGCACAATCAATCAGAGTGCTATCAACTCCCGCACGGCTTGAATCAGCAAACGCATATCCTTCAAGGGCTTTAAAAAAACATGCCTGGGCAATAGGCCGATGGCGGCAAGGGTTTCCGGCAAGAAATAATCGGCGGAACCGGTATGAATAATAAACTTCATCCTAGGATGGATTTCATGGGCTTTGATAATGAAACGATTGCCGTCCATGCCCGGCAACCGGATATCGATCACACCCACATCAAACGGTTCCCCGCACAGAAGCTGCAAACCGGTTTCAGCCGAGATGGCCGAGCGCACGATGAAATTCTCATCCTCAAAAAAGGCCACCAAATTGACCCGAATTATATCATCGTCATCGATTATCAATACTTTTGGCCAAGTTTCCATCATGATGCCCTCCCGCTGAGAGGAAGCGTAATGGTGAATCTGGTGCCCACGGCCGGAGTGGAGTCCACGGCCATGGTGCCCTGATGGTTGTTGTTGATGATAAAATAGGCCACTGAAAGTCCCAAGCCTGTTCCCACACCCACTTCCTTGGTGGTAAAAAAAGGCTCGAACACCCGTTTGCGGATTTTTTCCTCCATGCCCGGGCCGTTGTCTTCCACCTCAATTATCGCTGATTTGCCCTCCGCCCGCAAACGTAAAATGATTTGCGGGGTTTTCAGGGGGTCATTCTGCTCCATCATGGCCTGGGCTGCGTTTTTCAGCAAGTTTAAAATCACCTGCTCGATTTCCGTAGGCATGCAAGGCACCTCCGGCAAATCGTTTGCAAATTCCCGCACAATTTTTATATGCCTGAAATCATATTTTTTCTTTAAATCATAATCATGGGCGGCCAGTTCCAGGGTGTTGTTCAAAAGCAAATCCAAACGGGTGGGCTCACAATGGGGATGACTCCGCCTACTGAAATTGAGCATATTGGACACGATATGGGCGGCCCGTTGGCCGGCATCCCGGATCCCCTCCAGAAAAGCGAAGATCTCCCGCTTTTGAAGATACAGGCGCACGCTGCCCAGGTCCATGCCGATTTCCTTGGCAGCCAGAATATTCTGCTGCAGATCCGGGGAGATCCTGCGGAAAATATTCTGCACGCTCTGCAAGATCCCGCCGATGGGATTGTTGATTTCATGGGCCATGCCGGCTGCCAGACCTCCCACGGACATCATTTTTTCCGTCTGGATCATCATTTCCTCAATCCGCACCCGGCTGGTGACGTCGTCAATACGCAAGACCGCGCCTTCCAGACCGTTGGTCACCAGGGGGTAAACCATGATGTCGGAATAGCGGGTTTCGTCATTGACCCAACTCATCAGTTTTTCCGCCTTGTAAGGCTTCTTTTCCTGGATGGTTTTATACACCTCCTCCAATTGGGAGATCAATCCGGGATATACCAGATCCAAGGCCTTGCCCCTGGCGTTTTCAGCCGGAATCCCGGTGACCTTTTCCGCTGCCGCGTTCCATTCCGTGACCAAGCCTGCGGAATCAACCCCCACCAATACCGAAGGCATGGAATTGATGATGTTGTTCAAATAATTTTTGGTTTTGCTGAGATCGCTTTCCTTGGCGCGCAGCTCCACAATACTGGCCCGCAAGTGCCGGTTGACATCCTCCAGCTCCACAGACTTCCGGCTGATCTCGGCCCCCATCTGGTTGAAGGCCGACGAAAGCGTCCCGAGCTCATCCTCAGGGGAATGGATATGCACTCTATATTCCATATCACCTTCGGCAATGGAGCGCACGCCGTTCATCAGACCCTGCAAGGGAATTTTCACAATGCGATGGATGGTGAAATAAATCAACAGGGCCGTGACCAAAACCGCAATGCCGGTCAACATGCCGATCTGGAAAAAAAGGGTTTTGGTCAGGGCGGTCAGTTCCGAGATGGGGCTCATGGTGACCGCCGTCAAGTCCGGCCGGCCCTTTTCCGAAAAGCGCACCGGCTTGGCCTGATAGTAGTAATTCCGCTCCCCCAGGGCCAGGGTCTGGTTTTTCGATAAAGCCTGTGGGCTTTTCTCCTTGGTGATGCTGGTGATCAGCAAGGTATCCTGGAAAGCCAGGCCCACATCCACCCCGAGATCGTTTTGCAGGGTTTTCAGCACCTCCCCATCCAGGACCTTTTCCACCACCACCACGGCAGAGGGTGTGGGTGCATCGACAAAGGTTTCCGGGTTTGCAACCAGAACATTCACCGGATACCAGGTACGGATGACCGGCAGATCATTCCGGAAAACGATTTTTGAACAAGGCTCTTTCGAGGACTCCCAAGGTTCTGTAAGGACGGCTGATTCCGGCGCGCCAGCCACCATTTCAAAGCGGTTGTCGGCATAGAACTCTTCCGGCGGTAACGCATAAACCGAACTGATATCAAAATAATCCGGCCCGGGAAACTGGAGTTTCCCACACTCGATGCGATAGGTTTTCAAATCCTGGGTGTTGCCTTTCCAGGCATAACGGGTCACATACAAAGCCTTTTGGTCCAGGAAAATCGCCAAGGCCGGCCCGGCCTCCGGCACCATGTTGAAGGGCGAAATCAGGAACATGCCGATGCAGTTCAGATTGTTCAGGGACTGCAGGGAATGGAGCTGTTTGGATATTTCCATCTGGGTCTGAAAGGCATAGATAATTTCTGAATCCTCAATGGGCCGACCCAACTGGGATGGATCGCCGGCATAATAAGGACCGTAATTGACCAGCCGCTGGAGCTGCTGAACAATGATGTAATTGGTTTCCATGCTCAGGGCCACTTGCACAGACTGGCTGTTGATCTTGACGATGCGGGCCGAAAGTTGGCCGGCCATGCGCTCCAGATTGTTTTTGGTCACCAGGGCCAGGTTATTAAAGCTGGTCACGCCGATCACCAGGGAAAGTCCGACAGCATAGCATAAAAAAATCAACAAGACCATGAACAGGATTTTGTTGCCCACGCCGAATCGATTCAGCGGCAGCACAAAGGTCTTGAGAAAGCCGGATTTGGCCGGATGGTTTTCCATATTATTTACCATGCCATTGTTTGATGAGCTCATCATAGGCCACCGTCACCGGTTTGGGCCGGGGACGGTAGGGCTTGGGCGCGCCGGGACGGTTCAGCCAATACTCTTCCGGTTTCAATGGATTGAGTTTGGGGGAGTATTTTGCAAGGCGCATTTGGGCCATGAGCTTGTCCTGGCCCTCGGCAATGGCGTTCATGGCTTCCTGGGGGGTCAACTCACCGCTGATGGCTTTGGCAATATTGGGCCACCAGAGGCTGGAAAGGGCCGGGTAGTGGGGCACATTCAGGCCGGTGCCGGTGAATTTTTTCTCTTCAGGGGAGCGGTAGAAATCAATCAAGCCGCCCCAGTTGTCTTTAATGGGATCCAGATATTTGGCGAACACGGTGGACTTGCGCACCGGGGTCCCGCCCACCAGGAATTTTTTCAAGGAAACACTCTTGGAAACACAGAATTGAGCCCAGAGCCAGGCCATGGCCCGGCGCTGTCCCTTGACATTTTCCGGGATGGTCCAACTGCCGCAATCCTGGTAGCCCACTTTCATGCCCTCGTCCCAATAGCGGCCATGGGGTGTGGGCGCCACCCGCCAGCGGGGCCGGCCGTTCTGATCCACCACCGGACTGCCAGGTCGATGGAAATCATCATGGGACAGCCAGGTGATGTATTGGAAGATGACCTGGGCGATATCCCCTCGGGCCGCCTTGGGCCCGGCTTCCACCCAAACCCAGTTTTTGGCTTCCGGCGGGGCGTAGCGGTTCAGCCAGACAATATATTTCTCCAAGGCATACACTGCTGCCGGGCCGTTCAAATCTCCGCCCCGGGCCACAGTGGAGCCCACCGGGATCCGGTTCTCCACCCGGATGCCCCATTCATCCACGGGCAGCCCGTTGGGCAGCCCCTTATCCCCCACCCCGGCAATGGAAAGCCAGGCATCGGTAAAGCGCCAGCCCAGGGACGGCGATTTCTTGCCGTAATCCAGATGGCCGTAAACCTTTTTGCCGTCAATGATCTGATCGGTGAAGAACTCGGCGATATCTTCATAGGCGGCCCAGTTGACCGGCACGCCCAATTCGTAGCCGTATTTCTGCCTGAATTTTTCCTTGATGTCCGGGCGGGTGAACCAGTCATAACGGAACCAGTAAAGATTGACAAATTGCTGATCCGGCAGTTGCAGTTGATTTCCGTCATAGTCCTGACCGAATTCCAAATTCATAAAATCCTTCAAATCCAGACCAGGATTGGTGAACGCCCGCCCCTCCCCTTCCATGTACTCTGTCAGATTCAGCACTGCCTGGCTGCGCAAATGGGTGCCCACCAGGTCGGCGTCATTCACATATATATCATAGATGACCCGGCCGGTTTTGATCTGCTCCATGATGCGCTGGACCAGGGAGCCCTCGCCGATGATTTCATGTTCCACATGGATGCCGGTGAGCTCTTCAAAAGCCACTGCCAGCTCATCCCGTTCCCAGAAATGGGTCTTGATGTCTTCGGCCGTGGAACGCACGGTTTTCCCCCGGAAGGGCTCGGCCGCGCTTTGGAACCATTTCAATTCCTGTGCTTGCTCTTGGCGGGAAAGGGTGCTGGGCTGAAAAATATCCACCCACTTGTCCACGACAATTTCAGTTACATTCCGTGGATCCGGCTTGGCCGAGGGATCGGCGGCCACCGGGCCGCCTCCCCAAGCAACCCTGCTAAAAAACAGGATCAGGATGAAAGTTTGGAATATGGAAGTGCCGCGCATCATGACTCCGGCTTGATCAGGAGACGATTGCAAGTCGTTGAAAAAAAGAATCAGCAGGAAATATCAGAAGTTTATGTTGAAACGAATGTAGCAGATTATGAGGGAAATTGCAACTCAAACTGCGGCCGCCGGGAGGGTAATCGCATGAGGCATATGTCCTACCCTCGGGGTCGGGGTCGCTATCGGTATCGGTATCGAATTAATTTTTCGATTCCGACCCCGATCCCGAAAAAGCATGCCTGCAATTCCCCTGGGCCGCAGGGTGCCCTGATACGCCCCTGCGCAGCAGTCGCTGGTCGGATTGGGGGAGCCTTAGAGCATTGCCGGAAAAGACCGGATCAATCCACTCGAATCCGGCTATTGGTGGTGCCGAAGGTGTTTTCGCAGCAATCTTGGTTCCCAGGATCATTTTGCCATTGCCCGTCCACGACAAATTTATATTCATAGACTCCGGGCGCCAGCATCACGGTCTTTTTCCAGACTCCGGTACCATCCTTTTTCATGGGATGGGAACTTTCGTTCCATTGATTGAAATCCCCCACGAGAAATACCGCGCCGGCGTCTTGGGCCGAATAAGAAAAATTCACGCGGCATTTTTGAGGGCTTTCCTTTTTCTTGGTTTTAAGTGCCATTTCCAATCCTCCTTTGGTTTTGAAAAATATGGGTGATGGGGAAAATGCGGGCAGATCTCCACAAAAATTCCATGCTCGATAACACGGGCAGTTACTTTTCACTGCCGCGTTTTGGACGAATTGTCATTAAGAATGAACGCATCAAGAATACAATTGCAGGATGTTTACTCATATTCTCTAGCGTTTTTTTTGTCAAGGAGATTTGGAAAATGACACAGGGGAATCGCATGTAAACTTGGCGCGGAATATGCAACCATTAATTGCCAATATTTCACTCAGCAAATACTATTGCTCGCCAAGATAAAGCGATTCGTGAGTGTTTGGGTTTTGTCTCTGCCATCCAACCTCTCGGGGTCGGGGTCGGTATCGGAATCGGTATCGAGTTTTTTCTTTTCCCCCAAAGGCAATTCGCCAACGGGACGGAACGGTGTGCCCTGCCGATATGTAGGGGCGGTTCGCGAACCGCCCTTACGGCAAGGCCATTGTGTTGGGTCTTGGGGTCAGCATGGAAAAAGCCCTGGTTTTTCGGGGGCGGGGTCTCCCAAATTATTTTTTTCCGGGTAGAATCGGGGATTGCTCCCCGATCCCCCCACAGATCCGTACGAGCCC
>DYJD01000098.1 GCA_020723325.1 Desulfosudis oleivorans | reverse complement strand
TGTTAGCCCAAAGTAGAAATGTCACCCATTTTCCAAAGTAGAAATGTCCCCGCCCCGCGGGGCGGGGACATTTCTAAATTTTTTCTGCGAGGGAAAGAGCGGATACTTGCGCCAGGGGTGGTCGGGGGCGGGTTTGGCATAGGTGCGTTCTTTGAGGGCGGCATCCACATCTTTTGCCATCACCACGGCAGATTGCTTTGCTTGTTGGTGATAAATTTCGTACGGCAGAGACTTGCCTTTATACAGGAGCGTGACTTGCTGTTGAGCATTAACACAAACTGTGAGGCTGGCGTTACGCCAGGCATAGGAGGGGCGTTCGGTTTGAATCTGGTAGACGACCTTTTCAAACTGCACAGTCAGGTTCTTTGAAACCGTCCGCGCCTCCTGCCAAGTCAGGATGGTGGCGAGGTCATCTTTGACGGTCAAGGGGCGGTGGGCATCCACGGCGCTGCGCGGTTCTTCGCCAAAGCGAGTGTTGAAATCCTGGATGAACTCCGGCAAATAAGCGTTTCCCGCTTCCCGGCTGGAAATGCCGCGCAAACGCATTTCTTTGGGGAGGCGGTCTTGCAAGGTCTGGATGACGCGTTCCACCCGCCCTTTGGCTTGGGGAGAGTTGGCGCAGATGATTTGGATGTCGAGTTCCTGCATGGCGCGTCCAAATTGGGTCAGGGCATCGGTTTTGCCCACACTGGGCTGATTGACCCGAAATATGCCGTGTTTATCGCTGTAGAAGGCCACCGGTGTGCCATGGTGTCGGAAATAACCTTCCGCCGCCTGGCAGTAACTGAAAAAACTCTCGCTGTCCACAAACAGCAAGTGCCCCAGCCTCCCGGTCGCATCGTCAATAAACACCAGCAAGACACACGGATCGTCGCGGCCTTCAAACCAGTCGTGCGGCGAACCATCAATCTGCACCAGCTCCCCAAAGCAGGCGCGTCGTTCCCGCAGTTGGTGAACCACCACCGGTTTGACTTTGCGCGGTTTCCACAATCCCTCTTCGATCATGATCTTCCGCACGCTTTCATCCGAGAGACAAAGATGGTTTCGCTCCACCAACTTCTCGTGCGCCAGGGTCGGGCCGAATCCCCGATAGCGCGTTTTCAACAAATCCATCGCCTGTTGGCGTGTACTCTCCGAAAGCCGATTATTGCTTTCCCGCCCGCGATGCCTGGAGACTAACCCGGCCGCTCCGCGTTTTCGATAGGCTTTCAGCATGCGTTTGATGTGCCGCACGCCTAAACCCAGGATGCGCGCGGCTTCCTTTTGGGTCATTCGTTTTTCGTCCAATTGTTGCATCACGTTCAAGCGATCCAATTCTTTAGCGCTCATCGGTAGAAGGTCCATTTCTTGTCCCTTTCGAGGGCTTTGCCCAGAAATATCGAAGGGGACATTTTAACTTTGGCGAAAAGGGACATTTCTACTTTGGGCTAACATT
>DYJD01000097.1 GCA_020723325.1 Desulfosudis oleivorans | reverse complement strand
TGTAGAGTCTCATAAAGTCGTATCCATTGAACTTTAACAAAGTCTCATAAAGTCGTATCAGGGTAGGCGAAGGGGAGCGCTAATTGATAAGGCAAATAACCTGGTAATGCCAGCGCCCTGCCCATCAGTGCCGATTTGGTCAAGCCCTGGATGTCGAAATGAAAGGCGGTATGACTCTTTTCGGGCAGGCAAATCAGTTTGCGGGTTGTGGCATTGAACGTGATCTCAACGGTCTGATCAGCGAACTGTGTTGTGGCGTTGTAACCATAGCCTCCGAGCGAGAAGATACCAACTGAGCTAATCTGCCGGAACCAGCGTCCGGCTTGCAGGTAATCGTAAATGCGTTGTATATCCAGCATTTGCTCTTCTGCATCGAGCGCATAGGGGCGACCGGAATGCCTGGCCTGTGGAAAGGCCTGGAAGGGAGGCAGCTCATCCAGTGCGCGGGTTGGGTATTCCTGGTTGAGAAAGAGGAGGCGCGCCTGCAAACTACGTTGGAGAGCAGCGACATCGGCGAAGGTCTGGCCTTCAAACGCTTGCCCAGCGATGGTCTGATGGTGGCGCTCAATCCGAGAATGCTCCAGTGGCGGCCTTTTGTGAATAAAGCGCACCTGAACACCCAGACCAATCAGCCACAGGTGGATCACGCTTGGGAAAGGCGAGGCGCTCTTGTTGTCGTAAAAGGCGCTATCATGATCCAGGCTGATCTGCTCCGGCAACCCATAGCGGATGAAGGCCCGCCGCAAGACCTGCTGATATGCTTGTGACTTGGCGTGGCTGACATTCGGGCAAGCATGACTATCGATGCTGACATGGCTGTAGACATCCAACAAGTTGATGAAGGATACCTTCCCCAATCCGGCGACCGTTGTCACACCTTGGGCATCCATCTCCCATTCCTGATGTGGACGTTGCACCGGCTGCTCCTGCGGTTCTGGCAAATCCTCATGGCGTTCATACTTGCGAACTTTCCCCTGTTCTTTCAGATAGGCCGCAAGCCGCGCCCGACTTGGAATCTTCAGGCCAGCAAAGCGCACATCTTTCGCAATTTCCAGCCGTAACGTTTGCGGACCCCAACCAGGTCGTTTTTCCCGCAGTTCCAGCAGGGCATCTTTCATCTCTGCCGGTGCACTTGCCAACGCCCCCTGCGCAGGCCTACCCATCTGACTGTATAGCCCCGTTCGCCCTTCCCGCCGATACCGCTGCCGCCATTTGCGAACGGTCGCCAGTGGGCGCCCCAGCGCATCGGCTATTTCTCGACTGCTTTGCCCGGCTCTCACTCGCTCGGCAATCGTCACTCGTTCTTCCAGCGTGGTTGTTTGTCCTTTTTGGCTCATCGTACCCATCCTGCTTTCAATTTTACTTGGCAGATATGTGATACGACTTTTCGAGACTTTTGTTAAGGTTCAGGTATACGACTTTATGAGATTTGACA
>DYJD01000096.1 GCA_020723325.1 Desulfosudis oleivorans | reverse complement strand
GTGTGCATGTCAGTTTTGGGGCGAGTTATAGGCGGTTTGCCAGCGGGTATCGAAACGCCCGCTCAAATAGGCGGTGCGAACGGGTAACAAACGTTCAGCGCCGATACGACTCCAACGCATCCCAGCCTGAGCGAAACGGTCTTTGAAACGTTTCCCGCCGCTTTCGACCATACCGCTGCCAATCACCCAGCCATCAGAGCGCAAATCCATGTATTGCATGCGGTGGTGGTAATGAGTGAAATAACCAGCCTGATCCTGTAACTTCTCTTTGGCGTTGGGACGTTGATCCGCCAAGTCCAGGATCGTTTGAGCAATACAATCGGCATGGCCTTGGAACAGCGGGGTTTCCTGTTGTTTGAACCAACGACTGGCTTCGGGAGCGCCTTCACCGAAGGCCAGATGAGCCGCCATAGCCAGGTGTTCGGTGGCATGATACCAGTCCACCACTTGATGGGCATCGTAGAAATAATCTGCGACCAGGTTCCAAATCCAAACTGCACCATCTCCTACGACCTGAGTATCACTGGCCTTGTGCCAGGCTCGCCGCTTTGACTCGGTCCACATTTTCTTACCAAAAGGTTCCGGACTGCCCAAGTGACTGACATAGGAGAGTTCACGAGCATGGGCCAGGTCAATCCAATCCATCGTCTCCGGATCCAGGGTTGGCGCCTGTTCTACTTTGAAGAAACAGCCAACTTTCAACTCCTTCCAGTCTTCCCCTCGAATATAGATCATCGTTCCGTCCATCGAAGCCCCTAAACGTACATCCGATTTTGTCTCTACCTGGCCGGTTGCCTGACTTTCCACGATCCCATTGGCCCGCTCATCTTCCTGGGCTTCCACTTGTTTCAATGCTTCCCCCCAATGCTGGGTCAACCGCCAGACACTGTTTTCTGAAATCTCAATCTGCGCCAGTTCCATCAACGCTTCCTGCGCTTCAGCAAATGTCAGTTTGGCGCTGTACTTCACCGCCAACCGGGCGACCCCTTCGCTCCAGTTTTTGTCATTCAGACGCAGTTGCCGGTCCAGGGGGAAAAAGCCGCTCCTTGCATTTCGGGCAGTAGTAGTAACCTCGCTCTACATCCCAATTCCCCGTCCGACTCTCTACTCGGGTGCGCTTCTTGCCTTTGTAACGCATTTCCGCTCCGCATTTGGCGCACCTCGGCCCTGGCGCTGGCGTCCGCTCTGCCTGGTTCTCGATCGCCACTTGCGCAATCTCTTGCCCAAATTCCTTGCGCAATTTCAATGCAATATCCTCTATTTGTGTCAAATCTGGCCTGGGATTCTGCTCTTCCCATTCCAGGTATTCATCGATCGCTTCGGCTGCTTTGGCTAAAAGCCGGGCTCGTTTCGCTTCCTTGCTCTCCATTGGGCTGCCTCCTGTTCAGGTTTCTGACAACCCTATTTTCTCACTTTCCGCGCCCCAAAACTGACATGCACTC
>DYJD01000095.1 GCA_020723325.1 Desulfosudis oleivorans | reverse complement strand
TTGACATGTTCATTCCGGAAGGGTTACTGCATTTTTAGGACGGCCATGACAGTCAAAATATTATTTTGTCACAATTATGCTGCCAAATCAGTCGGTTGCATCGAAAAATCGGGCAAATTCTCGCCCGTTTCCATATTTTTGTTGCGATAATAGTACTTTAGGAGTCCATTCACCCCTGCCGGAGATATTGTCCAAACCTTTACCTATGATGGTTCCGGTCGCCAATTGGCCGAAACCATCACCGGAGGAGATATCAGCCGGACAACCGAAAAAAGGTATCACAAGACCGGGCAGCTTGCGTACAGCATTGATGCCACCGGTTTACGAACAGATTATGAGTATCAGCAGGGCGGCCGGATATCGGTCGTGACCCAGCCCGGCAACATTATCAGTACAACTGAAAATCACCTTGACGGCCGGGTAAAAAGCACCACGGGCAACGGGGTTGTTCCCAGGTATTATACCTATGGATGTACCCAGGATGGGGAACAGTGGACCCAGGTGAATACGGGAAGCCCGTCATCTCCCCTGTGGGAAAAAACAACCCAGGATATGCTGGGCCGAACCATCCGGATGGAAAAGCCTGGTTTTGCCGGCACAGCCATAACCACGAATGTGTATAACAACAAGGGTCGATTGATAAAAACCACGACAACCGGTCAGGCCGATACTCTGTATGAATATGACGAACCAGGCGACCAGATCCGCAGCGGCCTTGACGTGGATGGAAGCGGAGAGCTCGAAACCATCTCCCTGGATCGCATCCAGGACACCGAAACCGTGTACACCAAAATCGATGACAGCTGGTGGGAACAGACCGTCCAAAAGACGTACCTTGAGGAGACCAGTGAAGATAGCGTTGTCACCGGCATGCAGCGGACCCGGCTGTCCGGCTTCAGCAATGGCCGGACAAGCGAAACCATCTCCATTGATATCCATGGCAACCAGACCATAGCCATCACAACGCTGAATCGGGATACCCGGACCGAAACCCGGCTTATCAACTATCCGGATTCTGCCTTGGATGCCGAATCCGTAAGCGTGAACGGGCTTCTTACCACGACCACAGATAAGACCGGCGTGACAACCACCTATGAATACGATGGCCTGGGCCGTCGGATCCAAACAACCGATTCGCGCACCGGAACCGCCTTGACCCATTATAATGACAACGGCCAGGTGGATTATATCGAAGACCCGGCCGGCAATCGTACCGCGTTTGCCTATGATCCGGCCACGGGTCGTAAATCCGGAGAAACCAATGCATCCGGCAAGGTCACCCGGTATGCGTACAATGATCTTGGCAAGGTCATCCGGATCTGGGGCGATGTTGCCTATCCGGTTGAATACGTGTACGATGCCTATGGCCGCATGCAGACCATGCATACCTATCGAAGCGGATCAGGATGGAACGGAGACAACTGGCCCCAGGGTCAGATACCGGATACCACCACCTGGC
>DYJD01000094.1 GCA_020723325.1 Desulfosudis oleivorans | reverse complement strand
GGTTAATACGTTGGGATGCGTGTCTTGCTCGTCGGACATTGCCTGTGCGATCAACTGACGCGCCTGGGCGAAGGTCAACGCCGGACTTTTTTTTGAGAAGTACGCCGAGGCGGATTACAAACAGGTGCGCCATAAAGGTCTGCGCAATATGATGATGCCAACCCACCCAACTCCGAACTTGATAGTGATCCATACCCAGTTCGTCCTTGCCTTCTTCGAGGGTCGTTTCCACAGGCCAACGAAGCCCACACACGCGAATTAACTCGGCGTGGGAGCAGGACGCTGGCGCGTTGCTGAAATAGAATTTTAGCTCGGGCGTTGGACATACCTGACGCCGAAAAATGACCCAGACGCGAGAACCTGGTAATCCATTGCGAACCGTTGTCACACGCAAGAAAGCGAAGTCAGCAATAATCGGCCCCTTGCTTCCTTCTTTGATGCGGTGTCGCGTCCATGCGGAGGCAGGCAGCGTTTTCACTAACGTCCGTAATTCTTGCGGTCGTGGCGCACCGCGCGCAACGCGCGGATGCGTCCGTGGGCGTCCCATCACCCCACACCCAGGTGGTTCTACTCGCGGCGTATGCAACCAAGCGCGTGTGTCACAAGGCACTTCGATCAAGTACCATTTGCCCAAATCGGCCACAGCGTCCAAGAACGCCGGAACCTCGCCAAAATGGGCATCCGCGACGATCCAGCGGAAGGGCAGGATGTGACGTGCCACCAACGTGCGGAGCATCGCGAGTGCCAAGTCAGGTTCGGTTTGAAAAGCAAGTTCCTTGGGAATGCCGCAGCGTTGCCACCGTTTCCGTGCATCGTCGGCAAACCAACTCGCGTGCAGATAAAGCCGTGCATCCAGAAAGGCGTTGCCATGTGGACTGACATAGACCAGAAACACCCCTTCTTGCGAGTTGGCCACTTTGCCGAGGGCGCCGCAGTATTGCCGAGCGACGCCCGCCGAATCCTGACCTTGTTTGGGAAATCCACTGCCATCTACAATCACCACTCCCAGTGGATGACTCAACCAATCGGCGACTAATTCTTGCTGGCGGTGGAGCATGTGTTCCGCGTGCCAAGTTCCCTGACTGATGAATCGTTGCGCCATCCGCACGGCATTGCGGTCCGGGCCGCGGAGCATCAGTACTATGTGTTCGATCGTTTTGCGGGGTAAGTTGCCCAATTGCCCGCACAGATAAAACAGCGACCACTCGCGTTGCTCGCGGCGTTGGAAGACGCTTTGAAACAATTGGTGAAAGATAACCAACTCATCCGTACTCGCTTGGAGGTCCCGCTCGGTCAAACGCAAACCTGGTTTGCGCCCACTGGCGGGCGGTTCCTGGGTTGATGGATGTTGCACAATCTTTTTCATGGCGACCTCTTTCAGACTGAATATCGCACATGAGTATAGCGCAAAACATCCTCCAAAATAGTACGGGGCTTACTGAACGCAAAACGTCGTATTCATATGAAACGTCGTTGTAATA
>DYJD01000034.1 GCA_020723325.1 Desulfosudis oleivorans | reverse complement strand
TAATAAAAATTGCTGCCTGACGATGGGCAGTGTAGTTTAATAAGCGCTTACGAAAATATGCTGAGAAACTTTACAAAGTGGACTCATTGGTTAAATCGGAAGGAACTCGATCTATCCAAACCCGGTGTATACATTCTTGGGCGTTTCGAAATGGGTGCGGCTGATAAGCCGGTAGCATCGGATCCACTCGTCTATATTGGTGAGACGTGCGATCAGTCTTTACAAAGTCGCCTCGGTCAATTTGAACGATCAGCTTTTATGGGCAAGGCGGGCCACTATGGAGGCCGAACATTCTACAGTATCTATCGTCCAGAGTCAGATCTGTCTTGGCTATATATTTCGGTTTTAGGTGTTTCATTAGACGAACCTCACAGCTCAGCTTATATTCGCTACGTGGAGCGTACGTTGTTGTGGGAATACGTTCAGAACAATCAGAAGTTGCCAGAATGCAACAGAAAATGAGCACACTATCGTCTAACGAATAAGGATAGATCGTAACCATCCGGTGCAGCCGACCGGCTCCGCCAACGACTGACCGGCACGTTGAGCTGCAAACCAAATAGAACACTCAGATCATGACATCAAAAAGACAAAAAAAAACGACCACAATTCCCACAAATTTGATCGCACCTTGTGGAATGAACTGCCGACTTTGCTTGGGATACATTCGAGAAAAAAATACATGTCCAGGTTGCCGAATGATCGATAAGCAAGAGAGTAAAAAATCAGAATACCGGAATAGATGTAGAATTAGAAATTGCGAACAAATTGCAAATGGCAAAATCAAGTATTGTTCCGATAGTTGCCGTAGATTTCCCTGTGCCAGGTTGAAACAGTTGGATAAGCGCTATAGAAGAAAGTATGGAATGAGCATGATCGACAATCTCAAAATGATAAAGGAATTAGGGATTAGACATTTCATCCAGAATGAAAAGGAGCAATGGCTTTGCCCAGAATGTGGTGAAATTATTTGTGTTCATAGGCCGGTATGCCTTTCTTGTGGGTATAAGTGGCATTAAAACAAAACAGCCCGACCATTCATTGGCATATGGCGATCATGATCGACATTTAGAGATAATAGTTTTAAAGTCTGGAAACAAAATCACAGCTACAGATATCACTATAGGCGGTACTGGTGCAGCCCTATCATGGTCAAATAATGGAGAAATGCTTGCCTCAGTTCAAAAGGGGAAAGTTGTTGTTTATTCAACTGACGATCTCGAAATTATAATGGACATAGTGCTACCTCCAGACTTCAAAGATTTTTTGAAATTACTGAAAGGTCATAGGCAAATATAATCAGCTTGGACTAAAAATAAATAACAATGATAGTGGTCGACACAAAGATTTTGATGATCTTGAAAACTTACCATGAAAAAAGCGCTATCAGCAATGACTAGTTCCGATTAAGATAAGGAGTTTGGAAATGCCGAGTGTGTTAATCGAAATACGGAGGCAATACACGCAAGAGCAAGAAATTGCGCTCATGGAGGCGGTTCACAGGGCACTCCGTGAAGCGTTCAAGATCCTGCCCGGTGACAAGAACGTTCGGCTCGTCGTCCATGAACCGCACCGGTTTGCCTGTCCACCTGACAGGGAAAAGCCGGAGTATTACACCCACATCAGTATCGACGCCTTTGCGGGGCGTTCCCTCGCTGCGAAGCGAAATCTTTACAAGGCCATCGTCAATAATCTTGAGCCATTTGGAATTCCAAAAAATCACGTAAAAATCCTTCTGCGCGAAATCCCAAAGGAGAATTGGGGTATTCGCGGCGGCCAGGCCGGTTGTGACGTAGAGCTAGGTTTTAAAGTGGAGGTATAAATTTCTCTCCAACCCCTGCCCAACGGTATCCCATCCCACGACACCTTCGCTCGCCTCTTCGCCAAACTTGATCCTAAATGGTTCCAAAACTTTTTCAACATAGGCAAACTGACGTGGATACCCCCTGGTTCCCAAGCCCCAGCTTGGGAACCCATTGCCCAGAAGCCCCGCTTCCCATAAAAATAGAGACCACATTTATCTGATCCAATTCATACTGGACTTATCATGGCTCATGCAATGCTTCAATAACCGGATGAAAGATGGCTTTAAAAAATAACAATCCCATCCTTTAGTTTGCTTAAGGGGTCTTCGATGATTTCGGCGGCTTCGACCAGATAATAAGTCTCCTCGCGCACAGATGCCGGCATTTCCTTAAAGATATCCTTATCTGTGTGTCGCAATCGGGCGGCGGTCATTTCCAGGATTTCCCCCGTAAGTTTAACTCCCACTCTTTCCGCATTGGGTTTAAGACTGTCCTTGAAAACCGATATAGTCCGTTGTAGGCTTTTTAACGCTTTTCGATCGGCAGGTATAATACTGAGGCTGATTGATGCCGCCTTTGCCATGGAAGCGCCGGGTGATTTGCACATATAGAAATCAGAATAGCGCGCAAAAATCGGAGCGGCATCCGCCATACTGATTCCAGATATAAATATATTACTGACTGTATTGGAATTACTCGACTCATTGGCACCATTCATTATATATGCATCCTGAAAGGATTCACCCCGTGCAAAGCGTATTTCCATTTTTGAGTTCTGTAAAATGACTTCCTTGTCCTCTATTTTTGGAAATTCTGAGGTACAGGCGGCAACCTGAATAAGGATCGCGACGCTGATTGCGGTCAAGGTAATAGCTTTAAAATCTTTAACAGGTTTCATATTTTCTTTTTTCAATGATTCGACCTTTTTTTATTCGACTATAACCGATTCACCCCGATGCGGCACGGAAACGGCAAAGCCTTCTTTTTGGAGATGGTCGGCAAAGGCCAGGGCCTGTTCCTCTTCCCCATGCACCACGGCGATTTTCTTGATCTTCAGGTTGGAGCGTTTCAACAGGCGCAGGAGTTCGTCCTTGTCGCCGTGGCCGCTGAAACCGCCTAGATGGGTTACATGGGCGCGCAGGGGGTATTCCTTGTTGAGAAAGTTCAATACCGGCGGCGGAGCATTGGGCCGGGCTTGCTCATAGGCCTGGCCCAGCTCCAGCAATCTGCGGCCCAGGGTATGCTCGGCCATGAAGCCCACAATGAGAATGGTGTTCTTTTCATTGTGGATCTTGTAACGCAGATGATGCAGGATCCGGCCGCCTTCGCACATTCCCGAGGAGGCGATCACAATGGCCGGCCGCTCGTCGCGCATCAGGGCCATGGACTCATCCACGCTGTGAACGAATTTCAGTTGTTTAAAAGCAAAGGGATTCTTGCCGTTCTCCAGAAAGGTGCGATGGGTCTCGCGGTCGTACACCTCCGGATGCTCGCCGAAAACCATGGTCAGATTGGCGGCCAGCGGGCTGTCCACATACACCGGAATTCTCGGCAGGAGACCTTCATCATAGAGTTCATGCAGCACATAAATCAATTCCTGGGCCCGGCCGAATGCAAAGGCCGGGATCAAAATGCTGCCTTCCCGCGCCAGGGTTTTTTCGATTATGTCTTTCAACCTGGTTTTTAAATCCGTGGCAGGCTCATGCACGCGGTTGCCATAGGTGCTTTCCAGGATCATCAGATCAACCATGCGGTCTTCCTCGGCGAAGTCCAGGGTGGGGTCGTTCAGAATCGGCTTGTTGAATCGGCCAAAATCACCGCTGTAGCAGATGGTGAACCTGCGATCCTTTTCCTGGGCGCAGATCATGCTGATGGATGATCCGAGGATATGGCCGGCATCGTAAAACCGGCAGGTCATGTTGTTGCCGATGGTAATGGGGTGATGGTAGGGATAGCCATCGAACAAGCCAATGGCTTTTTTCGCTTCATCACAGGTATACAAAGGCTCGACTTTTTCGAGCTTGTACCGGCCGATTAATTCATGGATCAGCTCCCGGTTCAGTTCATTGCCGGTGTGCTTGATCTGCTTCTTCATTTCCTTGATGTGGCGCGGGGTCATGCGGTCATTGCGGGAGGAGGATTTCAATCGATTAAGCTGGCTCCGCACGGTTTTATAATTCAAATAGTCGGCGTCAGCCTCCTGGATCTTGGCGCTGTCCAACAGCAGATATTTGCAGGCATCGGCTGTGGGATCCGTGCAGATGATCCGTCCGAAGAAATCCCCTTTAGTCAGCAAGGGAATCCGGCCGGAATGATCGATATGGGCATGGGAAAGGACCACATTGGTGACGATCCCCGGATCAAAGGGCAATACCCGGTTTTTGGCCTCGGCCTCCTTGCGTTTACCTTGAAAAAGTCCACAATCCAAAACGATTCGATCTGATCCGACACTGAGCAAATGGAGTGAACCGGTGACTTCCCGAGCCGCTCCATAAAAGGTGACATGCATCCTGTCCTCCTGGTGGGAATGAATGGTGGAAAAGATTATTGGCCGTATTCCGGCCCAGGCCATGAGTTGAGCCAGCATAACATAGGCATGGATAAAATAAAAGGAAGGTATTGATTCGTTGCTTGGCGGATGGCATACAGCATCATGCATCCATCGGGGTCGCTATTGGAATCGGAATTGAAAAAAAACGCGATACCGACCCCGAAAAAACTGCATTCAATCCTCTTGATTTGATTATGGACAGGTGCCGGGAAAGTGATTAGGATATCGGGTATGGATAAAAGGACGAGTACGAATAAAAAAAGAAGCGTTGATTATCATTTCGGTCGTATCACGGCTGGAAGCCGCTCCCACAATGAGGAATGGCCGAAACATGGAGAATGGCCGAGACAATGATCACAGCCAAAGAGAGATAGAAAATTAAGGATTGATCGGGATCTCTTTCCCAGGAAGCAAATCCATGCCTGAACTACCCGAAGTGCAAACCGTAGTAAACGACCTGCTGGATTCCGGAATACTTCATCTACCCATTCAGCGGACGGAAGTTTTTTGGCCGAAAACCATCGCCGACATGACTCCCCAGGAATTCAACAAGCGCATCACCGGCCTGAGTATTGACACGATCTCCCGCCGGGGGAAATACATCCTGTTTTCCTTCTCCTCAGGCGAGACCCTGCTGGTGCACCTGCGCATGTCCGGAAAATTCCTGCTCCTGGAAGCCGACATACCCCGCTCCAAACATGAGCATGTGGTCCTGACCTTCAGCCCGGACTGCCAACTGCGCTTTCATGATACCCGCAAATTCGGTCGCTTTTTTCTCACAAGAACCCCACAAACGATTCTGGACAGCCTGGGACCTGAGCCCCTGGGGCCGGATTTTGATTTCCCCTTGTTGAAAAAAATCCTCGGCAACCGCCAGCGCATGTTAAAACCCCTGCTGCTGGATCAAAGCGTCATTGCCGGCCTGGGCAATATTTATGTGGATGAAGCCTTGTGGCAGGCACGGCTGCACCCCTGCCGGACGGCGTCGAGCCTGACTCATAAGGAATTCCGCGCCCTCCATGGCGGCATTGTCAAGGTGCTGCAACAAGGTCTGGCCAACCAAGGCACCTCCCTGGGTGACGGCAAAACCAATTTCCGCTCCCTCCAGACCCGCAAAGGCCGGAATCAGCATCATTTGAAGGTCTTTGGTCGCACGGGCCAGCAATGTCCGCGCTGTCATGAATCCATCCAACGACTGCTGGTGGCCCAAAGGGGCACCCATGTCTGCCCGGTATGCCAGCAGGGTAATCGCTTGTAGTTTTTTTCAGGCTCGCAAAAATCGATATTCGAAATTAGAATTTTCCTGACCGGTCGAAAAGATGATCAAAGCCACCCCATTAAACGATAATTACCCGCATGCGGCAATTCTCGCAGTCGAATTCAAGCCGGTAGCGATGATGGGCGTCCTTCAGAGTTAAGGGTTCCTTCAGAGCGTACGCTTTTGGTTTTCGCAGGCAGGCATCGAGCTGGTGGCGGATACAATAGCGGGTGGTCATTACGGTTTTGCCGGCCGGGTGGGCAAGGGTTTCAAAGGCCGGTTCGTTGACGGCAGCCCCGTGGCGTTCATAAAAACGGCGGGCCATGCGGTTCAGCACATTGGCACGGAAATCCAGTTGCGTTTCCGGATAGGGGGCGGCATTGGGCATAAACGGGATGACTTCTCGGGGATATTGGGATAAACGAATGACGGTAAGGGCTGCCAGTGCCTCCCGCCGGAGTTGATTGAGAAAACGTACGGCTGTGAAGCCTGGATTTTCAGGATGAAGGGTTATCCGCGTGGCATGATAAGGTGTATTGCCGGTACCGGCCAGTTGAGCATGAATCCGCCGGCGGGCCTGCTCCGGGTCTTTGGCCGGTTCCATCAGGATTGCCAGGAAATGGGAAACAATATGGCCGTCTTCATCCTTCACCTCCAGACGGATACCATCGACTTCCTGAAAAAAATCCATTTCCACCCCCACCTGCCGCACGGTTTTCTGTTTTTTCAGCACATGCTCAAAGGCCTGGTCATGATTGCGGTACAAGATGGCGCCCACGGTAAGTCCTTTCATACTGTTGGGGTAGACCCGGCCGCGGTCCACCCGGTTCACCCGGAAGCCATCCAGGACTTGATTTGCGGTGAAAAAGCAGAGACCGTCGCCGTTATGGAGTTTGACGTCCCTGGCAATGAAATAATCCTTGCCCACGGCAGTGATAATACCTAAGAGTTTGCCCAGGGCTTTGGGAGTATCCATTGAGCCGGCCTTTTCTTCGGTCCCATGGATGAAATAGCGGGTATAACCGCGGTTGAAGGTGCGCTCCAGATCCGGCGTAAAGGAGAAAAAGACTTTACCGGAGCTGCTCTTCCCATACACCGGCTGTTCGGCCATCAACCGGTCAAGGGCTTGGCGATAGCTTGCGGTCACGTTTTTCACATAGCCGCTATCCTTGTAACGGCCCTCGATTTTAAAGGAAGTCACCCCGGCGGCCACCAGGGCCGGAAGGTCCCATAGCAGGTTCAAATCCTTGAGGCAGAGGGGGTATTTGTCTTTCAACACCAGGGCGCCGTCCCTGTCCAAAAGATCGAAGCGGGAACGGCAGGGCTGAGCGCAGACACCCCGGTTGCCGCTTCTTTGGGCCACGGCCTGGCTCATATAGCACTGCCCGCTGTAGGAGACGCATAAAGCGCCGTGTACAAAAGCTTCCAGTTCCACCCTGGTTTGCTTGCGGATGGCGGCGATTTCCGTGAGGGAGAGCTCACGGGCCAGAATTATCCGCTTGAAACCCACGGCCTCCAAAAATTTGACTTTTTCCGGCGTGGCATTGTGCATCTGGGTGCTGGCGATGAGGGGAATGGGCGGCAGATCCAGTTCCAGCAGGCCCACATCCTGGATAATCAAGGCATCGGCGCCCATTTCGTAGACCTGCTTGATGATGGCAATAGCCTCGGGGATTTCCGCGTCTGTCAAAATGGTGTTCAAGGCCACATAGACTTTGGCGTAAAAAGGACGGGCATGGCGGATCAGACGCTCGATCTCCGCCGGTTCATTGCCGGCCGCGGCCCGGGCGCTGAATCTGGGCGCGCCGATATACACCGCGTCCGCGCCGTGATCAATGGCCGCCATGCCGATTTCCGCATTGCCGGCCGGGGCCAGCAACTCCAGTGGTATGGCCATATTTGTTCCCTCGCTCACCCCAGGGCAATCACATGTAAAGTATCCTTATCTCTCGGGGTGGGTAGCGGGAAAATCAATTTCTTTTTTCACTGCATAGATAGCGCAAACAGTTATTACCGGTGAGCGCCTTGATTTGTTTATTCGATCAGCATTTCGAACCCGATACCGATAGCGACCCCGACCCCGAAAAGAACTACATTCAATCCCCCTGTCACTCCCCGTTGAGTATTATTAACGCGGCTCTTCAATGCCATCCGCCTCGCAAACCTGACGACAGGAGCCGTCGCCGATACAAAGATCCGGGTTCACCGTCACACGGCCGTCCCCATGGCGGGTAAAGGTGGGGCAGGCAAACTCCGCCACACAGGTATGCATCCTTCGGCAGCGGGCCTGATCAATATCCACCCGGCGCATGGAAAAATCCTTTTTCCGGCGTTGGCTGCGCATAAATTTCAGCATGCAGGGGTGCCTGGCAATCACCACGCTGAAGCCTTCCTCGTCAAGGGCCTGTTTTACGAGTTCCGTCAGTTTGCCCTGTTGATAAGTGTCCACCTCATGGATGTTACGGACCCCCAGGCCCTCCAGCACCTTGCGAACCGGGATTCTTTCCGTGGGTCCGTTGAAATTACTGCCCGAGGCCGCATGGTCCTGATGACCGGTCATGGCCGTGGTGCCGTTTTCCATCAGGATCAACACCAGTCGATGTTTGTTGAACAAGGCGTTGATCACTCCCGGCAGGCCGGCATGGAAAAAGGTGGAGTCCCCCAGAAAAGCCACCACTTTGCGGGTATGATTGAACAGGGACAGCCCGGCTCCCATGCCTGTGGAAGCGCCCATGCACATGAGCAGTTGACCGGTCTGATAGGGCGGCAGAAAACCCAGGGTATGGCAGCCGATATCGGCCACGGTGATTTCCGTGCCGGACAAGGCCTGACGGATGGCGTGAAAGGCACTGCGGTGGCCGCAGCCCGGGCACATTTGGGCCGGCCGCGCCGGTACATAGGGACCTTCGGCCGCCGGCTTTCCGGCTTGCGGCAGCAGTCCCGGCCAGGTCTTTGCCAGCACGGCCCGGACCTTGTCCGGCGTATACTCCCCCACCCAATCCTCCAGATCGGCCTTGCCCATGATTTTTACTTTAATCCCGGCGTCAAAGGCAATGGCTTTAATATCCTTCTCCAGGGTGTCGTCCAGTTCTTCCAGGATTTTAACTTCCAGGTGAGCGGCCAGAAAACCGGCGATCAATTTTTGGGGCAGGGGATAAACCAGACCGAGTTTTAAAATGTCCGGCTTGCTTTCCGCAGCGGCAAGCACATCCATGAGGGATAAAAAGGGCAGGCCCGTTGTGATCAGACCCAGATTGCGATTGCCGTTGTCCACCAGGCGGTTCAGCAGCGACGTTTCGCCCAGGGCCGCCACCTCCGCCAGTCTTTGCAAGGCGTTGCGCTTTTTGGGAAAGACCTCGGCGGCAATGGGTATATACGGACCGTTGGCCGGATGGAAACGCGGGGTGTCATCCGGTAGCTTGGGCCGCCAGGCTTTGAAAGCCACTCTTTCCTTGGCGTGACAGACATGGGTAGTCAACCGGAGAATGATCGGCATGTGTTTCTCCTGGGAAAGCCGGGCCGCCTCCAGGTAAAAGGCATATACTTCCGCAGGATCGGCCGGCTCCAGCATGGGCGTATAACTCATGCGCGCATAATGGCGGTTGTCCTGTTCATTCTGGGAGGAATTGGCGCCGGGATCATCCCCCAGCACCACCACCAGGCCGCCGATGATGTTCATGAGGCTGAGCTGCACAAAGGTGTCCGCCGCCACATTCAACCCCACGCTTTTAAAAAAGACCGTGGCCAGCCGGCCGTTGACCGCCGCGCCGTAAGCTACTTCCGTGGCCACTTTTTCATTGGTGGAGAACTCGAAATAAAAAGGCCGTGCTTCCTTGGGAATTGCGGCAATGGCTTCGGCGATTTCAGGTGTGGGCGAACCCGGATAGGAAGTAATCACCCGTGTGCCGGCCTCCACCATGGCCCGCACCAAGGCCGTGTTGCCCATGACGATTTCCGCAAAAGGCTCCTGGGTCAGCAGCATTTCCCCCATTTTTTTCATGGCGTTTCTCCTTGGACCGGATTTATATGGAAGGCAATCTGTGGCCAAATATCCTAAGTCCATGCCTGCTTGATGTCAAGCCTTGTGGGGCTTTCATCCAAATGGAATCGAATCTAATTTCTTTTCGGGGATGGTCTCTCTGCTGTCGCAATCTGTTAAAGTTGACATTTACTTCGTTTTTTGAGATATTTAACGAAATTTTACAATTTTCGCGCCCCGTTTTCGTCAACCCTGTCGATCCGTACCTGATCTTAATAGGATCGGAGCCACATGAGATCAAGAGTATGATTAAAACCATCAAAATCTTCAGTGTATCGGCCTGGCTGATCCTGCAATTGACCATTGCCCAGGCAGCGGAAACCATCCGGATCGCCTCCATCTTTGCCCTGAGCGGGCCTTCCACCGAGGCCCATGTTCCTTCCGTGCTGGGAGTACGCTGGGCCGTGGAACAAATCAATCAAGCGGGCGGCGTGCTGGGCAAGCCTTTGACCCTCATTGAACTGGACAACCGCGGCACACCCATCGGGTCCAAGATCGCCGCCGATGAAGCGGTTCAGTCCGAGGTCTGCGCCATCATCGGGCCGGCCTGGAGTTCCCACTCAATTGCCGCCGCCAAAGTGGCCCAGGCCAACGGCATCCCCCTGATCTCCAACATTTCCACCAGTCCGGATGTTACCAAAATCGGGGATTACATTTTTCGGGTCTGTTACAACGATTTGCTGCAAGGCCGGGTGATGGCGGAGTTCGCCCGCCGGGAGGCCGATATTAAACGCGTGATAATCCTCCGGGATCTCAGCAGTGACTACAGCATCAGCTTGTCCAAAACCTTCCAAGCCGTTTTTGAAAAAATGGGCGGCACGGTTTTAAAAACCCTGGCATACCGGGGTCGCCAAACAAATTTTATGAACATAATACAAGAGATAAAATCTTCCCGGCCGGATGCGATTTTTCTGCCGGGCCATGATGACAGCGGCGTCATTATTTCAGAGATGTCCCAAAACGGCCTGCATCTGCCGGTACTGGGGGGAGATGGCTGGGATGTGAACAGCTTCTTTCTCCAGGGCGGTGATAAATTGGAACATGGTTACTACGCCACCCACTGGCATGAAGCGGCCGAAACGGAACCGTCCAAGGCCTTTTATATGAAATACAAAGGCCGCAATCCTTTTCTGGCACCGGCCGCCCTGAGCTATGACGCCGTGTTGCTGCTGACCGATGCCATTCGCCGGGCCGGCACGGTCAAACGCAGCGCCGTCCGCGATGCCCTGGCTGCAACAAAGGAGTTTCAGGGCGTTACCGGCACACTGGCCTTTAATTCCGACCGTGATCCGATGAAAAGTCTGGTGATTATGAAAATCACCCACGGGCAACCGGCCTTTTACAAACAGGTGATGCCCCTTGCGGAAGATATGGTCGCGGGAAATGGACGTTAGGCCATGAAAACAACAACGGCCCAAAAGGATCAAACCGCCATGGGAACAGCTCGTTTTTTTTCCTTCTACTGCTTGGTAATACTCAGCCCGCTTTTTTCCTTTTCCCATGCAACCTGGGCCGGACCTGCCCAGCCCCTTGAGCTGGCAGTCATTCTTCCCCAAAGCGGCAAAGCCGAAGCCTATGGTAAAGCGGCCTTGCCGGGGGCTGAAATCGCCGTTGCCGAAATCAACCATGAAGGTGGTATCTTGGGCCGGCCGTTGGCCCTGATCGTGCTTGACAATAAAAGCTCGGCCCTGCATGCCAAGCAGATGGCTGAAAAAGCCATCCAGCGCAAAGTCATCGGTGTGGTGGGCGATTTGTGGAGCACCCATTCCCTGGCAATTGCGCCCCTCCTGCAAAACGCGGGGGTCCCGATGATTTCTCCCCTTTCCACAGCCCCGGAGGTTACCAGGGTGGGTAATTATATTTTCCGAAGCTGCTATACCGACGATTTCCAGGGCAAACTCATGGCTGAATTCGCTTTTCAGGACTGCGGACTCCGCCGGGCCGCGGTTTTGACCAATATCAGCGAGACCTACAGCCAGATTCTGGCCGATTATTTTGCGGCGGCCTTTGCCCAAAGCGGCGGGCAGGTGGTTTTCCGGGGCGGTTATAAGGGTTCGGCCGTGGATTTCAAGGAATTGTTGACCACTGTCAAGGAAGTATCCCCGGAGGTTGTTTTTGTGCCCGGATATTCACGGGACAGCGGCCTCTTGATCAAGCAAGCCCGGGCCATGGGCATCAGCGCCGTATTCATGGGCGGCGATGCCTGGGAAACCACTGTTCTTGATTATGCCGGCCCGGCCCTATCCCTCAGTTATTTTTCCACCCACTGGCATCCCGGTCTACCCTATCCACGCAGCAAGGCGTTTATCCAGGCCTTCAAGGCCCGTTACGGCGATGTTGAAATCAGCCCGTTTGCGCCGCTTACCTATGATGCCGTGCGCCTGCTGGCCGACGCCATTAAAAGAGCGGATTCAACAGACCGCGCCAAAGTCCGCAATGCCCTGGCTGAGACCAAAGATTATGCCGGCACAACCGGTCGGTTCAGTTTCGACGGTGCCGGCAATCCCAGCCAAAAATCCGCCAGTATTTTGCGTTTTCAGGATGGAACCTGGCAATTTTTCAAAGCCTATGAACCGAAATAAAAAATGGTATGAATTCATCCGGAAAAAAAATAAAAAGTCTCAGTTTTCGTATCAACGCCTTTATCTGGACCATATGTGCCACCCTTTTGCTGTTTTTCGGTCTTTTTTTCTACGCCTTTGAAAACCATCAGCGCCGCTCCCAGATCGAACAAGCCAAAGTGTTGCTCAGCGCCGTCTATCAGCAAAAAAACGAAGAACTGGCCAATGAAATTTTTGCAAGCCATCGCGAAGCCGTGGCTTTTATTCTGAATGAAATCATGACCACCAAGGGAATCAGTGCCGTAGGCGTCTACAACATGGACGGCTTTCTGTTGGAATCCGTCGGCATCCGCAAATCCGCATCCATGGAAAAGGAAAAACGCAACCTTCTGGAAAACGGTCCGATATTTGAAGAAGTGCGGCTGGATAGCCACCCCTATATCGCCTATTCAACCGTCATCGAGGTAATCGGCGAGCGGGTGGGCTATTTTTATATCTATTTTGATTTGGCCGATCTATATAGTGCTTCGCGCTTGCGCATTACTCTCATATTGGCGATTTTCGGCGGTATGCTGATGATCCTGTCCATTGTGCTGCATCGGCTGCTGGCCGGCCTGGTGATCGAACCTTTGGGACATTTGCGCAATGCCATGGATCAGGTCATGAAAGGCAATTTGGGCGAACAGGTTCATCTGCCCCTGAAGAATGAAATCGGCGCAGTTGCCGAAGCTTTCAATGCCATGTCGACCCGGCTCGGCGAGCAGCATGATCGTCTGACCCGCTCCATGCAAGCCCGGGATTCTTATGCGGCCCAATTGGAAGAGACCAACCGCAAACTGGCCGCCCTGAACGCCGACCTGGAAAATATCGTTGCCGAGCGGACCGGTGAATTGCGCGCCAGTTATGAAAAATTGCAGGCCGAAATCCAGGAGCGCGAACGCACCGACCGGGAAAAACGGGACCTGGAGGAACGTCTGGCAAGATCGCGCAAGATGGAGGCCCTGGGCCTTTTGGCCGGCGGGGTCGCCCATGACCTGAACAATGTCTTGTCCGGCATAGTAAGTTATCCGGAGATGATCCTGATGGATCTGCCCCTGGATGACCCCCTGAAACCCATGATCACCACCATCCAGCGTTCCGGTCAAAAAGCCGCGGCCATTGTCCAGGACCTGCTGGCCCTGGCCCGCCGGGGGGTCACCAACATGACCGTGTTGAACTTGAATAATGATGTGATCAACGATTATTTGAATTCACCGGAGTTTCAGAAACTGAGTTCCTATTATCCGGCGGTGGTCATAGAGACCCATCTGGCCGGGGATCTCATGAATATCCGCGGCAGCGCCGTCCACCTGAAAAAGGCGGTGATGAACCTGGTCTCCAATGCGGCGGAAGCCCAACCCGAAGGCGGCCGGATCATCATCAGCACGGAAAACCGCCATGTGGATCTGCCCATGAGCGGCTACGACCATGTTAACGAAGGTGATTACGCGCTTTTGCGCGTGGAGGATTTCGGCTCAGGCATTGCACCGGAGGATTTGGATCGCATTTTCGAGCCCTTTTACACCAAAAAAGTCATGGGCCGCAGCGGCACGGGCCTGGGCATGTCGGTAATTTGGGGAACGGTCCAGGATCATAACGGCTATATCAATGTTGAAAGTCAAACCGGCAAGGGGACCTGCTTTGAACTTTACTTTCCAGTGACCCGTGAAAAAGCCGAGGATCCTCAGCAAGTCTTCTCCATTGAGAACAGCATGGGCCAGGGGGAAAAAATCCTGGTGATCGACGATGTCCAGGAGCAGCGCGAGATCGCCCACACCTTGCTGAAGCGCTTGGGATATGAGGTTGTGGTCATGCCCAGCGGCGAGGACGCCGTGGCCTATCTGCGGGACAACCAGGTGGATCTTCTGGTGCTGGACATGATCATGGACCCGGGCATGGACGGCCTGGATACCTACAAACAGATCATCAAACTCCATCCTGGTCAACAAGCCGTCATCGCCAGCGGCTACGCCGAAAATGAACGGGTCAAGGAAGCCCAGCGCCTGGGAGCCGGGGCATACATCCGCAAGCCTTATACATTGCAGAAAATTGCTATGGCCATCAGGACAGAGTTAACAAAGGGAAAAAGTTTGAAGTGAACTAAAGTGACACTTGTTATATTTTAAATCTTCCCACCACCGCATTCAGTTGCAAAGCCAACTGGGACATGGCCTCGGCGCTCTCCTGAACCTGGGAGCTGTTGCGATTGAGCATGTCCACGGCCTGGTCCACTTCGGAAATGGAACGGGCGATTTCATTAGAGACATTGGAGTTTTGACCGACCTTTTGACTGACCTCATCAATGCCCCGGGCCGCGTGACTGATGTTGCCGGCGATTTCCCGGGTGGTCACGGACTGCTCCTCCACGGCGGCGGCGATGGTGGCTACGAGTTCATTGACATTGTGAATCACCTGGGTGATTCGTTCGATTTCCTGGACAGTGGTGCTGGTGGAGCCCTGGATGCCCTCGATGGTGCTCTTGATGTCCAGGGTGGCCACAGCGGTTTGCTTGGCCAGTTCCTTGATCTCGTTGGCTACTACCGAAAAGCCTTTGCCGGCCTCCCCGGCCCGGGCCGCCTCGATGGTGGCATTTAATGCCAGCAAATTGGTTTGGCCTGAAATCTCGGTGATCACCTCCGTTACCTTGCTGATTTCAGCCGCCGCCGCCCCCAACTGATTGACCTGTTTGGAAGCGTTTTGGGCATTGGCCACGGCCTCTTCGGTAACCATGCGGGCCTTTTCCGAGTTCTGGGCGATTTCCATGACCGTGGCATTCATTTCTTCCGTGGCCGCAGCCACGGCATTGACCTTGGAGGCGACTTCCTCACTGGAGGAGGCCACTGTGGTCATGTTGCCGCTCATTTGATCGGCCGCTCCGGCCACGGCATTGGATTGGTCGGACATGCTTTGCGCCCCTGAGGAGAGGGCCTCGGCCACCTTGGCCATGCCCTGGGATGATTCCTTTAAAGTAACGGCATTGGCGGCGATTTCACGAATCAGGCCTTGCATCAATTGGATAAACTGGTTGAACCATTCTGCCAGGGCGCCGATCTCGTCCTTGGATTTCAACTCCAGACGCTTGGTCAGGTCCCCGCCCCCGGCCACCAGATCTTTCACCATGCCTGTCAAGGCCTTCAGCGGTTTTATGGCCAGGGAGTTCATGGTGGAAACAATCGCCAGAACCAGAATCACCACTACCCCGAAAATCACACCCACCTGGATCCAGATGGCTTGATAATATTCCTGGTCCACGACTTTCTGAAAGCCGGCGATGTCGGCAATGGCTTTTTGTTTGCTGGCGTTCATCTGGGCCTTGACCAGATCGTCGGTGAAATAGATGACCACGGATCCGACTTTTTCCGCCTTTAAAAACGAATCAGCGCTGCCTTTGAGGCTTTCATCCAGGACCACGTCATCCGGGATGACGCGCTTGATTTGAATCTCGGGGTTTTTCCAAATGGAGGCAAAGGGCTGGCCGTCCTCATTCAAGACCTTGACAGCCTTCAACTCCGGCAATTTGATGTAGGATTCCAGCATGCGCTCCAGGGAAACCTTGTCCAGGTTATAGATGAAGGTCGCGACGGCATTGCCGATCACCACGGCGTGGCTGGCCAGGTTTTCCTTCAGGACCTCGGTTTGTTTGGCGCCCTGCTCATCAATGGCCTTTTCGATCTTCTGCACATATTCATCGAAAATCTTGGAAACCAGTCTTGATTCCAGCCGCAAAAAAATGACCCCGTTCACCGTCAGCAGCAGCAGAATGACCACTCCGGCGGTGATGGCGGTTTTGATGGCAATGCCCATTTTGCTTTCACTGAAAATGCCGGCGTCCATACAAACTCCCCGCATTGTCTGATATTAATATCGGCCGAACTCATCATCATCCAGGGCGATGACTTTTTCCGGGGGGATCATTTGATCTCTTTCCCGACCCTTCACCGGCCCACCCCATTCCCCCTCTGCCGGCTGCGCCGTGGCCGGGATCTGAGGCGCGGTCTGCGGCACTGCTACCGGAGCACTCGTGCGGCCGGCCCTTCGCAATTTAAAGCGCGCCAAAAGTTTGCGCACATGGGTGGCCTGGGACGAGAGTTCCTGGGCCGCGGCCGAGGTTTCTTCCGCATTGGCCGTATTCTGCTGGGTGACGCTGTCGATTTGGGCAAGGCCCTTGCTCACCTGGGAGATACCCTGGGCCTGCTCGTTGCTGGCCGCGGCGATCTCCCCCACCAGGTCGGATACCTTGGTGATTTCATCGTTGATGCTGGTCAGGGCCTGGGCGGTTTTTTGCACAATGTTGCTGCCGTTCTGCACATTGCGGATGGCGGTGTCGATCATTTCCGCCGTCTCCTGGGCGGCCTTGGCGCTGCGGGCCGCCAGGGTGCGCACTTCCTGGGCCACCACGGCAAAGCCCTTGCCGTGCCTGCCGGCCCGGGCCGCCTCCACCGCCGCGTTCAGGGCCAGCAGATTGGTTTGAAAAGCGATGTCGTCAATGGCCTTGATGATCTTGGCGATTTCCCGGCTGGACTGGGTGATGGTGTCCATGGCCTGGGTCATTTGCTGCATTTGCTGCACGCCGTTGAGGGACGCCCCCTTGGCCGAAGTGGCCAATTGATTGGCATGGGTGGCGTTTTCCGCATTGGTTTTGGTCTGGGAACCGATTTCCGTCATGGAGCTGGTGATTTCCTCCAGGGAGGAGGCCTGCTCTGTGGCGCCCTGGGACAGGGACTGGCTGGAAACGGAAACCTGGTTGGAACCTTGGTCCACCTGCTCGGCGGCTAGATACAGTTCGCCCATCACCTGGTTCAGACTGTCCACCATTTGGGCCAGGGCCTTTCCCAGTTGGTCGGCCTCGGATTTGATTTCCACGTTCAGATCCAGATTTCCCTGGGCAATTTCCCCGGCATTCTGCGCCTTTTCTTTCATGTATTCGATAAGCTGTGAAAAAGCGCGACCGGTATTGCCCAACTCGTCGCCCCGCGCCTTGATTCTTTCAATCTCTTCCATATCCATGCCCTGCAGGGCGATGTCACCCACCGAGAAGCGCTTGGCGCCTTCCGCCACCATGCGAATGCCCTTGATGGCGAGGATGTTCATGGTAAGGACAATGGCAGCCACCAGAATCATGATCACAAACAAGATGATGCCGCCCTGGATCCATATGGACTGACGTAATTTCTCATCCACGGTGCCCTTGAAAACATCGATGTCTTTCTCAGCGTCCTTTTTACTGGTCTCCATCTGGGCTTTAATCAGATCATCCGTAAAATAGATCTTCACAGACCCGACCTTTTCCCCTTTTAGCAACGCATCCGAAGCGCCCATCAGGCTTTCGTTCAGGGGCACGTCGTCGGGAATCACCTTCTTGATTTGAATGTCCGGATTTTTCCAGATATTGAAAAAGGGTTCGCCTTTTTCATCAAAAACCTTGACAGCCTTGAGCTCCGGCAGCTTGATATAGGCCCCCAGCATCTGTTCCAGGGAAGACTTGTCCAGATTATAAACAAAAGTTGCCACCGCGTTTCCGAGTACAGTGGCATGCGTGGCCACGTTCTCCTTCAAGGCCTGGGTCTGCTTCTGGCCCTGCTGGTCAATGGCCTTGCCGACTTTCAGCACATATTCATTCAATATATGGTCCACAAGTTTTTTTTCCAGCAGAAGGAAAACAGTCCCATTAAGAGCCAATAAAATCAGGATGACCGTGCCTACAGCAATGGCTGACTTGATTGCTATGCCCATTTTACTCTTGCTTAAAAAACGGAAGTCCATCTGATGCCTCCCAAAAAAATTTCCGCATCCTTGTTATTTTTTCTGCAGGGGATGATGGCCTGGATCCCATTCGGCCCTTATAACTGCGTTTGACACAAGGGGACAGGGGGATTAACACCCTGCGTTAATCCCCCGCTTTACACTACTGCCCCATGCCCACCGATTTGGGATGGAATTGATTGCAGTGGCAATCGTCGCCGGTCGCTGGGCATGGTTTTGCTTCTTGATCATGAAAGGTATTCCGGCTTATTTGGCACGACCTTCCTTCCAGGCTTTGATCAGATCGTCATAATTGACGGTCTCGCCTTTGGGCTTTTCCTCCACCTTGGCTTTGGGTGCGCCTTGTCCCAGCGGTTTCAGCCAGGCAGCCTCATCTTTTTCCGGATTGAGCTGCGGGCCGCAATCACCCTGGGCTCCGGAGCGGGCAATGCGTTCCATTTGCTTGTCCATTTCCCGGGCCAGATTGTCCATGGCCGTGTCCACACTAACTTCGCCGGCAACGGCCTCGCCGATGTTCTGCCACCACAATTGGGCCAGTTTGGGGTAATCCGGCACATTGGTACCGGTGGGGGTCCACAATACCCTGGCCGGGCTGCGGTAAAATTCCACGAGACCACCCAGTTTGGGGGCCCTTTCGGTAAAGGATTGATGCCGGATATCGCTGTCACGAATGGGGGTCAAGCCCACATGGGCCTTTTTCAGAGAAGTGCTTTTGCAGACCGTGAACTGGGCATAGAGCCAGGCCGCTTTGCGGCGGTCCACCGGCGTGCTTTTCAAGAGGGTCCAGGAACCGCAGTCCTGATACCCCAATTTCATGCCTTCCTCCCAATAGGGACCATGGGGTGAGGGGGCCATACGCCATTTGGGGGTGCCGTCGGCGTTCACCGTGGGTCCGGGTTTGACCATGTCCGGAACAAAAGCCGTGTACCAGAACATCTGCTGGGCAATGTTGCCTTTGGCCAGGAAGGGCAGATATTGATAAAAATCCATGCCCAGGGAGCCTGGAGGAGCATATTTTTTCAGCCACTCCATGTATTTGCGTACAGCATATTTGGCCGAGGGCCCGTTGGCCTCACCGCCGCGGCTGACGCTGGCGCCCACCGGCCGGCAACCTTCCACGCGGATGCCCCATTCATCCACCGGTTTGCCGTTGGGCAGACCTTTATCACCGGTGCCGGCCATGGACAGCCAGGCGTCCGTGAAACGCCAGCCCAGATCCGGCGCCTTTTTCCCGTAATCCATATGGCCGAAAATTTTAACACCGTCGATTTCCTTGACTTTCTCGGCAAAGAATTCGGCAATGTCCTCATAGGCCGACCAGTTCACCGGCACGCCCAGTTCATAACCGTAAATCTCCTTGAATTTCTTCTTCAAATCCGGACGGTTGAACCAGTCATAACGGAACCAGTACAGGTTGGCGAACTGCTGGTCCGGCAGTTGGTAAAGCTTGCCATCCGGACCCGTGGTGAATGATTTCCCCATGAAATCGTCTACATCCAGGGTCGGTAGGGTGACATCCTTGCCCTCGCCGGTCATCCAATCCGTCAGATTCGCCACTTTGCCGTAGCGAAAATGGGTTCCGATCAGATCAGAGTCATTGACCCAGGCATCATACACGTTGCGATCGGATTGAAGCTGGGTCTGTAATTTTTCAATAACATCGCCTTCCTGGATCAGATCATGGGTGACTTTGATCCCGGTGATCTCCATAAAGGCCTTGGCCATGGTCTTAGCTTCATACTCATGGGTGGGGATGGTTTCGGAAACCACCTTGACATCCATGCCCTTCAAGGGTTCCGCCGCCTTGATGAACCATTCCATTTCTTTCATCTGCTGTTCTTTGGTCAATGTGGACGGCTGAAATTCTTCATCAATCCATTTTTTGGCCGCTGCCAGGTCAGCGCCGGCCGGGCCTGCAAAAAAACCAAGCACGACTGTCGCCACGATTCCCGCCAGAACCATTCGAGACATTTTCTTGCGAATCAACCCGATCATGCTGTTTCCTCCTTGTTGCGGCCTTCAAAAGTGTTTTGAGGGGTTTATGCATCCGGTGCGAAGGCCGATAAACACCGAACCACATAAACGCTGCTTGTTGTCGCTCTGTGAAAAACAGGTGATTCCAGTAAAACAGCAATAAAATAAAATGATAATGAAAAAAAATTACGGTAATGGAAAACGGGATTTTAAATTCAGAATATAAAACAGACTCGGTTATAGTGGTTCTGGGGCATTATTTCCCTAGTTCTACCCCCAGATCATTACCACAACCAGCCATAGGATTGCAAGCCCAAAAGCAATCCAAAGTGTTAGACCGGTGAGTCCGATCCAGGCAAGATGAATATAGGCGCTTCCCAGCAGGCCGATAAAAAGACGGTCCCCCGGGGTTGTCGTGATGGGCAGAAAGCCTCTCCGTTCCATGCTGGGCCAAAGGACCTGCCAGATGGTCATGGCTGCCAAGATCACAACAATGCTGATAAAAAATACGGCGGTGGGAAAGGTCCAGGCCATCCAGTCCAAACTCATGACAGTTCCTCCCTATACCCGGCCCAGGGCAAAGCCCTTGGCCAAATGATTACGGACAAACCAGATCACCAAAGCTCCCGGAACAATGGTCAAGACACCGGCCGCGGCCAAAAGGCCCCAATCCAGACCCGTGGCGCTCACGGTGCGGGTCATGGTGGCGGCAATAGGCTTGGCGTTGGTGGTGGTCAAGGTCCGGGCGAACAAAAGCTCCACCCAGGAAAACATGAAGCAAAAAAAGGCCGTGACCCCCACGCCGGCCCGGATCAGCGGGATAAAAATGGTGACGAAAAAGCGCGGAAACCCGTAACCGTCGATGAATGCGGTTTCATCTATTTCCCGGGGGATACCCGACATGAACCCTTCCAGAATCCAGACTGCCAGGGGCACATTGAACAGGCAATGGGCCAGGGCCACGGCGATGTGGGTGTCGATCAGGGCCACGGTGGAATACAGCTGGAAAAAAGGCAGGGCGAAAACCGCTGCCGGCGCCATGCGGTTGGTGAGCAACCAAAAAAACATATGCTTGTCCCCCAGAAAGCGATAGCGCGAAAAAGCGTAGGCCGCGGGTAAAGCCGTTGCCAGGGAAATCAGGGTATTGATGCTGACATAGATGATGGAATTGATGTATCCGGAGTACCAGGCCTTGTCGGTGAAGATGTTGATGTAATTCATCAACGTCGCATCTTTGGGATAAAAGGCGAAATGCCCGAGTATATCGGCGTTGGTGCGCAGGGACATGTTGAGCATCCAGTAGATCGGCAACATCAACAGGCCGCAATACAGGGCCAAGCCGAAGGTTCTTTTTCTGATCTTCATGACCGGCCTCCTTTGCCGACATTCTGCAGGGCTTGATAAAAAATAAAACTGAACAACAGAATGATGAGAAAATAAATAATGGAAAAAGCCGCGGCCGGTCCCAGATCAAATTGCCCAAGGGCAATCTTGACCAGGTAGATGGACAGGAAAGTGGTGGCATTGCCCGGTCCGCCGCCGGTGAGGACAAAAGGCTCGGCATAAATCAGGAAACTGTCCATGAAACGCAGCAGCACGGCAATGGTGAGCACCCCGCGCATCTTGGGCAGTTGAATATAGCGGAATATGGCCCAGGATGAGGCCCCGTCGATTTTGGCCGCCTGATAATAAGCTTCAGGAATGGAGCGCAGGCCGGCATAGGCCAACAAGACCACCAGGGGGGTCCAATGCCATACCTCCATCAACATCACCGTAACCCAGGCGTCCATGGGGCTGGCGGTGTGATCAAAAGCCAGCCCCAGGTGGTTGATGGTGGAGCCCAAAAGACCGATATCCGGCCGGGTGAAGATGATCCAGATGGTGCCGATGACATTCCAGGGAATGAGCAGGGGCAGCGCCAGGGTAACCAGGCAGGCGGACACCCATACACCCTTACGCGGCATGGCCAGTGCGATCAGGACCCCCAGGGGGATCTCGATGAGCAGCACCAGTGCTGAAAACAAAAACTGACGTAACAGGGCTTCGTGCAAACGGCTGTCGGCCAAGACCTGCTTAAAAAATTCCGTGCCGACAAAGACACTCTGGCCAGGCCCGAAAATATCCTGAACCGAATAATTCACCACCGTCATCAACGGCAGGATGGCGCTGAAGGCCACAATGACGAAAACCGGCAACACCAGGAACCAGGCCTTGTTGCTTGCCCATTTTTCCATGCTCGCACTCCTATCTGATCAAACGTTCGTCTGCGAAAAGCCGGATCTTCTCCCGCGGAAATCCAAGCCAGGCCTCTTTTTCCGGCACAGGCTTATCCTCACCCAGCTTGGCGCGCAGGATGGCACCGGCCATTTCCAGCGTAATGATTTTATAGGCGCCCTGATCTTCCACCAGCCGGACCTGGGCTGGAACAGCCCCCTCGGTCTTCCTGGTCTGCACTTCCAAGTACATGGGCCGGATGCCCAGTTCCAGCTTGCCTTTGGCTTTGGCGCCCAGGGCCGCGGTTTCATCCGCCAGCCGGATCCCGGCGCCGTCCACCCGGGCCACATTTCCATCCAAAGTGCAATTCAGAAAATTCATGCCGGGACTGCCGATAAAATAGCCCACGAATTTATGCTGCGGCGTTTCGAACAGTTCCTGGGGAGTGCCGATCTGAACCAGTTCGCCTTCGTACATGACCATCACCTTCTCGGCAAAGGTCATGGCCTCCACCTGATCATGGGTCACATAAATCAGGGTTAATTTCAACTGGTCGTGGATTTCCTTCAATTTGCGCCGCAGCAGCCATTTCAAGTGCGGATCAATGACCGTCAAGGGTTCATCAAACAAAATGGCCGCCACGTCGCTGCGCACCAGCCCCCGGCCCAGGGAAATTTTTTGTTTGGCGTCGGCGGTCATGCCCGCGGCCTTGTATTTCAAGAAGGGTGTCAATTCCAATATCTCAGCCACTTCCTGGACCCTGCGCGTCACTTCCTTTGCCGGCACGCGGCGGTTTCGCAAAGGGAAAGCGAGATTGTCAAATACCGACATGGTGTCGTATAAAACCGGAAATTGAAAAACCTGGGCGATGTTTCTTTTCTCCGGCGGCAATTGGGTCATTTCCCGGCCGTCGAACAGGACCTTGCCTTCGCTAGGGATCAGGAGACCGGAGATGATATTGAGCAAGGTGGTCTTGCCGCAGCCGGAAGGCCCGAGCAAGGCATAGGCGCCGCCGTCTTCCCATTCATAGTGGATGCGCTTCAAGGCGTAATCCGCCTCACTCTTGGGATTATGCAAATAGCTGTGGGCGATGTTGTTCAGCTCGATTCTGGCCATGGGTTGCTCCTTGTTAAGACCTTTGCCCGGCACCCGGGGAGGCCTTCAGCACCCCGGCTTCATCATATATAAAAAAAGCATCGGGGCTCACATAGACGGAAATCTCCGTGCCGATCTTATGGGGAAAAACGCCCTCATCCTGAACCACCAGGGCGGTTTCGCCGTACTTCAAATGGGTAAAGGTTTCCGAGCCGTTGATTTCCGATAATTCCACCCGGGCCTTGAATTCCGTATCCTTTTCATGGCGGCGGGACAAGCACAGGTGATTGGAACGGATGCCCACCACGTACTTGCCCGGGCTTAAGCTGCTGTAACGCCCGTTCAGGGGAACACGGATATTGTCACCCAATTGCAGGACCCCCTTGTCAATGCCGGCCTTTAGATAATTGATGGGCGGATCACTGAAGACCTCGGCTACTTTCAAAGTGGCCGGATGGTGGTAAACCTGGGGGGTGGGTCCGGTTTGCAGGACCCGGCCCTCGTCCAATACCACGATATTGCCGCCGAACATCAAGGCCTCGGTGGGTTCGGTGGTGGTATAGATGACAATGGAATCCCTTTTGTTGAAGATCTCCTGCAATTCCACCCGCAGCTCTTCCCGCAGTTTGTAGTCCAGGTTCACCAGGGGTTCGTCCAGCAGCAGCAAAGCAGCGTCCTTTACCAGGGCCCGGGCAATGGCCGTGCGTTGCTGCTGGCCGCCGCTCAGCTCGGCAGGCAAGCGTCCCAGCAGTTTTTCCAGGTGAAGCATTTCAGCCGCTGCGCGCACACGCCCATCGATTTCATTTCGGGAAAGTCCGCTCATTTTCAGGGGGGAGGCGATGTTGTCATAAATGGTCAGGGAGGGATAATTGATGAATTGCTGGTAGACCATGGCGATATTGCGCTTGCGCACGGAAACACCGGTGACGTCCTTGCCGTCCATGATGATGCGGCCGCGGCTGGGATGGTCCAGCCCGGCAATGATGCGCAGCAAGGAAGTCTTGCCGGAGAGGGTCCGGCCCAGGATGATATTGCGGGAACCGGTTTCAAATTCAAGTTGGATGTCTTTGAGGTGGATCTGACGGCCGACTGTTTTATCTAGGTTCTGTAGCGTAAGACCCATGTATTGTCTCCCATGGACGAAAATGGTTGCAATCGTCAATCAGGCTTGACATTTTCTCTTTTTTCATGGAAATATCACAAACAAACAATATTGTCACGTGAAATTTTCGAAAAACAAAAAATAAATGAATTATATTTTCGAAAAACAAAATACAACGCACAATCAAATTTCAAATCTGAAATCTAAAATTTGAAATTATCATCCGGAGTGGGGCATGGACAAACGCAGCAGCAAAGAAATTGCAGGAGATGGGAACAACCCGTCGCCGCCGTCTCCGAACGAAAGCAAATCCGGCCCGGTACGAGACCGGCATGCCCGCATTGTGGAAACCGTCCGGGAACAAGGCTTTGTAACCATCGAAACCCTGGCCCAGCAATTCAACGTGACCCCCCAGACCATCCGCCGGGACATCAACACCCTCAGCACCGATGGACTGTTGCTGCGCTACCATGGCGGGGCCGCCAACGCCCTCAGCACCGAGAACGTGTCCTATCCTGAGCGCCAGGTGCTCTGCCTGCGGGAAAAACAAAAAATCGCCCATACCTTGGCGCGCCACATCCCCAACCATGCTTCCCTCTTCATTAATATCGGCACCACCACCGAAGCCGTGGCTGAAGCCCTGTGCTCCCACCGTGGCCTGCGGGTAATCACCAACAACCTCAACGTGGCCTCCATTCTGAAAAAAAACGACAGCTTTGAAGTGATCGTGGCCGGTGGCGTGGTGCGCAGCCGGGATGGCGGCATCATCGGCGAGGCCACGGTGGATTTCATCCGCCAGTTCAAGGTGGATTTCGGCATCATCGGCATCAGCGGCATCGACCTGGACGGGACTTTGTTGGATTTCGACTACCGGGAAGTCCGGGCGGCCCGGGCCATCATCGACAATTCCCGCACCGTATATCTGGCCGCCGACCATACCAAATTCGGCCGGAACGCCATGGTGCGGCTGGGGAATTTATCTGAAATCCACGCCCTTTTCACCGACCGGCCCCTGCCGGAAGCCCTGCATGACTATCTGGAAACCACGGAAACGCGCTTGTTCGTTGCCGGCGAGGATTGAAGATTTGCCGGATCCGCGCATCGAATTCCATCGCCAGGGCATTACCCTCTTTCCAAAACCGGATGATCCCAAGCCCGGCGTGGCCATGTGGGTCAAGGCGGACAAATCCGGAAGGGACTATCGCGCCTGCACCTGCCCGGCCTCCAAACGCGGCACCTGTCATCACCAGAAGGAATTGTCCGGGTTCCTCAAAAACAATCAGGACCTTTTTTCCCAGGGCGGCTTTGATACACCCTTTCGCAACAGCGCGCTCCATCGCTGGGCTGCCGTGCTTTTCGATATCTCCCGCCGGACCCCGGAAGAAGTCACCCTGCAACCCGATGCTGCTGAGGCAGGCGGCCCCATCGAAGTCCTGGATTCCAAAGGCAGTCTGCTTTTTACCTATCATCCGGTTTTGCCGGGAAGCGACATGGACACGGCCTGGTCGGATGCCGCCCTGTTTGTATCCCGCTGCAGTTACCGGGTCAAGGGCAAATCCGCATTCCATCGGCTGGACATTTTGCGGCAGATGGCGGCCCTGACCTATACGGAAACCGAGCGGGCCATGCTCGCCCGCGGGGCCATGACCCGCCGCTTGGCCCTGGAGAACAGCCTCTGGTATCGGGTGATGTATCATCTTTTTCGGCGCATGGACAAGGCCCCGATTGGCTTGCAGGCCGAAATCGCGCCGCGCACCGGGGTTTTCAGTCTCAGGGCCCATGACCAGGAAAAACGCCCGCTTTTCAGCCTGCCGATTGCCCGGGAAAGGGTGCCGGCTCTTGTTGCCGGCCTGAAAGGCGACCTGAACAATGCCGAGGAATTCAAAATCCATCCCGTGCCGGTGAAATCCGTGGTGCGCATCCGCCTGAACCAGCGCAAGGATCTGGTGTTGCAGCGCTACCTCTATTTCAGCGACGATCAGGGCCGCTCCTTGTATCGGGAACGTAAGGAACTGGAAAACTTCCGCTATGAAGACCTGTTCTATTGGCCGGAAATCCGGCGCTTTGTTCGGATTGAGCAGCCGGACCTACTGGCCGAGCAATTCCAGCAGGCCTTTACCAAAATCGTGAAAAACGAAAAAATACCGGCCATCCTCGCAAAACTGGGGGACAGCATCTGGGGCCCGCCCCACCTGGTGGATGACAGCGTGCGCAACATGCGCATTTTCAGAACCTTTGAGCGCATTGAAATCGAACCCAAAGCCATTGAACGGGACTGGTACTGGCTATCCATCCATTACGGCCTGGGCAACAACACTATATCCCTCCAGGAAATTCTATCAGCCCGCAAAACCAAGCAACGCTTTATTCCCGTTCCCGGCGGTTTTATCGATTGTCAGTCCTTTCAGGGTGACGAGCATGCCCTCATGAATCAAATACTCCAGGCCGGCAGCGCCGATCCCCTCTCAGGCGCCTTCCGCCTTTCAGCCTTGGATCTGTATCGCCTGCAAGCCGGCAGCGAAAGTCCTTTGAAAGTGACCGGCACGGACACTTTGGCTCTACGCTTGCAGCAGGCCCTGGCTTTGCGGCCCGCCACCCCCCTGCCGGAACTAGGCGGTATGACCTCCACCTTGCGGCCCTACCAGACCCTGGGAAGCGAATGGCTGTCCTTTCTATATGAGAACCGTTTCGGCGGATTGTTGTGCGACGACATGGGTCTGGGTAAAACCCATCAAGTCATGGCCCTGATGGTCTGGCTCAAGGAGCACAAAAACGTGGACAGGCCTTTCCTGGTGGTCTGCCCCACCACCGTGCTCAGCCATTGGGCGGATAAGATCAAGGCGCACGCCCCAGGGTTGCAGGCCGCCATCTACCACGGCACGGAACGGGATTCCAATGCCGTTGCAAAGGAAGGTGTCTTGCTGACTTCCTATGGGCTGCTGTGGCGGGATCTGCCCATCCTGAACCAACGCACCTTTACCCTTGCGGTTTTCGACGAGGCCCAAAATATCAAGAACCCCGCCACCAAGGTTTATGAGGCGGCCCAGGCGATCCGGGCGGAGATGAAGCTGTGCGTGAGCGGCACCCCCATTGAAAATCACCTGGGCGAGCTCAAGGCCCTCATGGATCTATCTGTGCCGGGCTATCTCGGCAGCGACACGGTTTTTGACATGCGCTATGTTCAGCCCATCTCCCAGTATCCCAACAGCGGCCGGGCCAAGGAACTCAGCCGGCTCATCGCTCCTTTTACCCTGCGGCGCCTGAAAAAAACCGTGCTGGATGAATTGCCTCCCAAGATCGAGGACCTGCGTTTCTGTTCCCTGAGCGAGGACCAGGTCACCCTTTACAACCACGCCATTCAGTCCAAAGGCCGCCGGCTCCTTTCCATCCTGCGGGAAAACAGCAACGAGATCCCCTACCTGCACATCTTTGCCGTGCTGAATATCTTGAAACAAATCTGCAACCACCCGGCCTTGCTGGAAGGCCGGGAAAGCGACTATGAACGGTATGCCTCGGGCAAATGGGAATTATTCAAGGAACTCATGGCCGAAGGCCTGGCCAGCGGTCAGAAAATCGTGGTGTACAGCCAGTATGTGGGCATGGTTCGGATAATCAAGCACTATCTGGACCGGGAAGACATCGGCGCCGTCACCCTCACAGGCCAAAGCCGCAAACGCGGGGACATCATCCATCAATTCAATACTGATCCGGCCTGCCGGGTATTTGTGGGTAGTCTCAAGGCCGGCGGCACCGGCATCGACCTGGTGGCGGCTTCCATGGTGATCCACTACGACCGCTGGTGGAACGCGGCCCGGGAAGACCAGGCCACGGACCGGGTGCACCGCATCGGTCAAAACCGCGGAGTTCAGGTGTTCAAACTCATCACCCAGGGCACCCTGGAGGAAAAAATCGCCGCCATCATCGCCAAAAAACGGGATCTGATGGACAATATCGTGACGGAAGATGATCCGGCCGTCACCAAAGTCTTTTCCCGCGAACAATTGATTGACCTGCTTTCTTTATCATAAAAACAAACCATTACAATCAATTTGTCCTTTCTCGCAGGACACAAATCCCGATACACGAGACTGTACTGCTTCATGGGATCAGACAAAACCCCGCGCTCTGTCCCCTTCTTTTATATCTAATTGATTTTATTTTATAAAAAATTTTTCCAAAATTTTTTAAATTTGGCCCGACTTTTGTATTAACTTAAAAGCAAATCTCCTCCTCTCCGTAATTGCCAGGTATTGCCAGTTTCTTCAAAACAAACAGCCGTTGCCAGCGGCTGTTTGTTTTTTTGGGGCGACCGCATCTCGCTATCCTCTTTGTGTGCATATTGGGCAGTGACATAATATTTAGCTGGAAGTTAACCGGGGGCGGCTGTTTGCGATCCGCCTGAACGCCTGGCAGTTTTTATATTGCGAATATCAATAATGATAACGGGATTATACGAAATCAATTCTTTCATGCCCAACAACATATACAAGCCGATGTTCTTGAGTAATTCTTCGAGACCGAACTCCTGACCCAAGAAATTTGAGAGGCTCGGGCTTGCCGATGCCTTGAAACAGGTCTCGCATTATTGCTTCAATCAACTGGAAAATACAAAGGGTGGTCTTGCCGTCCGTCTCGACCCAGTACCGTAAATCCTCCCTAAATTCTGGCTGGAACACGGATTCCAGCTTTCTACCGGTTTGAGACTTTTTCGAATGAAATTCTCCCGGAGCTTCCTGCTCGCAAAATTATCCCCTTCTTCAATACTTCTTTTGGGCGCCCAACCAAAGCTCCCCGTATCTCGCCAATGTGAAATTCTGGAGTTGTCCAGATCAGGTTTTTACTATACCATACCCCTGTTCCGGTTTCTGCAAAGGACATGGAGTTGATGCGGCAGATTGATGAAATTCATCTTGCATATCCGTTTTACGGCAGCCGGAAGATCCGCGATGAGTTATTTGACAAGGGCGATGACATTGGACGTGACCGAGTGCGTCGCCTGATGCGTCGGATGGGCATTGAAGCGCTCTATGTGAAGCCAAGACTATCGTTGGCACATCCTGGGCATGTGAAGTACCCCCATCTTTCAGGGGGATAACGGAAATCGTGAAATTCTTTATTGATCGCCGGCAGAATCCGCTACAAATCCCGGCTCAACGGTCTGCCAACTTACTATTGTCGCAGCAAGATATGCCAAACGGACCAAATTGTACCTCACTATTACCAACAACATTCTGTTTTGGCGACGTATATTAATCGAAAAAGATTTTCACCACGCGTATCAAATTTCCTTGACAGCAAAATGCAAATATGAAAATAGAGAGTGATTTCTCTCTACCAGGAGTGCATATTGAAAACCAGCACATTTGAAAAATTAACCGAAGATAAACAGATCGCCATCCTGGATGCAGCCGCAGGAGTATTCGCTCAGAAGGGATATTTTCAGGCCGGAATCTTGGAACTATGCACGGCAACGGGGATATCCAACGGCGCCATGTATAAATATTTCGAGAACAAACAGGGGCTGTACATTACCGTCGCCCGCCGAACCATGGAATTGTTGCAAACCGCCGCCAACCGTATGGCGGCCGGTCAGATGAATATCTGGCAACGGATGCAGCGCATCCTGGAAGAAGTCGTTCCCTTTACGACCCTTTATCGGGACTATTTTATCGTTTATATGGATCTGGGCTCTCCCTCCATGGATATCTTTGCCGCGGAATTGTCCGATGATTTTGAGCGGCAGTCTTTCGTTTTTTTTTGCCGGCTTATCGAAGAGGCCCGTCTCAATGGTGAGATCCGCCCTGGGATCGCAACGGAAACCGCCGCCTATTTTCTGGACAACCATTTGATGCTCTTCGCCTTTTCGTGTGTTTCCAAACATTATGACAGGCGTTTTCATCAATATTTCGCCAAGGACGCTGAACTCCTGGAAAGCGACCAAAAAATCAGGTTGATCATGCAATCGTTTCGACAACTTCTGGGATAATTTTTTTTAACGCATTATAGAGTGAACGCTCTCTCTCAATAAATGAAAGGAAAAGATTCATGGCAAGCAGCAACTCGCCTCAAAAACCGGTGGCACTGATCACTGGCGCCGCCGGAGGCATCGGCCGGACCATTGCCCGTGAGGGTTTCATCTGCAAACTGGGCGGTTTCTTTCCTGCCATTCTCCCCCGGATTCTGCCCTGGCTGGAACGGATTGGAGAACACAACCGCCGTCGCTATCTTTAAAAGAAACATACACGTTACCAACAAGTTGAAAGGAGGATTAAATGACCCAACATACGAAAATCGATGATTGCTTGAGCACCCGCAGTGGACATCTGTTTATCGAGGATTGTGACACCGTGGAACTGGTGGCCAAATTCGGCTCGCCCTTGTTCGTGATCTCCGAGACCCAGCTCCGCCGGAATGTCAGAAGGTTTCGTGAAGCCTTTACCCCCCATTGGCCGGGGGGTAGTGTGGAGGTGCTGCCGGCCATCAAGGCCAACTGGATTTTGGCCACCCGGAAAATCTTGAGTGAAGAAGGCGCCGGTGCGGACATATACTCTTACGGCGAACTGCATGCCGCGCTCGCGGCGGGGGTCAAGCCGGAAATGATTTCCGTCAACGGCGGCGGCAAGCAGGAGGATTTAGTTGAACAATGCATCCGCAGTGGTGTCCGGATCACGGTGGAAGACCTGGATGAACCCGAATTGATCAACCGGGTGGCGCAACGCCTGGGCCGGAAAGCCAAGATCCGTTTCCGGGTGAAGCCCAACTTTCCGGATCTGCAGAAACCAACGGATTTTTCCCAGGAAAAAGTGACCATCGATATCGGCATCCAAGTATACAAATCCGGTATCCCGGCCCAGTATCTTCCGGAATTGGGCCAGCAGGTGCTGCAGATGCCGAACCTGGAACTGGTTGGGCTTCATTTCCACGGCGGCCGCCATCATCCCAGTCTCTGGTACTGGCGGAGCCTGATGAAAGGATATGCCGTACTCATCGCCCGGCTTTCCAGCGCCTGGGGCGGTTGGCAACCACGGGAAATAGACATCGGCGGCGGCTTCGCCATCCACCGCGATCCCCACAACAAACTCGGCTTGCGACAGAATGTGGTGGAAACCTGGCTGACCTGGCCCCTGGTCCAATTCCTGCGCCTTCTGAAACCAGACCTGCGCTATCGGATCATGGGCAAGGTATTACCCCTGTTCACCAAGGCCCCTAACCGAAAGATGGCCCCCAGCGTGGAAGAATATGGTCGGGAAGCTGCCGGCACCCTGCATCGGGAACTGACCAGGCTGGGTGTGAACACCCGCGGCGTGACGCTTCAGATTGAACCCGGCCGCTGCCTGTATGGCAACACCGGTATCCATTTGGCCCGGGTAAAAAAATTCAAGCAGCAAACCAAGCCCATGCCCTGGAACTGGGTACTCACCGACACAACGTATTTCTTCCTGGCTGGCGGTATGTACGAATACCAGTTCAACCATTACATTTTTGCCAACCGGACGGACGATAAGCCACGCTTCGTGGCCGACATTGTGGGGCAATCCTGTTATGCTGACCGAATTCTGCCCATCGTCCAGGTGCCGGACGTGAAACCGGGGGATGTGGTCGCCATGTTGGACATGGGGGCTTATCAGGAAGTCTCGGCCAGCAATTTCAATGCCCTGCCACGTCCAGCGACCCTGCTGGTGAACGGCGATTCCGCAGAAATCATCCGCCGGGCGGAGACGCTGGAAGATGTTTTCCGTCGGGATGTCATCCCCCGGTGGTTGCGCGATCATGAGGAAGCCGCGGCCTAAGGTTTCACGGATGAACCCGAGAAGAACGAGGAGAGCTTGACAATGCTGGATTTCATCATAGCCGTTGGCATGATCCGGCTCTGGATCATCTGAGACCGGATTGCCCTGATTAGAAAGGACAAATACAATGCCACCGCTCCTGCCGACTGATGGCTGGATCATGTACTGGCCCTTTCGTCCGGGATTCCACGGGCATATATGTACTCGTTGACGATGAGCTACCCGCAGTGTCTCTTTGCGACAAACGCGATCATCACAAGCGGCGGCTACCCGAATACCGCGGCCCTGTAAGTTGTGAACGTTTTCATCAGCGGCAGGCAGATAGTAAAGGAGGGAACCGTGACGGGTACTTTCACGGCTGGAAAGATGGCCCGAGTGTAACGGCCCTAACGCAAATCCGATTTGGTCGCTATATCATTTCATACAGGCGCAACTTGCTGCGCAATGTATTCAAACAGATTCCCAACAGGGCGGCCGTCCTGATCAAATTGCCGCCGGTTACGTAGAATGTTTTACATATGTGTTCCTTTTCTATTTCCACCAGGGGAAGAATAGGAACGGTTTGATTTTGAAGTTCCATGCGGTTGCAGCGTTTCCGGCGCGGGAAACCACGCGGCAGCGTTTCCAGGGTGATGAGCTCACCCCGGCAAAGGTTGGCGGCGGAATGAACAATGGCTCTTAGGGACTGTAACAAAATAAGTTATTCAATTTTGTTGTACTATCTTATAATTCCACTCACCGTGAAATTTGTATTGCTTATCAATGAAATGATTGTGACATAATCTATCAATGGCTTTCCACGCCAGTTTTGTGAAATAAAACTAAACATCCTATGTTCAATCTTATTCCATTTGCTCGTACCTGGCGGAAAATGAGAAACATGGATCGTCAAGTTCAATTCGTTGGCCATTTTTTGAAGCTCTGTTTTCCATAGGCGAACTCTGTAACCATTACTCCCTCCGCAATCTGCCGTAATCAATAGCTCTTTCGCGTTAGGATATTCCTTTTTACCCATTAAAAGCCACCAACTTTTAATACTGTTAACCGCAAACTCTGCGGTATCATGGCTTAAACCAACGCTTACCCAGCCTTTATTTCGTGTTATGTCGTAAATCCCATAAGGTGCTGCTTTTCCCAATTTGCCTATGAAATCGTATACATCAACGTCTAATGGGTTATGCTTCTTTCTGTATTCGCGCCCATTATTTTTATAATTTCCAACATTTTCTTTTTTCTTCGTATCAACGGATATAACTGGCTGATTATTAGCCTGAAATTTCTTCACTTTCTTATTGATAAAATTAAACTGGGAATCTCTGTCTGGATGATCTTCCAAGCCTTCTATGGTTTTTCTATTCGATTGCAGACTGTAATCAAGTTCACCCAAGATCCGGGCCACTAAACTATGACTTACATCATGCCCTTGTTTATTAAGGTCTGTCGCTAATTTTCTTGTGCTTTTGCACACCCATCTCAGTGGTGACTCAGGATCTCCGCGTGTTATCGGTTCAATCAAATAGTCCAGATCAGCAATAAGTTGTTTGTCACCTGTCCTACAATTTTTAGCCCGAAAAAGGAATACTGCCAAAGGGATTGAAAGGACTGGACTGTCTGTCCCATGGTCCTTTCGATCCTTGATTCCACTATGAAAGATTAAACATTTTTTCTTGACAACCTATTTTTTTTTAATTAATGGGGAGCGAGTGTTCGCTCCCTTTTAAAAGGTAAGGTTGGCAAGATATTTTTCAAAACCCAATCAAAACCTGCATTTTTGATTTTCGGGTGCGATGATTCCAATTTCAAAAAAAGCACCCCATTTCAGAGAGACCGTTAACAATGAATCTTGCAAAGAGAAAGGCGGAACTATCATGAAGCGAGATATAAAAACAATCCTTTGTATGGCCGTATTTCTGACTTTTGTCGTATTGAATTTTTTTTCTGCCTCTGCGGAAAGTGCGGATTCTTATTATGATATTGAACCTGCGCTCATGAACGTCTGCCCGAACTCCATTGATATCATGTGGGAATTTAAAGATCCGGCATGGGCTGCGGTTGAAGTGTCTCAGAATCCTTCGTTCCCAACAAATGCTACGATTTATCATACGACCGAAACCAAGGAAATTCTGAAAACAACTATAAATGGATTAAATGAAAACAGCCAATATTATTATAGAGTATCCCAATTTGGAACCACTGATCCAACAAGAATAAAAAACGGATCATTTTATACATCCAAACCAATCGGAAATCGCGACGGCTTTTCATTCATCCTATATGGCGATACCAGAGAGGATTCTATTTTTGAATCCAGTTATTATGGTGATACTGAAACACATGGCATCATGACCAATGCCATTAAGACGCATCTGCCGAAAGCAAAATTCCTTGTTCATCTTGGCGACTATGGATACAGCGGAAGAAGACTCTCCTGGATACGGAAGTTTTTTCAAATTGAGCAGAACCTCTTGAAAGATATTCCCTTGTTGCCGGTTTATGGGAACCATGAATTTTTACGCGAGACTTTCAAAGGCTGTCCGGCACCTGTTCCCTATGCGGGCTTTGGCTCTGGCCAAACGGATATGGACTCGTATCTTATGCCGCCACCTGGCGCTGCGCATCCATTCTACTACTCGTATGCGTATGGTAATATCCAAATTATCGTGATTCAGACCGGAACTGGTGACAATGATAACAGCGAAGACTTATATGATGAAAATTCCGAGCAATATAATTTTGTCAGGAATACACTGATATCCGCTTCAAACGATCCACGTATTGATCACATCTTTGTTGCCATGCATTATCCCATGTATTCCGCAGGAAAAGCCGAGAGCGCGAATCTGCAATTTTATTATGAAGACATGTTTAAATATTATGGCGTGAAGGCGGTTTTCCAGGCTTGCTCCCACGATTATCAACACCTCTCGAAAGACGGTATCCACTACCTTGTCAGCGGCGGCGGCGGTGCTCCCATCGACTTGAATAAATCGTTTAATTATTCGCAGACGCAAGCTCAGGTCCACAAGGCGGAAGCAATCTATCATTTTATTTCGGTTGAAGTAACGGGACAAACAGTTTGTTTTAAAACCTATAAAATAACGCCAATCAATCCGGGGGCTGGCACCTATCAAAAAACGCTGATCGAACAATTTTGTCTTTGATGACGTCAAGTGAAAAAGTTAATCAAGGATTTGCAGGTCTGACCGAATGGGATGGTTTGGATTTGGCCCAATCATTCAAACTAAAAGGAGAAAATTGAGAAATGAAAAGAAAAGAAGTTTTTTGCAGCAGTCTTGTCAGAGGATTCATGGTTTGCGTGGTGCTGATATGCATCTCTTCCATGTTTTCAGCAGCGTACGGTCTTGATCCCTGCTATCCGGGGAGCGCCCTGGACAATGCCCCCCCTCTCACCATGCCCAAGAAAGAGAAGTGGCTCAATCCCTTCAACGCCCTGCTCGCCGTCGACACTCCATATCACATGGCGCATGACATCGTGTCTGCCCCAGGTGCTGCCCAGACCATGGTGGGCAAGTTCGATTACGGGGCAGCGGCCCACAAGGATCTCGAGTATGAACGGGTCCATGCATATATTTACGGTACCGGCATGACTGCCTGGAAGTACCTGGGCGTGTATAAGACCAACCGGGACGGAAAGATCTTTGTGAATATAACGGGCAAGCCAGTGGGCCAGTATATGGTGAAGATGGTGGTGGCCGGCGACCTCACCACTACTTATGGCCTCCTCACCGTCGTGGCGCCTGGCCGAAAAGCAGTGGTGTTCGACATCGACGCGACCCTGACCATCAACGACTTCGAGATCGCCTTCGACTACCTCAATGTGAAGAACGCGGACGAGATTTACTTTTCTCAAAACACGGTCAACCTATACAGGGACATGGGCTACCAGGTGATCTACCTCACGGCGCGTCCATACTGGGTGTGCAAGGACACCCGAGAATGGTTAAAAATCAAGGGATACTGGGATTCCAACACCCACTTCTGCATGTCCAACGAGGAAGCATTATTCCAGACGGAGCAGTACAAGACCAACTACCTGCTCTACCTGAAGAACACCGTTGGCATGCAGCTTTTCCGGGCATACGGGAACGCAACCACGGATATAGCAGCATATGAGAATGCGGGCATACCCAAGAGTCAGACCTTCATCCTAGGCACCCATGCAGGTAGCGACGGCACCATGCCCATTTATGGCGACTATGAGGATCACTATAACTGGCTGGAGGACACTCTGATATGTGGTTATTGATAACAATCACACAGATCGGATAATTGTAAAAGATACTGGGCGGGTAGGCACGATGGTGGCCTACCCGCAGAAATCCAATGAAAATATCATCAGCAAACCAACTTTCATTCTGGACGCAGTGGAACACCTTGGCGGCATTTCCTGTGAGGAGCCCGGCATCGGACGACAAGGCCAAAGGTTTGCCGCTTCAAATCAGATTACATTCGATGTATATGAGGAGATGATATGGTAGTTAAATCAAATGAGGCCCAGCGAAAATGCTTCTTGGGAGTTGATTTTTTATTGCTATCCCATGGCCCAGAATCCATGGTAACGAAAATGCTTTATAAAATGGGAGACAGCCCTCCTTTGCATAAACATCCGAATGAGCAGAGCGGCTATGTGATCTCCGGTTCATATCGAATTGTAATTGATGGTGTTGCGCACGAAATTGGTCAAGGTGATTCATACACTGTTCCGCGCGATGTTGAGCATAGTATTGAAATCATAGAACCAGGTGAGGTGCTGGATTTTTTTAGTCCACCAAGGACGGATTATCTTTAGTGTATAGCGCCAGTAAAACCGACCGGTTTCGCAAAGAACGCTCGGTTCCAGTTACGGCAATATGAACCGCCGGTTCAAATTTTACCTGAATACTTTATTTATGAACCACCATTCATTTTAAGAGCTGATAAGAGATATGATGTGTTAAAATATACTTCATTTCGTTTCACTTTACCGTTTTCGACCTCCACTATATCCATGCCATATTCGACGATCACTTTGGGTCCAACAGGAATAGTGGCCTTCCATTTAGCCACAAAGCCCCTTATTGTAGGAAAACCCTCAATACGATACACAATAAGGACTGTGACAGAAATATTGTAAAATTTATTATAATAAGCCGGAAAATGTATTCCCAATGGCAAGTAGCACGATGTCACAACCACCCGCAAAGTCCCACCTTCCCAATACTCCATCGTGGCCATGGATCGGGGTTACAATGACTTTCTGGATTCGATACCGGATCAATTGTAAGTCCATTTACAATCCACCAGCCGCCGACATGTCCATGTCCGCGGATCAGCCCTGCAGAAACTCAAGCGCTTGACGGATTTCGGCGAACTTATAGATGATATAGTCAGGATTCACTCCGTCCATTTCCTTTCGGCCCTGGTTGGATGAGAAAAAAACGGTCTTCAGGCCGAGCCGCCCGGCGCCGTAAATATCCCGGTACATATCGTTGCCGACAAACACCACCTGCTCCGGATTTAAGGCCAGGCCCTTGAGCGCGCTCTCGAACAGGCGCCGGTCCGGCTTTCGGAATCCGAAATCACCGGATATGATGACCGGATCAAAATAGGCTGCAAGCCCCACGGCCCGAAGTTCCGGCACGGCCCAGGCGCTCTGGCCGTCGGAAACCACCGCCATTTTGTACTGCTGCCGGAATTCATCCAGCGCGGCCTTCACATCCGGATAGAGCGTCAGGCGGAAACGTGAAATTCCCCGGTACATCTCGGCCAGAAAACGCGCGGTGGGGTCCGGTGCGCCAAGTGTCCGCTGGGATGCGGGTAGATAACCGCCCAGAAACTCCTGCCAGACCGCCACCGCGTCGAATTCCGCATATTTCTCTGCACAGGCCTTGCGCTGGCTGTCCATGATCCGGAAATAGGCTTCCTTGACCTCCCAGCGATTCAGGCGGATTCCCCGGTAAGTCAAAAAATGACTTACGGCCCGGTAGATTTCCTCATGGCCCTCATCCGTGAGAATGTCGATGAGTGTGCCGTTGATGTCGAAAATAATTCCCTTAATTTTCATGGGTCCTTCCTTAGAATGTGTTCGGCTTCCCGAATCAGTCGCCACCGGTAGTCATGGTCGATCCAGAAATTCCTGGCAATCCGCAGCAACGTGACGGCCATGTAAAACGGCAGTCGTCGTGTGACGGCGCGAAACGCGGCATCCTGGTCCGGAAAATGCCGGCAGTATTCCCAAAGCAAATGGCCGATAAAAGGCTCCGCGGCCCAGGGATTTCCCGTATGCCGGAAAAAGAAATGTTTCAGCTCCCCGCAAAGCCGGCCCAGATCGAAAACGCGATCGGCCCATTTCATCCGTTCCAGATCGATCACCATCACATCCCGGCCTTTGCCGAGGAGCAGGTTGGATGGTGTCGCATCCCCGTGAACCAGCACGCCGCAATCCTCCCACATGCAACTTCGGCCGCGCCAGCGCTCCTGCAAATGCTGAAACACATTGGCATGATCGCGCCCCAGGCCCCAGCGTTTCATCAGCGACTGCACAAACCGTTCCATGGAGTGACAGGTTTCATTAAAATCGACACGGATGTCGCCGGCCGTTCGGTTGTGAAGCGCGGCAAAAAAATGCCCCAGGCCGGTCAGCTTCCGGAAAAGACGTTGGCGTCTGCCTTCAACCATGGCGCTGGTGATGACCCGGCTCAGGGTTTCACCACCAAGATATTCCACCACCAGCAGATTGTTGATATCCGGGTTGAAGCCCAGGGGCCTAACCACGTAATGCGGCGGAACGGAGAATCCAAGGCTGCGTAAAAAGAGCAGGTTGGAGAATTCAGCGGCTCCTGTTTTGCGGGCCTGGTCGTTGCTCGCCGCCTTGAAAAATTTACCTACGATGCGGATGCCCCGCTGTTTTTCCTCATACAAAAACACATTCCGGGAAAAATTGAAGCGATAGACCTTCCAGACGGCATCCGGCCCGGAATAACCGAGCTGGGGCGCAATCTGGTATTGAAAATACCCGTACAAAGGGTCTTCGTGGGGCAGATATCCGATTGGGGTTGCGGCCATGATCTGATAGTCAACCGTTATCTACCTTGGCAGCGGCCAGGCGCGCGGTGATGTCCTCGAAAACCGCTGCAAAGCGGCCTTTGCCCACCTGAAAAGCGCCTATATGGAAATGGCGCTGCAAGGGTTCGAAAAACAGCTCGAATGACACGGGTTCACCGCTGCCGGCCACTTTGGCGTAGGTCTGAATAAGATTCGTTTTTTCAATGCCGGGGTGGACCCGGGTGGCGCGTTTTCCCAGAATATCCGCCGCGCGCACCCCGGTATGCTTCTCAAAGCTGGGATTGACTTGCAAAAAGACATAATCCACGGGATGCCCCTCTGCATCCATAACCATCTCGTGGAGGGCCACGGCATTGATGGAGTTCTCGAACAGCCCGCGAAACAGGTTTTCACTCTCCAACAATGCCTCCCGCACCTGTTTCATCTCGGTTATATCCACAAAGGTTATCACCGCGCCCTCGATCACGTTCTCCAGGGTGCGATAGGGCCGGATGCGCAGGGAATACCAGGCGCCCGCCCGTGTCAGCACTTCGATCTCCTTGGGCGCCAGTGTGTTCAGCACCGACTGCACATCATCCACCAGGCCATTGTAGCCCACCAGATTGGAAACGATGTGACCCACCGGCCGCCCCACGTCGGTCAGGATCAGGTTGATCACCTGGGCCACGGCCGGCGTGAAGCGCAGGATGCGCAACTGATGGTCGACGAAGATGGTGCCGATGCCCGTGCCGGCCAACAAGTTGTTCATGTCGTTGTTGGTGCGCGACAGGTCGGCCACCTTTTGTTGCAGCTCGGCGTTGACCGTGGCCAGTTCCTCGTTCACCGATTGCAGTTCCTCCTTGGAGGTCTCCAGCTCCTCATTGGTGGACTGCAGCTCCTCGTTCACCGACTGCAGTTCCTCATTGGCGGATTTGAGTTCTTCGTTGGAAGTCTCCAGTTCCTCGTTGGTGCTCTGGAGATATTCCTCCTTGGCCCGCAATTCCTGCCGTAAGGATTCAACGCGCGCATCGGCATCCGCGGCGGATTCGCCGGCGACGCCGGCCCCCGCATCCACGACAACGGCCGGCCCGGTTTGCTCCTGATTCATCTCCGGCGCTTTCTCCAGGATGACCAGAAACAGGGCGGGCACAGCGGCAGTGGTGAAATCCGCGGCCACCGGCCGCACCGTTAAATGGACGGAGGTGAAATCGCCGTTGGTTTTCACCCGCAGGCCTGGTTGGCGCACCGTCTCTTTACGCGCCGCCGCTTTGTGCAGGGCGATAGTCAACTCCTGCCGCAACCCTTCCCGAGCCATTTTCAAAATGTTGTTGACCCCTGCTTCGCCCGGCGCAGGCTCCATGTACATGCCGGTGCGGCCATACAGGTATAGGATGTCGCCGCGTTCGTCCACCAGCGCGCCGACCGGGTCGTACTGTTGCAACAGGGCGCGTTCCGTCAACTCGCGCAAAGGCGGCCGGCTTTCGCCCGGGGTTTTCCGAACAGGCCGTTCAACCGCGCCGTCTCCCGTCAGCGCCGGCAGGATACTTCCCATGGCCGGGCGGTGTGCGCCGTAAAGGTCTTCTTTGCGCCGATACAGCTTCAACTTGCGATCCGTCACGTTAAACAGGTCCAGAAATTCTCCCACGGTCTCGGAAGTACCGAGAAAAACAAATCCGCCCGGATTCAAGGCATAATGAAACAGCGGAATGAGTTTTTTTTGCAGTTCCCCGCTCATGTATATCAAAAGATTGCGACAACTGATCAGATCAAGCTTGGAAAAGGGCGGATCCTTGATCACATCCTGTTCGGAAAAGATCAGCATGTCACGGATGCTTTTGTGGATGCGCAAAGCGCCGCCTTCCCCATCTTGGACGAAAAAACGCGCCAGCCGTTCCGGTGAAATATCGCCGGCGATACTGGCGGGATAAATGCCGGCGCGGGCCGTATCGATGGCCCGGCCGTCGATATCGGTGGCGAACACCTGTATTTTGTAGCTCTGCTTCAGCGCTTCCAGTCTTTCCTGCAGCAGAATGGCGATGGAATAGGCCTCCTCGCCGGTGGAACAGCCGGGTACCCAAACGCGGATCACCGTGCCGGCAGGTTTACCGGCAAAAAGGCGCGGGATGACCTGCTCTTGCAAGGCCGCAAACGCCTCCGGATCACGGAAAAAATTGGTGACGCCGATCAACAAGTCGCGAAAAAGCGCATCCACTTCCACCGGAGTTTGCTGCAGATAACGGATGTACATGTCCGGTTGCTCGATCTGATGGACGGCCATGCGCCGCTCTACGCGACGGTTGATGGTGTTCTGTTTGTAATGGGAAAAATCGTGGCCGGTCCGGGCGCGCAGCAGGATGAAAATCTTTTTAAGCGCATCTTCGGCCTTGGGAACCGGGGCGGAAATCGGGTGGGGCTTTTTACCAAAGGCGTGGGCCACGTAAGCGATCAGTTGGGCCGGCATTTCAGCCGGCGGCAGGACATAGTCCATCAGACCGGTGGCGATGGCGTTGCGCGGCATGCCGTCGTACTCGGTGGATTCGGGATTCTGGGCCATGGCCATTCCGCCCGCGCCCTTGATCTCCCGTACGCCCTGGGTGCCGTCACTACCGGTGCCGGAAAGCACGACGCAGATGGCCCGTTCACGCTGATCCTGGGCCAGGGAACGGAAAAAAAAATCGATGGGCAAACGCTGGCCGCGCGGCGCGAATGGTTCCAGCAACTGCAGGGTCCCGTTCAGAAAAGCCATATCGCGGTTGGGCGGAATGATGTAGGCGCAGTTGGGTTTGACCGTCATCCCGTCTTCCACCTCAAAAACCTGCATGCGGGTATAGCGCCGGATCAGGTCGGTGAGGATGCTCTTGTGGTCCGGAGCCAGGTGCTGCACCAGAACAAAGGCCATGTCCGGATCCATGTCGGCGGGCATGGCGGAAAAGAAGGCTTCAAAGGCCGCCAGACCCCCGGCCGAGGCGCCGAGGCCCACAATGGGGAAACCGGCAGGTTTTTTTTCGGTCTTATCCGGTGATTCAATTACTTTCGACGCATGCGTTGCCGATGCTTGCTTGGCTTTGCCGCTTTTTTTTACCGCCATGATCGCCTCCCTGCCGAAAATCGTTACTTACTTTTTTCAGGTTTTGAATTCGGCGTCGGATTCCTGCTCAAGAAGTGAAGAATCAAATGAAAGCTGAGACATATCAAAAAAGATTTGAAGAAACAATTAAATACTGCTAATGAGGGCAGCAATGCAGAACGCAGTTCCGGCCGCATCAAAGCCAAGGCCGCACTTCGGGCGGAGATAAATGATGACTACCCCAAATACCGGATGCGATGACAAAGGCGACCTGCGCAGGCGCGCAGAGGAGCTTGCCCTGGAAAGAGCCTCCCGGATGCCGGAAAATCAGGAAACGCTATCCCCTGAGGAAGCGCGGCGGCTGCTCCACGAACTGCGCGTGCACCAGATCGAGCTTGAGATGCAAAACGAAGAACTGCGCCGCACTCAGACCGAACTGGAATTGTCCTGGTCTCGGTATTTCGATCTTTATGATCTGGCGCCGACGGGTTATTGCACGATCGGCACAAACGGCCTGATCATCGAAGCCAATCTCACAGCTGCGACTCTGCTCGGCACGGCCCGAGGCGCTTTGATTCAGCAGCCTTTAACCCGTTTCATCTTCAAGGATGATCAGGACAGCATCTACCGTTTCCGCAAAAAACTTTTTGAGACCAGCGCAACCCAGGCGTGTGAACTGCGGATGGTTAAAAAGGATGGAGCGGTATTTTGGGCGCGTCTGGAGGCTGCCGCCTCGGATGCAGATGGTGCCGCGGTGGGTCGCATCATGGTGAGCGATATTACTGTACGTAAGTTCCAGGAGGATGAGCGCACGCTTACCGCCAACATGATTCAAATGGTCAATACGCCCGGGGAGTTCCGTGAACGCATGGCGGCCCTGACTGCTTCCCTGCAAGGTTGGACCGGCTGCCAGGCCGTCGGCATCCGCCTTGGCGCCGGGGTCGACTATCCATATTATGAGACCCGCGGCTTTCCGCCTGTGTTTGTCCAGGAAGAAAACCATCTTTGCGCGTACGACCGGAACGGCCTAGTCCAGCGGGATAGCGCAGGCCGCCCCGTGCTCGAGTGCATGTGCGGCAAAATTCTGCGCGGACGGTTCGATCCCGCCAAGCCGTTCTTTACCGCCCATGGGAGTTTCTGGTCCAACAACACCACCGCCCTGCTAGCCGGCACCAGCGCGGCCGACCGCGGCACGCACACCCGCAACCGCTGCAACAGCTACGGCTATGAATCGGTGGCGCTGATCCCCCTGCGCAATGACCAGCAGGTTTTCGGGTTGCTGCAATTCAACGACCGCCGCCCGGACCGTTTCACTCCCGCCCTGATTGCTCATCTGGAAAGAATGGCCGACCATGTGGCGGTTGCCCTTTCACGACTTCAAGCTGCGGAGGCCTTGCGGGAAAGTGAAAAATTATATTCTTCCTTGTTCGAGAACATGCTGAACGGTTTTGCGTATTGCCGGATGTTGTTCGAGGAGGGTAATCCCCGGGACTTTGTCTACCTCGCCGTCAATGAGGCTTTCGGGGCCTTGACCGGGCTGAAGAATGTGATCGGCAAAAAGGTCAGCGAGATTATCCCAGGCATCCGGGAGACCGACCCGCAACTTTTTGAGATCTACGGCCGGGTCGCCCTGTCCGGCCGGCCGGAACGTTTCGAGATGTTTGTTGAATCTTTGCAGATGTGGTTTATGGTTGCAGTGTATAGCCCGGCCCGCGAACATTTTGTGGCGGTGTTCGACGTGATCACCGAGTTAAAGGAAAAGGAGCAAAGAAAACAAAAAGCATACGATGAATTGGAGGAGCGGGTCAGGGAGCGCACCCAGGCCCTGACCCTTGCCAACCGGCAACTCGCGCATGAGATCGAGGAACGGCTACAAGCCGAGGAGCGCTTGCGCAACAGCAAGGAAACACTACAAAAAGTTTTTGACGGCATCTCGGACCCGCTGGTATTGTTGGACAAGGATATGCGCGTAAAGGTAATGAACAAGAGCGCTGCCGTGTATTACGGAATAACCGAACCACAGAAAATCATCGGCGAGTTTTGTCATACGGCCTTCAAAGGCGAATCGGTTCCATGCCGGGGCTGTAAAATCCCGCCGGCGGCTTTAAAAGCCACGGATATGAATTTCGAACGGCAAGGCTTCATGGACCCGCTCCGGGAGGAAAATGTTTTTCTATATATCCTGAAACAAGAAGATGGCACACCGGCCGAGATCATTTATCGAATCAGCGATATCACCGAGAAAAAGGTGTTTGAAAAACGCCTAATCCAGAACGAAAAAATGGCCTCCCTGGGTGTGCTGGTGTCCAGCGTCGCCCATGAAATCAACAATCCCAATACCTTTATTTCGTTTAATATTCCCATTCTAAAGGACTATCTCGAACAAATGATCGGCATGATCGACAAGCATGACCGCACCAATCCCGAATTGGAGTTGCTTAACATGTCTTATCCGGAATTCCGCCAGGATGTTTTCAGGCTGGTTTCGAATATCGAGCACGGATCGGAAAGAATCAGCGCTTTTGTTGCCAACCTGAAGGAGTTTTCCCGGATCCAATACAAGGGCAAGGCGAATCGGATCGATCTGGCGGCGGTGGCGGAGAAGGCTGTTGCCATTTGCCGCGAAAAGATCAAAAAAACGGTCAAATCCTTTACGCTTGATATCCCGGAAAATTTTCCACGCATCCACGCCGATCCCATGGCCCTGGAGCAGATCCTGATCAACCTGCTGATTAATGCTGCTCAGGCCGCGGATAAAGAGGATTCCTGGGTAAGACTGAGTGCTGCAGCGGGCCGCGCCTGGCTGGATCATACCATCATCGAAGTGACCGACAACGGCTGCGGTATCGCTGCAGAAAATATGAACCGCATTTTTGATCCCTTTTTTTCCACCAAGACACCGGCCGAGGGAACGGGGCTGGGGTTGTATGTCTGCCATAACCTGGTTACCGGATTCGGCGGCCGCATCGAGGTGGAGAGCGCGGTGGGGGAATTCAGCACGTTTCGTGTAATAATTCCCGATATCGAGCGGAGAAAAGAAGATAGAACATAGTCCGGACTTTTTCACAACCATAAAGCCGGCGTTCCAGTAAGAGCTATGCCAAAATGGCGTTCGTCCGATTAAGTATCCGGATTCAGAGACCTCCCCATGTTGAAGTATTCCAAATCGGGAGGCTCGCAGCCCTGATCCGAATCGCATCGAAGACTCCGCCTTTCACAACCATGGATGTGTAACCCAATAAATTAAATTGTTTTTTCCTCGATCCGGCCCGACAACCCTGTTTGGCATATTCTTTGATAATATCGTAGCAATGTCTCAAGGAGAAAATATTTAATAGGGGCAGCCCCGGCAATCATAACCATAAACCTTTTATAACAAGAAGATCAATGGAAGCCGAACACAAACAATTTCAGCGCTACAAGCCGGCACCCGATGCATTGTACATCTTCGTGCATAATTCAACGACACCGTGGGAGATCATGGACATCAGCAAGGGCGGGTTGTCATTCCAATATACTCCTATTCCGGGCGAGGAAATGCAATCCGAGCTGATCGGTATCATCGGTAGTAATTACAATCAAAGTGAGCTCGCCAGCATCCCGTGCCGGGTTGTATACGACCATCTTGTCCTTTCCGAAGGCCGGCGCTTCAGCGGCAAGCTGAAAAGACGGCGCGGTTTGAAATTCGTCGAACTCACTGAAACCCAAACCCGAAGTTTGGAATTGCTTCTGGATAACACGCAAATAATGCTCGCCGGTTGATCATCTGTTTTCATCCAGCGTGAAGGTCGGACTATGGATCAGTAGTTGTATTCATGCAGCAAACCGCAGTGAAAATCACCGGAAGCTTTAAGCCTGATGGCGACGATTTGCTGGCATCATATTCATGTTGGGAAAGGCGCCTTTCCCGGAATGAAATTGTCGATACGACGCGGTTTGACTGGTGTGATGAGTCCTTCGAAAAGATCATCCGGAACGCGCTCTTACTGGGCACCGGGCTTAAGGAAATCGGAAAAACGGCCGAAGATACGGCCGTCCACATCGCAGTGACTGCGGAAGAAAGCAATCTCCAACGGGCCGCAAAACGGCTAGGGGTGACCGACCGGGCGTTGCAACAGCGCCGGGCCTCCCGGCAGACCCATTAGTAAAAGAATGCGATCACCCTGTGAATATCCTCTGGTTCCCAAGCCCCAGCTTGGGAACCCATTGCCCAGGAAGCCCCGCTTCCCATAAAATAGAGACCACAATTAATTGATCCAATTCAGACCGTACTTGCCATGGCCCATGCAATCAAGACGTTGATGTCCAGCAAGGCGACACCCACGCCTCGTCCTTGATCTTCTTTACGTCCTCCAGGGTGATCGGGTGCGCCGTTGGCGGCACGGAAAAAACCGGAAAGCCATTCTTTCTGATCATGCGCGCCGGGGAGTTCATGCCCTTGCGGGCAAGCTCGGAGATCACGGCACCGACCGAAACGGACCGTGTCCGTGCCAATGCCTTGGCGGCAGCCAGGATGTCGTCATCTATCGTAATCGTAGTCCTCATATTTCCGCCCTCTTTTAACCCCCATTCTGGCATGGCACTGAAGTGATGTCAAAATGCTGAAAAATCATGATGTTTATACCATACATCGCAGCAGGTTGCCGCCCAGACATTCGGATGGCGCATCAGATGGTCGATCAGCGCAAGCTGCGCGCGCCAGTCATCGGCAAAGCTCCCTAAATATGGAAAAAGGCTTGAAGTATTACGCAAATATTGTTAGGAACGTAAGCGATCCTTTCCGTTCTCGGCCGATGCATGCCCATCAGATTCAACGACTGAACTGAAAATCCCAAGCGACGGCCTCACCCCTAATAGAGTGCATGCATCAATTGGATAAAATTTGCCCCTTATTTTATTATTAAGGATGCGAAATGGACAACAGCATCATCATCATCGACGATGAAAACGACTTCCTGGAAAGCGTGAAAAGGGGTTTGGTAACATTCGGTTATCAAAACGTTACGATTGAGAAAAATCCTCGCGAAGCGGCCGCCCTCTGCGAGAATGGAGCCAATTTTGATATCGCCCTGATCGACATCACCATGCCGGAGATCAGTGGAGTTGAACTCCTTCAAATACTGAAAAAAATCAGCCCGAACACCGAATGCATAATGGTTACGGCCATTGACGAGGCCAAAGTGGCGATGAACTGCCTGAAAAAGGGAGCCTATGATTATCTAGTAAAACCTTTTTCAAGAGAAGATCTGGTTGCCTCCATCGGCCGGGCCCTTGAAAGAAAAAAGCTGGTGGACCTCCTGGATCTCGGAAAAACCAGAACCCTGCCGAAACTGAAACATGCCGAGGCCTTTGCACCGATTGTCACGCGCTCCCCGAATCTCATGCGCGCCCTGAAGGAGGCGGAACTTCACGCTCAAGGCGATGCACCGATCCTGATCACCGGCGAAAGCGGCACGGGAAAGGATCTTCTCGCCAAGGCCATCCACGCGGCCAGTCCGCGGGCCAAGTTTGCCTTTACTCCCATCAATATGGCGGCTCTTTCCGGCAATATGTTTGATGCCGAGTTTTACGGCCACACCAAGGGTGCTTTTACCGGTGCTGAAAAAGACCGGATAGGCTATCTGGAACAGACCAACCGGGGCACCTTGTTTCTGGATGAAATCGGTTCGCTACCCCCCGAGTTCCAGGGGAAGTTGCTGCGAACCTTGCAGGATGGCGAATTTATGAAGTTGGGAACCAGCATCATCCGGAAAGTCGACGTACGTTTTATTGCCGCCACCAATTCAGACCTGGATGCCATGCTGGCCAAAAAAACATTCCGCAAAGATCTATATTATCGTCTGCGGGGCGGGTGGATTCATTTGCCGTCTCTAAGGGAAAGAAAGGACGACATCCCGCTGTTGATCAAAAAATTTCTGGAAGAATTCACCGGCGCCCAAGGAGGAGGCGGAATTGAGGAAAACGCCGTTGATTTGCTCGTGAACTATGATTATCCGGGGAACATCAGAGAACTGAGATATTTTATCCAGGCCGCGGTCAGCCTTTCCCAGGGGAAACCCATAACCGCCGATTCTCTGTTTCCCTATTTGGGGCGGCGGAAAACCCCAGCGACGATTTCACATCAGTCGGACCGTGATCCCATCGTTTCCATCAAGGAAATGGAAAAGAATTACATTCTCAAGGTCTACGATCAGACCGGCCGGAATAAATCCGAAGCCGCCAGGCTCCTTGGAATCGGTCTCAACACGCTCAGGAGAAAATTGGATGCTTATGCCGGGTAACAAGCCGACCTGGACCACTTCCAGTCTATGCCAAAATGGAGTTGGTTTGATTAAGTGTTCGGATTCAGAGGCACTGTTTCATTCCGGTGTTCCAAATCGGGATATCTGAAGAACTGATCCGGATCATTCCAAGCCCTTCCGCCTTTTCTGTTCATTCATATACAACCACTTATATTTGATATATTTTTTTTATAATCGATAAAATTTCCCTGCCTGGCATGCTCTTTGATTAGATAATGTCCGCATGTTGGGGAATTCCCGCGTGAATAAACCCCTAATCCAAAGAAATGAAATTTCCCCGCTGTTTGCTGCGGGGCAATTCTTTACTGTCGGAGTCGAATAAGAATTCCGGCCTTGACCATCGTTCCAGCCTTATCGCGGCTGGAAGCCGCTCCCACAACGAGAGATGGCCGAAAGGGTGATCAAGGCCAAAATTCCGGTTATGCTGCAATTGATACCTCCGGCAGATTCAACAAAGGAGACGTCCATGGCAAAAATTTTAGTAACAGATGACGAAGGCATGGTGCGCAATGTCCTGTCGGTAATGCTCCGCGGGATGGGGCATGAAGTCGAAACAGCTTTTAACGGGTCCGAGGCATTACGACTATTTGCTGAAACATCCTTTGATCTCGTAACCACGGATTTGAATATGCCGGTGATGGATGGAAACATTCTGGCCAAGCGCATAAAACAAAAATCCCCCAAAACACCGGTGATCATGATCACCGGCAATTCATTGGAGGCTGAATCAAGTACCACAAAACATGAATGGATCGATTTAGTTCTATCAAAACCATTAACTTTTCAAACCCTTGAAAAAGCCACGAAGCGGTTTCTGGATTTTAATAAGGAGGGGCCGGATGGCAACAAATTTCAAAATTTTCAGGCATCAAAACAGCAGTAATTTGCATCTTAGGCGCAGGGTTATGATCATTTCGACTACTTATACGAACAGGCCCTATGGAATAGGGAATAATGCCCCGCAGACTGATGCAGGACCGGAGCAAAACCTGAAGACCGGTTCTGCTGCAATGCTGTCCGGCAGCGGCAGTAGTGATGCCGACGGTGACATGCTTACCTACCATTGGGCCTTCACCAGAATTCCAAACGGCAGCGACGAGGCGCTTGCAGGCGAACCCAATAACTAAGGGCTGCTGAGAGTGGATAAAAAAAATGAAAAACAGGGAAAATGTCCGCCAATCAAACGGTGATCTCGTGGATTCGGCCTGCTTGGGGCCGGAGCCGCCTCAAAACGCCGAGGAGCCGGCCTGGAGAGAAACCGATGAGATGACGGAAAATCTCGAGTGGCTGTCGCCGCAAGACAGGCTGCGATTGCTCCGGGACTTGCAGGCCCATCAGATCGAGCTTGAGATGCAAAACACGGAGTTGCGCCGCACCAAAGCGGAACTTGAAACCTCTCAAGCGCGCTATTTCGATCTCTACGATGTAGCGCCCGTTGGTTATTGCACTGTTGATGAAAACAGTCGGATTATAGAAGCTAATTTGACCATCGCGAATTTGCTGGGCCTGGCCAAGGGTGAGCTGGTCAATCGGCGCTTGACCAGCTTCATCCGTCCTGAAGATCAGGACATTTGTTACAAGCAACGCAAAAATCTGCTTGAAAAAAACCTGCCGCAGGCTTGTGAACTGCGCTTGGTGCCGCGGGACAACCGGCAACTCTGGGCGCGGTTGGAGGCGACCGTAGCAGACGATGCCCTTGATCCGCCACGCTTTCGCGTTGTGATCAGTGATATCACCGATCGCAAACAGGCGGAGGAGGAAAGACAAAAACTTCAAGAACAGCTTTTTCATGCCCGCAAAATGGAGGCGGTAGGTACATTGGCGGCGGGCATTGCCCACGATTTCAACAATATCCTCCAGGGCATAAACGGTTTTGCCCAACTGCTGTTGTTGGAAAAGACCCTCAAAGATCCAGAGTATGAATTTATCATGAAGATTCTGAACGCTGGTGAACGTGCTGCCGGGCTTGTCCGTCAACTAGTCTTATACAGCCATAAAATGGAAGGTGCGCCCCGTTCCATCGACGTGAGCCGGGAAGTGCGTAAAACCATCAGCAGATTGCAGCGTACCCTGCCCCAAATAATCGACATCGAGCTGCTTTTGGACAGTGATTTATGGCCTATCTCCGCTGATCCGATTCAGATCGAACAAATTGTATTAAACCTGAGCGGCAATGCCGCGGATGCCATGCCGGGCGGCGGCAAGCTCGTTATCTCCACTGAAAATATTATCCTGGATAATATTTATACGCAAACCCATTTGGATGCAAGACCCGGCAAACATGCCCTATTGACGTTTGCGGATACAGGTTGCGGCATACAGGAAGAAACGCTGGTGCATATCTTTGATCCATTTTTCACCACCAAGGGACTAGGCAAGGGGCTGGGGCTAGCCCTGGTCTACGGCATCGTTAAAAGTATCGGCGGGCATATTGCCTGCGAGAGCAAGGCAGGACTGGGAACAACTTTTAAAATTTATCTGCCGGCCATAGAGAATGCTGCGGAAGCTTCACTTCCGGATTTGAATCCAAAGTAGTTGGTGCGGATGGTACGCCCTTGCCGGTTGTGAGGAGAGATTATCGGAAAGAAGATGAATCCAGGTTGTCCAGAGCGGTGCACGGAAACTAAAATGCGCTTCAAACCAAACCCAATAAGTCATAACGAGAGGGTAGCCGGGCCGCGATCTCTCCTGTTGAACCACGGCTATGGAGAAAAAACCATGTTTAAAAAAAATGAATTATACAAAAAAATATATTCCCTTTTTCCAGAGATCGGTGAGCACGGTATCGATTTGACCGTTGATCGCGACGAAGCAAAGCAGGCTTGGATCGTTGAAATGAATTTAAAAAAAGGATCAACCCATCTTAAAACCCATCTCGAAATCCTGGAAGCCGACCTATATACATCCAGAAAACAATGGGTCGATCTGAGAATGCAAATCGCGCTGATAGAAGCAAAATTGAAAGAAACACCGAATAACGGATTTTTAAATCAACCGACAAATGTACTTTTTTTCCAGCCGGCCCGGATACGGTGCCGGTGCGGCGTGCCCAAAATCCATTGGTGATTTTTGTCCCTGACCAACCAATCCGGTTTGAAAATAACCCGATGAAGAGGTAAAGACGGTGCGCGGGCTCTTTTCCCGCACACCCTAATAGTCTCAACCATGCCGCTATCTCATCGGCTGCGGTTTTTCGGTCACTTTGTGAGAATTGATCGGCCGTTAACTGTTTTCCGTCATCTTTGGGCCGGTTTTTTTTGATCAGGTGGGAAAAACATCTTCCACCTTCTTCAGGTTGGCATCGATATTCTTTTTTATATCTTCCTGCCCTTTTTTGCAGGCTTTGATCCATTCGGCAACCATTTTCCTGCTTTCTTCCGGGAGCCAGCTTGCCTGGCTCAAAAAGGAATTGGTCATTTTTTCCGTCTGATCCTGCATCATTATGAGCATATCATAAGTGTTGCTGAAAAAGGCACGGTTGAAATCGGCAATTTGTTTCAGGGCTTGATTATGTTCCATTTTTTAGTTCTCCTTTGGTGATAAAGTTGATAAATAATGTTGCCTTGAAAAAAAACTATTTTTTTACCGCGGGTTGCTTTTTACTTTCCTCTTCATTGGTCTTTACACTCGCTTTCGCCTCAGTTTTTGGTTCTGCCTTTACCTCCATCTTCGTCTCTGCCTTTGCTTCCGTCTTTACCTCTGCCTTTACTAGTTTTATGGGCTGGGCAACGGCGGATTTTACAAAAAGATTCTCGAGGTTATTCAGATGCTCGTCAATCATCTTCCGGTAATTCTGACTTCCCTTATTAAGCAATTTGGCCCACTGCTGCATCGAATTGTGATTTTCGACAGTCATCTCGGTATTTCTTTCGATCCAAGTGCTCGCAAACTTTTCCGTCTGTTCCTGAAAACGACCGACAGCCTCGAATGCATTCTCAATGACGGATTTTTGATAATTAATGAATTCTTTGGCGATAACTGTAGTATCCAAATAGTCCTCCTTTACGGTTTAGGGTTGATGGGAGTTTATCCCTAAACTAATAGTCAAATAATGTGCCAAACAGGAATATTCAGTCGAGTCAAGAAAAAGAAACCATCAAATCCATACATTACATGTGAATGTTTCAAAAGGAGGGGCTTTTACGGCAAGTCGGATCAGACCTGTGGGTGTGCCGATTTGGAACATCATGAAAAAATAATCACAATTATTCAATGTACTTAATCAGATTAGCGCTATTTTAGCATAGACCTTTTTGAGCGGACCTATTCTTGGATTACCCATGGTCAATTCTTTTGGAGTTAAGCACATTTTCCGGGACCGGGTTGAGCTCTTTCACAATTCCGAAAAGAGACAGGAGATAAAGCAGATAGTAGGTGATATCCATTTCCCACCAGAAAAAGCCGTTGCGGGTTGATATGGCATAGTGGTGATGGTTGTTGTGCCAACCTTCACCCAGCAGGAGAATTGCAAGCACCCAATTGTTCCGGCTGGTATCACCGGTTTCATAGCGCTTCGAGCCATACATGTGATCCAGAGAATTGATGCAAAAAGTGGCATGCAATACCGCTGTCGAGGAAATAAAAAATCCCCAGATCAGCATCTGAGCACCGTTGGTGCCCAAAGCGGGCGCATAGACTTCGAGAATTTTTCCGGAAACAAAAAGAATTATTGCAAGCAATATAGGTATAACAATATCAAAACGGTTCAGCCATTTCAGTTCTGGGAAAGCCGTCCAATCCTTCACATATTCATAGCGTGTTCTGAACAGGCGGCGCGCCGTGAACCAGCCGATATGCGCCCAAATGAATCCCTGGCGGGAAGGGGAATGGAAATCTTCCGGTTTATCGGAATACATGTGATGATGGCGGTGGAGCGCCGCCCACCATAGCGGTCCCCGCTGCATGGCGGAATTTCCCAGTACAGCAAACAGAAACTGGAAAAACCGGTTCGTCTTAAAACTTCTGTGGGAAAAATAACGGTGGTAAAAAGCGGTAATTGCGAAAATACGGCTGAAATAGAGTGCGATTGCGGTACCCACTGCCACCGGGCTCCATCCCCAAACTATGGGTCCCAAACACATTACATGCACACCGATAAGCGGCAATACGCGGAACCAATCCACCCGATCGTCATTTTGCATTTCCATTTCGTCGGAGTAAGCGTCGGTATCAATCCACCGTATTAACGACAGCAGGAGATGCGAATTCTGAATTGCATTACCAAGGCATTTGAACACTCTACTGAATTCTCCTTTATAAATTTATATTCGAATTTTGTACATCCACATGGACGGACCGCAAACTGCAAATATCGGTGCTTAAAAACCGGCGGATTACAATGTAGAAATAATTGAATGCAGACCTTACAGTTTAATATAATGCATTAATCAATGGGGTGTCAATCTCAAGAGGGCGAGCAGGCACACCTGAAAAATTCAATGCGCTTCTTGAGGCTGTTACAAACAATTCGATTTCATGACTTGAGGCATACCAAGGCAAGCCTGATGATCGAACAGGCGGAAAACGTCAAATAAATTCAAGCCCAGCTTGGACATTCAAGCCCGACCGTGACCCTGAAGGTATACGCGCACTTGATGAAGCCGGTCAACCAGGAAGCGGTTTGCCGGTTCGAAAACTTGGTCTTTAAAAATGATGGAGACCTACCGGAGACCAAAAGAAAAATGGTCACAAGCCGAAAACTTGTAACCATTTGATTTCTTTGGTAGGCGGTACTGGATTTGAACCAGTGACTTCTACCGTGTGAATGTGCAAAATGCGTTTTTTAAAATACACGATTGTGCATTAACCTACAATAATATATAAGAATTATCATCGAGTCATTCTTTCCTGTTTTGTGACCATTTGCCTTGTTTTTTGGACTTATGGTCACAATTTGGTCACAATTTTTCAACCGGAATTCAGCCTTCCAGGGATAGGGATCGCGACCCGAAAAGGCGGTTATCCTGGCCGCCTTCATTGGTCAATCATATACAGTATCAATATGTTATCTTGTGTTTCTTTTTCTGTTCTTACCGGCTGGTTGACATACAATCTATTTTGGCTATACTGTTTTCGTATTATGGATGTTAATAAAAAAAAACCGCCTCTCACTCAACTTTTCCGGGTCGGTGTGGAGGCGGAATTTAGGAACGGGTGTGGTCACCAGTTGCCTTCTCTTTTGGAACGTAACTCAGGCGGCTGCAGATTGTCAACTTCAAAGATTCGAAAGGAGTAAAATGGAGCAATCAGGAAATCGGAGAAAATGCTGCCGCGTCTGTATTGTGGATAACAAAATCGTAATTCATGATAACTATGAAAGGGGTCCCGTTGATTTACGAGAAATCGAGATTGTGACGAAGAATGGAATCAAAAAGTATACATTGAAAAAAACACGAAACAACGGTTATCTATTTAATTAAAAACTAAATTTATTTAGCATAGGCAAGCCAGTAAGGCGCGCAAGCGTCCAAGCCAGTAAGCCGAGTTTCCCGATAGTGGGGGACTCGGCTTTTTTTTTGAACTTTTGTGAAAAGGAGACTTTTTATGACTGTATGTTTGTTGTCCGTTGAAGAGCTTGCCGCACTATTAAAGGTCCCAAAGTCTTGGGTCTACTCAAAAACCCGCGAAACAGGACCCGGCGCCATTCCGAGATTGCAAGTTGGCAAATATCTCCGATTTCGCCTTGAAGATGTGCTGGCATGGTTGGAAAATCGATAGGAAGGGAGGGAATCAACATGAATGAATTAATACCCTTTAATTACAATTCGTATGAAATCCGGGTCGTCAAAGATGAAACCGGCGAGCTATGGTTGATTGCAAAAGATGTGTGTGATGTCCTTGAACACACCAATGTCGCAATGGCGGTTAAATCGCTGGATGATGATGAAAAGGGTATAAGAAAAGTTTATACCCTTGGCGGTGAACAGGCTCTTGCAGTTGTGAATGAGGCCGGTCTTTATACATTGATCATTCGCTCCAACAAACCCGAAGCGAAGCGTTTCAAACGTTGGATTACCCATGAAGTCATTCCTTCTATCCGCAAAACCGGGAAATACGATCTGGCTGAAACATCTGAACTTGATTTGATCATTCGATCAGCGCAAGCCTTGAAAGGCATCGAGCAGAAACAGCTTGAGCACGAAAACAGACTCAAAACCCTTGAAGCCAAAGCTCATCAGAATTCCGGCCATACCGGATATTGGACCATAACCGCATGGTGTAGATTGAACAGCCTCAATCTCAGCATCCACGAAGCTAATAGCAAAGGCAGGGAGGCTGTGAAGCTATCCAACAAATGGTGTGTTGACATCGGGAAGGTAGCAGATGAACGCTTTGGCTCTGTCAATTCTTATAGGGAAGACATTCTTGAAGAAGTTTTCAGCGATATCGGAAAGGTGGCCGCATGATGGAAACTTGCCTCTTTTGCAGCGGAACAGAACCCAATTACCGGCCGCCGCCGAATACCGATTATGTCTGCTCGGCCTGTGTGCAACTGATTATCAATGCCAATCCGGCCGACTTGGATCGCGCATATCGGAAAGCGCTTGCCAAAGGACTTTCACGGAAAGCAAGAGCGCTTGAAATCTTCATAGGTGAAAGGGGGAACGATGACGGACCAAGAAAACCAATTGAAAAGCATGAACGATATCTTGACCGAAAAGGAATTGCTCGACCTTCTCGACGTCAAAAAGGCCGGGTTAGATCGGTTGCGGCATGATGAGGGATTGCCATTCTGCAAGATATCCCATCGAAACCGGATTTATCTTGTCCCGGATGTCCTGCAATTTATTTCAAGCAAAAGAATGATTCTCAACAAAGGATCAGTCGGGAAGGAATAAGATATTCAACCGGACGTTCCGGCCGGTTTCCTGCCAGGTTCCGGCAGGTTTCCCGAACACTTTTTAAAGCGGCAATACCTTTGGTATGGGTGAATGAAAAAACGCAAATTTGTTAACCGAAGTTTCTGCATGCTCGAAGCGGCACTAATTGAAAGTGATGCCTTTATGGACTTATCCGGCAAAGCGGCAATTGTTTGCCTTATCCGATTCCATCAGAAAGCACACCGGAAGAATGCCAAAAAGAAAAAGGGAATCAAGGATCTTGTCATAACCAACAACGGCGAAATTATTTTTACTTTTTCAGAGGCAAAAGAACTCGGACTTAAATCTTCCCAAACCTTCGACCGGGTGCTTCGTGAATTGGTTGAAGAAAAAGGCTTCATTGATATTGCCGTTCCCGGCAACTGGTATTTGAAACAGCCGACTAAATACAGCATCAGCCAGCGATGGAAAAGATATGGGACAATCGAGTATCAGAAGACAGAAATCAACAGATCGCTTCCGGATGGCATCGGCTTCAAAAAACAAAAATCGCTTTGATGGGTCAAAGCCTGCTCGCTTTGATGCATCAAACACAAAATGGATTTTCAAAATATTCTCGCTTTGATGGGTCAAAGCCAGGAAAAATGAGTCAAAATCGCAGCAAACACGAGCCGGTTAAAGCCTTTAGCCGAATAGATGACCTGAAAGCCGTTTTTGTGCCTCTGGCTTTGATGGATCAAAGTATTTATATAATATACCATATGTCCATGGATTTTTTCCCGAGCCAGGATTCAAACAATCAGCATCATCTTTTCAGGCGAAACCAAGAAAAGGCGGAATCAACCACCAGACGACCCAACAAGACGATTTCCGCGCGGCGGCTCCCGGGTGGACAGCAGACCAGACAGAAAAATTTGGATTTTCGGCGCTTCGATCAAGTGCTCTTCCCGGCCGAACAGCGGAACCGTCAAACCACAGTATCAAACCCAACGTCATGCTTTTTAAGGCTAAAAAGGCTATTTTTGGCCAATAAATGTTTCAAATTATTGAATGCTGGATAGAAATAGCCAACCAACATCGGGAGAAAAAGACGGATGAGGCGGAAATACACGATACCAGAAGAGTATAACCTTTCACCGAAAACGGCTAAGCAATATCGGCTGCAAAAAAACAACCAAACGGATTTGCCTTGCGTTCCCTTTGAACAGTATTGCCAGCATCGGCTGGAAACCATCCGGTCTTTAATCGATTGGCATACGAGGAACCCAGGACCCATAACAGGTACGGCTGAAAATCTTAAGCGGCTGCTTGACCGGCTGCCGGAAGATTTAGGCATGAATGACATGACCCGGCAAACGAAAGCGGCACCAAAGAGCAAGAAAGGGATAATGGCTTGCCTTGTTCAGTGATCCCGAGCGCTGGGATAAGGCTTTCGGTGGATGGAAGGTAATCTTGTGACCCTGGATGCCTTCCTGAAACCTCAATATTAAATACAGGGTCGGTCAAGCGATAATAAGCATCAGTTTCAAAATTAACGTCAACGTAAATATTTAGAGACATTTTTTGTCAGGTGTCACATGGCAGAATTTGATAAAAATCAATAATAACAATATAATATTTAAAAAATAGTGAAAATCAAAATTACATTTTTGTAACATATTTAGGAAAACCTGAAAGGTTAATATGGGCGGTTATGGTTCCGGGAGACAGTCATGGGCTTTTAATTTCACAGTTGAAGATTCATTGGTGCTGGATATCAATTACCTGGTGCGGAATAAATGGCGCACAAGCGGTTTATTAACCTGGTCAAGACGTGGAACGCCGACCGCTTCCATCTGGTATCAGCTCAATTTGGCGGATGAATATGTCCGGCTGTATTACACCTGGCGGAAAACCGAACAAATCGATTACGAGGTTCAACTGGTCCGCAAGCTCCCTTTTTTCGGCGGCGTTCAATATTTTTTCCTGTGTCCAAGATGCAGCAGACAGGCAATGAAACTTTACAGTGCACCGGGTTCAAAATATTTCCAGTGCCGGACATGCCAGCACCTGACCTATCAGAGCTGCCGGGAGTCGCATAAATATGACAAAATGTTCGCTCGATTGGCGGCAGGATCGGGTTTGTCAGCGAAGGAATTCAAAAATGCTTTGAAAGATTAAATTGCATATAACCTTTCTCAGCATCGCATCGGATCTTTGAAAACTCAATACCCGACAGGGAGTATGGGGGAACATATTGCCTAATGATACATTTTTTGAAAGGACGGAATTGGAAAGACAAATTACCATCATTTCTTCTGTTACAGACCAAGTTCCGAGTGCGAACCAATTCGAACCAGTTGCAGACGTTCAGCATCGGGTTTCCGATAGATCAGCACCAAATCCGGCTTGATGTGGCAATCCCGATGGTCTTTCCAATTGCCGGTCATTGCATGGTCATGGTGCTTTTCGGTCAGCGGGATATCATTCGCCAGTGACGTTAATATTTCAATAAAGTCGCATTCCAACGTTGCGCGATGCGGTCCTTTTATTTCGCGCTTATAATCCCGTTTGAATTGGCCGGTGCGTTCAATCGTCCTCATTCAAGTCCGCCATCAACGAGCCGATGCTATCGAATGATTTCAATCCACCACGACGAGCTTCTTTCATCGCCTCAATCGTCTTTACATTCGGAATCAACGGGTCAAATGGCAAGGCATGCTCGCGCGCTACACGGGTCAGCAGCAAGCGTACTGCGTCCGATACCGTCAATCCCATTGCAGCCAAAACGGCGGCGGCTTCTTCTTTGACAACCTTATCAATACGGGCCTGGACTATTGCATTTGCAGCCATAACAATCTCCTTTCTTGTGTATTACATTGTAATTCACAAGAACCAATAAATCAATGGCCAATCGGCTATGATGGAAGCAACGAGTTATTTTTTGACAGTCTATTGCTCTTTGAAAACTAAATACCCGAAAGGGAGCCGTGGGTAACGCACTGGCTGAAATGATGCGTAAAAATGTGAGGCACCATGCCGGGATGCATGGGAGGGCACCGGACTACGGTACGTTAGAAACTAAGTTGAAAAAACATGGGGTTATCATAGGCGGATCTTGGTTGAATTTTTATCAAACCTGTTGAGCAGAATGAAAAAGCTATTGTGCACTTTTGGGCTGTGGCTCTGAGTGGCAGAATGATAGCCGTAGTGCTCGCTCTATAAATACGAATTCGATATCCCGAACGTTATTCTCACCTGCCGGGCAGTACTCACGAAGCCCCTGCAAGGCATTCCCGCGAAACGAGGCCGCTGATCCCGGTCAGGTGCAGAAAATGGGCTATATTATTTACCATCATTCATTAACACCCAAACCACAATGCAAACATTTTTTTGTAAAACTATTATAGTAAATCCATTTAGAAAAGAATCGCTTGTTACACCGGGGACATTTAAACGATGAAATATATATAAAGAATATCATCATGCTTACCATATAGGAAAAAGCAAATATACGCGCAATGGAGTCTGAATCCGATAACCTGGCAACAATTTCATCGGCGGGAACCCAAAAAATTACTAATAAAAGCCAAAGTTTTCTAAGTTTAAAAATTTTTTTCACAGATTCAATCTGTTGTAATGTTGCATTTCCCATACTGTTAATTTCTTTTTATTTATATAACGCCCGGCATGTGGCGCGGCGGCTTTTTGCCGTCGCTACCATACCGTTGTTAGCCACCTGCTTCTTCAGGTTCAGAATCAAAGCTGTTCTCAATTCTCTGCTCACAAGTTTCGTATGAAATTATTTCTTTTGATTCCAACTTATCAAGTTTATCCAAAATTGAGTCATAATTTCCGTCGGGTTCAATATCTATAGCAAAATATTTTGTAGAAATTCCTTCATAACCAGATCCTTTATCGGCAGTAATTTCATCCATCATATTTATGGCATCTTGCTTGACAATATCCCCCAAAAATATGACCCGAATCGTAATATGCCCATTTTGTTTCAACAATTTTTTAATAATTGGTTTGGAATTTGTATCTGGTGGTAAAGCTTCGACAATATCATCATAGTTTAAACCATATGCATAGAACGGAATATTTTTGATTTGATAATTGTTATTTCCTAATGGAAGTGCCCACAGTGATTCTCCACCAGTTGCCCAATGATTCGGCAGTGGAATATGAATTTTAGTCAATTTTTCCATAATTTCTCTGTGGCTAACTTATGATTAGGTAGATTCTATATTTCGTAGAAATTTCTTAGAAACGCCAATAAACACATCATTTGCTTTAATTTCGATTCCAGATAAAATATTTACAAAATTATCTAAAATTATTCGATATTTTTCTGAAATCCGCTTTAAAAGCATCGCCCGCCAATTCCACATTTTGTTCAATTTTTATGTATTAGGACGATTCGTCCTAATTCTTGATCATTTTCGGGATAAATATGAGGGAATATAAAAGTTTATTTTTAAGGTGAGCACTCCTTGCCATAAACTGGCCCAGTGCAACCCCTTCAAAATGATGCACATTGCTCCTGCCATTCTGCACTTTACCAGTCTGGCTATTCCACTGTCAATTTGTTAATCCCGTCCTGTTTTCAATCTTTAAAATGCTATTTTTCAGTTGGGAGGGCGGGAGAGAAACCCACCCTTACCCGATTATCTGTCCTCACTTGGCCAGCAAAAAAGTCCATTAATTGATGTCGCAGCTTTAATTGCAAGGTCTGAATCAAAAAGTTCTTTTTCTAAAACAACATTCCAAAGCTCAAATGCTCCGTTTGCCTCTGATGGTATTAAATAGCTCTCAGGACGCTCGGATGTGAAAAATATATATTCATCCGGGTAAAGGGGGGCTGTGGCATTAAAACAGATCCTTATAATATCATTCCATTTAAAGCTGTCGCTCCATGGTTTCTTTCCAGGGGGCGAAACGTTTCGATAAATATATTCTTCATCCCATGTAATGAAATACCAATTTTCCAGTTTAAGACGATCTTCTTTTTTCTTGAACCAATCTTTTATTATTTTAAACATTGCACATTTCAATTCATCGTGACAGATAACGCCTTGGCTCATGGGCCGCAAAAGATTAGGACTTCGCCAGTGAAAAGTTAAATGATGAATTCGCCAAAGCCAAAGTCGCCCGCCTTTTATTGAGCCATTGGTTCGCCAATCTTCTATTTCTTGATGCAGTCTGAGAGCAGATCAACCTATGTCATTTTATCTAAGGTTTCCTGAGCTTTCCTTAGATCCTTTTCAGTCCGCGGAAGAAACACATTCTTTATCCAATCCTTGTCAGGTGGCAAAACCTTACCGTCTCTTACCTTGTCGACAAACAAAGGTCGGAACCCATGCCAATTTGCATATTTCCCACTTTCCAAATACTCTCTTCCTTTGGCAACCGCGTCTTCAAGATGTTTGATGCGATCAAGAATAGCCTTCTTTTTTGAATCCATGAGTGTTACGCAAATTTTAGGACGAACATATATTATCCTTCTGTTGAGAATTCATAAAACGTAGAATAATCCTCATTTGAAAGGCTGAAAACGAACGTCTCAAAAGTGCAGACAACTTGCCATGTTCTTACCCAGCGCAACCCATTAAAAATGATGCACATAGCTTCAGTCATTCTGCACTTTACCAGCCTGGCGATTCCGTTGTTAATCTTTTTGGCCACGCCCTTTAATGGGCGACCCCGAAGTGCCCGTTGGGTCCGACTACCGGCTGCATTAAATCTCTCAAAATTAGTCTATTTGATTCGATTTCACCATGCCAAAATTCAGTTCGATCTGGTTTAAAATCAACCATATTTATCCATTCTCGTTCAAAATCATGTTTTGCCTTTTGGTGTTTGTTATAAACAATTTTTGCAAATATTTTATAGTCTTCAATTTTCTTTCCAATATCAATTATAAACCTAACCTCTTCTGATTGTCTATGGGTATCGCGTCTCACAAATCCATCATTATTTCTTTGATATATTCTGATATTTCTATTTGCTTCAATATATTTTGTAGCGCCTATCTCTATCCAACTATTCTCCGAAAGAATGGAAACCCTTTCTGGCTTTCCATTGCCTATTATTTCGTTATTATTTGGATTTAAAAGATAATATTCCTCAATGAAACTTATATAAGGAAGTGTAGGATTTGGTAAAAAAACGGATTGTTGACTATCATTTTTTATAGTCATCTTAAGACTAAAACTCCAACTGTCTCCTTCATACCGAATCTGTGATGTTGGACTAATTTCAATTTTTAAAATATTGTCATCCAATACTTCATTGCACACTGCTATGGGTACGCCTAAGCTTGATGCAAAAAGGAACAGAAGTATAAAAAATATTCCGACTATAGATTTTAGATTGAGAATGTTCATTGCGTATTCCGGTCCATTGTACAGGCACCGCTTTCAACCTATAAAAAATTGCAAAAGAAGTCTATCATGCACACCGTTCTGGAAAACGTTCAATCGATGATTTTTTTAATATGTCATTTTTGTTGAAAAGCCGAAAACGAGTTACTTCAAAAGTGCAGACAACTTGCCACGTTCTTCCCTATTGCAGAAGATCAGAAATTATGCACAATGGTTTCGGTAATGTGCACATTTTAACAGGTTCCCGATTCAGTTGTCAATTTGATTAACCTCATACAAAGAAGGAGGCCAATATGAAGATTGTTCAAGCCATCGCCAATTTTATGGATCACCAAAAAATGAACGCTGGAAAAAAATACGATCAAGAATTACGAATTATTCCTGAGCAAATTCAAATCCCAGTTCGGTGATCACGAAACTCATTCGGTAAAATCCGAACAGATTCTATCGTTTCTATCCCAAAACACAGGTGGCCAGAAGCAGGCCACAAAACGCTATAAATACACTATCCTGAAAACATTTTTCAATTTCATCAAGAATACCGTAGATCCATCACTGATTAATCCCTGTGAAACTTCGATTTTGAAAAAAGCGTTTCGAGTTGCCAAGGGGCGGCAATGGACCATACTTGAAAAAGATGCCGTTGATGAAATCATATTCAAAACCGATAATCCCAGGAATCGATTAATGCTTGAACTGATGGCCAGGGGTGGTATGCGAATCGGCGAAGTGCTGAAACTGAGGGCGATGGATGTTGATGATCGAAAATTATTGCTTATCAGTCCTAAAAGTGGTCGCCAGTCCGAAGTTGTGTTCATCCCTAAAAAAGTTGCTGATCGTCTCAAGGATTATATACATTCAAATAAAATGGCCCCTGACCAGCGAATTTTTCCAGCCGGCTATACTAGCGCGAGAAGAATCCTCAAAAAAGCCGGTCGAAAAGTCGGTATCGAACTCAATCCTCATGACCTTCGCCGCCATGCCGCCACATATGCATCCCGAGCCGGAGCCCCATTGGAAATTGTCAGCAAGATTATCCTGCGCCATGCCAATCTTTCCACCACGCAGCGATATCTCGGCAAAGTCAGTGATGTCGAAGCCATGCGATGGATCGAAAACATATTTGCATAAAATGGAAAACCGGGACTGGTATTTAGGCCAGTTCCGGTTATAAATTGAAATCAATAATCTTCATTCCATAAAAATCGGCATCTAATAAAAAAGCAGAGCCATTTCTGACCCTGCTAAAAAGTACGGTCTCCATCAGTGCCGTTATTCAAAAGAAGATGCACGCACACCCAAGAAACCGATTATAAATGCCACCCAGTCACTCCTTTTTTAATTATAACCTTCGGAGGCGTAAGCCGTCACATGGTTTATTATCGTTTGATGAAGTTGGGTGACAATTATATATTAATAATTTAAGCACTAATTATATAAAGTCATTAGGGTTCTGTTTAATTTTTTGAAATTAGACTGAAAATTTGCGCCTCGATAAAGCAGAATTGTAATGAATAAAAAGAATCGGGAATAATAAAATTGAAGGGATGAGATTTGAGGCTCACTTGACAGTCAAGCATCGCGTGATTCGTGGCGGTTCTAACTCATCATGATGACCGGTTCTTGGATTTCCGCTAAGCATGACAAGATAAGATTTAAAAGGATAAACGGGTATGGATAAAAAGTTTTGCGACCAGAACTATTGATACAAGAATATCAAAAGTGCAACACTCCTTGCCAGTTTGTGGCATAGTGCAATCCCTCCAAAATGATGCACATTGCTCCAGACATTCTGCACTTTAACAGCCCGACAATTCCGCTGTCAATTCAATTGGCCTCGTCCGGTTTCTGAACTGGAAATGGCCTTCGGTATCGTTGGAGGGGCGCTCAGTGATAGGTACCCCTACCCCAGTGGGCGTTTATACATTATTCCGTTTTATCAAATTCAATATATTCTATTTTGCCTTTGAAATATTCAAAACCTCCATCCTTTTCATGCCAGATTGCACTCAGGGTAGTAGGAAATTTTATTCCATTTTTCTCAATGTAATTACTCGCAACTACAGACCATTTAACCTTTTTATACTCTGTACCTCTTTCTGAATAGTACCTGTCATTTGTTTCAAATTCGATAAACTCGCCTTGGTCATTGAAATGAAAGACTCCGGTGACCTCACTTTCATTAAATTTAAGTGTAGCCTTGGCGGTATTAGAGTCAATAGCTGACCATGTAATATAATCTTGCAAAGCATATGATGGAACAAGAAAAGTCTCAGCTAAAACCGTCACCAATGCAGATTCATCCATTTCTTTGCCTTTGGCATCGGCAACCATAAATACTTTCATAAGATTGATCAGCATATTACCATGCCCGTCATGGTATTTGTCCCGCCCTTCAAATGGAAATACTCCCATAATTCGGCTTTTCATATACACAATTCTTGTTGGTTCAGGCACGGAATTAAACTGATAACAATCCAGCCTTATCCATTTATTTTTTGATGACATTCTGAATAGAACATCTTTCCATTCAATTTTTGCATTAATCATTTTTTTCTTGCCGATGCAGCCGCAATACCGGAAATATCTCCGAACGGGGTCAGGTAGAAATGCGATATCATTTTCCGTGATGGTATACGATGTTGGACTTGAATACTTGCTTATTTCTGTTCTCATCTCAGATAAGAAAAGATTTTTTAGAGACGTATAACTGAAAAACATTCTCTGCTTTCTATTATAGTCGGTACCGGAGTGTTTAATACATGAAGCCGAACAATTAATTATCATGTCGACTATGTCAAAATTCTCTTGAAAAACGGAAAACGATTAAATCGATAGCGGAGCACTCCTCCATAGTGCACATGCCCCCAACGCCTTAAAAATGATGCACATTGCTTCTGCCATTGTGCACTTTTACCAGTCCGGAAACGCCTTTGTCAATTTGTTTGACCTGGCCGGTTTCATCGCTGGAAATAATGTCTCTTCATTGAGGAGGGTGGGAGAAAGATCCGCCCTTCCCCGATTAAGCACGTTGTCCATATGCATTTGCGTTGGCAAGCCACTTTTCCCGCTTTTGCTGGTTGCTATATTTGATGGGGCCAAAGCTCGAAACGGTTACGGGTTTTATGCCACAGAATTCAAGAATAGTGCGCTTCATCTGATTGTGGCCCGGCATACGATATATCCAGCGAAAATACCAAGGTGGCGTGTCCATTGTGACGAGAAGGTGAGCTGAGCGCCCCGAAAGCAGGCGATCCCAGAACTGAGAACCTTCACGAAACTTGAAGGCAAAGCCCGGTAGGAAAACTCGGTCAATAAAGCCCTTGAGCAAAGCTGGCATTGCGCCCCACCATATGGGATATACGAAAACGATGTGTTGTGCCCAAGTAATTGCTGCCTGTCCAGCCACCAAGTCAGGTTCGAGCTCCTGATTCGTGGCGTAGCCATTGTGGAGCACTGGATCAAAAGACAGATTGCCAATGGAAATTAGTTGAACTTCATTTCCTGCTGCTTTGGCTCCCTCTAAGTATGAATTGGCGATGGCGCCGCAGAAACTGTCGCTTTGGGGATGACCAAGGATTACAAGAATGCGTTTGCTCATGGTTGTGAATGCCTAAACATTAATAATCAGGTCAAGTAGTTCAAAATTCAGTTGAAAGGTTGAAAACGAACACATCGATAGTGGAGCACAGCTTGCCACTTTGTGGTCTAGTGCAATCCCTTCAAAATATGCACATTGCTTCAGACATTCTGCACTTTTACCAGTCCGGCAAATCCGCTGTCATCTCAATGCCTTTGTTCGTTTTTATTGTTTTGAAAATATCTTGCTACTTAATTCCAAATCTTCTTTATAATTAACTATTCTATAGATGCTGCCATCTTTATTGTACCAAGTCCATTTCCCGTCTTTCATTCCGTTTCTATAAGAACCATCAATAAGTTTGTATTGCGATTCCCACGCCTCCCAATGGCCATGTTTCTTTCCGTTCGATAAACAGTACCTTGAGTATCCAATTTTGCTCCACCGCTCAATTGCCGCTTCTGACCCCTCTGGGCAAATTAACGGATTTTGTTGAAATAGATCCATAGTCTTTTTCATTTCTGATTTCATATGCCATGAAAGATAGTAGATAAATGCAAAATATGCACAGAAAAAAATAGCTATGCAAAAAATAAAATTTCGAAATATTTTCATGTAGCATTGAAACCGAACGCCCCGACTGGGTGGCGCCGACGCAATATACTCCAACTATAGCAAGGCATCGCTTCCGGCGTCCATCACGAGCCAGCTGTTGGGCGATTGGCTATGTCGGTCGGATTCATTTGAGCTCAACTTGGTCTTCATATTCGTTTAGTAGCTCACCCAAAACGCGCGAGTCGCCGTATTTTTTTCGTAGATCAGTTAGACGCCCGTCGGTGCCAGTGCAGAGCTCTCGAATCTTCCGCAAAATAAACTCACGCCTCTCCTTGCTCTCCTGATTGTCGGCTTCGGGCCACGGCTCTCCGCGAAAGTGATCACATCCGTCGCGTTGTTCAACAAACATTTTAACATCAGAAGGGAGATTAGGAATGTTCTGAGCCTTTTCACACTGTTCAGTCGCACACAATCCGCCCTCCGCGAACGCGCTACCACCGTAGACACTAAATAACATCAAAACGGATGTAATGAGAATTCTCATAATCGTCCAACGCCAGCGGTCATGGAGCAGCCAGGGCTTTCACTAACAGTTGAAAATGTAAAACAATACCGAAATGGAGCAATACCTCTCGTAATGGCCCAGCCCTGGCAGTACCCTGGACTGCCATCCATGTTATGTGTGAAGTTCTTTCATTTTTACAACCTCGATTTTATTGCTCACAAGGAACAATCCACCACCTGTAATTTGATACTCTAATATTTTATTGTCTTTAGATCGCACAATAACTCTGAAGTTGTCTGGATGTATCCCTCCGCACAACCAAGGAATAAACCAATACCAAAGTTTTATATTTATTTTTACGACGTCGTAATTGCTTTTTCGAGCCCATTCTTTAATGAGTCTTCTTGTTCGGATATTAACACTCAATGATAGATAAGCTATGAACAAGAGAATTATAGGGCCAATAAATTCCTCAATCCCCATTGATTGTTCCAAATCAATAATAGAACACATAACCAAATCTCGCAATTAACGACTATCGAAAAGCCGAAAAAAATTCATCGAAAGTGCAGGACTACTTGCCACATTCTGGCCCATCGCAACCCATTAAAAATGATGCACATTGCTCCT
>DYJD01000093.1 GCA_020723325.1 Desulfosudis oleivorans | reverse complement strand
TAAAATAATACAGAAAAGCCTTTCGCTTTCTGGTATATTGGGCTTTCGCGAAAAAGTTCAATAAAATCAAAAAGGAAAGGCTTAGATGAATATTACCAAACAATATCAGGAGCAACAAGAAGCAAAACGGCTGCATGACAGAATTTCCGCCTTCATGGCTGACCTCAAGGTGGGAACCCTGCTTCAGAAGAGCGGAATTCGCAAGTTGCGCGGAGCATCGCCGCTCACGCTGTTCACGACCATCTTCAAGCTGCCTTTCGACGGCGTGAACTTTTCCAGGGGGATTGTCCAGAATTCCTCCCTGGATTTCCGGAAGGATGCGGCCTACGAGCTGCTGCGCAACCCCCGGCACAACTGGCGCAGGTTCCTGCTTGCCCTGACGGCCATCATGGCCCGCTTCTTTTCGGCTCTGACCGATGAGCAGCGAGAGACGGTGTTGATTCTTGACGACAGCACCTATGACCGCTCCCGCTCCAAGAAGGTGGAGTTGCTGTCCTGGATTTTTGATCACACGACCTGCCGGAGCCTGAAAGGGTTCAAACTGCTGACCCTGGGATGGTCTGACGGCAACAGCTTTCTGCCGCTGGACTTTGTACTGTGCGCCTCGGCCAATGCGGAAAAGCGGCTCCAGGGGATCGTCAAAGAGCTTGACAAGCGTTGTTGCGGCTATCGCCGGAGAATGGAGGCCATTGCTGGGTCGACGGCGAACCTGGAGAATATGGTCAAGCGGGTTTTGGGATTGGGGATAGAGGCCGACTATCTGCTGATGGACAGCTGGTTCTCTTTTCCCTCTCTGCTTGCCAGCTTGGGTGCGCATCTGCCGGTGATCTGCATGGCCAAGGACATGCACAACATTTTTTATCGTCACCAGGACGAATGGCTGCGGCTTGGCCGCTTGTACGGCAAGCTGACCAAGAGACCGGGCAGGGCGCAAATCCTTGCCTCGGTGGTAACGGAGACAGCCAAGGGCCAGAAGGTGAAGATCGTGTTTGTGCGTCACCGCCATAAGCGGGACTGGCTGGCCATCCTGTCCACAAAGATAGATCTGGCCGATACGGAAATCGTGCGGATTTACGGCAAGCGTTGGGATATCGAGGTGTTTTTCAAGATGATGAAGCACTACCTCAACCTGGAGCGGGAAGTGCAACTGCGGGATTACGACGGGCTGATCGGGCACATCACCATTGTCATGACCCGCTACGTGTTTTTGGCGTTTGAGCAGCGTCGTCATGATGATCCCCGCAGTCTCGGCTCTCTCTTTTTTGCCTGTTGCGCCGAGTGCACCGATCTGACGCTGTCTGGCGCGCTGGAGCGTCTGCTCCTTTTTGTCGCGGACAAGATTCGCGCAGCAAGTGGCGCCTGCGAAGATGCAATCAAGGCTGAAGTTGATGTAATCATGCGTACTGCCATTGAAATATTGCATTCCACACGCCATGTGTGTATGGATAATAACGTAGAGACAACATGTTAAGCCAAGTCAGAAACTTGAGTT
>DYJD01000092.1 GCA_020723325.1 Desulfosudis oleivorans | reverse complement strand
AAAACCTGAATCCCCCACGTGCGAATCGCAATACGAACAAACCCCATGAACTTGTGTGACATCGAAGCCCTCCTGGAAATGAATTGGAATTGATAGTCTGGTTGACCCTCTGGTTTGCGCCGATCAACGATCAACCGGCGCGTCGAACAAGTGGTACAGCAACGCAAAACTGGCGTCATTGCTGGACGCGAGATTCTTGATTGGATTGCAGCTAAAAGAGAGATACCTGTAAGGTGCGCTTACCAGTAAATAGAGTGCGCACAGGGAATAGCCCCATCGAGCCGCATTCTAACATGAACACTACGGTTTGGCAAGTTTGCACGCAGAATTTTACACGACAGGCAAGGCGTTTTTCCGTCACTTGCCTGTCATATCTTTTCTATGATCCCCCCTGTGACACCTTCAAAGCAATTGAAGGTGTTTTGAGTCTATGATCGTTACGCTGGCGTTAAGATTGACTGCCAGGACGGTCAGCGGCCTCGCTGTAAAAATCCCATAGCATGGATAACAATTCTGCGGTGATCCCCAGAATCTGACCGATCCTGACGATCAGCGCTAACTGGACTTTTCGCTGCCCATACTCGATCCTTAGCAGGGTCATGGAAGACACGTCGAGCATTTTGGCAAAATCCTGTTGCGACAGGCTATAGTTCAGCCGGGTTTTGCGGATGAAAAGCCCCAAATCTTGTAGCGAAGAAATCGGTGGGTATGTGGGGGGGATTTTTACCCCGTAGATCGCCAGGAATTCTGTCCGCGTCACGCCGAGCGCCCGGAGCACGCGCACCGCCGGGTGCGCGGAAAATTGGCGTTGCCCGCGTTCCAGCCTGGACAGCAGGCCCAAATTAATCCCGCTCGAGCGTTGCAGCGCTTCGAGACTGACGCCGCGCTGTTTTCGCTCACGATGCAGCCACTCTCTGTAGAGGGTATTGGCATCTATCGGAACACCAGGTTGATCCAGACTTTGGGGTTTGGATGATTTTCGGCTGGTGATTGCCAGGGGCCAGAGACGATCAATTTCATCCAGCAGGTGGGTGGCATAGCGAGACTCTTCGTCAGTGGCCGACTTTGCAGAGCCAATGCGTCTCTTGACGGTCAATGCCAGGCTGCGCGCCCGCAGCAGGCGCGCTCGCACCTGGTTGACCCAGTAGGTGCGCTGCCTGCCGGTTGGTTCCGGGCAGCCCAGCGCCTCGGCAATGGATTTTTCAGCCAGGGCGATATATTCTGCAGGTGTCATTGTTGCAATCATGTCGTCTCTTCTCCGGGGTAATTCACACCTATTCAGTAAGGTACAACGAGTCAGGGACTGAGTTGTTTCGTCACATCCAGGTGTGTTCGTTATCAGGTTAGCTGCGTATCAATCCTTGCAGCTCATCCAGCGACTGGCGAATGGCTATGTCTACTCTCCTCATCCGCCCATTCCACGTAGATCGCCTGGGCGGTCTCGACGGCCTTTTCCTGTTGAGCGTCGAAAGTTATTACTCGGCCATGACCCGGCAG
>DYJD01000091.1 GCA_020723325.1 Desulfosudis oleivorans | reverse complement strand
GGCTCAACAATAGCCAGTCGTTGTGGGTAGATTCTACGTCCCTGTTCGCTTTCGATTTTCTCCACCATCTGTTTTGAGAGATTAATGCCTTCAGTGCCGATCGGGACTGCCAGGTTTTTGCGTTTTGAGCCCGCTCCATAAAGGCACAAGGGTCTTAATGGACAATCTCGGCAATCTTTTTCAGCAGCCACGTATTTTCGATAAACATTTCCATGATCGACACATCTTTTGGCCTTCAGCTTTAATACTTTTCCTTCAGGACAGATGTATCGGTCCGACGTCTCTTCATAGTGAAAATCTTTTAAAGTAAATCTCTTGGAGCGGCGTTGTTTTTGGGTGTCAAACCTCGGGTCCCGGTTCCGGAACTTCCTATCGGGGATGTAGGCGTCCAGTTTCAACTCCTGGCACTTCTTCAAGTTGACCAGAGTATGATAATTACTGTCAGCGGTGAAGATCTTGCCTTCAAAGTAATCCGGCTCATGGCCAAGGCTCTGTAAGTTCTCCAGGGCTCCGGTCATTATGGGCGGGACATGGCCGTGGTCCTGCCCGTCACCGAAGGCCTCACCATGAACAATGACCTGGTGCTTGGCATCAATAAGGGCCTGGCTGTTATACCCTTGGATGATGCCGTGGGAGGTCATCATCGTGGCCGAGTCATTGTCCGTAATATTACTTTGTTTTTCTCTACCAGCCGCGCCCATCTTGGGCTGATTCTCGGCCAGCCATTTCTCAATCAGCTCTGCCTTTTTCTGTAATTTTTCCACCTGCTGTTGCCGGTTCATGTCCGCATCTTTTGGCTTGGAAGGATTCTCTTCGTTTTGGTCTGCTTGCATCTGCTCTGCCAGTAATTGTGCCACCTTGGCCTCGATCTTCTGCTTTTTCTTAAGGAGCTCTGGAAACGTGCCGCTCCACTCTTTGGAGGCATTGGAAGGCAGTTTGCAGCCATCCAAGGCAAACATGGTGCCACCCAAGAGGTTCATCTCTTCACAGACCAGCAATACATCTCTAAAGAGAGGGAGAATCTCGTCTTTCATGGAGGACACAAAAGCGGCGATGGTGCTGTGATCGGGCTGCTGGCCACAGGCTAAGGCTATAAAAACTATATTCTCCTGGCAGGCCCGCTCTATCTTCCGGGACGATATGAGCCCTCGGGAATAGCTCAGCAACACTACCTTCAAGAGCACCTTAGGGTCATATGCGGCTCGGCCAGTCTCATCATTTCGGTATTTGCCCGCAAAGACAGACATATCCAACCGCTTTTCCACCAGGGTATGAATGGCGAACTCCAAGGTGCCGGGCATTAATTGGTCTTCCAAAGAAACCGGTAAGAGTACTCTTTGCTGATAGTCGTATGGTTTATATCTGGCCATGATGTATCCCATCAGGAAAGTTATTGGCTAAGGATAGCACAAATCAGATATTTAATAAAGATTATAATTGGTTAGATATGATTTTCGGTGATTTTATGAGGACAAAGATCAGAGGAGAAATAATCGAAAG
>DYJD01000064.1 GCA_020723325.1 Desulfosudis oleivorans | reverse complement strand
AAATACAGACCCGATTCAAAATCCCCCACCCCGGCCACCGGTGATTTCATTGGCATCGGCAAAAATTCCGTTTCATGCCCGGTCCGCCTGTGAAGCCCATCGGATATGGATTGAAGAGCAGGTGCGGTTGGGCCGGAATGCGATGGCCATTTACCAGGACTTGGTGGAGCGGTTCAACTTCAACCACAAATATAACAGCGTAAAGGAAAGCCAGAGAAAGCCAGGGACAGGTCCTATGCACAAAATATTTGTTGACACTCATTTTTTCTTGATCTATGTATCATGGTATAAATTTTGGCCATTAGAGTAAAAGGCACTGAAAATATAAAATAATTACGCTGAAACCCGTTGAGAAATCAAAAGGGGGACAAGGCCATGCCAAGAACCGCGCGTCTTTTGATTCCGAATGAACCGGCCGTGTATCATGTGATGTCCCGGACAGCCCTTGGGGGATATCCACTAGGGGATGTGGAAAAGGATTTTCTGGTGGATCTGATCCGGCGCTTGAGCAAAGTATATTTTATTGAGGTATTTGGACTCTGTATCATGGGAAGCCATTTTCATGGCCTGCTGCGCATGTTTCCGGAAAAGTCCGTCTCGGATGAGGATGTCAAAAAACGCTATGCGGTCCTGCATGGTAAGGACAAGATCTGTCTGGACGGCCAGATTCCGTTTCTGAAACAAAAATGGACCAGCCTTTCCGAATTTTGCAAGGAACTCAAGCAGACCTTTTCCCGTTTTTACAACAAACGCCATGGCCGCCGGGGCTTTTTCTGGGGCGAGCGCTTCAAAAGCCTGATCGTGGAAAAGGGCGAAACCCTAATCAACTGCCTGGCCTATATCGATCTTAATCCGGTGCGGGCCGGGCTGGTGGCGAAACCCGAGGATTACCGTTGGAATTCCATCGGCTATCATGTCCAGCAGAAAAATAAGGGGGATTTTCTTTCCCTGGATTTCGGCCTGAGGGAGTTCGGAGTATTGGATGCCAAAGAACGTTTGCGCCTTTATCGAAAATTTTTGTATGAAGCCGGAGCGATAAAGAAGGGTGAAGGGAGAAGTGTGAAGGGTGAAAAAGGAAAAGGCATTGAACAGAAAACCGTGGAAAAGGAGCGGAAAAAAGACTACCGGATCACCCGCACCGATCGATTCCTTTATCGCACGCGCTATTTTACAGATTCCGGCATTATCGGCTCCAAGGATTTTGTGCGGCAACAATATTTGCGAGTCAAGGATCTATTTCCATCCGCCAAAGAGAAAAAACCTAAGCCCATATCAGGTTTGAAAGGACTATACTCCTTGAAGCGTCTTACGGAATGATCTATTTCGCCAGCGAAAGCGACCTTGAATACTCCATGGGCAGTTGACATGAATACTGTTGTGCTTAGGCACGCCCTATCATTTTCTCTTCTCTGGCCAACGCTTTGGATCACTTGTAAAAATAGTGCAAAGCGTAGCGGCGCGCTATTTTTTATCAAGTGCATCCAATTGTTCGGCTTCTTTGAGCTTTTCAACATCAATTTTATCTTGTGGTCTTCCGCTTGCTTCTTTTGCACGGATAAGATCAGACCGTGAAATGAAGAGGATTTCAAAATTATCCAATTTTACTATTTCACGTTTTTTCCAAGCATCTTCAAATTCAATTCCAGGAATCGACATCATTATATCAACTCTTATAGGAGGTCTTCCCATCTGATAGAAATATCCTTCGTGAGCGAAATCATCTGAAGTAAGGTTTTCCAGTGGTGCACCAAATTCTTTTAACGCAGCAAATACAGATTTTGCATTGTCTTGATCAGTTGCTATAAATAAATCGAGATCTTTTGTGAAACGCGGTTCGCTATATTTCATCACCGCATACCCCCCCACAACAAGATATCGAACTTTAAACTTTTTGAAAAGATTCAATAGATCTTTGAAGTCTGAACTCGTCAGCATTTTTTCCTCGAATTAAAAAATAATCATTCAACATTTCTGTGACTGCCTCAAAAATAGCAATGTCTCCTTGAGATTGCCAGAAGCGAATATCAAATGAACGTGTGTCATCCTTAATAGGCTGATATTTTTCTTCAATTTTTATCATCGCATATTCCTATGGTTTTATATACGCCGAACCATTGATTATCAAGTCATGCTATCAGGGCAATTTGCCCTGATAACATGATAATAAGGCCATTTGCGGGCATGTTTGCCCTGATATTGATATTGCCGGTCCATGTGGCTGAATCAACATACCCCATCCGAGACGTAAAACGCAATAATAATACATGATAATGGCTTTGGGTTAAGCCGATCGCGGCTATTGGTATGGATTGATGAAAAAACAATGTTCTGAATCGGTTCGCCTGTATTGACAACTGATCATTAATTAGATAATTAACTGTACTATGTTAAATTTAAAAAAAGGGGGTAACATGCGATTGATGCGATGGTCTGGAATTCTGGCACTGTTGGGTCTTACCATGCTTATGACTGGCATGGCCTTTGCCGTGGATGTGGCAACCATCTCTGCTCCGCAAGCCGGGCAGACGCTCTACCTGCAACCCGTGGATCTGAAAATCCTGCTGAAAGCCGGTGCCAAACCGGAAACCTTCAAGGCCTGGCTAAATTTCAGCAACGAAATCTCTACAAAATTCGCACCCATGACCGGCGGCCTGAAGGCTGAAGTGGGCCTGGCCGATGGCTTGAAGGTTTACAAAAACAGTTCAAAAATACTCAACAAGACCAAGGGGCTCAATGTCCTGATGACCGTGGTGGAGGATGCCACCGGCCGCAAGGACATGGACGCCGTATGGTTCTTCGCCAACCAGGGCGGGGATGAGAGCACGGCAATCCTGACGATTTTGCAGACTTCCGATGTCCACCACCATGCCAGCGGCTATGGTCCCTTTCTGGACTATACTCCCCTCAACACCGCGGATGCGGACGACATCACCGGCGGCTATGCCCGGCTGGCGGCTCTGACCAATCAGATCCGTTCCCAGCAGGCGTCCTTGAATATCCCGGTGATGCTCTTTGATTCCGGTGATTTTCTGATGGGCACGGTCTATGACCTGACCGCTGCCGATCCCATTACCTTTAAATTTTTTCAACTCATGCAATACGATGCCGTTACACTTGGCAATCATGAATTTGACTGGTCGCCGGCAGGCCTTGCCCTGCTGCTCTCCCGGGCGGCCAGCAAGGGCTTTGGCGTGCCCATCCTGGCCTCCAATACCGTCTTCAGCGCCACGAATCCGGCTGACGACGGCCTGGAATATTTCAAGGGCACCGGACTCATTGCCGCTAAAAAGATCATTCAACTTCCCAATGGCTTGAAGGTGGGATTGCTGGGCCTGATGGGGCCGGATGCGGATGCAAAGGCGCCGGTGGCCAAACCAGTCACCTTTAATCATGACTATGCCTTTATCCAACAAAAAGTGAATGAGTTGCGCAATACAGACGGGGTCAAACTGGTGGTGGTGCTCTCCCACGGCGGCGTGGAAACCAACGGCAGCGGCGATGACGCCGACCTGGCGGAAAACGTCAGCGGCATAGATGTGATCGCCTCAGGCCATTTCCACACAGATACGGATAAGATAATAAAGGTGGGCGCGACCCTGATTTTTTCACCTGGGGAATATGGCGAATTCCTCGGCCGCCTGGACCTGGCTGTTTCCAAGGGCTCGGGTCAGATGGCGGACATGAAATGGAATCTCCTGCCGGTGAATGATTCGGTGGCCGGTGATCCTTTGATCCAGGGCATGGTGACCCAGTACCACGCCGCCATGAATGCAAACCTGGCTGCCCTTGGAGTTCAAATGGATTCGCCGATTTCCAGGACGAATTTCAGCTTGGAATTGAATACCCTTCAGGAAAGCGGCCTGGGTAATTTATGCGCCGATGCCGGCCGCACCGTGGCCAGCTTGCTGGCCCTGCCCACCGCCGATCCCACGCCCTTTAGCCTCAGCGTGGTGCCCAGCGGCGTCATCCGGGACAATCTCTATCCCGGCAAGACCGGCGTCATCACCTTCAGCGATATCTACAATGTGCTGCCCCTCGGAATTTCGCCGGATACTTCCCAACCCCTGCCGGGTTATCCCCTCATGTCGGTTTACGTGACCGCGCCCGAGATCCGCAATATCTGCGAGGCGGGTTTGACCCTGGCACCTATGCTGGGCTCGGACTACTTCCTGAATTTCTCCGGAATCCGGGTGGATTATGATCCGGCCGGGGCCTTTACCCTGCAAGGGGTCACCGCGGTCTATCTGTGCGGCAATGCCCTGCCGGCTGCTTACGGCGGCGATGAAGATATATTCTGCACGGATTGCGACACGGCCCTGGATTTCAGCGACAATACCACCCTTTATCGCTGCGTGGTGGATCTCTATGCCTTGCAGATGATGGGCGCCGTCACCAGTGCCGGACTTTCCATCGTGCCCAAGCATGCTGACGGAACCCCGGTCAATCTCGCTGATCCGGCCGACTATATGACTTGCCGGCTGGATGCGCAACCGGCCGCGGCCGGGGTTCAGGAGCTCAAGGAATGGATGCCGCTGCTGAATTTCCTGGGTAGTAGTTTCCCGGCCTCAGGCGCTGGCATCCCCGCCACCGTATATGGGGAAGGCGGAATCGCCCTGGGAAGAATCAATGTTATGCCGTAAATTGGAAGACAGAATCCAGGAGACAGAATTCAGAATATGAATGCGGTGGTTATCGTTTCGGCCATGTATCGCGGCTGGAAGCCCGCTCCCACAACAAAGGGATGGCCGAAACGATGATCCGTTATTCTGACTTCTGTATTCTGACTCCTGACTCCTGAATACACATCCATCAGGACCGGATAAATTCCACAATCTGGTTGGTGCCGCTCACATCCCCCAGGGCCATGATGTGAATGCCGTCCACATGGGGGCGGATCTCATGGATGATCCGGCAGGCGATTTCCACGCCGGATTGGCCGTGCTTTTCCATACTCTCGATGACTTCGTCCGGCACATCGATGCCTTCCACCTTTTCCTGCATGTAGCGCGCCATCTTGACGCTTTTCAGCGGCATGATCCCCATGAAGATGGGTTTACCCAGCTTGCGGGCCGCCTGGGCAAAACCCAGGGCCTTTTCCACGTCGTATACCACCTGGGTCTGAAAAAAGTCGGCGCCGGCTTCAATTTTCTTGTGCATGCGCTCCAACTCGCGATCCAGATCCCGGGCCGTGGGCATGGCCGTGCAGGCCACCAGAAAATCCGTGCGGCCGCCGAATTCCTTGTCATTGGCATCCAGCCCCTGATTCATTTTCTTGATCAGCCGGATCAGTTCAAAAGTGTTGTAATCGTAAACCGGTTTGGAGGCATAGGGGCCGTGCTTGGGCGGATCACCGGTGGTGACCAAAAGCGCCCGGATTCCCAGGGCATGGGCCCCCAGCAGATCCGCCTGGGTCCCCAGCAGGCTGCGGTCCCGGCAGGTGAAATGGGGAATGGCCTGGATGTTCAGCCGGGACTGGATCAGACCGGCCATGACAATGGAATTGATCCGCAGATTTCCCATGGGGCAGTCGTGGATATTGATGCCGTCCAAACCAGCATAGGTCGCGGCTTTGTCCAGGGCCTCGGCGAACATGGCCCCTTTTACCGGTCCCAACTCGGTGGTGATGACGCACTGCTTTCCGATTTTCGCCAACAAGTCCATTGTCTGCTGTCTCCTTTCGAACATCTTGGGTGGTGAATGTCCGAGGAAATCGCAGAAAAATGAGTGTTTGTCAAGCCGACCGTCGCGAACATACCGGAGAATCGTGCGTGGTTATTGCACGCATATGTTTCATGCGTTGCCCCAACGCACAGATTCCTGCATGCCTTGACACAATTTGTCAAATTTGCGATGTTTTGCCCGCTTCCCAACAGCCCTTCACCAAAAGCACAACAAAGGACAATGACCGTGCAAGACATCATGAATATTCTGTTGAAGCGGCGATATCATGAGGCTTTTATTGCATGCTGGTTGCGGTTTAATCCCATGAATGATAAAAGTGACCTTCCTTTTTTTATGGCAGCAGAAAGTAGGTCACGGGCGGATGAAGTCGGGTATAAAAACGCAAAAGAAAAAATTAAAACCGCGCTTTTCAATGAAAACGCGCTTAAAATTAAGCCAGCTCTCATCGCTGAATTTCCGCTTGCATTGCTGGTTGCGCTTGATGAGTTTCTTTTTGAAAAATACGATGTCATAGGGAATACAGCTCCGCCCGGAAAAATCAATTTCAAAAATACCTCATATTATATATACCGCCGAATGCGGAAGGCACACCTGTTTTCGCGTCATCGGAAGCAAGCCGGTAACCCGCTGGCATGACTCACCCATCATTGGATCATACCCACCGTCATCTCCGGCTATGAGATCTGTCTTCGCCGGATTTCGGCCGCTTATTTGCCAGAAGACAGTTTTAAACGCAAACAAACCTTGAATCTATATTTCGGCAATTTCCCGGATCATGTCACCCCGAAATGGTCGACAGCAAATCAAAGCGTCTGGCTGGCCGAAGGGCTTACCAATATGGAAAAGCGCTGGCTGAGTGTATTAAAAACTTTCCGGTATGCACAAGAAGCGGCTGCCGATGTCATAGTTCTTCCGGAACTAGCGATATGTCCCGAGATCAGGCTGCGCATTTCCGATTGGTTGAATGAGCATCAGCATCCTTTCTGGATGACGTTGCCGGGCAGTTTTCATCAAGAACTGGACGGCGCGATTTTCAATTACGCCGAGTTGTTCAGCCGCTCTGGGAAAACAATGCTCTCGCACCACAAGCTGACCAAAGCCGGTGATGCGGATCAGCCAGAGGGAATCATCACCGGTCGGAAGATCGATCTTCTAATAACCCCCATCGGGCTTCTGGGCATTCCCATTTGCCTTGATTTTTGCCAGGAACGACCGCCCTTCAGTCAATTTTGGGAACAGATCTGCCCGGATTGGCTCTTGGTGCCAGCATTTGGAGATGAGCGGAGCGTCGACGCCCATGCACGTCGTGCAGCAACCCTACAGCGAATCCATGGCACGGTCTGTACCGTAGCCAATCAGCATCCAAAAGGCATCGATGAGGCCCATGGCTTCGTATGCCATTCAGGCCAGCCAAAGCCGAAGCAACCTGAATCAAAAGATAAAAATTGTTGCATTAAGGTCAAGCTTGATCTATAACCCTAAAAGATGAACAAAAATGAATATAGGCTTACTAAGATTGTTTATAATTGTTTACTATGGGGAAGGTTGCCATGCCGCCAATCGATCTGATCAACTGTGTTCCGGAAATCCTTGCCGATTCAGCCGACTTGCATGACTTGCTGACATCAGCACGGAAAACGGAAAAATGGGAAGAGCGCCAGGCTGAGGTTTTGGATTATATTTATCGTTCGCGTATCATTCAGTTCATCCGCAAGCCACCCCAGTTAGATGAAATGCAGGCCCTTATCGAACATCTGGACCGCATGACCCATCCAACCATCGTTAAAAAATTTGCACATTTGACAAAACCCTATGCCGCTCGCTGGGGCGTCTATATGGACCTTCTGGACAGCAGGCTGTCTGCTCTTCAAAGCCAGGCGCCGCAAGCCTTGTTGGAGCGCACCCATTTTTCAGAGATCCTCGCCATGATCGCGCCTGGAAAGTACGTGGCACAACAAGAGATCGGCCAGCGTTTGGGATTGCAGCGCGCCAACCTGACCCGTATTCTGAATCTGATGGAGGCCAACGAACTCATTGAAAGGGAAACCATCGGCCGCGAGAACCGCATCCGCTTGGGACAGAACGGCATAAAGATTTATCAAGAAAAAGAAGGAACCTCATCCAGACAACAAACCAAAAGAGGCAGCAGTTATTTGAAAATAGCCGCATGAACAAGTCGACCCATATAACCACATTTTATAGTTTCAAAGGCGGCGTGGGCCGTACCATGCTCCTGGCCAATGTGGGTGTTGCGCTGGCGCACAAGGGCAGGAAAACGCTTTTATGGGATCTGGATGTGGAAGCACCGGGCATGCATCTGATCCCGGCCCTCAGCCCTTCCCCCCTGCCCGCCATGGGTTTTCTGGAATGGCTGCTGCAATGGCAGAAATCAAAGCAGATGCAGTCCGCGGATTCAAAATCCCTGAAAGCTTTTTTTCAAATAGCCAAACCCGTGCCGGACCTCCCCAACCTGCACATCCTGCCTGCCATCAGCGCAAAAACAGACTGCGCCGGCATTTATCAAGACATTGCCTGGCACGACTTCATGGTGGCGGACCCGGCGAAGGGTTTGGGCCTGTTTCGCAACCTGCTTGCCTTTGTAAGCGAGAAAGGCGCGTTTGACCATATTCTGCTGGATTCCCGCACCGGCATCACTGACCTGGGCGGGTTGATGACGGCGGTTCTGCCCCATGCCACCGTGCTGGTGGGCAGCTACGGCGCTCAAAATCTATCCGGTCTGTTGCAGGTTTACAAAGCCTTGCAACCGGCGGTTGAAGGCAAGCTCATGGAACGGCCGGATTGCCCGGAACTGGAACGGCTGATAGTTGTTTCGCCGGTTCCCGCAGACCAGGACAAAAGGCGCGCCGCCCGCAAGGCGGTCTGGGATAAAACCTTTCCTTTAGGTAAGGAGGAAACCCGCATCGAAATCCCCTTTGACAGCCGCCTGCTGTTTTCCGAAGAGCTTCTATCTATAGTGGACCCGGATTCCGCCGTTGCAAGGCAATACCGAACCGTGGCGGACAGAATCGACGCCTTCCGGGATGAATTGCTGGAAAAATACGAGGCGGTTGATCGAGCCGACGCCCTTTACAGCCGAAGCGAAAAAGTTGCCATGCACGATGAGCGGCAGAAAAAGGGCCGGACCTTTGAAGAGCGCGTGGCCCGGTTACTATCTCTTTTGGGCTATCAGGTGGAACAAGAACAATTGATCGACGGCAACCGCATCGACCTGATCGCCAGAAAACAAAGCGGTCTCCGGGCCGAATGCTTTTTCGTGGAATGCAAAGATCATCAAAGCGCGGTGGGCAAGGACATTGCCCAGCAGTTCCGCACCTGGCTGGACGGTGACCAAGCAAGGAGCATGCATGCGGAAGGCATGATCGTGGCCCGCAGGTTCTCCCCCGCGGCCCTGACCTATGCCAAATCCCAGCATTTGCTGGCCTATACCATCGACGATCTGGAAAAGGCCTTGTTTGATTTCGGGCCTTACCTTTCCCAATTGAAACGCCGCTTTGAAGAAAGCCGCCTGGCGCGCACTTATGTGGATCAGCGCGTACTGTTGGAGGACGCGGCGGATAAGACCGAAGGGTTTGAGCTTTTGGACCATGCCCTGACCTGGTCCGAAGGTAAGGGCCGCAAGCTCTGGCTGCTTCTGGGGGATTACGGCACCGGCAAAACCGCTTTTTTCCAGCGTTTTTCCTATGAGCTGGCCAAGCGGCATTTGGAAGCGAGTAGTGAAAGCCAGACGCCCATTCCCATTGCCATTGATCTGAAAGAATTTCCCAATGCCATCAGCCTTGACAGCTTGCTGTATGAACATCTCAAAAAATATGCGGACGGAAAAGGCACCCCGGAAATCATTTTATACTTGCTGGCAAACGGAAAGGTCATCCTGCTCCTGGATGCTTTTGACGAAATGGGCACGGCCGCCATCGGCCGCAGTGTGGAGGATCAGTTCCGCCAGTTGGCCCTGCCGGCCATGCAGGCCGACACCCGGAACGGCAACCGTGTCCTGATCACCTGCCGCACCCATTTTTTCCGGGACCAGCAATATGTCAAGGATGTGCTCCACGGCGTGGCCGACGACCTGATTCCCCGGGATTCGGCCCTGGGCAAACTGGCCCGCTCCTTTGACGCGGCTATTGATGAACTACTGCTTTTCAACGACCAGCAGATCCGCGAGTTTCTAAACAAGCACCTGCCGCCCCCCCAGGCCGAGCAAGCGGAGAAATTCATCCAAACCACCTATGACCTGCCCAGCCTGGCCCCCCGGCCCGTGCTGCTGGAAATGATCATCACAGCCCTGCCGGAGCTGATGCGCACCAAAACAGGTTTGAATCCAGCCGGGCTTTACCATCGTTATACCAGCCAGTGGCTGGAAGACAAAAGCGGCGGCTCCATCCAAACCAGTCCCCAGCAGCGCAAACTCCTGCTGGAAATTCTGGCCTTTGAACTCTGGGGCAAACCGCTCCATCGCATTCATCACCGGGAATTGGTGGACATTCTCAAATCCGCGCCGGCCGAACATCTGGCCGGATTGGATCTGGACCGGGTGGATCTTGAACTGCGCACAGCCGCCTTTTTAAACCGCACCAAAGACGGCTTTTACGGCTTTTCCCACAAAAGCTTCCGGGAATTTTTCTATGCCCGCTATTTATTGCGCTGCCTGCAAGCCAGTAATGATTTTGCAAATGCCCTGAATACCGCCTCCATCACACCTGAATGCGTCGGCTTTCTCAGCGACCTGCTGGAAAACAACAACCACCAGGATACATTCGCGGCGGCCATCCGCGGCATTTTATCCCAAAGCTACCGATCACGCGTCAGCGAAAACGCCCTGCGCCTGGCCTATTATTTTTCAACCCACCAGCAGGGAAAAGCCCTTGGTTCAGACCCAGAGCAGAATGCGAGTATCGCCCAATACATGAAAAAACTGATCCCGGATAAAGCCCAATTGCAGGGCGCCCAGCTCGCCGGGGAAAACTTCTCCGGCATATACTTGCCAGGCGCCCAACTCAACCAGGCCATGCTGGAAAAAAGCAATCTCAGCCGGGCGGATCTTAGCCATGCTGTCCTTTCCGGGGCCAATCTGCATCAAAGTATCATGCGACAGGCGGATTGCCGGGCAACTGATTTTTCCAAAGCCGATATGCGCTTCATGGATGCTGCCGGCACTGATTTTTCCAAAGCGGTTTTTCAAAAAGCTGACCTGACCGCCGCCATCTTCGTGGATACCATCTGCCGGCAAGCGGATTTCCGCAATGCGGATTGCCGGGCCGCGCGCTTTGCCCGCTCCCTGTCGGAAAAGGCCAAATGGGAAAATGCAATCACCATAGGCATCACCAGTCCTGGTGCCAAGGGAGCCGTATGCAAGCAACCAGAGCTGAATGGTCTAAAACCGTTTTTGGCTTTGGGCCATAATGGGGGGATTTTTGCCGCGGCCTTTTCACACGACGACGCCATGATTCTCACCGCAGGGTCTGACAACACCGCAAGACTCTGGGATGCCAAATCCGGCATGGAACTGCGCCGATTCAGCGGGCATGAAAACTGGATTCGTGCCGCGGCCTTTTCACACGACGACGCCATGATTCTCACCGCAGGGTCTGACAACACCGCAAGACTCTGGGATGCCAAATCCGGCATGGAACTGCGCCGATTCAGCGGGCATGAAAACTGGATTCGTGCCGCGGCCTTTTCACACGACGACGCCATGATTCTCACCGCAGGGGATGACAACAC
>DYJD01000090.1 GCA_020723325.1 Desulfosudis oleivorans | reverse complement strand
AGTTCTTGTCGGAAAATGTAATTCGTCGTAGTTGCAGTAGGCCGCCGAGGGTGTAAGATAGGTATTGCCCAATACCCATCTGTCCCTCGGAGGCCTAGGATGATTATAGACCGTTACGACCCTCCTGTCGAGATTGCCGAACCCACGCTGAGCGACCCGATCTTGCAGGAGTTGGACTGGATTCTGGATGACTCGCCACTCTTCGCGCTGGTGCGCCGCGATCTCAAGCAACATTATAAGCCTTCGCGGGCGGGGCGACATCCGGTTCCCGTAGAGGTCACGCTCCGCATGACTGTCTTGCGCCGCCGCAAGAAATGGGCATATCGGCAAGCCGAACAGGAAGTACGGGACAATCCCGCTTACCGCTGGTGGGTGCGGGTCTATGACCATGCCGTGCCCGACCACAGCACCTTAAATGACTTGGAACGCCTCATTCGACCGCAGACGCTTCATCGCATGAATGACCGTGTGATGGCACTGGCGCAAGAGTATCACATCACCCAAGGGTATCGGCTCCGTGTGGATAGCAGTGTCACTGAAAGTAATATCCACTATCCCACCGACAGCAGTTTGCTCGTGGACGGGGTGCGCGTGCTCAGCCGCTTGCTGGAACGCGCCGCGCCGTTCCTGCCCGCACGGCTCCGGGCTACGGGAGTCTGCTCCAATCACACCCGCAGTGCCCGTCGGCGGGCGCGCCAGATTGCTCAACTGAGCCGCCCCGCCGCCAGATGGGTGAAACGGTCGCAGGCGGCAGAATCCAAAAGAAAAGCGGTCCAGAAGGCGTATGTTGAACTCATGGATATTGCTCGCACCAGTTTGGCTCAGGCGCAACAGGTCTATTCGGCCTTGCAGGACTGTGCCGATCCTCTGGCGCAACGGGTGCGGCACCAACTCGGCGAGTTCATGCCCCTGGTCGAGCAAGCGATTGACCAAGCCGTGCGGCGCATCCTGAACGGCGAAGCGGTACCGGCGAGCGCCAAGGTGGTCAGTCTGTTTGAGCCCCATACGCAAATCATCCAACGGGGCAAAGCGCCACCGCACGAAACGGAATTCGGGCACAAGGTCAACTATGCAGAAGTCGAACATGGACTCATCAGTGATTGGCAAGTGATTGCCAAAGGCAATCCGCCAGACGATCCACTCTTGCCACCGCTCTTGCGCCGTCATCGGAAACGGTTTGGACATGCGCCCCGTCTCCTGGCAGGAGACCGTGGGGTGTTTTCACCCGAGAACGAAGACTTGGCGCGCCAGATGGGGGTGAAGCACATCGCCATCCCGCAGTGCGGACAGCGGACACCTCAGCGTCAAGCTCAGGAAAAGGAACGCTGGTTCAAGAAAGGACAGCGTTTCCGAAATGGGATCGAGGGTCGGATTAGCGTAGTGAAACGCACCGTGCAATTGACGCGTTGTCCCTATCGTGGGCTGAACGGTTTTGAACGCTGGATCGGTTGGGGCATTCTCGTCGCCAACCTGGTGGTCATTGCCCGCGCGCTGCACAAACGTCATC
>DYJD01000089.1 GCA_020723325.1 Desulfosudis oleivorans | reverse complement strand
GTTATAATAGCGACGATGACAGCAATTCCATTACCCACACCTGAACAAATCCACGCCGCCTATCAGCAGGGCGAAGAAGCGGTGGTCGCCTTGTTCGACTGCCTCATGCAATGGATTACGCAATTGGAAATGCGCGTCCAGACGCTGGAAGACCAGCTCGCCAGGAATAGCCACAACAGCAGTAAACCGCCTTCCAGCGATGGTCTCGCCAAGCCACGCCCCCGCAGTTTAAGAGAGTCGAGCGGCAAGCCGAGGGGCGGACAACCCGGCCATCCAGGGCATACCCTGAAAGCGGCTGACCACCCTAACCACATCCGCGTGCACCCGGTCAAAACCTGTCGCCGCTGCCAGGCCTCGCTGGAGCAGGTTCCACCGAGCGACTACGAGAAACGTCAGGTGTTTGACATACCGCCCGTGCGCGTGGAAGTAACCGAACATCAAGCCGAAATCAAAACCTGTCCCCAGTGTGGCGAGATCAACACGGGGACGTTTCCCGCCGAGGTGACTCAGCCCGTCCAATACGGCCCGCACCTCCAAGCGCAGGCGGTGTATTTCAACGCCTACCATTTTATCCCTTTGGAACGCACGGCGGAGATTTTTGATGATCTCTACGAGCATCCCCTGACGGAAGCGGCGGTGGTGCAAGCCAACACCGAAGTCGCCCAGCAGGTGGCGCCCGCCAACGCGGCGGTGAAAGAGCAATTGACGCAAGCCGAGGTGACGCACTTCGATGAAAGTGGCTTGCGCGTGGCGGGGCAGTTGAACTGGGTGCATGTCGCCAGCACGGAGCGGCTGACCTATTATGCCACCCATCCCAAGCGCGGCTCGGACGCCATGGACGCCATTGGCATTCTGCCCGACTTTAACGGCACGGCGGTTCACGACTCTTTGCCGTCCTACTTCCAGTACACCCAAGCCTCCCATAGCTTGTGCAATAGTCACCATCTCCGCGAACTTCAGTTCGTCACGGAGCGTTACCAGCAAGCGTGGGCCTCGGAAATGATAACCCTCCTGTTGGAGATCAAAAAGGCAGTAGACGAAGCCAAACAGCGAGACCAGTCTCAACTGGCGGCAGAGCAAATCAGGGAGTTTGAGGTGTGCTACGATGCCCTCGTCGCCAAAGGTCTGGAGGCGAATCCTCCGCCCGCTATCGCTGAGCCTCAAGAGAAGCGGCGGGGCCGTGTCAAACAGACCCCGCCCAAGAACCTGTTGGATCGTCTTAAGGCGCACAAACGGGAGGTGCTGGCGTTTATGTATGATTTCAAGGTGCCGTTTGACAACAACCAAGCGGAGCGAGACATCCGCATGGTGAAAGTCAAGCAGAAAGTCTCTGGCGCTTTCCGAACTGTCGCGGGCGCCGAGATGTTCTGCCAGATTCGCGGGTATATTTCGACCGCGCGGAAGAATGGGCAGCGGGCGATTGTCGCGCTGCAATCGGCTTTGGCCGGGGTGCCTTTTATCCCCGCCACTGGCTCAACCCAACCTGCTGCGGCAGGCTGAGTAGTTAC
>DYJD01000088.1 GCA_020723325.1 Desulfosudis oleivorans | reverse complement strand
TTTGACAAAGTCAAGTTTCGGCTGACTTTCGCTGCCGCTTTCGCAGGCGAGATTTACGAGAGCGTGTTCGGTTGGTCAGATGCTCGATAACTAAATCAGCCGCTTCCTCGATAGATAATTGCGGCAAAGGGATCGCCGCTCGTAATAATTCTCGCACATTACTAACCGATAATAAGGGCAAGACATCAATTTCATACTGTTCCAGCAAGCCTGGATCGCGGTCAAAACGTTTCATCCAATCCAAACGTGTTACGGCGATAAACCAGCTTGCCAGGATGGTCAACGCTAATTGATGTTCCCAGGCCAGGTACTTGATGGCCTGGAACTCATCCCAGCCCAATTCGCCTTTTTCATCCTGGTTGCTGCGTTCTACAAAGTAGCGATGGGATTTGCGCCAGGCCATCGTTTCCAGGGGTGTCTCTGGGCTGGCATTACTGAACGAATAGGTGATTTGCTGTTTGTCCTGTCGTATCAAGAGCCATTCTTGACGGCATTCTCCTTGGTGAACCGTCCATACCCGACAACGGCCGAAGCGAGCACACAATTGACCCCGTTCGTTGGGCCGCAAAGTGATTTCCGCCCATTCCAGATCAGGGTGCTTCAGCAACTCACTGGCGGTGTAACGATGCTTGGCAATCACCTGATGGCGCTTACTGGGCTTGCCTCGCTGAGTGAGCGGATAGACAATCTGTGGTTTGTCGAGGTACATCCCCGTGTTTTCGGGGATATCGCCATAGTATTCGATACCAGCATCATTCAGTTGCTTGCGCAACTGATTATTGCGCCCATACAAATCGTCCATCGCAACTGCTTCGAAAGGAATTCCCTTTGCCTTCAAGCGTTGGATGATCTCCCAGGCTATCTCCGGTTTGGTTTTGAAGGTTCGTTTCTCTGGAAAACCCACTTTCTTGCGCTGCTCTGCATGGCTTTCTTCAAACCAACTCTCAAGAAAGAAGAGTTCTCCATCAATCCAGGTGTTCACCCTCGGCGTGACCAGCGCCGCAAACACACCTACCTGGCTTATATCCACCTTGCCCAGCCGTCCATTGTATTGCCGCCCGGCTCCAGCGCTGTACTCACCGGCCTTTTCTTCCGCACTTTCATCAATCACCAACATCGCCCCGGCCTGAAATTCACCATGCCCTTTGACATCCTCTTGCACATCTGCGATCAGACCGGGACCTGACCACGGCGAATAGCTCATGAAATGCTGCGTATTCTGTATCTCCATACCAGTTTTGCGCGCAATATTCGCCATATTCCTTTCTGTCTCGATTCGCAGCAGTCCGCTGACATAACCATAAGCATATTCGCTCTTGTCGTGTGTCTTGGTTCGAAAACTATCATGATATTTTTCCAGAAAATCGTTCAACCGTTGCGCCGATTGTCCGACTTCCTCCAGCGGAATGCCCCAGCGTTGACTTTCTGTTATTGGTTCGGTTCTTATGTCATTCCGCTATTTATGCCACATCCCCGCCTTTTTGGCGAGGGTAACTTGACATTGTCAAA
>DYJD01000087.1 GCA_020723325.1 Desulfosudis oleivorans | reverse complement strand
CTTCGATGATCTTGTGAACAATCGCCAGCCCCAAGCCTGTCCCCTTTGCTTTGGTCGTAAAATAGGGATCGAATATCTTGCTCAAATCCTCGTGATGGATCCCCGAACCATTATCCTTAACATCGATCGCAATGCCGCCGTCCTCAACGGCGCTTGCAATCGTCAGTTGACCACCATTTTCCATTGCCTGCAACGCATTCAGATATAAATTCAAAAGGCATTGGATCAGCCGGTCCGGGTCGATATCCGCAACGATCGAATGTGGTGAAGGCCTCAATTGAATTTGGATATTCTTGGCGGCAGCTTCAGGTTGGATCAGGTGAACCGAGTGCTTCAAAAGCTCATTTACATTCGACGGCTTGCGGTTTAACTGGGTGGGCTTGGCATAGTCCAGCAACTCGCTGATGACCCGGTTCAGGCGATCCACTTCCTCAATCATGGCAACAGCCAATTCCTTACCATCACTGCCGTCATCAAATTCGTCCTTGAAATAGGAGGCGATGCCTTTTATGGAGCTTAGGGGATTTCTGATTTCATGGGCGACACCGGCGGCAAGACCGCCAATGGCCGCCAGTTTTTCCTTTCGTCGAATTTCCGCCTGCAAATGCCGTATTTCACCGATATGTCTCAGTATCATTACTTGACCGACGAATCGGCCTTCCTCATTGATGATCTTGGAAACACTGATGCTCACCGGGACAACTTTCCCCTCGGTAAATTCACACTCCATTTCCTCTTCGAATATCGTTTCTTCACGCTTCAAGATCTCTTTCAATTCGCTAAGACGGCTCGGAAGCATGTCCTCCGGGTCTTTCCCGAGCATCTTGGATAAGTTGATGCCGATGATGCATTCGGCCGTGGCGTTGTAGAACGCGATCTTGCCATCCTTATCGGTGGCGATGAGTCCCAACGGCAGACTCGTTACAACCTCATCGGCAAATGCGGCGGTGTCCTGCAACTCCCGTTTGGTCGACCGGTAGCTCTGCATCCAGAACATGGAGATGAATCCGGCCAAGCCCAAAACAACCAGGACACCGGAAATGATCATCGAATTGCGAATATCCTCGCGGCGAGCGTCGTCAAAAGGCTTGGGGTTCAAACCGACAAGAATGATCCGATCCTTTTCAGTGGTTTCCGGGGAAAAACACCAATCATCGCCTTGTCCCATCAGCGTGTCGCACCCTTGCGCCATGTGAGGCATTCCCCGATTCGTCCATCTCGCGGAGTTGGAAACGGGTCTGAAGGGACTGTGGACAATAAATGAGCGGCCATACCGATCCAGCTCGATAATTTGCCAGCCATAGGCCCCGATCGGTTTCAACTCGGTCAGGTGCGGAGTTTGACTGAAACGGGTGCCGATGCGGCTCCTATCACTATGGGCCAAAACAAGGCCTTCTCGATCCACCACCGTCAAAAAAAGCACATCGGGCAATTGGGCGGTCTCTTCCAGCAGCGTTTGCACCTGTTGTTTTCCCCATCGCATGTCCATCATACCAGTGCGGGTTCCGGCTTCGA
>DYJD01000086.1 GCA_020723325.1 Desulfosudis oleivorans | reverse complement strand
GTTGGATCTATATCCAACGATATTAAAAAAAAGCGACTTCTTGTCGCACCCACTGGATTGCTGGGTTGGCGCACAAACACTCCCTATGAAATGCAATATTTCGCAATGCTACAAATTAAAAAAAATTGATCAAAAAATACAAAAACTGCCGAGCCAGAAAACAGGCCAAGGGGAACTCACCCGAAAAATGCTCCGCCCCTTGAAACCACAAACCAAACTTGAAAGAAGAAAAACTTAACTCCAATTTGCCACACCTGCGAAATTGAACTGCAATGCCTCATCAGCTATTGCGAAGTAAAACATCTCTTTTACGATGAGTGCCAACGTCTGGCATCAGCTGCGAGCGTAGCGAGTCCGCTGCATGCCGGGGTTAGGCACGCCCTTGGATTTGACGCCAGCGCCCTTGAACGGCGGCGACGAATGCCTCGTGGGCGCCGGTGCTGAAGAGGCTGACCGGTGAGTGACCGACGGAGGCCGCCCGAGCGAACACGAATGCGAGGAGGCCGAGGGTGAGGGCGATGTTCGGCCAGGCGTTGAGGGGCCACTGACCGGACCATGAGAGCGTGACTGCCTCGGAGAACGGGCCGAGGTAAGGGATGGGCCAGATGTCGTCGGTCGTGGGACCGCGTGAACCGACGAGGTCGCACGCCAGATGGATGTGAACGGCAGCGACGCCCCAGAGAAACGCAACGAACCGGCGCCGGGCGAAAGCGAGGCCAATGGTGGGGACCAGGAGAGCCCCGAACAGGCCGTGGAGCAGAACGTGGTGGAAACGGCCGTAAAGCGCCGGATCTCCGTAGCCCAGGAGACGAGTGGCCCCGTCGATGATGGCCCCGAACCCATCGAGGTCAGGTGCAGCACCGACCCACGCGACGATGGCCCGGTCCCGCTGGTCGAGACCCGAGACCTCCGCAAGGGACCAGGACGCGAGGAGATGGGTGATGGGGTTCATGGACGCGAAGCGTGCCTAACGCCATGCTCACGGGGCGCGCGCTTTTTGCGCTCCCGTGCAGCAAATTGTTGGGTTATTCTTTTTTCAATTCTTTGTTAATAATTGCTTCAATATTATCTTGCTCAAGAAAACATTTTAACAAGATTGCTCTTAGTTGTGCCTTGTCACCGCGAGCTACTGCATTATCAAACTGGTCAAATAAACCAAGATGGAACAATCGCTCGTTTACGGTCATTCCATGAAGTGACTGGATTAGTAAGCCCTTGAACCGATCCCAAGTAGAGTATGCCTTTCGATACGATTGTTCATCCTTCAGCCACGTGTTGCCAAAGAGTCTCTCCATTGAGGCGATGTCATCACCAATTGATTCATCCCGAATTACCTTGGCGATAATAATGGCAACTCTGGACAAATACATATCATAGATCTGCCGGTCTTCAGCTTGACGTGTCGCAGCATTGAGGCGCTCGACTTCAGAAATGAAATCAGCAAGCGCTGATATTTGAGCATCTTTGTTCATATTCTGTAACCCAACGTTCACACTGTGAGGCCGCAAGGGACAAACGGATGCCCACCGAAGCCACG
>DYJD01000085.1 GCA_020723325.1 Desulfosudis oleivorans | reverse complement strand
CAATACCGCAAAAGTCACTATGAGAACTGGGTGGCAGGGAGAGCTTTCCAGCGTTGGAGGAGCTTTTTGAGTTGTCTCTCGGATTGTCGAACAGAGCGAGTGTGAAGTCGAAAAGGGGTGCGGTGGATACGCACGCGTTGGCGTTCTTGTAAGAACTCGTCATGTTCGACATGGGAAATGGCAGCCGTAGTTTCGGCTAATGAAGGAGGTCCGGGGATAAGTTCCCAAGCCCCTTGTCGCAACAAGAGGCGTTTGGTTGCGCCGATTTGGCCGGTGGTGCGTAAAAGACGTTGGCGCAGCTGGCGGAACTCACTTTCGCGGTCATTGTTGGTGCGGGGTAGGCCAGGGATATCGTAGGTGTGAAACAATCCTGGTGCATAACTTCGGGAGACCTTGCTGATTTTGTTGCTGAACTCCTGGAGAGGCTGGGAACGATTTTCTTGGTTTTCGATTTGGGTCAAACAAGCCAGCCACTCGGTTTGGACTTGTTCACTGGTTCGGGCTGGTTTTCCATGTGGGTCGAGCGTATGCGCCAGGTCTGCTAACCAAGTGGCAGCCTGAGACAATTCGATGTAGGTGAGCTGAGAGGCAGCGAGAGCTTTTTGTATGCCGGTGAGTAATTGGAGCAGGCGTGGTTCTGGCTGATGCGCCATCAAGGCCTGTAAACAAACCGCCACTTCCTGCAAGCGGGTGAACATTTCGATGCCTGCCAGCCGAAAAGGTGGCCGCCCTTTCAGGGTGAGCAGATAGCGCACACGTGCGAGGATGTCTTGCACGATCCTTTCTCGTTCTTGCTTGGCGGCTGCTTCTGGCTCTTGTGTGGCAGTTGCAGCCGGGATAGGGGAAGGAAGCATCCCCGTCACGCTGGGTACGCTCGGCTTTTCGGGCTGCTTTTGCCGGATCAGTTCTCCGACTTCGGCCCGTACACCCTGGCGCAGTTCGATTTTCATCCGCTCATCGGCGGCTGCGACTGGTTCGGCAGCATTGTCCAGATAATGTACCTGGCAAAAACCATGTCGTGCGCTCGGAAAGACCGCCTGCACGGCCAGTAACAGAGCACGCTGTTTGTCACTCATCACCCCCACAACCGGCAATTGCATGGCCGCTATCGGTTGCAAAAACTCAACAAAGGCAGCTTCATCCTGGCTGTTCATCCAACCACTGCGCAACGTCCAACCGGTCTGCAACTCTCGTATCACCCACAACTGCGCTTCACCCCCTTCAGGCATCAGACCATCCAGTCCCAACAACAGCCCCCTTTGACGCCCCAGCGCTTTCAGTTCACTCAAATGCTGCCGCTCATGGCAAGCCAACAATGGCAAGTATCGCTCATGATACAGATATCGCACCTGCGATTCACTGATCTGTATCCGCCCGCTCAGATTGGCGTACAGCCTTCCAAAATCCATCCGACCTTTTTGACGCTCCCAACCAATTTGCGCAATCACATCATACCCATAGATACTGTATTTCGGCGCTATGCTCTGCCAACTCGCAGACGGCCAGCTTACCTTACCACTGCCACAGGCTGCATTCATACAACGTTTCGCCCGGT
>DYJD01000033.1:13302-72981 GCA_020723325.1 Desulfosudis oleivorans | reverse complement strand
TTTTCGATAGGAGAGGTGTTTTTTCACTTGACTCGCCCTTTAATGGGCGACCCCCTTCGCCCTTCGCCTTCGACCCTTCGCCCCGCCGCCCTTGCGCCCGCAGCCACCCGCGCAGCCCATCACGGTTCCCCCGAAGCGGAATGCTGCCGTTTTTAGCTGTTAAAAAGAAAAAACCTGTCGGGAAGTATAGTCATTTTCAATATTCAAGAACTGACCCTGATGCCCTTATGTTTTTCATGATCAACTATTTAAAATATCAAAAAATCATTGCGTCTGACCTTGTGTCTGATCCTTCATTTTTTTGTATCAAAAACAACCTTAAGTTCTTTAATATTCAATTTCCTGGATTTTAACAAATTAAGCTCAATTGTATCTAAGCCCTTACCAATACTTGTATTAATATATATCATTGGCCCGTCTTCGTCCTCATACTGTGTAATTGCAAATTTGAAGTCCGGAGCAAAAGAGATGGATTCATTGTATTTGTTTTGATTTATTTTCGCAAATCTAATATTCTTAGCAGTAAAGTTTGATTTAGGCACTTTTAATGTTATTTTCGAGTGACTACTACTCCATCCTCCACGAGAAACCATACTTAGTAAATTATACCCTCTTCGTTTAAACCAATTCATCCAAACATTTTGTTCTTCAAAATGAACCTCGCCATTCTCATTTAAGACAAATTGTTTAGTTTCACTCTTTAGACTAGGATACAGATGGAAATAAAGAGTTCCTGATACATTTTTAATCGGCTTTCCCGCCTCATCCACTAAAAATAAATTGAAAGAATTAAGTGCGATAGTAGGATAAGGTATTAACGAAAGTATGAATAAAAATACAATGACTATAATTAATATTTTTTGATTTTTATGCATTTTTTAATTCTTTTTAATAGAAGCCCAAATACATGGTGCTCTTTTTTTAAATTCTTCAAGTCCTAATTTCAAAGATTTCACGGCTTCTGATTCGGCTAAATTAAAAAGTGAGGCGCCTCCTGCAATAATACGACCTTCAAGACTTGTAGGAGAATCTTTTTCTAGTTGGTGGTGAGTAAATTTCAGTTTTGAATATATGCCTTCATAGAAAGCGGAATGCACATAAACCCAATATGAAATATCTTCTGGATACGAAAGTAAAAAATTCTTAACGATATGATTAGAAATACTAAAATAACCAGAGGATAGTTTTGTTTTAGATGCAACCTCCGGATCGATCATTCTTTCAACTGCGTTAGTATGTGAAAAAAAGTCTGCGGAGACGTGTGTGATTGCAGCAAAATGATCCAAATTTAATGTACATTTAATTAAATTTTCAATTCGCTTGTCTGCAATACTTAATTTCATGTCATTAAGTTCTTCAATCTTCTTAAAAGCATTTTCAATAAGCTGATTTCCTGCCTGAATATCATTATTATCATAATGATATTCACCATTTAATTGTCGTGTAATATCGACAAGGGCATCTTGGCCAAGAAGATATGTTAGATATATCTCTTCAATTTCATTAGCAAAAGCCTTTTTAATTATTTCCTCGTGATATTCAGTTTTAAATAATCCGAGATTGTCAATTCCATCTATTGGATTGTTTAAAAATGCGACATATAAATTACTGCCGCCTTTTTCTTCTATCGGATCCCGGTTAATCCATCTACCAAGTTCTGCAGAGTAGTACCTGTACCCGTAATAATAAAGCTCCGTCTCGGTATCGAAGTATTTTGTGCTGAATTTAAATGGATTAGTGCTCGCGTAATCGCCAACGGCATTGGTCGGGTTACCGTATGGGTCATACTCATACTGGGCTGCAATTCTGCTGGAGGCGGCGTTTACGAGTTGGCCTACATTGCCGTTGCCGTCGTAAAAGTATTCGTATCTTGAAGAGCCGTCAACTACTTCTATAAGGCCGCCGATGCCGCCGGCGCCTTGGAGGCTCTGGCTCAGATCAAGACCCCAGACGAAGTAGCGGGTGGTTTCGGTGGTGCCGGAGAGTTTGGTTTCTTCTATGAGGTTCCAGCTATCGTATAGAAACAAGTATTCAGAAGTCAGGAGCCAGGAGTCGGAAGAAAAAGCATAAACGAATTTTTTGACCCTTCGGCCCATATAGTCATAGACAAATTCAACTTTCGTGTTGCCGTCGATAGGACTTTGAGGTTCAACGGCGATTAAGCGGTTTTCGGCGTTGTAGGTGAGTTTCCTGCCGATGCCGTTGACAACCGTATCGGTCAGATTGCCGTCAAAATCGTATCCAAGGGTTTGGGAGTCGTCTCCGGCAACCTGGGTATACTGGTTCAACGGGTTAGCGGTATAGGTGTCGGTTGCGTTTGCTTTGGTTGTCATTTTGCGGTTGCCGATCGGGTCGTATTCGTATCCCCGGTATTCGGCTGGAACCGGGTTAGTCAGGTCGTCGATAGTCGTGCCGGTATACCGGGAGGATTCGGTTACTTGATTGCGGTCATCATAACCGAACTTGTTGAAGGCTGCAACTGTAAAGGCGATGCCGGAGTTTTGGACCGATTCCCGGCGGCCTAGGGCATCGTAATGGTAATCGTATTGAGAGACCAATGTGCCGCCCAGTTCATTTTTGATCTGGGTGCGCAGATTACGATGGGGTTCGTAGGTGTTGGTGGTCTGATAACCACCGACCTGTAGAGTCTTCAGTAGATCTGATTGAGGTTCATAGGTATATGTGCCTGTTTGAGTATTGCCGGAGACATTCCAGGTTAGGGTATTAAACCGGCCGGTGGGGTCAAAGCCATAGGTGATGCTGTAGTCGCTGCCGGTATTAAAGCCGGTGGGACGGCCCACGACGCCAGTGGCGGCATAGGTGCGGGTGACGGTTTTATTGATCAGGCCGAGCATAGTTTCGGAAGAAAGCTGTAATTTGTTGTAGGCAAAGGTGCGGCTGCCTGCGGCATCGGTGACGGTGTGCTGGCGGCCCAGGCGATCATAGGTAAAAGAAATATCGGGGGTGGTATCGCTGTAGTCAATGGACAAAAGCTCGCCGGTGTTGGGATCATAGCCGTAGGTAGTCACGATGGGATTGCCGTTCTCCTGGCGCGCCCAGGTGCGGGTTTGGAGTTTAGCGGCGAAGGTATAGGTATAGGAAGTGATCTTACCGGCGGCGTCCTCTTTTTCTTCCAGAAGACCGCTGGGCTCGTGATATCGCCATTTGGTGATATCGGCCGGGCCTTCCTGGCCCAAGGGCCATGTTTCGGTGTCCCAGCCTGTGCCGTTGCGATAGGTATGCATCTCACCCATACGGCCGTAGTTGTCAAAAACATATTTCACTGGATAGACGGAATCGCCCCAGGTATGGGTGACCTGGCCGCGGTCGTTATAGGTAAAACGGGTAACCAGGTTGAGGGCGTTGGTCTCGGACAGCTTGCGGCCCGTGGTGGGGTCATAAGCTAACGAGGTTCGATTGTGGAGCGGATCTTCGATATAATCCACCTGGCCTTTGTCATTGTAATGGGTGCTGCTGATGCCGGTACGTGGGTCGGTTATACTGGTCTGGCGGCCCAGGGCATCGTAACCGTAGTTCGTGGTGAGACCGGTCTTACCGGTTGAGGAAGAGAGCAGGCCGCCCACGGTCATGGTAACGGCATTGATATCAGAATCCGGATAATCCACGGTGCGGGTTTCTGTCTGGGTGCCGGCATCCAGGAAGGTGCGGGCCACGGTCCAGTTGTCGTGGATGTCGACGGAAACAATTTCGGCTGTGAGACCGGCGCCCAGACCTGTGAGACGGGTGCGCTGGGTGGCGACATTTGTGGCCAAGCCGGAATCATCAACCGCAAATACTCTCTGGCTGGTCTGCTGCCACCAGGCATCGGACACCTGGATAAAGGTTGTTTCAGTTTCATTAATGCGGTCCTTGGAAGTGTTTTCAAGAACTCCGCTGGCGTTGATGTCCAATCCGCTTTTAACCTGGTTACCCAGTTCATCGTATTCATACAGGGTGTCGGCCTGGCCGGTTGTGATGGTTTTAGCCAAGCGTCCCTGCTGATCGTACACGCTTTCAGTGGCTTCAATACCGGTATAGCCCGGCTTTTCCATGCGGATGGTGCGGCCCAAGAAATCCGTGAAGGTCTTTTCCCACATGGGAGAACCCGGACTGCCGGTATAAAGGATGGTGAATTGAGTACCGTCCGGATTCACGCCGTATTCGTAAAAGCGCGGAATCACGCCGCTGCCGGTGATGCTTTGGGTGCGACCGTCCAAGAACTTTGAGGTGATTTCCGTGGCACCACCGGGCCGGGTGACGATGGTCATCAGGCCGGAGGGTTCATAGGCATAGTCGGTTTGCAGCCCTGCCATGTCAAAGGAATAATCCAGCCGGCCGGCGGAATCGTAAATGCTGCTGGTGGTCTGGGTGATGTTGCCGGCCGTGACGGTTTCCGAAAACCGGCGGCCGGAGCCGTCGTAGGTGTACTGGGTGGTGATGTCCGGCTGGGCGCCGATGCCGTGCTTGGTCATGAAGGCCACACGCTTCAAATCATCGTAAATATACGAGCGGGTAATGCCGTTCCGGTCTGTTTCTGACTCCTTGCCGCAGCAGCCCCAGGCCGCTGCCGTGGCCGTGCCGTCCGAGGCATACGTTGCCGTCGGCCTGCCGTAGTCATCGTTCTCATGCTTTGTCCAGGAAACCAGTATATAACCGCTGTCCGTATAGATATAGCGCTCCTCCTGCAAGCTTTGGCCCGTGGCGCCGGTAATGCTGATCTCGCGGGTAATCTTACCGATAATGCCGGAAGGATGATCCACCGTGCCGTGGACAATGATGGTGCGCTGGTCCTGGCCGCTGCCGGAGATGAATTCGCCGGGAGAGGCCGGATCGGCATTGGGCGAATAGGTTCCGGATTCATAGGTATAGCTGTCCATGCGGCCGTCTGGAAAAACAACGGTTCTTATTTTTCCCGCATGGGTTGAATGCGAATCTGCCGCGTAATGGGTCCTGGCCGTGCGCTGATTGCCCGGATCACCGTAGGCAGCGCTTGGGGTTGCGCAACGTTCGGTGATTTCTATGTGTTCATTCACATCATTAATGAGATATGCGTAAAACGTTTTTGATACCGTTTGGCCCAGGATGGTTTCCGTTAACGCACGAGGGCTGTCTGCATATCTTGCCATATTGATATTCTGGACAGTACTTTGATAGATTTCTTCAGGGTCCACCGGCGTATAGTCATTGTAAATGACCCGCGCCGCCCCTTCCGCCACAATAATCGGACTGTTCAGCCAGGGGTGGATCTCCTTGAGCCTGCGGCCCTTGTCGTCGTACTCGTAGCGGGTCCAGGAACCGTCCGGGTTGGTAACCCTTTTGATTTTTCCGTCGATTTTGCTGTTGCCGGTGCCCTGGTAATAATCTGTTATGGTATTCAGGGCCGCACCGGCCGGATCATTGACGGTCTTGATGACTTCCTCACCCCAGGGATATTGGTGATAAGTGGTCTGGGTGGCGGAGGATAGCTTGTTTTGATCATCCTTGACTGTATGAGTGACCACCCGGTCGCCGCTGGCATTCGTGGTTTCTGAGCGACTTTCCACACTTAAGCCGTTGCCCCGTGATAAAAACCAAGTCCCTTGGGCCGCATCCCAGATATACTCATAGGCAATGGACTTGCCGTCTTTGATCTTGGTCAGTCGCAAGCGGTTGAAAACCGTTTCAGAGGCATCCGGGTTTTCGATGCGCCACACGCTTTTGGGCACAACGGAAGAATCCACAACATAGAAACCGTCGGTCTTGGCTCCCCGCGCTGAAGGATCGTAAAAGCGGATTTCATAGCCGAAGTTACTGATGGCAACCACATCCACAAAGGTCTGGGGTGCCACGATCTGACGAAGAGTCTCGCTGCCATATAAGGCTTCCACCTGTTCCTCCCCGGCCATGGAGGAAAATTGCAGGGCCTTGGGTGTGGCCAGATCTTTTGTGGCGGTTTTGGCAAGGATGGCCAATTCTCCAGCGGAAAAACCAGATAGCGCCTTACCCAGGCTCAGATGAGCGTTGACACTGGAAAGGATGATGTCTTCCTTGTCAGGCATCGCGCACATCCCCTCACCCGAATGAGCGCAATCACAACCGACCTTGATTTTGACTGTCTTGCAGATCGATGGGTGTTCCTTGAAGGCTGCTTTGACCGCAATATAGCCGCTGGCACTTTTTTCCGAGGGGGTAAAGGTACAGGTTAAACCGGTTTGGTTGGAGAGTTCGGCTTTCACGCCTTCGGTGACCGTCTCAGTGGACCAGGTAAGGGTTAAACCTTCCAAAAGAGCGGCATCGGCTTTGAGTTCCACGGTCTTGCCGAACGGAATGGGATAGGGTTCCTTGTCGGCTGGATTGGGAAAAAAAATTCGCTTGATATCAGGAATGGCAATCTCGATGGTTTTGCTTAAGGCGGCATGGGACTTTGCCGGAATCATGGCCAGGGCCATTAGGCAAAGGCAGAAAAGCACTGTTATTGAAAACTGCTTGTTTGTTGTCAACCGATTCATTGCGTCATTCCTTATTCAGGTTAATAGACCGAAGGCTGAAGGCTGAAGGTTGTCGATCCAGGCACATGATTAAAACACCTTTCACCTTCAGGCTTTAAGCCTTCAGCCTTCAGCCTCATTCTTCAAAATCCACTAGCCAGGCTGACCTGGGTCTGAATACCGATCAGGATCTGCTTGCCGATCAAGGCCCCTTCCACGGTACTGTTGTTTTTCACCCAGATCCGGCCGTTCAAGGCATAAATGTTGGCCTTCAGGGTGTTGTGGTTGCCGATCATCACCGCCATGAGCATGGGTTCTCCCCATTTCTTTTTGCCCTGGACATAAATCCGGATATCCTTGGCGCCGATACCGGAACCGGCGGACGGGCCGATGTAGGCGCCCTGGCCCGGCCCAATACCGCCCGCGATCATGAGATCCGTGGGGGCGGTAAACAGCACCCGGCAATTGTCGTTGCCCACATCCAGGCTTTGCAGGTGATAAACACCACCGGTGAAAACCAGTCTGGACTGGGCCTTGAGGAGCACATCGCCATAGGCGCCGGGCGCGAGAATGCGCTCCTGGCCGGCTTGAACCTCGATTTTGGCCGTGCCCGGACTGGGGGTTATAAAATCCGGCAATACCAGATCAGGCGGCAGGGATAGGGGCGTGACCGCCGCCCCGCGGATGGTGCCCTTGTTGCGCAATTCGTTGTAATGGACCTCATTCACGGAAGCGCCGGGCTTGATATGCACCGTATCACCGAACAAGACAGTCCCATCAGCGGTATAGGCGCCGTTGCCCACGATGAGCTCTCGTTTGAAAAGTTCACGCAGCCCCCATTGATCCTGATCCAGAACCACCACATGGCCGCTGTTGACCCGGGCGCCGGGTTCCAGATGAATTTGCTCGCCGGCAAACAGGGCGATGGTCCTTATATCAAACCCATCATTCAGCGCCACGTTGACGGTGATGCTGTCCGTGGCGCGGTCCTTGCCGTCAGAGACTTCCAGGGCCACGCCGTAAGCGCCGATCACATCCGGCACAAAAGCGGCCTGGACACTGTTGTAAGTGGAGATATCCGCGTCCGTCAGGGTGCTGCCGGCAGGCAGGCCGGTAAAATACCAGCGGTAAGTCAAGGGCATGGGCCCGTTGTCCGGATCCGTGCTGCCGCTGCCGTCCAGGTTGACCGTCTCGCCCAGATAGATCGTGCGGTTCTCGCCGGCCTCGGCCAGGGGCAACAGGTTGGGGATGCGGATGGTGTACTGCTCGAGCCCCACCGCGCTTGAATTGCCGGCCGCATCCACGGCCAGGAATTTCAGCACCGTATCTTCGCTGAGCTCAATGGGCGCCGCATAGGGAATGGCGCTGGTGGAAGGCTGGCTGCCGTCCAAAGTGTAATAGATGGTCCCGGCCTCATCGGCTGCGAGGGTGACCAGTTGCGCGCTCTCATAAATACCGCCGGCCGGGACAGCGATGACCATGGGCGCTGTACGGTCGATGATCAGGGCGCCAGGGCTGTAACTGATTGCGGCAGGCGCGTTCCCGTCACTGATGACGGCGTACACATAATAGATCCCGTCCGCAAGACCGCCGGTGCCCCAGAGCCAGGTGTCGTCGCTGCCCTCCCCGTCTTCCAGCAGCCCCTGAACAATGGGTAGGCCGTCGGCGCCGGTCGCATCCGTGTCATAATAAAGGGCCATGCCGGCGTTGCTGTCCGGATCACTGTCCTCCCAGCGGATCAGGAAAGTATCGGTATTGGTGCGCTGATCCGCGGCCGGTGTTATTATGGTGACGGCCGGCGGATCATCCACACCGTTTTCATCCGTGAAAAAGCGGAAGGTCTCGGTCCAGGCAGAGGCTGCGCCGTGCTCATCCACGGCCCGGGCGCGCCAGTAATACCAATGGTTATCATTGAGGCTGTTCTCCACCACCCATTGCGGGACATCCGCCTGACCGGCAGCCACGAGCATGGTCAGGCCCGGGTCGGCGTAAACCTCAAAACGATAGATCAGGGAATCGCTGTCCGGATCCTGCACTGCCTGCAATTCAAGACCGGGTGTCAGGGTGTCCACCCAGGCGCCCAGGCCCGGATTTTTCAAGGCCGGAATGCCGGGGGCGTCATTAGCCGTGTTGACAAAGAATCGACCAGTGACCCAGGGGCTTTCCGCAAGACCGTCAAAGGCCTTGACGCGCCAGTGGTAAAGGGTGTTGTCATCCAGGCCGGTTACATGCCAGGCCGTGGTTGCGCCTACGGCCGGAATGTCTTCGGAAACCAGAAGATCCGGTCCGTCAAAGGTGTTGACGGTGTCCAAAGCAAAACGGTAGACCAGGGCGTCGCCGTCCGCATCCAGGGCATTGTTGATCACCAGATTCAGGTCCGAGGACGCTGATTCAGCACCGTCAGCCGGCGCGGCGATGGTGGGGGCCGGGGGCGCGTCGTTGGCGGTGTTCACAAAGAAGGCGCTCAAGACAGTGCGGGTTTCCGCGCCATGTTCGTCCGCGACTGCCACCTGCCAGTAATACCAGGCATTGTCATTCAACAGGGTGTCCACCATCCAGGCCGTGACGCCGTTGTCACCGGCGGGTATTCCCGCGCTTGCGGCCGCAAGGACGGTCATTTCAGCGTCGGCATAGATTTCAAAGCGGTAGGACAGCACATCGTGATCCGGATCCAGGCTGTTGCCCACTTCCAGCACCGGCGTGCGGGTGCTCACTTCGGTCTGGTCCATGGGCCGGCTTACCAGGAATTCCGCCGGCGGGTCGTTGGCCGTATTGACAAAGAAACGGCCGTATACCCAACTGCTGAAACAGATCCCGTCCCCGGCCCGCACCCGCCAGTGGTACCAGGTGTTGTCGCTCAGGGCCGGCGGCACGGTCCAGGCCGTATAGGAATCAGCCTGGGGCAGGTCCGCCTGCCGGGCAACCAGTTCGGTCATCTGCTCATCGGCATAGACTTCAAAGGTATAGAAAACCGCATCGCCGTTGGGGTCGGTGCTGTTTTCAATGGCAAGTTCCGGGTTGCGGTCCGTGACTTCCCCGCCCACCAGGGGATACATCACCTGGGGCATGGGCGGCGCATTGCTGGAAACCGGGTCTGTGCCGCTCTGGTATTCAGCCAGGTCGGTGAGCCCGTCGCCGTCATGGTCGCCGGAGCCGTCTCTTGTAAGGGTGCCGAAATATTGCAGCTCCCAGGCATCGGCCATGCCGTCGCCATCGGTGTCGCCCGGAATGCTGATATGGATCTGAACGGATCTTTCCGCAATATTGCCGGCCGCATCCTGGGCCTGAACCCTTACCAGATAATCACCGGACCGATACAACATCGTGGGCGAGGGATGGCTCGCGGTCACCAGCGGGTCAGGATCATGGCTGTCCGTTACCGTGTATGTGACGGTTACCGCTTGCTGTGCATAGGTTTCCACGGCCGGACTGAGGGTGATGGAAGGCGGCGTTCCGTCCCGCAGAACCGTGGCTGTTTCCGAGGGCGGGCTTTCATTGCCGGCCCGGTCCATGGCCGTTATCCGGTATTCCTGCGCGGCTTCCACAAAATAGCCCTCATCCGCAAAAGCAGCACCTGTAAGGGCCACGGCATTGAGGCGCACGCCGTTGCGATAGACATGATAACCCAACAGATCGCTCTCCGGATTGGGATTCCAGGTCAAGGTGGTCACGTTCCCGATGGTATCAGCGGCAAGCCCGGTGGGTTTAGCCGGCGCGGCTTGATCGGTTACGCTGAAGGCCGCGCTTTTTTGCGAAACCAGTTGGCCGGCCGTGAGCCTGGCGGTCAGATCATATTTACCCATGGGCAGAAGCCCCAAATCAAACAGGATGGTCCCCGCCCCTGTCAGATTCTCATCCTGCTCCACCGCCACACCGCCGTTGAGCAGCAGGGTGATCCGGCCGGCAACCGGGGTGCAGGCAAAGGTGTCCACCTGAATAGACACCGCTTCGGTTACGCCATAGACCGACTGCTCCAGGTGTAAGCCGGTGATGGCCGCGGACTGCACTTCAAAAGCTTCCGCAGCAGTAAAAACTTCCAGCAGGGTGTCGGCCTTGTACAAAGTGTAGATCAGGTAGTATACACCGGCCTGAGTTACGCTGAACTCGACCGGATCGATGGTGACCCGGCTTTCGCCGACCGGCAGAGCGCACCCGGTTTCAAACAAGGGCTGGAATTCGGCACCCGGCCGGTACACCCAGCCTTTCAGAAGCACATCCATGGACTGGGAAACATCCACCACCAGGGCAAGGTTCAAATTGTCCTGGGGTTCATACAGCGGCTTGTTAAGCCCGGCTTCCAGCACCCTGGCATTTAAACCGTTGACATAGATGGGACAGACGCCGGTGTGTTCACCCAGTTGATATTCCACAGGATAACGGTCCGACATCATTTCTGTCGGCAGGACAAAACTGAAGGTAGTATCCCCTGCAACCAACAGGATTTCGTTAAAGCCCGGGGCAGATACAGCTAGATCGCCAGTCTCTGCCGTGAGCACCTGCATGGTCACAGTCTCCCCCGGTAAATATGCGGCTTTGTCCGGGCAGAGGGTGATGAACGGGTCGCGCAGCCGCACCGGGATAGTGTTGAGATACACCGAGCGGCCTGCGGCCATGTACACGCCATAGGTGAACTGCTCCGGCGTGGTTGCCGTAATGGGGATGTAGAATTTCAGGGCGGCGCTGTCACCCAGGGTGAAGCTTTGCTCATAATTTTCAAAATCGGCAACCACCCGGGCTATCATATCCGGATGGAGACTGCTATGGTTGACGACCTCCAAGGTCAGCTCGGCTGTGTCGCCGATATTATAAACCGGTTGATCCAAGGTGGCCAAAGCCTCCATGCTTACCCCGTTGAGCCGGAAGGGAATGTCAAAGGCTTGGCCTTCCAGGAAGAGGGTGGCCATGAAATCATGGGCCGAAAGGTCATCCGGTAACATGAAATTATAGGTGAGAGTCTTACCCTCTCCTGGTTCCAGCCAGACATGCCGGAGCTCATATAGAACATCCAGAAAGGTAAAACGCACTTCCGCCGGACCGCCGGTCATGCCCACATTACGCACTGTAAAGGTCATGGAGCCTTGGGCACCGGCGGCATAGGACGGCAACAGCGGCAGATCTTCCGGTTCAAAGCGCGGGCCGCTGACTTCAATGTCCTTGCGGATCTGCTGCACCGGCAGGCCGATTTTGGATACCCGAGCGCTCAATGGGTAAACCCCTGGGGACAGATTCGTCGTGTCAAGCTCAAATTGAACAACCCGGCTCTGCCCCACAGCCAGGGTGAGATTCTCGACGAGCTCCGAAAAATCCGTAGTAATCGCAAGGTCGCCGATAAAATCATTGCTGCCGGCATTGCGGACCAGCACGGCGGCATTGATCTTGCCCGGAGCCGCGCGGCGGGCGCTCCAGTGCACAGCATTCCCGAGCAGGGTATGCATGGCCGGATTGGTGGAAAACACACCCGGCATTGTACTGTCCGCTGCCGCGAACTGGACAATGCGGCCCAGGCCCATGGCTTTTACAGCCACGGCATTGGGCAGCAATGTTCCGGTCACAACCGCTGCGGCGTCCGGCCGCAAGGCGCCGGCATTGCCGGATATCAGGGGCAGGTGGATGGGCGCGGTTATTCCAACGGTAATGGGATGATCCGGGACAACGGCGAGGGTGTCCTCTCCCTGCACTGTTTCATAGCCGGCGGGATCGAACAGGAACAGATCGGCAAGGCCGCTGTTTCCCGTGTTTTCCGCCAGGACTTGTTCCAAAATGACCAGTCCGCCGCCCTGGTCCACAAACTCCTTGAGGGCCGCCCGGCCAAGGACCGGCAGGATTGTACCGTTGCGGCTGCTGTCGGTAAGGACCACCACCTCATACGCTTTCAGATCCGGATGCGTCCCGTCCCACTCGGAGACAAGGACCCTGTCCACATCCATTGCCATGCCGTCCTTTAAAAGAGCGCCCTCCACATCGGTTTGGGCAGAGCTGTCCGTAAGCAGCAGCACCTTGGAAGGATGCGGATAGCCCACATCCACCAGCATCTCCAACTGATCCGTGCCCAACACCTTGACCGGAACGCTGCCGGAGCCGAAAACAGATTGATGCGACAGACTGTATTCACCGGAGCCGATACTGAAGGTCAATGAATCGGAAAGAGTGCCGCCGGCCGGTACAACAACGGGTTTGGTCACAAGTTGACCGTTCAGGTTAAAGACAATGTCCGTCTTGCTGCTGGAGCAACCCGTGTTCTTCACTTGATAGGGGATCTCCACAAGGCCTTCCCCGTAAAATGCCGCCGGCGAAACCGACACCGCCACCTGCTCGCAGAAGGCGATATGATGCTGGAAGGTCTGGTCCACGTCACCGGAGATGACCACCGGCAAGGTGGTATCGGCCGTAATGCTGTAGGGGATGGTCAGCACCCGGCTTTGTCCGGCCGGAATGCTCAGGGGATACGTACTGCCGGCCACGGCCGCGTTCACTTTCGCCTCCATATTTCCGCTGTTGGCGAGGGTCATGGCAAGGTCAAAAGTCTCCCGGCCGGCTTGGCTCGGTGATAGATTTACCGCAAGGGCCGGTTTACCCACCACTACCGATACAGGAATCTGGCGGGTGTCCAGGGTGCCGGTCAGGACCGAAGTGCTCTCCGGCGCGATAAAGCTGAACGTGAACGGATATTCGCCCAGCCCGGCCAGATCAATGATCTGATCATAGATCACCATGCCTTTGATCTGAAAGGACAAGCTACGGCCGGAAGCCGGCTCGCTCAGGGTGTTGACCACGCGGCCGCTCACCTGCACCGCGTCGCCGGGACGGTAAAGCTGCTTGTCCGTGTCAAAGGTGAGGCGGATATAATCGTCATTGATATAGAAAACATGATTATCCATGCCCACTTGCTGGGACAGGGAATTGGTCAAAATTCCTTTCAGGACATAGCGTCCTTCCGGAAGCTGTGTCTCCAAAGGAACATCAAGGTGGCTGCTTCCGGCGAGGGTTATGGGCAGGTCCTGGGACCAGACAACACTGCCGGTTTCGCTGCTCACCATCAAGGCATGTACAATCGGAAAACAATCCCCCACCTGATCGCCCCAGCGATAGGCGTTTTCAAAATTCAATTCGATCTCCAGCCAGCGACCGGGTTTAGAAGCAATATCGGCCGCAAAGGCAGCCGAGCCGATCTGACCGCTGGGTGGATAACTGGTCCAGAAAGAATCGACCAATTCCGTTTCGTTTTCAGCAGTGCGGGTGGAAACCTGAATCCGGGATTCCCAGGCTTCTTCGGCAAACAGCTTGATCTGGCCCCAGGCAAGGGAATGGCCGGCGTCGACTTTCAGGGTGATGGAACGCCCTTGGCCGCCCACAGAATAAAAAAGGCCGTTCCTTCCCACCGCCAGTGCTTCACCATAACCACTTAGCACCACTCCTCCCTCAACTTGCCCTGGAATCCGATAGGTCCAATGCAGGGTGCCATCCTGGTTCAGTGCACCGATTACGCTATAGTCATAACCCCAGTAATAACCGTTGGCCGTAAAATATAGGGTGCTGTCCGCCCCCAGAACAGGTCGATCCATAACGCTGCCATTCACCCAAGAACGCCAAATTTCGCTACCATCCGGAGTGAGAGCAGTTATTTGATCACCGGCACTGAAATATATTTTTCCGTCCGGTCCAAATGAGGGCCCGCCACCTGTATATTCTCCTGCGGTGTATTTCCATTTAAGGAAGCCATCCGGGTTAATGGCATTTAAACTGTTATCTTTCGTCCAGATATATATCGTTCCGCCTGAGTCTACTTCCGGAGAACTTCTAAACCAAGCCCCGGCATCATACAGCCAAGCTTCAGTACCGTTGGGATGGATGGCCTGGATATAGTAAATATCATCTTTATCTATTGCCAGATATAGATTACCGTCCGCTCCAACGACTGGTGGGAAATACATGTATCCTGCCTGCTCATAGCGCCACTTTTCCACGCCATCCGGATACAGAGCAATGATTGTACCGGTTGTTGTAACCGCATATACTGTTCCATCCATTCCAACAGCAGGGGCCAGGAAGCACCCCCCATTACTGTTAAACCTCCATAATTCTTCCCCTTCCTTCACAGCAAAAAGAGTGTAGTCGACACTGATATAGACAGCCCCATCATTGCCTATAACTGGAGAATAATATGAGGATTCCTTGGTTTGGAAAGTCCAACCAGGACTGCCGTCCGACCGAACAGCATAAAGCACGCCGTATGACACTTCGCCAAGGGTTCTCAAATTCGCATAGATGGTGCCGTCACTGCCGAGAACAGGCGTCGACTCCGACAAGCATCCTGAATCAAACGTCCATTTGAGTCTGCCGTCCGGGGCGTATGTACCGGTGCGATCCCCCTCGGACCCTTCCGGGATGGCCGGCAGCACATCACCCGGCTGGGAATCGATATCCACCAGATTCAACAGGCCGGTTTGCCAGTCTTCCTGGCTGGTCCAGATTTTTTCAACGCTATCGATTTCCAGTTTCAGGTTCCCGTTTTCAAGACTTCCCTGTAAAAGATAGAGATCGGCGGAGATGGTTTTAGGATCGGCCTGGAAATATATCTCCTGGTCTGTTTGCACTTGCAGCGCGACTTCCGCAGTATTTTCATTGGCTACAATGATCGAATGAAAATATTCGCGATACTCGCCGGTAGCAGTATCATTTACTTGTGCCTTGACTTGATAAATACCGGAATTGGCCGACGCTGGAACCACCATGGATATTTGTCTGGTTTGGTCAATGGGAAGAGACAGGGTTCCATTGACCCCATGGATCTCTTGCTCAAAAACGTCCAATAAGGCGAGCGCATATTCCGTGTCGGAATTTGCACCGCCGGAATTCAGCAGATCCACGCTGATGGCTTCGCCGACATGATAATTGTTACCGGTAAAATTTAGATGGATTTTTGAAGGCGGCACGTGGAACCAGTAGGAAGCCTGTTGCGTTGACCCGTTCTTGCTCAATGTAACTACGGCAAAATGGAGACCTGGCGAGGCGGATTCAGGGATTGTCACGGAGAAGCTGGTATTACTGCTCTGACCAGGAATGAGAGATACAGTCCTGTTCTCATCCACCGCGAACTCCGGTATCGAAAGATTCAAATTCATATCTTTCAATATGATTCTGCCGATGCTGGCGGCGGTCACATCAAGCGACAGTATTTCCCCGGCACGATACTCCTGCCGGTCCAAGCCGCCTTTAAGAGTTGCCAGGCATAAAATTGTTTTACTGGTTTGAAAATGAGAGCCTTCAAAGTATAGGGAATAAGCATAATAATATTCACCAAATTTAATAAACTCATCTGATACTAACGGGAAGTCAAAATTAAAATGTTGTCCTTCATGCAAATCTACAATTTTTTGTTCAGTCCAAACCAAGCTCCTGTTCGGCCCAATCAAGGAGACAATAAATTGACCGGCGGAGTCTGAAATAACTCCTCCGGAAGTGGTATTATCAATATTGAATGCGACAGAACTTACACCCGGCTGGAGGGCATTGGGAACAACCGGTGTGATTGATAACTGGTATTTCGGAACATCGAAAATTGCTTCGGCTTGTTGTGCAACCAAATTATTATCAAAATTATATAAGGCCGCTTTCACCTTATAGATACCCGCCTTTGCCGGAATTCCCACTGGGAATTCGAACACTTCTTGATCCATCGTCGCGCTCAAATTTATAGGACGCGACTCATGGAAAATCGTCTGCCCTTGCGGATCAGTAACCGTTACACGCAGGTCGGTGATAGTGTGCCAATCATGCAATCCTATATAATCCGCTGTTAGGACAACCGTTTCGCCGCTAATGTAGCTTGTTTTATCGGTTTTCAGCATCAACAGTTGATTGATTTGATTTTGCGCTACATCAAAACCACGGTTGGCCGCCCCAATCAGTTTCCTGTTTTCATCGTAAAAATGAAGCCAGCAATTATCCATAGTGAATACCGGAACCTTGATGCTGTGGGCCTGCATCCCGCCAGGCGGTACTATCAATATGAAGGCCTGGGTATCGTAAATCTGATTGTGCCCGCTCTCCCAGAAATGATGCATGAAATTGGAGCATACTGTGATCCTTCGTTCCGTTACACCATGGTTCCAGACTGTAACCGTGAATTCAGCCTCGGTACCGATAAGGTATTCCTCAGCTTTCGAATTTACAGAAAAACTGATTTCTTTTATCTTGATACTTTGGGGCGGATCACTGACAACAAAACGATCTGCCGGGGCTTCAGCTTGGATGGGTATATGATCGCCATTCAGGAGAACCGCTTTGACCGTCCATATCCCCAAATCGCCTGGAATATTCTCAACAGAAAAAGCGACAGTATCGGTTTGACCCGGCTCAATATGCTTTTCAAGGATCTCTGTCCGGATTATTTGACTGTCCGGATTCAGTATGGTGATTTCAGCAAAAGTGCTGGGTTCGGCAACCTGGTTGGTTAGGCCGCTGGAAAGAGCAATTGGATTTCCTGGTGAAAACTCAGGCAAGTCCGCGGGTTTCTGCGCCCAGCGCAGCATATCCCTGACGATCCTTCGGCCATCCCCGGTTGACTGGCCATTGCCCATTGCCCAGTCTTCATACATAGTTGTCGCGATTACCCGTCCTTGTCCATGGGGATACAAGAGCATACATGGCATGTCATTTTTCGCGCGTCGGAGGAGAATTGTGGCTTCCTCGGGCCAATCAGTGAAATAACCGTCCACCCCCGCGTCGCAGGTGGTCTTGTTAATACTGCTCAAAATCTGATGATATGTATCCACATACATGGATTTCCACTGGCAGCTTTCATCCTCATTCCAGCCATAGCCTGCCAATTTTCCGGGAATAATGTCATATTCATATCCATGTTGTTGAGTGAAGACGATGAGGGTGCCGCCGGCTTCCACATACCCTTCAAGACTGCTTTTTAGAGCGGCCAGGTTGTCCATTCCGTATAATCCACCGCTTGGAATAATCAGAACCGGATGTTTCCCAATATCCGTGGGTACAGAATCCACCGGCACGCCGTTGACATGTTCGCCAATCAATCCTGGAAGCAATGCGGCTTGTGTATAGAATCCACTTCTCAACAAACTGATTGGTGCTTCTGAATCGAAAACGGGCATCAAGCCTTTTGATTGAGTCTCCGGGTTCGGGCTCTCGTTATCATCCACATGATCGCACCCCATTTGATATTCAGGTATGAACCCAGCTCTTTTATCGCAAGTCCATTTGATGCATCTAGCAAAAAAGGGAGGAGACTTGGCAACTTCTTTCGTGCTTCCATCCAGCGGGTTGCATTCATAGCGATAACATAAATCCTCTTTTGTAAGCTTTGGTTCAATACGTCCATTGACGCACTGGTTGCAAAGCCCGATCTCTTCGGCCGTTTTTAATATCAGCTCTTTATTTTCACATTTGTAACAATTTGAGAATGCGATCCAAACGGAAAAACGTCCCTTCAATCCCTCACAATCATGAGGATCCAAGCCGCATTGGCTGACATATAAAGGCCCTGGTGTGGTTTTCCCGATGGCAAATTGAAACTCTGCAACTTTTATTTCATTTGTATCTTCAGGGGGGCAATCAACATCAAATCGTATCTCAAAGATCTGCTTGCCTCCGGCGGGAATATCAGCGGTTGGCGGCGTCACGCCGGTGATTTGAATCAGATCAAATGGATTTTGAGTTATTGAAAAAGCAATACCGGCGTTTTTGATGTCTGTCACACCGATATTTCTAACTGTCAGCTCATAAATATTGGCCTTGGAGGGTGCAACGACATCCGCAGCAGTAGCAAGTCCGATCCCCAAGCTGGTGATTAAGCTGAGCCCTACCGTCAATGTCACAAGCGACTTTACATGCCATGGGATCAATCTGACCATAAGGGATTTCCTCCATAAAAGGCTTTGCTTTATCGGGCTTTGTTCAAAAAATCTCTCAACATGACCTCATGTGCCCCGGCCGGGAGCCACCGGTTTTCCGTATCTGCTCCGCACCAGGGCGGAGCCGATGACGGCAGTATTTAATTTTCCATACCCCAAGCTCGTTTTCGAGCTTGAAGGCATGCAACCCGCTGATCATCCGAGGAGGAAGCGCTCTTTGAATAGGTGGTTCCGCATTTGTAACCTGAAATTTTATTCACGATGCTGAAGGCGACCAAAGCAGCAATAATCGCAACAGGTCAAAAAAGCACGCATCTGTTAACACCGTTATTATATTTAAAAAAACACCCCAACTGGCGTGGGTTATTTAACAACGGATAATTATTAATGCGGGGGGGAGTTTAAGCACTCGCTTCATACGGAGCGAGAATAAATTTTTGAAAAAAACTGACATGGATCTTTCTTATCCAATTCTGATTCAGCCCATTGATCGAATCAAAATTGTTTTTGGCCCACAGCTATCACCGGATTGCGATAACTGTCAATAAAAAAATTACAAATAATTGATATTATATTATTTTATGCTCAATTGTTTCGCAACGAATCATTTTGAAATTCATGCTCAATTGCAAAAAACTTGGCCGGTACAAGCGAACCGGCCACCGGAATCTTGCAGCTTCACGACGGCTACGGGCGCCGCAATAGGCAGCCGGTTACTTTCTTTTTACTCTTTGACAGGGAGAGCTATCATGATGCGGACCTACCATGTTTACAATTCCACGGATTACCCTCTTGACATCCTGGCCCGAATGGTTTTTAGTGGGCCGAAATAATGATCATCCCGGTGCCGTGATCAAGGCATAAAAGGGAAAGCGGTGAAAATCCGCTGCGGGCCCGCCACTGTGTGTGGGGACGAAAGCCGCAATATCCACTGTTTCAAAAAAAGGAACGGGAAGGAGCGGCGAGTAGAATGAGCCACGAGCCAGGAGACCTACCCGGATGATGATAGAGAAAGCACCTTCGCGGTCGAGGTTGTTTTGATTCGGGTTGTTGATCCCAAAACCCCGCCTCGTCGTGAACCAGGCGGGGTTTTTTATTTCATGAGCCCCATGCACACGGAGAGCCCGGGAAAATTGCTCAAAGCGCTTGCCACAGGCGCCTGTTGAAAACGCCACGTTCAACAGGGACAGTATCGGCTGCACCCCGGGCAACGGGGTATGGTCGTGATGAATTGCCGCCATGAATGTAACCGTTGTCTCCCGGCCGCATTCATGGCATTATCGTCCCGGGCTCTCCGTGTACATGGAGACGGTACTAAATAAATCACACTTTCCTTGCTCATCTTTTCGGCCGAATCGCGGCTGGAAGCCGCTCCCACAAGCGGGGACGGCCGAATCGATAATCAAGGCCTAAACCATACTTGATCCACAAGGAGCAGATATGCGCATATACGCAGTGGCGGATATTCATTCCAAACCGGAAAAACTGAAATTGATTCAAGATACCGTCCGGCGCCTGACCCCGGACGTGCTGGTGGCGGCCGGCGATATCGCCCGCTATTTTGGTTCCGACACGGTTCTTGCCGAATTGAACGACCTGGGCATTCCGGTACTGATAGTACGCGGCAACACGGATTCTTCCGCAATGGAAAAATGGTCGCTTGCTTACAACAATATATCTTCCTTGCATCTGCAATCCAAGGATCTGGCGGGAATCCATTTTGCGGGAGTGGGCGGCACCCTGCTCCTGCCCTTCCGGTCCAGACTCGGCTTTTGGGAAGCCCCCTATGTAACCAGGCTCAAAAACCTGATCCAAGCCCGAACGGTTTTTGTGGCCCACCCGCCCCCTTTCGGCACCCTGGATGAAGTGGCCGGGAAATGGCATTCCGGCAGCACGGCCGTTGGCGGCTTGGTTGATACCCTGCAACCGCGCCTGTGCATCTGCGGCCATATCCACGAAAGTTCCGGGATCAAGGAAAGGGGCAAGACCCTGGTGGTCAACTGCAGCATCGGCAAAAACGGTGCCGGAGCCTTGATCGAGCTGGATGAACAAAAAATACAATCCGCAATCATGATTTAAAACATCGCTTATTCAGGTTTCCTGGGACGGCGGCAGGGTTTTTCGGCCGGATCTTTCTGGGACCGGCACAGGGCACAGCGCTCTTCGGCGCACAATTGGCAGGCAAAGCATTCCCTGCAATCGTACTTTTTCGAGATACGGGCGGTCTCTTTCGGCACATAGACCATGCCTTTTAATCCGGGCGCGCTGACAAAGGGCATATAATTTCTTTCCCCTAATACATTATGGTAGCCAGGCATTGATCATCGTTGCGGCAAGCCAGATAAATCCGAAATTCAAGTTTAATTTTAATGGCCAAAACAATGACCAAAACCAGGCAACCCGATCATCTGTAACATAGGCCTCATCAGGCCGGGCGTCAAGGTGCACAGCGGTTCAAGGCACCGCATGCTTTCAAAAGGGGCTTTAATCATGAGTGCCGGGATAGGTATCAGTATTGTCGCTGAATCTATTCTATTCTCTCAATTCCGATTGCGACCCCGACCCCGAAAAAAACACATGCAAATTACCTACACACAGCCCCCCGGATGGAGTACGACTTGAAATATAATGATAAAATAGCAACCAAAATAAATCGGTTGACAGCAAACCCGGATTCTGATTTTTATTATCTGTTTTTACCGCACTCAAAGGGGCAATTCCGCACCAGCCGACACGAAACTGAAAATTGAAAGATGATGGGCCATGCGAAGCACAATAACATTCATGATTTTGCGCAGATGCGGATCCAAAATTCATCAAGCTTCCTTTCCCAAAAAACAGGTCTATTGCGCCGGTGTTTTCATGGCCGCCTGCCTGGTGGTGCTCTGTCTGATCCTGTATGATTATTATCATCTCCGGCAGACTCTGTCCGGCAATGCCTATCTTACCAAGCAGATTGTGGATCACCAGGCTGAAATCGCCAAACAGCGCAAACAGATTCAATTGTTTGCAGGTGAAATCAACGCCCTTAAGACCAAGCTGAACACCTTGGACGACTTTCAAAAATCCATCCGAACCATGGCCGATCTAATTCCTTCGGATAATGATACTGCCTTGAGCGGCATCGGCGGATCCATGCCGGAAGATCTGAACCCGGCCGTGCCCCTTGAAAAACACCATGACAGCCTCATGCAAGCCATGCATGCCCAGGTGGCCGGTCTGCATCAGGCCTCCGACCGCCAATACAAAGAATTTCAAACGATTTTAAAATACCTTGAGGACAAGCAAAGCCTGCTGGCCGCAACCCCTTCCATTCAACCGGCCCAGGGTCGGTTTACATCCGGATTCGGCTATCGGATTTCGCCGTTCACAGGTTTGCCGGAAATGCACAAGGGGCTTGATGTGGCCGCGTTACGGGGAGAGCCGATTCTGGCCGCGGCCGACGGTATTGTCAGTTTTGTAGGCACTGAACGTTTTTTTGGTAAAACCATCGTGATTGATCATGGCCATGGGGTTTCCACCCGTTATGCCCACTGCGACAATATTGAAAAAAAACATGGTGAAGCGGTCAAGCGCGGTGATGTTATCGCCAAGGTGGGCAACACCGGCAGAAGCACGGGACCGCATTTGCATTACGAAGTGCGCTTAAACGGCGTGCAGGTCAATCCGAAACGGTACATCACGGAAATGTTCGCTGCTAAGGCTGCTGAAATCAAAGCGTCATTGATGTAATCTTTCGGCCGAATCGCGGCTGGAAGCCGCTCCCACAGGGAAGACAGCCAAGGCTGATCTTTCCAAAAACATCCCCTTAGACAAGTCCCACGGTTTTGACAGCCGTTTCCATTTGGACAATGCGATCCTCAAGATTCCCGGTATAGCCCACGGCCAACCGGATCAGGCCTGGTGAAATCCCGATTTTGTCCTGATCCTCGGGCGGAATCTCCGAGGAGGTGGAGGACCCGGAACAGCTCATCAGGGTGTCATAGTACCCCAGGGAAACGGCAATCAGGCCGAAGCGCTCCTGGTTTTGCAGGAGGGCCATGAGCTTTTCAGCGGTTTTCTGGTTTTCACAATCGATGGTCAACATGCCGCCGAAACCAAAGCCCGGATTGAGCATGGCGGCCAGCAAGTTGTGCTGGGGATGGGACGGCAGCCCCGGATAGGACACAGGCGCGCCCATTTTCTCCAACCGACCGGCAATGGCCTGGGCCCTGTGGCTGTGCTCGCGCATGCGGATGGCCAGGTGGGGCAGGCGCTGAATGATATCAAAAGCGCTGCGGGGATCCATGGTGGGGCCGAAAAGCATCACCCGGCCGGTATGAAGATCCATCAAGCGGTGTATAAAGGCCTTGTCCGCGCAAATCACGCCGGCAATGAGATCCCCGGCGCCGTTGATGAATTTGGTCAGGGAATGCACCACAATGTCCGCCCCCAGCTTGGCGGGTGATACCAGCATGGGGGTAAAGGTGTTGTCCACCATCAGGGTGAGATAGTAAGTTCTGGCCAGCTTTGATAAAGCGGGAATATCCGCCACCTTCAGGGTGGGATTGCCCACGGTCTCCGTATAGATCACCTTGGTGGCAGGGGTGATGGCGGCCTCAAAGGCAGAAAGGTCCGTGGTTTCCACAAAGGTGGTGGTGATGCCCATTTCCGGCAATAGTTCCCGCAACAAGGCGTGGGTGCCGCCGTAAATGGTATTGCTGGCCACAATGTGATCCCCGGCCCTGCAAATCTGCAGCAAGGCGCAGGAGATGGCCGACATGCCGCTGGCGGTGCAGACGGCGGCTTCCGTGCCCTCCATGGCCGCCAGATAGCGATCCAATACATGGATGGTGGGGTTGAAATGGCGGCTGTACAAAAAGCAACCGCCCTTGTCCGGCCCACGCAGTCCCTGAAAAATTTCCGGCATGGTGGCCGGGTCCATCACCGTAAAAGTGGCGGAGCGTGAGATGGAAGGGCAAACCCCGCCATGTTCACCGAACTCACGGCGCACATTCCAAAGAGCATGTTCCGGGTCAAATACGGTCATGGCAGCCTCCGGATCACCAGGATTTATGTTCAAGGGCGTTGAAATGCAGATAGGGCCCGAGACGGTCGTAATGCTCCCGGGAGCAGAAATCGGCATCCACGGTCAAGGCCTCAATGCCGGTGACCACAATTTCCTTGTTGACCAAAGAGCGCGGTTTGTCATCCAGGTTGAATTCAATTGATAGCTTCTGGCCTACTGTGAATCTGGGACGAAAACCCAAGCGCATCCGCAAACATGGAATGGACAAGTGGGTGACGGTCATTTCACTTTGAAACCCGTCCCCCAGGACCGTAAATCGGCCCGGCAGGCTGAGTTCCGGTCGGTTGTCATCGATCATGGTGGAGTTGAGCCTTTTATCCGCCATTTTCTGAACTTTCTCAAGCAACTGTTTCAACGGCATGGCTGGCTGTTTGGCAATCTTTTTGGAAGGCAAGGGCCGGAAGGAAAACTGGGCGCGCTTGCGGGCCACAAAGGATAGGGCCGCGGCTTCGCCTTTCAGATCCTTGCTCACCGCATTGTACAGCACACCCTTTTCAAAATAAAACAGGCCCTTGTTGCCACTGGGCAGATGAACTTCCAAAAGGCAAGTCTTCTTTTCCATTTCGATCATCATCATGAAGCTGCTGACAGAAATGCCATGGATAAAACCCTGGGGTGTGTCCTGTCCGATGACTTCCAGTATTTCCGGTCCCAGCTTTTCCGGTGGAAACGGCTTGCGGAAAAAGCGCCGGATGTCTTTGGGAAGACTATTGCGCAATTCCGGCGTCTCATAGGCCGTCATCACAAAGCAGGGCATTAAGGGATAATGGCTGTTCACATGGGCAAGAAGCTGCAGGCCGTCCATCTCAGGCATGACCACATCCGTAATCAGCAAGGCCATCTTGGACTCGGACAAAAGCGCAACCGCCTCCTTGCCGTTGCCGGCGCTGACCACTTCAAATCTATCCTTAAAGGGTTCCAGGGCCGATGTGAGCAAGTCCAGGTAGATGGGATCATCTTCGGCGATCAGTACTTTTTTCATGTTTACTCCAAATCAATGGATTTGATTCGGTGATGGTTTATTATTATGGGACATTTTGGGGGGGGGAAGTATAGCACTTTTCAATCCCCCCAATGTTGATATTGCAGGATATTTATAGCACAGGTAATAAACTAATTAAAGGGAATTGAGCGCCGTATCGATCTCTTTAATGGCGGCATCTATCTGTTGTATCAAAACTTGAATAGCATTCACGTTTTTATCCACCACGGCGTTTTCCAAATAGCCAGCGGCCCGGCCGAGGGTTTTGGCGGCGATGTTGTTGGCCGCCCCTTTCAAGGAGTGGGCTTGCACCTTGGCGTTTTCAAAATCACCACGTTTGATCGTATCCATGAAATTCGTGCAAAAAGTCGCATACATATCGCGGTATTTGCGGACAATGGCGATATATTTTTCAAAGGATAAGCCGAGACGCTCAAGCCCCTCCTGGACGGCAAGACCGGGCATGGATGACGGATGGAGCGCCGGTTCCGGCCGGAGGGGCGCATCCGGAGCGGTCTTTTGCGGCACCAAGGCACGGCCTTTCATATTTTTGCGCAGAGCGGCAAAGAGCTCTTTGCGGTCAATGGGTTTGGGCACATAGTCGTTCATGCCGGCCTCCAGGCATTTTTCGCGATCGCCGTGCATGGCGTGGGCCGTCATGGCAATGATCGGCAGGTCGACTTCCTTCAATTGCCCGCGGATGCAGCGCGTGGCTTCCAAGCCGTCCATCACCGGCATTTGCACATCCATCAGCACCATATCATAGGTTTTGTCCCGGACCATTTTCACAGCCTCACGGCCATTAACAGCCTTATCCGGCGAGATGCCCGCTGTATTCAGGACTTCCATGGCCACGGCCATGTTGATGGGATTATCCTCCACCAGTAAAACTTTCAGCCCGGCCAACTCCGTGGGCGTGATCAGGCCGCTGGAGGTTTCCCTGGGCACATTGGCCTGCAAGCCGAATATTTCCATGGTGGTGTCGAACAAGGTGGACTGCTTGACCGGCTTGATCAAAAAACTGTCGATGCCGGCGGTCCTGGCCCGCTGGATTTCCTTTTCATGGCCGGAAGTACTGATCATGATTATCGGCGGCGGTTTAATGCGGGTCTCGGCCTTGATGGCGCCGGCCAAACCGAGGCCGTCTATGTCCGGCAAGCCGGCATCGATGAGCACCAGACCAAAGGGCTCCTGATCCAGCGCGGTTTGATAGGCCTGCAAGGCGGACTTGCCGGTCTGGAACACTTCCACCTGGCAACCGATGGCCTTGACCATGCGCTTAAGCACTTGCAAGGTGGCCGGGTTGTCCTCCACCAGCAGCACACGGATATTCTTCAGCTCCGGGGGCAGTATCGGGTCCCGGGTTTGCTCTTCGTCGGCACACTGCAAGCTGGCCGTGAAATAAAAGGAGGAACCGCGGCCTTCCTGACTTTCCACCCAGATATCCCCCTGCATCATCTGCACGATTTTCTTGCAGATGGTAAGGCCAAGACCGGTGCCGCCGTATTTGCGGGTAATGGAGCCATCGGCCTGGGCAAAGGCGCTGAACAATCTTTCCACATCCTCGGTACTGATACCGATGCCGCTGTCCCGTACGCAAAAAAGCAACTCCACCTGGTCGCCGGTGCGGGCTTTCTGCGCCACGCTGATACAGATTTCCCCTTGCTCGGTAAATTTCAAGGCATTGGAAACCAGGTTGACCAGCACCTGGCGCAATCGAAAGGGGTCGGCGATCAATTTACGGGGGATGTCCGGCGCGATGTCCACAATGAGCTCCAGGGCTTTTTCCTGGATTTTAACCAGAAACATGTCGGAAACTTCCTCCACGACTTCCCGCAGGAAAAAGGGAATGGCCTCGAACTCCAGCTTGCCGGCCTCGATCTTGGAAAAATCCAGGATATCATTGATCAGGCCCAAAAGGGCCCTTGCCGACGACCGCACGATGTTCAGATGTTCTCTTTGCTTGTAATTCAAATCCGTGCTCATCACCAGATCGGTCATACCGATGATGGCGTTCATGGGGGTGCGGATCTCGTGGCTCATGTTGGCCAGAAAATCACTTTTGGCCCGGGTGGCTTCCTCAGCGGTTTCCTTGGCCTTTTGCAAGGCCGCATTGGTTCTGTGAAGGGCGGCGGTGCGTTTTTTAACAATCTGTTCGAGATTCTGTGAGTGGGATTTCAGGGCAAGATGGGCTTTATTCAATGCCGTCTGCTGCTTTTTCAGCTTGATGTTCAGTTGTCGTGTCTGCTCGATTCGGCTGGACAGATTTTCCTTCAGTCGCCCGACCACGGCCCCGGCCAAGATCAGAAAGCCGCTCCAGGCCAGCAGATAAATATAAAGATCCGCGTCCGTGGCAGGCATGATAACCCGGGTTGGGTTGTAATACGAATAGATGGATACAAGCAAGCTGCACAAGATGGCGCCTAAAACGGCCTGCTGCATGCTGAGATAATAGCCGGCCAGAATAATAGGCAAAAAGTAGAAATTGAAAAAGGCGATCTTCCCGGGAATGAAATAATTGATGGCAGCCACGGCGGCGAGCACCATAAAAACAAAAAATTGCTCGAATCGCCGTGAAAGAAATTCTTTCAATTGATTCACCAGAGGCCTCCTTATTTCATATTCGCCTTTCCCGACTGGCGTTTCTGGGCTGAAAGAACGGTTTTGCGCAGCCGGATGGACAGGGGCGTCACCTCCACCATTTCATCATCGCGGATGAAATTCAGTCCGCGCTCAATGGTCATGGGCCGAATGGGTGTCAGCACTACCGCGTCATCCTTGTTGGCGGCGCGGATGTTGGTCAGCTTCTTCTCCTTGGCCTGGTTGACGTTGAGATCATTGTCGCGGTTATGCTCGCCGATAATCATGCCCTCATAGCAAACATCGCCGGGAACGACAAACAGGTGGCCCCGGGGCTCCAGATTGAACAGGGCATAGGCCACGGCCTTGCCGCTGCGGTCCGCCACCAGGGAACCGCTGGAACGGGAGCGGAACTCCCCCCGAAAAGCTTCATATCCGGACAGGTAGGAATTCATGATGCCAGTGCCTTTGGTGTCGGTGAGGAATTCGTCCCGGTAGCCGATCAGGGAGCGGGAGGGCACCGAGAATTCGATGCGCACCCGGCCGGAGCCTTTGTTCACCAGGTTGGTCATCTTGCCTTTGCGGATGGAAAGCTTTTCCGTGACTATGCCCAGAAACTGCTCATCGCAGTCCACAAAAAGGCGTTCAATGGGCTCCTGCCTCCCGCCGTTGACGTATTTGAAGATGACCTCCGGCCGTCCGACGCTGAATTCATAACCTTCCCGGCGCATGGTTTCAATCAGGATGGCCATTTGAAATTCCCCCCGGCCCTTGACGATGAAACTGTCCTTATCGCCGGTCTCCTCCAGTTGGATGGCGACGTTGATCAGGGTCTCTTTCTGCAGCCGCTCGCGGATTTTGGCGGATTGAACATATTTGCCTTCCAGACCGCACAGGGGGGAGGTGTTGATGGTGAATTTCATGGCAATGGTGGGATCTTCCACGCGGATGCGTTTCAAGGCCTTGGGCTGCTCACGGGTGCAGATGGTGTCGCCGATGCTGACATCCTCGATGCCGGACAGGACCACGATATCCCCGGGTTCGGCCGTGTCCACGGCCTTGAAGGTCAGGCCTTCATAGGTCTGCAATTGGGTGACTTTCAAGGGGAGTTGGACATTGTCCTTATTGATGCAGACCAGGCGTTCTTTGGCATGCACCGTGCCGTGCGCGATTTTACCGATGGCCAGGCGGCCGATGTAATCCGAATAGCCCAGGTCCGACACCAGCATCTGAAAGGGTTCCTGCTCCTTAAAACGGGGGGGCGGAATTTCCGTCAGAATGGTGTCGAAGAGCACATCCAGATCCGTGTCGGCATCCTCCAGTTTGCGTTTGGCAATGCCCTCCCGGCCGATGGCGTACAGATAAGGAAAATCCAGTTGCTCGTCGCTGGCATCCAGATCGATGAACAGGTCATAGATTTCATCCAGCACCTCTGCCACCCGGGCGTCCTTGCGATCGATTTTATTGATCACCACGATGATCTTCAAACCGGCTTCCAAGGTCTTGCGCAGGACAAAACGGGTCTGGGGCAGCGGACCTTCGGAAGCATCCACCAGCAGCAAGGCGCCGTCGGCCATGGACAGGGCCCGTTCCACCTCGCCGCCGAAATCAGCATGGCCGGGGGTGTCGATGATGTTGATCTTGACGCCCTTCCAGATCACGGCGCAATTCTTGGCGGCGATGGTGATGCCCCGTTCGCGCTCCAAATCCATGCGATCCATGACCCGTTCATCCACATTCTGGTTTTCCCGGAAAACACCGCTTTGTTTGAACATGGCATCCACCAGGGTGGTCTTGCCATGGTCCACATGGGCGATAATGGCAATATTTCTTAATTTTTGATTGGCCGGCATTGTTCTCTCCTCGATTCTTTATAGCTTTCCGGAAAAATACCACGACCTTTCCGGTTTGGCAACGGAGGCGCACCATAGCCCAGTTTTTTTCAAAAGAAAACCGAAATTTTAAAACATATACCCAATGGAAAAATGAAAACGGCCGGCGGTCTCATTCGGCCGGCGGTCCAGCTTGTGGCCGTACATCAATCCCAGGGGACCGATGGGGGTCAGGTATGCAAGGCCCGCTCCCATAGAGGAACGCCAGGCATCCTCGCCCTCGTCCTTCAAAGCCCTTTGGATGCTGCCCGTGTCCCAAAACAGGCAGAGTTCCAGATTGAGCCCGAGGTCGAGGCGGGCCTCCAGGCTGCCCATGTATTCACTGCGGCCGCCCATGGCCTGGCCGGAAGCGTCATAACGCAGCTTGTTTTCCTCAAAACCGCGCACATCCGCCACTCCGCCGAGATAGAACAATTGGTCGTCGGGAATGACGCTTTGGGCGTTATGGGGTTCGATGTAACCCACCCGGCCGCGCAGGGCCAGGGTCAATTGCGCAAGGGGGCTGTAACAATAGCGCAGCCGCAGGGCGAATTTGTTGAAGTCGTCCAGGGAGTTGATGATCCCGCGGGAAACATCGGTGGTCAAGGCCGCGGTCAGACCTTTGCGGGGGCGGATAAACGAGTCGGTGGAATCATAAGTAATGGAAGGGCCGGTGGTGAAAACGCTGCGGGGTTCATATAAATCCTTTTCCGCATCCGGAACAGGCTCAAGGGTGCGTCGAAACTGGTCGCGCAGTTCGTAGCGCAGGCCATGGCTGAGGTTGATCTGCTCCGTTAACTTGCGCTCAAAGGTCAGGGACGAGCCCTGGGTGCGTGTCCCGAAATTCTTGTTGAATTCCCGCTTTTCCTCACCGTAGAAATTCAGGCCGGCCTGAATGCGGGACCAGGCAAAGCGCGGCTCCGTAAGCCCGGATTCCAGGCGGTAGCCGATCATGCTCAGTTCCCCGCCCAGAAAGGCGTCCTTATTCAAGCCGAACAGATTGTGGTCGCCCACCCGGCTGTTGGCGTAGAATTTCTTCTGGCTGTTGTAGCCCGCGCCGGCTTGAAAAAAATACGGTTTTTTCTCTTCCACTTCCACCATCAGGTCGATGCGCTCGGCTTTTTCCTTGAGGCCCACCGGCCGGATGCGCGCCCTGGCAAAGGCGCCGATTTCCTGGATGTTGCGCTGGGACAGAAGCATTTTCTTAAAGGAAAAAGGTTCACCGGGTTGCTGTTCGATCTCATCCAGAATGATCCGGTTGCTGGTGCGGAAATTTCCGGAAGGATACACCCGGCCCATGACAGCTTTCGACCCCTTGTCCACTGCCAAGGTCAGCGCGGCCCTGCTACCGTCCTCATTAAAGGCAACCTTTGCGGAGGTCTGGACATGGGGGAAGCCCTGTTCCGAAACCTCGGCCCCCAACCGGTTTTCATCATCACGGAGCAGATCCTCGTGGAAAGACGCGCCTTTTTTCAGGCCGAGGGCCGCGGCTGCTTCGGCCTTTTCCGTTGGGCCCAGGCCCTGGATATCAACCCCGCTTATTTCCGTATGGCTGCCTTCATCAATTTGCAAGCATACGGTGGCCAGGCGCAGATTGCGGGCCGGCTCCTCGCGCCATTCCACGGCCGGCTTCACCATTGCCCGGCGATAGCCGTTTCTGGCATAGAGGGCCGTAAGGGCGCGCACATCTTCCTCCAAAATTTCCGGCACAAATCCACCGGCGTTGAGCAGGCTCTTTTCAGCGGTCAAGAGCTGCTTGCGGAGTTTGGCTTCGTCCAGGGCCTGGTTGCCTTGAATCCCAACAGCTTCCACCAGTGAGCGCGGCCCCTCTTCAATGGCAAAGCGGATCTGCCGGAGGGGCAGGCCGTCTTCGTCAATGGACGGGCTTGATTCCATTGCAACCTTGGCCGCGAGATAACCGGCCTTGCGATAGCGCTCTTGAATATGGCGCAGACTTTTTTTGAGGCCCAAATCCCCGCGGTTGCCTTTTTTGAACAAGGCCAGCTCCTTTGCGAGGGTGTAGTCCCAGAATTCGCGGTTGCCGTCAAAAACCACAACATAACGGGGGCCTTCCTGGATCTGAAAACAGATCCGCGCGTCCCGTGTGCGGGGGTCCTTTTGAATCACCGGCGTGACCGTGCAATCGGCAAATTGGCGCTCCCGATAAAAGCGCAAAATCCTTTTGGCGTCGGCTCCAATCTCCTTTTGAATAAAGCGCCGCATTTCAGTGGGCCTGGGAAGCATTTTCCAGGCATTCATGCGCAATTTCAGATTCAGCTCGGAAAAGGCCCGGTTGCCCTGCATGGTCATTTCCCGGATGATGTAATAGGAGCCTTTATAAACCCGCACCTGAACGACATAGTCACCATCCAGCGGATCCTGGGTTGCCGTGACATTAATGCCCGGATCGATGTAGCCTTCCCGTTGATACAGCCGCACCAGAAATTCCTTCTGGGCCGGCAGGCTTTCCGCCGCGAAAACATCGCCGGTATAAATGGTCATGGCATTGAGGATTTCCCTTTCCAGGATCGGAAAAGCCCCCACAATTTGAATATCCTTGATCCGCCGGAAGGGTGTCAATTGAAAGCACACGGAGACGCCGGCCGCGGATGCCTGGGGGTCAGGGACATGGATTTTCTCAAACAAGCCCGAGGAATGCAAGGCGTCGATGTCCGCCGCCAGACCCTCCAGGGTAAACATATCCCCGGGCCGCAGACGGATCAGCTCCCCGGCCTTTTTGCGCCAGTCCGCCTCGTTTTTACCGACCCCTTCAATTTGAAGATCGACGTGGACCACACGGCCGCCGGCCGGAAAATCTTCCGCAGCAAATAAAGCCGGGGAAAACCTCCCAGCCAGGACCAGGCCCGGCAGCAGAACAAATACCATCAGACGCAGAAGACGCATCTTCACCACTTTCTACCGGAATTCGATTCGATAACTCACCTCGCCGCCGTATTCGCCTTTGCTGTTCTGGGTGATGCTCATGAGCAGGCGTTCCAGAAAGCGATATTCTGCCGTGGTGCTTTGCACAAATTTGCCTTTATCGGTTTCCACGCCGTATTTGAGAGTCACCCGGCGGGAGAGTTCCTTGCCCATGGTCACCTTCACCTTTTCCGGATCTTTTCGGCTTTGCCGGGCCTGATATTCCACGGCCAGGCTGTCCAGGCCGGCGGTGTCCTTGACCGTATCCTGGAGTTCCTTGGAAATATAGTCGGCCAGGATCTGGGAGGGTTGGGCGGTCTGATCGCTGTCCCGTTCCATCAGCTCCCGGGTGGTCTTGCCGAACACCATCAGGGAAAGAATGTCGGCCTGCTGCTCAGAGGGTTCCGAGCGCAGGGAATATTTCAGATTTTCCTTTGTTCCGGAAACATCCAGGTAAATGGTCCAATCCCGCACATGGGCGCTGCTCTTCACCATGATCTCCGGTTCGATCTTATACGGATTGATGAAATCCAGCAAACCTTTATGAACCTCGAACTCGCGTTTCTGGTAGGTGATGGTGCCGGATTCGACTTCGGCCCGGCCGCTGAGCAGGGGCCGGGCGAGGCTGCCGTAAAGCCGCAGGTCCGGTTTCAGGGCCAGCAGGGCCAGGTTGTTGGCGATCATAAAAGGATTGCGGTGGCGCAGGGCGATGTCAAAGGAAATGTTTTCCAGCAAGGGCAGTCCCAGGGGTTCCGCGGGCTTTTCCGCGCGGACCGAGGGGTTGACGATTTCCAGTAGATTCAAATCCACATCCTTGATGTATTGCCCCTCCAACAAGACGATTTCCCCCGAGAGCAGCGAGGATTCGGGCGTGCCCTTGAATTCCAGCTCGGCATTGACCAGTGCTTCCAGTACCTCCGGCAGGGTCAGGGGCAGCGCATAACCTTTGGCCCTGAAGGCGAAGCGGGCCGGCCGCCATTGGGCCAATTCCATGTCGCCGCTCACCTGGAGCTCACCTGTGTCCAGCCGGCCGGTGAGATTCTCCAGGACCACCTGTCCGGGGGTGATTTTGATGCGGCCCGAAACAATCTGCATCTTCTGCATCAGCTCCGGGATGGTGAAGGTCAGATCACTGAACCCGATTTCCGCCCGGAAATCCGGCTGAAGCGCAGGCCCTTGTAGGCCGGCCGTGACCTTGAGCTCACCTTCCAGGTCATCCGGCGCATCTGCCGAGAATATCCGCAGCACCCCCAGGGGAACGCTGCCGTCGGCCCACAGGTTCGCGCCATTGTCCAGGCTGTATTCACCATGAAGATCTATATAGCCCTGTTCCACCAGAATCAGGTGAATCCCGGGGATGACCAGTCGGCCTTCCTGAAAGGAAGCCTGCAGGCGCTCTGCATACAAGAGCTGCCGGTTTTCAAGGCGCAACATGACTTCCGAAAGATCCGCCGCGGCGGTCATATGCTCCGGTGTCTTTACATTTCCCTTAATGGTCACGCGGCCCTGAAGCGATCCGAAAAGATCCTCCCGGCCGCTCATGCGGATAAAGGGGGTCAGATCCGCGCGGTCAAAATCCAAGGTTGCTGAAAATTCGCTGGATTGTAAATCCAGACCGCCGTCCAGCCGGACAAGGTCCTCGCCGGTGATGCGCAGGGTCTGATTCCGCAGGGACAAGGCCAGCCGCAGATCCTGGATGCGATTTTCGTTGATGGCCAGGCCGCCGATGCCCAGATTGCCGCTCATGGACGGATCATCCAGGCGGCCGCAGCCGCTAACATCAAAATACAGGAATTCGTTTTTGACCCCCTTCATGGTCAGGGCCGCCACCTGGCCGAGGCCGATGCCCTGGGAGCGTACCCGCAGGGCATAGGTCTTGTCAAAAGCCAGCCAGCCTTCGGCCAAGACTTCCTGGCCAGGGGCCAGGACCAAGGTCAATGGGGCCACTTGGATTTCCTCGCCGGTTAGCCGCGCCGTCAACCGGGCCGCCTTGATTTTCTGAACGCCCAGATCCAGGTCCTTGCCTTCCACCTGCAGACAACCCTCGGGCCGGCTGATACTGCCGGTGAATTCCCCCTGGAAAGTCACCGTTCCTGCCCATTTGGGCCGGAAATCTCCCAGCCGAATCGGACTGCCCGCAACCCTGGCCGTGAATACCGGATCTTTCAAACGCCGGCCCTTTCCATCCAAAAGCGTCAGGGAACCTTCGGCGGTCAATTGCGAGCCTTTGTTGGTGAGGCTCAGACCGTTTACTTGCAGCACACCGTCCGCAAGCTGAAACCGCGCCTGGGCCGTGCCCAGATCCCACTCCAGATAGTGCAGACCTTGGCCCTCAAGCCGGCCTTGGAGCAAGGGACGCTGGGGCGTTCCGGATAATTGCAGATCCAGGGCAAAGGCGCCCTTGGGTGTAGGATTTTCCCGGGGCGGCAGCAGCCGGTCCAGGTCCTTGGCCGTTACTTGTAAGGCGGCGGCGATTTCCTGGGAGTCGAGGGCAAAACTGCCCGTGGCTTCCATGCGGTTGTCCCCGCTATCTATCAACCCCTGTTCCAGGACCAGTCGGCCTTTATCCAAAACAGCCCGGGCCGTCAATTGCACCTCCAGGGGCTTGACGGCCCGGCCCGGCGACAAATCCCGGCTTTCGGCCGCCAATTGGGCCGCTACCTGCATCTGCTGCGGGTCCACGCCGACTCCCGCCAGGGACAGGCTTGACGCCACCTTACCGCGGAAATCTGTTTTTCCCCCCAGGAGCGTGGCGATATCCGTGGCCGGCTGAACAATGGTGCCTTCATAAGCAAGAGCGTTCCAGTTTTGATAGGAGGACCATATCCCTTGGACCAAAACCTTGCGCAAGTCCACCCGGCCTGTGGCAGTCACTTCACCCCGGGGAAGGCCCATGTTCAACTGCCGTACGGTCAAAAAACGCTCCTTGAACAGGCAGGCCAATTGCAGCCGGTCAATGGGCAAGCCGTTTACCTGGGTAGCCAGGGCCGAAAGGATTACATCTGCTTCCGGCTCCACCGGATCACCCTTGATTTTCCCCTTGGCCGCCACCAGGCCGGTCACATCCGCGTCCAGATTTAGGGCCGTGCGCAGGCGCGACAGGGGCAATTGCAATTCAAAGTCGAGGTCCACCAGGGGCCTTACCCACAACCGAAAGAGACTGGCACGGGCATTCAAATGGGCATCCCCGGCCTCCACCTGGAGCTGAATGGGCTCAAAACGGTTTTGCCCAAGGGTGGTCTGCAACTGCAGCCGGTCGATGCTGGTGCGCACGCCGGCCATGTCCACCGTGCCCGTGCTGGTCTGCAACAATAGCCGGCCCTGTTCATTGAGCAGGTCACCGTCATCCAGACTGATGCGGACCTGATCCAGGGAGGCGCTTTCCCGCTGCCCGGCGGCGTTGATCATTTCAAAGGCCACGAAACCATCGGACAGGCGCAAGGATTTCACCAGGATGTTAAAGGGCAGCAAAGGACCTTCGTAGGTGTAGGAATTGGATTCATCTGCTACGGTTTGGTCGGCTTCCGGCGCGGCCGCTTCAGCCGGATCCGGGGCCACAAAGGTGGTCACCATGTTGAAATCATCGTTCCGGGTAAGGGCCATATAAACCCGGGGCTTTTCCAGAACGAGTTTTTCAGCATAAATCCGCCCCCGCAACAGCTCCGGCCAGGAGATCGTGGCAAACAACCGCCCCACCCTGATCACCTCTTCCCCGTGGGGTCCGGTGACAAGGATATCGCCAAGCTCGATACTGCCGCCCAGCAGATCCAGAGAAGACAAGCGCCAGGAAAATTTGCCGGGGATCAATCCATTCACGAAATTCTGAATCTGGTGCTGGGCCTGATCCGTACCCAAATAAATCCGCCCTGCCGCCAGCAGTAGAAAAATAAACACCGCTACCGAGACTAGGGCGCTGATTATGGTTTTTATAAGTATGCGTCGGATCTTTGCGATGACAACCCCGAATTCCAATAAATCAACGGCTCGTCTTCTGGGAGGCCTATTTGATTTCCGGCTACCCACCGGTTATCTCATTCAATCCTTCAATATCGATTTGCTTATGCATTCTATCGTCTATCGTGATTGCGATTTTCGATGCGGCCATGTTAATCTTCGCCGGTCAGATATTATATCATGCGCATATTGGCCTCAAGCCTTTTTTCCACCAGGGGAATTGCATCTAAACTTGGCGCGAAATGTGCCGCCGTTAATTACCAACATTTCATTTTTCCAGCCCAGTCCCCCTTAAAAACATTCAATTGCTCTGAGCCATCATTGATCTACTGTGTTGGCTTTCGGGGTCGAGGTCAAAAATTTTTTCGTAAAAAATGGCTTTGGCCACATTGTAAGCCCTATCGCGGCTGGAAGCCGCTCCCACAACAGGAGTTGGGATGGCTGAAACAAGGAGGTGAATTAACAATTTATCGATAGAGGGGAGTATAAAATGCAGTTGCAACCCGGCCTGGGAGGGTTTCATGCCGCATGATCTTGGGAACTCCATCTCCCGCTTCAAGGCCTGATATTGTGTTGGGGCATGTAGGGGCAAGCAATTTCTCAATCCCTACATGTACCCTGATTATGCTTAAATCCTGAAAAACCAGATGCGCTCATTGAGCTTTCGCTCCATATGCCGGCTCAATTGCTCGACGCCCAATTCCAGGACAAAATCGGTAAAAGCCAGGGCTTTATCTTCCCGGTTCTCATCATAAATCGCCAGCAGATCCCGTAAGGTGGGGATCAGATCTTCCCGGCTTACAAAGGCAATGCGCTCACCTGTTCTGGCATTGTTCGGCAAGGAACCGCCCACATGAACCTCGAAACCGCTATACCTTTTGCCGCCGAAAGCGCCCGCGGCTCCCACAAAACCGATATCGTTGACACTGACATGGCTGCATTCGTTGGGGCAACCGGAAATGGCGATGCGCAGACCGGCGGGCAGGCCATGGTGCTTTTCGGTCTCATCCAGAAATTTATTGATCCCAAGGCAAAGGGTGCGGGTTTCCGAAATCGCCGTGGTGCAAGTATCGGTTCCAGGGCAGGCGGTGAGATTCGGTCGTTGTTTTGTGCCGATCACTTGAAGGGCCAACGCTTTAACAGCGCTATAAGCCGATTGGGTTACATTTTTATGGATAAAGGGAATCTCGATTTCATGGCGCGGGGTGATGCGGATCTCGCCCTGGCCGAACTTATCGGCGATTTCAGATAACGCCTCTAACGTATCAGCTTTCAAATCCCCGGCCGGCAAAGCCATGCGCAGCCGGAAGTAATCCGCCTGCTTTTGGGGCAGAAACAAATCCGACCGCCCATTTTTCAGATCACATAATCCCATGTGTTCTCCGCAATGCGTTTTTTGATTTCATCCCATAACGCGGGCTGACCGATCCGTTCCGCGACAAATTTGAACCTGGCGCGATGCCGTTTTGTACGATCGCCCAGTTCGTTGAAACATTCCACAATAGTCCGGACCAGCATGGGCGCGCTTGAAATCGATATGATCTCAGGCGCCTTTTGGGCCATCCGGGGATGCCGGCCCAGCCCGCCGGCTAGATACAGATGAAAACCGACCGCCTGTTTGCCGGCCGCCGACGTTTTGGTCGCCGTCAATCCCACGTCCTGCAACCAGGGCAATGCGCAGCCTTGGGGGCAACCGGATACGGAAATCTTGAATTTGCGCGGCAGGTGTTCATAGGCCGAGTGTCCACCCAGCATTTCATGGAGTTCACGGGCCATGGCGGCGGCGTCGATCAATTCGTTTTCGCAGATTCCGGCCCCCGGGCAAGCGCTGATGTTGCGAATGCAATCACCGCAGGCCCCGCGTGTGGATAGACCTGCCGCGGCCAGCTCGGAAAGCAGCTTTTCTATAGCCGTATGCGGCACGCTGCTGAGCTCGAAATCACCCCGCGTGGTAACATGCAACCGGCCGTTGCCGTATTGTGCGGCCAGCCGCCCGAGAATGTTTAATTTTTTGGAATTCCAGGATGAACCCGGGCCAAGAACCCGCACAATGACAAAATCATTGTCACCCCGCTGTTTATAAACACCGTCCAGATGCCTTCTGGACGCGATATCCGCGGCGCTTTCCGCTTTTTGAAGCGGTTTCAATTCATCGGCCATTTCCCTGCCTCGCTTTCCTATCGGCGCCATATGGCATCATGAGGGATAATAAATTGACTTAAAGTTCATCCACCTTTATCAAGCAGATCCGGATAAAGCTTTTGCACACACCCCGGGCACACGCTGTGGCTGAACGTGGCTTCGGAATGGGAATCAATGTAAGTTTCCAAGACATGCCAAGCGCCCTTTTCATCCCGAATCCGTTTGCAGGATGCGCAAATGGGTAAGAAACCCTTTAACACCTTGATTTCCGACATGGCCTTTTCCCGTTCGGCAAAGGCACGGGCTGCATTCTCCTCTTGATTTTTTCGCTGCAAAATTAGTACAGCAGTCACCCAAATGGCAAAGAGGGCGATGGTCCTGTTAAAAAGCACTTTCCACAGCTCTCCCCCGGGTGGCGATAAAAAGAAACCCAAGACGGTCAAGACCGAACAACAAATGGCCATGCGAATCGTGAAGCGATTGTCCGGATGCCGGGCCGCTGTCAGCACCACGAAAATATGGGGCACACTGTCGGCCACGCCGAGGGGGATCATGATATCGATCAGGAAGATTGCCAAGGCGCCCGCAATGGAAAGCGCCGCCACCCGCCCGGACGTTTTATTCATATTGAAATCCGATCGTTTTTAGTGTTTGGATGGAGTATTTGAGATATATCCGATCCTGGGACAAAAGTTTTTGACTTAAGTCAAGTATTCCTCTCACCTATATGATAATTGCAGAGTAACATATTTGAACAAACCGATTCTGCGCAATAAGGAGCGCCACATGAGAATTCATTATCTGCAGCATGTCCCTTTTGAAGGGATCGCCTACATCGGCGATTGGGCCAAACACAACGATTGCCGGGTGACTGGCACGGCTTTATATGAAGATGAAACCTTTCCCAGTTTGGACTCTTTGGATTGTCTGGTAGTCATGGGCGGCCCCATGGGGGTGTATGATGAAAACATTTACAACTGGCTCAAGCCGGTAAAAAAGTTTGTCCAACAAGCCATAATCGCGGGTAAAAAGGTCCTTGGCATCTGCCTTGGAGCCCAGTTGATCGCCGAAGTGCTGGGGGCCCGTGTATACAAAAACAAATGGAAGGAAATCGGCTGGTATCCGGTCATAAAACGGGAGCCGGCCCACCTGTCCGCCATTGACCAGGTTCTGCCGGCGGAATTCTATGCCTTTCACTGGCATGGGGATACTTTTGATTTGCCCCACGGCGCAATTCATCTGGCGGAAAGCAAGCCTTGCACCCATCAGGCTTTTATCTATCAGGAAAAGGTTCTGGGGCTCCAGTTCCATCTGGAATCGTCAGAGGCGAGTATTGAGGCCTTGATCGAAAACTGCGGCGCGGAATTGGTGCCCGAATCCTATATCCAGGATGCGGAAGCCATCCGGCAACAGTACGGACGGATCGCACAATCCAATGCCCTCATGGCTGCTGTGCTGGATTTTCTGGCAGGATAGATTATTTTTTCAACCCCAAGCGCTTGGCCAGATGGTGCAGGTTGCCGCGGTCCATGCCCAGGGCCTGGCAAAACGTTTTATCACCCAAAAGGAGGAATAATTATGCTGAAAAAAATTCAACTAATGCTGGTAAGCGGACTTGTGAGTTTCATCCTGTTTTCAGGCACGGCCTTGGCCCACTGCGATACCCTGGATGGTCCGGTGGTGGTCGCTGCCAAAAAGGCCATTGAAAAAGGCGATGTGACGCCGGTGTTGAAATGGATCCATAAGGAAGATGAGGCGGAAATCAAGGAATTGTTCAAAAAGACCTTGACCGTCAGGGCCGCGGGTCCGGAGGCCAAAGAACTGGCGGATCTGTATTTCCTGGAAACCCTTGTACGCATCCATCGGGCCGGCGAAGGCCAGCCCTATACCGGCTTAAAACCCGGCGGGCAGCCGGAACCGGCCGTTGTGGAATCGGATAAAGCTTTAGAGACCGGCAAAGCCGCCGACCTGATCAAAGGGATCACGGAAGAAGTTCAGGCGGGAATTCGCCGGCGTTTTGACAAGGCCTTTGAAAAAAAGCAGCACGCTGAGGAAAGTGTCGAAGCCGGCCGGGAATTTGTCGCTGCCTATGTGGAATTCATGCACTATGTGGAAGGGCTGCACCAGGCTGCGAAGGGGCCTGGTGACGGCCATGGCGGACATGCGGCCCATAAAGAGGTCATGGAAGCCGCACCTCAGTCGGCCCAAGCCCAAGGGGGCCATCACATGCATGAATAATTTATCCACGGTGATGGGCACTAAAAATACGTGCCCTTCATTTTTCGACCAGAAGGATTGCATGTGGTTTTTTTTCGGAGTCGGGGTCGGTATCGGTATCGAAATTAATCCCCTTTTCCAATACGACAATAAGGCAAGCGGTTTTGGTAGAAAAAATTTGACTTGTTCAAACGATTAACAGTTCGACCCCGATACCGATAGCGACCCCGACCCCGAAAACCAAAAGCGATTGCTCTGACTTTCCGACTTGCGATGCTTGCATCCGTTTTATAAGCTGCAGGTGCCGAGGCGATGAAGCTGGAGAGACAATTGTTTCACCCGCTTCATTTCCTCCTTGAGCAGCAGGTCCACCAGCTCCCGATCCTTGCCTTCACACACCGCCTCTTCCAGGCTCATCAAAAAAATCACCGAATCCTTGGCGATTTGAAACAACTCGGCAACATTAAAACAGTAATCCATGGGAGTCACCTCCTTGTTGAAAGAAGCTTGGGTTTGACAACAGATCATAGAGAAGTTATACCGGATAAAAATACATGATCGTTTTGTACCACATATAGACAAAAAATCACAAGTCGGTTAATCCATCCAATTCCAATCCGAAAAACAAGAAGGAGGGTCGGCCATGTTTTGTTATCAATGCGAACAAACCGCTAAAGGCACGGGCTGTACAGTACAGGGCGTTTGCGGCAAACAACCTGAGGTTGCCGCCTTGCAGGATCTGCTTTTGTATACCCTCATGGGTCTCTCGGAGGTGGCTGTTGCCGGTCGCAAGGTGGGCATTTCCGACAGGGCCGTGAATGTATTCACGGTCAAGGCTGCTTTTTCCACCCTGACCAACGTGGACTTCGATCCCCGGCGTTTCGTGGACCTGATCCATCAGGCCGCGACCGAACGCGAGCGCTTAAAAAGCCGGGTGAAAGCTGCCGGCGGCAAGGCGGATTGGTCGGAAGGCGCCGCCGTTTTCCAGCCCAAAGACGCCTTGGAGGATCTGGTGCGCCAAGGGGAGCAGGTGGGAATCAAATCCTATCCCGCGGCCAGCCCGGACATCTTGTCGTTAAAACACACGGTGCTGTACGGGATTAAAGGGGTAAGCGCCTATGCGGACCACGCCCAGATTCTGGGCCAGGAGGATGATAGCGTTTATGCTTATGTCCATGAGGGCTTGGCCGCCATTCAAAGCAATGCCTTGGATCTTGATGCCTGGGTTAAAATGACCCTGGGTTGCGGCCAAGCGGCTTTCAAAGCCATGGAACTGCTGGACGCCGGCAACACCGGCAAATTCGGCCATCCGGTTCCCACCAAAGTGCCCCTGGGGCATAAAAAGGGCAAGGCCATTCTGGTTTCCGGTCATGACATGCAGGATCTGGAAGCGCTGCTGCAACAGACCCAAGGCAAGGGCATCTACATTTACACCCACGGCGAGATGCTCTCCACCCACGGCTACCCCAAATTGAAACAATACAAACATTTCTACGGTCAGTTCGGCACTGCCTGGCAAAAACAGACCAAGGAATTCGCCGATTTTCCAGGCGCAATCCTGATGACCACCAATTGTATCCAGCGGCCGGCCAAGGAGTACAAGGATAATATCTTTACTTCCGGAATGGTGGGCTGGCCGGATATCCCCCATATTGCGGACTTGAATTTCCAGCCACTCATCGACCGCGCCCTGGAACTCCCCGGTTTTCAAGAAGATCATGTGGACCGGGAAGTCACCGTGGGTTTTGCCCGCAATGCCGTGCTGGCCGTGGCGGACAAGGTCATTCAAGCGGTCAAGTCCGGCGCCCTCCGGCATATCTTTCTGGTGGCCGGCTGCGACGGCGCCAAACCCGGCCGCAACTACTACACCGAATTTGTCGAAAAGGTTCCCCGGGATTGCCTGGTTCTGACCCTGGCCTGCGGAAAGTATCGTTTCTTTGACAAATCCCTGGGGGACATCGGCGGCATTCCGCGGCTGCTGGATGCGGGCCAATGCAACGACGCCTATTCGGCGGTTCAGATCGCCGTGGCCCTGGCCAAGGCCTTTAATGTGGGCGTCAACGAACTGCCTTTGTCATTGATCATCTCCTGGTATGAGCAAAAGGCGGTTTGCGTGCTGCTGGCTCTGCTGCACCTCGGCATCAACGGCATTCGCCTTGGCCCTTCCCTGCCGGCCTTCCTAACACCCAATGTCTTGGGAGTCTTGGTGGAAAAATTCGGTATCCGGCCTATCCAGACCGCGGATGAAGATCTGAAAGCCATTTTGGGATAATGCGGCGTAAATTTCAGACGGAGCACGCTGGATGGTGAAATACAATAGGCACATATCGGGGGTATATTGTAGGGGCGAAAAATTTTTCGCCCCTACCTGTAACAATCACCAAATCAAAGCCGCTTAGAATGGCGAATCCCTCCTGTTATCCTTAATTTAAGCAACAAAGATTGTATTTCCTGATATTGTGCTTACGATAGGGGTAAAAGCGAAATACCGCTTACTTCTCATTAGAATAACGATTGTTTCAAAGCGCTAAAAAATCGCGCATTCACATCAAACATATAATGAGTGATTTTTTTATGCGCTTGCCCATATGGAGGTGCAATTATGGCATTTACACTCGAAAAACTACCGTATTCGTATGATGCGCTGGAACCTTATATTGATGCCAAAACCATGGAAATCCATCATTCCAAGCATCATCAAACCTATATAGACAAATTAAATGCGGCCGTTGCATCCTATCCGGAATTGCAGATCCGCAAGGCGGAAGAACTGATTCAGACCCTTGAAAAAATACCAGAGAATATTCGAACCGCTGTTCGGAATCATGGCGGCGGCCATGCCAATCACTCGTTCTTTTGGTCGATCCTGAAAAAGGACGCGGCTTTTAAAGGCGAGATCGCCGATGCCGTTGTGAAGTCCTTTGGGAGCTATGAAAAATTCAAGGAGACGTTTGCTTCCGCGGCCACCACCCTGTTCGGCAGCGGCTGGGCCTGGCTGGTAAAAGATGGCGGCGTTCTGAAAATCATGACTACCGCCAACCAGGACAATCCCATCAGCCAGGGCAAATTCCCCCTGATCGGCCTGGATGTCTGGGAGCATGCCTATTATTTGAAATATCAAAACCGGCGGCCGGAATATGTGGAGGCGTTTTTCAACGTGATCAATTGGAAAACGATCAATGACTATTATCTTGCGATCAAATGATCTCGAATGGATTCCTGTAAAAAAATTCAGGACCTCGCTCTTTGGCAAGGTCCTGAAACGCCAAGATTCATTTACGAACCCCTTCTGGCAGGTATGCCGCTCAGTGTACTTCGATCTTCTTGACAACGCAGGCTTCAGATTTCGGCAAGTTGATCCTCAAAATACCGTCTTTATAGGTGGCATCGATTTTATCCGCCACCACCGGCCCGGCAATCTCAAATCTTCTATGAAAATCCCCTGCGTAGCGTTCACCGCAATTGCAGGTTTCGCCGATCTGTGTATCTTTCATCTTTTCGCCTTTGACTGAAAGAACGCCCTCGGAGTAGGTAATATCCACCTTCTTCATATCAATTCCTGGTAGTTCCATGGAAACGAAATAGGCGCCATCGGTCTCGCTGATATCCGAGGCCGGCATCCATTCGCATTCCTCGAACCCAGCGTCCGGGATAAACCATTTGTCAAAGAAGCGCTCCCGAAATCCGCCGAAGGGTCCAAGGCTCAAATCGAATCGTGGTGCGAGTTCAAATATTCTAAACATAACGATCACCTCCTTTGTGCTCGATAAAATCACTATTGATGACCGGACAGTAACCATGCATCCGGTAATGTCAAATCATAGAAAAATTTTTTCAACAGCTCTTTTGACAAGTCCAGTGACTATTCATAAATAAAATACGGAAAGAGCCGAAGCTCTTTCCGTATTTTATGTGGGGTGTTGGAATATTTTTAGATAGAGAAATGGCACAGCTTTCAATCTTCAGTCTTACCACATGAGCAGCAACCAATTTTTCGTGTTTTTCGTGGCTGAATCTTCAATCTTCTCAAAGCGCAGCTCACTTATTCAAAATGCGGCATGTCCTTTAAATTGGCCCGCAGTTGCGCGATTTGTATTCCCAGGCCGACACATTGTTTTCCAGCCACGCATGAATCAGCTTCCTCGACTTCAAGGTGGGTCTTTAGGTGTTCCGTACCTTTCTTCAAATCCACCACCCAGGCTTTTTTATCATCATCAAAGTCAACGGTTACATCAATGCCACATTCACCGATATCCGGAAACATGGAGCGTATTTTTTCGCATAGTTCGTTTTTTCCAAGCATGTTGTTTCCTCCTTTCCATTACCTGCATATTAAAATTCGTGGTTACGAGGTCGATCGAATTTTCCGAGAACCGCTTCAAGGCCTATTACCCATTCACGCCCGGTGGGACCTCATGACCCACGCTGTAAAATATTTTGGACAGTATATCGCGCAAGATCAATTCATCATCCGCGATTAACATTTCTGCCATCGGCAACTCCTTCGTTCTCCAAGCTGACGATATTCAGTGGAGCGGCTTTTTGGAATAAGCCATCGTCACCCGGCAAAGAGATCCGGACTTCGCATTCTGGGAAAAGATTCAGCAGCATTGCGGCCAACAGATGAGCACTGCCCGGATGTTCGGCTTTTATCATTATTTTACGCAATGACGACCTCCTTGGATTTGGCTTTGTGGATTCGGTGAAAAATTACAATCAGCGATTCCCAAATCTTTGATTTATGTAATATAGAGCCATGATCAAGTAACGTGCCAAAAGAGAATATGCGGCTGATTTTCGTCAAGGATACGTTAAATCCAACCAATCCCATATAAAAAAAATTGAAAAACAGGCGGTACGACGGACAGACCGATGAAACTTTCCAACCATCCCGATTTGGAATAGCTGGATGAATTTTCGTTTTAATTTCGAGTGGTTTTTGAATTGATTACATTTTGGCATAGTTCATTCCGGCATACCGGAGCTTTTATGATCATGTCCCTTGGAGGTCGGTATTACGCACAAAGAAAGTCGGTTGACTGTCAACCAACCGTAGTTACTGTATGTGTGTTGGTGTTCATCCACGCCCGCAACGGCCCTTATGTGCCGCTGCGTGATATACAAGCCATTAGGGCCAGCCATGCCAAAAGGAGAAGCAGGCCATGACGCATTTTACATTTCCCGGTGATCATGCCGGATTGCTGACGAAAATACCAAATGAGATTCCGATCCTGCCGTTGAGAAATACCGTGGCTTACCCGTTTTCCATCATGCCCCTGGTTATCGGGATTCCACGTTCCGTTAAACTGATTGAAGATACACTGGATGGTGATCGCATGGTGGGGCTTGTGGCCATGAAGGATCCCTCCATTGAAGCACCGCAACCCGGCCAGATCTATGAAGTCGGGACAGTGGCGGTGGTATCACGGGTCGCCCAGAAACCGGACAATGCCATGCTCCAAGTGGTGGTCCAGGGAATCGAACGCTTTCGCATTAATTATTGGCTGCAAAGCGAACCCTATTTAAAAGCCCGTATCACTCTGGACCCGGACAAGCTGGAGACAGGGCTTGAATTGGAGGCCTTGCAACGGAGCTTGCGGGATCTGGCCAAGGAGGTCGTGGTGCTTTCCCCGAACTTCACGGACGAAGCCGGTGATTTCATCAATCAGGTCACGGACCCGCGCTATTTGCTATATCTGGTAGCGGGCAACCTTTCTTTGAGCGTGGAAGAAAGCCAGAAAATTTTGGAAACCGACCTGATCAATGTAAAATTGAAACACCTGATCACCCATCTGGAGCGGGAAAAAGAAGTGCTGCAACTGGGCAAGCAGATTCGCTCTTCGGCCCGCAAGGAGATGGAAAAGAACCAGCGGGAATACTATCTCCGGCAACAATTGAAAGCCATCCAAAAGGAATTGGGCGAGTCTGATGAAAACCCATCCTTTCTCGACGAATATACGGAAAAAATCGAAATGGCCGAATTGCCCGAAGAGGCTGAGAAGGAAGCCAAACGGGAATTGAAGCGCCTGGAGGGAATGTCACCCCATTCACCGGAACATGCCCTGATCAAAACCTACCTGGACTGGATGACCGACTTGCCATGGCAGGTCTTGAGTCGTGATCAGCTTGATATTCATCATGCCCGTCAAGTTCTGGATGAGGATCACTATGATCTGCAAACTGTCAAAGACCGCATCATTGAATATTTGGCCGTCATCAAACTGGCCGCCGACCGCGCAGTTCAGGACGACACTGCCACAAAGGCCCTCGGCGAAAATACCCGCGGAGCGATCCTGTGCTTCAGCGGCCCGCCGGGTGTGGGCAAAACCAGCCTGGGGCAAAGCATTGCCCGGGCCCTGGGCCGCAAATTCACCCGCATGAGTTTGGGGGGAATGCGCGATGAGGCCGAAATCCGCGGGCACCGCCGCACTTATGTAGGCGCCATGCCCGGGCGCATCATCCAGGCCATCAAACGCGCCGGCACCCGCAATCCGGTCTTCATGCTGGATGAGGTGGATAAAATCGGCAGTGACTGGCGCGGCGACCCCAGCAGTGCCTTGCTGGAGGTCCTGGATCCGGCCCAAAATCATGCTTTCCGGGATCATTATCTGGATGTGGATTTTGATCTGAGCCAGGTCATTTTCATCGCCACCGCCAACCAGTTGGACGGAATCCCGCCGGCCCTCCGGGACCGCATGGAAATTATTCAACTGGACGGCTACACGGAATATGAAAAAATCCGCATTGCCCAGCATTTCTTGATGCCCCGCCAGCTCAAGGCCAACAGTCTGCGGCTGGGGGAGGTGGAATTCATGGATGCAGCCATGGGAAAAATCATCCGGGATTATACCCGGGAAGCCGGGGTGCGTAACCTGGAGCGCCAGATCGGATCCATTTGCCGAAAATGCGCAGTGAAAATCGCTGCCGGTGAAGCCGCAAAAATTGCGGTCACGCCTGAAATGGTTCCACAATACCTGAAAAAGGAGCTGTTCATTTCCGAATCTGCCGAGCCGGCGCCGATTCCAGGGATAGCCACCGGCCTTGCAGTGACCAGTGTCGGCGGTGATATCCTTTTTATTGAGGCCACACGCATGAAAGGCAAGGGGGAATTGATCCTCACCGGCCAATTGGGTGATGTGATGCGCGAGAGTGCTAAAATCGCCTACAGCTATGTGAAATCAAAGGCTGCCGGCCTGCAGATTGATCCGGTCCTTTTTGATCAGACCGATGTGCATCTGCATGTGCCGGCTGGTGCTGTTCCAAAAGACGGGCCGTCAGCCGGGATCGGCATGGCGATGGCCATCGCGGGTCTGTTCAGTTGCCGGGCCTTGCCCGGCAAGATGGGCATGACCGGCGAAGTGACTTTGCGGGGCCGGGTCCTGCCGGTGGGCGGCATCAAAATGAAAGTCCTGGCGGCCCATCGCGCCGGGTTGACCAGCGTGATCCTGCCCAAACGGAATGAGCCGGATCTGGATGAATTGCCCGCAGAAGTCCGACAGGCGTTGCGGTTCATCCTGGTTGAGCAGATCGATGAGGCCCTTGAGACCGCTTTCATGCTCCCCACAGCCGAATTTGAGATGGGGAATGTGAAACCAACCATGGTCAGAGGGCTGGATTTTTGTATCCAAAACGCTTCGGCAGCATGACAAGCAGGAGGCACTTCAGCGTATTTATATGAGTCAACACATACAGATACAGATCCGGTTCGCCCGGCAACGGCAAAGTAGACGAGAATTGATTTTATGAATACTTCATAACAAGCTCATGAAGCTGCCGCGCTTTATAGCTGCGCCTCTACCCGGCTTTGGCGTTGACCGGATGGTGATCCGGCAAGAGGTTATAAAGATGCTGTATTCCAACGCCAAAATAGCAAAAAAGCCACGGGTTGAGCTTACCGAGCCGATACGATCGCGCTTTTTTAAAGAGATCTTCACTGGATCAGTACCCCAGTATTCCAAGACAAAAGGACTGTCCTACAGTCTGGTTTTCAACCTTGTGCATGGGCGGATTAAAAGTCTTTCGGTCAAGGATTATCGGATCATTTTTGGTGAGGAGCCGCCGCCTCAGGAGCATAAGAAAGTCGACGGTGAATACTTCCGGAACATGGTCAAATTGTGGTTGTATTTAAATGAACAAATCCCCAAAATGAAGCTGTATTCAGAATTGGCCGGCATGGGTGATCATGAAAGAATCAATCATCGAATATATAGCGGTGAAACCAAATCGGTGGATGCGGTCCTGGAAAAACAAATGGAACAAAAATTCTTGGATAACGGCCTGGACCGGGCAACCATCAAACAATGGCTGCAAGAGTTCAGTGCAGAGCCCCCTGAAGATAAGGTTCCTTATCAATCCATTCGCCCGATCCTGCTGTACCTGGAAAGCACATTGCAGGTCAACCCGACCCGCATCTTGCATCAATGGTTTGAGCGTTACGAATCCGGTCAATTAAAAAGCGTATCCAAAAGGGCCTATCTTGCCGCGCTGGAATTAAAGGCCAAAACACTGAAAGCGATTGAGTCAGGGCAGCGGTCGGAAATCGACAAAGTCAGGGAAGCGATATATGGAGAGAAGGCGGGATATACCCTCTATTCAGAAATCGCGGAGGAATTGCATTTTTTAAGAAAAAACGGCGGTAAAAAACCCAAGTCTTATCTTGGAAGAGGGACAAACATGTATGCAAAGGGCCAGATTAAACGAGTCGCTTCTTGGCGAGCCCGTCAAATCCGTTCCGATTGTGAAGCCTTTATAGAACAGCGGCAGGATTTAGCCTTGTCTTGTCTGCCGCCGGCCTATCAAAAAAAACAAATGGACAAGTTGCTGACGACTTTGCGTGCCTGTTTGGCGGCCAAACTTTTTCAACAGGAAGGGCTCTTGTTTGAAAATCGAATTTTAAGACCGTCCCTTGCAATGGAACACTATAAGGGAACGCCGGATCTAATCCGCTTCGACATGGCCACCAGTGCCTTGGGTATGAAAAGAAAGGCCTTTGATCTTATGGTTGCTCAACATTGCGATATCTTCAGGAGTATCGGCACCTATCGCGACAAATGGTATTTGCCTGTCCGTTATCTGGAGGAGTTGCTGAAAAAAGACTTTTTCGATATTGTGATGGCCAAATATGAACGCCTGGCGCAAAGGCTGGATACAAACTTGCGGGTTCCGGTTTGTATGAATTAGCTATGCGCAAACTCCCAAACTACCCATTCATCCCAAGGCACTGGTTTTCTACCGGGCGCGTTCCAGCCGAGCCCTGAAAGCCTTGGGGTTTCGGGTTTGTTCCGGAGCGCTGAAATTGTCTCTTGAGACATGCGGAGAGGTTAATGAGACAGAAACCCCGGTAGAATCCGCTATAAATTCAATCTCCATCAGCCTTTTTCATCATAGGTCGATTTCGCATTGCCTGTTCAGATGGGCCTTGATCAGATAGAAAGCAATGGCTGCAAACGGAAGCGCCATACCGAAGCCGATGATCGGCAGCACGGTAAAGCCGGTGATGGTGAAGCCGACGGCGCCGATGAGAAACAGGCCGGCGATGAATAATTTTGCAAGCTTTTGGGGGAAACAGCGCTGGATCTCCATTTTTTACCTCCCTATCTGATATGGGTTGCGGCGGATGCCTCATGTTCGCCGGGTTGTGTTAATCACTCCGACTCAGGCTATTGCATAATGCGTGCCGAAATTTCCAGGGCAATCGCCTGTAGTTTTTTTTCGGGGTCGGGGTCGGTATCGGTACCGAAAAAACAATTTGGGCGCCCCCGACCCAAAAAATCAGGCAGTTTCCCCTGCTGACCATAATACCCAACGTGATGGCCTTGCGTAGGGGCGGTTCGGGAACCGCCCTTACAATCGCCAATACGCTCCGTCCCGTCGGCGAATAGCCTTTGGGGGACAAAAAAATGGAAAAAACTCGATACCGATTCCGATACCGATACCGACCCCGAGCGGTTCGATGGCAGAGACAAAACCCAAGCACTCATGAATCGCTTGAAGGAACCCCGCAGCTTTGATATGTCTTTCAAGCAAGTCAAAATACCATCAAGAATATTGTTTCCCGGGACCTGATTTGATTTATTCTTATTGGAAAGGAGACAGGAAAAATGTCCATGAATACCGACAATGGGTTTTCCCCAGTTCTTTCACGCCGCGGATTTCTGGCCGCGTCGGCAAGCGCGGCGGTTTTATTTGCCGTGGGCGGATTTTCATGCTCGGCCAAAACATCATCTTCCCCCCTTGGCCTGCCGCCCCTGCCGTATCCTGAAAACACTCTGGCACCGGTCATTTCAGCAAACGCCATGGGTTTTCATTACGGCAAACATCACAAAGCATACGTGGACAACTTGAATCAACTCATCAAGGGTAGTGAATTCGAGAACACCCCATTGGAAAAAATCATCACCGCCACAGCCGGAAAAGAGGACCAAAAGGCCATTTTCAACAACGCTGCCCAAAGCTGGAATCATGCTTTCTATTGGCGGAGCCTGGCTCCCAAAGGCGGCGGTGAGCCACCCGCAGCCTTGAAGCAAAAGATTGAGGCCTCCTTCGGCAGTCTGGATGCCTGCAAAAAAGCACTTTTAAACGCGGCCGTGACCCAATTCGGCAGCGGTTGGGCCTGGCTGGTTGCAGATAGCGGCACCATCAAGGTGATTCAAACCGCAAATGCGGAAACCCCGCTGACCATGGGCTTGAAGCCCTTGTTGACCATTGATGTCTGGGAACACGCTTACTACCTGGACTACCAGAATCGTCGCGCCGATTATGCGGCTGCCGTCATCGATAAACTCATTAATTGGAATTTCGCAGCGCAGAATCTTGTATAGTCCTCTGGGGGATAGCCGATTTTAAGGGCGCTTGAAAATTTTGCTTTACCCTTTTTCAGAATAGAAACATTTTTTTGCCACGAAATCCACGAAAGGCACCAAGAAAAACTTAAGCTTGGCCGGCGTAGCCGGGAAAACTTCGTGCCTGTGTACTTCAGCGCAGCGGGTGGTAGAAAAAAATTAAAGCCTTTTGCCGGAAAAACGGTATTTCCAATATTTGCGGCCTCTGTTCAACTCACATATTTTCCCCTGGGACGCGCATCAGGATGCCCGACCTGTCGCAAAATGTTTTCCAGCTTTGCTTTTCCCAAAGGGCCGAGGTGATGATCGACGATACTTCTCAATGCATGGACATCCACGTCATCGACCATCTCTAGCAGATATTTAATATCTTCCTCGTCTTTTTGTTCCGCTGTACCCATTTTCATGCTGATCAGATATTCAACCGGCACAAGGTACAGTGATATCTCTCCCAATGTAACCGTCTGACGACTTTCATAGGCCTTTTCTATGGCTTCCTCAAATAAACGGCTCAAATCCCCCCAGTCCGGTGAATTGCGGTGAATAAAATCAACTTTCACATTGTCCTGTTCCGCTGTGACATTAAATCCGCCGATGGACAATTCCCGAACTTTGAATCCCTTTTGGGCTAAATGCGAAACAATTACATTCTGATCCTTCTGCGAGATGGCGATATCCAAATCTTTTGTATAGACCTGCCTTGCCGGATCTTCAACCCAGGCCCAAACAGCGAGCCTGCCGATCAGAATGCCTTTGACGTTTGTCTCCACCAACACCTTGCAAGCGAATATCCCGCTTGGTTCCGGGTCGAATTTCAACAATTCCAGCTTTCGGCCGTTGCTATTGTCCTTGCGGTTGCTCATGGCTTGAATCGTCTCGTTTTTATACAATCAGCGCTTGGTTGTTGCGCCTTTGTCAATGTTTCAGTCAACCCCTATTGTGGGAGCGGCTTCCAGCCGCGATAAGGCCTGAACGATGACCACGACCAGTAGCTATGGGATAAAACTCCCAATTTAAACCAGTTATGTCAAGCACAATTTATCCGAGCTGCTTTGTTTCGATATACCGTGAAGGGCATTGATCATCGTTTCGGCCATCCTCCTTTGTGGGAGCGGCTTCCAGCCGCGATAAGGCCGAAACGATGACCAAGGCCGCGCTAAGAAAGGCTTGATATCCCTCCGCTGTTGAATTAAATAATTCTTATGAAGGATATCACCATCAAATCTTGGCTCCACCGAATGGTCTCAATGATCGTGCGCATCGGGCTTTTGCCGTTTTTCAAAGTCCATGTCAAAGGCCGTGAAAATCTGCCTGCCAAAGGGAGTTATATTTTATTGCCCAAACACCAGCGCTGGGAAGACATCCCCATGACGGCCATGGTAACCCCCCGGCCTTTGTACTATATAGCCAAAATTGAACTGTTCAAGTTTCGCTGGTTGGCCTGGCTCATGACTTCCATGGGCGGTATTCCCCTGGACCGGGAAAATCCCATGCGCAGCCGGAGTTCCCTGAAAGCCGCGCTATCAGTATTAGAAAAAGGTCATCCGTTGGTTATCTATCCGGAAGGGACCTATTTTGAAAATTGTATGGGACCCGGTCGTGAAGGGATGGTGCGCTTTGTTTTGTCCCGTTCCGGCCATATCTTCTTACCCGTAGGCATTCAATATCAGCGCAACGGGCTGCGCACCAACGTGGACATCCGGATCGGCAAACCGGTGACAAGCCGGCCCACCAGGAATGCACAACCTTTTCTCGATCAGATGATGACGGAAATCGCCCGTCTCTCCAATCTCGGCTGAAATTTCCTGCTAAAAATGGCATGCCCATGGGGTTCTATCGATTAATGGCGGCGGCCCCACAAGAAGTTGCGCAAGCCCTCCCAGCGGCGTTTGATTGCATTGCCTTCTGTAATGAAATTGTCCGCATGCATGACGTGGGAAATCCTTGGGCAGGCTGAATGCATCCTTCGGCAGGTTTTCTATCTTGTTGATCTCCCAGAGCCGTTCTACATACTGGGTCGGATTTGCTTGCTATTCATGAATTCCCACTCCCAGTAGGAGGGCATTCAAGGCTCCGCCGGAAGTGCCGGAGATGGACCGGATGGCAGCGGGGCGTAACAAACCCCGCTCCGCCGAAAACATGGCTTTTAACGCGCCTGCAGTGAAGGCTGCATAGGCACCGCCGCCTTGCAGGGCCAAACCGTTTACAGATCTTGTCCTTTCCATACAGGAGTGCGTAGCGTTTCTTGACATCCTCATCCGATAGGAACCTTTATTTATTTTTGTCGCAAGTTATCCATCGCCATGCTGCGCCAGCCACTGGCGGCCCTTGTCGGTCAGGCGATACTTCTGCAGGCGGCTGTTGGGCTTGTCGGGGATAGTCATCTCAATCAGGCCGCTATCCAGGGCCGGTTTGAGGTAGCGCTCGCGGAACGATTTGCGGTCCGCAAGGCCCAACACGGCCTGCAGTTCCTCGCGGCCCATCTCGCCCTGGATCACCGCCAGCAGTTCACCGACTTGGGGGCTGACTTGAGGGGCGACTTGGGGGCTGGAGGTGGTCACAGTATCCAAGAATCGAACCGGTCGTAGGCGGCCAAGGCATTTTTCACCTCCTGCACCTCGCGGGGCGGGGCGATGACCCGCTTGCCCTCCATAATCGCGGTGATCTGCGCTTCGCTCAAGGTGTTGCCCTCGATGGCCAGGGAGCCGTGAATGGTGCGGATGCGGTTGATGATGGTGAATTTCGGGTTAAAGTTCATAACAGCTTTCACAATTCAGCCTTGGTCACCGTTTCGGCCGTCCTCAATAGTGGGAGCGGCTTCCAGCCGCGATACGGCTGAAACGATGACCAAGGCCCACAATTCTCTACGACGCCATGCTTGGCCTAGCAGGGTGACGGCACTGTGGGGTAGGCCCGGAACACATTAATTTCAATATCGCATGTGCCCGATTTTCACAAGGTGCAAGGGATCGGAGCAAAACCGGAAATGTTTAACCGATTCATTTCAGATTATAAAAGTGACAGGGTTTTGATACAAATTGTTGAGAAAATCGCTTATTCTGTAAGGCGTTTCAAAGAATAAAGCCCTTTCAAACCCGATATAGGTTTAGGTTTCTTCTCCTTGTCGGATTGAAGGAGATCTCTGACAAGCAAGTACTGTTGCCGTACAAAATCCTTGGAGCCGATGATGCCGGAATCGGTGAAATAGCGCGTGCGAAACAGGAAGCGGTCCGTGCGCGTGATCCGATAGCCCTTTTTACGCTCCCTCTCCACGATTTTCCGTTCGATGCCTTTTCCCTTTCCCCCCTTCACATTTCTCTCTTCCCCCTTCTCACTTCTTTTTTCCCCCTTCTCACTTCTCCCTTCACCCTTCTTAATGGCTCCGGCTTCGTACAAAAATTTTCGGTAAAGGCGCAAACGTTCCGCGGATTCCAATACACCGAATTCTTTCAAACCAAAATCCAGGGATAGAAAATCCCCCCTGTTTTTCTGCTGGGCATGGTAGCCGATGGAATTCCAGCGATAGTCCTCGGGTTTGGCCACCAGCCCGGCCCGCACCGGATTGAGGTCGATATAGGCCAGGCAATTGATCAGGGTTTCGCCTTTTTCAACGATAAGGCTCTTGAAGCGTCCGCCCCAAAAGAAGCCGCTGCGACTGTGGCGCTTGTTGTAATAGCGTGTGAAAGTCTGCTTCAGTTCTTTGCCGAATTTGGAGAGGCTGGTCCATTTGTGTTTCAGAAAAGGAATCTGTCCTTCCAGAAAGATCTTGTCCTTGCCGTACAGTCGCTCATAATGCTTTTTGACATCCTCGTCCGAAATGGATTTTTCCGGCAGCATTCTAAGTAGCAAATGGAAATGATTAGACATTATTGTATAACCAAAAATTTCCACAAAATAAATCCGGCTGAGCCGCCGAATCAGATCCACCAGAAAATCCTTTTCCACATCCCCCAATGGAAATCCGTCCAAGGCCGTTCTGGACATAATATGATATACCGCCGGTTCATCCGGATTCACGATCCGCGCGCTTCGTGGCATAGCCCACCTCCTGTTCAATCAACTAACTTAAATAAAAGAATATCCTGATCGATATTATCGGTTTTGGTGATTCAGCACGCCCATTCCGACTCCTTTTATAAACCCCTCATAAACCTTATCGAATTGAATTGTAAGTCATATTTCGACTGTCCCTATCTGTTGTCCCCATCTGTTTCTGAGACCGCAAGAATAAACGGTTGTCAAAAACACATAGTTGTGAAATGTATGCACATGCTTCAAAATGGTTCTGACTTCATTCTGGCTGAGTACGCAGGGAAGGGTTTTATCTCTTTTGGCGTTGAGATACTCGAAAAGCGGCCAGTTTTTTTTCCAGGACGTGCTGGAAAAAGAATTTTATGCCGCTATAGCTGATCCGCAATGTGGCAGCATTCCATTTGGACTCATTGCGGCGGAAATTGTAATATTCAATCAGCATGCGAACCGCACGGGCATAGCAATGCTGTGTACGGTCGCTCATGCCTGCGAGTTGAAGGGCGTTGACGGTTTTGTTGTACCAGGGTGTCTGTAAGGCTTCTTGTTTTGTCATGACACCTCTCCTTTTTTGGGTGTTGAGCAGCTCCTAATCGGAAGAACCATTCTTCCGGGAGAGGTATCATCTCATCTTTTGTGCGGATTAGGTACTTCGGGTGTTCAAATACAAATTTCGGAACTGAGTTTTTCTCCCGCGAAGAGGATTACTTGAACATATCGATAGCTGTTACATTTAGTTTAGTAGTCATTGTTGGGATATTATATTTTTGTTTACCTTATAGTGGCACCGATATTCTTCTCATAGACTATTTTTTTATTACGTTAATTGTTTGGTCTTTTTTTTCTTGTTTGTTATGGGATCTGATATATTTGAAATTTATCCATAAGATGAATGAAAAATCAATAAAGCATAATCGTAATTTTGTTCGGATTATTTTTACTCTTTTTAGATTAATTACTGTTCCAGTTATTTTAACAATTATTTTTATGATATTCACAGTGACTTTTAAAATTTACTTCAGTCATGGTGGTGAATTTTATATAGTTATATTTTTATGTTGCTTTATTTCCTCAATAATTCACATGACTATGAAGGAAATCAATTTCAAACATAAATTAAAGAAGAAGTGCTTAAATCGTGAGTAAAGTTATTCGTCACCGACGAGTCTTTACTTTTGGCTGATTAAAAATTACAATTTCTAATGAATTTCTTGAGGATAATAATTATGCGCTTTATTTCAAATGCACTTATTCTCGTATTAAGTTCAACAATATTCATTTTCATGTTCAGAGTAGAAACATTTGCCGGAATCATTTTTGAATATGAAGAAAAGTCCAATTTCAATGACAATTCAACAGAGAAAGTGCGATACTATTTAAAGCAGAATAAGCTGCGTACAGATATTGACTACGACTATGGTAAGATTTCAATTATCATAACCATAGACCCTGTAAAAATATATTTGCTAAATAAAAAAGATAATCTTTGTCAAGCTATCAGTAAAAAACAATATGTAAACATGATTGCATTAGGCAGCTTCGTGAATCAACAAATCGCACCACACATAAAAATAAAAAAAGTCAATGCTGAAGAAATAATAAATAACCACAAATGCGTTAAATTAGAGATGAGTTTTGAAAAAAATAAGGAAGAAGTATGGATCTCTAACAATTTGGACGGATATGATGACTTCAAGAAGTGGTTCACTGAATTCAAGAAAATATTCGGTTCATTCCCTGGCGCAAATCCGATGGCATCAGGCTTTCAAAACGAATACCACGATTATGTGATGGTTAAAAAGATCAGCAAAGATAATACAATTACATTGAAAAGGTTTGAAGAGATCGATATTGATGATTCCATTTTCGAAAAACCAAAGGGATGCATTGAAGAAGATACTTTGCCCCCAGCTGAAACGAAAGCAGATATCATTGCTGCGGCTGAACGTGGAGATATTTCTGAGATAATGAAGCTTTTTGCAGGTGGAGCCAATGTCAATGCTATAGACGATGAGGGTGAAACAGCCTTGATGCATGCCGCTTTAAACGGCCATCTTGATGTAGTACGAGCTTTATTAGAAAAAGACGCTGAAGTCAATACTAAGTCTGACAAGGATCTTACTGCGTTGATATTAGCAGCAACAGGAAAATCAGTTGAAATAGTTAAAGTTTTGCTTAACAAGGGTGCCGATGTCAATGCCAAGCAGGTTCAAGGATTTACTGCCTTGCATTTGGCCGTGCAACATGGCAACTTTGAGATAGCACAGACTTTGCTGAATAGAGGCGCCGATGTCAATGCCAAGACGAATGAAGGAACTACAGCGATAGTGAAAGCTTCCGAAATCGGTCAACATAAGATCGTAAAGATTTTATTGGATAAGGGTGCTGATGTCAACGCCAAGCGCAACAATGGCGAAACGGCTTTGTTCTTTGCTGCTCAGAATGATCATCTTGAAGTTGTAAAAATATTACTGGAAAGAGGTGCAGATCCCAATGTCAAAGATAATTACGGCGGCACTGCTCTGTTGTCCGCCTTATCTGTTACTCCGACAGATAATCTTTATGAAATTGTGAAGGTTCTACTGGATAAAGGTGCTGATATCAACGTCAAAATGAGAAATGGAGCTACAGCAATAGAGATTGCTTCCCAAAAAGGCGACAAGAAAGTGCTGGATCTGCTTCAAAACGCAGAATTAAAATAGATGATTTTAACAGGGGAATTTTGGGCGCCCTTAACATTTAAATTGGAAATTATAACTTCCCAACAATATCGCTGTTTGATGCATTAAGCGCCTTATAATATTTGAGGGGGCGCATGGGGCGGGCCACGGCATATGCTTGATTATTAATTATTAATGTTTCAAGAATAGGTGTTTTGGAGGTCAATAATGCTTTTTTCAGCATTGAAAAATGCATTATTGACAACTTCCCCCACCCGAACCTATAATTCTTCAGCTCCTTCTATTACATCTCTGCCCTTAGCCCGAAAGCCCAATAGCTTTTTCACCTTCTCAACGAATGACCTGCTCCCCACGGCGATACTGTCCGTCCATTTTTCCATACGGAATATAATGCCGCTTTGCTCTTGCCATGGACTCTCTCACGATCATAATGGCTTTTTTGCACTCAAAAAACGGATTATTGACTCATTTTTTACACTATTCAATTCCGTATCAAATAATTGTCGTGGCCCGACCCTTTTGACCCGACCCTTTCGACCCTTTTGCCTTTTGCTGCTTTTGCTGTTCAATGGGGTCAGGCCACAGCTTTCTTTCTTACGGGTTTGGGAGGAAAAGAGACAACCTTACGCCCAGATTGCTGTTCCTTCGCTCTCAAGTCTTCGGCAATTTTTCGAAGATCGTAGTTGAACTGTGCGGCATGCTTTTGCCGGGCGGTTCTGACCTCTTCCACAATGGGATCCTTGAACATGTTTAGTCCTCCATGAGCTCTTCCGGCGTGCAGATGACCGGGCAACGGTAGCCTCTCGCTTCAACCGCCGCTTCAATCTGATGCCGGTGAAAAGCATTGGCAAGATGTCTGCAATTCCAGGTCATGAGAAAGTCAATGCCGTTGACTGCACACAGGGCGATATGTAGCGCATCTTCTCCGTATTCACTCGGAATAGGACCTTCGCCTACGAGTGCTTCTGCCAGCATTACAGCCTCGTCCGAAATATGCAGCGAATCCATACCAGAAATATAATCAAGCCTGCGTTTGGCGGCTTTTGGGTCACCCGCTGCTGCTTCCTCGAAGACCAACTCTGATACCAACAAATCGAAGGCCGTGCGTCGATGTTCCCACCACTCTCGGGTAAGTGCTTGACGCCCCGCAACAATTGGATTACTGCTCGTCATCGCGGTCAAGTAGCTGATTATCGTGGTCTCAATGTAGAGTTTCTTCTTCATTCATGTCCTTTTCCCGCAGATAGGAAACGCTCATGCGGACACTCCGATAGGAAACACTTGTTCCTGCTCGACTAGTCCCGCCACATAGGCGAACACTGCCTGAAAATCCTCTTTCTCAAGGTCTGGATATTCTTCAAGCAGTTCCTGTTCTGAAATACCTGCCGAAAACGCCCGAAGTATCTGCTCCACCGTTATCCGCATGCCCCGAATAGTGGGTTTTCCTACCATTATGTTCGGATTGATTGTAATTCTCTGTAGTAATTTTTCTTTGTCCACCATATTTTGGCACTCCCTATATCGCTTAGTTCATATTGTAATTATTCTTTCGGCAATTCGCTAAGATGCTTTTGATGCTTTTGATGCTTCAATAAACTTTGGTACCCAGCGGTCATCAGGAAAGCCGATATGAAAATTATATACCATTTTATCTGATTTTATTGCAAAATAAATAATTCATAATCATCACAATTATGTACCCGGAAAGGCGCAGCTTGGTAAGGTGGGCATACAAGGTCTGCAACATGTTGAGCACATCTCTTTTTAGGCATGTGCGGAATGAAAGCGATTCGCCATCCGCAGATTACACAGATTTGCGCAGATTATAACAACCTAAAAAAAAGTAGTTTCTCCCTGCCGGAGGCAAAAAACCACTGTTCTTTGTCGTTTTTCATCTGTGCCCATCCGCATAATCTGTGGATAAACCGCTTTTCCCTTAGCGTTCTTCTCGGCTTGGTCCGACCCGACAGTGGACAGTCGCCCGACAGTCGGCGGAATGAAAGCGATTCGCCATCCGCAGATTACACAGATTTGCGCAGATTATAA
>DYJD01000033.1:0-13202 GCA_020723325.1 Desulfosudis oleivorans | reverse complement strand
AGTTTCTCCCTGCCGGAGGCAAAAAACCACTGTTCTTTGTCGTTTTTCATCTGTGTCCATCTGTGTAATCTGTGGATAAACCGCTTTTCCTTTTAAGTTAACGGCATTGGGTCGGACCCAATGCTAATATTCGCGTCCATTTGCGTTCATTCGCGGTTCTTTCTGGGCCTGGTGTCCATTTGCGTTCATTCGCGGTTCTTTCTGGGCCTGGTGCAGCTTGATGTATTTTTTTACGGTCCGGCTGTCGATCCCGGCCCGGCGGGCGACTTCTTCATAATTCCGGTGCTGTTGGTACAGGCGGCATTCGGCATTGGGTCGCACCAAGCCAACATAATAAAATTGTACAACTAATGTTCCCAAAATACGCATTATTTTGGCCAATATCGCCGTTTTTGACCCCAAAATGACAATTATAAATGAACTGCTCTCCTTGCAATTCACAGCAATTTTCAAATTGCTTTATGGAACGCCCAGTTGCCAGAGCTTTCATTTCAACAAGAATTCCCGTTTATGGCAACGGCTTGTAAGTCGAAGCCAAATTGCGAAGCCTGATGGGTGATATGCCATATATGTCCGGGAATGTAATGTCGATGGGCATGCGCCATAAAAATCCTTAAAATTACTATTTTGGGGGATAAAAAAATGCATTATCGTTATGAGATTTAGACTTTCATAACCCAATTAAAAATTATTATCATGATGTTAACTATGCGACCCATCGCCGATTGCACCACTGCACCATTCGCCCCCCCCCTGTTCGCTTTGCTTAAGCAGATATTGTTTTTAGATACGATACAGCGAGATGAAACACTTTATCTGCCTCATTCCTATTTTGTTTATACAGCTTGTAAAAACTACTGGCGCAATTTGCGTGAGATGCTGACGGTTTGGTTAATGTTGTTGCCAGCTCTTTGAACACCTTCCTTTTTGCATCTGTATTTGCAGCGTCAGCATGCTCGAGATAGGCATACATGCTTACGATAATGTTGGCTCGCTCACGGAACAGGTATTTCCTTTGACGATCATCAAGTTTAAAAAACGCAATGGAAACAAGTCCCCGGCGAACCGAATAGTTCGTGTTGCCACAAGCAAAGGGTGATAAACCATTGAAAGCGATCAATGATTCGGGCGGGTCGTCAAAATCACCGACGGGATTAACTAATAAGGGCTTTTCAGATGCGAGTTGCATCGGGTCATTCCCGTTGCAGGAGCGGGCGCCTTCTATAGGAAAATAATCTTTTTTTAAGCATGAATTACAGGTTTTGCAGGCCGTACAATAGTTCAAAGGGTGATAGGCAAGGAGGTGATAACCGGGATCCGAGTCGCCGGATGCCGGTTTGGTCAACACCACGCCTGCTTTTTTAAGCGTTTTGGTCAAACTCCAGGGTCTTGCCTTTTTCTTGGGGCGAAAATGTTCCAAGTCATGCTCAATGAGGCCATATTCTTCGGATTCCAATTGGCGTTCACAATATGCACATTTCCCATGTTGGATTCGCGTGAAAACGACCTTCACTTCCGACCAGATAGAGGAGGATTCATGATAATAGCCCAGCGCATTGAAACCATCCGTTCTATCCTTGGCTCGTGCCAGCCACCCTGGTTTTTCCTGATCAATCAGATATTCAAGCCGGTTTTTCGAAATCGAATACTGAATCATCCCTACTCCATTCCATTGGTGAGCGCCTTGATAAGTTCTTTCGCAGCAGAAATATCTCCTTCTCGTGCTCTTAAAGTAAGTTTCTCAAGTTGGGTTTCCTTGGCTTTGACCCGGGTGCTCTTCATACCGAAAAAATCGCTCAGCAGAATCTGATCGGCGTCAAGACCATGAATACCCGAATAAATGCGCTTGGGTGTTGAGGATTGCTTGGGGCCTGGAACCATTAGGAGGATATTCATCCACTCCAACGTGCCTACAACTAGTGGGCTGTGCGATGTTACGATGAACTGGATATTAGGTAATGCCTTTGCAAGGGTCGGCAATATGTTGACTTGCCATTTCGGATGAATATGCAGGTCGATTTCATCAACCATAACGATCCCATGGTTGTCGATAAGCTTCTGGCCGGACGGGCAGGTCATACATATGTGATACAAGAGATCCCCGATCCATCCCAGGTAGGCCCTATATCCATCCGATAACGCAGGGAACGGCACTCGCAAGCCGTTTTTCTCGAACACGTACTCATTATCCTCCAACTCGCCAGTAAACTGGTAAAGACCTTCGCCCATCAAGCGATTAATTAGGTTGCAAACTTGCTTATGCCGGCCCGGATTCTCACTTTTGAAAGCCGGAAGCCATGAACTTAATGGTATTAGCGAGTATGCCTCCTCGAATAGGCTCTGAATGCGCTGGGCTCTGGCGAACACACTCTGCTTTCGGCTTGCCAGGTCTGCCCGCTCTTGTTTCTCGACGCGTCGTGTTGCACCATAACCAACGAAAAAAAATGCATCTGAACTGGAGCTGTATATTGGATGCCAAATCTTTTCTTCAGGGTGCACCCAGCGAAGCTGTTCCAGATCGCCTTTTTGGCTTATTTGAATTTTCGATTCAACTGTTTTGAAAGGAACATTATCCTGCTTGTGGGACCGATACGTGGCGGTTATCTCCGCCTTGTTCTCGTTCAGCGCCTTCTGGTCTGGCTCGCGGCGCACCAATCGATAGGGATAAATTCCCGCGTCGGAAACGGCCGGTCCCAGGCATGATAAGGCAATGGCTTTTAATAGCGTAGTCTTGCCCAATCCGTTGTTTCCCAGCAGAAGATTGATGTTCGGCAGTTTCGGCTTCGGCAGGTTGTTATCAGCCGTACGATTGCTGTGGATAAATTCAACCCTGGCCTTGCGGAAGGTTCGAAAATTTTCAATAGATATCGCTTCAATGTACATGACACTTCCTTCTTGACTGGGACATCCTGGAATTAATAAAGCTGTCTGGCAAATTTTTCAAGTTGCTGGTAGCCAAGCTTGCCCATGGCATTGGTAATGCCGGTGGTGTTTCCCTATGATGGAAAATGTGTGTTCTACCCCAAAAAACAAAACTAAAATATAGTCTTATCAATTTAAAGTCAAGTAGTTATCTCTGACAGGCCCAATGCTTTCACAGCTCGACAGAAATTTTCTGATAAAAACAGGCTCAATCCGCCTGGGCCTGGTGCAGCTTGATGTATTTTTTTACGGTCCGGCTGTCGATCCCGGCCCGGCGGGCGACTTCTTCATAATTCCGGTGCTGTTGATATAAAAAATGACAGTAAGCGGCGATCAGGCCTTGGGCATCAAGGTTCCCCTTGCGGATCAGTTCGTTGAATTCCAAGGATGTATCTGAATCGCTGTATTTGTCGTCACCTTTATAATCCTGGCCCACCAGGACATTGCGCACACATTGTTCCAGCTCGCGCACGTTTCCCGGCCAGGGGTAGTTGATTCCCAGGTTTTTCATGATGACTGCTTTGACCATCTCGCTCAGTTCCGGCGAGGGGCGCCCCACAATGCGTTCCACCGTGAAAGCGAGGAGATGGTCCAGTTCAGCGGGATCTTCGGCGATTCGTTGCTGCAGGGCGGGCACGGTGATGATATCCGAGCACAAACGATAATAGAAATCATCGCGGAACGCGCCGCTGCGGCGCAGCTTGCTGATGGGCCGGTTGGTGGCGGCGATTACCCGGCCGTGAAACCGTTCGGTCTTATGACTGCCCACCGGGCAAAAATTTCTTTCATGCAGAACCTGGAGCAGCTTGATCTGAATCGGGATGGAAACCTCACCGATCTCATCCAGGAAAATCGAGCCATAGGGGGAGCAACGGGCGAAGATGCCCTTGTAATTTTTCACCGCGCCGGTAAAAGCGCCTTGCTCATAGCCAAAGAGCTCGGCTTCAATGAGGTTTTCCGAGAGCTGGGACAAATTCAGCGCGATGAAAGACTTTAAAAAGCTCACGGCAAAGCAACCCTTTTTTTCATCATAAGGAATGTAGCCGGAGCGGCCGATGGCCATGGCGGCCGTGCCTTTGCCGGTTCCGGTTTCCCCCAGGATCATGGTGGAAAAATCCTCCATGCGGTCCCACATGTAGCGGTCATACAGGTCCACATTGCGGGTGAATACCGTGTTCCACAATTGAAAGCGCAGGGTTTTCATGGAGCTGCTGGTGCCGATCAAGGTCCGGCTGATGAAATAAAAGGCCCGGCGGATCTGATAGCAGATGGCGATATAACGGGGGATGGATTCGACCTCAAAGCCCTTGGCATGAAAAAAGGCGTAGATTTGCGAAGCAAAGGGCACTGCTATGGATGTATCCCCGGCCTTGATCTGGTCAAGAATCAGTTGGTCGAATTTTTCCCGGAAGGAATAGAAAAACTGAAACAGGAACACGTGCTCCATCAATTTGCGATCCGCTTCACAAAAATGATCCACCGCCGCATACCCTTTGTGCTTCAGGGCCATGATGCGCGCATCCACCTTTTCGATGACTTCTTCAATTTGGTGCAGTTGCAGATCCTCGGCTATGCCGGCAATCCGAAGATCCACGCGCCTGCGCTGATCACTGAAGGGATTTGTGGTTACCGCCTTATCCACCAGGGTGAAAAAATCGCGGTCCGCGCCGCTCAAGCGGCCATTTTTTTTCATAAAGAAGTCTCCTCTGAAAGGCCTTGATCATGGTTCCAGCCCAATCGCGGCTGGAAGCCGCTCCCCTTGTCAGGGGCGGTTTACCCCAGATCCGTGATAAACATTTTTTGCATAAGCCCTGTACAAAAAATGCTGACAGGCACCATAGTCACAATTCAGCAGGCGACGCAATGGATTTTTATCAGGCTGAACAAACAGGTGGTTACAACTTCTTTTTTCCATCCGGCATAAAATTTGTATACCCATGTATCCTTTCAACCGCATCCATGTCTGGTGCTGAGATTGAAGACCGACGGATAAGGGCCGGATCAAAAAACCATCAGCCTTCAGCCTTCGGTCTGTTTACCTAAGCTTTTCCAGGAGTAGTTGCATGAATAAACCAGTGACGGCTGTGGTTTTCCCAGGCCAGGGAACCCAAAAAATCGGGATGGGAAAAGACTTTTATGACCTTGTCCCGGCCAGCCGGGCCGTGTTTGAAGAGGCTTCGGCCGGCCTGGGCTGGGATGTGGCCGCCCTGTGCTTTCAGGATAATCAGCAAATCGATCTCACCGAATTTGCCCAGCCCTGTATCTTGACCACCGAAATTGCCATGCTCCGGGGCATACAGGCAATGTTCGGTTTTTCACCCGATTATTTCGGCGGGCACAGCCTTGGCGAATATACGGCCCTGGTGGCGGCCGGGGTCTTCCCGTTTGCGGAAACCGTAAAGGTAGTGCAGGAAAGAGGCCGGTTGATGCAAGCAGCCACACCGCAAGGATTCGGCGGCATGGCCGCGGTCATCACCAAGGCGGATGCTTTGGATTCCATAACCGGCTTGCTGGAAGATCTGCCAACGGATGTGGCCAATATCAATTCCCGGGAACAAATTGTCATCAGCGGCCCAGCCGCCGACCTGCCCTTGGCTGAACACAGAATCCGTTCCGCCATGGGTTCGGAGCCGGGCTTTCGGTATGTTCCGCTAAACGTGAGCGCGCCGTTTCACAGCCGCTTCATGCAACCCATGCAACCGGCTTTCCAGGCTTTTATCTATGAAACCCTGGCAGATTGCATGCATGCAGCCGGCGCAGCCTGCGTGCTTTCCAATTACACCGGCGGCTTTCATGAACCGGACAAGCAAAAAATTTTAGACGCCTTGGCGGCCCAGATCAGTGCCCCGGTGCGCTGGTTGCAAAACATGGAAGCCTTGGCAAAAACAGTGGAACGCATATATGAAATCGGGCCCAACCGGCCATTGCGGGGCTTTTTCAATACCATGGGCCTTCCATGCACCTCGGTTTTCCATTATAGCGGGGCCAAAAAAGCCTTTGGAGCAGGCCCTGAAACCAGCCGGGAGGAGAAAAAAGATGGTGCGCTTTAACCGCGACTACTGGGCCTTGATTCTGGGCGGGTCAAGCGGTTTCGGCCTGGCCACGGCCCGGAAACTGGCCGGACACGGCATGAATGTTTGTATTGTCCACCGGGACCGAAAAGGGGCCATGGCCCGCATTCAACCGTCTTTTGAAGCCCTGGGCGCAACCGGTGTGGAAGTTGCAACCTTCAACCTGGACGCCCTTTCAAATGAAGGCCGAATCACCGTTCTGGATGGCCTCGCTCCATTGTTGGGGCAAAAGGGGAAAATCCGGCTGCTGCTGCATTCCATCGCCTTTGGCAATCTGAAATTGCTGGCCCCGTACACGCCGCCGTCCCAGGCCCGGGCCGCCAGGGAAAAAATCGCAAACACTTTTAATATTGCACCGGAAACTTTTGACCAGGCCGTGGCCCAGGCTTTTACCGAGGGGGCCGACAGCCTGTGTGGCCTGCAGGACCCGCCGGATTACAGCAATGAGCTCTTTCTGGAAGCCGAAGATTTCAACCGCACCCTGCATGCCATGGGCGTTAGCCTGGTGGAATGGGTCCAGGACCTGCATGGCCGCGGCTTGTTTGCCGGGGATGCCCGGGTCCTCAGCCTGACCAGCGAAGGCAACCGCGTGGCCTGGCGCGGGTATGCGGCGGTTTCCGCAGCCAAGGCGGTTTTGGAAGCGGTTTCCCGGTCCCTGGCCGTGGAGTTCGCCCCCTTCGGCCTGCGCACCAATGTGATCCAGGCCGGGGTCACGGATACGGCGGCTTTGCGGATCATTCCGGGCAGCGCGCACATGAAAGCCCATGCCCGCCTGCGCAATCCCTGCGGGCGCCTGACCCGGCCCGAGGATGTGGCGGATATGATTTTTCTGCTCTGCCAGGATGAGGCCGCCTGGGTTAACGGGGCCTTGATCTGTGTGGACGGCGGCGAAAGGTTGGGCTGACCCATGCGCTATTCGGAATTTCAAGACAAAACGAGTTTCACCCAGCAGGAATTGATTGCCTTTGCTTACGGCAAGGCCATCCAGGACCCACCCGCGGATTTTGACGCCCGGCTGCCGGCCCCGCCCTTTCTGATGATCGATCGCATCCTGGCCCTGGAAAAAAACGGGGCCCGGGGCAAAATCATCGCCGAGCAGGAAATCCGCCTGGATGCCTGGTATTTTCAATGCCATTTTCTGAGCGACCCGGTCCAGCCGGGATGCCTGGGGGTGGATGCGGTCTGGCAGTTGATGGGCTTCTATTGCCTCTGGCGCGGGGCCCTGGGGGCGGGCCGGGCCCTGGGCTGCGGCGAGGTGGCTTTCAGCGGCCAGATCCGGCCCTATAACCGCCTGGTCCGGATTGAAATCGATGTGCTGCGCTACAGCCAATTGAAGAAAACCGGCGCCAGCCTGATTGTGGCCGACGGCCGGGTGGCGGTGGACGGCGAGGTGGTCACCACGGTGAAACAGGCCCGCACCGGCGTGTTTAAGGGCATTGCCTACAAAGACTATCCCCTGCCCGGCCTGAATTCAATGGGCGGAATCATGGAGCGTGAATGATCAACACTATTCCAGGACGAGAAAAGCCAATGAACTCCAATGAAAAAAACTGTTATAAGCCCGTGGCTATTGTTACCGGCGGCACCAAGGGAATCGGCGCGGCCTGCTGCCGTCTGCTGGCGGCCCATGGGTTTTATGTGGGCGTGGTCGGTCGCGGCAGCCGGGACCTTGGACAACCACAGCCCTCCCTGCCGGAAACAGACGGGTTTCACCTGCCGGCCGACCTTACCAACACGGCGGAAATCGAGGCCATGCTGACCCAAATCAAAAACACCGTGGGCCGGGTGGATGTGCTGGTAAACAATGCCGGCATCGCCGTCAACAATACCATGGCCGCCATGAAAATGGAGGAATTCGACCAGCAACGCGCCTTGCTGCGGGGGGTCTGGTACCTGGTAAAACGGGTATTGCGGCTGTTCATGCTGAGGCAGGCCGGCGGCCGAATCATCAACATCTCCAGTGTTACCGCTTATACCGGCAATGCTGGCCAGATTCCCTATACCATGGAGAAAGCGGCCCTGGACGCCATGACCAAATCATTGGCCAAAGAACTGGCCGGCCGCAACATCCTGGTCAATTCCGTGGCCCCGGGTTTTATCGATACGGATATGACCCGGCATCTGCCCGATAAGGTGAAGGAGCAGATTCTGGCCGCAATTCCCTTGCAGCGCGTCGGCCATGTGGATGAAGTGGCGGAAGTGGTGGCCTTTTTAGCCACCAAGGGTAGTTACATCAACGGGAGTGTGCTGCATGTGAACGGGGGTATGTATGCCGGCTGATCAAAGCGCCATGGCCACGGTGCTGAAAGCCGTGCCGCAACAGGAACCGTTTCGCTTTATCGACGAGATCCTTGCGCTGGACCATGACCGGATTGTTTCCGCCTACACCTTCAAGCCAGACGAATATTTCTACCGCGGCCATTTCCAAGACCGGCCGATCACGCCGGGGGTCATTCTCATTGAGGCCATGGCCCAGTCGGGCGTGGTGGCCCTGGGCATTTATCAATTGCTGCGGCAGGGCCTTGAAGCTGACCAGTTGTGCAAGATCACACCCCTCTTCGCCTTTGTGGATCAGGTTGAATTCGCGGGAATGGTCATGCCGGGTGATCGCATCGTGGTCACGGGCGAAAAAATCTATTTCCGCAGGGGTATTATCAAATCACAAGTAAGAATTGAAAAGGAGACCGGCCGCCTCATTTGCCAGGGGCTGTTAACCGGCGCAGGAGTCACCCAACATGAAACCTAACCGTGTTGTCATCACCGGCTTGGGGGTTGTCAGCCCCAATGCCAACAACATACCGGATTTTGAAAACGCTTTACGAAACGGGGCCTCCGGCATCCGCTTCCTGCCGGAATTGGAAACATTGAATTTCGGTTGCCGCATCGGCGGGATTCCCCGGGATTTTGCCGGGGTCCTGGAAGGTTATTTTGCGGAAGAGGAGCGCGCACATTTTACCGAAGCCATGGGCTATGCCTCGGTTGCAGCCGTGGATGCCTGGCTGGATGCGGGCTTGGATCTGCCCCACCAGCGGGAAAAAGAGCAGCCAGAGGCAGACTGGGACACCGGCGCCATCATCGGCACAGGGGTTTGCGATATGCAGACCATTGCCGACCGGGTCGTGCCCATGGTGAAAAACGGCAAAGTCCGGAAAATGGGCAGCCGCATCGTGGAGCAAGTCATGGCCAGCAGCCTGAGCGCCGCAATCGGCGGGATCTTAGGCCTGGGCAATCAGGTGACCACCAATTCATCGGCCTGCAACACCGGCGCCGAAGCCCTGGTGGAGGCCGCCCTGCGCATCCGCGCCGGCCGGGCCGGGCGCATGCTGGCCGGCGGCGCCGAAGGTTCCTCGCCCTTTGCCTGGGCCGGCTTCGACGCCATGCGCGTGCTGGCGCGCAAGTTCAATGACGAACCCCCAAAAGGCTCAAGACCCATGAGTGCCGGCGCCTGCGGTTTTGTACCCGGTTCCGGCGCGGGGATTTTGCTGCTGGAGAATCTTGAAACCGCCCTGGAAAGGGGTGCAAGGATTTATGCGGAAATCATCGGCAGCCATGTGAACTCCGGGGGCCAGCGCGGCGGCGGCAGCATGACCGCTCCGAATCCCAAAGGCGTTCAGCTTTGCATCCGGGAAGCGCTGAAGGATGCGGCGATTTCACCCCATGAAGTTGATGCCGTCAACGGCCATCTCACCGCCACCTATGCCGATCCCCATGAAATCCGGAACTGGTCCGCGGCCCTGGGGCGGAGCGCCCAAGATTTTCCCCATATCAATTCCACCAAATCCATGATCGGGCACTGCCTGGGGGCTGCCGGCGCCATTGAAACCATCGCAGCGGTCCTGGAGCTTTATGGGGGCTTTCTTCATCCCTCGTTGAATTGTGAAGACCTGCATCCGGAAATCGAAGCCTTTGCCGATAAAATTGTGCGGACCATCCAGGAGGATCAAGGCTTGAACATTCTCGCCAAAGCCAGTTTCGGCTTCGGCGATGTGAACAGTTGCTTGATTTTAAAAAAATGGAACACTTAAAAAAAAGGAGCTTGGAAATGAACGAAAAAGAAATCTTTGATTCATTTGTTGAAATCATCAAATCATTTGCCAAGGTGGATGCCGAGCAGTTGAAGGCCGCGGGCATGGATACCCATATCATCAAGGATTTGAAGGTGAACTCGGCCCGCCTGGTGGATATCATCATCAAAGCCGAAGACACCTTTGACATTGAAATCACTGATGACGACACGGATTCCATCCGGACCATCGGCGATGCCGTGAAGGTTGTCCGTCAAAAACTGACGGCAGCGGCGGCCTAGGCCGGGTATGAAGCCACGGGAGCAGTTCGGTTTTCGCATCCAATACCTGCTGGGGCGGTTGTTTATTTTTATTGCCGCTCCGGTGATCAGCCTGGCCATCCGCTTTTGCGGGTACCGGGTAAGCCGGCTGGCGGAGACGCGCGCCGCTGTTCGGGCGCGCCTGCAAAACCATGCCGGCCCCTGGTTGATCTGCGCCAATCATTTGACCATGATCGATTCCGTTCTCATCACCCATATCCTGTTGGCCTGCCACCGCTATGCAATCCAATACCGCCTGATGCCCTGGAACCTTCCTGAAAAAATCAATCTGTACCGGATTCATCCTTTGGTGGCTTGGTTGTGCTACCTGCTCAAATGTATTCCGGTGGAAAGGGGCGGGTGCCGGGATACGGTGAACAGATCCATTGCCAAATGCACTCAGGTTCTAGGCCGGGGGGAAAGTTTGATCATTTTTCCAGAAGGCCGGCGCTCCAGAAGCGGCCGGATCGATATAGAGGATTTTCCATATACGGTGGGACGCTTTGTGCAGATGGTTCCCCACTGCCGGGTGCTGTGCATATATGTGCGCGGGGACCATCAGGCCGCATACAGCGATCTGCCCAAATTCAAGGAGCAATTTTTCGTGGCCGTGGAAGATTTCAAGCCGGCCACGGCCCTTAAGGGGCTCAAGGCCCAGCGGGAATTTTCCCGCCAGATCATTGAAAAACTCGCAGAAATGGAGAAGATATATTTTGGTGCACGTGGGCAACGATATTGTTGATCTGAATTCGCCGCTGGTCAAAGAAAAAATCAACCATGAACGCTTTATCCAGCGGGTTCTGACCGCAAACGAGCAACAGTTCATTGCCCGGCCTGATTTTCCGGAACATATGCTCTGGGTATTGTGGGCCGCCAAGGAAACCGCCTATAAAGCCGTATCCAAAGCCGTGCCCGGCATCTCTTCAGCCCCCAAAAGGTATCTGGTTTATATCCGCTCAAAAGATGAAGGGCGAATGTTCAAAGGATTTGTAAAGACCCCGGATCAATGGGTGCAAGTGTGCATCTATTACCAGGACGATGTTGTGCATTGCATCGGCGGAACCCAACTGCTGAATCCCCAGAACAGACTCATCCACGGGCTGGAAAAAATGCAAAACGGGCTGGAACCCGATTATTATCGCTCAGCCCGGCATGTGTCGGATTATGTCCGGCACTTCGCGGCCCGGGCCATTGCGGACCATATCCCCTGCCATGTGCAAAACATCGCTTTTGCCAAGGCCAAGGCCGCGGCGGCCGGCTACCGGGGCTATCCGGTGGTACGGATTGAGGACCATGACCGTCCCATGGACATCAGCTTCAGCCACGACGGCAAATATGTGGGCTATGCGTTTTATTACGGAAAGGAAATCCAAGCATGAGGCACAATTCAGCCCCCACAGCGGTCATCAGCGGAACAGGCCTTTGGACACCGCCCCACAGCATCACCAACCAGGAGCTGGTGGCCGGCTATAACGCTTATGCCCAAATGCACAACGAGAGATATGCCGCGGCCATCGCCGCCGGTGAAATGCAGGAAAAACCACCCTCCAGCGAACGCTTTATCGAAAAAGCCTCCGGCATCAAAAGCCGCTTTGTGTATAGCAAGGAAGGCATCCTGGATATCCGGCGCATGCGCCCCGGATTTCCGGAACGGGGGGAAGAGGAAATCAGCAATCAGGCGGAAATCGCCGTTGCCGCAGCCCGTGAAGCCATGGCCGCTGCCGGAAAAACCAGCGCCGACATTGATGCGGTGATTGTGGCCTGCGCCTATACCCAGCGCGCTTACCCGGCCATCGCCATCGAGGTCCAAAACGCACTTGGGATCAATGGTTACGCCTTTGATATGCTGGGCGCCTGCTCAGCCGCCACCTTCGGGCTGCACCGGGCCTATGAAAGCATCGTGGCCGGCTCCGCCCAATGTGTTTTGGCCGTCAACCCGGAACTGGTGACCCCCCAGGTGAATTACTGCGACCGGGACACCCATTTCATTTTCGGCGATGTAGGCACCGCCGTGGTCATGGAACGCGCTGAAACCTGCACATCCGCCGGTGCTTTTGAAATTCTGGGCATCAAGGCCCTGACTTCTTTTTCCAACAACATCCGTTCCAACTTCGGCCACATGAGCCGGGCAACGGATGCTGATCCTTACGGCTGGGACAAGTTGTTTCACCAGGCCGGCAGAAAAGTCTTTGAAGAAGTCAGCCCCATTGCCGCGGAACATATGAAAAGCCATTTGGCGGAATGCGGAATCAAGCCTGAGGAAGTCAAGCGCTTCTGGCTGCACCAGGCCAACATCAACATGAACAAAAGTGTAATGAAGGCGCTTTTGGGCAAAGAACTTACCAACGGTATGGCCCCCACCATCCTGGACCATTACGGCAACACCGCCTCGGCCGGCTCCATTGTGGCCTTTCACCTTCACCAGGCGGATCTTGAAAGCCAAGATATCGGCCTGCTCTGCTCCTTTGGGGCCGGTTATTCCGTGGGCAGTCTGGTGCTGCGCAAACAATAGCGATCTTAGAATAAGGGATGTTGAAATAGCGTTTTTCAGCAGAAGTTTTTAATTTTTTTGTACCACCCGCTTTGCTGAAGTGCACGAAGGACACGAAGTTTTTCCGGCTGCACCGGCCAAGCTTAAGTTTTTCTTCGTGCCCGTGTACTTCGTGGTGAAAAAATATTTTTATCACCCAGCGAAACGGTACTCGTAATCGAAAGGCAGAGTTAAATAACATATAAGCAGCCGATTACGAGTACGATTACGAGCACAAGCACGAGCAGGAAAAAAACGGTATATTTGGATTTTTTAAATCTCTATTCATTCAAGCACGGAGCAGGGCAATCGCATGTAGTTTTTTTCGGGGTCGGGGTCGGTATCGGGATCGGTA
>DYJD01000084.1 GCA_020723325.1 Desulfosudis oleivorans | reverse complement strand
CGGCGGAGACGGAAGCGATCGCCTGGAGGGCGGCAAGGGATTTGACACGTATTTTGTGGGGGCGAAAGACAGCATCAAGGACACGGACGGCAAAGGAAGCGTGAACTTCGCGGGGCTGACATTGAGCGGGGGAACGCAGGTCAAGAAGGGCTCGCCGTATTTTAGAGGGAACGGCGGCGAGATGTATAAATGGTCAGGTGGAACCCTTACGGTTCAGTACGGAGACGGGCAAAGCATGACCATCGAGAATTTTTCAAACGACGCGCTGTCCATCCATCTGGAGTATTATTGCGAGGTTCACGATTGTTGTGAAAACCCGCCCTGTGATCCCTCTCCCCCTCCCCCACCACCTCCTCCCATTCCAAGGCCGTATTGTGATCCGCTGGCTCTTGACCTTGACGGCAACGGTGTCAAGACCGTGGGGTTAGAAAGCCAGATTCATATTGATCACGACAACGACGGGCATAAGGAATTAAGTGGCGCTCTTGATCCGGGAGACGGGCTTCTGGTGCTTGATCGGAACGGCAATGGTACGATTGACGGCGGAGCGGAGTTGTTTGGCAACAACACCTCACTTGCAAACGGAACCAACGCGCCCAACGGATTTATGGCCCTTGCAGATTTTGACGATAACCTGGACGGTGTGATTGACAACAGGGACGCAGTATTCAGTCGGTTGCAGGTGTTCAGGGACGTGAATCTGGACGGAATCTCGGATTCCGGCGAACTTTTGTCTCTTGAAGAAGCGGAGGTTTCTCGTCTCAATCTCAATTATCTGAACAGTTCCTATGTGGATGAACAGGGAAACGGACATCGCCAGGTGGGTTCCTATGTGACCACGGGCGGAGAAACCCGGACCATGACGGATGTGTCTTTTCAGGATGACAGGATAAGATCTATTGAAAATCCGATGGCAATCTCCGCTGAAATCAGCCTTCTCCCGAACGCTGTTGGCTACGGAACAACCTACTCCCTCCATCAGGCCATGGAGCGTGATAATAGCGGAGAACTTAAAACTCTGGTTGAGGCATTCGTAAACTGTACAAGCAGAGCCGAACGGCTGGCACTTACCAAGGAAATCCTGTTTGTCTGGACCGGAAGCGACGATGTGGACCCGAATTCCATAGCGGCACCCATCGATGCCCGTGAAATATCGGTTTTGAACTCGTTTTACGGCACTCCCCTTGGAATGCCAACTGCTGGTGCTGAACAAAGGTATGCCACACAATTCCACGGTATATTCAACCAGATGTTCGATACCGTTTACTACCAGCTGATGAGCCAGACCCACCTCGAAGAAGCGTTTAACCGCGTTCAGTTTTTTTATGAAGACGATGATATCGATACCATCTCCGGGCATTACAGGGATGCTGTGTCTTATATTGCGGAACAGATCAACGCAGATACATCAAAGGGAAAGGATCTGATGGCGGATTTCGTTCAATGTGTCAGAGGTGTCAATCCGTACACGGATCTGGCCAACCTGAATTCCCTGAAAACCCAGGTCTCCATGTACGCCGCATCCATGGAGGGCGAAGCGGGAATATCGCATGCGACATTGGGAATCATGATGGAG
>DYJD01000083.1 GCA_020723325.1 Desulfosudis oleivorans | reverse complement strand
GTAACCGTTCAGGCCGCCTCAGCCATGATCAAGTCGATGGATAACAGAGACGGAGCAAGTTGACCAGTCCGATGAGCTTGGATAGCCGCCACCATATATTCCACGATATTTCGGTTATGCTGCCTCAAGGTGGCAACCGTGGTCAGGATTCTTTCCGTAAAGCGGGACCCGTTATCGCTTTGGTTGCCGAAGCATCCCTTCCGCCACAGCACCGCCCCGCGCAAGGCTCTCTCGGCACGGTTGTTGGTCGGCTCCGCCCCCGGCACCATGGCGAAAGTGAGCAATGCCGGCCACAGCTTCAAGAGATTGCGGCACATGGCTTCGGCCTTGGGGTCTCCACAGGAGGCTCCCAGGCGCAACAGTCTCCCCAGGCGGGTCCGAACCGGGACCAGTTGCCACTGCATCTCGGCCCAAGTGATCTCGCCGCCCTGATACCGGTGCCAGACGGCAAAGAGCCGTTTGGTCTCCTTCAGTCCCCATTCCCCCAGCGGCCCGGCCCGGGTCTTCCGCTCGAAGAGCGCTTGAAAATCTCGCTTCAGGTGCGCCCAACAGAGCTGGCGCCGCAGAGGGTCCACTATGTTATAGGCGCCCCAGCGATCGCTATGGAGAATGCCCTCAAAGGATTCGCCTATCAGTTCCTTGAGGGCCTGACGGCCTCTGCTGCACGAGACCAGAAAGACGGTGGCCAGCCTGGTTACCGCCACCCACAGCCAATGGCGTTTCCCCTTTTCCTTCCAGCCTGTTTCATCCAGATGCGCCATCCCGGCCTGGGCCACTGCCTCCTTGGCCTCCCGGTAGGGGACGCCCAGGGCCTCAGAGGTCTCTTCACAAAGACTCTGGATGCTTCCCAGGCTGACACTCACGCCGCACAGTTCCCGCAACAGTTCCACCACCTGCCGGCGGCTTTGGCGGAAGCGGCCGGTGAGGATGGCTACCCAGGCTTGCAACCGGGGGCCGAAGGCGCTTCTGCCGACTTCAGCCGGCAAGTCCGGTTTCACCCAGGTCTGACAATGGGGACACCAGCCGGCCGACAACCGGTGTTCGGTAATGACCGGTTGAATTTCCGGCAGTTCCCAGACCTGGTGCCGTTCCACGGGAGGAGCCTGCCTGACCGCCGCGTGCTTCAGAGCGCTGCGGCAGTGCGGACACTCTTCCGCCCGATGCTCCACGATCTTATTGACCTTCTCGGGCGGCAGCAACTCTCGATAATTTCCCCGGTGTCCTTTTTGACCACCCGGCTTGCGCCCGCTCTTTTTCTTTCGGTTTCCGGGAGCACGAGGCGGGTCTTGCGAGGGAGGCTGAGAGGAATTGCCGGAATGGCGATTAAGCCTGGCCTCCAACTCGTTTACCCGCTGCTCCAGTTGGGCAATTTTATCCAGAGCCTGGCGCAGGGCATTCTCCAAAACCAGGATGTAAGCCTGCACCTCTGGGGGAAGCTTCGACCAAGTCTCTGGACTAATCGGCCTTGTTTCCACAAGACCTTGAATACACTAGTATTTACAAAAAATCTAGTTTTTTATGGGCATTTTTTTCAATTTCTTGCAAAAAATTTTGCCTCATTCTAAAAGGGGCTGAACGGTTAC
>DYJD01000082.1 GCA_020723325.1 Desulfosudis oleivorans | reverse complement strand
CAGCGATTCCCGGTGATTAGGCAACCATTTGATTTTATGATAAATTTTAAAATATGTCTTCGTAAACATTTTGGAGCTGCCACCTGATCCTCCTGACATTGGTGGCGGAGTGTATATCTGTAAGTATCTAAAATAATAAATATTTTTTTATAACTGCGGCGTATTTTTTTATTGACAGACCCCTAAAAGGGTGGTCGCGATTTTTCTATGTGATATCAACAAATTACATAGGAGACCGCCATGAAGCCGCGCAAAATTTACCGTGTCGAAACCGTCAGACAACTGGCCGACAAACCCAAAAGAACCGTGCGAAAACATCTCAATGCCGACGCCCTGATCCAACTGATGCGAGAGGATTTTCAGAAAATCCCCGATCATCGTGCCGGCAATGCAAAAATATCACTCGCTGATGCCCTGATGTCAGCTCTTGCCCTGTTCCAGCTGAAAGATCCCTCTCTGCTTGCCTTTGACAAGCGGCGGCGCGAGGAACCGGAAAATCTCCATACCATCTGGGGCATTACCGATATTCCCTGCGACAGCCAGATGCGTGACATTCTCGACCCGCTGGAACTTTCCTCGCTGCGCGCCCCTTTCCGCAGCGCTTTCCGGCAGCTGCAACGCGGCAAAGATTTTGAGAAGATGGCCTTTCTGGATGGCCACTACCTGCTCAGTTGCGACGGCACCGGCTTCTACTCCTCGGAGAAGGTGTCATCCGATTATTGCCTGGGCAAGAAAAACAAGAACGGCAACACCCTGTACTACCAGCAGATGTATGCCGCCGCCTTTGTGCATCCGGACCACAAGGAGGTCGTCCCGGTCTTTCCGGAAATGATCACCAGAAAGGATGGAGCAAAGAAAAACGATAGCGAGCGCAATGCCGCTGGCCGCTTTTTCGAAGAATTTCGCAGGGAGCATTCGCACCTGAAGGTGATCGTCGTGGAAGACGGCCTGAGCAGCAATGGCCCGCATATCCGGGATCTGCAAAAGCTCGATCTGCGTTTCATCCTGGGCGCCAAGCCGGGTGATCATCAGTTCCTCTTCGAAAGGATGGATGAAGCGGTTGAGCTGGGCAAGGCGACGGAATTTGAATACACCGACCCGGATGAGCCCGAACAAATCCATTATTTCCGCTTCATCAATCAGGTGCCGCTCAACCAGTCAAACCAGGATCTGCTGGTCAACTTTCTGGAATATTGGCAGGTCGACCAACATGGAGGAACCACCAAATTCAGCTGGGTGACCGACCTTCCCATCACCATGGAAAATGGTGTCGATATCATGCGGGCCGGCCGGGCTCGCTGGAAGATCGAAAACGAGACCTTTAACACCTTGAAAAACCAGGGTTATAATCTCGGCCACAATTACGGGCTGGGCGAGAAGAATCTCAGCGCGGTCTTTGCAATCCTGATGATGTTGGCCTTTTTGCTTGACCAGATTCAGCAGATGAGCTGCTGGCTTTTCCGGGAGGCATGGGTAAAGGCGGAATCAAAACGATACCTTTGGGAGAGTATCCGTGGTTTTTTCCACAACTACCGGGTTGATTCCATGGAGACCATCCTCCGGGCCATAGCCCATGGGTTTGAGCGGAAGGAGCTCAAAGAGGTATGCATAACGTAATGCCGGGCGGGCACAAATTTTCAAAGAGCGTTCTTCCTTCTC
>DYJD01000063.1 GCA_020723325.1 Desulfosudis oleivorans | reverse complement strand
TTTTTTGGGGGCAGGGTCTCCCAAATTATTTTTTCGATACCGATCCCGATACCGACCCCGACCCCGAAAAAAAACTACATGCGATTGCCCTGACAGATTTGATACCGATTCCGATGCCGACCCCGAAAAAGCCAACCGATAAATCAATGCTTGAGGTGCTGTTCCGAGCGGGAATCGATTTGTTCCAGCAGGGCTTCAATGCGCAGAAAGACATTGTTTTCGTTGTAATTGCGTACATCGGCATGGTCCACATCCACCATGGTTGCAGGAATACCGCAGGTTTGGGAAATATATTTCTGCTGGTCCATCTGCATCAGGGAATAGGGTTTGCAACTGCGGTTGCTGGCAAACACCACACCGTGGATGCCGGCTCTTTCAATGGCCTGGGTCATGGCTTGACGGCGCAGGTGCATGCCCTGGGGGCAGATGGAAAAATTCTGGATGCGTGCCAGATATGCCAGGGGATCTTCATCGGGGCTGTAATATGTGGGCCGGTAATCCCCTTCCAGGCATCCCAGGCAATAGGTATACGAGGCCGAGATGATGTTGGCCTTGAGTTCGGCCAGGCGTTGCTGCATTTTTCGAAGCTGATGCCAGGGGGCGATGTTGTCCCACAACAGGCGGTATTTTTCATCCGGAACCGGGAACAAGCCGGCGGCCATGCGCGCCTCGGTTTCGTCGGCCAGCAGACGGTAGTGCTCGGCCAGTTCAGATGTTCCGCGCATGGTGAGGGTGGGGGCCATCTGCACAAAAGAATCAAAGGCCGTGATACCTGAAGGCCGGTTTTCAGCGCAGCGGATGAAGCGCTTCCAATGCCGGGAAGCCTCGCTGGAGTACCGGACCGCCTCCCGGACTTTATCCAGGTCGAATTTCTGCCCGGAAAGGGTGGCAATGGTTTGGATAAGGTCATGGAACTGGGCCGAGATGTATTCCCAATCTTTGGGTTTCTGGTTTTCATAGCAAAAGGGGATATCCAGGACAACATGGGGTACACCCCATTCCCGGTGGTAGACATCGAACCATTTGACCAGCAAGGAGCAGTTGTTGTTGTTGGATATCAATAGATGCGGTCTGGGCAAGCCAAGGGCCGATGCATCCCCCTCGGAAGCGAGGCCGCTGCCGAGATCGATACGGGCATAGGAACAGATATCCATGGAATAGCCCATTTTTTCCGATTTTTGGCAAAGCTGGGGGCCGAAGCCTCTGGCGGCGGTCATGGCGGCAAAGCTTTCCGGTACCGCATAAACGATATTTTCAAAGCCCAGGAATATTTCCGCCGGCACCACAATGGCGATCCACACCACAAAACCGCCTTCCTGGGCTCTGACGGCGTTGTTAAAGTAATTCCGAGTCATCATGTCGGTCAAACGCTTGCCGGATTCGGTTTTAACAAATGCTGCCATGGGAACTCCTTAGTAGTTCTGCAAAAGCTTCGATACGGGTTTTCAAGGCACCGATATTTTCCTTGTCATCCAGGCCGCATTCCAGTTGCAGCAGGGGGATGTTCTTTTGTTTCAATTGTTTTTCCAAAAACGGCATTTCCAGATATTCATATTCGCAGTATTTTTCTCCGATCCAGATTATACCGTCCGCTTTTCGGGAATGGACCAGGCCGAGGAGGTGCGGAATCCGTGAATCCGCGGACGGCAAAAGGGTCGGGCAGGGCGGATGTTGTGAATAAAAGCCGGTGTAGTATGCGACCGGATCATCCAAAGGCTCCATATCTGCAAGGTAGGAACGGGAAAGGTTGGCCAAATCGTTGCCTGCAATGCAGAGGCCGGTTTTTTCCATGGCCTGAATCACAGCCGGCGGCGGCGGCAGGATGCCGCTTAACAGCACCCGCGGCTGTGGGGCTCCGGCCGGGAGTGCATTCTGATTTTCATGCTCAGGGCCGGCCAGGATCGCCAGTTCTGCGAGGTGTCTTGTATCCGGCAAGTGGCGGCCGCTGCAACAGAGTTGATTGAAGACAGCAAAGTCCAGGCGGCCATGGGCCACCTGGGTTTCAAGTTGTCGGTATTGACGGCGCATGTGTCGATACAGAAAAGCGCTGCTGCTGAAATTCTTGGGGTCAAAGCGCACTTGAAAATAGGCTTCTATTTCTTGGATCAAGCCCTTGATACCCTTTTGCAGATACTCGGCGGAATGGGGCTGGTCAAGGGCAAGGGTGGGAATGTGCAAGCGGAAAATGGGAATGGACCGTCCCTTTCCGGCCAGGCCGGCCTGGATGATTTCCGGCAGGTTCCTCAAGGTGTCGCAGGCATTGTACATGAACAGGGCGTCAAAGCCGGGGGCCTCATCAGCCAAAAGAAATTGGGTCAGGGCCCGGGCCACGGAACAGGTAAAGGTCTGCAAATGGGCATCACTTTCTTGGGTATCCTGAATCCTGGCTTTCAAATCCCATAAAATCATCGGGTTGAGCCCCATGCAATGAAAAAGCTCCAAAGGCGGATAAAGCGGGAAACAGGCGATCACAGGTTTTTTTTGCTGCCCATGGTTTCCCGCAAGGGTGGTAGAACCTGTCATATGACCTCCACTGTTTTCTGGACCAACCGGGCATGGGCTGGGGTGGTTTCAAAGCAAAGACCTTTAAATTTCCGGGTCCATATTTCTTTTCCCAATTCATCATAGTTCAGCATGGCCTGGGTAAGCTTGCGGCGATATCGATCCGCCATAATTTCCTTGGGCAACAGCGGATCGGTGATCAAAAAATGGATGACCTCGCCGCCCAAGCGAAAGGATTCCACCACGGCCTGATCCAGGGGCATTTGGGGGAGACGCACCCGGCTGGCGGTGAGTTTATTCAAGAGATGATCGGCGGTTTGCAGCAGATCCTTCATGGGCCATAGGAAATGCTGCCATTGTTCCGTCAAGTTCGCATCAAACTGGGCGCCGATGAACAATTCAGGTCGCGCGGGCAGGCCCATTTGCATCAGAAGGGCGCTGATCTCCGAAAGGGTGAGCATCAAATTATTCGGCCGCACCCATAAGCCCGGCAGGCCTTGCCGGAAGCCCATGAATTGAATCGCTTTTTGGTTTCCAGGCTGCTCATTGACAGGAACTTGGGCCTGCCAACAACAAGTCCAGCACCCATCCCAGGGCCTTATGCGGGTGGGGCCGTTCCGCCAACCATCGATGTAACGGCTGAGGGGATTTTTCCTGCTGCCCAGGCGGTATAAACCGCGCTCGTCGCTTTCAATGGTGCCTTCCCGGTAAAGTCGAGCGGCATTGACGCGGATGGTATTGCTTGTAAACCCGAACAAATCTCCGCACACCACCAGGGCTTTTATGGGAACAGGCTGCCGGCCGGCTACATGCAGGATGCTCAGAATCAGGCTCTTGGGAGTGATTTTATAATCCATAAATATATTACATCAATTAAAATTATTAACTATTTTTTGTAATATTACATGATTTTGCTTTATTGTAAAGACAATTGTAATAACTTTTGGAAAAAGTTTTCGGCGCGAATGACAGTGCAATCCCATTTTAAATATGGCCTATTCTCGGGGTCGGGGTCGGGGTCGGTATCGGTATCGCCGTCGAATATTTTATTTTCACATTTATTCGATGGCTTGTCCTGCCAATGAAAGAAATACTTTGCTGATCTTTTGATTTCGATAGCGACCCCGATACCGACCCCGACCCCGAAAAAACTACATGCGATTCCACTGGTGTGGATGCAAAAAAACGATTGACATACACCACCAAGAGGATTATTTTTCGGCATCGTTAATTAACTGTCCGGCCAGTTAATTAATAATAAACCAAAGGACAAGGCATATGACCAAAAACCATCGCAACCCGGAAGCCACACGGACTGCCATTTTAGATGCAGCCGAGGAGATCTTTCTTGCCCAAGGATACGGCGCCGCAGCCCTCAGTGAAATAGCCAAGTGTGCCGGCGTGACCAAGAGTCTGATCCATCATTATTTTGCTTCCAAAAAGAATCTATGGATGGAAGTCAAAAAACGCCGCTTTGTGCCCATTGCCCAGCGGCAGTTGGAATTGCAGCAAAAAACGCCCCCCTCCTTGGAGATGATGACAACCGCCATTCTGATGCAATTTGAATTTCTAGAGAAAAATCCACAATTCATCCGCATTATCACCTGGATGTTTTTGGAACATGATGACAGTGAAGTCGTCGAAATGGATCGGGACTTGATCCAAACCACCATCGCGACCATTCGCAAGGCCCAGCAAATGAAACTGTTGCGGGATGATATCGACCCTCGATTTATTTTAACGGCTGTGGATGCTTTGTTGAATCATTGGTTTCAACACCGGGACTTTTTCATCCGGGTCGTTGGAACCGAAGGGCTGTCAAACAATTTGAACGAGGCGTATATTCAAGCGGTGATCAAAATGATTTATGAGGGAATCTTAGCCAAACCGGAGCATAAACATTGAGAGCATCAATGCAACTTGTCCAGTGTATAGAACCAATAAAAATATTCCGGCCGAGCCGGGTGGGGAGAAGTGATCATGAGTAAAAGATTGTTTAGCATTTTGGTATTGACTATAATCCCATTGCTGGTGATGGCATGTTCCGCTTCGGAAAGTAAAACCGACCAAAGTGTAAAAGCCAAGGGCAGACCGGCCGTGGCTGTGGAGACCATGGCGGTTACCCCCATCGAGATCGCCCAAAGCATCCCGGTGGTGGGGACTCTTGCGCCCAAATATGAGGCCGAAGTAAAATCCGAATATTCGGGGATCATTACGGATGTCTATGTCACTGAATGGGTGCGGGTCGCCAAGGGCACCCATTTGGCCAAACTGGATGTGCGCGAGGCGGCGGCCGGCCTGGATGCGGCCAAGGCCCAGTTGGCCCAGGCCCAGGTGGCGGAGAACAAGGCTGCGCGGGAATATGAACGCGCTTTGGGCCTCAAAAATTCAGGTCTCATCACCCAGCAATTGTTCGATGACGCGGTTACCGCCAGGGAAGCCGCCACGGCTGCCAAGGATTCGGCCAAGGCCCAGTTGAATGTGGCCGAGACCCGCCTGGCCAAGACCCTGATCACGGCCCCCATTGACGGCGTCATCGCTTTCCGCGGTGTCAATGTGGGCGACTACATTGAAAACATGGGTTCACCCAAACCTATGTTCAAGATCGTGGACAACCGCCTGCTGGATCTCACGGTAACCGTGCCCTCCAGCCGCATGGCGGAAATCCGCGTGGGCCAGGAAATCGAATTCACCACCAATGCCTATAGTGACAAGACCTATCACGGCAAAATCAAATACATCAATCCGGCCGTGGACCCTTCCAACCGCGGCATGAAAGTCATTGCCGAAGTGGTGAATGAACCCGAGGAATTGCGCGGCGGTTTGTTCGTCAAAGGCAAGATCGTCACCGGCACCCGGGCGGATGTGCGCGTGGTGCCCCGCAGTGCTTTAAAAATTTGGGATGTGGTCAACAAACAAGGGGAAGTGTTTGTGGCCGCGGACCAGAAAGCCCGGCGCCGGGTGGTGAACACCGGCGTGGTCGAGGGTGATCTGGTGGAAATCACTGCCGGCATTGAGGCCGGCGAACTGGTGGTGACCCGCGGGGCCTTTAATGTGAACGAAGGCGACCAATTGAAAATCGTATCCCCAAAGGAGAGCTAGACCCATGTTTTTATCCGATCTTTCCGTCAAGCGGCCGGTCACTGCCGCGGTCATGATGCTGGCCCTGGTTACCTTGGGCTTTTTTTCCTACCGCCGCCTGGCCATCGACATGTGGCCGGATGTGGAAATTCCAGTGCTTTCCATTGTCACCATCTACCCCGGTGCCTCCCCTGAAGCAGTTGAAAAGGAGGTGACCAATATCATCCAAGAGGCCGTCAACCCCATTGCCGGCGTCAAGCATGTGAATTCTGTTTCCAAGGAGGGCGTATCCCAGGTGGTGGTGGAATTCCAATTGGAAGTCAAGATCAATGAAACCTCCCAGGAGGCCCGGGCCAAGATCAACGCCATCCGCGGCGATTTGCCCCTGGACGTGGAAGAGCCCATCATTCAGAAGATGGATTTTGCCGCCATGCCCATCATCGCCCTCAGTGTACATTCCGAAACCCTGGGAGCGCGGGATATCACCACCCTGGTGGAAAAAAAGGTCAAACGCCGGCTGGAAAACATTTCCGGGGTGGGCAAGGTGGATCTGATCGGTCCTTCCACCCGGGAAGTGAATATTGAAATCGATCCGGTGCGCACCGAAGCCCTGGGCATCGGCATTGACGAGGTCATCGACGGCCTGCGCAAGGAAAACGTCAATACCCCCCTGGGCCGCTTGAATCGGGGTGGCACTGAATTGCCCATGCGCATTTCCGGCAAGCCGGAGCAGGTGGAAGAGTTCAAGTCCATGGTGATCACCAACCGCAACGGCCGGCCCATCACCCTGGGGGATGTGGCCGACGTGCAGGACGGCATTGAAGAGCAGCGCTCCCTGGCCCTGATCAACGGCCGGCCCACCGTGGCCGTCGACATCATGAAGCAGTCCCGGGCCAATACCGTGGAAGTGGTGGATGCGGTAAAAAAGGAAGTGGAAAAACTGCAAAAGGACCTGCCGGCAGGCACCCGGCTGGAAATCGTGCGGGACGGTTCGATTTTTATCCGGGACTCGGTCAAGGATGTGGAGGAAACCCTGGTCATCGGCGGCATTCTCACCATCCTGATCGTCTTCTTTTTTCTCAATTCCTGGCGCTCCACGGTCATCACCGGCCTGACCCTGCCCATTTCCGTGATGTCTTCCTTTATCATCATGAATTTCATGGGCATGAGCCTGAATTTCATGACCCTCATGGCCCTGTCCCTGGCCATTGGTCTGCTCATCGACGACGCCATTGTTGTGCGGGAGAACATTGTGCGCCATCTGGAAAAAGGCAAGGATCATTTTACCGCGGCCCGGGAAGGCACCAGTGAAATCGGCCTGGCGGTTTTGGCCACCACTTTTTCCATTGTGGCGGTGTTTGTGCCCGTGGCTTTTATGAAAGGTATTGTGGGGCGCTTTTTCTATCAATTCGGCATCACCATCACCTTTGCCGTGCTGGTTTCCTTGTTCGTGTCCTTTACCCTGGATCCCATGCTGTCCTCCCGCTGGTACGACCCGGACATCGAGCGCCGCAACGGCCGGCGCCACATCATCGCCCGGCTCCTGGACAAATTTAATGCTGTCTTTGATTGGATTGCGGAAAAATACAAATTCGTCATCGGCTGGGCCCTGGATCACCGCAAAACCATCCTGGTCTTGGCCATCATTGCCTTTGTGGGCGGTTTGGGGGTTTTCGGCTCCCTGCAGCAGGAATTCATCTCACCTTCAGACCAGGGGGAATTTGTCATCAATGTCAAAACCGCGCCGGATGCTTCCATTGCCGAAACCAACAACCGGGCCCGGGCGATTCAGCAAGCCCTGCAGCAGATCAAAGAGATTCAGATGGTCTATGCCAGCATCGGCGCAGGCGAAGCCGCCACTGTGCGGGATCTTAATTTTTATGTGAAACTGGTGGATCGAAAAGAGCGGGTCCGGCGCCAGGAGAAAATCATGGAACAGGCCCGCACCTATTTGGATGATATCCCCGGCATCCAGGCCTCGCTGTTGGAAGCCGGCCGCTTGGATGACCGCAAACCCCTGTTGGTCAGCATCCGCGGCGAGGACCTTGACCTGCTCAAGCAATATGCCCGGGAATTGAAGAGCAAGATGTACGAAATCCCCGGCATCGTGGATCTGGACATGACTCTGGAACAGGAGATTCCCGAATACCGGCTGATAGTGGATCGTGAACGAGCCATGGATGTGGGTATCGACACAGAGGATGTGGTCACCACCCTGGGGGCCCTGGTGGGCGGTAAAACCGTCTCCACCTATGATGATGAAGAGGGCGATGCCGTGGATGTCAAGGTGCGCTTGCCCGGCGGATTGCGTGAGGAAATGGAACAGCTCCGCAACCTGCGGCTTTCCGTGCCCCAAGAGCGGGGCATGCCTGAACTGGTCACCCTGGGGGATATCATCGACTACCGGCTCAGCGCCACCCCTTCCGAAATCAACCAGCGGGATTTGCGCCGGGAAGTGGTGCTTTCCGCAAACCTGGACAAGGTCCCCCTGGGCACCGTGGTGGATAATGTGAAAAAAGCCGTGGACACCATTCCCATGGCGCCGGGGTATCGGGTCAGCTTCAGCGGCGAGGCCGAAGACATGGCCGAATCTTTTGGTTATTTGGCCGAGGCCTTGCTTTTGGCCATCATTTTTGTATATCTGATTCTGGCAGCCCAGTTTGAGTCCTTTATCGATCCGCTGGCCATCATGCTGTCTTTGCCTTTGTCCATCCTGGGCATGGCCGGCATGTTGTATTTCACCGGGGACACCATCAACATCATGTCCCTGATCGGTTTGATCATGCTCATGGGCCTTGTCACCAAAAACGCCATTCTGCTGGTGGATTTTGCCAAGGTTCTGCAGAAGCGCGGCATCTCCCGGCGGGAGGCCCTGATCGAGGCCGGCCATTTGCGGCTGCGGCCCATCATGATGACCACCCTGGCCATGATTTTCGGCATGCTGCCGGTGGCCATGGCCCTGGGTTCCGGCTCGGAATTCCGGGCCCCCATGGGCCGGGCCGTCATCGGCGGACTGATCACATCCACCCTGCTCACCCTGCTGGTGGTGCCGGTGGTCTACACCCTTTTGGATGATTTGGGAAGCTTTGTGCGCGCCCGCTTTGCCGGGCCCAAGGAGGTTGTTCAATGAAGCGTGGTGTTCACTGGAAGTATCTTGTTCGGTTGTTGCGCCGGAGTCAGATGGGGGTGTTGCTGTTGCCGCTCTTGGTCCTTTCGGCAAATGGAGTTCAGGCCCAAACCCTGCGCCTGGATCAGGCTCTGGCCATTGCCGACGGCAAAAATCGCAATATCCAAAAAGCCATGGAATACCGCAATTGGGTGGAGGGCTATTATGTGGAGCAGCGCTCGGCCGCCCTGCCGCAAATCACTATCACCGCCAATTATTTCCGGCTGCGGGATGAAAGCCAGGATGACTACCCGGTGCAACTGTCCCCCATCCAGCAGGATGCCCTGAGCGCCGGTGTCGGCCTTTCCCAGGCCCTTTTCACCTGGGGGCAGGTGGGGGCCGCCATTCGGGCCGCGGACATTTACCGTAAAGTCGCCGGAGACCAGCTTGATCACTTCCGCCAGGCCGTGGCCCGGGATGTTTCCCAGGCTTTTTACGACTTGCTTCTGGCCAAGGAAATGGCCTTGCTGGCCAAGGAGAATCTGGAACTGAAAAAACGTCATGTGACCGAAGCTTCCCACAAGCGTGAAGCCGGTACCGCCACGGATTATGATGAATTGGTGGCCAGGGTGGCTTATGAAAACGCCCAACCGGAAGTCATCCGAACGGAAAATTTGATCAAGATCGCCAAGGAAAAATTGCGTTTTTTACTGGCCGAGGACATTCTGGACCTGGATATCGAAGGCTCCCTGACCGCCGCCGTCGACAATTATCCCTCCCATGCCGAGGCCCTGGAATGCGCCTTGAAAAATCGCCCGGAACTATCTGAACTGAAGCATAGGAGCAATATCAATGAGGAGCTGATTCTGATTTACAATGCCGGTGACAAGCCACGCCTTGATTTGCTGGGAAATCTTGGCTGGAAAAAATACTATGATGATGCCACGAATCCGGACGGCGTCGAATGGCGTGCCGGTTTGCAGATGACCTATCCCATTTTTGACGGCCTGCGCGCCCGCGGCAAGGTGTCCCAAGCCAAGAGCGACGGCGCGGCTTTGAAAATCGAGGAAGCCAAAATCCGCGACGGCATTGCCCTGGAAGTGCGCAACGCCGTGGATGCCATTCAAGAAGCCGGTGAAATCACCAAAGCCCTTTCCGGCACCGTGTCTCAGGCGGAAAGATTATTGGACATGGCGGAAAAAGGCTATAAACTGGGGGTCAAGACCCATCTCGACGTCCAGGACGCCCAGGTGAACCTGCTCAGTGCCAAGAACAATCTGGCCAGGGCCTACCGCGACTACCTGGTGGCCAATGTCACCCTGGAATGGGTCAAGGGCACTATTCAGGTGGGGCCCCGGTAAATCCTTCCTCAGCTTTAAAATCGGGGGCGGTATCGGTATCGAAACCGGCCATAATTTATTTCTACCTTCATTATTCTGCGGTTCCTTGTTCGTTATTCAGGGAACTCGCATGTAGTTTTTTTGGGGGGCGTGGGTAAAAAAATGGAAAAAACTCGATACCGATACCGACTCCGAGAGGTTGGATGGAAGAGACAAGACCAAATCACTCACAAATCGCTTTATTTTGGTGGGCGATAGGATTTGGGGGATTGCCCTGGGCCGTAAGGGCGGTTCGCGAACCGCCCCCTCTACCCATGGACGGGACGCCCCGCCCCGTCCCGTTGACGGATCGCCCAGGATGGTGGCATGTAAAATCCAGTTGACTTGGCGAACACAATCAGGCAAAACGCTGGCTGTCAGTCCAATAAGGAGAACCTGGTTCCAGGATGGTTTTTCAAACCCGTTTTTCTGTAGGATAGGCCAAAAAGACCTGGTCAGCAGATACCCGGCCGGCAAGTGCCCGATGAACCTGTTTTAATCTTTCAAGCGGATGGTCACCAATTTCTGGGCCGGCTGCTCCAGCAATTTCTTCCACTTGTCGCCTTCAATCTGCCCCACATGTTCCACTTCCCATGCCGGGGTCTGGCCGAAGAAAATACACACATAATTCCCCTGGCGGGTATAGGCGATTCCTCCTGGAGGAATCTTCGGGACCGGATTCTCCTCCCCCAGGTCCTTGCCCATTGAACCATACAGTTCGTTGCCCCATTGCATTAGATGTACTTCATAGGGTAAGTGCTCTTTGAATTTTTTTGCCATTCCTGTTTCAAAAAGGACCGCATTCAAGCTAAAGTCGCCGAAATTCAGTTCAATTCGGTTTTGCATGGGTTTTTTCCTTTATTGTAAATTTTTTTGGGTTAGTTTATGAACCGCGGTATTAATATCGTGTTGCTCTTTTTTTAGTCAACTCCAATATTGCAAGTGGATGTTTTCTATGAAAAGCAGATAAAAAAGCCCAGCGGAAACAACAGAAAGCAAATGAAAGCGTTCCATTGTTTGTAAATGAAGATAATATTTACATGACGGATTGAATGCCGGGTGTATCAGTTATGTACAAGGCGGCTTTTTATTTATCCACGGCAGGGCCTGCTCCAAATCATTGACACACAAACGCCGTTTGCATATAGTCCGATACGAAAAAAGCAAAATCTTATCCCTCTTAACCCTCCTTCCCTTATCCCTTCCCTATCCCTCTCATTTCTTGCGAATTCTGGCAGCCTCATCGTTGGGGTATTTTCTCACGTAATTTGTGTTTAAAACAAATTGGGTTGAGGGAGATTTAGGGACGCCCTTAATAAATGAACTTGCCTTTTTCTCGGTTCGCCGATTATATGAATTATTCGTGGCGGTGACCAAATCGGTCACCCGGGCGCCGAGATCTCAAGAATAAACGGTTGTCAAAAACACATAATTGTGAAATGTATGCATAAGTGCGATTTTTCGGGGATTTTTTTAAGGTATCATTTCTTAGACGCATTAGATTTTTCGAATATTCAAATACAAATTACGGGGCTAAATTTTTTTTCCGCGAAGCGGGTTACTTGAACAACGCGTTCAACCTGAATATTGGGCTATCGTTGCAATCACGCAAGCAGCGGTGCCGCGCAGGTTAACGCATAGGTACAGACCATAAGCGTAAGGAGGTAACTACTATGATTAGAGATCTATCAAGAAATCTTAGAGTGAGGAGCATCCTCTCTCATGGCCAAGACGTTGATCCCAATACAGGGGACCCAATAGAGTATATTAATACGCATCAAGTACATGTCACTGCCGACGAAATAATGCTGCAAACAGTTGGTGGAACGACACGCAGAGCCGCCACGATAGATGTAACAATTGACGTTACTACTTTAGGTGTCAATGGATTAGATACCGGCATAAAATCACCCAGCACGTGGTATCATATATGGATAATCTCAAAATCAAGAGGCGGTGTGAAAGGGCTGTTATCTATATCAGCGTCGAATCCAACGTTACCGGCAGGTTATACATATAAAGCATATGTTGGCGCATTGTATAATAATAGCAGCAATTATCTAATATCCTATTATCAGAATGACAAGCTGGTGTGGGCAGAAAAAACATGCCCTGTGGCCATGACGGCATTTTCAACCAATCCGACCAGTGTTGACTTATCTGCCTCCATTCCGCCATCGGCAAATTCAGTGATTCTGGAGCTCTCTGGTCTAACAACAATCGGTGGGCATTTTATTTCAAATATCCATGTAGGTCCAACTTCAAGTGGCCCTTGGCATGATCGCTGGATGATGGTTGCAGGGACCACACAGGGCTCCGGTGGTATTGACCATGTTCAATTCATAACACAAAGCGAGATATTCATAGATATAGCGCAAAAGATTTATGCTTATGTTGGGACGCCAAATGACAGGTTAGAAATACATGTTCTGGGCTGGCGGTATTGAGCAATGATAAACACCCGAACCACACGCAACATTCTCTAACCAACCAGGAGAAAGGCTTATGAACATCAACAGATGTTTATCGATTTCGGTTTTGTTTTCTTTGGTGGAGCATCAGGCCCTGGGTTGTTGATCCCGCAGAATGAGTCGTTTCAGCGTACTGGTAATCCAGCGGGCCAGCAGGCCGCTGCCGGCATAGCCGATGGTGGCGGTCATGAGATAAAGCATGACTTTACCGTAAGCGCTTATTAAACTACACTGCCCATCGTCAGGCAGCAATTTTTATTACG
>DYJD01000081.1 GCA_020723325.1 Desulfosudis oleivorans | reverse complement strand
GGGTGCATCTCTGAAACTGTGAGCACACCTGTTCGGATTAAGTTGACAAATGGTAGCCATCCGTGCAAAGTAGGAGTCTGACCAAGATTCCACTTGTCACGGAGGCTACCGTATGGAAGTCTATCACAGCGATCCGATTCTGCAAAGTCCGTCCCTGCAGCGCTTGGGACAATTTGTCCGCGCACGCGCTCAACAATGGACGGAGGGCACTCCCGACTTTGAACAATATGAGCGCGAGTTGCACGAACATGTGATGGCGCTCGAACGCGAATTGGTGACTGCCGAACTCGCGCACTACGATGTCACTGCCGAGCAAGTCGAGGTCGAAGGTGTGACGTATCGTCACACGTTGACTTCGCCCGAAACGTATCTGTCGGCGGCAGGCCCGGTCACCGTCACGCGGCATTTGTATCGCCCCGCCGGGCGTGGCAGCAAGAGCCTTTGTCCGCTGGAACTGCGCGCCGGCATCAGCGGCGGCTACTTCACCCCGCGCGCAGCGCGCCAGGCAGCCTTCGTCACCGCGCAGTTGACGCCTGGGGAAGGGGAGGCTCTGTTTGCGGAACTGGAAGGGATGCGGCCCTCGCGGGCGAGTTTGGATCGGTTGCCCAAAGTTTTGTCGGCACATTGGGAAAAGCATCGGGAACAATGGGAAGCCGCGTTGCGAACCCAGGAGACGATTCCCGCCGAAGCGACGGTGATGGCGATTTCGGTGGATGGCGTGATGATCCCAATGAAAGAGGGTGCGGCGGAACGCACGGCCAAGCAAGCCGAACCGGGCAAACATGCCAGCGGACCGACGGGGCACCAAGAAGTTGGCTGCGGCGCGGTGGTGCTGTATGGTGCCGAGGGGGAGCGCGTTGAAACCGTGCGCTATGGCCGGATGCCCGAAAGCAAAAAGGTCACGCTCCAACAGCAACTGCAAGCCGAAGTCGCGAGCATCGTTGCCCTCCGCGCGGACTTGCGCCGTGTCCATTTGGCAGATGGGGCGAAAGACAATTGGCGCTTGCTGAACGAAATCGCGCAAACCTTGAATCTGCCGCCCCAGCCGTGTGTGAACATCGTAGACTTTTATCATGCGTGTGAGCATCTGAAAAAAGGATGTGATGCCGCGTGGGGTGAAAGTACCCCGCGCGGCAAAGCCGAATTTGAACGACTGAAAACGTTACTGAAAGAAGCGGAGCAGGGTGCCAACCAAGTCATTCGCGCCCTCAAATATCAGCGCAGTCGTGCACGCGGCGCCAAGCGGCAACGCTTGGAAGCGGAACTCACCTACTTTCGGAATCAACGCCCGCACATGGATTATGCTGCGTATGTACGCCAAGGACTGCCGATTGCCAGCGGCGTCATTGAAGCGAGTTGCAAGACCTTGGTGACGCAACGGATGAAACGCTCGGGCATGGCCTGGAAGCAACCGGGTGGGCAAGGGATTTTGACCTTTCGCAGTCTGATTCAGAGTGGCCGCTGGCACGCGGCTTGGGAGTTGCTCCGCGCAGATTTCTGCAAAGAAGTTGTGGTGCATTCAACCCCAGTGGTTTCGGAGATGCGCGCTTACGTGACATCCAGCGTCTCTCCGCCACCCAGCGTGCGGCTTCATAACGGCGATGCCACAACGTTGCCACTGGCAATCTGAATCGAACATCCGTGCTCACAGTTTGAGAGTTGCACCC
>DYJD01000062.1 GCA_020723325.1 Desulfosudis oleivorans | reverse complement strand
CGATCATGGCACGGATTTTTGAGCCTGTGAAGATGGGGTTATTTGAGCGCTTACCTTAATCCAGCGCGAGCCATTTGATTACACAAAATGGCAAAGAAATTTGTGGCCTGATGAAGGCGTTGAAGCAATAAGTCGAAATGCAATGCGATATAGAAAAATAAAAGCCAAACAAAAAAATGCAGCGGACGCAAAAAAGCCGCGTCGCTGATTTTGGCGTTCTTTATGACTCCGGCTTCGTACAAAAATTTAGGTTACAGACGTATGAAAATCGGGTAAGTTTCATGGATGGCTGTTTATTTGAAATTGTTGATGACCGCCTTTCTCTGGGGGGGAACCTTTATCGCCGGCAGGATTGTTGCGCAGAAGGCCGGCCCGTTTTCCGCTGCCTTCCTTCGTTTTGTTTTCGCCTCGGCGGTTCTGATGATGCTGTCGCATCGGCTTGAGGGCAAGCTGCCTTTGTTGAACCGCCATCAGGTCGTTCCGATAGTCCTGCTCGGCTTGACGGGCATCCTGGCCTATAATGTGCTTTTCTTCCTGGGGCTGCAATCCATTCATGCCGGCCGCGCCGCCCTGATTGTGGCGACCAACCCCATTGTAATCGCGCTGCTTTCAGCCTATTTTTTCAAGGAACGACTCTATCCAACCAGCTTCATGGGTATCCTGCTTTCCATTATCGGCGCAATCGTGGTAATTACCGATGGCCACGTCACCCATCTGTTCCAACAAGCACCGGGATGGGGAGAAGTCTGTATTTTCGGTTGCGTGCTGTGCTGGGCGATCTTCTCCCTGATCGGCAAGTCGCTGCTGGCTTCGCTGTCGCCGCTGGTGACCATCACCTACGCATCCGTGGTCGGAACCGCCGGACTGGCCGTTCCCGCCCTCATGGAGGGTCTTTTGCGGCAATTGCCGGTCTATTCGGTAAGGGATTGGGCCTGCCTGGTCTATCTCGGCCTGTTCGGTACGGCCATCGGCTTTGTCTGGTATTATGACGGCATCCGTAAAATCGGTCCGGCCGCTGCCAGCCAATTCATCAATTTCGTGCCCATCAGCGCGGTGCTGCTTTCCTATTTCATCCTGGCCGAACCCATCACCATTTCCCTGCTGGTGGGCATCCTGTTTGTCTGCAGCGGTGTCTATCTTGTCAAAAGAACCGCCCTACGCCGCTCGGCCGACAGCAGGCACCCCTGATGGAACCCTGTACTTTGTCAACCTACATATTCCTGGGGCTCGCCGGATTCTTTGCCGGTTTTGTTGATTCCATCGCCGGCGGCGGCGGCCTGATCGCCCTGCCGGCCATCCTGACCACCGGCATCCCGCCTCATCTGGCCTTGGGCACCAACAAGCTGCAAGGCAGCTTCGGCACCCTGACCGCCACCTTCAATTATCGTCGCAAAGGCCTTGTCTCCCTCCACGACACGTTGTCGGGTGTATTCTATACGGCCGTCGGCGCCGGAATCGGGACGCTGACCATTCAACATCTCTCCCCCGCTTTTCTGAGGCACGTCATTCCTTCATTATTGGTGGCCGCTTTCATCTATATGTTGTTGTCGCCGGAGGTGGGAACCGACGAACGGAAAAAGCAGTTGTTGCCGCCTGGTTTATTTTACTGTTTGGCAGGACTGATTCTCGGTTTTTACGACGGTTTTTTCGGTCCGGGAGCCGGATCGTTCTGGATGGTGGCCTTTGTGTTCCTTGCAGGCATGGCTTTGACAAAGGCCACTGCCCATACCAAGGTCATGAATTTCACAAGCAACATTGTCGCTCTGGCTTTTTTCATCCGCGCCGGGCAGGTGTTGTTCACAGTAGGGCTGGTTATGGGCGCGGGGCAGATGCTGGGAGCACTCGCCGGTTCGAATCTGGTGGTCTTAAAAGGAGTTCGTTTCGTACGTTGGTTTTTATTGGCCGTCATTGCCGCGACCATTGCCAGGCTGATCGTCATCACATACTTCTAATGCAAAATCTGGCTGATAAAGAGCTGCAACCGCTCGTGCCGCGGATTTTCGAAGAATTCGTTCGGCGTGTTGCTTTCTAAAATCCGGCCGTAATCCATGAAAAGAACCCGGTGGGCCACGCTTCTGGCAAATCCCATTTCGTGACTGACCACAATCATCGTCATGCCCTCCCGGGCCAGATTGATCATCACATCGAGTACTTCCTTGACCATTTCCGGATCAAGGGCCGAGGTGGGTTCATCGAACAACATAACCTTTGGTTTCATGCATAAACTGCGGGCGATGGCCACCCGTTGCTGTTGTCCGCCGGACAACTGGCCGGGATATTTCCGCGCCTGATCGGCGATATGGACCTTCTCCAGATAGTGCATGGCAATTTCTTCTGCTTCGGCCCTGGGGGTTTTCCTCACCCAGATGGGCCCCAGGGTGAGGTTCTCCAGGATGGTCAGGTGGGGAAACAGGTTGAAGTGCTGGAACACCATGCCGACTTCAGTTCGTATCTTTTCGATATTTTTCAAGTCGGCAGTGAGTTCGATGCCGTCGACAATGATTTTCCCCCGCTGGTGTTCCTCCAGGCGGTTGATGCAGCGGATCATCGTCGACTTGCCGGAGCCGGATGGTCCGCAGATAACGATGCGCTCCCCCTTTTTCACGGTCAGATTGATGTCGCGGAGCACATGCAGCTCCCCGTACCACTTGTGGACGTTTTGCATTTCGATGATGTTATCTTGAGACATTCAGCTCCCGCTCCAACCGCCTGCTGTAATTGGACATGAAAAAACAGCAGATCAGGTAAATCAAGGCGATAAAAATATAGGCCTCTGTTGAAAAACCCATCCATTGGGGATCGGTCAGCATGGACTGGGTGGTTTTGAGCAAATCATACAGGGCGATGATCACCACCAGGGAGGTGTCCTTGAATGCCGATATCAGGATGCTCACCGTGGGCGGTATCACGATTTTCAAGGCCTGGGGCAGGATCACCAGACGCATGGTCTGGATATAATTGAGTCCCAGGGATTCCGCCGCCTCGTATTGCCCCTTGGGCATGCCCTGCAGCCCGCCGCGGACCACTTCGGCAATGTAGGCCGCGGTGAACAGAATCATGGCCACCTGGGCGCGGACAATTTTATTGATGGTAACGCCTTCCGGCAGGAACAAGGGGAAAACGATCGATGACATGAACAGCAGGCTGATCAAGGGCACGCCCCGGATCAGTTCGATGTAGGCAATCGAAAGCGCTTTGATGGCCGGCATCCGCGACTGCCGCCCGAGCGCCAACAAGACCCCCAGGGGATGGGCCGCTGTCAAACCGAAAACCGCCAGCAACAGGGTCAAGGGCAATCCGCCCCACTGGGTGCTTTCCACCTCCGTAAGACCGAAAATCCCCCCCTGCATCATCAGGCCCATGATGACAAGCCCGGCGAACCATGCATAGGCCAGGCTTTTTTTCCAGTGTTTTCTGTTCCGGCTGTAGAACAGCAGACCGACCAGAATCAACATGGCCAGCAGGGGGCGCCATTGCTGGTCGTGGGGAAAGAATCCGAAAATCATGAAACGGATATTTCTGCCGACCACCGACCAGCACGCGCCGTCTGCCTCGCGGCAGGCGGCGCCGTCCGAATACCAGCGGCTGTCCACAAAGGCCCAGCGCAAAAAGGGCGGCACGATTTTCCACAGCAGGTAGAGGGTCAAAATGGTCAGCAGGGAGTTGAACCAATTGCTGAACAGGTTTTGCTTTATCCAACCAATGGGGCCGACACTGGTAACCGGTGGCCGCACTGCGGAAACCGGCTGGGTCGAAACATGGGGATGCGGTTGGTTCATTTATCTTTCCACTATGGCTATCTTCTTATTGAACCAGTTCATGAAAGCGGAAGTAAGCAAACTGAAAAAAAGATAAACCAGCATGATCATGGCCACGCCCTCGATGGCCTGCCCGGTCTGATTGATGGTGGTGCCGGCCACCGAGACGAAATCCGGATAACCGATGGCCACTGCCAGGGAACTGTTCTTGGTGAGGTTCAACATCTGACTGGTCAGGGGCGGAACAATGACCCGCAGGGCCTGGGGTAAAATCACCAGGCGCAAGACCTGCCCGGATGTCAAGCTCAGCGATAAGGCCGCCTCGGTCTGCCCGCGGCCCACCGACTGAATGCCGGCCCGGACGATTTCCGCCACGAAAGCCGCCGTATACAGCACCAGCCCCAGCAACAGCGCGCTGAATTCAGGACTGATGGTCAGGCCCCCTTCGAAATTGAAGCCGCTCAAGACCGGCGAGTTCATGCGGGACGGCGCCCCGGCCAGGAGCCAGGTCAGCAAGGGGCCCCCGAGCAGGATGGCCGGCGCCGCCCATATGAGCGGAAATGGTTTGCCTGTGCGGGCCTGCCTTCTACCAGCCCACCTGTGCAGCCACCAGACACTTCCGGCGCCCAGGATCAGACAGATTCCCATTAAAAGGTGCGCTGGATGAAAGACCGGCACAGCGAAAACCAATCCGCGATTGCAGAGAAAGACACCGGCAACAGGATTCAACGCCTGCCTGGGCGACGGCAGAATCTCATAAAAAAAGGCGTACCAAAAAAACAACTGCAACAGCACCGGGATGTCCTGAAACAATTCGACATAAACGAGGGATAAACGTGAAACCAGCCAGTTCTTGGACAATCGGGCGATCCCGATGAAAGTGCCGAGGATCACCGTCAGGACAATACCGATAAAGGCCACCAGCAAGGTATTGAGCACACCCACCAGCAGCGCGCGGAAATAGGTATCAGCCGCCGTGTAGGAAATCAGTGATTCGCCGATTTCAAAGGAAGCCTCCTTTTGCAGAAACCCGAAACCGGTGGCAATGGATTGGCGTTCGAGATTATGCCGGGTATTGGTCAGCAGGTAATACCCCAGGAGACCCACCAGGATCAACGTCCCGAGCTGATACAGCAAGGATCGTTTGGCAGGATCGTACCAGAAGGAGATTTTCGCCGGGGATGTGTCCTGTGGGGTCTCGGTCATGGTTCCGCCTCGTTATTGTCCCTATTTACAAAAACAGCCGGTCTTGGATGGGCACTAGTTGAACGGCGGAGAATACATCAGCCCCCCTTTGGTCCACAGGGCATTCAAGCCGCGCTCCAGCTTCAGCGGCGTGTTGACCCCCACGTTGCGCTCGAAAATTTCACCATAATTCCCCACCTGTTTGACGATATTGTAAGCGAATTTCTCATCCAATCCGAGCGCCTCGCCATTTCCGGGAGTCACCCCTAGAAATCGTTGGATTTTCGGATCACTGGTTTTCAGCATGTCATCTACGTTTTTCGATGTAACCCCCAGTTCTTCGGCCTCGATCATGGCCAACACCGCATAGTGGACGATGTCTTTCCATTTGTTGTCGCCATGACGAACCGCCGGGGCGAGTGGTTCTTTTGAAATGATTTCCGGCAGGAGGATATGATCGGCGGGATTCGGGGCAACCGCGCGGTTGCCGGCGAGCTGGGAGGTGTCGGAAGTGATGCAGTCGCAACGGCCGGCAAAATAAGCCTTATACAGTTCCGCTGTGTTTTCGATCACCACCGGTTTCATTTTCATGTTGTTGGATCGGAAATAATCCGCGGCATTCAGCTCCGTGGTGGTTCCGGGCAATACGCACACGGTGGCGCCATTCAGTTCCTTGGCGCTCTTGATCCCAAGTTTTTTCGGCACCATGAAGCCCTGACCGTCATAAAAGTTCACCTGGCAAAAATCCAGCCCCATGGCCGTATCACGGGTCAGGGTCTGGGTACAATTGCGCGTCAGCACATCAACTTCGCCCGATTGCAGCGCCGTGAAGCGGGTTTTCGCCGTCACCGGCGTGTATTTCACCTTGTCGGCGTTACCGAAAACCGCCGCGGCGATGGCCCGGGCCGTATCCACGTCCAGTCCCTGCCAGACTCCCTTTTCATCCGGTTTGCCGAAACCGAAGATGTCGCCGTTGACACCGGCCTGAATAAAGCCTTTTTTGCGAACCTCCTCAAGAGTGTCGGCCGCAGCCCATCCACACAACATCACCATCACCAAAATGATCGATACGCATTGCGCAAACCGTTTCATACATCCTCCTTTGCTGGGTGATTCGTATTAGGTCGGAAACCGGTCCTTCGTGGGCAACGTCAATCCCATTGCACGCCTGGTCTTTAATACAGATGTTTTTTTCTACAGAAATCGGAATCTTTTTTCAAGCATGACGTGCCGCTTCCTGAATATTGTGCGATAAAAACTTTGCAATCCCCATATATTCGGACTTCATTTTACCGCCCTTTCCTTCATTATTCTGCGGTTCCTTGGAGGATCTGTTTCACCCTATGGCAAGACCATTTTGAATTACAAAAAAACACTTGTTAAGACAAAATTTATTGTGTAAACGGATAGGTACAAACACATATAACTGCTTCATGGTTTGGTAATTGTCGGCCGCGATCATCGTTTGGGCCGTTTTTCATTGTGGGAGCGGCTTCCAGCCGCGATTCGGCCGAATTGATGATCAAGATCTAATTGTTAAAATCAACACATTGGTTACTCGATAATAATCTTTCTGGATATTGGAGATATCCGGAAAACTGCAGAATAGCTTGTTGCGCGGGAAAAATGATCGAAATGGAAGACGAGAAAGGCAAAAAAATCGTAAGAGGAATTGCAGGAGCTATTGGCGGGGCAATTCTGAGTACAATTCTTTCAAGTCTGTTTGCATCGATGTTCAAGTTTCATTTTGCAACCATATTTCCGGCGATTCTCTTGGGTGCTGTGGTAGGAGGAATATTGGGGCTCATATATCCTAAAATGGCGGCTTTACTGATCGAGTTTATCGGCTAAGATAAAGCAGTAGAAAAAAAGGTGCACAACCAAACGCTCCAGCCAGCGGGCAGGAGCCGTTTATGTCAGAGTAAAGTTTGGACGTCAGTGGCGGCTTCTGCCAGTAAATACAGCATGGGCAAGGAACTGGACAGCGTGGAGAACAACGATGACTGATAAAAGCCTGGCCATTTTTGAAAATTACAAAATCCGGCGGCATTACGATGAACAGAAGGAAACCTGGTATTTTTCGATAGTTGACATTATTCAGGTTCTGATCCAGCAGCCGGATTACCAGGCAGCTCGAAACTATTGGAAAGTTTTAAAAAGCCGCTTAAAAAAAGAAGGCAGCGAGTCGGTTACAAAATGTAACCGACTCAAAATGGAAGCTGCGGACGGGAAAAAATACCTGACTGATGTTGCTGATCCGGAAACCTTGTTACGGCTGATTCAGTCAGTTCCTAGCCCCAAGGCAGAACCGATAAAATTATGGCTGGCAAAGGTGGGTTACGAACGTATTCAGGACATGAGTGACCCCGCTCGTTCCCTTGATCGCGCCCGCGAATACTGGCAGCGGCACGGCAGAAGCGAAAAATGGATTCAGCAGCGGATGATGGGGCAGGAAACCCGCAATAAACTCACGGATTACTGGAAAGACCACGAAATAACCAAAGAAGAAGAATATGCTGTGCTCACCAACATCATTCATCAGGAATGGAGCGGAGTTACAGTAAAAAAGCACAAAGATATAAAAGGACTCGAAACGCAAAATCTGCGCGACCATATGAGCGAAGCGGAGTTGATTTTTACCGCGCTTGCGGAACTCTCCACCCGACAGATTGCCGAAAGCGTGGATGCCACCGGAATGGCTGAAAATGCCGATGCGGGGAAAAAAGGCGGTAAAATTGCGAAAAAAGCCCGGCTGGAATTGGAATCCAAAACAGGTAAAAGCGTCATCACCTCGGAAAACTATCTTCCCCCGGCGAAAAAGCAAAAGCGAATAAAATAAATATCAGACAATGACGGAAACGAAAAGTGATTGTTTCATCGTTCGGCAATATGGAATTATTGAATAAGGATAGATCGTGCGAATACGGGGGAGATCATACCGAATACCAACAATAAAATGCACCGGATAAACCGGTGATTTTCACGTTAGAGCCCGTACGAGAGAAAGTATATGGCGAATAAGCTAATTAAATTGCTAGAAATTGAAGGCTCTGAAATGATAACTGCATTTCAGAAAGCATCCGTACAAGGGAAAGGAACCCCTCAAGAAGTTGCAGACTTTAGAGAGAATTATTTCAACAAATTCTTATCCAATTATTTCCCTTTTCCGCATAGAGTAACAAAGGGAATTATTAATGATAGTTACGGGAATCAATCTGATTCAATAGACATCTTGTTGATTGGGCCTAATCATCCTTACACAATAGATTCTGCTGGTAAATTCAGCCTTGTTCTGGCCGATGGAGTCGACGCCGCTATCGAAGTAAAACCAGATATTTCAACAAAAGCAGAGCTTACTCGTGGACTAGGACAGATTGAAACAGTTAAGAAATTGAGACGCGTTAACTCAGCTATCGGATTTAAATCAAAAGTTCCGGACCATATCATCGAATTCTCAAAAACTATTCCAACATTTATTTTTTCAATAAAAAGCAACGCTGACCCCATAAATACTGCAAAGAATGTGCTTACTCACTATTCAGAAAACTCGGTGCCCGTCGAAAACCAAATAGATTTTATTGTCATTAACAACACAGGAATAATTTCTAACTATAAATACCCCGAAATAAGCAACCACAATAAGCAATTGACTGGGTACTTTTTTGAGGAATGGAAAGAGTTAACACTGGCAGCATTTCTTTTGAAATTAAATGAATCATATCCATCACAATTACGAATGGCTACACCAGTATTAACCCACTATACAAAGCACATTAAGCCTTATGAATTTACTCAAATATTGCTCTAACCATTGGGTCAACCTGACCGTATTAAGCGCGGCGGCGCTAGGCGTGGCAAGTTTTAGTGGTCGGCAGGTTACCCAAAAAACCAACGGTGTCCGGGTTTCAGTCATAGATACGATTTCAACCTTTGAATAAATAAGGGTAAGATGGCGCCTATTGGTTTTAATGTTGAAACAAGTTCAAAAACCGGCCTATAATTGATTTTTCAGGCTTCAAAACAACGATAGAGGTTTTACTGATTTGAGAAGACATGATTGGCTATAAAACTCTTTTTGAGGACAGAAACAGGGATATTGAGGTTGAAAACTGCTATTTTCGGGACACAAATTATAAATTTTCAGATGGTTAGCATGGTCGACCCAATGCCTCAATGCCAAAGAGTCGTCGCCCTTCCATGCTAGCCGCTTGTACTGTAATATGGATGTGCAGCTTCAATGGGACGCAGTTCCTCCGATACACATGAGAGGATAACCACTGAAACCGTCAAGCTGGATGTGGTACTGGAATTTGAAGGATGCTCGCTGGCAAAAGCTAATGGGCTGGCAGTGGAATGCATTATGAGGGAGATTATTGGCGTCATGAAAAATATAAACATAGACCGGCTTCAAGAACACCTTCGTAAGTGGCTAAGTCGCCGGACTACGAATTCGTCTGTTCGACGGGTAGGGGAGTTACCTCTGACAATTGGTTCGGACAGAGGATCTGTTCGTAATGAGAATCAAGATCGAGTTGCTGTTCTCAAGGTGCAGGTCGGTCCGAATCATTCCTTTATCGTTGCCGCTCTTTGTGACGGCATGGGAGGAATGACCGAAGGCGCCATCTGTGCGGCTCAAGCCATTGCGAGTTTTTTTACCTCCTGTTGCGCCTTTAGTGATATGGCCCCGGCAGAGGGTATGTTGCGGGCCGCACATGAAGCAAACAAAATGGTTCATTCCCTCTATCATGGGAGAGGCGGCGCAACACTCTCAGCTTTCATGTTTGATAGTAGGAGAGGCGTTGCCGGAATAAATATTGGTGATAGCAGAATCTATTCATATAAGGAAGGCGTATTTGAGCAAGTCACGGTTGACGATACCATGGCGGGCTTACTGCCCAAGGTTGAGGATAACATCCATCCCCGCAATGAATTACTTCAGTTTATTGGCATAGGTGAGGGCCTAGAGCCTCATATTATCACCCTACCCTCGTCTCAAGAACTGATCGTGCTGACTAGTGACGGTGTTCATTTCCTCGGTAAGGACATCCTGCAAATGGTCATTCGAAATGCTAATGAGCCGCCGCTTGCAGCAAAAAGAATAATCGACCTCGCCCAATGGTGTGGAGGGCGTGATAATGCAAGTATAGCCATTGCGGTACCTGCGGGAAATCAATGGCAGAAAGTAGATGATTCGGAGGTAATTCAAATTTGGGATCCATTCGGTGAACTCCAGATAATTATTCCCGGGATTTCCTGTAACGGGGTAACAGGAAGCGATATCACTACAAAGGACTCCCCTCACGCCATTAAGAATCAAAAACCTCAAAAGGACCCAAAAGGACAAAAGGATAAGACAAAGTCTAACAAACGAAAGAAAGCCAACGTCGAGATACCTAAGGGGAATAGCGGTGAAGCTGAAAAGGTGAAACCACAGCTGAAGATTTCTTTCGAAGTTGACGAAAGCGAGAATCGACATGCCTAACTCTTCCAAGCTGCCAAGCCGTTACATGACTATCGGGGATGGGGCCTGCGGCGGGTTCAGCGAGGTTATATACTGCACCGATACTCACCTGGAGAGAAAGGTAGCTATTAAGTTTGTCCAGGATAAAATTGAGCAACATCGCATTTTTGATGAATTGCGTGCTTTATTGCAATTGCGATCCAAACATGTTGTTCAGGTCTATGACATTATTCCTGATGCAAATGGCGGCCTTGGTATAGTTGAAGAGTTTATCGAAGGCGAAGATCTTTGGTATAGTGATTTTCCTTGCAAGTCGCTTGATCACTATTTAAAGACACTCTGGCAGGTGGCTTCAGGCATTTCGGATATCCATACAGCCGACGTCATTCATAGGGATATCAAACCCAATAATATGAAGCTTGATAGAGAGGGGGTCATAAAGATCTTTGATTTCGGTTTGGCAAGGGATGCCGGTCCCAAGGCCGCAACCGCAGGCTTTAGGGGGACCCCGGGGTTTGCGGCCCCTGAACTCTTCCGTACAGGGACGGTCGCTTTCACAAACGCCATCGACACCTATGCTTTTGGAGCCACGGCTATTTTTTTCGAGAACCAACGCCATCTCCTGCCGCAAGAACTGATGCAAATACCACCCCGGCCTCTTGCGAAAGGTTTTTTTGCCGGGCTGCCAATTGGAATTCCCACAAATCTATGCGGTGTGCTTGAGCAATGCCTTGCCCCTAATCCTGCTGATAGGCCGTCAATGGCAGCCGTACGTGATGAAATTGAACGGTATCTACTCAGTGGCAAGCACCACGCTTTGGCGGTCTACAACGGCAAGGCTTCTTATCTAAACTTAAGAAAGAAACAAATCCGCCTTGAGTTGCCGACGATTGGAAAGATTGAAATTGCCTATGACGGGTTTTGGTTCCTGGTGACGGTTGCCGAGGGTGAAGTCTTTATCAACAACATCCCTGCAAAGGCAGGCAGGCAACTTCCCGGATCATGCGTTATCTCCCTTGGTGGTGGTCAAAGAAAGGCAAATCAACGGGCCTTTATTGCGTTTGACATTTCAAATCCAGAGGTTGTTTTATGAATGGCCCACATTCCACAAATGATGTTATTGGAAGACGCTATAAAATTATAGACTATATTGGTGAGGGAGGGATGCAGCTGGTGTATGCTGCGATAGATTCAATCCTCGAGAGGAAAGTTGCTCTAAAAACTCCGAAGAATGACTCAGGACAAAAACGTTTCCACCGAAGTGCAATCGTTTCTGCCCGAGTCAATCACCCCAATGTTGCCAAGACCCTTGATTATCTTGAAAGCAACAACCGGCAGTATCTCATTGAGGAACTCATCGAAGGTCAAGATCTGGACAAAGCCATCTTGCAAAAATCGAAATTTCTCGATCCATACCTTGTTGCGAGAATCTTTCATTACTTGATCAAGGGATTGGCCGCCTCGCATCACGTTGGAGTGGTCCATCGCGACCTCAAGCCCACCAACATTATGGTCGTCGATGGATTTCAGTTAGAAGAAATCAAGATTACCGATTTCGGTATAGCAAAGATGGCTGGAGGGGAAATAATAGAGGCGGTCGAGGGGGGCAATGCATCAATTTCGGCATCGAAAACAGTGGTCGGCGCGATCCCTTACATGGCTCCCGAAGCGATTGAGACCCCAAGAAAGGTTGGCACTCCAGCTGACGTGTGGTCACTTGGTGCAATGATGTATGAACTAATGACTGGGGAAAAACCCTATGGTTCAGGGCTGAGAGCTGTAGGAAAAATTATTGAGGCAAGCCCGCCAAAGGTGCCAACGTTTTTGACCTTGAACCCGCAGCTTGCACCCCTTGCAGAAAAAGTCCTTCAACTCATTTTGCAATGTCTGCAAAAAGACCCAAATTCACGGCCAAGCGCGGATGAACTAGTCTCACTCTGTGGTAATCTCTGTTATCCGATTATGCCGCGCATAGTTGGAACTGTTCGTGAGATACGTTATGACTCATGGGGATTTATTAATGTCGATCATGTCGACGTTTTCTTCAACTTTGATAGCGTATATGGAGAACGACCAGTGGTCGGAGATAAAGTGATGCTGTCAAAATTTCCAGGAGTACCGAGCTGGCGAGCGCATCCCGTTGTAAAGTTGTCTGCGTGAGGAGGAAGGGACATCCATAATTTATTTTCGCAACGCACCGGGTCGCACAAAAAATGGGGACATTCTATATTTCAGTTGTCAAGGGGCAAAGCGCTAATTAAAAAATACAATTAACAATTTAAAAATAGGGTCAAGTCTCCGTTTGACTTTTGCTGATTAAAACGAGGCAGCCGGAAGGCGCCCCGGCTGTTTTTAGTTTTGCTACCTTGTAACGCGACTATCGATTCATGGAAAGTTCCGGTAGATCTCGCTTCGATGCAAAAATCTGACAAAATAGACGGTATCGGCTTCAATGATTAACCCGATCCGCCCCAAAGGGGTCGCCCATTAAAGGGCGAGTCAAGTAAAAAAACACCTCTCCTATCGAAAAAAAACCTTCTTTTTTCGCTTTACTCTGTATG
>DYJD01000080.1 GCA_020723325.1 Desulfosudis oleivorans | reverse complement strand
TACTTATTTTCCGCTACCCTGTATTTAGGGTTGGCGCTGACGTCAGCGAGAGCTGCATAATATCCCAGATTTGCTGTTGAACTGGGCGTAACTTTGGATAATGGATTTCTTCTTGGCCATCGGGATGACGAACGATCACCAGTGCGTAAGATCGGAAAGCCCGCAGCAATTTCTTGGCCGTGGGATAGGGGTTGTCGCGGTTTTCGGGCATCAAGCCTCGCACCAGTTCGCCGGTTTGGGCGATATGACGACGCACATGATATTCGAGCAAGGATGCCACCAAGACGGCGATCATAATCAGCAAGGTCAGACCGGCCAGGCGTTTGGGCGAGTGCAGCCACATGGGGCGGATCTGAACCGGGCTTTTGATGAAATCAATGGTTTGTTCGACGTTGATCTGGGCTTTGTACTTGACCATGACGTTTCCGGTCGCCAGACGTTCGGCGGGAACGTTGGTGCAGAGCAACATCACCCCGTCGAAACGTTCCGCCTGGGTCAAGACTTTGGTTTGTCTTTCCCAGTGCAGTGCCCAGCCCTGATCTTCGTCGCTGCCGGTCAAGGTATACTGAAAATAGGATTTGGCTTTGGCCTTGTTGAGAGCCTGGTCAATCCGGCTTTGGATGAAAGTGCGCCGGATGTAGTCGTATTTCCCCAGCAATCTGGCGATGCGCTGCAAAGCTTGTTCACCTGCTTCCAGGGCTTTAAGACGTTTGTTGGCATCCTGTTCAGCTTTGCGGCTCGACCAACTGAACACCCAACGCAGGGGATAGGTTGTGTGTTCTTGCTCGTCCAACAAGACGTGCTCCACTTCACACACCCGATATTGAGGGCGTTTTTCGGCTGGTTTACGTGCTTCGTTGCGACTGACATACTCCGCCGCTACCCAGGCTCGTTTGCCAACCTGCAGTTCTTGCCAGGTGCGCAGCCATACCGTTTTGGCCGTGTCCGTCCAGGGATGGGCGGCCAGAAAAGGCTGCTCAGTGCGGCAGAATGCCAGCAGGGTGTCCTGGTTGCACAGCTTGCGGTCACCGATCAACACTACATTGGCAGGCACCCAGCCCAGCTTGCGCAACGCACTCATGTCGGCCAGGTAGACCCCATCGTCGCTCTGGTTCCCATCCCAGGGCCGGTACCACAGCGGTATTCGCTTACAGGTCACCAGACTCAATACGAACTGCACGTTCTGCGGCCTGCCATCCTTGTTGTAGCCTTTGACCAACACCGGCCCATTCTCCTCACACTTCGGTTCGCCTTGCTCGTCTTCGTACGCACCTTCAAAGTACACACTGGTCGTGTCGGAATGCAGCCACTCCAACTCGACCTGGAAGCTTCGCACCGCTTCCCCCATGATGGCGCTCCAAATCTCCGCCTGATGATCGGCCAGCCCTTCCAGCATCGCTCCCAACCGGTCATCGTCCAGCCAATCGGCCTGGATACCCATCAAGTGGTCAATCCCATGCTCAACCACCCATTCTGGCAGAAGGTACAACGGCTGTGGGTCAAGGCTCATCCGGTTGATAATCACTGCTTGCGCCAACGTACCGTAACTGACTGCAATTTCAGGTTGATATTGGAGCGCCTGGTCAATGGCTTGAACCACCCCCAGCCGGTTCAGTATGCCTTTGATCAGCAACGCTGCACCAATTTGTACCGTTCGATATTCATCTCCGTTTGTCTCGTCTGGCATATGCTCACCTCCACGGCGAATTGTATCCCAGTCGGACGCCCCGCCAAACCCCTAAATAAGGGTAGCGGAAAATAAGTA
>DYJD01000061.1 GCA_020723325.1 Desulfosudis oleivorans | reverse complement strand
ACCTGTTGTTTTCCCCATCGCATGTCCATCATACCAGTGCGGGTTCCGGCTTCGACCACCATGATGAGAGCCACGCCTTTTTCGCTTAAAATGCTGGACATGTGCTTTTTTTCACGACTGTAATTTTGAGCTGCCAGCACCATCACGATGATCAGGAGAATGGCGACCGATCCGATGACAATCCAGGGTGATGTATGCAAGCTCCAGGGCCTGCCGCGCTTTGTTTTTGGAATCATGAAACCCTCATGAAAAAAGTTTTTTTAACCCAAGTTCATGGTCAAAAAATTCTTCTATAAAATCCCGCATGCCGCACAGAACCATCAGACCGCCCGATTCCACACACTAAGGAACAACGACCCTAAAAACGATTCATCCCAAACCGAAAAGCCGCCCAGATACACGCGGATTCGATCATCCCTTATGGCCGGTTATGTCCCTGCGGCATCGAATCGGTTACGCTATGAACATGGTCGTGGACCTGCTCATGGCATGCGGCGGCGGCATTACTCACATTTTCACGAACCTGATGGCTTTCCTCCAATACCGTATTCACATTTTCACGGACATGACCACTCTCATTCATAACATCGCCGACATGACCATTCTCATTCATAACATCGCCGGCATGATCCCAAACTTGATTCTTATCGCCCATCATGCCGTCCATATTGGCATGTGTTTCATGGCTGCCCTCCACTATGCCTTGCATTTGTTCATGCATGGCCTCTTTTCCTTCCACAGTATCTTTCATATGCTCGCGCACCTGCGGCATGACATCCGAATGGATTCCGTGAATTGCATCCTTCTTAAGCATTTTCGAGTCAGGCAGACTGATTTCCCTTGTCAGGGTGCCTTCGATATCCGTGTTGTCCGAGTTATCCATAACATTCATGGTGACATCCAGATCCGCCGCGTAAATAGTCGGCGTGATAACCGCGCTGATGATAATGACAACCAACATTTTCATTACGTTTCGCATTTTCATTTTTTGCTCCTTTTTGATGTTTTATCAATGAATTGCTTAGGTCGGTATTATAGACATTTCATAACGATGCGGGCGATTGGCGCTTTTGTCGTTATAAACCGGGTTTGTAACCTTTACGTTCACGGTGAACTGCTTGCTGCGCTCTCCATGACGCAGCACGGCGATAATGGGGCCGCCCTCCAGGGAATGCGCCGTAACCGGCAGGACGAGTAGATTGCTCCCTTTTTCGATTGCGCCTTCCCAAACAATTTTGCGCTGTTCACCAAAGCCTTCCAACTCCACACCTTTTGGGAGTTCCAATGAAAAAGTTACGTTTGCGAGGGTCTCTTCGGAATTGAACAGCAGCCGTATCTCCCGACGCAGTTCCATTGAAACGGTTATTGCTTCCATTCCGGAGCCGACGCCCCACGGCGTTTTCTGGAACAGATAGCCGAACGCGAACACGAATAGAACAGCGGCCGCGATCCTCATCAAATACGGTAATACCTGCCGATACGGCTTATTCCGCTCAACTGCATAGCGGAAAACCCGATCGCCGAAGACCTTGTCGATCGGCGGAACGGGAAGCGCCTTAAGTGTCTCCCGCAACCGGATTGCGATAGCATGTCGCTTCCGGCAGGTCGCGCATTTTTGAATGTGTTCACAAATGGCCGCCGCACACGCGGCCTCCAATTGTCCATCCATGAAATCATCCATTTTTTCTTTTATTATCATGCAATCCATCTTTTCCCCCTTTAACCCTAAAGACGAAAATCAGACTGAAAAGGTTCCTTTTTTTTCCAAAATGCATCTTAATTTCGTACGGGCGCGATGCAATCTGGATTTGAGCGTTCCCAAGGGCACTTCCAGCAATATCTCCAGTTCATTCAGCGTGTAACCTTCCATGTCATGCAGGCTGATGACCGCCCGCTGATATTTGTCTAGAAGACCGAGTGCTTCCCTGATTTGACTGAAAACCATCCGGTTGCATACCCTTTCCTCAAGATCCGATGTATGATCCGGAAGCATCTCCACCGGCGTTGGTTCAGCCGCCTCCAGCCTCCTTGTAATATATCCCAACGGGCTTCTCTTTTTCTTACGCGAATTGTCCACAAACTGCCGGTAGAGAATACGCAAAAGCCATGGCCGCATTTTGTCGACTTTACTTAAGTCTTCTTTTCGAGAATACAATTTTACCAACAAATCCTGCACCAAATCCTCGGCATCCATCCGGTTGCCGTAAAAACGGTAGGAAATTCTGAAAAGAAAATTCAAATGCGGGCGCAGCAGCGTTTCATAGGTCGATTTTCGGCTGTCTTCCAGATAATATATTTTGGCCTGTGTGCCTTCATCTATGCTGAAATCCATTTGTATTTAATCCTTGAATAAGTAGCGCTAAAATAACATAGCGGACAAAAAATCCGGATTCGGCGATCTTCCGATCATACCGGTTGATTCAACACTTCTTTTATAAAGACGCCGGATTGAGCTCAATGGTTCCGGTTAAATTCAAAAATCCTTTCCAGGCCGAATGCGACGACATTGCTGATATACTCGTATTGATCGGAATTCGAAAAATTTCGCGTGAAATTATACTTTCCGAATAATTTCCAGTCCCACAAAATCCGGCGGGAAATTTTAAAGCCAAGACGGAGACGGCGATCATTGCGGGAGCTGTGGTCGTAATTGCTGGCTCGAAAACTCCCATCCAGCCTGCTGCTCCAATTGGAATCAAAGTCCCTGGATGCGGATATCAGCAATTCATGCCGGGATGGGTACGTCGGGTCTTTCCGGTCATTCAACTCAAAGCGATAGCCCGCATTCCCATTCGTTCCGAAAACCTGGCCGAATATCCCTGCGCCAAGCTGATGCTGGAAACCGGTCAGATACTCGAAATCCGTTTCAGCCTCTATTTTGGTGATTTTATATTGCAGCCGCATGCTCAAATTCCGGTATATATACCGGCTCCCCTTTACACCCGCGCCTGCGGTCATTTCAAACAAGCGATCCCCGAAATGAATCAAATTGAGATCAAGGCCCGTTTCTGTTTGCCATTCGCCGATTTTGTAGTCGAATTCCGGATTGATACCGATACTGGAGAAATTGTATTCATCCGCATCCTGGTATCGAAGGGCATATCCGCCGGCGTTTAATTGAAAACCGTTTTCACTTTTACCGGTGATCCGTGCCGATGCGGCAGCCAGCAGTTCAACAAATCGGTCATCGATTTTGCTGCTCTGAATCTCGTTTTCAATACCGAGCGTAATGTTGTCATCGTATCCTCCCGCGATGGATAGATATCCGGTCAATAACGGATTGTCGGCCGCCGGCTCATCCGGGCGGAGTTGAATCCGGGCCAATTCCTTCAATTTTTCATTACGGGCGCTGTCATAAGCGATCTGGAAATGCGTTTTCGCACTTGCCGGCTCATTCTGCCGAAGCTTGATCAAACCAATGTTATAGTGCGCCACCGCGGACATCTTTTTTGACGATTTGAGACTTTCGAATTCCTTCAACGCATCGGTATACTGCCCTGATTTATAATGGCTCACGCCCAGATTATAGCCTAACGCCTCGGTTTTGAGACCTGCCGCTCGCGCTGTTTTAAACAGCGTTGCAGCCACGTTATAATCCTTTTGACGAAAAGCGCGCACACCATCCTTAAATGCGGCATCCGCTTTTGTTTCCTGCCCGTATACCGAACGTTGGGATACGAATATAAGCAAGATACATAAAATCCATGCGATCCCAATTCGCTCTTTTTTTTTGATTATCACGAGAACTACTTCCTTTCTTTATTATCCAATGTTAAAGCATTTCATTGCCTCGTCGACGGTTTCAACAACCGGTATGAATGAATTGATACCGGAGATTTCAAAAATTTCTTCTATAAAATCCCGCATGCCGCACAGAACAATCAGACCGCCCGATTCCGCACATTTTCGATAGGCCTTTAAAAACATCCTTAAACCCGCGCTTGAGATGTAATGCACGTTTTCGAAGTCGACAATTATATGGATTGATCCGGCTTCGATGGCTCCGAATAGTTTCAATCCGATTTCCGGAGAAGTGTTTGCGTCCAGCCAGCCGCTGATTTTGAAGGTAGGCAGGCCGTTTGTTTCTTTTTCGATACTGCATGCATTATTCCTTTTCGTCGCTTGATTCATCCAGCCTCCTTTCGATGGCGAAAAAGGTCAAATCGTCAGGGTTTTGTTCCCCGTTCAAGGGAGAATCGATATAGGACAGCAGGTTCTCGGAAATTTCATTGGGCTGCAGGGAACGATTCCGACTTAAAAATGAAACAATCGGATTCCGGCAGGCGCCGGATTCAATGTTCAGGATGTCCTCCAACCCGTCGGTATAGGCGAAAAATTTATCCCCTTTATTCGGACAAAGGGTCACTTCCTCCAGCATCTCCTCGAATTTGCACCCGGTCTGCAATCCGATGGCGATACCTCTCGATTTGAGAACTTGGGGTGCGCTTTCGGGTTTGATCCGAATAAGACTCGGATGCCCGGCGCGCGCGAAGCTCAAGGTACAATCATGATTACTCAACATAATACAAAGGCAGGTGATGAACGAATGATCCTGGTTCAAATCAGTCTCCATCAGGGCATTGGCTGCCGCCAGCAATTTTTTGGGTGAAGACTGTTTCCAGCCTTCGGCCCGCATGATGGCGCGAAAACCGTTCATGGTCAGGGCTGCGGGGATTCCCTTATTGCAAGCATCCGCAATGACAAGAAACCAGTCACCGAATTGATTCGGAAAGAAATCCAGATAATCTCCGCCGATTTCGCCCGCCGGCCGGCAAACACCTTTGACCTGCCAGCCCGGCAGCACCGGATCGGCCGGAATAAGGCGGCTCTGCATTTTTCCGGCAATGTCAAGCTCCTTTTTGATTCTTTGCGCGAAAAGCAATAAACTTGTTTCCATTTTCGTCTCCTGAAATAAGTGCTTCACGTCTTGATTCCAGCCATTCATAAAGGGTCGGCAGAACAACAAGAGTCAGAATGGTCGACGTTATCAGCCCGCCCATGACCACCACCGCCAGCGGTTTTTGGATATCCGCGCCCGCGCCTGTGGCATAGAGCATGGGAAGATGGCCGATAAAGCTGGTCAGGGCCGTCATCATCAGCGGCCTGAAACGCAAATCGCAGCCCATATGAACTGTTTCAGCGACATTTTTGCCGCTTTGCCGGAGCTGCCGGAAAAACGCCATGAGCACGACACCGTTTTGAACCGCGATTCCCAGCAGGACAATAAAGGAAACAGCGGCCGATACGGACAGGTGGATGCCGAAAACCCAGATGGCGAAAATTCCACCCACCAGGGCAAAAGGCAGATTTAATATAACCAGCAGTGAATCCCGGATGGATCCAAGCGCGAGGTACAGGAGCATCAGAATCAGCAGCAGCGCAATGGGGACCATCACGGAAAGCCGCTGCATGGCCCGCTGTTGGTTTTCAAACTGGCCTCCGTATTCCAGAAAATATCCGGACGGCAGTTCCTTTTCGATATCGGCCAGCGCTTCCCGGGCTTCCCCGACAAAACCGCCCAGATCGCGGCCTCTGATATTGACCTCGGCCGCAACCCGGCGCATCCCCTTTTCGCGGGTGATCTGGGCCGGACCTTCAACCAATGAAATATCGGCCACTCTTTTCAGGGGTACGCGCTCCCCGCCCGCGCCGGTAAGCATGATCCCTTCCAGGGCGGCAATATTATTCCGAAAATGATCCGGAAACTTGACCACGGCGGCGATGCGCATTTGTCCTTCAACCACCCGTGTGGCTTCGCGTCCGGCCAGCGCGGTTTCGATAACATAATTGACGTCCGCCACATTAATTCCAAAGCGGGCCATCTCACGGCGGTTATAGGCGATCTCGATCTGTTCCATGCCGGAAACCTGTTCCACCTTGACATCCTGGGCACCGCGGATGGCGCTCAGTTTTCCGGCAATGCGGTCTGAAAATTCTTTTAATTTTTCAAGATCCGGGCCATATACCTTTACCGCGAGATCGCTTTTTACACCGGAGATCAATTCATTGACCCGCAGGGCGATGGGTTGTGAAAATGATAGACGGACGCCGGGGATGACCGAGAGTTCCTTGTTTATTGCGGCGATAAGGTCCGGTTTGCTCCGGCCTGTTTTCCATTGTTTAAAAGGCTTGAGCATGATGAAGACATCGGTCTGCTCCGGCCCCATGGGGTCCTCGGAAATCTCGGCGCGGCCGGTCTTGCTCACCACGGTTTCGATTTCAGGAAAATTTGCCAGCAACAGTTTTTCCATAAAGGTCGCCACATCCCGTGACCCTTCCAGCGACGCATTCGGCAGGCGCACGACATTGACGGCAATGGCGCCCTCATCCAGGTTTGGAATAAACTCCGTGCCGATACGGGGAATCAGCAATATCGCCGCAACGATACCTATGCATGACAATCCCAGGGTCAGCCACATTTTCTTCCGGGCCCCGGCCAGCAACCGGAGATAGCCGTTATGAAATTTCCGAATAAATCCGAACTCATTTTCTTTTTCCTGTTTCAACACCATTTCCGAAAGCACCGGGACAATGGTCAATGCCGTCACCAGGGACACAAGAATGGCGAAAATCATCGTCAGCGTCAGCGGCAGGAACATTTTGCCCTCAATGCCCTGAAGGGTGAATAAGGGCACCAGCACAATCACGATGATTAAAATGGAAAACGAGACCGGCCGCGCGACTTCGCCCACAGCCGCCACGACGATCCGCCGCCGTAGCATCGGGACCTGGTTATCGGCAAAATGCCGCCGGATATTTTCAACAATGACAATGGAGGCATCCACCACCATGCCCACTGAAAAAGCAAGCCCCCCGAGGCTCATGAGGTTGGCGCTGATGCCCGTCCAACCCATGACGATAAAAGTGGCTAAAAAGGTGATGGGCAGCGATGCCACGACGATCAAGGCGGTGCGCAGCTCGGCGACAAAAAGAAACAGCACCAGAATGACAAAGACCCCGCCTTCCATCAATGCGTTTATAACGGTTTTGATGCAGGCCTGAATCAGGGCCGTCCGATCGTAAAAAACATTCAGCCGGACACCTTTCGGCAGGCTGTTTTCGATTTTCGGAACCGCGGCCTTGACCCTGGCCACCACCTCCTTTGAATTTTCGCCCCTGAGCATGATGACCATGCCGGCCACCGCTTCCCCCTTGCCGTTCCGCGTCACCGCGCCCTGCCGGGGCTGGGGGCCTGTCGTCACTTCAGCCACATCCTGAATATGGATCGGAACACCGTCATAGACTTTAATCACAATATTTGAAATATCCGTAAGATCCGACAACAGGCCGAGCCCCCTGATGTAGGTCTGCTCCCATCCGCGCACAATAAAGCCGCCCGCGGCATTGGCGTTGTTTTTCTCCATGGTCTCAACCACATCCCGAAGGGTCAAGTTGTATTTGACCAGCGCATCCGGATTCACCAGAATCTGGTATTGGCGGACAAATCCGCCGAAACTGTTTACCTCGTTGACTCCCTTGATGGGTTTGAGCTGGGGCGATATCAGAAAATCCTGAATGGTGCGAAGCTCCATGGGCGAAAGAGTATCGCTTTCCAGCGTGTACTGAAAAATCTCCCCAAGGCCGGTGCTGATAGGGCCAAGCTCCGGCGCAACCTGGGCCGGAAGATTGGGCAGGGCTGCCTGGATACGCTCAAACACCTGCTGCCGGGCGAAATAAATATCCGTATCATCCTCAAAAGCCACCACCACCTGGGATAGCCCGGCTTTTGACAGGGAACGAACCGAAACAACGCCGGGGACACCGCCCATCTGTTGTTCAATGGGATAAGTCACCTGCCGCTCGATGTCGGCGGCCGACAGCCCGGCCGCTTCCGAGAGCACCATCACCTGGACATTGGTCACATCCGGAAACGCGTCAATCGGAAGCCGCATCCAGGCAAGAATCCCGCCTATCACCACCAAACCGGTCAGGGCCAACATCAAAAACCGGACCCTGAGAATCAACTCGATAATCGTATTCATGCCTGCTCCTATTCCGCGCAGCCCGCGCCCATTTTCGCCCTGAGAACGTCCGACTTCAGCAGGAATGAACCATCGGCGATAATCATCCGATCCTTGCCGAGCCCCTGTTTGATTTCCGTGCAGCCGTCAAAGGACGCGCCGGTGACAACCGGACGCCTGATCCAGTAGTCGCCTTCCTTGTGAATAAACACAAAGCTTCGTCCCTCATCGGAAAGAAGCGCGGCATTCGGAACCGTCAAAACAACATCCGCGGCCTGAGTCATCACGACAACATTGACGAACATACCCGGTCTCAACCCCCTATCCGGATTTGCCACGCTGACACGCGCCCGAATGGTCCGGGTGGTTTCATCCATTTTTCCCGATACGGCCTCAAGGGTTCCCGGATATGTTTTCCCGTCCGCACCCGGCACCGTCACTTCGCAGGGAATCCGGCTGTTATGCAGCGCCAGCAAGGCCGAATCGGTTTCCCGGATATCCGCCCGGATCCATACCTTTGAAATATCCGAGACCAGCATGATCGTCCGCCCCGCCTCCACCTGTTCTCCGGGGCTTGCAAGGCGTTCAAGCACCATGCCGTTAATGCTTGCATACACCGGCAGGATGCCGTTGACGGTGGCGGTGCTTCCGGAACCGAGCATTTCAATCTCCTTTTCAGGGATTCCGATGCGCGCAAGCCGGGACCGGGCGCCGGCCAGCTCGATTTCAGCCTCGATCCGTTTGTTCCTGGCTTCCATTACTTCCACTTCAGCGGATATTTTTTTGGCAAACAGGCTGGCTTCGCGTTCGGCTGTTTTGACAGCCAAAGTCATGGCGGACGCCTTTTTCAAGTAATCGGCCTTTGCTTCCGCCGCTTCCGTGCTGTCAAGTTCAAAAAGCTTATCCCCTTTTGACACCCGGCTGCCGATGTCGACCATGATCTTTCGGAGCGCTCCTGAAACAACGCTTGAGACGCGGGCGGAATTCAAATCATCGGTGACGACTTCGCCGGTAAGGGATAAGGGCTTGCCCATTCGGCGCTCGGCCGGCATGGCGGTTGAAACAATACCGGACCGGCCTTCCTTTGAAAAAATCTTTTCGGACAATTTAACCACTCCCAGTTCGTACCGGCACTCATCGCACGTGTAATGCAGCACCTTATGCTCGCAGTTCGCCGACCAAATTTCATCCACGTCCCGATCAAGATCCGATATTTCCTTTTTTCCATCGGGCTTGGAATCATGCTCATGGCCTTCCTGCTCCTTTTGCTCGCCATGGGCATGGCCTTTTTCACCCATTTCCACCGCCGGTTCCTTTGCCGTATTTTGGGTGGAGGAATCAGCCTGCCGATGCCAGGCGATGAAACCGCCGACGATAAGGATCACACATGCAACCATCGTAATAAAAAATCTTCTCGCTTTCATTATATCGCTCTCCTCTTTTATTTGTTGTCGGCCGGATTTTGTCCGACCAGGCGCTCGAAATCCGCTTTTGATTTATGATAATCAACAATCGCTGTGACATATTGATATTTAACTTCAAAAAAGGTCCGTTGGGTTTCCAGAACCGAAAGATAGCCGATTTTGCCTTCCCGGTATCCTTCCAGGGCGGCTGAAAAAGCGCTCTCAGCCGCCGGGATCGCGGTTTTTATGAGCGAATCGGCGGTTAAGTAGGAAGCGGACAAATCCTGATAGGCCTGGTCCAGGTTTTTTTGCGCTGTCAGCACGGCAGCCTTCCTGCTTTCGCGCGCCCGGACGAGATTGAAGCTCGCTTCCTTTATTCCACCCTGGTTCCGGTTGAATAGCGGGATCGGAACCGATAGATTCATGACAAACGCCACCTCCTTGGATTCACTATAGTAGCGCGGCCCCACGCCCGCTGTCAGATCCGGAATGCTGTCCGCGTCCGCCAGCTTGACCAGCGCCCGGTTTTTCTCCATTTCCGTATCCCATTTTGCCAAATCCGGGTTTTGGGACAAATACACCTCGGAATTCTCAAGGGACGGCGGCGGAACAAGCGGGTCGATATCGGCAATCACTTTTTCAAATACCGGTCGGGGGCTTCCCCAGGTCGCGGCCAGTTTTTTCCGGGCGGTTTCAAGGGCGCGCTTGGTCTGTTCAAATTCGATCCGAATTTTTGTTACCGTCACCTTGGATTGGATTTCCTCCAAAGGCGGCGCTTTCCCCGCCTTGACGCGCTCAGCCACCAGGTTATAGGCATCCTCGGTCACCGCTTTGATTTCCCCGGCGATGGCATATTTTTCCTGGGCGGCCAGCACATCCCAGAACGATTTTGATATGTCGGCGACCACATCCAGCCGCTTGCTTTCATAATCCCATTGGGCGATATCCTTTCCCAAGGCCGCGACTTGTTCTCTTTTTTCGCGTTTTCCACCGAGTTCGATCTTCTGTTTGATTTGAATGGTGGTTTCCGCGCCGTCAAACCCCGACAGGTCCTTGCTGCCGCCGAAATTTTCCAGGGATGATTCGATTTCAGGATTGGGCAACAATCCTTCTTGTATGAGACGGGCTTCCGCCGCACGCACCTCCCAAAAAGATGCTGCCAACTCGGGATTCTGCAAAAGGCCCAATGCCAGGGCTTGCTTCAATGTGATGGCGCCGGTGGGATTGCCATTGGATTTGCCGGGGTGATCCGTAACCGATGCGGGGTCCGTCGACTGCAACGTCGAATATCGACTGCCGTGTTCTGTTCCTAACTCGCCCGGTGTTTCAGAAGACTCAGAGGGAAATCCGGTCCCTGAAAAAAACAATAATATCATTGCACAACCAACGGATAAGCGTATGCTTCCAATCATAAAATACTCCTGTTTGACGACTAATTTTCAAATAAATTCACCGCACACTCCGTAAAATCCAGTGTGCCGGCCCCCAAAATAGCGGATGAATATGAAGCCTTAAACGTTTTTAAGACGAATTAAATCGGTGCTACCGCGGCAGGCAAGTTCCGATTCTTAAAAATTCAAAGCGGGAAGCAACAGATCAAATGAGGAGAATAACGGAGCGAAGTACGGAAGGTTGGAAAAATGATGAAAACAGGTTGTCCGATTGGGCTTTTTTGCAGGACACCAAGGTTGATGCGGAAATTGACACCGCATTATTTATTGCCATATTGGTGGAAAAGGATGGCTCTTGATAAAAACTATCATCCTCAGACACTTTGCTTGCTATAACCAACGGAATATCGAGACAGGCACCCCTATCCCCATCTCTTTCCGACAGTCGGCAAGAATGGGTTGCATGTGTCTGACATCCGATGCAATTACCCCTGAATTCAACCTTCCAATGCGCGTTTTGGTTCTTATCAATACAAAGAGAAAAAAACATTGAAGTAGTAACAGCGATAATCAGAATAAAATTTAAGATCAGAAGTTTTGTATTTTCCTTTGAACGAGCAAGCATACAGTGTCCTAATTTGACTTTGTAATGTTAATCGACTCCCGTTCGTGGCCCCTTATTTTGCTCACTGTTGCGTGTATGTGACTCTATTGCTGCCTGACGCTTGCGGTGTCGATCCTCAAGTTGTTTGATAATTTCAGCCTTTGTCACATCACGACGTGGAAGAAAATGGGAAAGCAGTTCTTCAATATCAGCACAAGAAAGTAATGGATAGCTATCCTCATGATTAATTCGTTCAGTAAGCATAAAAAGCGTCGTCATCATTACAAGGGCCATATGATGATGCCATGCCGGCCATTTCCTTACTTGATAATCCGCCATTCCACATTCGCTTTTTGCATCTTCAAAAGCACGTTCAACCCAATAACGCTGCCGTTGTCGCCATACAAGGGTCTGAAGATCAATCCCTTCAGGCGCATTGCTCAGAGATATCTTTGTGTCCGGACTCCCGTCTGTCAATTGCGATGCTACCAACCACCTTTTCTCAACGTTTTCAGATTCACCGTCCCAGATATATACGGGAAGCCTCAACGCATGTGCCTCAAGCGGCCCTCGGGTCGTCTGCCGCAGCTTCAAAATTGGCTGATCATCAAGCTTCGCTCTTTTTACAATCTCTTGAACCTCAAAACTTGTTGCATCCGTCTGATATCTTTTAGGCGCACGTCCACGGCTGTTAGTTTTGGCAGGAATATACGGTTGGGGGTCCTCAAGATAGACGGAAAAATCCGAATGAACGTCTACCATAAATTGTTCGCCTATTTTTTCGAGCATCCGCATAAAGCCGGGACCTTTCCCATAACCAGCATCGGTGCCAACCCAGCTAAAACGAATACCATTACGCCGCGCATGGAGGACAATCTCGACCGCAAGTTCATCCTTTGTACGAAAAGTTCGTTCGGACTCCGGTATACAGGCTCTATCGCATCGTTCAGAATCTTCAGTCCAACTCCTTGGCAAATAAAGTCTGGTATCAATCGGATTGACGAATCGATCGTTGGCCAACACTCCGAATACTGCAACCTGCCCATTGTCGACTTTACCCAACCGCCCCAACCATTGGCGGGCAACACCAACAGACATGCGCCCCTGTTTTGCGAAGCCGGTCTCATCTATGATAAGCCCGGCTTTTGGGTTGTCTCCCAAAAGCTGGTCCGTATCCTTAGCGACATGGTCGATTACTTCACGGGCATTCCATTTGGAGTGGGTGATAAATTGTTGAAGATTACGAGATTTGGAGTCAGGCACAACCTCAGCCATGCGGTCCATGTTCTTACGAGAGCCTGCTTGCATCAACCCGGATGCATATTGACGGGCCTTATCGGAAACATCATGGCGATAACTTTGAAAATGTGTGCTGTAGTTTTTCACAAAAGACAAAAAGCGCCCACCGACGCCGGTGAGCGCCGACTGTGGGGTTGCATAAGTTTTTCTCCTAAGGTCAGTATTTGTTCTTTGGGGTACGTTTCATGAAAAAACCTATACTAAACCCATGGAGTAAAAGCAATAAATATCATTACGAAGTCAAACTAACGGTCTCCGAGTCTCAGTATCCGCCTAATAAAACAAGAGCAACAGAACAATGGTAGTAATCGTTAAAATGCTTTTATCTATATCAGGGGTGCAATAAGCATCTAAAAATTTTAATTACTGCCTCAATAACATGGCTCCATAAAAACGGTCAAGAAAAAATATAACACTGCTAAGGAAAAAATGTTCTCACGAGCAGGGTGTGTTGTTATAAATTTTCGGGCATTATTTGGCCATGGCCGGAGATTTAGTTTTGAGGCATGAAATGATCCTGATGACCTCTCCGTTAATCTGATCCGAAATTAAGCCGGCAAAGCAACGGACATATGTCCTCGATACCCCTTTTTTCTTTGGCCAGGTTTGATTGTAACTTCCACATCTTGACCAAGTATTGTTAAAAACTCCATTAAACGACCCACTGATACCGACACAGGACGGCAACGCATAAGCGCAGATATTTGCGCCTGGGTTGTACCAAGTAATTTCGCGGCTTCAGCTTGGGTTAACCCCTGATCTTTCAGAAGCCGATAAATCTGCGCAGTCAATTTGGCTTTAACAAGTTCCTGTTCTGAATTGGGAAATCCCAGGTCCGCAAAAACGTTGCCACTGCTTTTTTCATGTTTGATCGTCATGTCAATATCTTCTATTTCGTGCCGGCAAAAAGTCTTTCGGCTGCTTTCAACCGGTCCCGGATCAAGTCCAATTCGAGCTTAGGCGTTCCAATTCCACGCTTTGCTTTTTTCTGGAAAACGTGCAGCACATAAACTTTTGTGGCAAAAACGAACAGTATACACAGCCCGATATGTATCTCCCCGATAGTCCTCAACTATCTCCAGAACACCCGCACCACTAAAACCTTTCAGCGGTTTTGCTTCGGGTGACTTGTCGCCTATTTGGGCCAGATAAAGCGCGTAACCGAAGGTGCGCTGAACGGCACGAGGAAGAGCCATCATATCCTTCCGACTTGACCCTATCCACCCAAGCTCTTTGATAATTTCATCTTTGCACAATTATTTGAATATATATATTTTTATATATTAGTCCACTGCTGTCCAAAATAAACAGAAATTAAGAATCGCTCTTTGAAAATTCAGCCGT
>DYJD01000032.1 GCA_020723325.1 Desulfosudis oleivorans | reverse complement strand
TTTTTCGATAGGAGAGGTGTTTTTTCACTTGACTCGCCCTTTAATGGGCGACCCCAAATTGCAGACCATTATCTTCGATTGCTTTCTCAATAAACCGATCAATCAAATCATTTCGAGTTTTTGTATCCAATTTACTTGAAAATCGGAAACCAGTTTCGAATCCAAATTCCTGAAATTCGCCGACTCTTTTTTTCTTTCTTATTCTCTTTTTCATATTGCCATTAAAAGCTCACTTTGAGCCTGGCACCCGCTGGCGGAGCCGGTCGATTGGTCAATTTTTCCATAGTGTCATAATGCTCAGTGTTTTTTCGCCAATCCGTCTATAAATTGAATTCGTTTAATTTCGGTTGGTTTAGCCTCCCATTTGCCTTGCTCACCATTAGCATTCGCTACGCCGGTAAATCCGGTAATGACGTAATTTTGCCCTTGCTCTTTTTCTTCAGAAGAAACTACTCCGGTGATCCACGGGAAGCTATTCCAGCGCTCAGTCTTTCCACCTGAACTGGAAATGGTTACAGACCTGTCAGCATGAACCCACTCAATGGTTCCACCATCTTTGAGTTTGATCAGCATCCTACGAACCTCTGGATACATGGCATCAGACCCAAGTGAGGTTGAAAACTCGATGGTAGCAATTGTGTCAAACGGTAGGACGCGCCGAATTGTCACTCCGTCCTTATTTATGCGGAAGTACATCTCGGATGCATATCGATTCGGCCTCGTTGTGATCCACTGGCCGCCAGGGGACTCTTGCAAACGGATCTTTTCAACACTGACTTGAACGTCGTTGGCCATGGTTACGGTTGCAGAGAAATCGTCTTCTATAGAAGAAGCAAGTCCCGCTGGTTGCCCGGCAAGCGTTATAGTCGTAAAAAAGATGATGAAACCTGCAAGTATGGATAGACGATTAATGCACGAATTCATGAAAGCCTCATGTAGGTCCGTTGCCCAACAAATTAATCAGCAGCGCGGTCTTTTGCATCCGCTGGATTTATGGGTTCTATATTTATTCTATTTTGAAGCCCAGTTCAGTTTCAGTTTTTTTTGTGAATGGGCACAATCTTGTAAATAAAGATTAATAAGATTCTGATATGGAACCCCGGTTTGCTCCGATAGATTTTTGAAATAATTAATAACATCAACACCAAGACGTAGGGTTACTTGCTTTTTAAGATGCTTGGCATACGGATTTTTAACAGATTTCGAAAAATCGTATTCATTTTTCATGATAGAAGCCCCTATATTGTTTTTGCTCTTGTTTGGTTGCTTTTCGAGCAGAAATTATTCGAATAACAAAATCATTTTCACGATAGCAATGACAGACGACAAGCAGCCTTAGCGCAAAGCTTATTCCAAGGATTACGAATCTATCTTCATCGGCAGAATGTTCTGGATCAAATATCATCCTTGCATTGGGGTCGGTGAAAACCGTTTGTGCCTCTTCGAAGGATATTTTGTGTCTCCTTAAGTTTTCATCAGCCTTGTTATCATCCCAAACAAATGATATTGATTTCATATTGCCACTATAATTATAATTTAATTATTGTGCAAGTGGAATGCTTAGAGCAGAACAAGTCCTTCTATGATTTTCTGAATATTGCCAATATCCAGAAAAAACTTTTCCAAAGAACCACTCTGTTGCATTTAATTTTTCAATCTGTAAAACAATCCCAATAATTTGTACATATCTGTTAGCACAACACATTTTGCCTTTACAAGTTTTTTTCTTTCCTTGTCGTTGACACACAAACTCTCGTCACATACAGTCCGATATCAAAAAAGCAAGGTCCTATCCATAAAGGGAAGCGTTGCGTGATAAATCGCGGTGTCGTCGTATCGGATTTGCACTTGTTTGCCAGGCGTTCGGACGGCGTTGGGATGCTTACGGCGCGTCTGCATGAGTTGGCGGGGGCGAATTGCCTCGTATTGAACGGGGATATTTTCGATTTCCGGTGGAACGCCGATTTTCGGGTCATCGGCAAGGCCTTGTTCCTCCACGGTGATTGCGCCAATTGGAAAATTATGCCCAGAGGAAGCAATATCGCATTCCCTGGCAAACCCTGGCCAAGCGTTCATTTCCTCAAGACTTGGCCTATGAGGCGATGGATCGAATCGGTCTGACCGGTCTTTTCCATTGGCTCTGTTTCCCAAGACGTCTTGTCGCTGGAAGAATTTTGCATTATCTTGAAAGCACTCCGGGCGTCGACCTTTCCCGGATACACGATATTTATTTCGGCCATACCCACCTTCCATTTTCCGGTTATGTGTATTCCGGATATCACTTTCACAACAGCGGGTCGGGCATCTCTGGAATGGGATGGAAGCCGATTTTATTTTGAAGACCGACAAGGACCAGCAGGTTTGGCAGGATCATCAATTATCTTCTATGGCTGTTTACCATTCTGCTGGCGGTGAAAGTACTGACCGGATTCGTTAAAATCCGTGACAAGCTATGATCGCCATTAAAAAGCTGGATAAGATCCAACTCATTCTTTTTGTGGGATTCCGGTTTATCCAGCCAGACCATTGATCCCGTCCTCCCAGGCCTTCAGCATCTGTTCGCCGACAGTTTTGAATTCCGGATGCTGGGTTAGATATTGCCGAAGCAGGCTTTGGGTTTCCGTAACGGCTTCTGCCAAACGGATGAAAATGGCTGATATGACAGATGTCGGCAATGAAAGATGAGCCACGGCAAAGCGTTCCAGCATTTTACGCGGCCACCACTTTTTCGTACCGGACAGGGTGAGGGCCGGGACATCATTTTTGATATATGCGGACGTGGTCACCACATCGTACACTGGTGCCAGCCTTACCGGGGCCTGGGGTTCGGCGTAAAGCACACCGAAGTTCTTAAGATGGGCGTCGCCGTTGCGCACCATGACCGACAGCACCAAGGTGGCGAAAAACTGCTCCCGGGCCGCCATCAGGTGTTCGCCGGCGACAAAGTCACGGATGGTCTTGGCTACCCGCTCATAACTGCTGGAATATTTTTGGGCCGTGCCGAGGGCCTGGAGGGCGGCCAAGTCTTCGAAGCCCATGGGATCTCCTTTGGCGGTAATGTCAAAGCGGCGCATGATGAACAGGCCGCCGTTGTCCGCAAGGAAAAATTCCGGCGTCGGCAGGCCGGCCCGTTTGGCGGCGGTCATACAAAAAAACTCATTGGCAGACAGAAAAGGATATTCGCTGCCCCAGGCCTTGACGATATAACCGGTGGAAGCCAGGGTGGCCCGGTCCCTGGCTTCCAGCAGCACCTTGGGCTGAACACCGGACACTCCGGAACGAAGGGCGTACCGCTCTACCAACTCATGAAACAACTCCCGGGTGTCCGGATAGGTGAGCAACTCCGAAAGGGACTCGGGCGTTTCCGTAACACCGGGGTGGTCATCATCCGGCAGGGAGAAGCGGTTGCGGCCCACCTGGTTCCCGCCGGTAACCCGCAAAATGGACAGGTCGTCTTCACCGATGATTTTAGCAATGGCGCGGCGAATGGCCTCCAGCAGTGCGCCTTCCGGCAGGTTCATCTGAAATATCGGGTGCAGGTCGCGACTCACCCAGCTCTTCAGGCGCACCGGCATGGTCAACGACACCTGGGCTTTGCTTTCCACTTGCGGCTCATAGGCGAATACGTACTCCCGGCTTGGTTCGCGAGCCAGAAGACCTGCGCGCTTGCCGGCCGCCCATACGGCCAGAGTCGATCCATTGGTCATGGACTATGCTCCTCTTCCCGGAGTTCCTCCAGGGTGGGCGGCCGGCCGGCCGGCCGCGTGCGAAGCTCCAGTCCCAGGTATTCCAGAATCCGGATCAACTTGCGCACACCGACATCCTGAACCGTACCGTTTTCAATCTGGCCGATGGTGGTCCGGCTCATGCCCAGAGCTTGGGCCAGATCCGCCTGGGTGATTTTGCGAAATTTCCGGGCTTGTCGAATTTGTTGTCCGATGGAAAAAAGCATAAATGCATTATATAGGATGCAAATTAAATTTTCAATTGAAAAATGAATCATAAGCAATGCATTCAAAAGTTGCCACATGGATCGCCGACAGGATTTTTTATCTGGCTTCTCCTTTCCAATGGTTGGTACGATAAAGAGTTCAAAACATGGAATTGTCACAGATATCATTTAATGGAAAAATCTGAAGAATGACCAAATCAGGGTCATAGCGAAGGGCTAAATCTTTCAGTGTCAGCCATGCCTGAGTGGTTCCATAGGCGCCCACACCGAAATTAAGGGGTCCCACCGAAACCAGCTGTCTTCATTTAATAATTCAGCAACCCTGAACCAGTAAGTTTGGTGGATATCGACTTGCAGGGCTTCGGAAAACGAATCTCCAATGATGGTGATTCGTTTTGTCAGTGGCGGTTTTTTTATAGGATGTTCAAAACCCCTGTAGCCGGCTTTATTGAATTCGTACTGCACTGGTTTTTTATTTTCTTCCCAGGTGTAGCCTGTTTTATGTTCCGGTTAATTCCGGTAATACTGTTCCGCCTTTTTTGATATCGGAATGTATTCGAAGGGCGTTTGCGTGTCAATGATAGCGTGAATACAGCCTGTTGAACTATACTGGAATTGGGGCTGATAAGGTGTTTCCGTATATAATTAAAATTGAAAGAATTGGATATAAAAATACATTTTTGTATTTAATAAGCATAATGATTGCAAAAATGTATGATAACTATTTTACCTCGAAATCCCTTTATCTTTAACAGATTAACATTATATCAGTATGTTGATAAGAAATTCAGATCCAGTTTCAACTTGGCACAGGCATTGCTCCATATGATCTCCAACACAGCAAATGAATTTATCAAAGGAGACTGGAAATGAAAAAAATTGAAGCGATCATTAAGCCGTTCAAACTGGATGAAGTCAAGGCAGCCCTGAATGAAATCGGCGTCGCCGGCATGACCGTCACCGAGGCCAAGGGCTTCGGCCGCCAACGGGGCCATAAGGAAATCTACCGAGGCGCCGAGTACCAGGTGGATTTCATCCCCAAAATGAAACTAGAAATCGTGGTGGTGGAACCAATGGTGGAAGCAGTGGTTAAAATCATCCTTGAAAAAGCGAACACAGGAAGCATCGGCGACGGCAAAATCTTTATTCTACCGGTGGAGCAGGCCGTGCGCATCCGTACCGGCGAATCCGGCAAAGAAGCCCTGTGATCATCATTAATACAGAAAAAGAGGAGGATCGTGAGATGAAAAAATTAATGGTTGTATGTCTGCTGCTGACCGCTGTTCTCGGTTCCGCCTGGGCTGAAGAAACAGCACCGCCGCCGGGAGCCGACAAAATTGTCAGCACTTTGAATTCAGGGGATACGGCCTGGGTGATCATGGCCACGGCTTTGGTGATGATGATGACCCCGGCCGGGCTGGCCCTGTTTTACGGCGGCATGTCCCGCTACAAAAACCTGTTGAACACCTTTGCCATGACCATTGCCTCCTATTGCATCGGCAGTGTGGTCTGGGTGATGTGGGGCTATACCCTGGCGTTCGGACCGGATAAGGGCGGCATCATCGGCGGCCTGGATAACCTGTTCATGGCCGGCATCGGTGTGAATAGTCTTTCCGGCACCATCCCCACCATCGTGTTCGCCCTTTTCCAGATGACTTTTGCCGCCATCACCGTGGCCCTGGTGCTGGGCTCCATTGTGGACCGCATGAAATTCTCCGCCTGGCTGGTGTTTGCCGTGCTGTGGATCACCCTGGTCTACTGTCCCATAGCCCATTGGGTCTGGGGCAACGGCTGGATGATGAGCATGGGTGCCCTGGATTTTGCCGGCGGCAACGTGGTGCATATCAATGCCGGCGTGGCCGGCCTGGTGCTGGCCCTGGTGCTGGGCAAACGCATCGGTTACGGCAAGGAAGCCATGTTTCCCTCCAGTATTTCCCTCACCGCCCTGGGCGCGGCCCTACTATGGTTCGGCTGGTTCGGCTTCAATGCCGGCAGCCGCCTGGCGGCGGACGGCGTGGCCGCCTCGGCCTTTCTGGTGACTAATACTTCCGCAGCCATGGCGGGCCTGGCCTGGATGCTGGCCGAGTGGATTCATAACAAAAGACCCACGGTGCTGGGCATTGCCTCGGGCATCGTGGCCGGTCTGGTGGCCATCACGCCGGCGGCCGGTTATGTCAACCTGCTGGGGGCCTTGATCATCGGTCTGGTGGCCGGGGTGTTCGGCTTTTTCAGCGTAGCCATTCTCAAACACAAGATCGGTTACGACGATTCCCTGGACGCCTTCGGCGTGCACGGCATGTGCGGGGCCTGGGGCGCCGTTGCCACCGGCCTGTTTGCCGATCCCAAGATCATGGACAGTGCCAGGGGTTTGTTTTTCGGCAATCCCAAACAGCTCGGCATTCAACTGCTCTCCATCCTGGCAACAGCTCTGTACACGGCTGTTGCCACATTCATCGTGATCAAGGTCACCGGTTTGTTGACCGGCGGCCTGCGGGTGAGCCGGGAAGAGGAAATCCAGGGTCTGGACAACGCCATCCATGGCGAGCGTGCCTTTGAGATTAGCTAAACAGACGATCTGTTGATTAAAATCCAAGGAGAATAATGATGAAAACAATAACCGTAAAAGACGTATTGCAAATGGCCAAAGAGAACAACGCCAAAGTCGTGGATATTCGTTTCATGGACTTTCCAGGGATCTGGCAGCATTTTTCAGTGCCCATTTGTGAACTTGAGGAATCCAGCTTTGAAGATGGTTTTGGATTCGACGGGTCCAGCATCCGCGGCTGGCAGCCCATCAACATGAGCGACATGCTGGTAATCCCGGACCCGACCACGGCGAAAATGGATCCTTTCTATAAGGAACCGACCCTGGTCCTGATCGGTGATATTGTCGACCCCATCACCCGGGAGGCTTATACCCGCGATCCGCGCAACATCGCCAAAAAAGCCGAGGCCTTTTTGAAAAGCAGCGGTATCGGCGACACGGCCTACATCGGTCCGGAAGCCGAATTTTTCATTTTCGACAGCGTCCGTTTCGAGTCCTCAAGAAACCTGGCCTTCTACGAAGTGGATTCCGTTGAAGGCATTTGGAACAGCGCCAGGGAAGAGTCGCCCAACCTCGGGTACAAACCGCGCCTGAAGGAAGGCTATTTCCCGGTGCCGCCCACGGATAAATTTCAGGATCTGCGCACAGAGATGATGCTGACCCTGGAAAAGCTCGGCATCGATGTGGAATGCCAACACCATGAAGTAGCCACCGCCGGCCAGGCGGAAATCGATATGCGCTTCAAGCCCCTGTTGCAGATGAGCGACCAGATGGTGTGGTTCAAATATGTTCTTAAAAATGTGGCAACCCGTAACGGCCACACCGTCACCTTCATGCCCAAGCCCCTTTTTGAGGACAACGGCAGCGGCATGCACACCCATCTCAGCATCTGGAAGCAAGGCAAACCGCTTTTTGCCGGCGACAAATACGCGGGTGTTTCCCAGGAAGCCTTGTGGGCCATCGGCGGCATTCTCAAGCATTGCAAGGCCCTTTGCGCCATCACCAATCCCACCACCAATTCTTATAAACGCCTGGTGCCGGGCTTTGAGGCGCCGGTGAATCTGGCCTATTCCAGCCGCAACCGCAGCGCCGCCATCCGGATTCCCATGTACAGTTCCTCACCCAAGGCCAAACGCATCGAATTCCGCACACCGGATCCGTCCTGCAACGGCTATCTGGCCTTTTCCGCGGTTTTGATGGCGGCCATCGACGGCATTGAAAAGAAGATCGATCCGGGTCAGCCCCTGGATAAAAACATTTATGATCTGCCGCCGGAAGAGCTGGCGTTGGTGCCTTCGGCGCCGGGCTCCCTGGATGAAGCCCTGGCCGCCTTGCAAGCCGACTCCGAATTCCTGCTGAAGGGGGATGTCTTCACCCAGGATGTGCTCGATACCTGGATTGAATACAAGATCAAACAAGAATCCAATGCGGTCAAGCTGCGTCCCCATCCCCACGAATTTTTCCTGTATTACGACATCTAGTCTTGACCCAATATTTAAAGAAAAAGCCCGTTGCGGTCTTGCGACGGGCTTTTTCATAACTGACGGTCGGCTAAATTGGTCCGACAACCGGCGCTACCTGGTTTTAAGGGTCAAGAGGAGACTTGCCCCCCAAGAACGCCACAATGTACTCGGTAAAGATGAAATTTGAATCGCCGGGAACCGTATGGGCGGCTCCAGGTATGGTGATGCTTTTCGCATGCGGCAAGATCTCAACCAGCTCCTTTGCTATATCCTCGGTCACGACATCGCTGAGCATTCCCCGCAACAGGAGTAATGGTGCCTTAATGAAGCGGGCTGCCTTGATAAGTCTCTGTGTGTCCATTAACTCTTCCACTTTGACTGTATCTAAAAACCGTGGATCCCAATGCCAATAATACCTTCCGTCGTTTTTCCTGCGCAGATATTTATCAAAATTCCGGCTCTTACCCGCTTTCTCGGCCGAGCGGTTGCGGTGAGGAAGGTAGATGGAAATCGCCTTTGCGGCTTGTTCCATGGAATCAAAGCCGTTCTTATATTTTCTCATAAACGACAGGATCCGATCCGCCCCTTCAACCGCCGCCCGAAATGCCACATCCACCAGAATGAGGCTCTTCACGGGGGCTCTTCGCTCACCTGCCGCAATCAAAGATATTATTCCGCCCAGCGATGCCCCCACCAGCACAGGCGGGGAGTGCAGATCTCCAATCACAGAAACGATATCATCCGCAAAACTGTCAATGCGATAATCGCCGTCCATTGCATAGTCGCTTTCGCCATGGCCTCTTAAATCGAGCGCAATCGCCTGGAAACCCTTGGAAGCGATCACGCGCGCGGTCTCGCCCCATGAATACCGGTTCTGCCCGCCGCCATGGAGCAGTAAAACAGGTTGCTGTTCATCGAGTCCCCACACATCCGCGGCAAGGCGCGAGCCATGGCGGGTCGTAAAAAATTTTACATCACCGTTTCGGAACATGTCAAAAAAATAACTGAGGATTCTTTTAATTTAAACGCCCTATGTGCAAAAAGGCCAAAATATTTAGCGGCACGTTTCGCGGCTGTGGCCATAATATCATCTTCCTGCATTTTGAGACATTATAACGTTCATGACGTTTTGTCATCAAGGCTCTTTGCACTTAGGCATGGGGCAATCATATGTAAGAATTTTGTGGCCGCATATTCCGCGCCAAGCCTACATCCGGTTGCCCTGTAGCATCGGCGCAAACAAATTGACAATGGAAACATGGAACTGTTATATTCTACTTTAATTTTTACCTGTTAAATTTTTTTCAAGACCCTGTTCGTGATTCTCGTTACATCAACCAAAGTTATATATCCGATCAACCTCTTGCGATTGATCCGCCATGAAACCGATTGGAGTAATCATATCCGTTTTACTACTGCTTGCGCCCGGGAGAATACTCGCTGCGCCGCCGATTTTCATTGACGGCACCCAGAAAAAATATCCCCTCGGAATGCATCTTGATCTAATCGAGGATGCGGACAAAAAGCTGACTTTTGAGGACATCCGATCCGATCAATTTTCAAGTCGGTGGAAAGCCTCCCATGTGAATGCACCGAATTTCGGTTATACGGCTTCGGCTTTCTGGGTCCGATTTACCATAAAAAATTCTTCCCCCCAGGCCGACTACTACCTTGAAGCCGCCTTTCCCTATTTGGACCGTGTTGATATCTATATTCCCGCTTCAGGGAAATATATCCAAAAAACAAGCGGCGACCATTTCCCGTTCCATACCAGGGAAATCCAGTACCGGAATTTCGTTTTTCCGATTCCCATCCCAAAAGGAGAACAGACTTATTATATGCGCTTCGACTCCATTTTGGGAGACAATCTTATTTTGCCCATCACCTTATGGACCTGCACCGGTTTTGCAGAAATGGTGAATTTTGGGCAAACTGTTATCGGCATTTACTATGGGTGTATGTTCTTGATGCTCATCTATAGTCTATTTTTCTTTGTCACGCTGCGGGAGAAAAACTATTTATATCACATATGGGCCATATTGGGATTTGTTCTTTTTCAGGCCTGCGAGGACGGTTTGGCAACGGAATATTTATGGCCGGATAATTTTTGGTTGACCAATTATAGCTCCTTTTTTATCGCCATGTTCGGAGTGATGGGGATGCTGCAATTCACCCGGACCTTTTTAAATACGCCACAATTGATGCCCAAGCTGGATAAACTGATCATCGGACTTCTGTACACTCATATAATTTATCCGGTTATTCTGCTGTTTGTCATTCTATTGCAACCGACTTTGCCGGCAATTGTTCCAACGATTATACCCGTGCTCGCGACTTGTACTTTCGTCTTGTTCCTGGTCAGCGGCCTGATCTGTCTGAAAAAAAATTTCCGTCCGGCCGGCTATTTCCTGATGGCCGATACCGCTCTTTTATCCGGCTTGGTGCTTGTCATGCTGAGGATCACCGGCGTTTTGCCGGTTGTCCTCTTAACCCAATACGGCGCGCAAATGGGTTCGGTCTTATGTATCATGCTTCTTCTTCTGGGACTTGTGGACAAAATCAACATCACCAAGCAGGAACGGGAGGAATATTTACACAAAATCTATTCTTTAATCAATTCATCCAGGGATCTTATCTTTTTAAAAGATACGAATCTTTGCTATCAGATCGCAAACCGGGAGCATGAAGCCGTCTTCCATGTCAAGGTCGATGATATTATCGGCAAAACCGACCATGATTTCATGCCGGAAGCCGAGGCCGTTAAATGCCTGAAAAGCGATATGGAGGCCTTGCATTCAGGTTATGTCTCCGCGGAAGAAAGGATTGCTGACAGAAATTTTCATGTGGTCAAGCACAAGGTACTAGATGCCAAAAACAACATCCAGGGCATCGCCGCCGTGATCCGGGACATAACCGATCAGAAAAAAATTGAATCCGAAAAACGAGAATTGAATGAAAGACTGCAGCAGGCCCAAAGGCTGGAATCCATCGGAACCTTGGCCGGAGGCATCGCCCATGATTTCAACAATATTTTATATGCCGCCATCGGTTTTACGGAGCTGGCTTACGACGAAGTACCCAAAGGCAGCGAGGCTGCCCAATGCCTGCAAAACGTCATGGTTTCCCACAAACGCGGCGTGGATTTGATCAACCAGATCCTGACTTTCAGTCGCCAGTACAAACAGGATCCCAGGCCCATCCGCCTTCAGCCGGTCATAAAAGAGGCGCTGAACCTGATCCGCAAGATTATTCCCACCAATATCGAGATTCGGCAGAATATCAACGAAGAATGCGGCCTGATTATGGCCGACGTCACCCAGATCCTCCAGGTGGTCATGAATCTCTGCACCAACGCCTACCATGCCATGCAGGTAAAGGGTGGGGTCATAACCATCCGACTGGAAAATGCCAAGGTCGGTATGAATCAAAATGACACTGGAATTGCCCTTGCACCGGGCGACTATATTCAACTGGAGGTGTCGGATACCGGAAAGGGAATGGAACCCGCCGTGCTCAACCGCATCTTTGAACCGTTTTTCACCACCAAAGATGTAGGTAAAGGCACGGGACTGGGACTGGCCATGGTTCACGGAATCGTAAAGGAATACGGCGGCGTGATCCATGTGGAAAGCCGACCTGATCAGGGCACCGCTTTTCACCTTTTTTTCCCGGTCTGTTCCCTGGAAGAAAAAGAGGAAATCAGTAAGGATGAGGCCCAGGATCGCAAAGGCGCGGAAAGAATTCTATTCGTGGACGACGATGAAATGATTGTGCGTTTTGTGGAGAAGTCATTGGGCAGCCGCGGCTATCATATCCAAGCACACGCAGACGGCGTGAAGGCCTTGGAAGCATTTCGCGCAGATCCGCTCCATTATGATCTGGTGGTGACCGACATGAATATGCCGAGCATGACCGGCCTGGAATTGGCTGAAAAAATATTGGAAATACGACCGGCCATGCCCGTGATTCTCTGCACCGGTTTCAGCGAGGCCATATCCAGGGAAAAAGTGCGCGCAAAAGGAATCGCGGAGCTCTTGCACAAACCGTTGATAACCAAAGATCTGCTGAGCGCCATACGCAACCTGATGGACGGCGCCCCACAAAAGGAGACAAAGGATGAAACGAATTCTGGTGATTGATGATGAACACATGATCCGCATCATGTTGCGAAAAATTCTGGAAAAGGCGGGATACGCAGTGGAAGAGGCGGCCAACGGGAATGAAGGCATCCGGGTGTTCGAAGAAAAAGGGGCGGATGTGATCATCACTGATCTGGTCATGCCCGACAAAGAGGGGATAGAAACCATCATGGAGTTGAAGAAGAAGCATCCGGATATCCGGATCATCGCCATTTCCGGCGGCGGGCGGGCCAAGCCGGAGAACTATCTCGCCATTGCCAAAGCCATGGGAATACGCCATGCTTTTGCCAAACCCGTGGAAAAGGAAGACCTGCTGAAAGCCGTAGCGGAATTGTGCGGATGAATGCGGATCATTTTTTTCGCTCATTTTGGAGTAAGAACATTTCTTCAGACCAGGTAACCCGATATGTATATTTATCATTTTTTTGTGCCATGACTGGCCTCCAGCTTTTCGATAGCCAAAAGCACCTGTTTTTACCTGGTAAGCCTCGGCCTTTCCTTTATAGTTTTGAATATTCACCCTTATAAAAATTGATAAATTCAGAATGGGATTGGAAATGAATGACGGGATTCGCATCCCTCATGTCCCTCATTAATTTCTGGCCAAGTTTTTTCGCTCCTTTGTAAAAAATTTGGCGAGCCCGTTCCTTGGATACATCGAATACGATACCGATCTTTTCCCATGTCAATTCCGGATCTCCAGTAAGTTCCAAACGATATTTTATTATCCATTTTGTGCGCTCATCAAGTTCCTCTAGTAATTCATTCACTCTGTGGTTCTGCTCTTGTATCAACAAATAATCTTCCGGTGTAGGAACTTGATATGTTTCTCCAGGCTGTAGGAAAAGATCGATGGGTAAAATCGGCGGCTTGTGGATATTCTTTGGTAAAAGGACGATGATGCGCGCTTCTTTATCCTGGTAACGTGTCATTACGCGGAAATATTTCTGCGTGGCCCGCACTAGGGAAAGCGTGGGCGCAAGATCTATCAACAATTTGCATTGGGGGGCATCCCAGCCTTCGATGAGCACGCCTACCTGAATCAATGTATCTACTCGACCATGTTTGAAACCAGAGAGAATGTGTTCCCGCTCTTTATTGGGGGTCTCGCCCAAAATCAATTCCGGCGCAGGCTTTCAAGCAGTTTGTTCAAATCAAAATGTTTTTGCAAGGAGGTGTAGGTGCAGATGTTGACGCCGTTGCTTACCGGATCATTCTTTTCTCCGTAGTAAAGTCCGATGGGTATGCCTGGGAGATGGGTTTCAAATTCCCTGGCGGTTTGAAGAATGAGGGGTTTGGTAGGGACGACGAATAACGAACAAAGACCGGTCAGTTTGAAAATGCAATTCCAAAATATCCGGTTTCCCATTCATCTGTAAAAAGGATTTTCAGTATCTCATAGAACTCCTTAGAATCAAAAACGCCATTAACAAATTGATCCATTCTTTTGTAAATTGATCTGTAATTTTTAGCGGTTAAATGCCCCATCTCCTTACCTGCACATTATCTATATTTGATTTATAATTGGTATCCATGACCCCAAGGAGGATCATTTATTTGGAAGGCTGAAAAACGAGCACATCGGAAGCGGAGCACTTCTTGCCAGAAACTGGCATAGTGCAACCCCTTCAAAATGATGCACATTGCTCCTGCCCTTGTGCACTTTTACCAGTCCTGAAACGCCGTTGTCAATTTGTTTGACCTGGCCCGGTTCAACATTGAAATCAATGGTCTCTTCACTCCTTGAAAATTCATAATCAGGCGATTAATAACCGTTGTGTTGTGGGCTATTGGTACGAATTTCCGGTATTCCGGAATATCGCTCCGCATAAACAACTGGCAAGGGAGCGTAGCGGAATTGCCAGTTCTCGTTGATGCGATTGTTGGCTAAGAAATTGTTGTAATAATAAATTTTAAACTTCGCTATTCTGTGCAACTATCCCATAAAATGTACTCCCGGGCATAAATCGATGAATTTCAATATTACTGAATCCGCATTGTTTTAAAAGCGATGTCATCTCATGTAGTTGCGGAAGGGGCGTGACCCCTTTAAGGGAACTGTTGGCCAGATTAAGGTTTGCCATTCCTATATCCTTCCCACGGCTATGAAAACCCATTGCCACGGCTATTACACCTTGAGGGGAGAGCATTTTCCGAAGTGTTTGCAGCAGACCAAGTCGCTCGGTTTTTTCGAAATAATATAAGATGTTGCAGAGCGCAATAATATCAAAGGAATCAGTGGTCTCTTTGGAAACAATGCGGACGTCTCCGCAAAAAATTTTGAATCGATCGGAAAGCCCCCAGGTCGAGATGTTTTGCCGAGCCTGCTGGACTACAGCTTCATCAATGTCCAACCCGACACCGGATACAAGGGGATTTATATCAAAGGCGTTTTTCAGCAGCACACCTGATCCGCATCCGATGTCCAATATCCGTGGAGTGTTCTTGCCCCGGATGATTCCAGCAATAAAGTCTTTAATGATCGGCTCCGAAATCCTTGAAAATCGAGCGACCAAGTCTCCGATCTTTAACAAATCGTCGCCGAGTTCACAGCCATGAATCCTATCAGTCGCATTACGATAAGCATCGCTGTAGTAAGTGACATTAGCCTGGATAATTGCCGCCAGAATGTCTCCATTGGATCCCACGATCGCCTTTGATCGTTTTCCACGGATGTGAAACAAATTATTATTTAGGGCCAACTCTTTTGAAGCGAGGCCAACATCTAAGAGGGCATCAAAAAGGTCCTGGCGTTTAACATCCAGTTCCTTGATCAACTCCTCCCTTGTGCGTGGAGAATCTAATGCCTGCAATAATCCGGATTCATAAGCAGCATAAATGAAATGCATCCTGATGAATGCCTGCCAATCCTTCATGATTGGGTATAACCCTGGGATCTTCATGATCCTGAGTAATGAAACTGTGTATCTTAACTTCATATTTTAATCTCTAATCGGTGTGTCTTTTGGCTAATTCACAAATCTTGCAGTTAGCGAAGATAGAAAGGCTGAAAAAAATCTCATCGAAAGTGCAGGACTACTTGCCATGTTCTGGCCCATCACAACCCCTTCAAAATGATGCACATAGTTCCAGACATTCTGCACTTTATCAGTCTGACGATTGCGTTGTCAATTTGTTAATCCCATCCGGTTTTAAATCTTAAAAATACTATTTTTCAGTTTGGATGGCGGGCGAGAGACCCGCCATCACTCGATTAGTCCATTTTTGTTGTTAATGAATCGCCCAAGAATAGGTTGTTGATGTCTTTTCCGAAAATATCCAAACATGAATATTGACCAATCGATATTTGTTTTTCAGAATAGCTGCATGGCCGATAATGTAATCTGACCTTATAATCCCTGGAAAGCCCATCATATAATTCAGTTATCTTGTCAGTGTTCGAATCCGCAGATATTAAAACGCAGTCACCGATGCCTTTTATAAAGCGCCATCCAAACGCGGAAATGATGGACTGAATAGTCTGGTAATATTTTAAAATGTATTTTCCAGAATCTTCAGGTGTCTCTGCTTGAACAAACTTATTGAATCCTTTGATATCGATTTTTATAATCGTAGATTCTTTCATAAACTCTTCAAACTTGAGCGGTCAATTATATGCATACCGGATGCTCAACGAGTAGCAAGGTATTCCAGTGTATTAACTCGTTAACCAATAACTACGTTTTTTGAAATTAAATATTCTTTTATTTGAGAAATGTCTACTAAATCGTGATTAAGAAAAGCCTCATAAACATGATAACTTGACATTCTATGTGAAAAGCCTGTTTTTCCAATCAATGAAGTTTTGATTTTTATTATTTCTTCCCTGTTCTCTGGGGTTAGTTTTTTTAAAATTTTTTTTATCTCATCTTGTTGGTTTGCAATGAATCTTGATGGAAAAAACCAAATATCAATTTTCCATGCTATAGAATCACTCATTAAATTAGTACGTATCTGAATATGATCACCCTCCGGAATATCAATAATTTTTCCTTTCATTACGTACACTTCATTGGTTAGATCATTACAGTAAAACTCTTCGACCATCGCAAACATACAATTGCTATTTACCTCTTCGAAAACAACATCTAAGTCTGGGCACACCATCAAATCAAGACAATAACTTCCTATCGGTATCACCTTCCATTTTTTAACGAATAAGCTTCAATTAACTGATCTGCTTGCATCTTCAATTGATAATTTGTCATGATAACGACTTCTCTGTTTTTAATTATTTGGGTTAACAAGTCATTCTATGGTTTTCTGTATATTGCCAATATCCAGAAAACGCTTGGCCGAAAAAAAAGCCTGTTGCATTCAATCTTTCAATTTGTGAAACAATTCTATTATTTATACCTATCTATTAACACAATATATTTTGCCTCTACAAGTTTTTTTCTTTCCTTTTGATTGCAAATGATCTTACAGGATATCAATATCAATTTCCCCTACCGCACATTTATTCAACAGCCACTCGGCAGATTATAAATCCGGACCGGATTTGTACAACCGAAAACCGGATGAATAAAGAGGCCCTGCTGAAGGCCGTGGCGGAATAGCGCGGATGATTCCTGAATGGACGCTTTTTTATGTCCTAAACCGGGAAAATATGGTAAAGCCGGTTGAAAAGTTTGCTTGTCAATATTTTGCTTTTTTATAAGGAGAAGACCACCATGAAAGAACAAGTCCAGGCAGCCCTTGAAAAAATCCGTCCCATGCTGCAAGCCGACGGCGGCGACGTGGAACTCGTGGACATCAAAGACGGTGTCGTGTCCGTAAAACTGAAGGGCGCCTGCGCCGGCTGTCCCATGTCCCAGATGACCCTGAAAAACGGGGTTGAACGTATCTTGAAGCAGGCCGTGCCCCAGGTTAAAAGTGTTGAAAATGTAGCATAAAAATAACTTAGGAGTCAGAATACAGGAGTCAGGAGTCAGAATATGGAATCAATACGGAATTCTTCTGAATTCTGACTCCTGACTACTATGTAGTTATCCAATTCCCATGAGAGGACCACCATGACCATCGCCGCCAAGATGGAATCATTTCTGACCAGGGCTTCCTGGATCCGCAAGATGTTTGAAGAAGGCGCCCGGCTCAAGGCCCAGCACGGGCCGGAAAAGGTTTTTGATTTCAGCCTGGGCAATCCCAATCTGCCCCCGCCGGACAAATTCCGGGAGGTCCTACGGGATACGGTGGATTCCTGCGGTCTGGGGGATCATTGTTACATGCCCAACACCGGCTACCCGCTGGTGTGCCAAGCCGTGGCCGATTACATCGCCAAAGAGCAGCATGTGCCCCTCACCGCCGCTGACGTGCTCATGACCTGCGGCGCTGCCGGCGGCTTGAATGTCATCTTGAAGACCATCCTGGACCCGGCGGACGAGGTCATTACCCCGGCCCCGTTTTTTGTAGAATACCGCTTTTATGTGGACAACCACGGCGGCACCCTGATCACCGTGCCCACCCGCCCGGATTTTCAATTGGATATTCCGGCCATGGCCGCGGCAATTACTCCCAAAACCAAGGCTGTGTTGATCAATTCGCCCAACAACCCCACCGGCCAGGTTTACAGTGCCGACAGCCTTGCGGAACTAAGCCGGATGCTCACGGAAAAGAGCCGGGCCCTGGGCCGCACCATCTACCTGATCGCCGATGAACCCTATCGCAAAATAATCTATGACGGCATTCAAGTACCTAGTGTTTTCCGCGAATATTCGGACAGCATCATCGTGACCTCCTATTCCAAGGACATCTCCATCCCTGGTGAACGCCTGGGTTATGTGGCGGTGCATCCCAATGCCGTACATAAGAAAAACCTGCTGGCCGGCCTGGCCCTGGCCAACCGCATTCTGGGTTTTGTCAATGCCCCGGCCCTTATGCAACGGGTGGTTTCCGCCCTGCAAGGTATGAGTGTGGATATTTCCGAATATGCCCGCAAACGGGATTTGCTCTGCAACGGCCTTGCGGATATCGGTTATGAGTTCACCAAACCGGCCGGCGCTTTTTACTTGTTCCCCAAATCCCCCTTGGCCGACGACGTGCAGTTCGTCCGCCTGCTCCAGGAGGAATTGGTTCTTACCGTGCCCGGCAGCGGTTTCGGCGGCCCGGGCCATTTCCGGATCGCCTATTGCGTGGATGAAAAGACCATTGTAAATGCCATGCCGGGTTTCCGCCGGGCTTTTGAGAAGGCCAAAGAAAGGAGTTTTACATGAACATACTGAAAATCGACCATCTGGGAATCGCCGTCAACAGCATTGACGAAGGCAAGAAATTCTGGACCGATGTGCTGGGCCTCCATTTTGAAGGCAAGGAGACCGTGGCCGAGCAAAAAGTGACCACCGCCTTTTTCCCTGTGGGTGAAAGCGAGGTGGAACTTCTGGAATCCACTGCACCGGACGGCCCCATTGCCAAATACCTGGAGAAAAAGGGCGAAGGCATCCAGCATATTGCCTTCCGGGTGGATGACATCGAAGCCGCCCTGGCGGAACTCAAGGCCAAAGGCATCCGTCTCATCGACGAAACCCCCCGCAAAGGCGCCGGCGGTGCCAGAATCGCTTTCCTTCACCCCAAATCCACCAGCGGCGTGCTGGTGGAGCTTTGCGAACGGAAATAAATGCGGCGGATCTGTGTGTTTTGCGGCTCCAGCCCCGGCGCCCGGCCGGAATACGTCCGGGCGGCCGTTGAGCTGGGACAGGCCTTGGCTGCCAAAGGCCTCGGCCTGGTTTACGGCGGGGCCAATGTGGGCACCATGGGGGCCCTGGCCCACGCCGTGCTGGAAAAAGGCGGCGAGATCATCGGCGTGATTCCCAAGGCCCTGGCGGAACGGGAAGTGGCCTTCACGGAACTTAAGGATCTGCGCGTGGTCGATTCCATGCACGAACGCAAAGCCCTCATGGCCGAACTCTCCGACGGCTTCATCGCCCTGCCCGGCGGGCTCGGCACCCTGGAGGAATTCATCGAGGTGCTCACCTGGACCCAGCTCGGCATCCACCACAAGCCCTGCGGCCTTTTAAACATCTGCGGCTATTTTGAAAAACTGATCCAGTTCCTGGACCATATGACCGCCGAACACTTCCTGGTAAAGGCCCACCAGGACATGATCCTGGTGGACAGCCGGCCCCAATCTTTGCTTGAACGTTTGGAAAACTTTCAGCCGCCGGAATTTGACAAGGCTGTCTGGGCGTTGCAATTGAACAGCCGCATGAGGATGACATGATCATTGCCTATGGCGGCAAAAAACCGCAGATCGGAAACAACGTATTCATCGCCCCCACTGCCGTAGTCATCGGCGATGTGGTCATCAAAGACAATGCCAGCATCTGGTTCAATACCGTGCTCCGGGGCGACATGGCCGGCATCGTCATCGGTGAGAACACCAATATCCAGGACAACTGCACGGTGCACACCGATTTTGACTGCCCGGCCCTCATCGGCGACAACGTCACCGTGGGTCACAACGCCGTTGTCCATGGCTGCCTGGTGGAGGACGACTGCCTGATCGGCATCAATGCCGTGATCCTGAACCAGGCCCATGTCAAGCAAGGAACCGTTGTCGCCGCCGCATCCGTGGTCAAGGAAGGCCAGCAGGTCGGGCCGTTTCAGTTGGTGGCCGGCGCGCCGGCTGCGGTGAAGAAAGAACTACCCCGAGATTCCAATCAGCCCTATCAGAACCCGGTGCGCAATTATTTGAAATTGGCCGAAGCCTACCGGACCATCTTGTAAGTCGGCTTTCTGAATCGCCGGGGTGAAGTCCGGGAATATCAGCTTGACATTTATCGGATCAAATTTTTTAATGGGATGTATCCGCGATTTGCCGGCAGAACTGAAGCACTCAAACGGAGAAAAGCGCTATGAAAAAAGTAGGACTGTTCTTCTGTCAAGCGCCGTGCATTGAAGGCCCTAAATTCGATCTGCAATACCTGGCCGACTCTTACCAAGATTCGGCGGCAACCGTCCATGTATTTCATGAAATGTTGTCGCGCAGTTCCATCGACACCATGGTCCGGCTCATTTCGACGCATAAACTCGATGCCGTCGTTCTCGCTGGCTGTTCCCCGGAGTTCATCAAATCCACCATCGGCGGAGAAGCGCTGCTGGAAGAACTCATGTCAAGCGGCGTCAATCCCAATATGATTTTCCATGCGAATCTGAGGGAACAATGCCTGCTCGCGCATCCAAAAGCAACCGAAGAGGTACTGTTCCGGAAAGCGCGCGCCCTCACCGATGTGGCCTTGGCAAGCGCATCGATCTATAAACCCTGCGAAGTGATCGATGAACCCCCGCACAGGAAGGTGCTCGTTGTGGGCGCCGGCGAAGCGGCGTTGTTGGCTGCTTATCACCTGGTGCGCAACAATCTCAGGGTGAATATCGTTCATCCCTTCGATGACTGGCGTTATGCAAGCGAATACAGATCGGATATGAACCTGTCGCGCACCAAGCTTGAAGGTTCCCACCTTTTCAACTTCCGGACAGCCACCGAGGTGATCGATGTGGCTGGTTGGGCCGGTGATTACGAGGTCACCTTAACCCGGGAAGGTGAAAGCGCAAAGGAAAGGTACGGCGCCATCATCGCCGCAGTGGGCAAAGACTACCCGGTCTTTCAACATCTTTGGTCGCTTTTACAGATTGATTTCAATGCAGACGGCGCCCCCCAGGCCCGCAACCAGCATACCCTGGCAACCCGATCCGCCGTCAATGGCATCTCCATCGTGCTGCCGTCAAATGCAGCGCTCAGCACGGACGACCAGTTCCGGGATCAAAGCCTCCAAGCCGGCAGCGCCGCAATGGACATCATGACCCTCTTATATGCTCCCTGGATGCGCCATAACGTCGCCGTCTCCCGGGTGGCTTCCAATGAATGCGGTTTGTGCCGCACCTGCACAAAAGTATGTGCCTTCAATGCCTGCAGCATCGATGAGAGGCTGAAGACTTCGATTGTGGATATTCGGCGCTGCAAAAGCTGCGGCAATTGTGTGGTGGCCTGTCCAGCGGGCGCCCGCGACCTCATTACCAACCCCACGGGCCATATTTCAAAAGCCATTGAGATTTTTCAACGCGCCCGCAAGCCGGAAGAAACCAACATCATGGCCTTTCTATGCGCCGGATGCGCTTACCGGGCAGCCGATGCCGCCGGAATGGATGGGCATCCCTACCCTGCCGGCCTCTATCCGCTCAAGGTCGTCTGCGGCGGCCGGGTGGATATGCAGCATATCCTGCAAGCCTTTGAAACCGGTTTTGACGGCGTTTTGCTCGGCTGTTGCCGCGAAGGCCATTGCCATAACCTGGTGGGCCATCTGTATTTGGATCGACGGGTGGTGCTGATCCGGAATATATTGGAATCCAGGGGAATCAATCCCGAGCGGCTGCGTATTCTGGACATTTCTCCCCACGAGGGCGAATTGTTTGCCAAGGCCGCCGGTGAGTTTACAGAAGAAATCCAAAGAATGACAAAGGGAGAGGGAAGATGACGGCAAAACCAAGATTGGCGATTTTTGCCTTGACCGGTTGTTCCGGATGTCAGATCGCCCTGGTGGATCTGAAAGCGGAATTGCTGGAAGTCCTGGAAAAAGTAGCGCTGACGAAATGTTCTACCCTGATGGATATCAAGGAATTTCCCGAAGCGGATATCACCCTGTTGGAAGGCTGCGTGGCCTCTGAAAAAGATGTCGCCGCCGTCAGGCAAATCCGCAACCGGACCGGGAAATTGATTCCCATGGGATCCTGCGCTTGTTTCGGCGGCATACCCGGAATGCGCAATTTTTTTCCGGTGGAAGCGATCATGCGTCGGTCTTTTCTCGAGTCGGAAAGCACCGTGGACGGTCGGATACCGGTTGGTCCTCGCCTGCCCGCGCTTATACCCCATGTCCGCCCGGTGGACCAAGTCGTTCCGGTGGAAGGCTATATCCCGGGCTGCCCGCCCACAACCACTTATCTGCGCGCCGGCCTGTTGAACCTGCTGGAAGGAAAAGCGCCGGACTTATCGGATAAGAATCTCTGCAGCCAGTGTGGTCGCAACCATAAAAAAATGACAACCACCGATTTCGAATTCATCACCGAAACGACCTTTGCGCCCTGCGAATTGGAGGAAATCGATGCGACCCTTTGTTTCCTGGAACAAGGAGTCCCCTGTTTGGGCCTGGCCACCCGGGCCGGATGTGAGGCCAGCTGTCTGAAGGGCAATCTGCCCTGCCGGGGGTGCATGGGGCCGACCACGGATGCGTTTGATCAAGGCGCCAAATGGGTCAATGCCTTGGCTTCACTCCTGCCAGCCGGCTCCCTAAGTTTGATGGATGACGTCCCCGGGCTTGGATATCGTTTCACCCTTTCTATGTCGGCCAAACAAAAGTAATTACCCAGGAGGTGCCGTGCAATGGACAATGTGATCACCATTGAAACTGCTACCCGCATCGAGGGCCATGCCAAAATCGATATACATTTGGATGAAGCCGGAGAGGTGACGGATGCTCGTTTCCTTGCCCTGGAATTCAAGGGGTTTGAAAAGTTTCTGGAAGGCCGGATGGTATGGGAACTGCCCCAGATCGTCCAGCGTACTTGCGGTATCTGCCCTGTAACCCATCATCTGGCTTCGGCCAAAGCTTGTGATGCCATATTCGGCGTTACCCCTCCCCGGGCAGGAACCATGCTGCGGAAGCTGATGCATATGGGGCAGATGATTCACTCCCATGCCTTGCATTTTTTTTATTTGGCGGCGCCGGATCTGGTGCTGGGGCCGGACGTGGATCCGACCCTGCGAAATATTCTGGGAATCGCCGCTGCCGATCCCGACTTGGCCCGCAAGGCCATTCGTCTGCGGGCCATCGGCCAGGAAATCATTGAAATCGTAGCTGGTCGCCCCATTCATCCTTCTGTTGCGGTTCCCGGCGGAATGGCGAAAGCCCTGCAACACGAAGAACGCTATGAGATTCACCGGCGGCTCGACGAAGCGCTGCCCATGGCCATGGAAGCCTTGGCCTTGGGCAAGAAAGTGTTGGAACAACAGGCTGAGCTGATTCAACGGATTGCGGATATCCAAACCATGTATATGGGCTTGGTGAACAAGGGTGCCCTGGATTTATACGACGGCACGGTCCGCATGATCGACGCCCGCGGCAATGAAATCGCCGATTTTGACCCGGCCCGGTATCTTGACCATATCGCCGAACGGGTGGAGGACTGGAGTTATTTGAAATTCCCCTATAATAAAGCCAGAGGCTGGCCGGAGGGGATTTACCGGGTGAACAGCCTGGCCCGCCTGAATGTATGTTCCCGCATTTCAACCCCATTGGCGGATAAGGAATTAAAGGAGTTTAAAAGCCTGGCGGATGGGCCGGTTCATCACACCCTGTATTATCATTATGCCCGGCTGATCGAAATGCTCTACAGTGTCGAGCATGCCTTGGAGCTGATCAAGGATCCTGAAATCATCTCCAAGAAGGTGCGCATAAAGGCGGAGCGCAAAGGCGGCGAAGGCGTGGGCGTTATTGAAGCGCCCCGCGGAACGGTTTTTCATCACTATTGGGCGGATGATTTCGGCCGGGTGGAAAAAGTCAATCTGATTGTGGCCACGGTCCAGAACAATCCGGCCATCAACCTGAGCATCAAGGCAACGGCCAAAGAATTCATTCAAAAAGGCCGGATCAAGGAAGGCCTGCTGAACCGCGTCGAAATGGCCATCCGCGCCTATGATCCCTGTCTGACATGCGCGGCGCACGCTGTGGGGCAGATGCCGTTGCTGATCCATATCATCCGGTCTGAAGGAACGGTAACAACCCTGAAGAGGAATGAATTGCCATGAATGCCAAAGAGGGGATCGAACAAATCATTCAACCGGCTCTGAATCAGATACTGGGTACAACAGCGGCCAATTTGATCATCAGTAGAGCGTTCATCAAATTGGTAACCGTCAAGGGCGATGAAAAGACGAAATTTCAAGCGGCCGTGGACCTGGTTTGCCAGGATGCCTTAATAAAAAAAGCCATCGGCGAGGCCCGTTCGAATCAATTTAAGCAAAACTGGAATTCGAAATTTTAATATGGCTCAGGCACACAATCATATCATTGTAGGCATCGGCAACCGCCTGCGGGGGGACGACGGTGCGGGTCTTTATATCGCCAGTCAGGCCGCTTTGCTGCTCCCAGGTTCTGAATGTCTTCTTTTGCATGCACCGGACATTTTACTATCAAATCTACTATCTCAAAAAAAACGAGCCGTGTTTGCCGATGCCTCGGTTATCCCGGAAGGTCCCGACATCGTATTGAAAAGAATTCTTCCTTCTACTGACGTCCTGCCGCATACCCATCACTTGTCCATCGAAACCATACTGCGGATTACGGAAAAACTTTGGGGCAGGGCGCCTCTATCCTGGCTGGTAACAGTGCGCGGGCGTGATTTTTCCCATGGTGAAAGGCTGACTCCTGAATGCCGCAAACTTGCCAAGGAGGCTTCCCGGCAGATCGTGCGGCTTATGCTTGATGATGCCAGTAGGGATTAATAATGATAAACCGGAAGGCCGGGAGCTGAATGCCTTTGTCACCCCCCAGGGCCTTCTGCTGCTGGAATGGATGCCGGAGACCACGGCCTGGACTTCCGCGAGCAAAGAAAAACAGGCGGAGATTCAGCGCCGATTTCAGGCCCATTCCGAGGAGTGGCTTTTCGCCCTGGGTTTTTGTGATCAGGCCCTGCCCCTGCCCGCTTCCTTGCATTTCTGGCGGGACTTTGCCGGCCGGTTCACCCGCAAGCTGATCCAGACCCCGGAGCTGGAATCCATCCGCCGGGCGATTGATATTCCCCTTACGGAAGCGGAACTGGAACAAATTCTGGAAGCGGTTCCGGGCATGACCGGCGCGGAATATATTTCCCGGGAACTGCTGCTGCGGCTCTGGCAGCAGCTCACCCTTTTTTATTCCAAAGCGGTGCAGGCCTACACCGGATCGGTTGCGGCCTTTATCCGGCAATACAGCCCCCAGGCCCAACTGGTGGGCCGCGTGTTCTTTCATCTGGTGGAAAACAAAAACGGACCCCAGCCTTTTGCCTTTCTGGCCACCTACTCCAAGCAACTCAACCAGGCCGGCAAAACCACCCACCTGCCCCTGAAAAACGCCTTGCAGGAATTCGCCGGGGACCAGGCCAAATTGCTGGCCCTGCTGGCCACGGTGCAAACCGCCTCCCAGCAGAGTGAATTCATCCGGCAGCTTCTGCAGGAAGGCGAGCTGTTTCACCCCCTGGCCTGGTCCAGCCGGGAAGCCTACCTTTTCCTCAGGGAAATCCCTTTGTACGAGGCGGCCGGCATTCTCTGCCGCATTCCGGATTGGTGGAAGGGTCCGGCCGCGTCCGTGCGCCTGAATGTGGAGATCGGTGCCAAGCCGCCTTCCCAGGTGGGGCTGGAGGCCCTCCTGGATTTTAATGCCCGCCTGATGCTGGGGGACATGGTCATCAGCCCGGAAGAGGCCCGCCGCTTGCTGGAGGAAGCCGAGGGCCTGGCCCTGATCAAAAACAAATGGGTGGCGGTGGATCATGCCCGGCTGCGCCAGACCCTTGAGGCCTATGAAGCGGCCTGCCGTTTAAGCGCCAAGGAGGGTTTCTGCCTCAAAGACGCCCTTCATCTGCAATTCCATCCGGAACAATTTCTGGGAAAATCGGCGGAAGCCGTGGAAACCATGGTATCCAGGGGCGCCTGGCTGGAATCCATCATTCTGAAACTGCGCAGCCCGGAGCGGGCGCCGGCCGTGAAACCGGCCAGGGAATTCAAGGCCGACCTGCGCGCCTATCAGCAGGCCGGCTTGAACTGGCTCTTTTTCCTGCATTCCCTGGGTTTGGGGGCCTGTCTCGCGGACGACATGGGGCTGGGCAAAACCATTCAGTTGCTCGCCTTTTTAAGCGCCCTGCGCTCCCGCAAGGGGCCGGCCAAAGCCGCCAGCCTGCTGGTGATCCCGGCCTCTTTGCTGGCCAACTGGACCCAGGAAATCCAGCGCTTTTTGCCGGACCTGCGCTTTCGTATATTCCATCCGTCCTTTAACAAGGAGGGCACGGCCTGGACCCAGGCCCCGGAAGCTGAAATCGCCCAAATCGAGCTGGTGATCACAACTTATGCCCTGGCCCAGCGATCCGAATGGCTGCATGGCCGGCCATGGCATTATGTCATCCTGGATGAAGCCCAGGCCATCAAGAATCCAGGGACCCGGCAAAGCCAGGCTGTCAAAAAAATCCCGGCCTGGAACCGCATCATTCTCACCGGCACGCCCATTGAAAACCGCGTCGGCGATCTCTGGTCCCTGTTCGACTTCCTGAATCCCGGGCTCCTGGGCAACAAGACTGAATTCAGCCGCTTTGCCAAACAACTACGCCAGAATCCCCAGGGCTACGCCAGGCTGCGCAAAGTGGTGGGCCCTTATATTTTGCGGCGCCTCAAGACCGACAAGACCATCATCTCCGACCTGCCGGATAAGGTGGAGATGAAAACCTACGCCGGTTTAAGCAAAAAGCAGATCCTGCTATACCAGAACATGGTGGCCAAGATTGAAAAGGCCATTGAAACCACCGAAGGCATCCAGCGCAAGGGCCTGATCCTGTCCGCCCTGATGAAATTCAAGCAGCTCTGCAATCATCCGGACCAGTACCAGGGCAGCGGCGAATTTGCCGAAATTGACAGCGGCAAATTCGCAAGACTGCGGGAGATTTGTGAAACCATTTATGAAAAACGGGAGAAAGTTTTAATCTTTACCCAGTTCCGGGAAATCACCGAACCGTTGAGCGCCTTTCTTACAACCATTTTTGAGCGCCAAGGTCTGATCCTGCACGGCGGCGTGCCGGTGGGCCTTCGCAAAAAAATTGTTGACCAATTTCAAAGCGACGATTATGTGCCCTATATGGTGTTGTCCCTGAAAGCCGGTGGCGTGGGCCTCAACCTGACCCAGGCCAACCATGTGATTCATTTTGACCGCTGGTGGAATCCGGCTGTGGAAAACCAGGCCACGGACCGGGCCTTCCGCATCGGTCAGCACAAAAACGTGATCGTGCATAAATTCATCACTAGCGGCACGGTGGAAGAAAAGATCGACCGCATGATCGAAGACAAGCTGAAATTATCCAAAGACGTCATTGCCGAGACCGGCGAAGCCTGGATCACGGAGTTGAGCGACAACCAATTGAAAGAACTGTTCACCCTGACCTTGACCGAGTAAGTCAGCCTTGGTCATCACTTCGGCCGATCTTCATTGTGGGAGCGGCGACTTTCATTGTGGGAGCGGCTTCCAGCCGCGATACGGCCGAAACGATGATCAAGGCCAATAAACAAAAAGGAGCCCGGTATGAGTTTTTGGCATTACCCCCGTTATGTTCCGGTAGCAGAAAAAAAAGCCAAGGCCGCCGGCAAGCTGGCCAAGCTGCGCAAGCAAAACGCCGAAATCCAACCCATCATCCTTACGGGCAGCAGCATTGCCAACACCTGGTGGGGCAAGTCCTGGAACATGAACCTGGAACGTTACGCGGACTACAGCAACCGTATCGGCCGGGGCCGCAGCTATGTGCGCAACGGCGCGGTCCTGGATCTGCGCATTACGCCTGGAGAAGTCCAGGCCCTGGTCCAAGGCACGGCCAGGGACCCTTATGAGATCTCGGTCAAGATCAAACCCCTGTCCAAAAACCATTGGCAGTCGATTAAAACCGCCGCTGCCGGCAAACTGGATTCCCTTCAGCAACTATTGGCCGGCAAATTCCCCAAGGACCTGGGGACCATCTTCACCGAAAAGGACAAGGGCCTGTTTCCCTCTCCTAATGAAATCACCTTTTCCTGTTCCTGTCCGGACTGGGCCTCCATGTGCAAACATGTGGCCGCCACCCTGTACGGCATCGGCGCCCGGCTGGACCACGACCCCGGCCTGTTCTTCACCTTGCGCAACGTGGCCGTGGCCGACCTGGTTTCCCAGACCATTCACGACCAGGCCGAGGAATTGCTCAAACCCACTAAGCGCAAGAGCGAACGCATCATGGAAACAGCCGACCTTTCGGCGGTTTTCGGCATCGACCTGGCCGATACAACCGTAGAGGCCAAGGAAGACCATGCCAAGCCTGAAAAGAAGCCCCTACGCGCAAAGACCCAAAAGGCTCCCGCCGCCCAAGCCAAACGCAAAGCCCAGCGGGTCGCCGCAAAGGCAAAACCAGCGCCCAAGAGCAAACCGGTTCGCAAACCTTCAAAGGCCCAGCTCATGCCATTGGACCTGGTGGCCGCCGTCATCAAAAAAAGCCGTAAAGGCATCAGTGTGGCTGAAATTCAGGAACACACCGGCCTGGACAAGCAACAGGTGGCCAACCTGATCTACCGGCTGAAAGCAAAAGGCCTTATCAAAAATCTGGCCCGGGGAATATATGTGAAGGGATAAAGTATGGCGATATTTCAGCGCGAACAAAAAAAACCGCAGGATCACGCAAGGAAAATGAAATTCATCCCCGACCCGGGCGGCCCCATGCTGCTTCGGGAAACAAGTTTGGAGGCGGGCTATCTCAAGGGGCTTGTTATGGATATCCTAATTTGTTCGGAGCCGGATTGCCCCTGCCGTGATGTTTATTTGACCGTCGCCGAGGTGGATGAACGCAGGCCGCCTTTTCCTCAAGTCCAGAACCGGCGCAGCCTTTCGACGGAGATGATTGAAAAACTGCTCAAAGACAAGTCGGCCGTGCAAATAACTTACAACCTGGATACGGAAGCTATCAGCGCAAGAAAGGGTCAAACTGTGGGACCGGCGGAGGCGGATCTAATATTACGGTTGAATGCGCAGATTCAGCAAAAGGGGCTTTCGGAGGTCATCCGCAACCGCTGGAACATCACCAAGAATTTCGATCCCGAGGCCTATAAGCAAAAAGACTGGTCCTGGTGGGAGCCCGGCATCTTGGTGGGATATGCCGAGGTGTTTCCCAATGAACTGAATCTCCTGTTCTCCGACGCCGGCCGTACCATTTTGATAGATGATCAATATTGTGTGACCCCCGGCTGCCACTGCCAGGCGGCCGCCGTCACCTTCGTCGAGATTCTGGAAAAAGAACCTGCAAAACTGGGGACCCTCTTTATCGAACTGCCCCAATGGCGCATCGAATCGGCGGAACCCGGACCGCTTTCAAAGGATGAACTGGCCGGACTCCTAAAGGTATTTCAAAATCAATACATAGATGCCAAACGCTTGCTGGCCGAACGCCGCCAAAAAACCCGTAAAGCCATGGCAGAAGTCCTGAAACCGAAAACGACCGCACCCCCATCCCGCCCCTCAGGCAAAATCAGCCGTAATGACCCGTGCCCCTGCGACTCAGGCCGAAAGTACAAAAAATGCTGTCTTGGGAAATAATCACAGAAAAACGCGCCGGATCTGAATGAAATGATTGCCCTGCTCCGAAAAAATGGCTCACGGATCTGAGTTATTTGCAGGACAGGATGCCCATCATCCCAACCGGACGGAAGCACTTTCATTGCCCATGGGCTCAAGAACCAATCCCCCGGCCTTTGTACCGATGACCTGGCGGGTCATGGCGGCGATTTCATGGGGCTCCATATGGCTAAAACGCTTGTATGGAATTTCATCCAGGACTTCGATGAAGATTTCATGGATGCCGTGAAAATTCATACTGTATTTGGGCAGCGCCGCCCGGGTGCCGGTGATGGATATGGGCAGGATGGGCAGTTGCAGCTTTTTCGCCAATATAAAGGCGCCGGGCTTGAACGGACGCATTTCACCGGTTTTCGAGCGCGTGCCCTCTGGGAAAAAATACACCGAACTGCCTTCCTGAAGGCGTTTTTCACACAAGTCATACATTTTTTTAATGCTTGCAGTGTCGCCGCGTTTCAGGGGCACATACCGATTCAGCCACATGTTCCAACCGATCAGCGGGACCCTGAAAATTTCAAGCTTGCTCACCCATTTGAAATGGAAAAACAACCCGAAGGCCACCAAAATATCCAGTTGGGACTGGTGATTCGAGACCACCACATAGGTTTTTTGTTTATCAATTTTATCCAGCCCCTTGCGCGTCAACTTCCAGGCCGGCATGGACCAGATGTACAAATACGCCCAAAAGCAGGTAAAAAGATGCAACAGTCGTAACCGGCGGTCGAACAAAACCGTTCCCAGCCAAAGGAGCAATGCTATGAGAAAAAAAAGAATGGATGTGGCGGCCATATAGCCGATAAACACCGCTGAAATAACACGATTCAACATGACAAAAAGGATGCCTTTTCATTTCAAATTTCTGCCATTGAACAGTGCATCTTTTATCATTCGAATCCGGATTGGCAATGACTAAAAAATCAGGAGAAAAAATGGACGGTTTATCCATATTTTGGATTTTGCTAATGCAATATGGTTTGTTTCACATACAGCCCCTGGGATTCCACACGCTTTTTAACAGCCTCCAAATAACCGATCAATGCATCCCGGGCCAGATAATCTTCCAGAAAGTCGGGTAGCGGCATTGTGTATTCCACTGTTGAAACGTAAATATAAATAGCCTTACGCCCGTTCTCAAATGGTTTGATCAAGGCCATGCCCTCAATGCTCTCGATCCCGTTGCTGGAGGGTTTTAGCTTGATGCCGATAATATTGTAGGTGTTGATTTCCGAAGGGGTCATCATCCGCCATTGTTGACGCAGCTTGGACTGATCGAAAATCACATCCAGCGTGTATTGGATGTCGAAAAATGGAATATCCAGCTTCCCTTCAACAACGGATTCTCCAATACGCCCGTTTTCCAACGGTTCCAACACCAGAATGGTCTTATAGTAGTCCACATCCGGTACAAATTGACCCAATTCATCCCAGTTTTTCATGACTTCCCAAACCCTGGCCGGCTCGGAATCAATGGCGATGGCACCGGCGATCTGCCGTTTTTTACTCGCACCGATAGCGGGATATCTTTTCTCAAAAAGCAGCAATTCACCTGCTTCCAGCTTGCCTTCGTCCACCGGAAAATCAAATGGATCCTGAACAGCCCAGCAAGGTATTGCCGTCATAAGGAGAACAAAAAAAATAGTTGAAAGCCCCACCATATGCATATCCCCATCATCGATTGCTACGATAGTTTTTCAATTATCATTCGACAAGTCTGAAGTCCGCTGCGCATCACACCAGTGTAGCCGCCCCCTGGAAAGCCCCAGGCCCCAGCCAGATACAGGCCGCCCACCGGCGTATGGTTCTTGATCCGGCTCATGAACTGATTGTTCATGGCTTGCTCAAAACCATATATGGCCCCGCCCGGATTGCCCGTATAGCGCAGGTTGGTGAGGGGCGTGGCGGAGTCCATTTCCTCAATCATGCTTGAAAGTCCGGGAATGAACCGGGCTTCCACCCGCCGCAGCAGGGTCGCGGTGATCTGTTCCTTCCGTTGCTGATATTCCCTTTTATCTCCGGCAAAATAATCCTTCTCAAAGGATTTCCAGGGCTCGTAGCCGGATAGAAAGGTGATCATGACCGTTGACTTGCCTGGGGCGGAATACCCCTCAAAATAATTGTCAAACATGGTAATGGAATAGCCGACCTTTTCCGCATCACATTGCAAGGCATGTTGATAGCCGGCCTCCACCCCTTCTGCGGGAGCCGCATGAATGCAACAACCCGGAATCCTACCTCGCAAATTTTCCTTCAAACCCAGCCAAATGCAATAGGAGGACAGGCTCGGTCGCAAAGATGCGATGCGTGCCGTATAGTCGGAATAGTCCACATCGGTCTCCAGCAGCTTGCCGAAAGTGTCCGGCAGATTGGCATTGCTCACCACGATGCTTGCCGGCAGTCTTTTGCCGTCGGCCATGCGCACCCCGCTGACCACACCGCCCTTGGCCAGGATTTTTTCCACCGGTGTGTTCAGCAGAACCGCTCCGCCGTTTTCCCGGATGATATCCACCAGGGCATTGCTCAGGTTTTGGGACCGGCCGCGGATATACCAGGAACCGTTCTGCAGATAGTCCGCCGTGGCATTGGCATAGTAGAAGCCGGATAATTTTGAGGGCGGCAGGCCGTAATATCCGCATAAATAACCAAGGAGATTCTTGAGTTCCGGATCAGTCACGTGTTCGTTCAGCAGATCCGAGAGGGTTTTGTTCCGGATATCCCACATCCGGGAATACTGAAAAGGGAAAAACAGGGTGATATACTGATTCTTTTTCAAAAAAAGTTGGTAAACTTCCTCATGAAGCCCCAGCATTTCCGAAACAAAGCTGCGGATTCCCAGCTTTTCTTCAGGAAAATATATGGACAGCAATTTGATGTAGGCTTCCGGGTCCCGGTCCGGCAGGAGCAAATCCTTGTTTTTGGTCACCAGGCGGTGGGCCTGGTTCAACTCCACCAGTTCCAGTTTTTGAAGCAAGCCAAGCTCATCCAGGATTTGGTGGGTCTCATTGTTTTTCGCGGCAATGGCGTGCAGGGATACATCAAATTGAAAGGCGCCCCGTTGAAAACTGGTGGCATATCCACCGGGAACAAGGTGTTTCTCCATCACCGTGACCGGAAATCCGGCTTTGGACAAATATGCGGCGCAGGTCAGGCCCCCCAGGCCGGCGCCGATGACCACCACCGGGTATTGCTCCTTGTTTTCCACAGCGCTGGCTGCTTCTACAAAACCGCGCCGGCCCAGGGCCGCCGTGGCCGCCGTCATAGCTGAGATTTTCAGAAAATTCCTGCGGGATGCGGAATGTTTTTGCATAGCTGCCTCCGTTACGATTGATCAGCCTTGATCGTCGTTTCAGCATTCTCTCCCATTGTGGGAGCGGCTTCCAGCCGCGATTCGGCCGAAACCATGATCAAGGCCCGTTTGATCTCTAAATTTGGTTTTCAAGTCGATCTTATGGCATCAAGCGGCGGATTGCAAAAACATGGGTCATAAAATGGTTATCTGATGGACTGAAAGGGATATGCAGATGGTGAAGCGGTGAAAGTAACCTATGAGATGGTTGTTCAAGCCCACATATATGTCGTACCGCGAGGGTCCGGTGGTGGCCGTTGCTCGATCCAAGCTAAGTCTAGTTGTTTTCCATTGTGGGCGAGACTTCCAGCCGCGATACGGTCGACAGGAAATTCAAGACCAAGGGGAATTGCATGTAATTTTTTTTAATCCGAAGTCCTATTTCCCTCTCGTTCCCAAGCCCCAGCTTGGGAACGTAGTGCCCGGAAGCCCCGGCTTCCACATTCGCGATATCGAATTCACCAACAGCTCACTATTTTTATGTACCATCGATCCTGCCATGTTGAAATATCGTCATTTTTCCCGTTGCTTCACATCCCAAGGATGATAATGTTTTTCACCACGAAGGTCGCGAAGGACACGAAGAAAAACGATTTCAACAGCCCTTATAGTGTGTACCCCTGATCTGAAATCGCGGCTGGAAGCCGCTCCCACAGGATGGAAGAAGTGATGACCACGTCCTCCGTCTCAGTCCGCTGCTCATCTGCCGACCTGCTGACCTGGACGCAAAACAAGCCGGAACCCGATGTTATCATTCCGGTCGCCCGGGGTGAACCCATAGCGGGCCGCCGACCGGCAGTACTCAGCAACGAGGCCCCACGCGCCGCCGCGCAGGACCCGGTACGCGTCACGCGGAATGTTTTTCCAGGCCATGCTATCCCCCGGGACGCTCTTATAATTACTATGCCAGTCATCCTCAAGCCATTCCCAGACGTTGCCGTGCATATCATACAGGCCCCAGGCATTGGGCTCTTTTTCTCCCACCGGATGGGTTTGCCCCCCGGAATTTTTTCTATACCAGCCAGCCCGATCCAGAGCGGATTCTGAATCGCCAGTGTAATAGCGGGTATCGGTTCCGGCCCGGCAGGCATATTCCCACTCCACTTCGCTTGGGAGGCTGAGGCCGGCCCAGGTCGCATAGCGCCGGGCCTCCTCCCAACTCACCCCCACCACAGGCTGGCGGGGCTGATTAAAACGCCGGTCAGTCCAAAAGCGCGGTTCAGCTTCATCGGGATTCTCCTGCAAAAAGATGCGGTATTCCTTATTGGTGACCGGATAACGTCCCATGTAAAAAGACGGCACTTTGACCTTCCGCATAGGACCTTCATTCCTATAATGCCCTTCTTCTCCTAAGTCCGAACCTATCACGAACTTTCCGGCCGGTATCTTCACCAACTCATAGCCTCCACGACGAGCCTTGACAGGCTGCCGGGCTTCCTGTGCGGTTTTTCCAGTGATTCGGTTGCGGATAAGGTCAAAGGGATGGTTTGCTAGTTTGAAGTGCATGCCCTTGACCTTGTCAGGGGCCAAGCGCTCTGCCAGGATCAAGGCATATAGTTGTCTGTCCCACAAGCCCTTGTCCTTGCCCGGAGGTTTTGCCAGCAGTTCAAGAAAGGGCTGGGCCGACCTTTCGGAAGCATCGTTCAGGCAAGCCTCCACCAAGTTTTTATGGTTCACAAAAGCCTCGTGCTTTACCACCTCGCGCATGAAGGGCACAAACAGATATGGGTCCTCCAGAGTCAGGAGCAGCAAAGTCACTTCCTGCCACCAACTTTGGCCGAAACGCTCCACCAGCGCGGTCAGAACCGACGGATTTTTAAAATACCGGCTGCGGATTTCCCGTGCAGCCAGATATTCCTGAAACCCCAGGTGCATAAAGCCGTAGTGTTCCTGATCCCAGCCGGTCAACAAACCGCTTTCATCCCGGATGGTGCGAAGAAAGTTCACAGCGTCGCCCTTCTGCCATTCCAAAGCCTTCAACACCGGCTCGATATGGGGTGAAAGTGCCCCGGCCGTTGCCTGGGTGCGGCCTTCTTCTTCATGGAGCCAGAGGGCCACCGGCTGCAGGGCCTGGCGGGCCTTGTCTACGGAAAATTCCACGTTGATTCCCTTGGCCGCCCGCCAGCCTTCCAGCAGGGTATTGATGCAATCCTCATAAAGGCGGCTGCGCTTTTCCGGCAAAACGCCCCGAAAGCGATGGACTAGACAGATATTGGTCAGCAGCAGCGGGTTCCGGGTCAGCTCCGCTACCCGGCTGGAGCGGAAATCCCGGCTGCGGATGATTTTGATCAGGCTCTCCGCCTTTTCCCGGGCAATGGCTTCGACCTGGGTCAGGTCCTTGGCAAGCAACCTTTCCACAATGTTGTACCAGTTGGCGATAAATGCCTCGGCCTGTTGCGCGGTAAACGGGAGAATATGCAGCTCCAGCAAGCCGGATTCCAGCTTCACCCCAGGACTGTAACCGGCGAACCGGCAGGTGACGATGAAATGACAGTCCTTATGAAGCAGGAGAGCCTTCGTGATCCAGCGGGCCACCTGTTCCCGCCTGGCCAGGAAGGTTACTTCATCCAGGCCGTCCAAAAGAAAAAGCAGATTGCCCCTTTTCAGCAACTGTTTGCCGAAATCCGAAGCAACATTCAAATGGGGGCTTTCCATTTGTTTCTGAATAAACGCATCCAAGCCCTTTTCCAGATCCTCCAGCTCCCTCAGCGGCAGAAAAACCGGCAGCATGTCTTTGGGCAGGCCCAGTTTTTCCGGGCCTGGGTCCAGGCACTCCAGCAACAGCCTTTTCAGGTGGGTGGTCTTTCCAGAGCCGGGATCGCCCAGGATGATGCTGCCCCGAAAGCGCCTATCCACCGCCTGCCGCACGGTTTCAACAAGAGGGATTTCCATGCCGCAGTCTCGGTCTTCAAGATATTTTGCCGCTTGTTCCGAGCAGGTGAACCGCTTATCGTTCAGCCCGCCCAGATCCATCACCGCCGACAGGGGAACGTGGATGTCCATGAGCTGGATGGGAACCGCGATCTGGGTGGCAAAACCCGCCATCGGCAGACAGGCATGCAAGGAGGCGATCTTCCGTTTATAATTGTCGATCTCCGCTGCCAAGTCCATTTCCGAATTAATTTGAAGCCCGCCAATAATTTTGAGGTGGTATTTTATTATGGATGATATTGGAATCATGGAATAAGTGTTTTTATCTGATTTGGCAGATAATATCCCACAAACAATATTTTCATATTCATCCCATACTGGTGCGCCACTTAAACCTGACAAATTGCCGTAATCTTCCAATCTTAAATCAATTTCGTATAATCCGTTTACCGGTTTTCCTATGAGATTTCCGTTTATGAAAAACCCATCGGTAAATCGGTTTGAAAAACCAAAGATTGTCACAGGACGATCAAGAATTATTGAAGGCTCATAATTAAAAATCGAGGATAGAGTTGCATTATCCGGCAAAAGCGTTTCATCAGTTATCAATTCCAAAAATGCGATATCTTCATTTGGAAATCTCTCAATCACTTTTGCTTCTAAAATGGGAATTTCTAGTAAAAATGGGAAGTCGACATAAACCTGATGAAAATCCATATCAGTTGACCCTGAAAAGCTATTAACAACATGGTCACACGTGACAACTATAGCTTTACTAATCAAAAATCCCATTCCTAAAAGGCCATTATTTGATTTCCCCAAAGATATTCGAACTATTGAAAATAAGTTCTGATGTAAAATATCTCTTTTACTGTTTTCTATTTCTTTGTATTTCCTTCTTATTTTAATATTGTACAAGGGAATGATATCAAGAAGAATACCATTATCATTGATAAGCTTAAGACGAATAAGACCTTCAGTTTTTTTCAATGTTGGAATTAATTTAAAAGAAGCCGCTCCATAACTCCCCCCAAACCGATTCAAAACAATTACAGGTTCCCCAATGGCTTCATGAGAAAAAAGGTCGGTTTCCACTATGCAGTAAATGGCATATTCCTCCTCGTCATACGGCCAGTGGTAGTCCTTTTGATCAATTTGCAGATTGACCGTCATCAGATAGATCTTGCCCGGTTCGGCCACCTTCGGATAGCTGATGATGGGTCTAATCGTTATGTGCTTCTCCATATGTGCCATTTGCATTCTTCACCTTATACAACCGGAATCAGGTGCAATCCAGCCATCGGATTCCCATAATACACGTACATAAATGTGAAGATAAATTTCAATTGAATCTCTTTGTTGTCTTTATTCTCTCTTAGCTCCTTAGCAACACGCGATCGTAAATCACGCAATGCTCTTGCAGGTAGCATCCCTTCATCATCCTTATGGGAATCAGTAAAGAGCTGTTTTGCAATTGCGATGGCATAATTGTTTTCAACACGTCCGATTGTTCCGATAAAACCATTATGGAAATATCGTAAGAGAAAAGGAAATCCAAAGTATTGATCTCGTTCCTTGGCCAGGCATGCCGAAGCGCAGGCATTAAGAAAAAAAAATGGATGAAGATTATATTTAATTTCCAAATTGGCCAAATTCATGGCAAACAGACGGTCGTGCTCTGAATTTTTCTTTCCGATCGCAATTGAATGATAGGTTCCTTTTTTATAATAACCCTCTCCACCGATATAGACCAATCCAAGTTCATTAGAATTATTTTCAAGCAAATTCTTAATGTTATCATAACGCTGAACGGAGGAGGCTTTCGAGTATCGGGTAAAAATGGCAACTTCGTCGCCCATGGTTTCCTGATCTCCATCAACATGTATGAAAACTTTTCCCGAAATTTTCTCTTTTTTAAACGCCAAAGAATAAGCTGATCCTGACAATACCGGAACAGGTAGCCATCGAATGATCGTGGTGTATGCCCCAAGATGTTCGCCATCTCCAAAATCCCACATTTCCCACCAGATATTTAAAAAGGAATGATCGACAACCACTAGAATCAAATCATCGCCTGTCTGTCTGCGCCTTTTAACGATCCAGTGTTTCAGTTCAAGGCGTTCAAGTGAGTAAGACACTTGTGATATTTTATTCATTATCATTTCAGGGTGCATGACGTATTCGCCCTGTTCGCCCACAAATTCCAAAGGATCAAGTTCCTGCGGATTAAAATAGGGTGACTGTTTATAAGAATGTCCCGGATTGAAAAACAGTAACCTGATTTCATCGGTTCCGGACCTGGGTTCAACATGCATTATGGCTATTTTTTCGAAGAGTTCGGGGGGAAGAGGTGTCAGGCACAACCTGAGCCTATTAAAATGCAAACATTCTTCATTCGTTAATTCGCACTCATCAATCATGACAGGAACTTTTATTTCATGGCAATGCTCATGGTCTGAAAATTTAACGATTAATTCCGATTTTTCACTTAACAAATTCGCTTCCGTTTCAATATCGAACTCGATCTTAAATTCTTTTTTATTTTTTATCTGAATGCCTTGCTCAGGGTCTTTAATTATTAAACCGATTAAGGCATCAGATCTCAAAGAAACGTATATTTTTCTGCAGGATTCCTTCACTCCTAAATCTGTCTTATCTTCTTTTTTTTCAACGCTTTCGGCAACAAGGGTCAGTCTGTATTTTTTATTGACAATAAGTTTGGGTGGTCTTTGTGGATGCGCCTCCGAATCATATAATTCAGTTAGTTCATTTTCGCCTTCTTGAAATTTGACAATGATTTTGAACCACCTTTTCATTTCAACCTGCTTGCTGAAATTGTCATCAACAACATCAATTTCTGATGTCATTCGATGGGTGATCCTCTGCTTTCGATCTGCCAATACATCAAGAAGTTTCTTCAGCCCCCTTTCATAAGACTTGAATAATTCAACCGGTACAATATCTATCAGCCGTTCATCCTCCGGTTTATGCTCATCGATAAGGACGGGAATGATAAAAAAATCCCCCATTGCAGACTCTTCTTTTTTATCCAGGGCTGCATTGAGTTCTCTCTGAAAATCTCCTTTTTCAGAAAGCGATCTGGATGACAGCAATGTCAAAAAATAATTGCATTCTCGAATCCTTCGTTTCATCTCATACCGCCGGTTCGATCCCGGAAGCAAATCGTATTCACTCATCCACGGATTGGCGCCATTTTTTTTGAGATCATTATAAAGCTTAATTGCTATTCCCAAATCTTCCTTGATATGGCTGATGAATACATTATATTTCATAATCCGTGTATCTTTTTGTCTTTCAAGATCAGCATCATTTACAGATCATCGCTTGGATCGACAGGTTCCCGAACCGCGCCCATGGCATCCGCCAGCATCACGGGAAGCTCGGCATAATATCTTGGCTTTGGATCGATAACTATGCTCAGCACCTTTTTCAAATCAAAAATTTTATGAGCAATTTCCAATACATCATCAATTCCCTCACGGTTCACCGGCCTTTTATCTTCGATTTTCTCCTCTATACTGGCTTGTAGCGGCACATTTCCCCTGCCATCGGTAATCACAACCAGCCGGGTGTGGGTGATATGCTCCCGCCCATGAAGCTTGTTCTGCTGGATGGTGTGGTAGGCCAGATCAAGTCCATGGGCGAGCGGTGTAGCTTTTCCCGGCTTGGCTTCAAGGGCTTCATTGATAACAGGAGATAAAATCGTATTAGCGGTTACCTTTTTCGCTCGTAGCTCATTTTCATCAGTATCCGCACCCACCTGAATGATGCAAATGCTTGCCCGGTTTACATATGCCCATCGCAAATGGGGCAGCAGTTTGTCCTCCCATTTGCAATCTTTAAGACAGGTGTAATCGATTACCAGGATAAGCATTAGATCCGGCTTTGATTCCCGGCGGTAACTGCGCAAATCCACCGGCGAGATGACAAGTCGATCCTTTGGCAGAGTTTCGTCATTTTTACGTCGGATATTCTGAAATATGGCAGCTTCAACAATGGTAGGAACCAACGCCAGATCATGAAGGGTGCAAGTCGGTTGAACTCCTATGATGACGCCCCGATCGTCCAATACGGCGCCACGTCTTCTCACCGGAAGCCGGAGGCTGAATTGTTCTCGTTCTACTTGCGCCGTGTCTTCGGGATAAGGGGATCTATCGCGCACGGGGTGAGGCGGCAGAATTTCGGGTTCGCTGATTTGCGGTTCCGGGTCATGAAGGGGGGAATCATCGGTTATAGAGGTGGAATCATCGACTATACCGATTTCCGGTTCTCCGAAATTATCTACCCTAGCCCGGTCCAGTTTTTCTTTTTTTTCAGTTTCATGTTCGGGTTCTGATTTTTTTTTCGAGTTATCCAAAACACGCGGAATGTCCGGCAGCCAGATAATTTCGGCGGCTTTTTCCACATGTTTTGCCGTGACATTGTCAGAAAAATCCAGACAAGCCAATGCCAAGCTCATTCTTGCCAATGTCACTTCGCGTCTGACACCCGAAGTGGATCCTTTGGGGAAAAAATGTTTCAGAATTCTTTGAAGTGCATCCGAAGAAAATGAAACCGATTCATGTTGCCCAGCTTTTTCCATTCTTTCCTTGATTTGAGATAAAATATTCCTCGGTATATGATTTGTTCGTGCTGATGAATTGTCCGCGTCTTCAAGCCATTGTCTGATGTTCGAAACATGATTTTCTCTCTTGAAAGAAGGGGAGAATAATCGAAGCGCAAACCGGTCAAGCAGATGTTCAGATACTGTTCCGATTTTATCCCGGTCGCAAGCCGCCAACCAGGTGATATCGGGCTTCCAGACATGTTCCTGTCCATGTCTTTGCAGGCCAGCCGTGGGTGTATCCATGAGCATAATACATGCTCTCGATATCGGAAGATTGATTCGCGATAGATCCGGGATTACGGCTAGCATATGATGCTTTTTAATCCTGTTCCGAGTCAGCAACCCCTCGCGCCAGATGATGGAGAGCCCTCTTTTGATCCCTTGCTTCCGATCGTTTGAATCGGGTTTCAGCGCGAAGTTTCCCCATAAATCGTCATCACTCGGTGCAGCGGGCAGTTTGACAATTTCCAACTGGGCTTGCGTGCCGATTTTCAGTATCTCCGCAAAAAGTGGTATTATCGCGTCTATGGCTTCAAAGTCGGTATCGAACAGGAGAACGCTGCGCAACCCCTTGTGGAGACCAGCGCACATTAACCCCTGATAGAAAAGATCGATGTCCTGCTCAGCCAGTACTTTCATCCGATGTCACCATTTTCTCTTTGCATGAATCAAAAAAACGCATTTTCCGGTATGCCCAGAATATTAGAAACATCTTTATTATCATCCTTTGACCATTTCTGCTTGTCTTTCCTCCGGTGTTCGAGCGCCATGCGGCAAACCATAGCGAGATGCATTTTTGTAACCCTAATTCTTTCCTTATTCTCATTCATAGTTTTTGAGGCATCCAGCACAGCCATAGCACGAGCCGCCAGCGCAAGCATATATTCCGCCCGGTGCCCCACGGCTTCGAATTTTTCGGCCAATTCAACACATTTTTTGATAATCGGTTCTATAATTTCAGTTCTCGATAAATTATCTCTGGCCCATTCCAATTTCTCTTTGTCAGGTTGTGTTTTATGGCTTTCATTGTACTCTTTCAATTTTTGATTCGATTTTTCGATTTCGGATAGTTTCCTGTCAAATTTTAATACAGTATCTAGAATATTCGCGCGTTGATCAGGTTCCGTGACGACATTTACCATTAGGCCGAATCGATCTAATAGCTGATTCCTTAAAATACCTTCATCCGGATTCATTGTGCCGACTAGAATGAACTCTGTTTTTATCGCAGGAATGTCTATTCCCTGTCGCTGAACCGACAAGATCCCTGTTGCGGCGGTATCCAATATGATGTTCACGATATGATCATCGAGCAGATTCACCTCATCAATGTATAAAATTTTGCCGTTTGCATTGACTAGGAGACCGTCTCGCTGTCTGGCCTCTCCTGCCATAATTGCCTTAATATCCCAACCACCGATCACACGGTCTTCGGTTGCATTAATCGGAAGAGTTACCGGCAAAACATCGAACGTCATTTTTGAAAATGACCGCACAATGGTGGACTTACCGGTGCCCCGTTCTCCGCTAATCAGAACCCCTCCGATTCTCGGCCCTGTAATATAAGCAATCTCGAGGGCGGTCTTTAGCGCTTTCTGTCCTTGAATATCGCTATAGCGTATAATCGGAATTTCATTTACCATTTGTTTGGATTTGTCCGTCATGCCTTTTTTCCTCTGATCTCCAGGTCATGGTTACCTTCAACTGGGCTTCGCTGCCAGCTTTAGCCAGTACCGCTCCGACTTGGGTATCCAATTTTACAGCAAATTGAAGCTGGAATTCGCTGGGTTTGACCGCATCTCCCATTTTTTTCATGCTTTCCACCACTTTCGCGGCGCAGTTTCTTGCCAAATCCATTCCCTTGTCGAACAATTCACTGGTTTTAACAAGGGTCTTGTCTATATCGCGAAGATTTTTATATGGGCTTTCTCTTTGAGGCTCCTTTTCTACCTCAATGATCATTGTAAAATCATTGCCATCGATTTTTTCTACATTTTCAACTATTGGCATAAAGAGATCCTTCTTTGGTTGTTTCGTCTTCAATCTAAGTTTATAGGCTCATTATAATTTTTTTGATGTTTTCTAATAGGGATTTCATTTTTTTCTTTGTGTAGTTCAGGGTGATCATTCCATACTGTATGAAACTATAGCTCCCATAACCCAAATAAAATTGATTATCAAGATGTTAACTTAGTGTCCCTACACTTGAGAAGTAGACACACCATGCAGCTCGGGATTTGATTTATAAAAATGGAGCCGATCCTTCTACATAGTAAACAAAAAAAATCATAAACAATCCTGAAAATTCGTTCGATAATGAGATTCTCCGAAATATTATGAAGTTCAATTGATTTTATACTTATTAGAAGATAATCAAACATTCAATTTACATTGGAGGTACCGGATTTAGACGTTCTATTCGAGCTTATTAAAATTTATGCTGCTTCGTCACAGACGGGTTGAATTCCCAGGTCTATTGACAGCACGAAAAGCCCGTAGAATTTTCTTCAGCCCCTCGGCATAGTTGGGAAACAGATCCACCTGGTGGAGGTCTTTCAGGCGCTCATCCTGGGGCTCGCATTCATCTACCCGCACCGGGATCACAAAGATCTCATCCTGGGGGAATTCATCAAGGATGTCCAGGGCGGTTTTCAATTCCTTTTGAACATATCCGCGCTTGGACAATGATTGCGAGGACAGCAGCGCCAGGAAATACCGGCACTCTTTGATGGCCTTGGGAATCGTTTCCCTCCATTTTTGGCCGGCCAGCAAATCCTTTTCATCCAACCACGGCCCCAGGCCGGCTTTGGCAAGATCATCATATAGCCGCCGGGCTGTTGCCGCATCTTCTCGGCCGTAACTGATGAATACCCTCGTGCTCATCTTTAGAATCCCAATCGTGTATTTTGTCTCAGTTGCCGTATAATACAATTCGCCACACCGTCTTGTAGCTTTCTTCGACTTATTCGCAAAATAGAACTTGGTTATCGTTTAGGCTCTATCGCGGCTGGAAGCCGCTCCCACGCTGGAGGATAGCCGAAACCATGATCAAAGCCTCAAAATATCTATCAGTGCCGCTTTTTGGAATTTGCAAACTTCGTTAGGAATTCGCTTTTTCTTAGAGCCAATCCTATTTTTTTGCAATGGAAATGTAGCCGTTATGAATGCGCCGGCAAGTTGCGATACCGGCTGAAATCCCTTTGACAAACCATGCATGAGAACAGGCCTTGATTATCGTCTCGATTACTGCCCACTGTGGGAGCGGCTTCCAGCCGCGATACGGCTGATGGGATATCCATGCCCCAGGCAAACTGTATATGTTTTTTTCGGGGTCGGTATCGGTATCGGAATCGGTATCGAGTTTTTTATTGACACGCCTTTAATAGCCGACCCCGATACCGATAGCGACCCCGACCCCGAAAACCTAATGGTGAAAAAGGTGATGATGAACTGATGGTTAATGACAATATTTCAAATCCCTGGGATGAAGAAGAATGGCAATCGTAGTGAAAGGAATATCCTACGCGGGTTTCTTGCACTTTCCAAAAAAAGCAGGGACAAATTGTATTGGATCAATTGCGAACAATCGATAAAGCAAGACTGATCAAGAAGCTTGGTACGATAGATCCAAAAGTCCAATTAGATGTTATTTCAGTACTACAGAGATTGTTTGCGTTTTAATTTGGGATTCAAATGGATTTTTCTTTTTCCACCTTCTCCAGGTTTTTGATCAACTTGCGGCAGTCCTTGGAAGTCTGGGCCATCACATTGAGCAGTTCGAGGGCTTTTTGCCGTAGATCCTCACGGGTTTTGGATTGCATGGAGCGGATTTTGTTGATGTCGGTTACCAACTCGGCTTTTTCCGACCGGCCGATCAACTGTTCAATCTTCATGATGTTTTTAAAGGCGGTGTCTTCTTGATCTTCTTTGCGCCGGCCGACCAATTTTTTCTGGGACCGTTGCACCAGTTCGGCCAGCCTGCGGGTTGACAGATTCCCTTCCATGCATTTGTGGGCCAGCACAAGCTTTTCTTTGCCGTTCTGAAGGCGGATAAGGGTGGCTTTTTGGGTATAACCGAGCCGGTCAATATCCAAATCATGCTCTTTCAAAAAGCGTTCCTGGGCAGCCACGCGCACCATCACGGTGAGGGTGCTGTAGGGAACGGTCAAATCGCCGTGGGCACATAAGGCAGCATAACTTTTCGGTTTTTTAGGATTTTTAGAGGAAGCCAAAGCAATATCATCGTTGAAAAAATGTTTCAGGATGTAGTTGCCGATCTCCAGTGCGCCCTTATATAAGGTTTCCTGGGCTTTTTCATTGATGAAGCGCACCGAATCCTCAACAAGCTGCCGGTCTTCCACTTCATTTTCATTTGAATTCGTTCTGTATGAGGGTTTTAATACACTATTCATGCCCCTCCCCATCCACACTCTATATATTATCCATGAAAGCTGGCCGAGCCGGCATTCTGTATCATCCAAGCATACCGAAGATCCTCGCCAAGAGAATATATAAAAAATTCATTTTTTTTTCAATCCATTATTTAAATTTAATTTATAGTATCGGGATCGTCAATATTATATCAGCCAGGACGCAATTTTCACATTTTAGGCGCCTGTAATCTACTCAAATGCGAAGGTAGGCGGAATCGATCTTCGAAATTTTTTCTATGTGATTATAAAAAATCGGTTGACAGGAAGTGAATGAGTATTAAATTTTTATTGAAAAACAGATTTTGTTAAAAATTAAAAAATTCCCTTGGAAAATAGGAGCAAGGGCAAGCAACATCCAAAACCAAAAAAAATTATTTGCGCTTTTGTTCCATTGAAAGACCGGATTGGAAAGGAGGTACAAATAATGAAACGCTTAACAGATCTTATCCCCTGGAAACGAAAAAAAGAATTGGTTTCGCAGTCCACGGAGCATCCTTCTCTGGATTTGCCGCAACACCTGGATGACTTTTTCAACAACGCTTTTTGGGGCGACCGATTCACCCCCAGCCTGCTTTTCGAAAAGTCAGGCCTGTTTCCCCGTTTGGATGTAAAGGAAGAAAAAAAGAAAATCATCGTGGAAGCGGAAATGCCTGGGGTGGAATCCAAGGATATCGACGTGGCCCTGGAGGGGCGCCTGCTCAAAATCAAAGCAGAAAAGAAACAGGAGCGCAGCGATTCAGCCAAAGGTTATAGCCGTCATGAACGGGCTTACGGTTGCTATCAGCGGACCATCGAACTGCCCGCTGAAGTGGATGAAGAAAAAGTGGAAGCATCCTACAAACGCGGTGTCCTTAAAATTGAACTGAAAAAAGCAAGAGAATCCGAAACCAAGCGTATCGAAGTTAAAACCATGTAAATTTTTTTCACAAACTTGTATGTGGAAATAACACTAACCAAAAGGAAAGGAGGTTGTCACCATGATACTGAAACCATATTTTGGATGGCCGGACGTACGTTTTGGACAAACTTTTGATGAATTTGATCGCATGCGACGGCAATTGGATTTGCTCACGGGGAACTTAATGGGAAGGCCCGCCACAAGAAGTGCAGGCGTTTTTCCCCTGCTTAACCTGACCGAAGACAAAGATCATTATTATATTCGGGCGGAACTCCCGGGAGTGAAAGCCGAGAACCTGGAAATCCAATCCACCGGAACCACCATTTCGATTTCCGGTGAACGCAAAATCCCGGTGGAAAACAAAAACGCCAAATACCATCGCCGGGAAAGAGAAGCAGGGAAGTTCTCCAGAGTCATCAATCTCGGCAAAGAGATCAATGCCGACAAGGTGGAAGCCGGACTCGCCAACGGAATCCTGAAAGTCGTGCTGCCCAAAGCCGAAAAAGCCAAACCCAAGCAAATTACCGTAAAATAACATTGGAAAGGAGGGATGCATCATGACGGACAGCAAAGAACTTCAAGCCAAAGAGAAGCAAGCCGTGACCACCCCTACGGAACAAACCAAGCCGGGGCCGGTATTTTCGCCGGAAGTGGACATTTTTGAAACCGATGCTGACATTGTTCTCCTGGCGGACATGCCCGGTGTCAAGGCCGAGAATCTCAATATCGATCTGCGCGACAACACCCTGACCATCAAAGGCGATGTGTCGCCTTTCGAAGGTCCGGACGAAGAGGATATCGTCATTGAATATGAAGTCGGCCAATTTGCCAGGCAATTCAGTCTGTCGGATACCATCGATCAAGCCCGCATCGAAGCCAAACTGGAAGATGGTGTGTTGCGGTTGACCCTGCCCAAAGTCGCAAAGGCGACTCCACGCAAAATCACCGTCCAGGCTGCGTAATGCATCGGCCGGGGTCGTTCCCATGAAAACGGCCCCGGCATTTATTTCCCGTTTGTCATTCATGGGAAATATTAACATTCAAAATGAAAGGAAACCACAAAACCATTATCGAGACTCCATAGTAATGGTAAAGGAGGCGTTCATGGGCAAAAGCTATTTTGCGATTTTAGGAATTACATCGGGCGCAACCCAGGAAGAAGTACGTTCCGCTTATCGTCGACTAGCCAAAGAATTTCATCCGGATCATTATCCCGGTGGAAGCGGTTTATTTCGCGAGATACAAGAAGCCTATTCTGTGCTCGGTGACACCCAGCGCCGCCTGCAATATGAAAGATCTCTGAAACAAGCATCGGCCGGAACATCGCAGAAGTACAATTATCAGCCGGGCCCGGAACCATTGATTCCTGAAAATCGTCCCATGGACATGGGTGAGATTTCTCCGGTACGCTCCTTTGAGCGTTTCACCCCTTCCTTTGATGAAGTTTTCGATTGGTTATGGTCCAATTTTTCCAGTTTGGCACCGCCCAAATCCGGCCGGATTCAGCAATTAACCATAGAGGTGCCTCTCTCAGCCGAACAGGCGCGTTGCGGAGGCAATGCCCGGGTGATGGTTCCTGCCCGGGCAGTCTGCCCAATATGCCATGGATTTGGTGAGATCGGCCTATTTCTCTGTTCCCGATGTGCCGGCGAAGGGGCAATAACCGGTGAGATACCTGTCTCCATTTCTTTTCCACCAGGGCTGACAAAGGATCATGCAGTGATGATTCCCCTGGATCGGTTCGGAATCCGCAACCTGGCTCTGACGGTATTGTTCCGGTGCATGGATCGGCCTTGATCAGAAAGGAAAAAGAGTAATGGAGCTTAAAACAAAGAACAACCTATTGATGGGATTGGTGGTTTTACTATTGGTAGTATGTGCTGTGGAGGGCTTTTTTATATATCGGCATGGGAATGAAAAATTCAATGTTTCCAATGAGATGAATTTCGACTCGTTTTCTTCACAACTACGCAATCAAATGCAAAACAACCGGAAAGACAATTGGGAATTGTTCGACCGGTTTTTCGATGACAACTTTTTCAGCAGCCAAAAAGATCCGTTCCACGAAATGGAACGTCTCCACAAACGCATGAATGAGATGATGGAAAAAGAAATGAAGGGGGCCTTGGATCATTCCTGGGAATCCTGGTTCGGCGATCGCTTTCTGGGAAAAAGCAGCGATATGGAAATGCAGACCACGGAAAAAGGCAATGACTACATTATCAAACTGAAAATTCCCAATCTCAAGGACAATCGTTTCAATATCAAAATCGATAAAGACGGCCTTTCAGTGGATGGTGATTATACGCAAACTGCAGAAAAGAAGGATAGCCAAGGCAATGTGGTCAGCAAGGAGGAAGTACATCGGAGTTTGTCGCGGAAATTTTCCCTGCCTCCGGATGCGGATTACGAACGCGCCAAAGTCGATAACCAGACCGATGAAATCATCATCACACTACCCAAATTGGCTCGGGGATAAACGCGAGGATTGGATGGATCGTTTTGCATGGACCAAAGATTTTGCCCCCAAGAAGATCCTTCCCTTATTCCACGTCTACCTTCCCTTGATAGGAGCACGCCTATGTTACCATGCATGACGACAGATCCAATCCTGCCCCGATCGCGCTATCTGGTCATAGCATTAATCTCCATACTTCTTGTCTGGCCTGCCATGTTGTGGGCTGACCGGAATTCCATAAGGGAGTCGGCCACCCCTCGGCCGGTAGTTGCCCGGGGTGATCTGCCCGCAGATGAAAAGGCCACCATAGAGCTTTTCGAACGGTCACGGGATGCGGTTGTCTACATTTCCACCTCGGAGCGGATCATGGATTTCTGGAGCCGCAACATCCATTCGATCCCGCGCGGCACCGGCTCCGGTTTCATTTGGGACGAAAAGGGGCATGTGGTCACAAACTATCATGTCATAACCGGCGCTTCGGAAGCGCGGGTAAGGCTGTCCGACGGCAAAGAATACAAAGCGCTCCTAGTGGGGGCAAGCCCCATGCACGATCTTGCGGTGCTGAAAATCGGCGGCGGCCCCAAAGGTCATCCCATACCCCTCGGATCCTCCCACGACCTGAAAGTCGGACAAAAAACCTATGCCATCGGCAATCCATTCGGACTCGATTGGTCCCTGACCACCGGCATTGTCTCGGCCCTGGACCGGTCTCTCACGGAGGAGTCCGGCAGCGTTATCGAACATTTGATCCAAACGGACGCGGCGGTCAATCCAGGCAACTCCGGCGGCCCCCTGCTGGATTCCGCCGGCCGTTTGATCGGGGTGAATACCGCCATCTACAGTCCATCAGGCGCTTCTGCCGGAGTGGGCTTTGCCGTGCCGGTGGATACGGTGAACCGGGTTGTGCCCCAATTGATTGCCCACGGCAAATATGTACGCCCGACCCTAGGAATTGAAATCGACCAGAATATCAACGAATTCATTACAGCCCGGCTTGGTATCAAGGGAGTGGTGGTGCTTAAGGTGCGCCCGGAATCTCCGGCGGCAAAGGCGGGACTTAAAGGGATTACCATTAATCGGGACCGCACATACTCACCTGGAGACATCATTACAGCCGTGCAGGGGAAGCCGGTTGACAGCATCGCCAAACTCCTGGCCCGGCTGGATGACTTTCAGGTGGGTCAATCGGTTCAAATCACCGTCAGAAGGCATGAGGTCGAACGCGAGGTGACCGTAGCCCTTTCTGCTGAAATGTAGCTTGGAGATAGGCTAAAGGCCTTATCACAGGTGGTGCTTCTAATCCAGCGGTTGTTTTCTTGACAAAGCGCACAATATCGTCTAATTTTCAAAATAATTGCATTTTAGACGATATTTAGAAAATAACATGTATCAACATGATGAAAGAGGTTTCCGAGTCACTGGCAGGCCGGGTGGCCGTTGTTTTTCTGCTCGGTCTTTCCAGAAAAGAACAGACCGGTCGAAACCTCAAGGACCCACCGTTCCTGCCTGTCCCGGCCGACCTGCAAAAACGTCTTGCCACAAATGAAACGCTTCAGTTGAGGGAACTCTACCGCATCATTTGGCGCGGTTCTTTCCCGGCTATTGCCTTAAATGAGGACATGGATCGGGACCTTTTCTACGGTTCCTATGTTCAAACCTACCTGCAACGCGATGTCCGCGATCTATCACCGGTCGGCGACGAAGCGGCTTTTTTGCGGTTTCTACGGGCGGCTTCGGCCCGCACCGCTCAAATACTCAATATGTCCGAGCTCGCGCGGGACGCGGACATCTCTCCCAATACCGCCAAAAGCTGGCTCTCCATTTTACAGACTTCCGGAATCGCCTATCTGCTGGAGCCCTATCATACGAATGTGACCAAACGCCTGGTGAAAACCCCCAAACTCTATATCCTGGATACCGGATTATGCGCCTATCTGACGGAATGGTTCAGTCCGGAAACCCTTGAGGCCGGCGCCATGTCCGGTGCGATCCTGGAGACATGGATACTCACCGAGTTGCTGAAAAGCTACTGGCACAATGGCCGCCGGGCACCGTTTTATTACTACCGGGACAAGGATAAAAAGGAAATCGATCTGCTTATTGTCCAGGATGGCATGGTCTATCCACTGGAAATTAAAAAAACCGCATCCCCCGGAAAAAAAGATGTCCGCCATTTTCAATCCCTTGAAAAATTAAATCTGCCTGTGGGTCCGGGTGGCTTGATTTGCCTTACGGACCAATCCTTGCCTTTGACTCTAACCGTCCAATCCATTCCGGTGGCGGCGCTCTGAGCGAGCAGGAAGAGGGAGAAGCCGCAATATCCCAAGCAGTCCTTCAGAGGGAATCGATGTGGACCCAATCGATTGCCATCGGAAGTGAAACCTTTGTGAGTGGAATAAAGAAAAAAATGGAATCCCTGGCAATTGGACGTTCCATAAAGCAAATTGAAAATTGCTGTGAATTGCGAGAAAACGAGTTTATTTATAATTGCCTTTTTGGGGTCAAAAACGGCGATATTGGCCAAAACAATGCGTACTTTTGGAACATTAATTCCACAATTTCCGCCTGTTAACTTGGTGCGACTCAATGCCGATGGGATTTTTATATAGCTGTTGAGCAGAATGAAAAAGACTATCTGCACTTTTTGGCAATGGGTTGATAGGGCAGATAGATAGCCGTTTTCCTGCATTTGGCGATTGACAAGAATCCGGTATCCCGTAACATTGGATATCTCGTGCCTGGGGCGGTATGCTCCTCACCGTCCCCAAAAACAGATGGGTAAGCTCATGCTCTTAATTACTATCAACGGCGAGTCCAAGCACAACAGGCTTCTCTCTCAATATCGTTTGATGGATAGTCTCTACACGTCACCGATCGCGCTGCATATACGTTGCATGAATAGGGACTATCTATAATTTTGAGGAAGATACAATCTCCGTTCTCTTGAAATTTTATAAAACGCTTTTCTTTAAGGTTCGTGGAGATACGGGCGCCGTTTAGCGGCGTCCCAGCAGCCGGAGACTGCGAGCCAATCGACTTTATATGCACTTTAATCATGATTAACGAAGATTAAATCATTTGTTTCAAACCCCAACTCCTTTGATCTCCGTTTGAATTTGTAGATTACCTCTTGTGGTAAATTCGGCTTTCGTGCCAAAAGCCATAAATAGGATGTATCCCGACCAGAAATAAAAGCATACTCATAATTTTCTTTATCAAGATCGAAAATTACGTACGAACCATAGAAAGGTCCGAAAAAGGAGACTTTAAAATAACCTTCATTTTCGTTAGTTACAAAATATGCCTTTCCTTTAACCTCTTTCCATTCACCATCTTTCGATGAGTAGCCACGATTAACTACCGAAACGCCACCGTCATCTCTCAAAGAATACTCAGCGGATATTTTGTCAAGTCCACGCTCAAAGGAATGATCTAATCTCGCTATTTCATACCATTTCCCCAAGTAGCGATTCAGATCAAACTGCTTCACTGGAATTACTTTTTCTGGCTTCCCAAGACAACCTGCCAGAGATATAATTCCTATAAATACGAAAAAGAATCTCATATTTTCTCCGATATAATTGTGCCGAACGATTGAATTCACTGCTTTTTATGGATCTCGGCGGAGTAAAATCCAGTACAGTAATTTGTTATTTTTCCTTGATACTTTTCAGAAGATTTTTCATTTCTTCAAGTTCACGATAAATACCTTTTGATACTACGCTCGTTTTATACGCCATTATTATAAGTTTTACGGAGACCAAAAAAACACCGGCCTCCAACAATAGATCATGGGTGAATCCAGTAAAAAATAAAGCCGTGGTAAAAAGAACAAATGTTATGACTATTACGATAATTGAACCAATGTCAAAATGCTTCATTTTATATTTTATAACCTTGTTTTTGGGGGACACATACATCGCCGCTCATGGGCTGCTTAACCAATGATGACGTTATTTGGGCAACTTGATCGATTACGAGGAAATCTCGAAAAAATAGGTGTCCGTTAAGCCATTCAATAGTAGAAATGAATCAATCTTAATGCAGATTAATTCAGCTTCAACATGATCGGCAAACTGTTTCATACTGGGATGCGCCGACAGAAATTGATCCAGAATCCGTTTTCGTTTAACCGGGTCTTCTATTGGTATATAAATTCCCCCAATGGTAAGTGCTTGGATCGGATCATCGGATGAATCCCGGGTGTCTAGTAAGAGACTTACATAATTGTTCTTCTGTAAATTAGAATATTTCCGTGTTCTTTTATGGGTTATCAAGTAGATTTCCCGACAGTTTTCATCCACTATGTAGGTCATAAGTGAGCAATGGGGTTTATCATCGGTGGAAGTTGCCAGTACACAGTTCTTTTTTTTTCTGATGAGCGATTCAATCCTGTCTATCATCGACTTGTCCTTTCATCTGCCTATCCGTATATGTCACACATGATTGCGAAGCTTTAGCGCTACTGGGTGCGGGTTAAGATAGACCTGCTGCTTCAGATACGGCTCATCGTATTTGCGCACATAGTGATTCATCAAAGTTACCGGAACGATCAACGGCACGACTTCGCTGCGATATTGATCCAGAATTTCAATCATCTCCTGTTTTTCATCAGAACCCAATTTTTGCTTGAAATAGCCGAGGATGTGCTGTAACACGTTCAAATTTTTTTTCCGGGTGGTCTTGAGACGCAGTGCTTCCATAAGCAGCCTTTCATATTCGGAATAGGCAAGCCATATGCTGATCTTTTTGGCCTCAGCCACATACTTTCCCATTTGCTTATAATGGATCGGACTATGTGACAGAATGAGAAGCTTATGCCTGGTATGAAAGTCCACCAGATTTTTCAAAATCCGTCCTTGGGCTGTTATTTCCCGCCAACGCCTCAGCGTGAAAATCTGTTCGATGAATGTTTCTCGAATCTTGGCATCGTTGAGGCGCCCCTCTTCCTCGACCGGAATCAACGGGAAATGCCGGGTAAACGCTCGAGCAAACAAGCCAACTCCTTTTTTTTCAGCCATGCCCTTGGCGTTGTAAACTTTGACTCGTTCCAGGCCGCTACTAGGGGAATCGCTCTTGAAGATGAAGCCACAAAGGTTCTCCTTTTCGAGTTCCTGCACACGTTTTTCAGCCCAGGCGGTCATACGTTCGGTGTGGTCCACCTGGCTGCGGGTCGTGACAAGGCGGGGGGTTCCAGGGTCTCCGACCAAACGGAAAGTCTCGCGGGGGGTGGGAAAACCCGCTTCCACCTCGGGACACACTGGAACAAACTCCAGATATTGCCCAAGTATGTCGGTGATATACCGGTCGTGCTTGTGACTACCGTCATAGCGCACCGGCTGCCCGAGAAGACAGGAGCTGACGCCTATTCTAATTCGATTTTCCATGGAGGAACCATCATATTTATCCGCGGCCGCATAGGCAATCGCCCGTCAGCCAGTCGAAATTTTATTAATCGAGGATATCACTCAGCAACTGCAAAACAGCCAGTTCCTTGGCTCCATCGCTCTTGGTCCAAAACAGCCTCAATTTGGAATAATTTAAAAAAATCTTACCTTTCGTCCCGTATTATACAAAATGCTCTCATGTTTTCGCCACTATCAGTGAACAACCAACAAAATTTGATTTGTCCTGACTAAAAGCTGAAAACGAACACCGCTAAGGTGAGCACAACTTGCCATTTTGTGGCCCATCGCAACCCACTAAAAATGATTCACATTACTTGCCACAGTGTACCCAGGTCCAACCCATTAAAAATGATGCATATTGCTCCTTGCATTGTAAATGATGCATATTGCTCTTTGCATTGTGCACTTTTACCAGTCCTAAAACGCCTTTGTCAATTCGTTTGGCCTCCGCTCAGCCACGCTCGAATTATGCAATAGTAGAAACCTTTCGCCCGTCTTTTATTCCTATCGGGAACTCTTGATAGCAAAATTTTGGTTGGCATCTCACTCTCAATCCAGAGGAGATGTGGTCTGATCTTTTTTAATTCGCGAAAAGCGTATAACGAGCCTGTCCCAATTCTGGTCCCCTGGCCTTTTAGCGGGGTGGGCGTAGAAAATCGTCAAGAATGAATTCGCTTCGATAAGCAGTAAAATCAGCGCTGGAGTATTTTCCATTGGGAACCATGCTGAAGTGGATTCGAATGGGGGTCTTTTCACCAAATAGGAGCATGAGCTTCCGGCGAATGCGTTCATCGTCCAGGGTTTGACCGGCAGCAATCGGCTGAAGATGGACATCCACCGAATGGTCCGCGTGCTGGGCCACGTGATGGCGGGCGATGGGTTCGTTGCGCAGCAGGCGGCCCACATCCACGGGGTTGACCAGGGTGCCGTCCGGCCGCAGAAAAATCACCGGCGGCCGGCCCCGCAGATCGATAAGACGCGGCATGGGGTCCCCGCATGGACAGGGGCCATGGGTAAGGCGGCCGTGATCGCCGGTGCGGTAGCGCAGCAGGGGCAGGAAGGGGTTGCGGCCGCCGGAAACGGTGATTTCGCCATACTCTCCCGGCGGCAGGCGTTTAGCGGCAGGGTCCAATATTTCCACGAACAAATCCCGGGGCAGGATATGAAAGCCCTGATTCAACGGGCAGGCATAAGCGATAGGCCCGGTTTCCGTGGCAGCATACCAGTCGATCACCGGGCATTGAAAAACCTCTTCCAGTCTGTTGCGCAAAGTTTCGGGCATGGCCATGGCCGTGCTCATTAGGGCGTAGGTTTTGCAGCGCAGCCCCCGGCGCAGCATCTCGGCAAAGCCTAAAGGGTCGCCGGTCAAAAAAGCCGGGGCGGTGTCGTCCAGGTAGAATTGGGCATGGGCCGGGTCCCGCCAGCAATCCGGGTCCAGATTGATTTTGGCAAAGCCGGCCTGGTTCCAGACGCTGAAGATATTGGGATACACCACCGTGTCGGCCTGGATGCTCACATTCAGACAGGCGGTCATCTCCGGGCTGAAAGCGCTTGCAACCCCGAACCTTGCCAGCACATATTCCATCAATCGCATGCTTTTGGCGAGATCCACAGGATGATGGGGCACGGCCACGGCATGGCCGGTGGAGCCGGAAGTGTCGTAGACGATGAGCCGGCTTAGATCCGCATCCAGGGGCACCAGACCATGGATCCGGACCTGGAGATCTTCCCGGCCCAGGGTGGGGATGCGTTCCCACTCCTGTTCCAGGTTGAAATCTTCCGGAACCTGTTGTTGAAAGGCGCGCACCCGGGGCCGCAGATTCCAAAGCCAGGGTCTGATCCAGTCCGGGAGCTGATCAGCGCTTGTCGGCTTTGCGGAAGCGAACTCTTGGCCAAAGCGAAGATATTCTTCCAGGTCGTCCTGGTTGATGCGGTCACCGGTTTCAAAATTCCATTTGGGTGCATGGCGGTGCTGCTTCAGGCGCATAAAATTGCGGAAGCCGGCCGCATGGATCAGGGGATTGCGCCGGCGCCGGTCTTCTGGAACACGGGTTTCCTGGGGCGGCGAAATCCGGTTAAAATCATCGTAAATGATCATGAACTCATCCTCTCATTCCCGCATGGCCTTGGCCGCGGCTTCCTGGGCCTGTTTGGCCTGCATGGCTTCACGCACCTTGCGGGCATGTTCTTCGGCTTCTTTGGCGGCTTTCATGACCCGCACCCGTTCGATGCTGTCCAGGGCTTTTAGTCGATCCGCGGCCTGGGCCGGCGTCTCGCCGGCCGGAAGAATACCCAAGGCGTCCAGGCAGAAGCGCACCAATTCCTCACGCCGGTCCGGCTCCAGCACGCACTGGTCTGCGCTCACCACCACGGCCAGGGGTTTCAACTTTTTCTCCAGCAGCTTCCAGATGTTTTCCTTCAACTCCGGGCGGTCCTGAAACCAGCGGTGGTGGAGCAGCCAGGCGCTCACCAGCACTAGCCGCAACCAGGATTCATCCCGTGGGCCGGCTTCCTCGAATTCCCGGCAGTCTTTTATGGAAGGCAGCGTACCGCCCATGTCCGCCAGGAAATCCGCCACCACCGCGGCCGTCCGGATCACGCCTTGATTCCCGATACGCGGCGCATCCAAAAATTCCCGCGGGCATTGGGAAAGCCTGTGGGTCAAGGCTTCTATCAATGGGCCTTGGCTGCTTCGCTGGGCGCTAGTATTTTTTAGACTTTTATTCTTCATAGTGCTTTTCGCATAGCCAACGGTCTGCTTTATGACAATTACAATTTTTTCACCACGAAGGTCACGAAGGACACGAAGAAAAAACTTTTAAATACTTCCCGGCCCAGCCGGGAAGAACTTCGTGCTTCGTGTCCTTCAGCGCAGCGGGTGGTGAAACAATACACATTTCTTTTTTACAAAATGCCATCCCGACAATTTCTAAGATTCCGCCTCACCTTTTCTTTTGTGGGAGCGGCTTCCAGCCGCGATGGGGCTGAGGCGCGCATGGGCCTTGATCGCGGCTGGAAGCCGCTCCCACAGAAAAAGGCCTTTTTATCTTTCCATTGTAATGAAGTTCCGTTGGATAGCGCATGATTCAAACCGAAAAACCTTCAGCCTTCAGTCTTCAGTCTACTTCCCTTTCATATCTCCGGAAACCGCGGCCGCTTCAACTTGGGTTCGTCCTTGCCCCGAAACAAGGCCCCGGCCCCCCATTTGAGCAGCAGAAACAGGAAAGTGACCACGGCGATGAGGACGGCGATGGAACCGCCAAAGACCAGCCAGATCCTGGTCTTCATGATGATCAGGGCCAGGATAAAGGTGACGCCCAGCAATACCAGGAGGCCGTACAGGCGGTCGAATCCCGGCACCTGGTTCAGGTCCACCCGCTTGCTGATGAGGATTAAGGTGACCACCATGGAAATGATGGGCACAAAATACAGCACCGGATTCCGCACCTGGAGCAGATTGGTGCTGACGAAAAAAAGCGAATACCCGGTCAGTACACAGCCCATGATCCCCGGCACGGCGGCCAGGTAGATCAGGACCGCATAAACATAGCGGTGGGGCGCCGATTCCCCCCGGCCTTTTGTATGAATCCGGCTGTAAAGGAAGGCCGACACGGGCAAGGCCGCAAGATAGATCAGGAGATAACGGTTGTACTGTCCCAGGTACAGGATCATTTCCTCAAGGGTCATGGGCTGATTTTGCATAGGAGCCTCCTTTTTTTTCATAGGTCTGTCGGCTGAACTTGCGGGCAAACTCGATCAGGCTTTCCCATTGTTGCAGGGAATAAACTTTCCAGCCGTCCGTGCGCATGCGCTCCACCCCCGGGGCCGTCTGCGCCACCTGATGCAGCACATAGGTTCCGGCCCCGGCAATATTACGGGCTTTTTGGGCGATTTCCCAGCCTCCCGGCGTCTGGTCCAGCATATAAAAAATATCGTTATCGGTGATGATCAGGATATGGGCGCTTTCCACCGCCGGTGGTGCATCCAGGAAGTCCGCCTTCAGCCGGGGGATGCCGAAAGCATAGCCGGTGCCCAGGTAGCCGGTCAAGATGGTCATGACTTCACCCTCGTCCCTGGTGAATTTCTGCGTGGCGCTGAATTCGCCGGGCTCGCCGGAAAGCACGGCTTTGACCCGGGCCCCGGCGCGCAGGGCCGAGAGGGCCATGATGGTGCCGGCCAGAACCGGAAAGGAAAGCTGGTAGCGGGGATTGGGCATGGAGCCGGAACAGTCGATGCCCAGATACAAATCCGGCGGGCGTTTTTCCGGGTCATTGCCCGGGGTGGTGCCGTATACCCGGCGCATGGTGGTGAAGCCGGGTATGATATAAGGGCTGCGGGAAGCGCTTTGCACCCAGTCGATTTCATCCGGCGGCGAACCGATATCCCAGACTTCTTCCCCTTCGGGCAGCGGGTCGGAAGCCTTTGGCAGGATTCGTTCCGGAAAGCGGATCAGATACGGCAGGGCCCGTTCCCGATAATAACGGCAGACAAGCTCCTGTTCATCCACCTTGACGCCGATGCTCTTCATCAGTTCCGTGTATTCCCGAGGCGAACGGTAGTCATTTTTGGCACCGCCCTTGATGGCACGGCCTCCAGTCTGGGGCCGGCTTTTCGACCCTTGATCCCCTTCCCCGTCCTTTTTCTCTTCCTCGTCTTCATCCAAGCCCCCCAGGTTGGGATCCTGGGAAGGGTGAATGGCGCCCTTTTTTTCTTCTGGATCGACTTCCGCCAGGCCCTCGGGGATTTCCCCGCCGGCGCCGGCCTCCCGCGCGTCCAATAAAGGGGCCAGGGCGGCCTGGCTGCTTTTGCCGTTGTCTTTAAGCAAATACGGCAGGCACAGGGCCGCAAAACGGCCGGCGCCGTCCAGCCAGTCCTTGGCATAGACCCGAATCAGGCGGGCGCCCAACTGGGCGTCGCCGCCGATTTTCGCATCCAAGGCGCCTTTGGCCAGGGTGCCGCAGGGCAATTTCCACAGCAATTCGTAAATGCGCATGTACATCAGCCATAAAGCATCGGCGGTTTTGGGCGTGATGAGCTTGTAAACCCCGGCCAAATCAAGCTCGGCGCTGCGCTGGAGCCGGTTGTTGATCAACAGATCCGTGTACAGGTTGCTCACAAAACCGGCCAGGTTCTCCCGTGAGGGCAAGCCGGCCCTGGTGCGGGTCAGGAGGCGGGCATTATCGGTGAGATCCGCCGGTGCGTACATGTGATGGCCGATCTCATGGGCCAGGATTTCCCGGGCAAAGTCCGCCAGGCCCAGGGTGTTGATCTGGGCCAGACTGATGACCACGCTGTGATCCGTAAGACGGATCATGGCAAAGGACCCGGTGAGACCGGCTTTTTTTTCATCGACTTTGCTGAGGCACCAGGTGGGTTCTTTCAGCCTGGTGAACCGGCTCCAGAGGTTCAGGGCCGGTTGCCAGGCTGCTTTCCAGTCGGTGAGCAGCCTGCCGATGGAAGGCTTGGGCTGTTTAAGCAAGCTCATGCCGGCTCCTTCCTTCCCGCCTTTTCCGCCGGCACCCGTGCAATCAGGAAGATTTTGTGGGAATGAGGCAGGGTAACGGCCAGGGTGGTTTCCGTGGCCGCCTGGGAAAGGGAACCCAGTAGTTCGGGAAACACCGCCTGGACGGTTCCATGGGTGACTTTGCCCTTGAGGTCGATGCGGAAGATCTGGCTGCCTGTAAATCCGCCCAGGGGTTCAGCCTGGTTCAGGCGGTGTAAAACGGCGCCGTAGGCATCCGCATCCAGGCGCCATTGGAACTCGCCATCGTAGGCCATGAACCGGCCGTTGACCAGTCGGACCACCGGCGGCTGAATAAAGGCCCCGCCGAATCCCCGAAATCCGCCGCAAATGCGCACTATTGCAAGCTCCTGTCCCGCGGACGGGGCCATGTCGGCGTCGGCCGTGCTCCAGGGATCATCCGCCAGTTGCCGCAGGCGTTTCAACACCTGGGCGTCATCTTTAACTCCTTCCATATTAAAGATGGTTCTGAGAATGGATAGGGGCACATTTTCACAGGCCGACAAAGCCCCTTCCCGGAAATGGGCCAGGCCGCAACGCCAGGCGGCAATGACCCCGGCCTTGCGCAGGACAGCCGCATCCGTCAGGTGTGCTCCGATGGCTTGCATCCTTTGGAGCCAGCCTTGACCGTCGGCGCTTTTTTCCGCGGCCAGGTTGTAGGCGGCATTGGATACGGCGGCGGCAATGCCTCGGGGATCGGCGGCGATCAAGCCGGGGATGGCGGGCAATATCCGGCGCCAGGCCTGATCCATCAGGGTGGCGCGGCTTTGTGTACCGAAACAACCGGCGGCAAACAGATCAAGGGAGATGTGAAACAAGGCCGCGCCGATGTCCATGGCCTGTTCCGGCGCCGCGGCCGCAGCAAGGTTCACCACCGGCATCACCCGCTCGGCCAGGTGGGCAAGGAACCGGTCCCCGTCCAGATTGCGGTTGGTGCGCCGGGCCGCGGTAAAAGCGGCGTTGAAGCGCTCCCGGCCGGCGGCCAGCACTTGGGCAAAGGCGCCGGTTACGCGTCTTTCCATTGCAGCCACCCCAGATAGTTGGTGTAACGCTGATGCAGGTATTTCAATTTCAGGATATCGTCATACATGTGGCCGTAGAATTTGCGGCCCCGGGACCATTCCCCCATGATGCGCTCAATGGCTACCAGGCGCTCGATCACTTCTTCTTCGGCTACGCCTTCCAGGCCGTTTTCAAACTGCTGCTCCAGGGGGATGAGGGGATCATCGCGGTCCAGGTTGAGCTGCTCGAACAATTTACAGGATTCGTCGAACAGATTGCGGATCCAGCTTACATAATCCGTGCGCAGGGCCCGGTTCTCCGCCTGTTCAAAATAAGGGGCTTCGGGATTCTGGACCAGCTTGTCATGGAGCACAAAGGGCAGCATCTGGCGGATATCCTCAAAGGCCACGGTGCGCTCCCCGCGGAAGTAGGCCATGGCCTTGACGTAAATCAGGCTGGTCATCAAGGCCCGCACGGAAAGGCCGTTGCGGGTCTGGTGGCCCAGTTCCTTGAGTTTGTCCTTGCCGGTGCCGGCCTTCATCACATTGATAAGATCCAGGCCGGCCAGCTTGACCGTGTCCTTGGTCATGTATTCCAGTTGCCGGGCGCCTTCCTCGCAGAATTCAAAATGGGCCGCGAAGAACTCCAGCCGCCGACGCAGCTCCGGCGGTAGCACCACCCCGCGGATTTCCCGGTGCATGCGGCCGATGTCCGTCTCGCTGAAAACGATTTCCGGCGGCACGTTTTTTTCCGGCTCCAGGCCTTCCTCGATGCGCAGGAGCAGTTCGTTCAGAAAGCGCGTGTTGAAATGCAGGGCCTTGACCACCACGTCGATGCGGTCCCGCAAGGCCTCGATCACTTGATAGGTGCCGCCGCCTTCGTCGTCATTGGCCGTGAGATACCAGGAGGCTTCCGGGCATTCGTAAATCTGATCCAGCAGTTCGGCGTAGTTGTCGGCCATGACCGTCAGCAGGGCCGACTGGGTGCGGGTGGGGATGCGGTTGTATTCGTCGATGATTTTGACGCGCATGCCCAGCCATTTGCGCCAGGCGATCTTCACATCCTCCATTTTCTGGGCGTTGACCATGGTGGCGGGCAAGGGATTCCCCAGGAGATCGGCGATGGTCATCTGGGGCTGGCCGTGCTGGATGGCCCGGCGGATGTCCTTGAGGCTGTAACCGGCCAGGATGCCCATGAGGATGGCGATGGCGGTCTTGCCCCGGCCCGGCCCGCCCACCAAGAGGCAGCGCCGCCGCACGGCCAGGTTCAGCAGGGGCAGCAGCACATAACTGGAATAGCTTTGATCCGAGGGCAAAAGGGCCCGCACCTTCTGATCCCCCAGGATGAATTCCTGGTGTGGTCCCTTATGGTATTCAATATCGTAAAAGGGCGAGATGATGGCATGGTTGGTGATCCAGAAATAGGCCTGGCGCAGTTTTTCATCCAGGGGGCGGCCGGTATCCGCCATGCGGACGGTCTCCGCCACGGGTCCCTGGTAAAGATCGCCCACATCAAAGAGTTTCTCCTCCATGGCCGGCTTGGGCCTGGTGGGGGATTCGGAAACCTTGCGCCATTTTTCAGATGCCATCTATCGGCCTCCAATTTTTTTAATAGTGAACTTTTAGGGTGCTTGAAAACTTAAATTTGCCATTTTACTCAATGGCGTGCTCTTGCTCTTGCTCGTACTCGTACTCAGCGTAGCGGTAATCGTTATCGTAATCGAACGACAGAATTTGAATGGCATATAACCAGCCGATTACGATTAGGATTACGAGCAAGAGCAAGAGCAAGAAAGAAACGGCAAATCGGATTTCCCCCCTTATATCTGCCTCAGAAGATCTTTGATCCAGTCTGGTTGTCCAGGTTCCGTAGCTTCTTCGGCCAAGCGCAACAATGCCCGTTTCACCATCTCCACATGATTGGCAAAAAGTCCCTTGCAAACCTCTATGGACAAGGGCACCCAGTCCGCGTCCGCAACCGTAGCGCCGGTTTCAGGGGCCAAGTTTCGGGATTCATCCGCGTCCAGGTGGTAATGCAATCCCGTGGTCTCGATCCAGGCATTGTCCGTGTTGCGGAAGTCATCCACCTGCATCCAGCCCAGGTCTCTAGCTTTGCTGAAATCCAGTCCCAGCCCGGTCTTCATGCGCACGGCCCGGCCGGCGCCTTGCACCGGGTTTTCCGAATCCAGCAGCAAGGTGCCGGGTAGGCTCCATTCCCGGGTGTCCCGGCGTTTCACCAGCAGGCATTCCAAATCGCCGTTCCAGGGATTGATCCTTGTCACCAAAGGATCCACAGCCGGATTGGGTCCCCATTTCCCCAGCACGCCCCGGCCGTGGAGACCGGTGCGACCTGCGGGGTTCAGGGGGCGGCCGCCGGAAGCCATGATCATCCGGCCGCCAAGGCTGGGGCGCTCCCTGAGACCGGCAACAAGGTGCGGATCTGCCGGGTCGGCCCAGGCCCCTGGCTTGCTGGTCCTGTCATTGGCCAGGACTTCTTCGGCCGTAAAACCGGGCGGATGGTAATCCGGCAGCTCCACATGCCAGGCCGCCTTCTCCCGCATGATCACCAACCGATCCGGATAGTTTTGCGGTTTTTCGCGATTGGTCTTTTGGTGAAAATCATCGGATAGCAGTTTGTCCGTCAGCAAATTCAGGGACAACAAGGCATATTTGAGCTGGGGCGGATCGCATTCCCCCCGTCCCCTGCGGCGATCAAAACTCAAGGTATGGGCCGCGAATTTGAGCAGGGCGATGGTGTACAGGATTTCTGTCCCTGCACTGCTGGTTTGATGCAGAACCCGGCGCAGGCATTGCAAAGCCGCATATAGCAGTTGGAAACGAAAGTCTGTCCGGACAAAGGCCAGTTCCGGCGGCAGCGCCGCCGGCTCCGGCAAAATGCGCTCGCGGAGAAGGCAGGACTCCAGTTGATTCAGCCGGGCCAGATCCGCCTCACTGAACTGTTTGGACATGACAAATTTAATGTCGTTTTCCATCTTGGCAAAATCATATTCCAAGGGCCGGTAACCGGCATAGGCCCAGTCAATGACCCAGACATTGCCCAGTTCATCACTGAGCATATTGGCAAAATTCAGGTCCCCGTGGCACAGGCAGAACTCGGCCGCCAGGCGGTCCACATGGGCCGTGACTTTGGCAAAGGCGTTGATACAGTTGGCAAGGAGGACATCAGGACACAGATTCCATTGGGCGGCATCCAAATCCTGGTCCGGCAGGATATGGCGGATGTTCTCCTTGAGCCAGGTGCGCTGGCGCTGATTTTGCAGCTCATATTCCCGGTAGGGGTAGATCCATTTTACAGTCCGGGTGTTGCGGTACAGCTTTTCCCCAAGGCCCTGGAGCAGATATTCAAAGCGTTGGAGAAAAACCCGGAGGGATTTTTCATCCCCGGCCTTTTCAAACAGGGCTTGCAAGGTTTGGGGACCGCCGGACATGGCCGCCAGCTCCATGCGGACTCCGGTCCACTCCCCCCGGGAAACCGGCGGAGCAAAAGCCGGGACCTGCTTGCCCAGCAAGGCCCGGACCTGGTTGTAGCCCTGAATCTCCCGGTGCATGGGCATATGCCGGTCGATCTTGATAATTTCCGGCGCAGTGAGCGCCTGTTTTTTTTCACCCTGGGCCAGAAAAAGCAATCCGCCGCTGTATCCACCCCCCAAAGGTTTGAGCTTGAGCCCGGAATAAAAAAGGAAAAGGGCCTGGATGATGCGCACTTGATCTGCTTGCAGCTTTTCCACGATTTCTCCAGGCTCGATTTTTACCGGGCCATAGGGGCCGGTATTTTCCATGTCCGCTTCCAAGCCGCATAGGGCATACATTTCTTCCAAACCGGGGACGACTTCCACCAGGACATTGGGTAAATCGACTTGTAAAGCGTGCAAATGGGCCTGGTGATCGCGGCTTGCCACCAGATGGGGGCAGACATAGACATGGGGGAATTCATAATCGTTCCGCAAAGTGGCGGCCATATGCAGAACCCGCACATTGGTATGCACGCCGGTCATGACAAAAGCGATTTCAGCCCGCTCCGCGGCGGTCATGGCCGCCGGATCATTACCGGTAAGCTCCAGCAAGCATTCCCGGAAAACCGTAATGGGCATGGAGAGGGAGGCGGTATCCAGCACCGTGGTCTCCGCTGCCATTTTTCCAAAGGGAACGGCGAACTCGCAACCCTTGCCGCCTTTCAGATTGTGGGGCCCGAAACGCAGCAGTTCCGCCATCTGGGCCGGGTCCGAGGGATCATGCACATCCCGGATAAACACGGGATGGATGGGGCGGCCCTGCCTGTTCTGTTCAAACGCTTTGCCCAAAAAGCGCGGCAAGGGTCCATAACCATAGCCGGCCCCGGCACCCAACAGCCGATCAATTTCATTCCGGCCGATGTTGACATTGTCGTTCTGAAAGCGGTGGAGCGGGCTCACAAAATCATTGGTCAGGCTGTCGGCGAATATGATTATGTGGCGAAATGGGGACATAGGTTAATACTCCGTCAGCGCTTCCTGAATCCCCTTATGAATCTCATACCAATATTCCATGGCCGCCTCGCGCTTGTTGTCCTCAAAGCGTTTGATCCAGGCGGTCAGGGTCGCGTCCGTGGCCCCTTCCACATCCTGCTTGCGTTTCAGGAAAGTGTAGACCAGGTCCTGGCAGCGCTCGGATTCCCAAAAGATGGAGGAATTGCGGCTGTTGATGCGGCCGGCGGTGAAACGGACGGATTCCTGGAAGCGGTCCCCCAGGCCGTACAAGGATTCCATGATCTCCGGCAGCATTTCCTCGGCCCAGCCCCGGTGAAAACGGCACATGCCCAGATTGTCCAGAATGAGTTCCTGGTGCAGGCGTTTGGCGTTTTTGCGGCCCAATTCCCGGGGGGGCAGGAAATCCGCGCCGTAATGCATGTAGTATTTGCCCATGATGGCCATGGGCGAAAGCACGCCCGGGGTCCAGTATTGATTGGGCACCATCCAGCCCCGGCGGGCATAGGCGGTGTACACAAAGGGTTCGACGACCTTGCGGCCGTATTGGCCGGCGAGACGCCGGGCCAAGACTCGGGCGCCGTCGGCCAGGCTGAGTTTTCCCTTGGGAGCGATGATGACATCCAGCAGCTCCATTCCCAGCTCGGCATTGTGCAGGGAATCCCCTACCCGGTCAAACCCCTCGGTCTGAAACACGGGCTTGCGGGTGACACCCAGATCCTCTGGTTTTAAAAGGTCTTCCGCCAGGCATTCCATGAGCCAGGAAAGCACGCCGCCGATGGAAATGGCATCAAACCCGTACCGGTCGGCATGGTGATTCAGTTTTTCGGCAGCGCGCTGGTCAAAGATGCCGGTCTGGGGACCCATGGCCTGATAAGGCTCGTAATCCTTTTTGAATTGACCGTGAAGTTTTTTGCACAAGGCCACGCAGGGCTCGCCGCAGGTCTTCTGGTTTTTGGGTTTGATGGTTTCCTCATTGAACTGCTTCAGGTAGTGCTCCAGGATGAACTCCCGGTGAACCCGCAGGCGTTCTTCCTCGGAAAGGAAAATGCTGCGGTAGTTGAAGAAGAGGAGCTGGCCGGCCAGGGTGGCGAAATTCACCCCCAGGGTGCCGCCGGTCTGGAAATTGGGCTCAAAGCGATATTTGGCCGTGGCTTCCAGATCCTTGGCCGCCAGTTTTTTCTGGTATTTGTCGATGAACCACTGGTCCGCCACCTTGCGGTCGCGGAAATCCTCGTCAATGAAGGTCCCGCCGTAAATGATGGCGGCGATGCCGTGCTCCTGCAAGAGCTTGCTGCCGAAGCCGCCGCGGCCGGCCCAGGTGTCCACCACACTGACGTTGCCGTCGTTGATGGGCGCCGAGGCAATGGCCCCCAGATCCGTGCGGGCCGCGGCCGGACCCACGGCCAGAATCCGCGGGTCCGTAGTATAATGTTCCCCATAGGCTTGAAAGACATGTTCCATCAAGCCATAGATCCCGCCACGGCCCTGGGCCCAGACCTCTTTCAGATCTATGGGCTCGATGCGCACATCGATCTCCTCGCCGCCGCTGCGGTTCAGGACCAGCACCGAGGGCACCGCGGCCCGGCCCACAATGGTGAGCATGTTGATGCCCAGGTTGTCGAATACCAAGGCCGCCCCGCCCATGGAGGAAATATAAAAGCCTGTCCAGTTGGGGGAAAATCCGGTGAAAATCAACCGATTGGAACCCGGGAAAATGGACCCGGCCAGGAGTCCGGCGCCGATATTGAGGGACCGGTGAAGCCCGGCCAGGTGAATCCCCAGATCCACCGGACCGAAATAGGGCTCGCCCACCGCATAGCGGTTGATCCGATAAAAGGCCGAAGCCGCATCCACCAGCAGCACTTTTTGATACGTTTTCATGTGAGATGATCGTTGGATAAGGGATTTTATTTTGTCGTTTTTAATGGATTGTTATGTAAGAGAATAACGAAAGCGCTCTGAAGTGTCAAGAAATATGAAGAGATACGGGATGCGGGATGCAGGATGCGGGATAAGGGCGGTTGGATCGGGGTCGGTATCGGTATCGGGGTCGTCAGTGATACTCCACCCACATAACGGGTGGCATCAGGAAGCCCCCCAAAGGGGGGCGTTCACTTTGGGAAAGCCCCGTTGGGGCTAATCATTCATCTTTTTTCGGCCAATTTAATTTCATTTGTTTTTTATCAATCTTCTCTTATTCTCAGATACATTTCATTTGGAATGCGCGGACGCGTCCGCGCTTTAACAGCGGCGACACGTCGCCGCACTCTAAATTTTGGATATGATCAGGATCGGAAAAAAATAGACCACGAGACATTTGATCGACAGCATGTAAGGTTTTAAATATTTGTTATTGTAACCACAGGACTTGGAATGGCAATCAAAACTACAGCGATTGTTCGATCCTAATCGGACGGCAGAAATCTGAAGGGAAAGGTATGAAACCGTGAAAGCAAGATTGTTTTCAGGAATAATGATACTGTGCCTGGTTCTGTTTTCAACGATGAGCATATGGGCGGAAGACAGTTTCATGGAAATAAAGAAAAAAGCCGAAGAAGGATTCGCAAAACCGCAATACGCCCTGGGTACAATGTACTATCGCGGTGAAAACGTAAAACAGGATTACGAAAAAGCTTTTAAATGGTTTTCAAAAGCCGCTGAACAGGGTGAAACAAATGCACAATGTCATTTGGGTGATATGTATTACAATGGTAAATATGTGCAACAGGATTCGAAAGAAGCCGTCAAATGGTATACCATAGCGGCCGAAAAGGATAATTTAGCTGCGCAAATCGAATTGTGTTTGAAATGTGTTTATGGTGAAGGCGTAGCGAAAAATAGGGTAGAGACATATAAATGGTGTAAACTTGCAAATTCTCATCACCTTATCCGATCTGATGATGCTGAGAAAACTCTTGGCCTTGTAGTACAGCAGATGACACCGGAACAAATTGCCGATGGAGAACGGCTGGTCAAGGAGTTCAAGTTAAAAAAAATGAGTAGTAAGTAAACTTTTTTTCGTCGGCGTGATTATTTGTAGATTTTTTCGGAGTTGGTATCGGTTTCGAAATCCATCCAATTTTAAATACGCCATTTAAACAGACAGTTCACAAAGGACCTTGACTTGTTTAATCGATAACATTACGACCCCGATACCGATAGCGACCCCGACCCCGAAAACCAAATACAATTGTTCTGTTTACTTATCCGAAGCCGAAATTATCCTGATCAAGTCCAGGTAAATTCCTGCAGCCTGCATTTAGCCTGGGGCAAGTCACTATGTGTGTGAGGGACTTGTGGACAAAGTTCGCGACATGGCAACATGCGTGAACTGCTGGAGAAATCAAGGCCCGATAGTGGACGTAAAGATTGTTTGCCTTGCTTACTATCCTTGAACGCTTCTGGCAGAGACTATCCAGGGAGCCGGAAATGGTTCCACCATGTTTTTGCTGTTGACCCGCGATACCTCCAAATGGATCGCTTCGGTGCGCACCAAGCCGTTATCCCGGAACAAATCCGGAAGGGACGTTAAAATCTCGAAGTCCAAGGTGTAGATCACAAAATTGATGGCGGGATTCATGGCCAAGAGAAGCTTGATTTCAAGGCCGAGCTTGGGAGAACCCACAATAAACGCGACATCCGGCGCCGGCAGTTTCGCCAGGATGCCGTCTTCCAGAGACTCAACTATCGTTACATTGTTCAGGCCGAATTTATCCACATTCTCTTTCATGGTATCCCGGTCCCTGGGGTTATATTCCACGGCAATGACACTGCCCTTGTCAGCGGCCATGGCGGCCTCCACCGCGATACTCTCACCTGAGATTATACAGATATTGTCTCGATTCCCCACATTAAGCTTATTCATGATAACCGCCCGGCCCTCCCGACACACATAATGAACCGAGCCGCAGGCAAACCGGCTGTTCTCAATACCGATCTGATAATTTGTGGCAGCGTTGGGATTCATAATCAACATGGCCGCAGGGGCATTGATGCCACGATTGATCATATCCGCGACCTTGGCGTGCTTCATCTCACCGGATGGATCAGAACCCTCATTGTACCAGACCTCGCATTCCCCGAGTTCCGCGTTCCACATGTTGTAGAAGATGTCCGGATGTCCGGCATCCGTAAAGCACAGCACCGTCCTATTGCACATGACCGTGGGAATCAGGTTCTTGTTCTTCCCGGTAATATCCAGCATCTTCACTTCCGCCAGGTTGATTTCCATGTTCTGGGAAAAATACCGGAGCCAGGATAAAATGACCTCATTTGTAAACATTGTCTGTTCCACGGGCAATCCTCCCTTGCCAAAAGTTATGATGCAATTTTTTTTGTACTTCCATTCTCAGTCTTCGATTCAGGCCTCGGTGCGCACCAGCAGCCGTTCCCATTTCCGATCCACGAAAGCCTGGGCTTCCTCGATCATCCAGTCATTGCCTTTCTGGAACATATGGCGGAATCTGCCTTGGGTGCGGAGAAAGTCCACTACGGGCAGCTTCTTCTTGGGTTCATAGCTCAGCCGCCACACACCTTCCTCGACTTCAAACAAGGGCCAGACGCAGGTATCCACCGCCAGTTGAGTGATTTCGGCCAGCTTGGCCATGGGGTAGTCCCAGCCGCGCGGACACGGGGCCAATACGTTCAAAAAGCAGGGGCCTTCCGTATAAATGGCTTTGTGAGACTTGGTGTGCAGGTCTCTGAACTTGCCGACAGGGGCAGTCTGGGCCACATAGGGGATATTGTGCGCGACGAGAATATCCGTCAAATCTTTCTTATTCTGTTTCTTGCCTGGTTGAACAACTCCCACCGGCGAGGTGGTGGTGCGGGTATGGCGAGGCGTCGAAGATGAACGCTGGATTCCGGTATTCATGTAAGCCTCGTTGTCGTAGCAGATGTAGACCATGTCATGCCCGCGTTCCATGGCGCCTGACAGGGATTGAAACCCAATATCATAGGTGCCGCCGTCACCGGCAAACGTGATGAACTTGACGGTTCCATCCACCTTGCCGCGGCGTTTCAGAGCGTTATAGGCCGCTTCCACCCCGGAGCAGGTGGCGGCGGAGTTTTCAAAGGCCGAATGGATATAGCTGTCCATATATGCCGTGTATGGATACATAAAGGTGGAGACTTCCAGGCAGCTAGTGGCATTGACCACCACCGCCCGGTCTTCCGGATTCAGGGCCCGCAGAACACCTGCCACAACGATCCCGGCACCGCAGCCTGCGCAGAGCCGATGCCCGCCCGTGAGACGGGGCGGCTTTTCCGCCTCCTTTTTCAGGTTATATACCGTACTCATACTGTCTCCTCCTTTGACCTATGCCCCATATGCACATATAGCGGTCCGGTCGCGCCAGTGGTAGCAATATCCGCCAGCCGGGCAAAAACTTTTTCAATATCCTCAACCTTTACGTCACGGCCGCCCAGGCCGTAGACGATATTGATCAGATACGGGCGTTCCTTGAGATCATACAGGGCACTGCGGGTCTCGGCAAATACAGGCCCACCATTGGCCGAAAATCCCTCGGACTTATCCATAACAGCTACAGCCCTGGTGCGGGACAATGCCCGGGCCAGTTCCTCGCCCGGAAAGGGGCGGAATACGCGAATCTTAACAAGTCCGGCCTTCACGCCATGCTCCCGCAGCCGATCCACAGCGGCCTTGGCCGTTCCGGCAGTAGATCCGATAAGAACTATGGCCAGTTCCGCATCCTCCATCCTGTATTCTTCAAACAGGCCGTAGCGCCGTCCGGAAATCTTTTCAAATGCTGCGGCAACTTCCAGTATGCGGGCCTTGGCAGCCTTCATGGCCTCAGCCTCCTGCACCTTATGTTCCATGTAGTAGGGGCTCACATCATAGGGCCCCACCGCCAGAGGATTCTCCTTTTTCAGCAAATAGTGTTCCGGGTTGTATTCCCCGATAAATTTTCGCACGGTCTCCGTCTCTAAAAGCTCTATATTCTCAACGGCATGACTGGTAATGAAGCCGTCCATGCAGCTCATCACCGGCAGCCGTACGCTGGTGGTCTCGCCGATGGGCATGGCTTGGATGAAATTATCGTAGGCTTCTTGATTGTTTTCGGCATAGATTTGGATCCAGCCCGAATCACGGGCGCCCATGGAGTCGGAGTGGTCGGCGTTGATGTTGATAGGACCTGAAAGCGCCCGGTTGACACAGGCCAGTGTGATGGGCAGACGGCAGGAAGCCGCCACATACAGCAGCTCGTACATCAGCGCTAGTCCGCAGGACGAAGTGGCACTGATGGCTCTGGCCCCGGCGGCCTGGGCCGCAATGCATACGGACATGGAGCTGTGTTCGGATTCCACGGTTACAAATTCAGTATTGACTTCGCCGTTGGCCGCAAAGCCGGCGAAGTATTCGGGAATATCCGTGGATGGCGTGATGGGAAACGCTCCAAAGACATCCGGATTGATCTGCTTCATGGCATAGGCCACAGCCTCGTTGCCGGAAAGGCGACTGCTCATTTGTGCACACCTCCTCCAGCTTCCATGGTTATGGCCGGGAAGGGACACACGTTTTCACAGATTCCGCAGCCTTTGCAGTACGTATAATCAAAATCCAAACGTTTCCCGTCTTTCACCGGAATGGCGCTGTCCGGGCAGAACGGTACGCACAGCATACAGTGCTTACAGGCTTCCTCGTGAAAAACAGGGGTGTTGGTCCGCCAGGTGCCGGTGTTAAAGAGCCGTGCGGTGCCCGGCTCGTAGATCTCACCGGCAGGGGTCATATCCTGCCACGGGGTACGTTCGTTGATATCCTTTGCGTGAATCATCCTACCTGCACCTCCTCCAGGGATTTTTTCAGTGCTTCCATGTTCCCCTGGATAACCTGGGGCTTGGTTGCAAATTTGTGCTTGAAAGATGCTTCGATGTCCATTAGTAAGCGCTCGGTTTCCAAAACACCGCTCACCTTGACCACAGCGGCCAGCATGGGGGTATTGGGCAGGTTTTTGCCGAGAGTCCCTTCTGAAATGCGGCGGGCATCAATGGTGCAGACTGTTCCTTCCCAGCCCCGCAGCCGGGGGCGTATCTCCTGGGGCGAGCCGGGAGTGTTGATGATAATCGCACCGCCCGTTTTCAGTCCGGCGGTAACGTCAATGCTGTCCAGCAAAGTTTCATCCACCACGGCCACATAGTCCGGATAATAGATGTTGGAATGGATGTTGCACCGTTTTTCACTGATTCGGTTATAAGCGGTGATGGGTGCGCCCATACGTTCCGGTCCATACTCCGGGAAGCCCTGCACGAATTTTCCCTGCATGCCGGCCGCATCCGCCAGCAGCAGGCAGGCTGACTTTGCTCCCTGTCCACCCCGGCCATGCCAGCGGATTTCCACCAGATCATGATTCACCATTGCCCCTCCTCCAGTCATTATACATTAAAATACAAAAGGCTTTCGGTCCGCAAAGGGACGAAAGCCTGAAAAGACATTTGCTGTGCCACTGAATGCTGAAACCTGCTCTCTCCGTCATTGCCTTTTCAACATTAAAAAAATGGGGAATATAAAGACTTAATAGTGTTTTGTCAATAAGCGTGTCTGACTTTCTGATTTCTGCTGACCGGATGATGGTCATGACCTCGTTAGCGGTTTGGATGATCTGGTCCGTCTTTGCAAATCCATCGCACGTGTGTGCGGTTTGGAAATAGCCGATCCGCCAGGCCAGGAGCGGAAAAAAGCCTTTGCGCAATAATTCCGGCGGCAGGACTTCAATGTTGTTGGCAGTGGCCAGCACAAAAACCGGTGCGGTTTTCTCCTGCATCCAGGTCAGGAAGGTTCCAAACACCCGGGCCGAGGCCCCGGAATCTCCTGAAGGACCGCCGCCCATGCCGGAAAAGGCTTTATCGATCTCATCCAGCCAGAGTACATTGAGCGACAAGGCTTCAGCGATGCGCACTGCTTCCCGGATATTTTTTTCCGAGGAGCCGAGATAAGCATCGAAGATTTTGCCCACGTCCAGTTTCAGCAGGGGTAGATTCCAAAGGGTCGAAGTGGCTTTGGCCGCCAGGGACTTGCCGCAGCCCTGCACTCCCAAAAGCAGCAGTCCCCTGGGCTCGGGCAGGCCGAACTCCCTGGCCTTTTGCGTAAATGCGAGCCCGCGCTGGGCCAACCAGTGTTTGAGATTGAACAACCAACCCACAGTATCCATTTGGCCACGATATCGCGCAAACGCCGGATGACAGCCGGATCTTCCATGAAAGCATGGAAGTCCTTTAAAACAAAGATGGCCGGTTCAGTATATTTTAGAATCACCTCAAGTGCGTCCAGGGCCTTGGTTGACTTGGCGAACTTGTCCGTATTGTAAAAACCTTCGGTCATGGTCCAGGAAAAAATCGGCTTTTTCACGGCTGCCGCGGCTTTTTCAATGATTCTGTCAGCCCGGTTCTCTTCCGCGGTCAATAAATAGATAATGGGATATCTGGACTTTATATACAGAGTGATTTCCTGGACCAGCTTTTCCATGGATTTTTCCTTTCTTATTCAATCTCTAAAAACTCGGCGAGTTCGGAGATCGGCTGGGCTGTTTGCGCAAGACGCAAGAAAGCGAGGGTTTCAGCCGTCATGATTGCGAGACCATGTTGGGTGACGGCGGTCTCGCGGATCGACCCAGCCGCCGTGTATCGCCAAACCAATCGGCCTTGTTCATTGTAACAATACACTCTATCCAAACAGGTGTTGATTTCAAAAAAGGCCTGGTCAAAACAGGCAAAAGTGGAGGATGCAGAGCGCACCGGGATATTTTTGATGGGATTCAAGCCCTGATCCAGGCCGATCAGTGTATCTCCATTTACGATCAACAATAATGGCCGGCTGTTGACTATAATCATGGGAGCCTCGAAAGATTTGATTCGAATTTTAAGGACCGCAAGCAAAACCATGATCAAATGTATATTCCAGCTTAATTTCAGCAATTCGTTCCTTGTTGAAGTTGAAAAACTCAAGACGATTGCCATCCTGGGGAATCAGAATAAGCTGTTGGGAAAAATTTACTACTGGTTTATTTTTCTCAAGTTGCGAAAAATAAAACTCGATACTTTGCTGATGGGAAAAATCAACCAGGGTGAGTTGCTTTTCGCCGAATACATAACCACAGCCGGTCAATTCATCGATGACAAGCTAACTTATCCGGGCATAAAACCGGGTCCGGAAAACACAGCGACCCTGTTCACTGATAAAATAAACATCTCCGTCTCGACCGATCAGGCCCAAATAATGACTACCGGATCTTGCCGCAAGGAAACGCATCTCTGAATTCGATTTGGCGCAACAGGCTTCCGCTGGGTTTGACAATCATCAAAGAAGGGTGATAGCCGCCCAAAACCACACAATTTCTATAAAATTCAAACAGGCGAAACTTGGCGTCCACGGGTATCGTTTTCAGCCCAAAGGTTTGTAGATCCAGTAAATGCAGGGTCTGCTCGCTGAGCACAGCCAGGAATTGGCCATCCTGGCTGATTTGAAACATCAGCGGTGGGCATTTGAAGTCAAAATGCCATTTTTGCCGGCCGTCAAGACCCTTGCAGATTACTTGCCCGGTTTCATCCAGCAGAACAAAGCTGTCTCCCAAAGAATGAAACCGGGCGCAAACCAATGGGTTCTCCGGCACAAATTGATCAATGGATTGCAGCATAGGTCAGTTTTAATTCTGAGGGGATTCCTCAAAATTTTTCATTTTGGGGGTAAAAATGCACTAATGAAGCAAAACCAAGCTATTCCTAACACTTATAAAATTTATTTTCAAGCTGTTATCTTTTGTAAGGCCTCCTGGCAACTTGCAAACGAAACCGTTTGTTTCACAAGGAGAATTTTCATGCTACCGACCTGGACCTGCACACTGAAACGAATCAAGTGGATGGACATTTGTATTACATCCGCAGGCCCTATGAAGTATCCCATTTCAGCCCCCGGACGGCCTTGCTCGACCTCGTGCTTTTCCCATTCCGGCTGCTACGCGCAGTGTTCCATTTCCTGAACTTCTTTTCACTGGTATACTCCCGCAAACCGCTGACCACCGCCTCCGGACCTAAACTGAACCATGAGCAACAATTCATTCTGTTGTTGAAGGACAAACTCATCGAAGAGGTGATCATCGCCTGAAGATTGGAGTCCTGCCGACACGAGGATTTTCAGGTACATCCGCAGGGTTTTCCAACTTCCCTGAATTGTACATTGTTTTGATTTTATTGGTTATTTGAATTTCATATTTTGGTCGATTTTGGATGTTTTGGCACGTTTTGGCTCCGTAAATTGGGCAAATAATATTTCGATCATGCGCCCATCATTTCATCCAATAGTTTCCATGGCAACATCAATTTCATCGGGTGGCCAGGAAGCTCTTTAAAATCATAACGTTGGTAAAATTTCTTTGCATTCAAGGTTACACAATCCAACAATACCGCCACGAATGGCATGATATGTCCGGTGTGGTGGCAGTCAGCAAGCGCTTGCGCCAGTAAGCGCTCGCCAAAACCTCTCCCCTGAAAGCGTTGATCCACCCCCAACCAGGCTAAAGTAATGATGGGCATCATTGTGCCCGGTAGCTTGCGAGCTATTTCCGGGGGGAGTTCATCAAAATTCACTTGTCCCATGGCCAGTGTATAATAACCGACAATGATATCAGGCTCTTTAATTAATATCCTGGTAACGGATAATCGTTTGTCCTGGGCCTGACGCGCATATTTTTTCAGCCATTCATCGACCCCATCAGCGCCGCTGCAAAACGCAGCGCGCTTGTGTGATTTTTCCAGTTGTTGGATGGAAAAACCTTGGGGCCACTGAACCGGCATCACGGATCTCCTTGCATGATTTTCCCGAGCCTTTGCTGGGCTTTTGTTGGTTTTGCCGTGGCCTGAAGCGCCAACCAGAATCTTTCCTGTTCATCGGCAGTCATCTGGAGCACCTGACTTTTGGCCTGTTCAACCTCCCGATTTGCTGTAGGGACCAACACCAAACGGACATAATCGGACAAGCCTACATGCCGTAACTTTGCCGCTTGTGCTACGATATGTTTGCTTCTGGGGTCTAACCGAACCTGCAGGGTCGTCGTTGCTGTTTCTGTCATAATCCACCTCCAGGAAAAAATGTAATGCAATCTTCATGCACTGTCAATTGCCTTCTCGGTCTTAAACGGCCGGAGTGGTTTTGCTAGTTGTCTTATATTTGCCGACCTCGCCAGTTTGGATTTATTCGCTGCTTCCACCACAGATGTATTGGACCGGCACTGCATGCAAATTTTCAGCAAACGGCACAATTTCATTCCCGATATATATGAGAACACCCCGCACGAATTTATCCTTGAGATGATCTCGCAGAATTTTAAGCCCTGAAAAATCTTGCTTTGATAGAGTAGCCGAACGTTTAATCTCGATGCCGACGATGTCTCCGCCACGGCCTTCAAGCACGACATCCACTTCCTGGCCGGTTTGCGAGCGGAAATGATAAAGACGAGCCGGTTTGTCGGCCCAAGATGCATGTTTTAACAGCTCCAGAAGAATGAAATTCTCAAACACCTTTCCTGCAATTTCCCCGCCCTGCTTTAAGGCGTCGGCATCAATGCCCAGCAATTGGCAGGCAAGGCCGGTGTCTACCATAAACAACTTTGGCGACTTCACCAGACGTTTGCCTAAATTGACAGCCCAGGCCGGCAGCTCTTGTACCATAAATATCGCTTTTAAAAGCGCCATATAGCGCGATAGCGTGCTGTTGGGGATGCCGCTACTTCGCGATATTTCAGATTGGTTGTGCAATGTGGCCGTCCGCCAGGACAGCAGTTGGAGCAACCGCGGGACAGTTGCCAGGTCCTGAATCTGAGCCAAATCGCGAATATCCCGGTCCAGAATCGTTGTGATATAAGAATCGAACCATGTGGTTCGTCGATGGGCCGGTCGCTGATACGGCTCAGGAAAGCCCCCGGCGATTAGATGCGTTATCAAATCAAATGCGGAGGCCGGTTTAAAACCATACGGAAAGTTTTGGCTGAACAGACGATCAACGAGGTTTGCATCATGTCCATTTATTTCTGCGATGGATAATGGCCATAGGGTCAGCACCTCCATTCTTCCTGCCAAGGCATCGGCAATCCGCGGCAGGGTGAAGATATCGGCTGATCCTGTCAGCAGGTATCGTCCGGCTGTCCGATGATTGTCCACATCCTCTTTAATAGCCAGCAGGAGCTCCGGGACCCGCTGAACCTCATCGATAATCACCGGTTTTTCGAGGCCGGCAATGAAGCCGGAGGGATCGGCGCTTGCGGCCGAAAGAACAGCGGCATTGTCGAGGGTCACATAGCGTGCTGGATGGCCACCATCAGCGATGCTCTTTACAAGTGTACTTTTCCCGGCCTGCCTTGCGCCTCGCAAGAATATAACGGGTGTGTCTGCCAGTGCCTCTAAGATCTTTTTGGTGATATTTCGCCCATACATGGCTGAATATTTACCGCCGAATGGTAAATATGTCAAGTTTTGAGGAAAAAGGAAGCCTAAAATAGCTTAATATTAATTGGGAAAGCGCTGCCGGAGCCAATGCTGTTAACTTAAACATTTTGCAGCAGTGCTGGAAATCCATATGGTTGAAGCGCCGGGAAACGGATATGGGAACAGCGCTTGGCATTCTTTACTCTAGACATGGATGCATAGATGATGCTGTGCCGATCCTGTCTTTAGAAGTTTTCAAAGCCCTTTCATGCTCGAAAAAACAACTTTTTCGACCACGAACTGTATGGTAACATTCTTGCTTTCATCACCCCATACGCATTTTTTCATTCCCATGCCGGCATCGCACGTGTCTGGATTGCCAATGATCGAAATGACTTCCTGATAATCCATGCCGACTTTGATTTTATTGTAATTTTCCTGATTCAGTTTGCTGCAGCCAAAAAGAGCAGCAGATAACAAAAACAGTGTCACGATCATCTTTTGTAATCTTTTCAATTATTGATTCCTCTCGCTTATTTCCAATATCTGTGTTGTGTTTCCGGCTGGGTGATAAACAACGGATAAATGATACATGCAAATAATGTTATTCTCCATGAATTGCCATTTTAGCTTATCAACGTCAATAAGATAGTGCCCCTGTCTTCCTCATGTCGATGGGGTTTTTCGACTTAGGCTTTGGTTCAATACTCGGATAGAGAAAAAGTCAACTGGCACTGGAACACCATTTGTGGGACAAAATCACGGTCTCGAAGATAAAATAAAAAGTGCAGAATGAAAATGGCATTATGCACTTTTTGACTGCGGGTTGATAGGGCAGAATGATAGCCGTAGTGTTGCACTTGGTTATTGACCCGAATTTCTGGTATCCCGGCACATTGAACGATTCAGTCAAGGACAGCCAGGGCTTCCACTGACTTTTTTAATGTAAATAAATTTTCTATTTTACGACAAATTACCAAAGCGGCTCGGCCCTGGCTGTTACCTGAAGTGATTTGTTGTGCCTTTTTCAATCCATGTTTGCCGACTTCCTTCGTATTCAAACTCGGCTTGATCGATTGCCTCTTCAATATCTTGATGCCAACTGTCTGTGATTGAATTCCAATCCTTGTCACAGCCGAAAAGGTAATAGGCATTATCCCCATCGTATTGACAAATCGCCAATGCCGCCATTGGCCCCGTTAATCTGCCAGCAACTACCTGCTTACAATTTCTAGTGAAGTGGTGACGCCCGTCTATACTGGTATAAAGAATAACCTTTGCTCCACCAATTATATTTGGACATCCATGCATCAATAGCCTTTCAGGATACTCTTAATACGCTCCTCAAGATCTATAATCAGATCTGATTTGTAATCCATATCATCTGGAAATTCTTTGAGAAGGTTTTGAATCTCTTTCTGAAATTCACGAGCTTGGTCAAAAAGGAGTTCAAGACTCAGCTCAAGTGATGAAAGAACATCAGTCCAAAATCGCTTTCGAAATTCGTCTGTATGACAGGGGCCATCTTTTTCGTCTTTAAACCTATCAGGATCAATGATGAGCGCATCTTCGAATCCGGGACCACGAGCTTCTCGTAAATCCCAATTATCAAACCAATGTTCACCAAAATCATTGTCCATTAAGAATAAACGACCAATCCAGACAACAGGATTCCACTCAGACAAACCAAGATTCTCAGCAATGCCCTTGTAGTCCGAGGTTACCGTGAAAACGTCACGAATAGAATCGTAATGAAATATTTTGATCTTAGGTTTCATATTTTGAGGCACAACATTCGGCATAAGGCGCGGCGGCTTTTTGCCGTCGCACTTAATGCCGTGGTTCGGTCTTGTTATATATTTGTATTAATTCTTTTATACCCGGCCCTGATCGATGGATATACAACACTTCCTTTTTGTCTGGTGTCCCAACCGTGATCAGGGTCCCATCTTCCAATTCAAATTTCAATACGTAAATACCGCTACCGACATCACTGTCCGGTTGCCCGAGAATCAATTCAATGTCGTCAAATTTTTTGTCTTCATTAAATTTTAGCAAATACGCCATCACCTGCTCTGGATCACGAGATGGTAACAAATTCGTTTCCGCATAGATCGAACTGACAAAAGAAATAAGTGATATTATAAAAATAGTTGAAGATATTGTTCTCATTTTATTGTGACCGTTCGTTCAGGCTCATCGGACCAGCGCTGTTTGCGGGGTCCGATGCAGCCTGTGGCTATGCTTAATTATCTGTTTTTATGTACTTTAATAGCCTTCTTCTTCAATTTCTTTGAAATCATCAAGATGGTATCCAGAAAATATTCTTCCACTTTGATGGCCCGCTACGACACAATGGCCGGGCATATTTGGAATTTCTCCAAAGTAAATAAATGCCTTTTCCTTCATAATTGGATGATCTTTATCATCCTTCATGGCATTTCTAAAATCTTCAGTAAGTTCAATTAGAGCGTATTGTCTCATCTTTTTTTTCAATGCATAACCATTGAGTTGAGCTGAAAAGGGCATTAACACCGATTCCGTTAAAATCAAAAATTTGTCGCATTCAATTCTCTTCCCAAAAAAGAAATGCCATTTTCTGCTCGAACGATTGGTTGAACTATTGATTAGATAATTGTCTGTCTCTCTCATAGATGCCCCATATATGCGACGACTGCAAACCGTTCAACGACCTCCGCGAAGCCGCTTAGTAGTTCAAGGCAGGCATCCAAGTCGCGATAGGCAAATGGCCCGTCGGTGCGTAGCGACGAGTCCTCGATCCCCGATGGCAACATGACTCGCTTTCGCAGTGCATCGAAATCGTAGGAATCCGCAAGCGGCTTGCAGTCTGCGCGGGACATTGCACGGCCTGTTCCATGGCTCAGGGCATTGAGCGCGTCCGCCACTTGCGAGGTAGCCCGTGCCAAAGCGACGTCACCGGCCATGTGCGATGGGATGATATTGAGATCACCGGGGCGCATGTGTACAGCACCCTTGCGAATAATCGCCCCTCCCTCCGGTAACAGCTCATAGGTGTTGTGCGGCAAGTCAAGAATCAGTTCAAGAGGCCCCATCTCGGTTTCTGCAGCGGCGTGGACTGTCGCACGGTTCTCCTCCGCCCAAGAGACAACTCGAGAAAACTCCCGGTCGAATTTCGTGGGGTGGTCCACATACGCATCAACGAGACCAGATTCCAGACGGGAACCTGTGTGAATAAGTAGATGCAAACGACTGTCTTCGTATGGTGCGAGGGCATCCAGAAAGTGATTTCCACCTCCAAGATCGCCCAAAGATCCCTTGTTGTTTCTTAGTCTGTTCGCAATACCGTCCCACATATCTTCGGTAAGCTCGTTAGGAGCCAGTTCGCTACGGACAAGCCGCATCCCACATCCACAGTCACTGACCGCAAAACGCCGCCAGTCCGGTTGTCTTGTTAGAACTGCCGTGCCCGTGGGAAGCGGTGATTTTCCCGGACATGCGTCTGGGAGAAACACGATCTTCTCGGCGATAAGGTCATGCGGAAGCCACTGGCGTAGTCTCCATTCTGGTTCTGCCGATAGGTTCAGGATCTGCATATTCTTCTCAGTTCATCTAACCCCCATCACAGATGAGCGGGGTAATGATGCCTTCAAAAAAGGCACGTTTAACAAAAAACTGGGAAAGATCGAAAGCCGCACGTTCCCGCGAATCCTCGTGGATGGTGATGTTAGCTCTCACACCCAGCTCTCCAATTGTCTGCTTCAATGATAAGAGAAACGGGGCTACAGTACCAATGGTGGTGATTCCCATCTGTTTTTATGAGCAGCATCTTACAAAATTGCTCAAGTTTATCTATTGACGCAGATAACACAAGCCATCGATCATCTGAAAACGAGAGATTATTAGCATCCTCTTCCTTTATGACGCGAAGCCCCAAAAGAAGCTCATCATAAGGGTCAGGATCACTGTCTGTAATCGCCGGGAACGATGCCATTCTGGATGACGAGGCCAGAAAACTATCAAAGCAATCATGCAATGCACGCAATCCTTGAACAGAATCAAGAAGCATCGGATCGCCATATGTCGAATTAAATATCAACATTTCTTAAGAGCTAACATATATAATTATCGAGCCGGCTCGAATAGCCGACAAAAATTAACTTTCTGCCGATTTTCCATAAGAACGTAGAAAAATCCTACAAAACCCAATAAAATTCATTAACACAATATTGCATATTTTTTCAAGCTATTATGAAAAATCAGAAAATCTGGTCAGCTCGATTGCACAATAATTATGTGCTTATCGAGCCGGCTTGATAATTTTTAGAAATAATTATTTTTTGGAAGGAAGCAGGTCCGATATTGGGAAGGCTGAAAATGAACACCGCTAAGGTGAGCACTGCTTGCCATGTTCTGACCTATTGCAACCCATTAAAAATGATGCACATTGCTTTTGCCATTGTGCACTTTTACCAGTCCGGCGATTCTGTTGTCAATGCCGGTAGCGTTGCGTTCCCCAAAACCAGACAGACCTTTACCTTTGGTCTGTTTCAACCAGCCGAACCGCCGGATACGCGATCCATATGCCTGGTGGTGTGGGAGGGAGGAGGCCGTGAGGTCACTCCCTATCCCGATAGATTGAAGTTTTAATATCCATTCTTTGTCGTGTTATACAAAACCATCACAATTGTTAACACGACTGGGAAGCCATAAATCATCAATGATGTGTACAATATTCTGCTGTCTTTAAGTTTAATTTTCCTGATGACCATGTAGGACAAATATATCAGTGATACAATGGTGCAAATAACTGTAATTGCCAGCATTGCTAGTGCATTACCAAGACCAGCATATGACCCTTCGCCACCTTTCGGACCAAGCCATTCATAAAAATACATTGCATTTAAAAGCAATGCGACAGTTATTGAAATATAATGTTTGGTCAATAGTTCTTCACTCTAACGTATATTATTATCGAGTCGGCTCGAATAGTCGACAAAAATCAATTCTCTGCTGATCTTTCATAAAAATTTAGAAAAACCTAATTTGAAAGGCTGAAAATGAAAACCCGAAAGTGCAAGAATACTTGCCACATTCTGGCCCATCGCAACCCATTAAAAATGATGCACATTGCTCCT
>DYJD01000031.1 GCA_020723325.1 Desulfosudis oleivorans | reverse complement strand
GTATGCCTGGTGGTGTGGGAGGGAGGGGCCGTGAGGTTCCTTCCTATCCCGATTCTGTGAATAAATCATGAATCCAGTTAGGAATCGTCAATAAATTAACTTTACATTTCCTACAAATATGCTATACTTGAGACATGACTACCGAATCATGTCTTAGACAGAAGCTGTTACAAATCTGGCCTCATCTGAATGAACGCTCGCGACGACTGGTTGCTGCTGCTGAAGCGAAGCAACTTGGGCACGGGGGAGTTACTTTAGTAAGCCGTGCATGTGGGCTATCTCGCGTTACAATAACTAAAGGTATTCGCGAGCTAGCGGACAAGGCAGCACCCATAACAAGAATAAGGAGGGAAGGTGCCGGACGGCCAAGTTTGGTATCTGTCGATCCGACTCTGCCGGAGATATTGGAAGCCTTGATAGAACCACTGACAAAAGGAGATCCGGAATCGCCATTGCGTTGGACATGTAAAAGCACTCGTACTCTGGCAAAAGAACTTTCTAGTCAAAACCATCCGATTAGTCACGAGAAAATTGCTCAGTTACTTCGTGATATGAATTATAGCCTTCAAGGGAATCGGAAGACCGAAGAGGGAGACGATCATCCCGATCGCGATGAACAGTTTGAACACATCAACAATAAAATTCGCATGACTATGGCCGATAATAATCCTGTGATATCAATGTAAGCGCTTAATAAACTGCACACCCTATCGTCAGGCCGCAATTTTTATGGCGGCAGGATCGACATACTGGGGCAATAGTTTCTTATAGTCTTCTTCAGTTTGTGCAAACGGCAATTTGTCGAACAGAAATCGAATATATTCGTACGGCTTCAGATTATTCGCTTTCGCCGTCTCTATCAGACTGTATATCGCGGCGCTGGCTGCGGCCCCGTTTGGATGTCCCGAAAATAACCAATTCTTTCTTTTATGCGGAACTCCATATAAAAGAAATTATGCGGACGCATCAATTATGTGGAGTTGACCAACAGCACCAAATCGAAATTGCAACGGATTCCCTGTAATTTTGGTTGGTTTTGGTTGTCGTTTGGCGCTGCTGGCCTTTCATTATTCGGCATAATCACAACGAATCAAGAAATGATAGCACATCACGAGACGGTTTGAAGCGAGTGATGCTACCTTTGGGTTCAGCCATTTTCCCCAAAGCTTTTCTTTTCGTTTCTATGTCCGCCTGCATATAATGGTGAGTCGTGGCAATATCTTCATGCCCCAACCACAATGCAATGACAGACAAGTCTACGCCTGATTGCAACAAGTGCATGGCTGTCGTATGGCGGATTATATGAGGAGACACCCTTTTATTTATAAGAGACTGACATCTTTTCCGGGCTTTTTCAACAGCCGCTTGCAACTGTTTTTCCACACCGGATCTCGCACGTCATCGCCTTTCCGAAACGGTTGGGGAAAAGTGGACTTTGAGGGTTCCTCTCTATTTGCGGAAGCCACTCGCGGATAATTCGGCTCGTACGTTTCCATAAAGGCACAGTCCGCTGCTTTCTGCCCTTGCCATGCAAGGTTAACTCACGGCATTGATCATTTCCAATATCCATGCAGTTGATTCGTACAATTTCCGAGACGCGAGCACCCGTGTTGTATAGGGTGGCGAAAAGAGATCTGTCTCTGCGGCCACTCCAAATATTGGGGTCTGGTGCCGCTATGATCATCTCTATTTCTTTTAGGCTTAAAAAATTCAATATCGGCTGTTCGAAGCGTTTCATTGGAATTGCAAGTACTTTCTGGATTGTTGATAAAGAATTGGCTTCCTGCAATCCTGCGTAATGCAAGAAGGACTTGACTGCCGCCAGCCGAGCATTACGGCTTCTTATAGAATTATTCCGTTCCACCTCCAAGTGTTCCAGGAAGGACAAAACCAGCGTGGTATCCAGATCGGTCAGGGTGATTTGAGAAACCGATTTGCGCAATCTGTTTTCACCAAACCGAAGCAAGAGACGAAAAGCGTCCCGATAGCTCGCAACTGTCTGTTGACTGACTTGACGCTGCTGAACCAGCCGCCGGTAAAAATAATCCTGAAGGAGGTCGCCAAGGCTTTTCGTCGTCATATGTTCAGCCATGTCTCACCTCCAGAGTAATATTCGAAGCGCTTCGCCGCGACTGACATAAGCGATGGTATGCCGGTAAGATACCAGTAGGTATCGGTAACTTTTGTATGGCCAAGGTAAACTGATAGCATAAGGATTGCATTGTTTACATCAATGATAGACATCCATCACGCCGCCGACTTGGTTTCAGGTTTCAGCAAATCCAAAACAGACCGCTTCCAAAAAAGCTGCTGAACTGGTGTTCCATCGGAATGTCGCTTGCCGGTATCTTTTGAAACAGCATATGGCATCCCTTTTTCCGTTGGTTCCCATTTAATACGGTTTTTATGGTCCCGGTGGTCAGCCTGGAAACCAATACTTTTCAGCAAATGGTTGGCCTTTTTCGCTGACATGCCGAGTTCCTTCCCGATATCGGAAGGTGTCAGATGGATCTCGTTGTCATCTGCAATTAGATGAACGGTTCCAATCAACTCCATACAATCGACAGAATACAGCTTACGCATAGCATTATTGGCAGATAGCAAGGCCTGATTGCCTTTTAGTCCGAAAACATGAGCAAGCTTGACGGCGGATTCCGCTTCCGGCTGGAGAAAGGCGAAGGTCCCTTTTCTATGCGAGATAAACATTCCGGTTTTGCGGATGGCCGGAAGCACTTCATGGGTTGATCCAGCGACGTAACTTGTTCGCTTCTGGTTTATTGGAACGAAGGATCAGGGAGTATAAGCCGGACTCATTGATGATGAGCATTTCCTGCTCGCCGCCAAGGGTATATGTTTTGTATATACCCTTTTCATCATCATCGAGTTTTTCGAGTGCCTGTGTGGTGTTGACGATTCCCAAAATGAAACAAATATCCTTTGCAATCCACCAGGGTTCACCATTTTCATCTTGAATCATCCGGATGTCATGTTCATTAAATTTCAATAGAGTCAGCTCATTCATTTTTATTATCTCCTTTCGCCAACATTGTTTTGGGTTTCCAGCCATGCCAAGACATCAGGCAAACGGAACCGGCAATACTTCCCAACCATCAGCCGTGGAATAGAACCGGGTCCGGTTTCACGGGTTTTCGAATAGACCCACGATTTTCGGACTTTCAATGATTCGGCAAGTTCATCAACATCCAACAAACAATCATTCATAAACAGTCTCCTTTCATATGAAATAAAAAAGGCCATAGCTAAAAGCTACGGCCTTTATAACAACAACCAGTTTTGTGAATCAATAAAATTACTGGAAAAACAAAAACTTACGGGAAAACGCTTATATGCGTTTACCCGCTATTTTGCGTTTACCCATTAAACCCTTTCTTTAAAAAGGTCAGTCGAAATCAAAATTAATAAGCCTAGTAAACAAGCTATAGCACCGATGCTCATTGTAAAAATGTAAAGCAATCCTTCTCTATATCTCCCTTGAAATGCGCTTAAAAAACAATCGTATGAGTTCATAGAAAATATCAACAGAGGAGGAGATAAAATTATTGCTATAATTATTTTGATTCTCCTTTTATAACCGGATGAATTTGTTGAATAAAAAAGAGCAATGAAAGGAATAATAAGTCCTACAATGAATAATATCGTCAACCACCAAGGCGTTGGTCCCAACTTGTAATCTGGATTAAATTGATTATCCAAAACGAAAAATACACCTACAGATAGCAAGTAGATGACGCTAATCTTAATGAATAACTTTATAATCTTACCCATAAATTATCTTCAATTAATAATAACTTTCTGGTGCGCCTTTTTGGCGCTTTTCCCTTTTGTATTTTGCATGTTCACCGGATTCGATTCGTTTTGCATTATGCCAGTTAAGACGGCATTTGTCTGAACAATATTTTGATTCTCGATTAGATTTTGAAATATAACACTTTTCGCATTTCTTTAGTAAATGAATATGTGCTTTTGAAAATATAAACCGGAATAGTATGAAGTAAATTACATTTGCAATTCGTAAAGGCTACTGTGATCAAATCTCTTCAAAGGGATGATCGCGATATTTCCGTGCCAAATAATTCTCAAGGGATAGCCGGCTTTTTTCCGAGAAGAGCACCCATAGGCCCATGCATAAAAAAAGCCCGTTGCGGATCACCGCCGTGTAATCGGCTGAGTCCGGAAGATGTAGGACATCGGCCAGGAGCCCGTAGCAACCGCAGTCGATCTCGATGCCCCTGATCATCACCGACAGGATAGCGAGCATGAAGGCCAGGTTGAGCAGGGAAAGCAGCAAGGCCGCGGCCCGGTGCCACAGCCCCATGAGTAGGGCCAGGCCAAGCAGGAGTTCAAGCCAGGGCAGGCAGACGGCGCTCAATCGCTCCAGGATGTCCGGCAGCAATCTGAAGGCCCTCAGGGTAAAGAGAAAGCGGATGGGATCAAGAATTTTGGCCAGACCTGAAACCAGGAAAACCGTGCCCAGGACCAAACGGAAAAAAAGGGACAGGTAGGCCGCCAGGCCGGACAGGGCCGGCGGCCAGGAGCAGGATGAGACCGGCTTCTGCGGGTCGTTTTCCATCATTTACCTTCGGCCGTATCATACCCTTTCTTGATCCAATCCGGTAAACCGCCGCGCAACCAATGGATGTTCTTGTAGCCCAGGCTGATCAGCAGCACCGAGACCGCAGGGGAACGCCAGCACTTGACGCCGTTGCAATAGTTGACGATGACGTCATCCGGTTTCAGCCCGGCTTTTTGGGCCAGGCTTGCGTCATCCAGTAGGTCGTCGGAATTCAGGCGGACAGCGCCGGGAATGCGCTCTTTTTCAAATTCGTCAGCCGGCCGGTTGTCTAGGATAACGATCTTTTTCTTCTGATCCATCCAGGCCTTGAGCTCGGTTTCGGTGATGATCTTTACCCCGGTCAGGGACTCGGGCATATCCTTTTTGTCACGCTTTAAAATTTTGAACTCATCCACCTTGGCAATGGTGTCTGCCGGATACTTGGCGTCAGCGGCGAGAGCCGCGGCTGAAAACAAAGATACGGTAAGTACAACGGCAATCGCGGTGAATATACTCCTGGTGAACAGTTTCATGGCATAGCCTCCTTTTGATCAGTTAGTGCTCCATGGTTATTTGATATCCGGAATCGGGAAGATGTATCCGCCGAAAAGCATGTAGGCCAGCAAAAGGGTCCAGAAGATGTTGAAGACCTGGGCCGCCACAAAGGCCAGGGCCGGCCGGCCGCCTTCCATCTTGGCCATGTCCAGGAACCGGGTTTCAAGGCCGATGGATACAAAGGCCATGGCAAACCACCAGGTCCTGATCTCGGCCAAAACGCTTTTGGTGTCGCTGACCATGTCCAGGTTCAAGACAAAAGAGAACAGGATTGAGGCCACAATGAAGCCCAACACAAATTTCGGAAACCGCTCCCAGATCACCCCGACGGTGGGCTTTTCAACAACCGTGGGTCCTCCCTTCATGGTCCACCAAAGCGACAGGATAAAGGCGGCCACGCCGATCAGGGCGTTTTGAGAAAATTTGACAATAACCCCGGTTTTCATGGCAGCCTCACTGATCAGGGCACCGGCCGCCACCACCGAGCCGCTGGTGTCCAGGGTGCCGCCGAGCCAGGCGCCGGCCACCAGGTCCGGTATGCCGGTTTGCTTCACGATCCAGGGCATGGCGACCATCATGGGCACGGCACAGATCAGGACCAGGGAGGTCACGTAGGACAGTTTCTTCTTGTCGCCTTCGATGGCCCCGCAGGTGGCGATGGCTGCGGAAACCCCGCAGATGGAAACCGCGCTGGACAGAATCACGGCAAACTCATCGTCGACCTTGAGTTTCCGGCACATCCAAAAGCAGGCATACCAAACCACGAAAACCACCAGCAGGGCCTGAATAATACCCAGGGCTCCGGCCTGCACGATCTCAAAAAAAAGCAATCCGGCCCCCAGGATCACTAAACCGGTCTTGATGTAGTACTCGGTTTGGACAGCCTCCAGCAACCAGTGGGGCGTGCCGATGGTGTTGCTGATCAGGAGCCCGACCACCAGGGCAAATATCACGTATTCAAAGCCGAAATCAGCGGGCAGGGCATTGCCTGAAAGAAACCTGGCAAACCAGGCCAGGGCAAAAACCATGGGAAATCCGGCCGAATATTTGCCAATGTTGCGGCCCAGCAGGACCCTGCCGATCACGGAAATGATATAGAAGGCCGCTCCGATGATAATTACCCAAAGCAGGTTGTTCCGGCTGAACACCTTAGCGGCCTCGGCCTTTGTACGGTCGGAGATTTCCTTGGCAAGGGCCGCCGGCAATCCACCCAGGTTTTCCACCTTGCCGGAGGCCTTGACAATGGCGGCCCGTTCTCCCTTGGTAAGGGCCTCCTGAAGGGCCTTGAGCCGGACCACGGTCCCGGTTTCACCCTTGGCTTCGGCCTCAACGATCATGGGCTCCATGGCTTTTTTCCAGCCCGGAACCCTTGCGGTGATCTGCTTATCCGTGGTCCATTTGAAATCCACGCTGATCTTCTTCAGATCCATTATCTTCAAATGGTACAAAAATAAAATGGACACAATGATGAAAAAACCAAGCCAGACCGCCACCCAGTCCTCGGTTTTCCACAAAGTGGACCAGTCATACCCTTTATTCCTTTCCATTCACTTTACCCTCCTCCGCAATTGGTTGATCATTTTTTTGAAATTCAACAGTCGGCGAAAGATCCTCAGTACTCAACAATGTTTTATATATTCAGGTCCAAATAAGAAAAGGCAGGGAGATTGTGCTCACGGAAAATTTAATTTTTACTATTGTAGTATATTTCTATACATCCAAGGCATTGGGTTGTCAATCTGATGGTTAAATATTGTACAGATAATGACAGACCCCGCAACCTTCAAGGGGGGCCGGCAAGGACCGGGCCGCGTTCTCAAGGGCCTTGGTCCGGTTGCCGGTGATAACGGCTTCCATAACCGCCCGCCGGTAGGTATCCACCCGCTGTTGAAAACGCTCACGGTATCGGCCGCAAGTCTCGCCATAAAAGAGTGCCATGAGATCGTCCTTGGGCAGGACGCCGTAGTGGACAACCGGCATGTCGACATCCCTACCGAGAAAGGTGGTCTGCCCGCCCATGGCCAGGTTTATGCAGGGCGCCACCTGGCCATCGCAACGAACAAAAAGGGAATCCCGGGGATCCTGGGCGCAGACCGGCAGTTCCTCCGGGGTGAAGGCAAACGCCGTGGTCGTAAGTCCCAGGGCCTGGGCAAGGGCCCGGGCCTGGGCAAGGCTTTTTTCCAGCCGGTCGGTTTCCCGGTCAGGCCTGGCGGCAAAAAGGCCATGGCCCGCTCCGCGTTGGCCGCGGATAACGTCGCATTGCTTAAAGTTCAATTGGTCCACACCTAGGCCGGCGCTGAGCCGCACCATGGCTTCCAGTTGATGATGATTGCCCTGCATAAGCACGAAGTTGATCATGAGCCTGGGCTTCTTTCCCTGCCGCAGGGCCGCGATGATTCTCAGGTTTTCGCAGACCAGGTCGAAATCAGCACCTTGGCGGATCGCTGCGAACACCTCGCGGGTGGCGCCGTCGAGGGAGACGCAGAGCCAGTCGAGCCCGGCCTCCAGCAATCTTTCCGAAGTCGGGCGATCGAGCAGCAGACCGTTGGTCAGTAACCCGGTTTCACACCCGGCGGTCTTGGCCTCGGCGATCCAGCGGGGGAGGTTCGGCTGTAGCAGGGGTTCTCCGCCGCCGGTAAAATCCACGCTGCGCACCTTATCCAGATGCTTTCTGACGGCGGCCCAGACCTCCTCGGCCATCAAGCGGGTGCTCTGGATGGTTCTGTCCCGGATTTCCGTCCAGGGACACATGATGCAGCGCAAGTTGCAAGCCAGGGAGGATTCCACCTGCACCAGCCTGATTTTTCGGCGAGTGTTTGGATCCTGGGCGCGCTTGAGCACCGGCGCAAGTCGCCGATCCACATAGCCGGGAGCAATCAGGGCCGCCACTGACATCCATTTGCCCTGGCGTTCCAGCCAGGCCTCCCCCGGCGGACCAGCGGCCGCCGCAAGGATTGCTTCCGCCATGTCGTTCCGGGGCAAGCCGCAGCTATGGCGCGGACAAAGGCCGGAACGGTCGCCCTCGCGCAGGGCGTTCTCCTCAAAGGCCGTGGCAGCGGTGCCGGGATAGACATTGACGATGTCGATGCCGGACGGCGCCAGTTCCAACCGCATGGTGTTGGCCATGACCGCAAGGGCCGATTTGCTGCCGCCGTATACACCCACGGTGGGTATGGGCACCCGGCCGGCGCAGGACACGATGTTGATGATGCGCCCGCTGCCGCCGGCTTTGAGAGCCGGAAGCACTGTCTTGGCCAGCATGATGGGCGCAAAGGTGTTTACTTCAAAGAGCCGGCGCATGGTTTCCTCACCGGCCTCTTCCAGGGTGGCGAAGTAGCCGACGCCGGCGTTGTTGACCAGGACATCCAGCCCGCCCAGGACCTCAACTGCCTGGGCCCCAAGCCGGCCGGCCTCGCCCGGCACAGCCAAATCAGCGGTGATGGCAACGGCTCGCGGAGCACCCGACGGCAGACTTTCGATTAATTCCCCAAGGGCCTTTTCAGAGCGTGAAGTCACGGCCAGCCTTGCGCCGGCAGCAGCCAGCCTGCGGACCAGGGCTGAGCCCAATCCGCCGCTGGCGCCGGTGACAAGCACTTTTTTATCGCTAAAAGAGTATTTTCTCATCAGGCACCACTCGTTGTGTTTTTCCCGCTGGGTCGCCATCGAAATTCAATTATGCGATCCAGATTCCGAACCCCCAAAAAGCTGCTTAGGATTCTCCAGTCGGTGCATGGCCAGTCTGGAACTCCTCGCCTATACCTAATTCATCGGTGAACCCAATTATTCCGTAAGACGCTTCAAGGAATAAAGCCCTTTCAAACCCGAGATGGGCTTGGGTTTTTTCTCCTTAGCCGATTGGAATAGATCTTTAACACGCGAGTATTGCTGCCGCACAAAGTCCTTGGAGCCGATGATGCCGGAATCGGTAAAATAGCGTGTGCGATGAAGAAATCGGTCCGTGCGAGTGAAACGGTAGCCTTTTTTCCGCTCCTTTTCCACGGTTTTCTGCTCTATACCTTTTCCCTTTTCCCCCTTCACACTTCTCCCTTCACCATTCTTAATGGCGCCGGCTTCGTACAAGAATTTTCGGTAAAGGCGCAAACGCTCCTTGGCGTCCAGCACACCGAATTCTTTCAGGCCGAAATCCAGGGAAAGCAAATCCCCCTTGTTTTTCTGCTGGGCATGGTAGCCGATGGAATTCCAGCGATAGTCCTCGGGTTTGGCCACCAGCCCGGCCCTTACTGGATTAAGGTCGATATAAGCCAGACAGTTGATCAGGGTTTCGCCCTTCTCCACTATCAGGCTCTTGAAACGGCCGCCCCAAAAGAAGCCGCTACGACTATGGCGCTTGTTGTAATAACGTGTAAAAGTCTGCTTCAGATCTTTGCCGAATTCGGAGAGGCTGGTCCATTTGTGTTTCAGAAAGGGAATCTGTCCGTCCAGAAAGATCTTGTCCTTACCGTAAAGTCGCTCATAATGCATTTTGACATCCTCGTCCGAAATGGATTTTTCCGGCATCATTCTGAGTAACAAATGGAAATGATTTGACATTATTGTATAGCCAAAAATTTCCACAAAATAAATCCGGCTGAGCCGTCGGATCAGATCCACCAGGAAATCCTTTTCCACATCCCCCAATGGAAATCCGTCCAGGGCCGTTCTGGACATGATATGATACACCGCCGGTTCATCCGGAATCACAATCCGCGCGCTTCGTGGCATATCCCACCTCCTGTTCAATTAACCAATTTGAATAAAACCATATCATGATCGATATTATCGGTTTTGGTGATTCATTACGCCCATTCTGAATCCTTATATAAACCCTTCATAAACCTTATCGAATTGAATTGCAAGTCATATTTCGACTGTCCCCATTTTTTAACATTTTTTAAAATATAACAAGCTTAATTAATTCAGTTTCTTTGATTAGTAGAATGTCCCTATCGTGTCCTTATTTCAGGCCAGACCTGATACTTGATAAAATTATAAAGAAGATGATAAATTGGGCTCACTTTTAAAACATATGCTGTGCCCGGCTTGCAACAACAGCACCTATGCCGCTCAGGTTTCATTTTCACGGCTGTTGCCTGTCGTTCACCGAAATCAAAAAGAGAGCAAGATGCCTATCAAGCTGAACACCATCCTTGCTGAGGCTGGCCTGAATGTTGAGGATGTCCGCCTTCTACGCCAAAAGGACAATAGGGCCTCGAAGGGGCGTATGCCTTACGAGCTTTGGCGAGATTTTCCAGAACAATTTGATTTATATCAGTCAACTCAAAGTTTTCAAAACCGGGAAAAATTGAACTCAAAATTTTGGGCTTCATTTGTTGTCTCCCCGAGCGGCGAGACTATTTTTATTGGATTATATCGCGTTAAATATTTGGGTATATCGGACCATGATATTCATAGGCCACATATGGATGGAGTTGATTTGGCTGGTAGCTGCGATGCTTACAAACTGGAAAAGGAAATCGCTCTATCAGAGTTAGTCGGAAAATTAATAATAGATTGGGGACCCGGAGAACGAGCCTGGGTCCAACGTGCTGATCGCCAGAACAAAAATGTCTTGCAATTACGCGCTGAATTCAAAGAGCCAGAATTTCCCGGTTTTCTTAACTTCATCGAGCCACTTTCCAAATTGGAACGACTCCCTTTGAGCTGGATAACAGCACTCAGGTCCACGAAGGGCGTATATTTACTCACATGCCACAGAACGAAGGAACAGTATGTAGGTTCAGCAAGTGGCGAGGAAGGGTTTTGGCAGCGCTGGGAAGAGTATGTTCGTAATAGACATGGAGGTAACATCGCTCTGAAGAGCAGAGATCCAAGTGACTACCAAGTCTCAATCCTGGAGGTGGCAGGGACTGCGTCGACAAAGGAAGACATCGTTGCCATGGAGAACCGTTGGAAGCGAAAATTGCAAAGCCGCGAGATGGGGCTAAACGGAAACTAACTTAAGGCTGGCGAACCAATACTTGAAAACTGACTGCCCTTCCACTTCGTTCCAATCTCGCCTAATTCAAATGTTAGGAAAAAATTAATATGCGCGAAAAAGATATAGAAAATTTAGTAGCTAAATATCCGAATGAATTTTTATCCGATAAAGAATTAAAATTGATAGGTCAGCAGATTAGATTGGAATCATATTTTGCTGATATTCTTTTTGAAGATAAAAATCGCAACAAAGTGGTAGTAGAGATTAAAAGAGGAATTCTTCCCCGTTCGGCAATTCCGCAGATTATGGATTATTATGGCGTTATAAAACTGAAAGAACCGAACATAGATATTCGATTGATTATTATGGCAAATGTTATTCCTAAAGAAAGAGTGGTTTATCTTAAAGAATATGGAATAGAATTTATTGAGATTCCTGTCTCCAAATTGTTAAATATCGCCCAAAAGCATTCATATCGGTTTTTAGACACAGAAGCACCTGAATTAAAAAAAGCATATAAGAAAATAATGAACAATATTAAAAGAAGAAAAGGGGCAAGTGCATGGATATTTCAATCAAATCCTGAAAGATTTGACATATTTAATGCACTTGAAAAGTTAGATGATGATGTTTGGGGTGTTAAAAAATACAAAGAAAAAATCAAAGCCGATGATATCGGACTAATATGGATGTCTGGGAAAGACGCTGGTATTTATGCAATTGCCGATGTTGTAGCTGCCCCTAATTATATGGCAGAATCTGAAGAAGTTGCAAAATTCTGGCGTTCAGAGGAGGATAAAAATCAGATAAAATTATGTGTAAGATTAAACTATAAGTTGAAATTATTGAATAATCCAATTTTCAGAAAGGAATTAAAAAATATCTCACAACTGAAAAACATGGCCATATTCAGACAGCCTCAAGGGACGAACTTCCCTGTAACAGAAGAAGAGTGGAGTATTATATCTGAATTAATAAAGAAAAGAATAGCTTAGCCCATAAGGATTACGCTGTCTTGAGGATTGAAGATAAGACGCAATCCTCCAATGCTCAATAGCCCCGGAATTCAAAGCACCTTATTCATATTAACCAACGAAAAATGGGGAACATGCTTGCCGAAATAAGGTCCTCTGCATTTCCTTGCTGCCGTTTCGCTGATCACACATGGCCGCAGGTGGCAGACCGGACCAGCATTTCATTGTTCGCCCTGGAAAAATAGCTGGTCTGACACTACAACCGCATAATAAACCTTCATTCCGGTCTTTCACCGAGAATTGCTGCGTCATCGCCTTCGTGCTTGACGCCAAGCCCAAAAACTATTAAAATTTTGAATTAAAAGAACAATCGGTCACACCCCGGATCCAACCAGAATTTTTCTGCCCCATTTTCAGGAGGTTTGCATGAAACAGCCTGTAATTAAAACGCCCCTGCCCGGTCCCAATGCCAAGAAATTGATCAAAATCGACCAAAAATATGTTTCACCCTCTTATACCCGGGTCTATCCGCTGGTGGTGGACAAGGCCAAGGGCTTATGGATTTACGATGTGGACGGCAATGTATTTCTAGACTTCACCGCCGGAATCGCCGTTTGCGCCACCGGCCATTGCCATCCCAAGGTGGTGGGCAGCATCATCCAGCAGGCCAAAAAACTGCTGCATATGTCCGGCACGGATTTCTACTATACATCCCAAATCGCGCTGGCGGAAAAGCTTTCGTCCATTGCCCCCGGCAAGGGCGACAAAAAAGTCTATTTCGGCAATTCCGGCGCCGAAGCCGTTGAGGCGGCTTTCAAACTGGCGCGCTGGCATACCAGAAGGGAACTGAACATCGCCTTTTACGGCGCTTTTCACGGCCGCACCATGGGCGCCCTTTCCCTTACCGCCAGCAAGACCGTGCAAAAAAGACATTATAATCCCCTTGTGCCCGGGATCACTCATATCCCTTATGCTTACTGCTACCGTTGTCCTTACAATCTGCAATATCCCAAATGCGATATCATCTGCGTGGACTGGGTGGAAAACACCCTTTTCCGGACCACCATTCCGCCGGAAGAAGTGGCGGCCTTTTTCGTGGAACCCATCCAGGGAGAGGGGGGCTATATTGTTCCGCCGCCGGAATTTCACCAAAAATTGCACCGGCTGGCCAAGCGTTACGGCATTCTCTACGTTGCCGATGAAGTGCAATCCGGAATGGGCCGCACCGGCAAGATGTTCGCCATGGAGCATTTCGGGGTGGAGGCCGACATCATGTCCCTGGCCAAAGGCATTGCTTCCGGCCTGCCCCTGGGCGCCATGGTGGCCCGCAGCGAAATCATGAGCTGGGAAGCCGGCTCCCATGCTTCCACCTTCGGCGGCAATCCCTTGTCCTGCCAGGCAAGCCTGAAAACCATTGAATTGCTGGAGAGTGAACTCATGGCAAACGCCGCGGTTCAAGGGCGGCGTTTAATGGACGGACTCCTGGCAATCCAGCAGGAAAACGAATGCATCGGTGATGTGCGCGGCAAGGGCTTGATGGTAGGCGTTGAACTGGTACAGGATCGCGAAACCAAAAAGCCGGCTGCTGATCTACGCAACCGCATCATCAAGAGCGCCTTTGAAAAAGGTTTGCTCCTGCTGGGCTGCGGCGTTAACAGCCTGCGTTTCTGCCCGGCCTTGACCGTGAACAAAAACGAGATCGACAGTTGCCTGTCCATTTTCCATGATATCATCAAGACAACCCGCTAGAGGAGAAGGCCGATGAAATCCATCTTAGACCACCTGGGTCTGACCGGCGTGCTGAGCGGCGCCGGCGCCGGCACCTGGTTGAAAACCAGTGGAATCACCATCCAATCCCTTTCGCCCATCAACGGCAAAACCATCGGCCAGGTCCGCTGCGCCGATTCCAGCGATTATGAACAGGTGGTTCAGAAGGCGGTTCAGGCTTTCCGGGAATGGCGCACTGTGCCGGCCCCCCGGCGCGGTGAAATCGTGCGTCAGATCGGTCAGGCTTTGCGGGAACACAAGCAGGAACTCGGCGCCCTGGTCAGCCTGGAGGTTGGAAAAATCCTGACCGAAGGCCAAGGTGAAGTCCAGGAGATGATCGATATCGCGGATTTTGCCGTGGGCCAGGCGCGCATGCTGTACGGCCTGACCATGCACAGCGAGCGTCCGGGCCATCGCATGTACGAGCAATGGCATCCCTTGGGTCCTGTGGGTGTGATTTCCGCCTTTAATTTTCCGGTGGCGGTCTGGGCCTGGAACGCCATGATCGCCCTGATAGCCGGGGACACGGTCATCTGGAAACCATCTTCAAAAGCCCCTTTATCCGCCATCGCCGCCGCGGAAATCGCCTTCCGGGTTCTGCGGAAAAACAGCTTGCCGGACGGCATCCTAAGTCTCCTCATCGGCGGCCGTGACGACATCGGCGAGACCTTGCTGGCGGACAAGCGCCTGCCCCTCATCTCCGCCACTGGCAGTGTCGCCATGGGCAGAAGGGTGGCAGTGAAGGTGGCCGAGCGCTTGGGCAGGAGTCTCTTGGAACTGGGCGGCAACAATGCCGTGATCGTAACGGCCCAGGCGGATCTCGGCCTGGCCGTGCGCGCCATTGTTTTCGGCGCCGTGGGCACGGCCGGTCAACGCTGTACCACCACCCGCCGGGTGATCGCCCACAAGGATATTTATCCGGATTTGCGTACGGCCCTGATAAAAGCCTATCAGCAGATTACCATCGGCAATCCTCTTAAAAAGGGCATTCTCATGGGGCCCTTGATCGATCGGCAAGCAGTGGAAAACATGCAGGCAACCCTTGTCCAGGTGCAAAAACAAGGCGGCAAGATCCTCTTCGGCGGCCAGGTGCTTACCGGCAAAGGTTTTGCGAGCGGCACCTATGTGACTCCGTGCATTTGCGAGGTCCCCCACGATCTGCCCATGCTGCGGGAGGAAACCTTTGCCCCGATCCTGTATCTGATCTCCTGCACCGATTTAGCAGAAGCAATCTCCTTTCAAAATGACGTTCCCCAGGGACTTTCTTCGGCCATTTTTACCCGGAACCTGCTTGAATCCGAAGCGTTCCTGGGCCACACCGGCAGTGATTGCGGAATCGCCAACGTGAATATCGGCACTTCCGGCGCGGAAATCGGCGGGGCCTTTGGCGGTGAAAAGGAAACCGGCGGCGGCCGCGAGGCCGGCTCGGATGCCTGGCGCGCCTATATGCGCCGGCAGACCAATACCATCAACTGGTCCACGGAATTGCCCCTGGCCCAGGGCATCCGCTTTGACATTGCCTGATGCGGTTCCACGCTATACCAGGAATTTGAGCCAGGCGGAAAACGTGACGGCCGAGAGCAAGGTACTGACGGATATGGCGGCCACGGCAAAATCCATGTCGCCGCCGATTTCCTTGGCCATCACATAGGTAACCGTGGCCGTGGGGCTGGACAACAGGATAATGGCCGGTAAAAACTCGGCTGTCGGCACATGGAAAAAACCATAGGCCCCATAGGCCAGGCCGGGCAGCAGCACTAGTTTCATCACTCCGGCGGTCCACACCAGGGAAAAGAAATGGTGTTGGATCAAACGAAAGGAGAGGGAAGCGCCGATGATCAACAAGGCCATGGGCAGGGCCAGGCCGCTTAAAATATCCAGGCTGCGCTGAAAGATTATCGGCAACCGGATGTTCAGCAGGGAAAAAGCCATGCCGGCGGCGGCGGCCAGAATGATCGGATTGCCGAAGATTTTTAAAGCGATTTGAAAACGCTTGCCAAACAGGGTTTGCTCCTTGGCATAAAAGCTGAGGATGGCCACGGATAAAAAATTCTGCAGCATCATCAAAAAACCGGCCACCATCCCGGTCCGCGCCAGGCCCGCATTGCCCAGGTAGTAATAGGCCACTGCCAGGGCGATATAGCCGATATTGCAATGATACCCGCTCTGAATAAAGGTGGATAAATGTCCGGTTTGAAAAGCACACATGCGGCCGATGAGCCAGGACAGGACAAAAGCGACAACCATGGCGGCCATGGCAATGCCGACTACCAGAATATTGAAGTCGGCCTGGAAATCCGTTTGGCTCACCGCCTTGAAAATCATGGCCGGTATGGCCAGGTAATACACAATCCGGTTGGCCGGGGGGATAAACTCAGCCTGAACAATACCCTGCCTGAATACAATGTAGCCGATCAGGATGATGGTAAAAATTGGAATAATGGTGCTGATGATATCCATTCAGCGGAGCTTTCTATTTTCACGCTAATGCGGATGTCTTGAATAGCACAACGCTATTAGGCCATTTATTCCTCTCCAAATTTTTCTTTCATTCTGCACCCATATTCGGTTAATCGATATTTTTGCTTTTTGCTTTGCGGCCGCTCGGGAAGGGGCATCTTGATGCGCCCCGTTTTCATGAGAGCTGCTAGTGCTTCCCTGAAATTCCGGTTTCGCGACTTGTAACCGAGACTCTTTAACATATCAGCGGCGGACGACTCCCCGGAACATAGGGATAGAATCTTCCGTGCGGTTTCGGACAACTCCTCTTGGACCCCATCTTGGACCCCCTTGCCTTCAGTCTCGGGCGCTCCGATTAATTTACTTTGTGCCGACCAAATGCCTTTTTTGCCGGCCGGAAAAAATCGAATGGTAAACTCATGGTCCGTGACGTTGAATTCCGGCCGTGGCAATCCGGCATCCCGCATCAGTTTTTGAATTTTCAAGGTGCCGCGGCCCCAGATCTCAATGTATCTTGCGAACAACTCCTTGCCGGTGCCTGTCTCGCCATAGATGCTCAAGTCAATGCAAACGACTCTGGAATATATTAATTGGGGACCCATTGTCAAACAGTTTATCTATATATTTTATTTAGTTAATTGTGAGTTAAACGATTTTTCGGCTATTGACATCACTGAGAGCCTGAGGCAATTATAGTAAAAACACAAAAGGGACGAATCCATGTCTAAAAGCCTCGGATTATCAAGTTTCGGCCTGGTGATTACAATAGCGCTTTTCTTTTTTTCAAACCCGGCCGCAGCCGACGTTCTCTATGTAAAAGGGCAGACAGTATATGTGGCCGTATATTCTCATATTTATAGCGGCGACCAGGAACGGCCGTTATATTTGACGGCAACGCTCAGCATTCGAAATACGGATCAGACCAATAAAATCCGGCTCCTATCAGTGGATTACCATGGATCGGACGGAACCCTTCTTAAAAAATATATAAACTCTCCCCTGTCCTTGGCTCCCTTGGCGTCTGAACGCTATGTCATCAAGGAATCGGACAAATCCGGCGGATCAGGGGCCAGCTTTATCGTAAAGTGGCAAGCGGACCGGCAGGTGAGCCCGCCGCTGATTGAATCCATAATGATCAGTGCAAAGGGGCAGCAGGGCATCTCCTTTACATCCCGCGGCCAGGTGATCAAAGAGATAGTTGAATAAGCTTCAGAACCGGAAGCGGGTTATCGGAACATAGGCCGGCTCGGCGGTTACAAAGGACACGTATGGGCATTGCAGGGGACATCGTTATTATCGTCACCGCCGCCTTGGTGGGCGGCATCCTTGCCCAAATTTTCAGACTGCCGTTGATTCTAGGTTATATCCTGGCCGGTGTGGTAGTGGGACCCCACACGGGCGGCGTGACGGTTTCAGGCATCCATGAAATCGAAATGTTGGCTGAAATCGGTATAGCCCTGCTGTTGTTCGCCCTGGGGATCGAGTTCTCCATCAGTACACTGAAACCGGTTCGACATATTGCCCTGTTCGGAACTCCGGTCCAGATTCTATTGACCATGGGTTTCGGATACGGCATTGGCCGTCTGCTGGGGCTGGGCTGGATACCTTCCCTCTGGTTTGGGGCCTTGATTTCCCTGTCCAGCACCATGGTTTTGCTGAAAACTCTGGAAGCCCAAGGCTGGCTGGGCACACTATCCAGCCGGGTTATGATCGGCATACTCATTGTGCAGGATTTGGCCGTAGTGCCAATGATGATCATTCTGCCGTTATTAAAAGATCCCCAGGCCGGTCTGCCGGCCCTGGGCATTGCCGCGCTCAAGGCGTTTCTGTTTCTATTTCTGATGTTCGTCGTCGGCACGCGCATCGTCCCCCGTATCATGAGATACGTGGCCACCTGGAATTCCCGGGAACTGTTCTTTTTGGCAACCACCGCCATGGGCCTGGGGGTCGGGTACGGCACGTACCTTTTCGGACTTTCCTTTGCCTTCGGCGCCTTTGTGGCCGGCATGGTGTTGAGCGAGTCCGATTACGGATACCAGGCTTTGAATGACATCATTCCCCTGCGGGATCTTTTCAGCCTGATGTTTTTCACTTCCGTGGGCATGCTGCTGGACCCGGTTTTTCTGCTGGCCAACTGGGAAAGCATTTTACTTTTAGTGGCGGTTGTGATGACCGGAAAAGGGTTGATATTCGGATTGCTGACCACCATTTTTCGGTATGGGAACGTGGTTCCCTTGGCCACGGCCTTCGGCTTGTCGCAGATCGGGGAATTCTCCTTTGTCCTCGGCCGGATCGGCTTGAAGACCGCCGCCATTAGTCCCGAATGCTATGCCCTGATTCTATCCACCACCGTGATTACCATGGTGTTGACGCCATTCCTGTCAAGGCTCACGGCCCCCATTTATGCCCTGCGCAAGAAATGGTCCAAACGGCTTTTTCAGTTGCAGACCATAAATATTCCCAAGACGGGGTTCAGCGATCATATTGTCATTGCCGGGGGCGGAAGGGTAGGCCGGAGCGTCGGCGAGGTGCTGAATCGCATGGGCATTGCCGTGGTAATTCTGGAAATCGACTCAAGGCGGTTTGAAGAGCTGAAATCAGCCGGCTTGCCGGTGATTTTTGGCGATGCCGGACAGGAGATCATCCTGGAGGCGGCGGAAATCGTGAAAGCCAAACTACTCCTCATCACCACACCGGCGGCCCTGGTTTCACGGGCCGTGGCCTCCCTGGTGGCCAAGTTGAGCCCGGCTCTAAAAATCGTAGCCAGATCCGAGAGCATTGATCATATGGAAGATCTGCACAACCAGGGGGTTTATCACGTGGTTCAACCTGAATTCGAGGCCGGCCTGGAATTTGTCCGGCAAGCCTTGCTGCAATTTGACTTTCCTGTTCATCACATCCAGCAATACACGGATGAGATGCGTCGGAAATTGTATGGCCTCCTGTATGATTCCAATCTGGCTTTTAAGAATATCTCCCAGCTTCAAAATGCCTGTCTATTGATCGAACTGGTCTGGATGCCGGTTGCCCATGGCAGTTCCATGGCCGAGAAAACCATCGGTGAATCCAAAATTCGGAGCATCACCGGCGCCACCATCGTGAGTGTCATGCGCGACGGCAGGCTGTATCCCAATCCGGAACCGGATTTTGTTTTGAATTCCAACGACCTGCTGGGTGTTATCGGCCGACCGGAGCAACTGGACCGCTTTCGACGATTGCTGCAATCATCCGGTTTGAATGCAAACAGCGCCGAATAATCGGCTGCCGCAAGTTGTGGGTTGATTTTCAAGCCGAAGATTTATATGGTGAGACCAAATTGAAACAATAGTGTTTTACATGGGTTCGGAGACGATTAACTCCGAAGGTTGATCAGAATGGTCGGGCCGCCATTCGACGGAAGTCGGATGGCGGTCTTTTTTTTGCCATCCCCTTCCTGATTTGTCGGTCTTGGTCATCATTTCGGCCATCCCTCCTTGGCCGGGGAGCGGCTTCCAGCCGCGATGATCAAGGCCGACTTGAAATCCATTTGCATAAATAAGCGGGAGAGAGATGATGTCTCATGACGACTATTCCGGCAAAACCGAGTCCGCCATTGACCAGGGCCTGTATTATTATCCATGGGAAGCCCACCTGAAAAAATTACTGTCACCCTTTCAGGAATTTGTCCACAAGCAAACCGCCAGCGGCATTCTCCTGGTCATTGCCGCGCTCACGGCCTTGATTTTCATGAATTCACCTTTTCACGGGGTTTATAAAAAAATCATTCATTTTCCCGTTACCCTGCAGGTCGGGACCTGGACCTTGCATTCAACCTTGTTGCACATGGTCAATGACGGTCTGATGGCCTTTTTTTTCTTTGTGGTGGGCCTTGAGATCAAACGCGAGATCCTGGTGGGTGAACTGGCGGACATCCGCAAGGCGGCGTTACCGGTGATCGCCGCCTACGGGGGGATGCTCGTCCCGGCTTTTTTCTACTGGCTGGTCATCTCATCCGGTCATTTTGCGCGGGGATGGGGCATCCCCATGGCCACGGACATTGCTTTTTGTGTGGCGGCCTTGGTCTTGCTCGGCAAGCGCATTCCCGAAGGGCTGATGATTTTTCTGGTCTCGCTGGCCATTGTGGACGATATCGGCGCCGTCATTGTCATCGCTGTTTTTTATACCAAAACCCTAAATATGTCCGCAATGGGCATGGCCGGCGTTTGCTTTTGCCTGTTGCTTTTCATGAATCTAACAGGGGTCAGGCGTGGTCTGCCCTATTTGATCATCGGCCTGTTGCTGTGGATGATGATTTTGCATTCCGGGATTCATGCCACCATTGCCGGCATTCTGACTGCCTTTTGCATTCCGGCCCGGGCCCATTACGATCAGGACCTGTTTATCGGCCGGATTAAGGAATTTTTGCCACGGTTCAAGGAACTTCATGCACCGGATAAAAACATTCTCGGCAACAGCGGGCAACAAGCCATTCTGCATGCCATGAAAGGCAACATATTCCTAGCGGAATCCCCGGTACAGCGTATGCAGGAGGCCCTCCATTTTCCGGTGGCAATTCTCGTAATCCCGGCCTTTGCCGTGGTCAACACCGGCATTCCTCTGGGCTTGGCCGAGTTGCGGGAATCCATAACCCATCCTGTCACCCTCGCGGTGATGTTGGGCCTGTTGGCGGGCAAACCTGTCGGAATCAGCCTGTTCACCTTCCTGGCCTTGAAATCGCGCCTGGCGGTGCTGCCCAACGGGGTCCATTGGAAACACATTGTGGGTGTGGGTATTCTGGGGGGGATCGGCTTTACCATGTCGATTTTTATTGCCGAGCTTTCCTTCGGGAATGATGTCGCTCTTCTGGAAATGGCCAAAACCGGAATTCTGCTCGCGTCGTTTTCGGCGGGGGTCGTCGGTTATCTCTGGCTGCGCAGGATATCGACAGCGCGCGCCATGGAATAGGCACGAAAATGGATAAGTGTGGACTTGGCACAAGAAAACGATTAGGATCGCAGGGGCGCGGAATCGATAACAAGGGAATCACATGTGATTTTTTTCGGGGATAGGACATAGTTAAAATTGAATATTATTCAAACCGATGCCATAAGCTGGTCCGGTACTTCCGATCAAACCTCGGCTGTTGATCTGATTGCGGAGGAACCGCTCTCCATCCGCATCCAGGGCAAGCCCTATGCGGTGGTCATGCGCACGCCGGGGGAGGAGATCCCCCATGTGGCCGGTTTTTGTTTGACCGAAGGTATAGTGGACACCCCCGCGGATATCCAAGACATCGCCTTTTGCGATGGGGAAGACACCAATGTCGTCACCGTAACCTTGACTGCCGAAAGCCGCCGGCGCATTCCGGAGATCATGGAAAGGCGCGGCTATATCAGCCAAACCAGTTGCGGAATCTGCGGCAAGGAATTGATCAAGGATATCGGCCAAGCTGTTACTCCCATCCGGAATGACCAGCGCCGCATGAAAATTCAAAAAGCCCTTTCTCTTTTGCTGGCCATTGAAGACCATCAGCCCTTACGGGACGCCAGCCGTGCCGCCCATGGCGCTGTAATATATGACGAGGCCGGGGCCTTGCTGGCCGGAGCTGAAGATGTGGGGCGCCACAATGCCCTGGACAAGGTCATCGGCAAACTGTTTTTAGAGCACAAGCTGGCCCGGGCCTTTCTGCTGACCCTGTCTTCCCGCATTTCCTACGAACTGGTTCAAAAAGCGGCGCGGGCGGGCATTCCGGTTATCCTGGCCCTTTCCCGGCCCACAGCCCTGGCCGTGGACCTGGCCCAAAGCCTGAACCTGACCCTTGCCTGCCACAATAAAAGCGCTGGGTTGATTGTCTTTTGCGGCCGCGAGCGGTTGGACTGACTGTTTTCAAACCAAAAATCTTCCTAAAAATTTTGCTTGACAAGCCCTGAAAACCGATTAGAATGAAGCGTTTTAAAATTACGCATCAGAATAAAAGATGCTTGGAAAAATGAAGGAGGGAATCCAACCATGTATGCCGTTATCGCTACGGGCGGAAAACAATATAGGGTTGAAGAGGGGCAGCTCCTCAGGGTTGAAAAATTGGCAGGGGATATCGGCAGCACAGTGACCTTTGACAATGTCCTGCTGTTTGCTGACGGCGAGACCATCAAAATCGGTCAGCCGAAACTTGCCGAAGCTTCCGTGAGTGGGCACATCATCGACCAGGGCCAGGCCAAAAAAGTGCTGGTTTTCACGTATAAGCGGCGCAAACGTTATCGTCGCAAAAAGGGTCACCGTCAGCAATTCACAGCGGTCCGGATCGACAACATCCAGGCCTAGCAGGCAGGACCGGAACAAAACACGAAGGAGTTGTTACCATGGCACATAAGAAAGCAGCCGGTAGTTCGCGCAACGGGCGTGACAGCCAGGGCCAACGCCGCGGCGTCAAGCGCTATGCCGGTCAAATTGTTAAAGCAGGCAATATTCTGGTGCGCCAGCTCGGCACCAAAATCCATCCAGGCAGCAATGTGGGTTTGGGTAAGGATTTTACCCTGTTTGCCAAAATCGATGGTATCGTGACCTATGAACGCTCGGGTCGCGATCGGAAAAAAGTCAGTGTTTATGCCGCGTGAAATTCATTGATGAAGCCATCATTACCGTTCAGTCCGGCGACGGGGGCAGGGGATGCGTCAGTTTCCGCCGTGAAAAATACATCCCCCGCGGCGGACCCGACGGTGGTGACGGCGGCCGCGGCGGAGATGTCATCCTACTAGCATCTTCCCAGAAGCGCACCCTTTATCACTTCCGAAATCAAAGACATTTCAAGGCCCAACGAGGCGGGTATGGTCAGGGGCAGCAACGTTCCGGTAAAAACGGCGCGCACCTGACCATCGAAGTTCCACCCGGCACAGTGGTCATGGACGCGGAAAGCGGAACCATCATCCACGACTTCATCGAACCAGGGGAGACGTTCATTGTAGCCAAGGGCGGCCGGGGGGGCCAGGGCAACAAACGCTTCGCCACCTCCACCAATCGCGCCCCGCGTTTTGCCCAGCCGGGCGAGCCCGGGCAGACCTTCCAGCTTCGACTGGAACTGAAATTAATCGCCGAAATCGGCATCATCGGTTTTCCCAACGCCGGCAAATCCACCCTGATCAGCCATGTTTCCTCTGCCCGGCCCAAGATCGGCGACTATCCCTTCACCACCCTGACCCCCACCATCGGCATGATCAAACCCGAGTGGGGCGAACCCTTTGCCGTGGCAGACATTCCGGGCCTGATCGAAGGCGCCCATTCCGGCGTGGGCCTGGGCATTCAGTTTCTGCGCCATATCGAGCGCACCCGCTTTCTGCTCCATCTGATCGACGCCGCGGCCCTTGATTTTTCCGATGTTTTGTATCAATACCGTACGATCAACCACGAATTGGCTCAATACAGTCCGAGCCTCTCGGAGAAACAGCAAATTTTGGTCCTGAACAAACTGGATATTCCGGAAGCCCAAGAAAAGGCTGCGGCCTTTCAAGCCGCCTTGCCCGGTACAACTGTTTTTACAATATCCGCCGCAACCGGCCAGGGACTCCCGGAATTGATGCGGCACCTAACCCGACTGATCAACCAAAACCATGCAGAGCAACCGCACCAAGCATTTTAAACGCGCCAAAAGAGTGGTAATCAAGGTCGGCAGCAGTGTGCTGACCGCCAAGACCGGCCTGAACATTCAGGCCATACAATCCATCAGCCGTCAAATCTGCGCCCTGATGGACAGCGGCCGTGAAGTGGTACTCGTTTCCTCAGGCGCCATTGCCTCGGGCATGAAAAAAATCGGCCTGGCCAAAAAACCCAAGGAGATTCCCAAACGCCAGGCCGTGGCGGCCGTGGGTCAGGCCGGCCTGATGCTGGAATATGAAATCGCCTTTGGTGCGTTTCAAAAACAAGTGGCCCAGGTGCTGCTCACCCGGGATGACCTGTGTGATCGCAAACGCTATTTGAACGCCCGCAACACCATCCGCACCCTTTTGTCCTGGAAGGTCGTGCCCATCATCAATGAAAACGACACGGTGGCCATCGAAGAGCTGAAATTCGGGGACAATGATAATCTGGCGGCCATGATTACCCTGCTCATGGGCGCGGACATTCTGATCAACCTGACCGACATCGAAGGGCTGTACAACAAAGACCCGCGGACCAATAGCGACGCCGAGCTCATCCCGCTGGTGGACACCATCAGCCGCGGGGTCGAGCGCTTGGCCAGCGATATTCCCGGGACCCTGGGCACCGGCGGCATGCTCAGCAAAATCCGCGCTGCCAAAAAGGTGACCAAGGCCGGTATTCCCATGGTCATCGCCAAAGGCGAAAAGGAAAATATCCTGGGCGCCCTGTTCAGCGGAGAGCCCCTGGGAACTTTTTTCGTTCCCGAAAAAAACAAATTACCCAGCCGCAAGGGCTGGATCGCTTTCACCCTGAAACCCCAAGGCAAGCTCCTCATCGATGCCGGCGCCGCGCTGGCCATCGTCAACAACGGCAAGAGCCTTTTGCCCATCGGGATCACGGATGTGCGCGGCGACTTCAGTGTCGGCGCCTGTGTGGAATTTTTGGATTCCAATGAAACCAAACTCGGCATCGGCCTGGTGAATTACAGCGCCGCTGACATCAAAAAAATAAAGGGTTTGAAATCCAGCGAAATTGAGAGCAGGCTGGGATATAAGGCCTATGACGAGGTCATCCACCGTGACAACCTGGCCCTGACCGGTTAAGGCCGGCATTGCCTGAAAATAAGGAGACAACCATGTCCACTGAAGCCACCATCATTGCCATGGCCAAAGCCGCTAAAGCCGCGGCTAAAAAAATGGCTGCCTGCCCGACGGCTAAAAAGAATGCGGTTTTGCTGCAGATCGCCCAAGGCTTGGAGCAAAGTGCAAAGTTCATTCAATCTGAAAATCTAAAGGATGTGGAAAACGCCAAAGCCAAAGGACTTTCCGCGGCCATGGTGGATCGCCTGAAGGTGACGGACAGCACCATCCGGTCCATGATCACGGGCTTGACGGAAGTGGCCCAACTGCATGATCCGGTGGGTGCCGTGACCAGTACATGGATGCGGCCCAACGGCCTGCAAGTGGCGCGCATGCGCATTCCCCTGGGTGTAATCGGCATCATTTATGAATCGCGCCCCAATGTAACCATCGATGCCGCCGCCCTCTGCCTGAAAGCCGGCAACGCCACCATCCTGCGGGGCGGCTCGGAAGCGATTCATTCCAATCAAGCCCTTGCCGCCATTGTTGCCGGCGCCCTCACCAACGCCGGTCTGCCCACTGAGGCGGTTCAGGTAATCCCGATCACCGATCGCAACGCCGTAACGGTTCTATTGAAACAGGATGAGTGCATTGATCTGATCATTCCCAGGGGCGGTGAAAGTTTGATCCGTTTTGTGGTTGAAAACTCCAAAATTCCGGTGCTGAAACATTATAAAGGGGTCTGCCATGTGTATGTGGATGCAAGCGCCGATCTGGCCATGGCCGAAGAAATTTGTTTCAACGCCAAGGTGCAGCGGCCGGGTGTATGCAATGCCATGGAAACTTTACTGGTGCATCGATCCATGGCCGCAGCCTTTCTGCCCCGCATGGCGGCGCGCTTGGGCGCGGCCGGCGTACGCTTCCGGGGCTGTCCGGAATCCTGCCGCTTGATTCCCAAGGCCGAACCGGCCACGGAAGCGGATTGGCCGGAAGAATATCTAGACCTGATTCTGGCGGTGAAAGTCGTGGATAACATGGACGCCGCCATGGAGCACATTGCCGCCTACGGCTCGGATCATACCGAGACCATTGTCACCGCGGATTATGAGCGTGCCCGCAGTTTTGTGCGCCAGGTCAACTCCTCAGTGGTGCTGGTCAACGCCTCCACCCGTTTCAATGACGGCGGCCAGCTCGGCCTGGGGGCTGAAATCGGCATCAGCACTACCAAGCTACATGCTTTCGGCCCCATGGGGGTCGACGAATTAACCACCACCAAATTTGTGGTTTACGGCGACGGCCAGGTTCGACAGTAAAAAGGGGACGCCCAGGATAGTAAAAGCTGAGATTGTCCAGCCCGCTACTTTTGCAAAGGTTCTTGTATGCGCATCGGCTTGTTCGGTGGTACCTTTAATCCCATTCATCGCGGTCATGTCCAGGTGGCCGGTGAGATCAAATCCGCTTTTCATCTGGAGCGGCTGTACATCATCCCCGCAGCCCTGCCGCCCCATAAAAAAATTTCGGACGTGGCCGGGGCGGAAGACCGGCTGGCCATGGCGCGGTTGGCCTTTGCCCAGATGGACGGCTACGAGGTTTCAGACGTGGAGCTCAAGCGTTTGGGCCCGTCTTATACCATCGACACCTTCCAGCATTTCCGCGTCTGCTTGCCCGGGGAAGCCTTGCTTTTTCTGGTGCTCGGACTGGATGCCTTTCTCGAAATCGAGACCTGGATGTACTATCAGGAGCTGCTGGCCTTGCTGCCCTTCATTGTGATGACCCGCCCCGGCTGTCGCACACAAGGCCGGCCGGAAAGGATCGCCTTTGAAACCTACCTGCTGGAAAGGCTTTCCAAGGAATATGTTTATGCCCAAGATCAAAATTGCTATGTTCATCCGCGCAACCGGCCCATCTACCTGGCGGCCGTCACCCCCATGGCCGTTTCAGCCACAATGATTCGGGAGCATGTCAAAACCGGCCGCTCCATCCGGTCATTGGTGCCGGAAGCGGTTGCGGATTATATCCACCAAAAAGGACTGTATTCATGACAAATCAAAAAACAGCGCCGGCTGATCCGGGCATTGCACCGTTTATCCGGGCCGCTTTGGGACGCAAAGCTCTCGATGTGGTGGCCCTCAACGTGCAAGGCCTCACTTCCATAGCCGATAGCTTCATCATCTGTCACGGCCGCTCCAACCGGCAGGTGACCGCCATCGGCGAACACATCCGGCGGGAATTGAAAAAAGCAGGCATCAAACCTTTAAGCGTGGAAGGCATGAAGGACGGGCATTGGATTTTACTGGATTACGGGCACATCATCCTGCATGTTTTTTATGAACCAGTGCGCAGTTTCTACGACCTGGAAGGCCTCTGGACCGATGCCAAACGTATTGATATCCGTGAATTTCTCCCGGCCACCACAACCCCTCAATAATGGAGAGCCCATGTCCCATCGTTCACCATGCATGCTGATGATTTTAGACGGCTGGGGAATCAACCCCCAGGAACACGGCAATGCCGTGGCGGCTGCCCCCACCTGTTATTTAAATGAATTGAAACGCACCTATCCCACAACTGAACTGGTCTGTTGCGGCGAGGCTGTCGGCCTGCCCAAAGGCATCATGGGGAATTCCGAAGTGGGCCATCTCAACATCGGCGCCGGCCGAATTGTCTACCAGGATCTTCTGCGCATTGACCGCAGCATCCAGGACGGCTCCTTTTTTGAAAACCAGGCCCTGAGTGCCGTAATCGACAAGGTGAAAAACAGCGGAAAAGCCTTGCACTTGATGGGCCTGGTTTCCGACGGCGGAGTCCACAGCCAGTTGACCCATCTCATGGCCTTGCTGGATTTGGCTGGCCGTCACGGGCTGAAAAATATATTTGTTCACGCCATCCTGGACGGCCGCGACACCCCCCCGGACAGCGGTGTCACCTATATTGAACAACTTCAGGCTTACATCCATAAAAATAAAATCGGCGCCATCGCCACCCTTTGCGGCCGCTACTACGCCATGGACCGGGATACCCGCTGGGACCGAACGGAAAAAGCCTACCGCCTGTACACCCAGGCCGAAGGCCTTGCGGAGCAAGACCCGGTGCAGGCCATGCGCCAGGCTTACAGCCGGGGCGAAACCGACGAGTTTATCAAGCCCATTGTGCTGACCGGAGGCAACCAGCAACCCCTGGCCTCTGTCAGGGACGGCGATGGCATTATCTTTTTTAATTTCCGCGCTGACCGGGCCAGGCAAATCACCCGGACTTTTACTGCCTCCGACTTTACCTTTTTTCAACGGGAGTCCCGGCCGCTAATAGCCGAATTCGTTTGCTTGACCCTCTATGACGAACATTTTCCTTTACCCATGGCTTTTCCGCCCCTGGTCCTCGCGGATATCCTCGGGGAAGTCATCAGCAGGCAGGGACTCACGCAATTACGCATTGCGGAAACGGAAAAATACGCCCATGTTACCTATTTTTTCAACGGCGGGGAAGAAAAGCCCTTTGCCAATGAAGATCGTTGCCTGATTCCCTCTCCACGGGAAGTGGCCACCTATGACCTGAAGCCGGAGATGAGCGCGCCGGCCGTGGCCCAGGAAACCATTGCCCGCATCCGTTCTGGAAAATACGATTTTATTGTCTTGAATTTTGCCAATATGGATATGGTAGGACATACCGGCGTCCTGTCCGCCGCCATCCAGGCTGTCCGGACTGTGGATGAATGCGTAAAAGCAATTGTCGGCGAGATCTTGAGCCGCGGGGGCAAACTTTTAATCACCGCCGACCACGGCAATGCCGAAAAAATGATCGACGAAAAGGGCCACCCCCATACGGCCCATACCTTGAATCCGGTGCCCCTGATCCTGGTGGATGATACCCGCAAGAACGCCCGGCTGAAAACCGGGGTCCTGGGCGATATCGCCCCAACCATCCTTCAGTTGCTGGGAATTCCCCAGCCGGAGAAGATGACCGGGACTTCGTTGCTCCGGGAGTAAAAAATCTTTGTTATTTTACTCCCCGGCCACTTCCTTGCCGCAATGTTTGCAGATGCTGGCGCGTCTCTTGATGATTTCCGCGCAGAAGGGGCATTCACGGGTAAAATAGCGTTCATGAATTTTCTGGACGGCTGTTTCCATCTGTTCCTGCAAGCGCTGATTACCGACCCGCAGGTTCTTCAAGGGCTCGATGGCCTCCAGCTCCCCCAGGTCACCGATCATTTCAGCGGCTTTTAAGCGCACCCGGGTGGGCTCGGTTGCATCCATCAACAGTCTCAGGATCTCCAGCCAGTCCTTGGATACATACAAATCCGCGAGGATGGAAAACCCTCTCTTGATGGCCTCCTTGAGTTCTTCCTGGGCGGCCAGGACCTTATCGTCGATCACCTGGCCTTTGCCACCCTCCGGGCTGAATACCGGAATGCATTCAAACTGGTCGGTGCCGGGATAGCACATGCAACGGTAAGAGGCTTTGTGAGCCCAGTTTTGGCGCACGTTTTCCCAGCCTTGGTTGTATAATGAACAGGCCTCATTAAAGCAGATATACAGATAGGGCGTCCCCCAACCAAGCCCGTCCCCCATGGCGATATCCGGGACCTCCCAAAGCTGCATTTCTTCTTTGCAGTACGGACAATGGGGTTTTTCCTGGCTTAATATTTTTTCCAGAACCTGTTCCTTGGTTTCAAACGCCATCTGCTGCTCCAATCATTTACATTTTTAACCTGATGATGATCCGGCCTTCTTGACTGTTTCAAGCTAAGTCTCTTTTCCGGTTTGTCAACGCAAAGTCCACACGTGATGCCCTTGGACACAAATCCGGTTTATATCCTCTAAAACAGGTTGAATGCGCAGGCGGTGCTCGGGTGGAACCAGCAGCAGTGGTATGGCCGTATTGGCCGTCATTTGTTGAGCCGCCTGGTCCGGTTGCTCCGGCAAACTCTCGGGGTTTTCAGATGCGGCCAAATACAGGAGCATGTCGGTCAAATTGGCAGTATAACCGTCCCTATCCAGATGTTCGATTGTCTGCAAAAAAACCTGATTGAGCGTGATGGTGAACTCATCGATCTCGGCAAACCCGGATGGTGCGCAGCGCACAGTGGAAAGCAGGCAGCGGCAGCCGAAAGGTCTGGCCGGATAAATCCGGCAGCGGCCTTGATCCAGCAAAGGGCAGGGGCCCCAGTCAGGATCAAGCATTTCCTCCGGCGCTTCCCCGCTGTTTGCAAACAGGCGCACCAGGGCATTGGTTGTCAATCGGGGAATGAATCTTTTACCATGGGCTTGCCCTGCAACCTTCGAAAGCAATTCCAACTGCTTTGACCGGGCAAGAAAGGCCATGATCCCTCTGCCTTCCAGGGTCGTCAAGATCACATTGCGCGTGCAGCAAACCGCGCAGCCCGGCCCGCAAACGGGCTTCAGGGTTTCAGCAATATAGCTGTCATAGATTTCATAAAGCCGGTGTAGTGCTATGCTTTTATTCTCCCATGTCACGAGGCGTTGCTCCTTTTTAACGCGCTTCTTACCAAAAATCATCTTGGGTCTCAATCGAATTATTTTTAAATCACGGCAAATACTTGCCGGGAAGTATTGCCAGAAAGGCCCGTCTGTGCTACAAAGAGACTGGAATATTCACGCGGAACCAGCGTTGGAAACGAAGAAGAGGAGACGGAAATGGACATGCACGAACTAGAACGACGCCGCTACAGGCGTTTCCCGGTACAGGCCGGCATCTATGTGGCGGTGAAAAAACCACGCCTGCTGAATTGGGCAAAACCCCATTTTATCAAGCTCGGCCCCCTGATCGATATCAGCATGGGCGGGCTGGCCATCCATTATATCGAAAATCACGAGCGCACCCAGGCCCACGCCACTTTGTGCCTGGTTACGGCAGAAGGGGAGGTGCCTTTCGAAGATCTTTCCGTGCGCATGGTATTTGACCGCAAAGTGGCGGAACTGCCGGATCAGAAATGGATCCACAAGCGGGCACTGGAATTCGGCGCTCTTTCCGGACAACATGCCAGTCATATGGAAGACTTCATACACCGGATTGAGGCCGGGGCCCTGGTTGCCGGCGGCTGCTGATAAAGCGCCGCTGCGCGCTTCTAAAGGGAAAGCCTGCCACCGTCAGGAATAGATAATGTTTGTGGGCAGGGGCGGGTATTTATAAACTCCCGGCTTGGGCAGTATATGTTGTCCGCCCACGGTCAGCCAATAAAAGTCGGGATTGATTTCCCGAAGCTTGCCGTCATCCGGCGGCCGCGCATGATCGGTATAGGCATAGGTTGCCTGAAGAATACAAATGGGGTCCTTGTGCTTGTCTGCCCCTGCCTCGCTTGCAACCACATAGTACTTGTTGAAAGTCCGCAAGGAAATCTGGTTTGCATTGGCGATCTGCGCTGCTTCTTCCGGACTGAATTTAATCAGGATCGCCTTGGACACCCCCCGCTCGGAAATCCGTATCAAAGACCGCGCTTCGCTGCTGCTGGCATATACGGTTGTCAGGCAGGAAAGCCGCCGCAGGTATTGGGAGGCCACAATGGCGGCGGTTCTGCGGCCGCCCACCATGACCGGCATGCCGTAATACTCGAACAATTTCTTCTGGATGTCCTCGGCGTATTTATCCCCTTTTTCATAAATGTCCTTGGAAATATATCGCAGCGAACGGGCCAGGTCCTCGGCCGCATCGGCAATGGGCCAGTCGATGCGCACGTGAAAATGCGAAAGGCCGTAGCGGTTGCGGGCATGGCTTGTGGGGTCACGCTGGATCAAGAGCGCGTAGTCCACGGGTAGAAGCGCTTTCAGAAAATTGACAAAATGAACGGCATCCAGATATTTCTGGTTGCGGTCGAATTGCTTGTCCAAAAGCAGATTCTTGGAGCGCAGCAGGTTGGTCTTGGTGGTCTTGTTGTCGTCAAAAAAGCGGATATATTTCTTATGAATATCCGGCAGAACATCTTCCATGAAAATGACCAGCAGGGCGTTTTGATGCTTGTATTCCACGTTGGGAATGCGGGCCCGCGGTTTCAACTCCCGCCGCTCCACAAAAGGGTAGGGATTATTATTTTCGATAAAGCGCTGGTAGGAATCAATCAAAGCGTATTGGAGTATGAACTGATCGAGTTCGTCCCGCAGAAGCTCGTAATATGACCGCCGCAACCGATTCTGGGAGCTTAATTCTTCTCTGTAATTCCAGTAACTCAATACGCTTACTCCTCTTGTACTTATTCCATAACCGGCGGTATTACTTAATTGATTAGAATAATAACAGGTTTTTCAGGGATCGTCAACGGCGTTATCACCGGTTGAGTGGTTCATCTTTTCAATCCACTGATAAAGCGGTTGTCGAAAACAGTAGGAAATCAATACTAGCACAAGGCACAACCCCAAAAGAACTCCGAACCAGAGGTACATGCGCGCAAACACATATGCGCCCTGCAGGCTTAGCAAGAGCGTTCCGGGCATGCGTCCGACAGCGGCCAAAATCAAAAAGGCTTTCAAGGGCAGCCGTGTAAGCCCGAGAAAAAGACAGAGATAGTCTTTGGGAAACCCCGGAAAAAGAAACAAGATGAAAACCACGAAAAGGCCTTGCCGCTGCAACAAGGATTCAAACTTGTGCAGCGGCCCCACGGGTATCAGTTTGCGAATATATTTTTTTCCCAGAAACCGGCCGGCCAGGAAATTCAGATAGGAGCCCATGGTCAGGCCGATGCTGGAATAGACAAACCCTTTGGTTGCGCCGAATAGATATCCGCCGAGAAAACCCGTGGCTTCGCCTGGAACCGGCGCCAGCAGCACTTGCAGGATCTGCAGGGCCATGAAAACAACCGGCGCATTGGGGCCAAAGGAAATGATAAAAACTTTTATCCGATCCCGATCGGTGATAAATGCATAACCGCTCGCGCAGAATGCGCCGATTTCTAGACGATAGATATATCCCAGGAGGCCGAGCATTGCAGCGACAATGACAACAGCCAGCGCGGCAGCAAGGTAAAATCGTCGCCTGCCCAGGGAGCCGGAAGCAGCGCTTGCCCCATCATTCTGACTCATTTATCCGGACGCTCTGACAGGGCGGCAATACCCGGAAGGATTTTGCCCTCAAGAAATTCCAGGGAGGCGCCGCCCCCGGTGGATACATGGGAAACCGCCTCGGCCAAACCGGCTTTTTCCACGGCGGCGGCTGAATCACCGCCGCCGATAACCGTGGTGGCGCCGGCTGCGGTGCTTTGCGCCAGGGCCCTGGCAATGGCAAAAGTACCCGTGGCTGCGGCGGTGATTTCAAATACGCCCATGGGTCCGTTCCAGAGAACGGTTTTAGCCTCTCTGATAATGGCCGCAAACTGTAGGATGGATTCCGGACCGATATCGAGTCCGTAACCGTCGGCCGGAAGCTTGTCCCAAGAAGCGGTGTGCAATTTTCCCGCTGTCCGGCCTTTGAAATCAACCGCGCTTGTCACCATGCAATCCACCGGCAATACCAGCTTGGTCTTGCCCTTGTCCAACAGGGATTTTGCCAGCTCAAGTTTGTCCTCTTCCAACAGGGATTTGCCGATTTCCTTTCCCATGGCTTTGTAAAAAGTAAAGGCCATGCCGCCGCCGATGATCAGCCGGTCCACCTTGGGCAGCAGATGGTCGATCACCTCGATCTTGCCGGAAATTTTGGCCCCACCCAAAACCGCCACAAAAGGTCTTTCCGGATTTTGCAGCACCTTTCCAAGATAGTCCATCTCCTTTTTCAAGAGATAGCCGGCCGCACAGCAACTCAAGTAGTGGGTGACGCCCTCGGTGGAAGCATGGGCCCGGTGGGCGGTCCCAAAAGCATCATTCACATAAATATCCCCAAGGCGTGCGAGTTGGGCGGCAAAAGCCGCGTCATTATCGGTTTCAGCATTATGGTAGCGCAGATTCTCAAGCAGCAGAACTTCCCCTGGCTGCATTTTATTCACGGCTGCTTCCACTGCGGCACCGATACAATCCTCGGCAAAGGCCACTTGCCTTGACAACAAGGCGCTGAGAACCGCCGCGCAAGGCTTAAGGGACATTTCCGGCACCCGCTTGCCCTTGGGCCGCCCCAGATGGGACATGAGCACCAGGCGGCCGCCCTTTTGAATGATATGATTGATGGTGGGCAGGGACGCCCGGATGCGCGTGTCATCCGCCACTTGGCCGTTTTCCAGCGGTACATTGAAATCCACCCTTATGAGAATGCGCTTTCCTGCAACGGCTACATCTTCGATAAATAGCTTGGCCATTTTCCGTCCTCCTGGTGTTAATGATGAATCCAAAACCTTAACTTTTTATATCATGGCGGTTGTCGGTTTCCGTCTTCAGTCTTTCGCCCGCATTCTTTTGCCTTGCGGTCAATGGCTTTCTTGCGTGACCATCTTTGGAAAAAACCGATGGCGCCCGCCGCGTAAGCCCGATCCGTTATTTCCGCCTTGACTTGCAATCCTGCCCCGGCTCCCAGGGCGGCACGCAGACATTCGGTTTTATGCTCGCACTGCATGCAGGCCGCCGGGGAATGCCGCAACCCATCCCCGGCCACGGGAAAAACCTGATCCAGGTGTCCAAAACAAGGCGGTTGCGCTTTATCCTTGCTGGTCATTGCTTTTCTGCCGAGTCTCGTATTCCCGATTCAACCGCTCCATATGGCCATGATCGGCAAAACTGAAATAGCTGTTGCCGCCGATGATGATATGCTCATGGATCGGAATGCCCACCAGTCGGCAGGCGGAAAGCAGTCTGCGGGTAACGGCTATGTCCTCGGCGGACGGCGCCGGATCACCGGAGGGGTGATTATGGACCAGAATGATGGCAGCCGCCTGTTTATCCAAGGCCGCACGGACAACTTCCCGTGGATAAACCGAACTGGCGGTCAGGGTGCCCTGAAAAAGGGTTTCAATTTCAAGCACCTTGTTCTTGGCATCCAAATAGGCCACGGCAAAGCATTCCCGCCCCTTGGCCCCCAAATGGAGCATCAGATAGTCATAAAGCGCCTTGGAATGATGCAGGGCTTTTCTTTGCAACACCTTTTTCTCAAGATAACGATCCGCAACGGCTTTGATCAGCTTGATGCCGAAAAGATTGGTCGGCCCGATGCCCTTGACCTGGCACAGGGCCTGGGGCGGGGCTTCTAGCACCGCTGCAAAGGTTTTAAATTTTTTAAGGGCCTGTTTGGCCGGCGACTTGCAATCTTTCCGTGGTGTGGCAATGGTCAGCAACAGTTCGATGACCTCATAATCATGAAAGCCTTGCAGTCCGGAAGCCAAAAACTTATCCCGCAGTCGGCGACGGTGGCCCGCGCCTTTATGGACTTCTTGTTTTTCCATGGCTGCAAATCCATAGGATCATTCTTGGGTTGTTGATGGTCAATAATCATCCAACTCATGGCGCAGATCCCGCGTCATCAAGCGATACACCGCCTCGGCCGGCGGCAGGTTTTCATATAGAACGTAATAAACCTGATGGGTGATCGGCATCTCAACACCCAGCTTGCGGGACAGGTTATAAACCGATTCGGCAGTGCGTACTCCCTCAGCCACCATGCGCATTTCCGCCAGAATCGCCGCCAAGGTCTTGCCTGCGCCGATTTGCTGGCCCACGGCGTGATTCCGGCTTAAATCGCCTGTGCAGGTCAGCATCAGATCGCCGACCCCTGCAAGTCCGGCAAAGGTATGCGGGTTGGCCCCCAGCTTCAAGCCCAGGCGGGTGATCTCGCTCAACCCTCTGGTAATCAAGGCAGCCCGGGTGTTGAGGCCGAGGCCCAATCCGTCCACAATTCCGGAAGCGATGGCAATGACATTCTTGACCGCGCCCCCCAGCTCAACGCCGATCATATCAGCGTTGGTGTAAACCCGGAAAAAACTGGTGGCAAAAACCTGCTGAACCCACACAGCAGCTTCCATGTCCATTGCCGCCACCGTGACCAGGGTCGGCACCTTGCGGGCCACCTCTTTTGCAAAACTGGGTCCGGATAAAACCGTGAACTGTTTTTCAGAAAGATGGGGCAGGGTTTCCTTCAGAATGGCCGACATGGGCAGATAGGTCTCATTCTCGATGCCTTTGGAAGCAGAGACGACTACCGTGCTTTTCGATACATGGGGGGCCATGCGCCGTGCCACATCCCGGACCAGATGGGAGGGAACCACCATGACCAGTAAATCTTTATCAGCCGCGGCCCGGACCAAATCATTGGTGGGCACTAGATTCGGCGCCAATACAACCCCCGGCAGAAATACTTTGTTTTCCCGTTGGGTTTCGATTTGAATTTTCACTTCCGGTTCATAAACCCACAGGGTGGTGTCGAATCCCTTCTGGGCCAACAGATCAGCCAGGGCTGTGCCCCAACTGCCAGCACCGATCACGCCGATTTTAGTCGCTGATGTTTCCATGATTTATACTCGCGAATTTCCCTTGCTCCTGCAAATCCAACCAAACCTATTTCATTCCGTGCCCTGGGGTTCCTCTTCCGTTTCCGCCGGGCTTTCTTCTTCCTTTTCCGCCAAACGCGCGGCTCCGATCACGCGTTCGCCCGCATCCAGGTCGATCAGTTTGACGCCCTGGGTGTTGCGGCTGATCACCGAAACATCCCTAATGGCGATGCGGATTAATTTCCCGCCGCCGGTCATGATCATGAGCTCATCCTCGTCCTCCACCAGCAACAAGACGATGACATTGCCGTTGCGGGCGCTGGTCTTGATAGTGATGACACCCAGACCGCCCCGCCTTTGCAATGGATATTCATCAATGGAAGTCCGCTTGCCGAAGCCATTCTCCGTGGCGCTGAACAAGGTCTTGCCGTGGCTCAATACCTCCATGCCCACCAGCCAGTCGTCTCCAGCAAAAGCCATTCCACGCACACCCCGGGCCGTCCGGCCCGTGGGGCGGACTTCCGATTCATGAAAACGGATGGATTTGCCCTTGGCGGATCCCAGAAAGACATTCATATTGCCGTCGGTGATCCGGACGGATATTAGCTCATCGCCTTCAACCAGCTCCAGGGCGATGAGCCCCCCTGAGCGCGGACGGCTGAAGGACATGAGATCGGTCTTCTTCACCGTGCCGTTGCGCGTAGCCATGATGATATAATAGCCCGGCTCAAAAGCCGGAACCGTCAGCACGGTGGTCAAACGCTCATTTTCTTGCAGATTGAGCAAATTCACAATGGCCTTGCCGTGACTCACCCGGCTGGCCTGGGGGATGTCATAAACCTTGCACCAGTAGGCTTTGCCCTGGTTGGTGAAAAACAGGAAATAATGATGGGTGGAGGCCACAAACAGATGCTCGACAAAATCCTCTTCCACCGTGCCCATGGCGGTCTTGCCCTTGCCGCCGCGGCGTTGCTTCTGGTAAAGGGTGATGGGATTTCTTTTGATGTAGCCCCGCCGGGAAATGGTCACCACCATGTCCTCTTCCATAATCATGTCTTCCATGGTGATTTCCTGGGTGTCCTGAACGATTTCCGTGCGCCGGGAGTCGCCGTACTCGCTCTGGATCTCGTTCAATTCTGTTTTCACGATCTCCAGCACCAGGCGATCGCTGGCCAGAATCTCCTTGAAGCGCTGGATGTCCTTCAAGACATTGGCATACTCCTCCAGGATCTTTTCCTGCTCCAGGCCTGTGAGCCGCTGCAAGCGCATGTCCAGAATGGCTTGGGCTTGTTTATCCGAAAGCTGGAATCTGGCCATCAAGCCGGCCTTGGCCTCGGCCGGTGATTTGGAGGCGCGGATCAGGGCCACCACATCGTCCAGATTCTCCAGGGCGATTTTGAGTCCTTCCAAAATATGGGCTCTTTCCTCGGCCTTGGCCAAATCATAGCGGGTGCGGCGAACAATGATTTCCTTGCGGTGCAGGATGAAATATTCCAGCGCCTCCTTTAAATTGAGGACCTCAGGGCTCTTGTTGACAACCGCCAGAAAGATGATGCCGAAACTGCTTTCAAGGGCCGTATGCTTATAGAGCTGATTGATGACCACCTGGGCTATCTGATCTTTTTTCAAGCCGATGGCGATGCGCATGCCTTCCCGGTCCGACTCGTCCCGCACATAACGGATACCTTCGATTTCCTTGTTCTTGACCAAGCCGGCGATTTTTTCAATCAGCTTGGCTTTGTTGACCTGATACGGTATTTCCGTTACCACCAGGGTCTCGGCCTTGGTCTGACGATCGGTTTCCACCAATATGCGGCCGCGCATGCGGATAATCCCGCGCCCGGTGCCGTAAGCCTCAAGGATTCCCCGGGTGCCGTAAATGATGCCGCCGGATGGGAAATCCGGTCCGGGCAGATAGGCGGTTAAATCTTGCCAGGTCAGTTCCGGGTTTTCAATCAGGGCTTTAATGGCCTCAATCACTTCCGTGAGATTATGGGGCGGAATGTTGGTGGCCATGCCCACGGCAATTCCCGAGGAGCCGTTGATCAGCAAAGCCGGTATCTTGGTGGGCAGCACTGTGGGTTCGGTCAAGGACTCGTCATAGTTGGGAACAAAGTCCACTGTTTCCTTGTCCAGATCAGCCATCATTTCATGGGCCAGGCGAGTCATGCGCACTTCCGTATACCGCATGGCCGCCGGTGAATCGCCGTCCACGGAGCCGAAATTGCCCTGGCCGTCCACTAGGAGATAGCGCATGGAAAAATCCTGGGCCATCCTTACCATGGTGTCATATACAGCCGTATCGCCATGGGGGTGATATTTACCGATAACATCGCCGACGATACGGGCGGATTTTTTATAGGGTTTGTTCCAGTCATTTTTCATTTCCCGCATGGCATACAAAACCCTGCGATGTACGGGTTTCAATCCATCCCGGACATCCGGCAAGGCCCGGCCGATGATCACGCTCATGGCATAATCCAGATAGGAGCGCTTCATCTCGCGGTCAATACTGATTTCCGGTTGTTTTTCCATCTCAGTCATACGTCTTTGTCCTAAATAAGGGAAGTTCGTGCTTGGTCTGGTTCAACCCACGACCTAGGGACCATTGGATCGCGATTCGACCAAGGTCTGATAATTGGCGCGGTAAATATCCACCAATGTCAAAAAAGCGGTGACAATCAAAGGGCCATAAATGATTCCCAATATTCCGAATAATTTCAGCCCGCCGATAATCGCAAGGAACACCAGGAGGGTATGCATCTTTACCTGGTCGCCTACGATTTTAGGCTTGAAAATGTATTCAACGCCGCCGGACAGCAGTGCGTAAATGACAATAAAAAATATCGCGGCAAATTCCCGGCCGGATAAAAAAAGATACGCAGCCGCCGGCAGAAATACCGCCAGAATTCCAATGATGGGCAAAAAAGACAACAGGCCGGTTACAACCCCCCACAGGAAAGGGGATTTCAAGCCAAATAGGGCGAACATCAAGCCCCCGGCCACCCCCTGCAGAAAGCCGCTCAGTCCGTTGCCGATCAGGATGGCTTTGGCCATATCCCTGAATTTGGCTATCAGCATTTCATCCTGTTCTTTGGGCAAAGGGGAAAGGTCGTTAATGAAATCCACCAATTTTACCCCATCCATGAGCAGAAAGAACACCACCAGCAGCATGAAAAAAAAATCAATAATGAAATGCAATATGTTCGATGAAATCGCGGCCAACTGGTCAAATAGCACCTTGCCGATGATCTTACCGAGATTCATGATGCCGGTATTCAGATCTTCAAGGGTTAATTCCATATTGATGTTGGCCAGCAACGCATTCATCCGGTCCAAAGCATTCAGCACCCGGCTGCTCTCCAGCAGACTCTTGACTTGTCCGCTGACCATGGCGCTTTTACCCATCAAATATAATTCATAAGCCTCCTTGGACAATAAGCCGCTGAAAAAAATAATGGGGACGAACAAAATAAAAAAAATGATGATGCAGGTTAAAAAGGCTGCTATGGATGCGTTGATTTTATTTCCGGCATGGATAAAGCGATAGATCGGATGAAAAGCCAGCGTCACCACCGAAGCCATCACCAGAATCGAAAAAAACGGCAACAGCAATTGCCCCAACAAAAAAGCTGAAATCAGAAAAAGGGCTAAAAAAAACCAAAAAATCATATTTTTGGAAATGCCTTCGCCCATTCTCCTCCACTCTCAAGCCGCACAAATACAAATCCCCGCCATCGCTTAATGGACGTTTCATAGACAGCAGGGATTTCGACTTAACCGCAATATGTATACCAACCAAGCCTCAGCAGCTCGTACCCACCTATTTGCTGATGAGACTCCCGGCGAATAGATATAGAATCAATTCATAAATGACCACCGGGGAATAGTCATGAAAAGCATGATATACAATGCCCCCGCCGATGATTGCCGGCACCATGAAAAAAATTAAAATGCCGAGCTTTCTACTAATACTCATGTTTCAAACCTTTTTTGATGTTGTTTAAAAGCCGTTTCGGTTTTAGCAACAACATGTATGGAAGTAAAGGAAAAAAAAGCAAAAAACGAGTTCCCCAGCCTTCGCGGCCTGGGATTGTTTCAGCAACAATCCCAGGCTTGATCGGGACCTGCGACCCTCAGCGTTCAACAACCATGGCCATGCCCATGCCACCGCCGATGCACATGGTGAACAAGCCGGTATTATAGCCCTTGCGCTGCATCTGGTACATTCCGCTCACCATTTGACGGGCGCCGGTGCAGCCGATGGGATGCCCCAGGGAAATACCGCTGCCGAGCTCGTTGGGCTTGTCCACCTCGATGCCCAGTTCCCGGCAACAGCCAATGGCTTGGGACGCAAAGGCTTCATTCAATTCAATCATCTGGATGTCTGCAAGACGCATTCCGGTGGCCTTCAAGACTTTGTTCACTGCCGGAACCGGCCCCAGGCCCATATAGGCCGGATCAAGGCCGCCGGCGCCGAACCCTTTTATTTTTACAATGGGTTCAAGGCCCAATTCCTTGGCCTTGGCAGCGCTCATCAACAAGACCGCCGCCGCCGCATCATTGATACCCGAAGCGTTACCGGCGGTAACCGAACCGTCTTTGCGAAAAGCCGGCTTGAGTTTGGCCATTTTTTCCAGGCTGGTTTCCATGGGACGTTCATCGGTGTTGAAAACGATCTCGCCCTTACGGGAGGGAATCACCACCGGTACGATTTCCTTGGCAAACAGGCCGCTCTTGATGGCCGCCATGGCCCGATTGTGGCTCAACACGCCCAGGGCATCCTGCTCTTCACGGCTGATGCTATACAAGTCCGCGATGTTTTCAGCGGTCTGTCCCATATGATAGCCGTAAAAAATCTCAAACAATCCATCCATAACCATGAGATCATGCACTTCCCCTGCACCGGTGAGCTCCATGCGATAGCCCCAGCGGGCCTTGGGCAAAGACATGGGTGCAAGACTCATGTTTTCCTGACCGCCGGCCAATACCACATCCGCCTGACCGGTCATGATGGCCGCCGCCCCAAGGGCAATGGCCTTCAGGCCGGATCCACAGATTTTGTTGGTTGTATGGGCCGGCGTCTCCTTGGGTATACCGGCGCGGATCATGGCCTGGCGGGCAGTATTCTGTCCCTGACCGGCCTGGAGCACATTGCCCATGATCACCTCATCAATGCTGACGGGTTTCAGGGAACCATCCCAGGTGTCATAGCGTTTCTCCAGCTCGATCTGTCCCTGGTTTTTAAGCTTGGCCGGGGCCGCGGCCTTCATTTCATCACCGGCAATGGGCCGCAATCCGACCTTTTTCAAGACATCCTTCATCACCAGTGCCCCGAGATCAACCACAGGCACATCTTTTAAAGCGCCGCCAAAAGCACCAATCGCGGTCCGGGAACCACTTACAATGACCACCTCTTTCATATCCGCCTCCCTTATTGATTTATATGTAAAATTGACTTATTACTATTTAAAGATCCTTGATTCTGAAACTGTGTACGCTACCATACAACCGGCCGCAAGGTCAACATCCGAGCAAAGCCCCCATGTGCCTGATCCTGTTTGCCTATAAATGCCACCCTCATTACCGTCTGGTATTGGCGGCCAACCGGGATGAATTTTACGACCGGCCCACATTGCCGCTCCATTATTGGCAGGCGCACCCCGACATTCTAGCCGGGCAGGATCTCCAGGCCCAAGGCACCTGGCTGGGGGTCACCCGCTCGGGACGCCTGGCGGCCATCACCAATTTCCGTGAACCCCTAATTGCAAGAGGCCATCCGCCTTCCCGTGGAGAACTGGTTAAAAATTTTTTGACCGGTTCGGATTCCCCCGAAGAGTATCTGCGGAAGATCCAGGTTGTTGCCCAGGACTACTACGGCTTCAACCTGCTGGTGGGGGCGGCCGACTCTCTGTGGTATTTTTCCAACCGGGGCTCTGACAGCAGCCCCGTAACTCCCGGCATTCATGGGATCAGTAATCACCTGATGGATACCCCCTGGCCCAAGGTCGTGAAAGGCAAAGCCGGGCTTTCCCGGATTCTTGACCGGGATAGGGTGGAAGAAGAAAGCCTGTTCCAACTCTTGTCAGACCGGGATTATCCGCCGGCAAACCAGCTCCCGGATACCGGGGTGGGGGCTGACTGGGAGCGCACCCTATCGCCGTTATTCATCACCAGTGCAATATACGGCACACGCAGCTCTTCCCTGGTTCTGATCACCCAGGACTTTACCATCACGGTTATTGAAAGGAGTTTTTTTCCCCCATCAACTGATCAAGCCGCACCCATAACCAGACGCCATGACTTTCTGTGTAAAGGGGCCGGCGCCGGTTGATCCACCCCTCTTGCTAAAACTCAATATTTTTGGGCGTACGTGGAAAGGGGATCACGTCACGAATGTTGCTGATACCGGTGATCAACATGATCAAACGCTCGAAGCCAAGCCCAAAGCCGCTATGGGGTACAGAGCCGTAGCGTCTGGAATCCAAATACCACTCATATTTTTCTCTGGGCAAACCGGCCTGGTCCATACGCGCTGTCAGGATTTCCAGGCGCTCCTCCCGCTGGCTGCCGCCGATGATTTCGCCGATACCCGGCACCAGCATGTCCATGGCTGCAACGGTCTGCCCATCATCATTCAGCCGCATGTAAAACGGTTTACTGTTTTGCGGGTAGTTATAGATGATCACCGGCTTTTGAAAATATTGTTCGGTCAAATAGCGCTCATGTTCGGATTGCAAGTCGTTGCCAAAGGCCACCGGAAATTCAAAGGCCATGCCGCTGCCTATAAGGATTTCGATGGCCTCCTGATAGGAAATTTTGATAAATTCCGCGCTCCGGATTTTTTCCAGGGTGAAGGGCAATTGCTTATCCACAAAACGGCTGAAAAGCGCCAGATCTTCTGCGCAGTGGGCCAGCGCATATTCAACCAGATATTTTAAAAAGCTTTCTGCCAGGGCCATATTGTCCGTCAGGTCGCAGAAGGCCATCTCCGGCTCCACCATCCAGAATTCGGCTGCATGCCGGGAGGTGTTGGAATTCTCAGCCCGAAAGGTCGGCCCAAAAGTGTACACATCCCCCAGGGCCAGGGCCAGCATTTCCGCTGACAACTGGCCGGAAACCGTTAAATTGGCCATCTTCCCGAAAAAATCCTTGGTATAGTCTACGCCTTGGGTGCTTGAAGCGCAAAGGCTTGCCAGATCAAGGGTGGTGACCTGAAACAATTCACCGGCGCCTTCACAATCCGAACCGGTCAGGATGGGGGTATGGACATATAAAAAACCCCGCTCCTGAAAAAAATGATGCACGGCCCAGGACAGGGCCGCACGAATCCGAAAGGCGGCACCGTACTTGTTGGTTCTGGGTCTTAGATGGGCAATGGTGCGCAGAAATTCATCACTGTGGCGTTTCTTTTGTAAAGGATAATTCTCGGGGGCTAGCTGGATGATGTCAACAGCCGTTGCCTGTATTTCCCATTTCTGCTCCTGACCCTTGGATTCAATCAAACGGCCTTGGATGGACAGGGCCGAACCAGTGGTGATCTTGGCAATCTGAGGGTAGTTGTCCAGGGTCTGATCAACAATCACTTGAATGTTGGGCAGGCAAGAGCCGTCATTCAATTCAATGAAAGAGAAGCCTTTGGAATCCCGGCGGGTCTTGACCCAGCCTTTAATGAGCACCTGACTGCACGGTGCTTCGGCCCTGAGCAATTGCTTGATTTTTGTTCGCAGCATAGGAAGCAAAACCATCCTTTTCCATGAAGTTTATAGTTCTACGGTGATATAATAGCCGCGGCCGCCGCGCTGTAGCAATAGGATAATGGAATTTTTCAAGCGCGCTTTAATAACGGCCTTTTTAAAATCTTCTAAATCGCGAATACTGATTTCATCTATTTGGCGGATGACATCACCCGGCGTAGCTCCGATCCGCGCTAAATAGGAATTCCGCTGGATTTCCTTGATGGCCACGCCCTCTGCCGGGCCCGATCTCGCGCTGCCGCCTTTTTTGAAGCGGTTTTCAACCCGGATCCCCAATAATTTTTCCGCCAGTGCCAAGGCCTTTTCCGACGGAAATTCAGAAGTTTTCAAAACAACCGGTATTTCTTTGCCGTTGCGAAAGATCAGCAAGCGGATGGAGTCTCCGGCAACAATGCTTTTTGCCGCTGACAGGTACTCATCCATGGATTCGATTTTGGTGTTTTCCACGGACAGCACAATATCACCGTCCCTGACACCGGCTGCTTGCGCCGGACTGTCGGCTTCCACCTCCTTCACCACCACCCCTTTTTTATCCGGCAGGTTTAAATAGCTTGCCAGTCTTGGGTCCATATTCTGTACAACAATGCCTGTCCAGGCCTGAATGACTTCCCCATGACGGATCAGGTCCGTAACAATCCGGTTGGCTTTATTAATGGGGATGGCAAAACCAATACCCTGGGCATTGGCGTAAATGGCCGTATTGATGCCGATCAATTCACCATTAATATTCAATAGGGGACCGCCGCTGTTTCCCGGATTGATGGAGGCGTCGGTTTGGATAAAGCCTTGAAACACCCTTTCTTCGGCTTTAAAGCTGCGGTTGACGGCGCTGATCACCCCGGTGGTGACCGTATTGGTAAAGCCAAAAGGATTGCCGATGGCGATTACGGTTTCACCGATCATGAGATCATCGGAATTGCCCATGGCAATGGCCGGCAAGGGTGTTTGGGAAGTGATGCGCAGCACCGCCAGATCCGATTCCGGGTCGGCTCCCACCACCTGGGCCTGAAATTCACGCTCATCTTTTAAGGTGACGGTAATGGTGCCGGCTTTGGCAATCACATGGGCGTTAGTCAGGATAAAACCCCTTTTGCCATCAATAATGACACCTGAGCCGAGACTGTTGCGCTTATAACGCTGCTCATACCCATGATCAAAAAAGTCTTTAAAGAAAGACTCCATATCCGGGCTCAGACCAAAATTCTGGAAAGGGTGGACTTGCCGGCGGATCTCATATTCCGAACTGATGTTCACCACCGCCGGACTGACCTGTTCCACGGCGGTGACCACCGCATCCCGGCGCGGATAAGCACTGCATTCATTCTGTGGAAAAACAGCCATCAGCCCCCAAATCAAGACAATCCATAAGCTTTGCATAAAACAATTTCCAGGGTTGTGTTTTGTATTATATTTTGCCATATAAACTAATTTTGCCGTGTTTATTCCCTTTTGCAGGTATGTAGCATGACTGATAACTCGATTCAAGATTTGCTCCCGCTGGTTGAAAAACCCAGTCAGTACTTGGGCTCGGAAATCAATCGCATCCATAAGGATTTGGACAAAATGGATGTTACCATTACCCTGGCTTTTCCGGACCTGTACGAAATCGGTACTTCCCATTTCGGTCTGCAAATACTGTATGAGCTCATCAATCGTCAACCCAATATGGCGGCTGAAAGGGTCTTCGCGCCCGGGCCGGATATGGCTGCGGCCCTGCAGGCATCCGCCACCCCCCTTGCCACACTTGAGTCGCAGCAGCCCTTGAGCCGCTTTGACATCATCGGCTTCAGTCTGCTTTATGAGCTGAACTACACCAATATTCTTACCATCCTTGATTTGGCCGGGATTCCTTTTCTGGCAAAGGATCGTAGTGCTTCCCATCCCCTGATTATCGCTGGTGGCCCTGCCACCTGCAATCCCGAGCCGGTGGCTGATTTTTTCGATGCCATGGTCATCGGTGAAGGCGAAACCGTCTTGCTGGAAATGCTGCATGTCTGGCTGTCCTGGAAAAGGCAAGACCAGGAGGATCGTCAAAGACTTTTAGTGGAATGGTCCCGTATCCACGGTGTTTACATTCCAGCCCTGGTGCAGGTGGATTTTGATGATTCCGGTTTTCAGCGGGTCTCACCGGACCCTCAAATTTCCTTGCCCATAAGACGGGCCATTGTCCCTGATCTGGATGTCAGCCCGTTTCCAACAGCGCCGGTGATCCCCTTTGGCCGGCCGGTGCACGATCGCCTGCGTTTGGAGATTGCCCGGGGGTGCACCCGGGGTTGTCGCTTTTGCCAAGCGGGCATGATCTATCGACCTGTGCGCGAACGCTCCCTGCCTACCATCCTTGGCCTGACGGAAAAGGCCATGGCCGCCACCGGCTATGAAGAGCTTTCCCTGCTTTCCCTCAGTTCCGGGGACTATAGCTGTTTGACGCCTTTACTGGACGCACTCATGCATCAATATGCCTCCCGCCATGTGGCTGTATCCTTGCCCTCCTTGCGGGCCGGAACCTTGACGCCGGCCATGATGCAGTTGATTAAAACCGTTCGCAAGACCGGCTTCACCCTTGCGCCGGAAGCCGGTTCCCAACGTTTGCGGGACGTCATCAATAAAAATATCAGCCATGCCGAAATTATCAGCACAGTACAAAACGCCTTTGAGCTGGGCTGGCTGGTGATTAAATTGTATTTCATGATCGGTCTACCCACGGAAACCCAGGCCGACCTTCAGGCCATCGTCGACCTGGTAAAAGAGCTGCGCCGCTTGCCCGGTTCCAGCAAGCGGCAACGAACCATCAACGTCAGCATTACCACCTTTATTCCCAAGCCCCACGTTCCTTTTCAATGGGAACCGCAGCTCTCAATGGAAACAGCCCAGGCTAAAATTCGCTGGCTGAAGCAGGAACTTCGCAGCCCCGGTGTTCAGCTCAAATGGCAGAATCCGGAAACCAGTCAGCTCGAAGGCCTTTTTGCCCGTGGTGATCGGAAATTAAGCCGCCTGCTGCAGGTCGCTTTTTCCAAGGGCTGCCGCTTGGACGGCTGGTCGGACCAATTCAATTTTTCCAAGTGGAAAGAGTCATTTGCCGAAGCAGGAATAGATGTGGCTTTTTATACCACCCGGCCCCGGTCGGTTGAAGAACCGCTACCCTGGGATCATATTCAGAGCGGAGTTGAAAAAAGCTTTTTGATTTGTGAACGTGAAGCGGCCCTAATGGGAAAATCAACCCCGGATTGTCGCCAGGGGGTCTGCAACCTTTGCGGAGTATGTGATTTTAAAACCATAGAGCCCAAAACATTTTCATCCGATCAAACCGCCCCTTTGGCTTTGTCTTCAAAGCCCCTTGAAAATTCACGTTTCACTTATCAATTGACCTATTCGAAAACTGGCAATGCCCGCTTTTTCGGTCATCTTGAGCTGGTCAACATTCTTTTACGAGCCCTCTGCCGGGCCGGCATCCCTGTAAAATATTCCGAGGGCTTTCATCCCAAACCGCGTATTTCCTTTGGTAATCCTTTACCGGTGGGCCTGGAAAGCTCCACCGAATTTTGTTCCCTTGTGCTTACCCAGGTTCTGCCGATTGATGGTATTATGGAAAAACTGAATGCCCAACTGCCGGACGGCCTGCGGATCGAAAATTGCCGTCTCGGTTCACCAGTCCAAAATTCATTCACCGACTTGGAATACCGCTACCAAATTACCCTGGTGGATGCTGTTTTTGATGCTGAAGCCATTGAGCGCTTCCATTCCCAGCCTGTTTTCAACTTTTCCCGAACCAACCAAAAGGGAAAGTTGCAAAATATCAATCTTAAAGATATGGTAAGGCATATGGATCTGGAAAGCCCGAACCAGTTGCTGCTTTCCTTGCGAGTGACCGGCGGACAATCCGTACGGCCCATGGAAATCATCGCGTGTATTTTTGACTTGCCGGATACCAGCATTCGAAAGGCGCGCATTATGAAAAACCCGGAAGCGAGCGGTCTATCCCCATCGAATTCAAGAGAACATGTTTAAAGAATTAATTATCAACGCCACCGAACACGAAACCCGCGTGGCCCTTTTGGAAGACGGCACCATCGTCGAGCTGTTCATCGACCGGGGCGACGATGAAAACATTGCCGGAAATATTTACAAAGGTCGCGTTCAAAGAGTGCTGCCGGGCATGCAGGCTGCATTTGTGGATATCGGCTTGAATCAGGCCGCATTTATTTATGTTGATGACGTGATCGGGGACGACTGCAATGATCTAGAAACCGTTTTTATCAATAATCCGGAAAAGGATGACGGTGAGCTCCAAATAGAAAACACCCATTCCAGCTTAAGCAATTATTATAAGCGGGAACGGCAAATCGAAGATCTGATTTTTGAAGGCCAGGAAATCCTCGTTCAAGTTGCCAAATCCCCCATCGGCAGCAAAGGTGCCCGCATCACCTCGCATGTTTCCCTGCCCGGGCGTTTCCTGGTGCTTATGCCCACCGTGGATCATATCGGCATTTCCAGACGAATCGAAGATGATGGTGAGCGGACCCGCCTTAAAGAATTGATTACTTCCCTGCGTGAGAAACCTTATGGCTATATCGTGCGCACCGCCGCCGAATCCATGGAAAAGGAAAAACTCGCCAAGGAAATGATTTTTCTCGTAAATTTATGGGAAAAAATCCAAAGAAAATACGAAACGGTTTCCGCTCCGGCCATTCTCTACAAAGAACTTACCATTACCCTTCGGGCTGTCCGCGATCTGCTGACAGATGAAGCCGACAAACTGGTCATTGACTCCTACAGCGGCTATCAGTCCGTTCTGAATTTTTTAGAAGAATTCATGCCGCAACTGAAAGATTCAGTGGAATATTATGAGGGGGCGGAGCCGATTTTCAATGCTTATAATCTGGAGGTTGATATTTCCCGGGCCTTGAAGAAAAAAGTGTGGCTTAAGTCCGGCGGATATATCGTTATTGAGCAAACCGAGGCCCTGGTGGCCATTGACGTGAACACCGGGCGTTACGTGGGCAAGCACAATTTTGATGAGACCATTTTAAAAACCAATCTGGAAGCTGTTAAGGAAATAGCCTATCAAATTCGGTTGCGTAACCTCGGCGGCATTATCATCATTGATTTTATCGACATGGCTAAAAGCTCGGACCGCGAAAAAGTCTTCAATGCCCTCAAAGACGCCCTGAAAAAAGATAAAAGCAAAACCAATGTTCTGCCCATGTCGGATATGGGACTGATTCAGATGACTCGTAAACGCATCCGCAAAGCCCTCCCAAAACTGCTCTGTGAGCCTTGCTTTTACTGTGAGGGGGATGGCTATCTGATGTCCAAGCAATCCATCTGCTATAATATCTACCGGGAAATCATTCGAGAAACACTGGATATGCAGGGCCATCGTTTCACCTTGCGCGTGAACCCGGATATTGCCGACCTTCTTCATGGCGAAGAAAATCATCTGATCACCTCCCTTGAAAAAAAACTGGGCAAGCAAATCGTCATTTATCCGAATCCGCGCTTCCATATAGAAGAATTTGATATTTTTGAAATTTTAGACACAGCCATTAAGTTTGAGCATTCCCCATAAAAATCGATCCATTCACTACATTTTATTGACATTGGATCTTTTTTATGTTTTTGTGGAGCGATTTATCAATATCTGATTATTAAGGAACGAAACATGAAAAGAACTTATCAGCCAAGCAAAATCAAACGCGCCAGAACCCATGGCTTTAGAAAACGGATGTCAACCAAACAAGGTCGGAAAGTTATCAGCCGACGTCGCGCCAAAGGGAGAAAACGTCTATCTTTGTAATACAACCATAAGCGGCCTTACCTCGGCCGCAGAAAGGCCCAACAGGCAGGATCAGCACTCAAGCGCTACCACACTGATAAGCCATCGAAAATTTAACAGCAAATTGACTGGCAGGAGAAACCAAATCGCAGGGAATCATTCTTAATTGAAAGCTTTTTCATTACAAAAAAAAGAAAGAATTCGAAAGCGGAGCGAGTTTGTCCGCATGAAAACCACCGGAAAATCCGTTCACACCCAGAATTTCATCGGAGTGACGGACATGGGCCCGCAGCCGGCGCCGCGCATCGGCATCACGGTAACAAAAAAAGTCGGATCCGCTGTAATTCGAAATCGAATCAAACGCATTGTCAGAGAATGTTTCCGAACCAATAAAAGCAGACTACCTAGCGGAATGGACTTCCACATTATTGCAAAATTCAGCGCCGCTTCTCAAAACCCGAAAGACATGCTCCATTCCCTGCAATGTTTGTTTGAAGATTTAATCAGGAGATGCAGTCATTAATACAATTCTGCTCTGCCTCATCAAGGCATATCAAATTACTCTATCTCCTTTTCTCGGTCCTGCGTGTCGATTTTATCCATCCTGCTCACAGTATGCGTATGAAGCCATACTGCGCTATGGTTCCGTTAAGGGAACCTATTTAGCTATTCGCCGGGTACTGCATTGTCATCCTTTTCACCCAGGAGGATTCGACCCAGTACCCTGATCCCTATGCGCAGGAAAATCATCATGGCTTATCATTTTCCTCCGCCTTTCCTTTGAGTCGGCATTATCCTGCGGAAGAGGTCTATTTTCTATTATTGCAATGCGCAAAAAAGAATCGGCGCCGATGTATATGCGTCAGGTTTCTAGGAGTTAACAATGGAACAAGCCCGGATGTTATTGGCTATCGTACTATCATTTCTTGTATTTATTTTGTGGAATCTTTTTTTTGTGGACAAAAGCGAGCCGCCGAAACCTACAAAACAAGCGGAGCAGGCCGAGACAGCAGCCCCGTCCCCCACTACTGTTGCCGAACCATCTACAGAAAAAACAGATAAACCTGTCCTTGAAGGTCGGACCGAAGAAGACGGATCTTCAACATCCCCGCCCCGAAAAATTTCCATAAAAACTCCATTATACCTCCTGACCATTTCGGAGAAAGGGGCAGCCCTGGTTAACTGTACACTTTCCAATTTTCGCGAGCGTGCGGACATGGATTCTCCTCCCAAAGAGCTGATCGGCTCTCAAATTTCCGACGGCGCCTTCACCTTTGATCTGAAGACCGATAAATCCGTTCAGGCCCATCAAGCTGTTTTTAAAACCAGTTTCCCGGATGACCTGCTTACCGTGTCTGAACATCCTGAAAAACTCGTCTTTTCCTGGCAATCATCAGAGGGCTTTGTCATCGAAAAAACGTTTACTTTCTCTCCTGAATCTTATTTAATCGGGCTGGATGTCCGCATCCACAATGCCGGCGCTCAGCCCTTAGCCAAAGGGACCCTGGATCTTTCCTTCCAAAAGAACTGGAACACCAACAGTCAAAATGTCGGTTTCGAGGGTCCCTGCGCCTATTTGAATGGGCAACTAGATAAATTGAAGGTGGACGATCTTAAAGATCGTAGTAAGATCAGCGGTCTTCTACAGTGGGTCGCCATTCAAGACCGCTACTTTATCACCAGTATTATTCCCAAAACACCCATGGATAGCGCGGTGGACTTTGCCTTGGTTTCAAAGGAAAAGCTTTCAGCACATTTTCATTACCCCCTGCCGGATATTCCGGTCAACGGCGAACAGCATACGGCCTTTGATCTTTATTTAGGCCCCAAGAGCGTCAGCATCCTTTCCCAAACCGGTCACAACCTGGACAAGGCTGTTGATTTCGGCTGGTTTGACTTTATCGCCAAGCCCTGTTTGCAGTTGATGAACTATTTGCATGGTTATATTCCCAATTATGGCGTAGCCATAATTATTCTCACAATTCTAGTTAAAATCCTATTCTGGCCCCTTGGTACCAAAAGCTATAAATCCATGAATGAGATGAAAAAGCTGCAACCCCTCATGGCCGAAATTCGAGAGAAATACCAAGATGATAAGAAAAGAATGAACGAAGAGGTTATGGGCCTGTATAAAACCTACAAAATCAACCCCCTTGGCGGCTGTTTGCCCATGGTTGCCCAAATACCTGTTTTTTTTGCTTTATATCAAATGTTATATGGCGCTATTGAGCTGCGGCATGCACCTTTTTTTGGATGGATTAAAGACCTCTCAGCCCCTGATCGTCTTCTGGATCTTGGGAGGTATGGTATTTCCATTCCATTCATGGAACCCCCGTATGGAATCCCTGTTTTAACAATTATCATGGGTGCGACCATGTTTATCCAACAGAAGCTTCAGCCCCCTGCCGGCGATCCGACTCAGGCCAAAATGATGATGTTCATGCCGCTCATTTTTACTGTTATCTTTATCAATTTCTCTTCTGGATTGGTTTTATACTGGCTTGTCAATAACATTCTGTCAATCGCCCAGCAGTATTACATCTCGAAAAAACATGCTTAAGATGGAGGTTATCAACAATGGCTGGTTTGGAATTTGAAGGAAAAACCGTTAAGGACGCAATTGAAAACGCCTGTTCAAAGCTGAACATTTCCCAGCGCGAACTTAAATATGATATTATCTCCAATGGGTCCACCGGTATTTTTGGTTTTGTCGGTGTGAAAAAGGCCAAAATCCGGGTTTATTATCATAAAAAGCCCGAAAGCTCTTCCAAAAGAAATGAACACCAAGGGACATCTGATTCGTTCAGCTCCGGAATCGATCCGCGCGAAGTAATCTCGCTGGTTGATGAGGCCTTTAGCGATCTTCGAGAAGAAACCTTGCTGCAAAAAGATACTCGCGAAGAGAAAAAGCAAAAATCTCAGCCCAAAAAGCAAACTCATTTCACATCCGCTGATCAAGACAAAGACGAGTCTATTGATTCCAAGGCACTTCCGGCTCCTACCGAAAAAGAAGTTAAAAGCGTTGATATTAAAGATGACACCTCACTGGAAAGCGAATCATTTGAAGAAGAAAAGCCGTCAGCTTCTGAAACTTTCCTGACCGATGAAATGGTTGATAATTGCGCCGACCTGGGTCTCACCGCGCTTAAGAAGATCCTTGAATATTTGACCGATGATGTCCAAATCACTCTTGAAAAAACCCACGACAAGCTGTTGTTTCGGATTGAAGGCGGCAATTCCAGCATGTTGATCGGCAAGCGTGGACAAAATCTAGAGGCGATCCAATATATTATCGATAAAATCGTCAATAAAAACATTACCAAACATATTCGCGTCCAGGTGGATGTTGCCGGCTATACTGAAAAACGCAAAGAAAATCTGATTAAGATGGCTGAACGCTTGGCTCAGAAAACCAAACGTACTGGGAAGCCGTCCACTGTCGGCCCAATGAATGCCCAGGACCGCCGTATTATTCATATTACCTTAAAAAATTTTCGCGGTGTGCGCACCCAAAGTATTGGTGAGGGCTATTATCGCAAATTGATGATCTTCCCAAAGCAGGCAAACCGGAAGAAAACTCCATCGGATGTAACGGAAAGCGAAAATACGAGCATTTAAGATGAATCCATCGACCATTGCCGCCATAGCCACTCCTATTGGCTATGGCGGAATTGGAATTATCAGAATTTCCGGTCCGGCTGCTTTTACAACCGGCGCAGCCATATTCCGACGCCATGATAAGACCCAGAAAGCCGGTTTTTTAGCCCCCCCAATTTCAGAATTGGAATCCCATAAATTGTACTATGGGGTTTGCATAAACCCAAATACCCAACAGATCATAGATGAAATTTTAATATGTTTCATGCGTGGTCCTGCTACCTACACAAAGGAAGATATTGTTGAAATTCATTCCCATGGCGGCCCGCACGTGCTGCATACAATTTTGGAAATTCTGGTGTCTTCCGGCATTCGCCAGGCCGATCCCGGCGAATTCACCAAGCGGGCCTTTTTAAACGGCCGCATCGATTTGACTCAGGCGGAAGCTGTCATCGACATTATTCATGCCAAATCCAATGAAGCCCTGGCCCTGGCCAATACCCAAATTCAAGGCGGAATTAAAAATTCCATTGAGGAATTGCGTAACAAACTCTTAGATCTGCAAACCCGTATCGAGCTACTTATTGACTTTCCGGAAGAGTCTGGTGAAAGCCCGATCATCGAGCCGGTCCATTTGCAATTATTAGAAAATATTATTCGGTCTATTCACGCGCTTATCAATAACTACGACCATGGGCATTTTTACCGCGACGGTATTAAAACAGTTATCGCCGGCATACCTAATGTGGGCAAGTCCGCCTTGATGAACCGCCTGCTTCTCAGAGACCGTTCCATTGTCACCGACATTCCCGGCACCACCCGTGACTCCATTCAGGACGCCTTTTGGTTTAAAGGAATACCGATAATCATCATTGATACCGCCGGAATTCAAATTACAGATGACCCTATTGAAATCTTAGGGATTTCGAAAACAAGGCAACATATAGCTGAGGCGGATTTGATTTTATTGGTAACCGAGGCTCACCGCGAATTGACCAATGAGGAGTATCAATTATATGAGCAGCTCAAACACAAACCCATAATTCTTGTTGTGAATAAAAAAGATCGCTGCAGCACGCCTTTGCCTTTGGTTCTACCTCCCCATTGGAAACCCTTTGCCGTTGTCATGACCTCCGCCCTCTATGATTCCGACATGGATGAGTTAAAAGCCGCAATCGTGCGATCTTCGTTGACCAGTCCATCGTCACCGGCCGGTGTCATTGTCCCCAATCAGAGGCAGGCCCAGGCCCTTAAGAACTGCCTGACAATATGCACGGCTATCCTGACAGATCTACAAAACACTGCTGCCATCGCCTTAATTGCCATTGATATTCAAGCGGCCCTTCGCCATCTTGATGAAATCCTAGGCATTAATGTTGATGTGGACGTACTTGACCGGATATTCAGCAAATTTTGTATAGGAAAATAACCACCAAATTTCCAAAATTTTAAAAACCATGAAAAATTGTTTCACGTGAAACAAATTAAACCCAGGAGTTATCAGATGAGTAATTTGGATTTTCGAATTTTTTTTCAACAGTATGAAGCCTTGGTAAAGACAGCCGACACAGCCTTTGAGCGGGTCAGACAGAATTATACGGCAGAGGTAGCCTGTAAATTGGGATGTTCTGACTGCTGTCACGCATTATTTGATTTATCCATAATTGAAGCGATTTATATAAATCATCAGTTCAATACAGCTTTTGCTGGAGAAAAACGCGAGCGCTTGCTGGAGCGGGCCAATCGTGCTGATCGAAAGGTTTATAAAATTAAAAAGTCAGCTTATGAGGATTTCAGCAAAGGCAAAAGTGAAATCGATATTTTGGGGAAGATTGCCATGGAAAGGGTTCGCTGCCCATTACTTGGTGATGAAGATCTTTGTGAGCTATATGAGTTTCGGCCGATTACCTGCCGTTTGTATGGAATCCCCACAGCCAATGGGGAGATTAGTCACACTTGCGGCAAGTCCGGTTTTTCCCAAGGGCGGTCTTATCCCACTGTAAAAATGGATCAGTTATATCAGAAGCTCTATCAAATTTCCTCTGATTTGGTGGCTTCCATTCCCACGCGCTATCAAAAAATGGCGGACATTCTGGTGCCGTTGTCCATGGCCCTTCAAACGGATTATAATGAAGAGTATTTGGGGATAGCCGCACCAGATACAAAACAAGAGGAGAATATCAAATGAGCCATATAGAAGAAAACGAAGAACAAAAAAAACAAGCCGTTTTTGATAGTATGAGCCCGCGCCGCCAGGCCCATATACTTAAAAAGGGATATGAAAAATGGAACCCCTTTGCTGAGCCTAAAGATCCCATTGATATTCGCAAAGATAAAACCAAAAGAACCAGTCAAATGCTGATTCGGGAGTTTTTGCAATCCAAAAGCTCGACAGAATACAGCAATGACTATGGCCGAGGGGCCTTTGAAATGTGTCTTGGCATCATCAATCAAGAAGAGCGGTTTTGGGGGATGTATGATTTTGCCTGTTGGTATCAGGACTTGCTTAAGACAGAAGGTCGGGAGTAAAACAGGTTTATTGTGAAGGACGAATTTATTCAGCCCATACAAGCTTGGGTACTGGAAGAAATATCGGCTACTGAAGAATATTTGACTGCTGAGCGGCTTTACAAAAAGCTGCGGTTAGAACATCCGGTGGGAAGGGGGTTATTTAAAAAGGCCCTTGCCCGGCTGATTGAAATAGGCCGGTTGCAGTATATTTACCAGCACGGCTGCTCTTTTCTGGTGACCTCCCTAAATGGTCCCCTGCACCTGACAAAACGATTTATTGTCAAATCTCCAAGAACACCCTTTTTTGAAAAAGGCCCGATAAAAGCGATCAATATTGAACAAGGCGCATCTTTTGGAAGGGGCGATCACCCCTCCACTATTCTTGCGCTAACCATGATTGATATGCTGTTTGATACCATGGGGGCTGAAAAGTACGGGCCCAGCAACCAGGCGCTTGATATCGGCACAGGTTCCGGAATTTTGGCAATTGCTTTGGCCTTGTCAGGCGTTGAATATGTTGTCGGTCTTGATGTGGATCCATGCGCTATATTTGAGGCCAAGGAAAATGTGCGCTTGAACAAGCTGGAAAATCAGGTTCTGGTTAGTTCAGACCAGGTGGAAAATGTTCAAGGATCGTTTGGAATTGTTGTCGCCAATTTGCGGCTTCCAACCTTATGTCTACTAATTAGCCAAATGAGACGGCTTGTGCCCGCCGGCGGAAAAATTATATTTTCAGGGCTCAAAACTGAGGAGGTCTCATCTTTGTTGGCTACTTACTCGCCGATTTCATTTATTTGTGAAAAAACAGTTAACCGGCAAGGCTGGTCGGCCGTGCAATTGACAAAAGTTTAAAAGTGGCAGCATTGTCATGTGGACGTTAGATATCAATCCTGAGTATTATAGTTGATCGATTTCTTTTTGCGCTTGAGTGATCAGCGATAAAAGCTTTTGTAATTCTCGTTTTTGTAAAAACTCTTCTATCAGCCTGAGATTAAGTTCTTTTTTTTGAAAAAGATGTGTTTTGATAATTTTTATAATATCAGACTGTCGGATGAGCCCTTTTCCGAGTGTGGATTTTTCAAAATCCGGTGTAATTTCATAGCAATTAGATATTCCGGCCTCAGCACATTGGCCGCCACTGATTCGGTTTTAATTACTTCAACACAGTCATCCCGATTAGCGAAAATATGGGATATAATTTTTTTTCGTAAAGGCTAGTATGCAATGAAATAAGATCGACATACATTATGTTTTAATAAGGCAGAATACGAAGGTGGATAGTATTCTATTGTGGGTTTGAAAAATGGATCACAAGGGTAGGACAAGATTTTAAACAAAAGCAGAGACTCAATGGTCTGCTTCTGTGGAAAATGGCTTTCCAAGGGCAGATGGTGCCGGACCGGTCAAATATGAAAAAATTTTCTGCCAAAAGCCTGATGATCTTGTTTGGCTCATGGAGAGATTCCGGTGGGAATCGCCTTCCAGCAGGCGAACAAGCAACAAGCTGAAAATCATTAATGGGAATGGGGCCACTTGAAAAACCTGGGCAGGAACAGATTCAAATTGGTTTTGAAGATGAAGGCTGGCGATTTGTAGAAAGGCGAAAAGATAGGCACCCAGGCAGGCGCGTACCGGATGCCAGCCTCCGAATATTACCAGGGCCAAGACGATCCAGCCGGTGCCTTCCGCGCCCTGGGGCTGGCCCCAGCCGGGTTTGAAGCAAAGGGCAAAGGCAGCTCCGGAAAAACCGACTAAAGAACCTCCTATGATCGAATAGATCAGTTGCTGAAAACGAGCGTTGATGCCGCGGGAGAAGCAAGTCTTGGGATTTTCGCCGGCAGCTCGGAGTATCAATCCTGCATTGGTGTAATATAAAAACCAGGTGGCCAGGGGGATGAGAATCAATCCCCAATACACCAATATGTTGTGGTTAAAAAAAATAGGACCAACAACAGGTAGGTTGGATAAATAGGGGATCGGCAAGGGGGGTATTTGTGGGGCGCTGATGCGCGCGTAGGTACTACCGAAAAAATAGGCCAAATCCCGCGCTAAAAGGGTAAGCACAAACCCGACCGCCACCTGGGACGCACCGAAAAACAAACTGAGGCCAGCGATAATAGCGGCAAGGCCGGCGCCGACCAATGCGCCGGCAAAAAATCCAAGACCGAGACTTCCGGTATGATATGTTGTCACAAAAGAAATCATGGCCCCTAATAGAATGGTACCATCAAGGGAAAGATTGATAACCCCGGCTTTTTCAGTCAGGGTTTCGCCGATGGCGGCAATAAGAATCGGGGTGGCGCCGGCAACAAGGCTGGAAAATATTGATTCGAGACCGGTCAGGTTCATTTTCTCCTCCTGGTACGCTGTAAAGTCTGAGAATGCCATGCATATAAGCCTAGCGCGCTGAGTACCAGGGCGCCCTGGATAATGCCGCCAAAGGAAGAGTCGATTTGAAGGGCCATGGGCAATTGAATGCTGCCCACATTCAAGCTTGCAAAAAACAGGGCTATAATGGGAATGGGCAGGATACGATAATTTGCCAGCATGGCCACCAATATTGCCAAATAGCCGTAATTAGAGGATATGGCAGGGATGAGGCGATGATAAGTGGCGGTTACCTGGAGATAACCGACAAGACCGGCAAGTGCTCCACATAAAAGCATGGCAGATAGAAAATAGCGATTGGGTTGCAGTCCTAGCACCAGGGCGGCGGCGGGGTTGCCACCGACGGCTTTGAGTGCAAGCCCGAAATAAGTGAATTGAAGCAGACATAAACTAACGGCGATAACAACCAGGGCAAGAAAAATTCCAATGGGCGCAAGCTTGAATTCAAAAAAGGTCGGCAGCCAGAAAGAGGTGGATAAAACTTCTGTTCCGCTCATGGAAGCCATGCCGGCCCTTTTCCAGGGCCCGAAAATCAGCCAAAGCAAGAATCCCTGGGACAAAAAGTTCATGCCCAGTCCGACAAAAATTTCATTTACCCCGCCCTTGATTTTTAAATAGCCGGTAATGCAGCTCCAAAAGCAGCCGCCGCAAATGGCCGCCAGCATGGCCATAAAAAGGGATAGTAAAGGAAAGCTTACCAGAAAGTTGATCCGAAGAAGGGCGGTGGCAAACACAGCGCCCATGATCACTTGGCCCTCAATGCCGATATTCCAGAGATTGACGCGAAAGGTGTAAACTAGTCCTGTGGCGCAAATAGTCAATGGCGCCCATACATTTAAAACCTGAATCAATTTATTCCAGGAACCAAAAGCGCCTTGCAGGATATGGCGGTAAACGGAAAATGGCGGTATTTGGGCAACGATAAGCAGAAGCGTGCAAAAAGATAAGGATAGGGCGATGATGAAAAGCAAGATTTTTATTTGAAGCCGATATTTTGTTGCTGAATTGACAGTGTCCGTCTTCATGTTGAATCCTATGGATGGTGGAACAAAGCCGCGGGCCGGCTCATGTGATTCCGGCCATGGCCCGGCTGAGTTGAACCATATCGATTTGGCTGGTTGGCACATCCTTGATGATATGGCCGTCAAAAAAAACAAGCAGACGGTTGGAATAAGTAAGAAGTTCATCAAGATCCCAGGAGCTGAAAATGATACAAGCGTTTGTTTGATAAGCATTCAGTAGATGATTCCAGATATAAGCGGCAGAGGCTGGGTCCAGGCCGCGAGTGGGATTTTCTAGTAACAACACAATTGAATTGAGTGGAATAAAGGAGAAAAGTAGCCGTTGTTGATTGCCACCGGAAAGCATTTCAACAGAAGTATCTGGAAAACCGCGAATGTCGAATGTAGCTAATCGCCCTTGGGTTTTTGAATATATCTCCGGTTGAGAAGGGATAAAACGCGTGGGCGATTGAACTAGGGCCGTATGTTCGGCAATGGTTAATCCGCTGATCAAGCCTTCTTCCAGGCGGGCAGAAGGCACAAATGCAACCCCTTGGCGCTTTAAATAAGGGTAGCTAAAATGGTGCAAACGACGGTCGTATAGTCTGATCTGCCCGCTATCTGCTTTTGCAAGACCGGCGGCGATGCGTAAAAAAAGCTCCTGCCCACTGTTTTGAATACCGGCGAGGCCGATGATATCACCCTGACAGGCACACATACTGCAATTGATCAAGCGATTGCGACCCTTGGAACCCCAAACTTGTTTGAATTCCAGTATAGTCGATCCTGATGGCGAATAGGAAAACCGAGGAGTGCTTGGAGATTCTTCGAACATATGTTCAAGGAGTTGCTTTTGGGAAAACGGGCGTTGCATATTGCAAACCAAACGGCCTTTGCGGAGAACAGATACGTGGGTGCACAGGGATTCCACATCCTTGAGTTTGTGCGAAACCAAAATAATGGTTTTTCCGCTTTCGGCAAGTTGTTGCAAGGCGAAAAAAAGTATGTCTTTTTGAACAGTGGAAGTGCCGGTTGTGGGTTCATCTAAAATAAGAACCTGTACACCCAGGGAAAGCAGGCGGATCAATTCCAACTGGTGGCGCTCGGCAATGGAAAGGGTGGCGAGGCGGTCATCCGGATAAAAAGTAAAACCCAGTTTTTTACACCAGGCCGTCAACTGTTTTCGAAAAAAGTCCCGCCGCAATAGAAAAGCCCGGTGCAGTCCCAAAATGTAGTTGTCAAAGACCGAAAGCTGAGGAAAATCCATTGGATCTTGGAACAACATCCCGATGCCGAGCTGCAAGGCTTGGGAAGGATTTTCCAAATCCACAGGCGTTTGGTCAATGAGAATGTCACCGCCGGACTTGGCAGTATACCCGCTAATGATTTTTACCAGAGTACTTTTACCAGCGCCGTTTTCGCCGACAATGCCGTGAATGGCAGCGGCCTTAAAAATTATGGAAATATCGCTATTGGCTGAGGTTGATCCGAAATTTTTGCAAATATTGCGCAATTCAATTTGCATAAAAAGCTATACCGAATCCCGCAGCGCTTATTTGGCACTGCTCTGACCGGCCATTCCTTTTAACATCTGCTTCATATACCAGATTTTTTTATCATCAGCGACTTCACCGGCTTTTAAAAATTCAGTGCCGTCTTGATAGGCCAGCGGTCCGGTGAATAAATTGATTTCATTACTACCCAGTTGAGTGATAAAGGCCTGCAGTTTTTCCTTGATGGGGCCGGGAAGCACCACACCGGCTTGAAAGCCGACGGCGCTAGTATCTTTATTATTGATATCCTTCCAGTCCGGACCGGCCCAAATCCAGCTTTGCTTCCAGGTTTTATTCATGGAAGCTTGAATAAATTCCGAATAATGTGGTCCCCAGTTAAAATATGGGACCCCCAGGCAGGCTTGTGAAGCGGCTTCACAAGCGCCCACATAATCATATGGAATGGCCCATACATTTTTTCCTTGATTGCGTTTTTGTTGAGCCACGACGACCGCTTCGGTGGTGTCGATTCCGGAAATCACCACATCATACCCGGTATCAAAAAAGTGCTGGCTGACCTGGGTGGGATCAGAGGTGACACCGGGAATATTAAACCAAAAACCGATCCAGTTTACCTGAAATACCAAATCATTGGGATTTTTTCCGCGGATCTTTTCCCAGGCATGCCGGGCGCCGAGATAACAGGAAACCGCCAAACGGCGTGTCTCCTCATTGATCAAGGGGCCGAGATAGCCGATTTTTCCTGTTTGACTGGTCATGGCCGCAACAAAGCCGGCCATCATCTTGCCGTACTCCATGCGTCCCATTAAATTGCTCAGGTTGGGAGGGGCTTTAGCGGTGAGGACATCATCGCCGGAAATGTGCAGGAAATGGATTTCCGGATGGAGTTTGGCTGCTTCGCGAATCCCGTCTTTCATGTCATCGGAATTGGCGATAATGAAGCGGGCACGCTTTTCAACCATGTCATCAACCAATTGGGTGATGGTGATCCCGGGACGATCGGCGGGATTGACCTTGTCGATATAGATCATTTTGCAGTTCGGTAATTTGGTCTGAACATATTCGCCGGCTTCAAAATGGGCCTGGCTCCAGCCATGATCATTATAAGGCCCCACCAGGAGAAGACCGAAAATGAAGGGAGGGTTTTCTCCGGCAATGCAAGGAAAGGAAAAAAATGCCGTCAGGATAAATGCAAGGGCAACTCGCCGCAATAAAACGGTCATGGCTCTGTGGGTCATAATCCATACCTCCTGAAATGGTTGTTCCCCGTATGGCAAGTAAAAAATTTGGCAATAGCTTGAATGCAAATGATTGGTCAGGCAAGGTATTAATTATGGGAAGTCATAACAAAAGACGGACAAATAGTAAAGAGCGGTTTTTATTTGCCGGCAGGCATATTAGAAAGGTAGGGTGCTTTCACAAAGAAGTCATCCACAATAGTGTTAAAACCGTAAGCCAATTCCATGGTGGAAATCTCGGCGTGGGAAAACCATCGCAAACATTGCCCTTCAGTCAAATGAATCTGATGGATATCAAAATCGGCACGCTGCCAGTAGGTATATTCAATACGGTCATCGAACTCGAATACAGAAGCCAGTTTGAAGTCTTCTAGCGTATAGCCGATTTCTTCTTTCATCTCACGAACAATGCATTGGGCCGGCGATTCGCCGGGTTCTAAATGACCACCGGGCAGATCCCAGACGTTCGGATAGGGAATAAGCGGATTGTTGTCCCGCAGTAAAAGCAAAACCTGCTGAAAGTGATTCAGGAAAATAATGCTGCAGCCCTTGCGCTTATCGGCATTGTAAATTGGATCGTCCATAGGGTCTTTTTATTTAGCGATGGTTTGATAAAAAATCAAGCTCGAAATCGGATGGTTTTATTATCACCGGCTTTTTCAAAAATGGGATGGGGGCGAGTTTTGGAAATGGTAAAGGGCAAAACATTATTCCGGCGGGAGGCATTGAAAATATAGGCATCGGAATGGGTATTCAAAATCTGGTCAGCTTCGATATTGCGAATATGGGGTTTCCAAATCTGATAAAGCTGGGGAAAAATTTCGGCCAGGAGAATTTGTCCCATAAAGGTACGGAACAGATCATGGAGAAAGCGGTGTTCGGGATAGGCTTCGGCAGACTCTTGCTTGCCATCGGTATAGAGATGAAAGCGTTGGGATTCACCCTGGATATTTACGCGATCAATATAGCCGGCCTGGCCGCTGTTGCCGTTTGGAAAAGTCAGCATAAAAATGGATTTGATTTCCATGGGAAAGATGCCATTGGATATCCCGGTTTTGGAAACTTCAACCTGAATGGGCTTTATCCAATAGAGCCCCTCATTTTTACCCACGGGTATCCCATGGAGAGGTGCCGCACCTTCAAAAGATGGAAAATTGGACACACTGTATCGAACGCCGATCCAATCTTTGGACTTTCTCGTTTCAAATTTAAAAAAGTCGGTTTTTGGCTGACAGCGCATAATTATGTGAAAGAGTTCGGAAGTGGAGAGAAAATGGGATGGCAGCGACTGTTTGCAATTGCCGCTAATGAACGGCAGAAGGATATGGGTCAGTATTTCATTAAATCTCGTAGCAATGGGAATTATTTTAATGAACATTTTTCTCTCTGAACAGTCATCGAAGTCCTTATATTGAAGTATCAGTCCGAAGTTGTGGCAGCGGGGCCTGTACCACCACCGTCCATCATATGAGAGCAAAAAGTGTGCCGTGCTTGCTGATATTAAAATAATGAGCAAATATAGCGACATAAGGACTTTACCAACCAAGTTCAGTTACAAAGCCGTTACTTTAGAGTACAAAAATTTCCCACCTGGATGTTTGCAGCATAAACAATTCAAGCCTATTGAAATGCTTCCGGCCGGATTATTGTAATGAAAGGGCTGCCAGGAATCCACCATGGATGGCGTCGTTGAGCTTACCGGGTCGGATACAATCGCCGATAACGGTATAAGGAATCCCAATATTCTGCACTTCTATGGAAAGTCTTTTGAGGGAGCGTGAGCCGGAAGCCAAAATAACATGATTGAATTGTCGCTGTTCTTCCTTGCCCTCTTTTTCAAAAACGACGTTTCCATGATGGATGGCTTTTACTTTTGAACCGGTCAGAATTTGGATTCCATGGCGCTGCAGATTGTCCAACAAAACCCAGCGCGTGGACTTGCCCACATCGGCGCCGGCCTTGGGCAGCATTTCAAAAACCGTTACCTGGGAAGTACCGCGAAACATCAATTCCCGCAAGCGCTCGGGGCTTTCGGCTTCATAGGTGAACAGGAAATGCAGGGTTTCCGGATTCAGGGTCCCTTTGGCGGCTACAAAAAGGGCGGTTTCCAGGCCCACGGCTCCGCCGCCGATGATGGCCACGGACTTACCTAGCAGGGGGCTGTTTTTCAGGACTTCCCAGGCGGAAAGCACGGAAGCATCATCAATACCTTGAATGGGCGGCAGCAGGGCCTCGGCGCCTTCGGCAATAAAAACATGCTCCGGTTGCTTTTGCTGAATCAAGGCAACATTGACTTCCGTGTTCAGATGCAGTGGGATGGCATATTTATGGATCATGGCCCGGTAGTAACGGATGAATTCCAACAACTCTTGCTTGTGGGGCGGCGCCCCGGCCAGCCAAAGCTGGCCGCCGATATCATCGGCCCTGTCGTAAATTTCCACCCGATGTCCGGCCATGGCTGCGGTGACGGCCGCTTCCAAGCCGGCGGCGCCGGCGCCCACTACCAGGACTTTCTTGGGAGAAATGGTTTGAACAATTTTGCGCTCGCCCTCGAATCCGGCCCGGGGATTGCCTACGCAAAATACCGGCATGCCGCTAAAAACCTGGTCGGTGCATCCTTGGGAACAGGCCACACAAGGCCGGATTTCATGGGCCAGACCGGCAAAGGCTTTCTTGGGCCATTCCGGATCGGCAATGAGCACCCTGCCCAGATTGACCATGTCGGCATAGCCGTCGCGGAGGATTTTTTCAGCAGTCTGAGGATCAGCAATGCGATTGGAGGCCATTACCGGAATCGCAACAGCCTTTTTAATATTCAGAGATAGATAGGCATAAGCCGAACGCGGCAGCTCCATGGGCAACTGGGGAACTTTGGTCTCATGCCACCCACCGGTGACGTTGAGGGCATCCACACCAGCCTGCTCATAGACCCTGGCGATAAGGGGTGTTTCTGCATCCGTATTGCTGCCCGGCATGAAATCATTGCCGGCCATGCGGACCGATAGGGGATAGTTCGAACCCAGAGTGGCTCGCAGCGCTGTTAGGACTTCCAGGGGAAAACGCAAACGATTTTCAAAACTGCCGCCATATTCATCCGTGCGTTGATTCCGAATGGGAGATAAAAATTGGGTTATCAAATAACCGCCGGAGGCAAGAATTTCCACGCCGTCAAAGCCGGCTGACTTGGCCCGCAGGGCTGCTTGGATATAGGCATTTTGTACAACCCGAATATCATCCTTGGTCATTTCCTGGGGAGTAGTTTTGGAATAGTTTGAATAGATCGGTGAAGGTGCAATCGGGGTCTGACCGTTGATCAAAATCGGATGGGAGTAAGCTCCGGCATGAAAAAGCTGGACCCAAGGACTAGCACCCTCGGCACGAATGCTTTCGGTCAATTTTTGAAAGGCTGGGATGGCGGCATCTTCAGCCAGGGAAATCACCAGGAGACCGGAGCCTATGAAATCAATACCCACCGGCCCGACAGTCACAATACCGGCGCCGCCGGCGGCTTTTTCCCGAAAATAATTATAGTAGCGGTGGTTAAGGGTACGGTCATGGGAGTAAAGCAGCCCCAGGGCCGGATAGGCGATGCGGTTTTTAATTTCAAGCTGATTGATCTTGATAGGACTGAATAAGTGACGATACATGGCAGCTCCTTTTTTATCTAAACATTCCCGCCGGCGGCCCGTTGTCCGGAGGACCGGCAAAGGCCTGGGCTCGCAGCATCCATTCCCTGGCCACCTCACCCCGGACTACCAGGCCGGTGTCATCCACATGCCGCCGTTGGGTGACCACCAGGCAAAAATCTTCAGCCGAACCCTGGATCAGATCCAGAGCCGTTTCCGGGCCCCAGGACCAGAAAGCGCCGGAAGGAGCCTGCAGCTCAAGCCGCACCGGTTTGTCCGGAACCGGCAGATTGCGGTTGGCAAAACTCCAGGCAAAGGTAGTAAAACCCAAATGGGCGATGTGCTTCAACCTGTCCCCATGTTTTCGTTTGATCTTCAGAGCATCGGCAACATCCTGGCCATGGGCCCAGGTTTCCATCAGGCGCGCGGTTGCAAAAGATTTGGCGCTCATGGGCGGGCCGTACCAGGGTATGCGGTCTTTGGGATCAAGCGGCCGCAGGGCCGCAATCAGCAGCCGACGTTCTTCCCGCCACCAGTTCATCAGTTCATCCCTGGTCATTTTTCGGCCCGGAGTCAAGGTTCTTTGATTGAAACTTTCAAAACTGTCGAGATCCTTGAACAAGGCCGCGGCGCTGCGGGCAAAAGCCGGGGCGTCGGTCACGGCTTCCCTTGCCGCGGCATCAAAATAGGCAATATGGCAAATCTGATCCTTTACCTTCCAGCCCGCGCAATGGGTTAGGGCGGCCCAGGCCTCATCACCCAGGACGGCTACCAAATCGTCCAAGCATTGATACTCGTCCTGCAGATCCCGGCAAATGGCTTCCATTGGATTCCCTCTCATTCCTCCACGGAGATAAGGTTTTTGATGCCGCCCACGATATAAGCAACGGTTTCCCGGCCGATGGCGCGAATATCTTCGGGCTGGCGGCGCCAGATTTTATAATACATTCCCAGCCACATGAAGATGGCCGTGGTGCATACAGCTACAACCTCAGCGGAAAGATCGGAACTGAATTTCAGGCCCAGCCCCTCCTTGACCTCCTGGATGGCCCCCTGGACATCGGCGGTCATTTTCAGCATGAAATTGCGACGGGCGTTGATGAACTGATCGCTGAGGCCGATGGCCTCGTCATACAGCAACAAGGCCTTATCCGGATAAAGCCGGCACAGCTCTTCAAAAAAAGCAAGCCCGGCCCGTTCAATGCCTTCCAGGGTTGAACTTGCTTCCCGAAAGGCTTTGCCGGCGATTTTACGGATGTAAAGACCGATATCATCCAGCACAGCCACCAACAGTTCTTCTTTGTTGGCGAAATAGCCGTATACCGTTCCCACGGAAACCTCTGCGCCGGCGGCAATATCCTCAATTTTTGTTTTACGGTAGCCGTTACGGGCAAACAGCGTCTCCGCGGCATTTAGAATGGTCTGGCGTCGATTTTCCCGTTCGCGCTCCCGGCGCAGGGCGCTGGCCGAAGGCTTGCTGTTCATGGGGTCATCACTCATCTTTTGACCTTACCATCAATATCCGGACATTTTAAAAATAATTTCACTCATGATTTCACTGGCGCCGCCGCCGATGGCCAGCAGGCGCGAGTCGCGGTAGGCCCGGGAGATCCACATTTCGTTCATGAAACCCATGCCGCCGTGCATCTGCAGACAGCCGTCCGTGACCTTGTTCATCAAATTACCGGCCAGGAGCTTGCCCATGGATATTTCCCGGGTGACATCCATTTTATTCTCCTTCATGCGCACGATATGATAGGTCAACTGGCGCAGGGCCTCGGTCTCCGCCAGCCATTCGGACATGCGGTGCCGCAACACTTGTTTGGTGATGAGCGGCTTGCCGAAAGCCACCCGGCCTTTGAGATATTCGGCGGTGCGGTCAATGATGTTTTTAGCGGAAATGTAGGCCATTGGCAAGACGGCAAAGCGCTCGTGCTGGAATTGCATCATCTGCTGAATAAAACCGTTGCCTTCCTCGCCGATCAGATTTTCCGCCGGGATTTTCATGTCGTCGAAAAACAATTCCGCTGTATCCGAAGAACGCATGCCCAGCTTGTCGAGTTTTTTGCTGACCACAAAGCCGGGCAGGTTGGTGGGCACCACAAAAAGGGAAAAGGAATGATGGCCGGGCGCGTCACTGGTGCGGGCCAGTAAAGTCAGGAAATCCGCCTGGGTGCCGTTGGTGATAAAAGTTTTGGATCCATTTAGAATATAGTAATCGCCTTGCCGCCGGGCATAGGTGCTGATGGCGGCCACGTCGGAACCAGCGCCGGGCTCGGTGACGGCGATGGCCGCCACCATGTCGCCGGCAATGGCGGGTTTCAGATAGGTTTCCTTCAGGTATTCGCTGCCGAATTCGACAATGGCCGGCGTGGCCATATTGGTTTGCACCGTAATGGCCATGGGCACACCACCGCAGTGGATGGCGGCCAGCTCCTCGATAAAAGCCGTCTCTGCCCAATAGTCCATATTTTGACCGCCGTATTTGGTGTCATAGCGAATCCCCAGAAATCCGAGATCCCCCATTTTCTTGAATAAAGCATGTAAGGGGATCAGTCCTTTTTCCTCCCATTCATCCACATGGGGATTGATCTCCTTGTTGACAAAATCCCGAACCGCCTGACGTACCATGGTGGCTTCTTTGTTAAAATACATTTCTTTGGCCATGTTTTATTTCTCCTTTTGAATGCCCAGGATTTCCCTGGCTTCGGCTGGGCCGGCCGGTTCCTTACCTATCTCCCGGATGATTTTCACCAAGGCTTCCACGAGCTGGCCGTTGTCCGTGGCTTTTTCCCCATTGGGAAGGTAAAAGGTGTCCTCCAATCCGGTGCGTACATTACCGCCCAGTTCAATGCATTTGCGGTGTAAATCCCAGATTTTTTCCCGGCCCGGACCCGTGGCGATCACCTGCCAATGGGCATTGGGCGGTAATTCATCTTTTAAAATCGGAAGCAGATCCCCCCTGGCAGGCATGCCGGAATCCACCCCCATGACAAAGGAAAGATGGGGATTGCCCGTGAACATGCCGGCGGCTTGGTACATGGCCACACTGCGCACGATACCGGTGTCGAAGCATTCGAATTCCGGGATGATGTTATGGGCCGTCATCACATCCAAAAACTTCTTCACCTTTTCCACCGGATTGTCGAACAGGATCGGCTGCCAGGCCCAGACCCCGTCCTGCCGGATTTTCAGGTAGTTCAGGGAACCGGCATTGCAAGCCGCCATTTCCGGAGCAAAGGCTTCCAGACAAGCCAAAGGCCCTGATATATCCGCACCCACCACGCCGGTGCTCATATTAATGATCATTTCCGGCACCCGGGCGCGCATGGCCGCAAGAATATCGCCGACTTCCTTTAAATCCCAGGTGGGCCAGGCGCCCAGGCCGGGCTGCTGGGATCGAAAATGCGCATGTACGATGGTGGCGCCGGCATCAAAGGCCTGGCGCGTTGCTTCAGCCATCTGTTCCGGAGTCACCGGCACATTGAACCGGTTGGGATCGGTCAATACACCGGTGATGGCACAGGTGACCACGACCTTATTCTTTTGGACCATTACTTCCTCCTTTATATAAGTAGGTGTTCGGACTGAAGACGAAAAACAACAACGATAGCAGCGTTCATTCTTGATTTGGTGCCTTGTCGCTTTCAGCTTTGAGCTTCAATCTTTGAGCTTTCTTATTTTCCCGTAAACTGCGGTGCCCTTTTTTCCAGAAAGGCCATAATCCCTTCCCGGGCATCCTGGGTGGCGGCCACTGTCGCAAGCTTTTGCGCCAACAGGTCCAGGGCCGACTCAAAGGGCAGATCCGCGGCGGTATAGAAGGCTTCTTTGCCGATCTTCATGCCGATGGGGCTTTTCTGCACCAAGGTCTTCAAGACCTTGTCCACTTCCGCATCCAGCTCTTCCGAAGGCACTACCCGGGTGACCAAACCCATTTCCAGGGCTTGTTGGGCCGTGAGTTTTTCCCCAAGTAAAACCATTTCCATGGCTTTCTTGCGCAGGACATTGCGGAAAATCAAGGCACCGATCATCATGGGAAAAAGCCCCACATTTACCTCCGGTGTGCCGAAGCTGGCATGGCTACCGGCAATGACAATATCGCAAGCCAGCATAAATCCTGTGCCGCCGGCCACACAAGCACCGTTTACCCGCGCCACTGTAGGCTTTGAGAAGCCACTCAATTTTTTGAGCAGATCCGCATAATTTTGAAAAGCCGCCAAACCGTCGCCGCTGGCCATACCGGCCCCCAGGTCGGCGCCGGCACAAAAGGCACGGTCTCCCGCGCCGGTGATACAAACCACTCGTACGCTTTCATCTGCCCGGGCTTCTTCCAAATGCTTCAGAAACAAAGCCAGGGCCTGAACACTGATGGTATTCCGTTGTTTTTCACGATTGATGGTGAAGTGGGCAACACCTTCCTTGACTTGATAGAGCAAATCAGGAGCAGTCATTTACAGATTCTCCTTTCCGAATCGGATCAATGCGGATCTTGTCACAAATTTCTCAATTTAAAACACCGGCCCCAGCGTCCGTCTCTGTGGCTATTTCCACCAGGATCTGACCGGGTGTAACTTTATCATTTACCGCGGCATTGATTTTGGCCACTGTACCGTCAAAAGGCGCTCGCAAGGTGGTTTCCATTTTCATGGCGCTCACCACCATGACCGCCTGACCTTTTTTAACCGGCTCGCCCAGGGACACAGGTATGGCTACCACCACGGCGGGCATGGGCGGCGTAATCTGTTCCGGCAGTTTCGAAAGCCCTTGATGAACTCGCCGATTGCGCTGGTTTTGAACCAAATAGGTACGGCCGTTGATCATCACGATTTTGCCGTCCGGACCATCCATGACCCAGGCATTCACCCGGCGGTTCGTTCCATCTTGATTGACCACCATATGAATCCAGTGATCCGACACAATCTGATATTCAACCGCCTGTTCCTGTTCATCCAGCCGGAAATTCAATTGCTGCTCTTGCCGATCAAGGACTTCTGCGGCAATATCTGTTTGTCCGATCTTGAGTTTATATTCCACGTACCCGCCTCCTTTAGGGGTAGTTGTTTTCAATGGATTTATAACCGCCAGTTCCCCAGTTCAGTCCAGGGGGAATGGGCCGCCATCTTCTCGCCGGTCAAGAGCTTGCGCTTTCGCGGCTCTTCAAGTTCATCAATGATATAGGCCAAGGCCGCCAGGTCAGCTTCCTGGCCGGATTGCTGCCAGTTGTCGAAATGGACGGCTATGAAGTCGGTAAACGTTTGCCCTTGCTGAAAAGGTTTGGAGGCCAGTACATCCATGAGAAAGGCAATGGGGGTCTTGATTCCCAAAATAACATACCGGGAAAGGGCGCTATGCATGCGCGCAATGGCCTGATCGCGATCCTCGGCCCAAACCACCAGCTTTGACAGAATCGGATCATATTCCACCGGCACTTCAAAACCGCTGTAAACCCCGCAATCATTGCGGATGCCCGGACCGACAGGTTCCCGCAGGTAGCAGATCTTTCCAGGGGAAGGCATGAAACCGTTTTCCGGATCTTCGCCGTAAATACGGCACTCAATGGCATGACCCCGGCCGATGATATCCGCCTGTTTCAGCCCCAGGGGCTCGCCGGCGGCAATGCGGATCTGCTGCCGCACCAGATCCAGGCCGAGGATCTGCTCGGTAATGGGATGCTCGACTTGCAGGCGGGTGTTGACTTCCAGAAAGTAAAAACGACCGTCTTCGTCCAGGAGGAATTCCACGGTTCCGGCATTGATGTAACCCCCGGCCCGGGCCGCGTTCACGGCAGCCAGCCCCATGGCCTCCCGCAGGGCAGGGGTCATGGCCGGGGAAGGGGTCTCTTCAATGATCTTCTGGTGACGCCGTTGAATGGAACATTCCCGTTCCAGGAGATGAACCACATTTCCATGGGCATCGGCCAGGATCTGGAATTCCACGTGCCGCGGCCGCTTTAAATATTTTTCAAGATAGATGGCGCCGCTGCCGAAAGCTGCCTGGGCCTCGCCGGCCGCTTGCCGGCAGGCATCGGCCAGCTCCTTGGGTGTATGAACCACGCGCATGCCTTTGCCGCCGCCGCCGGCCGCGGCCTTGATCAGGACCGGATAACCCAATTTCTGGGCCTCAGTTGTCAGAATTTTCAAATCCGACTCGGCTTTGGTCATTCCGGGGGTAATGGGAACTCCACCTTTGCGCATTATCTCCCTGGCCGTGGTTTTATCCCCCAGGTCTTGAATGACTTTGGCGGGGGGGCCGATAAAAACCAGGCCCGCCTGAGTGCAGCGATGAGCAAAGTCGGCATTTTCCGACAAAAAGCCGTAGCCTGGATGAATGGCCTGGGCCCCGCTGTCTTTGGCTGCCTGAATGATCCTTTCAATATTGAGATAACTTGCCGCCGGTTCCGCGGCGCCGATATACACAGCCTCATCCGCGTTCAAGACATGCAGGGCTTTTTGATCCGCGTTGGAATACACGGCAACAGTTTCAATGCCCATTTCCCTGCAGGTGCGCATGACCCGCAAGGCGATTTCACCGCGGTTGGCTATTAGAATTTTAGTAAACATGCGGTTTCCTCTTTCGGATTACATTCTGAAAATACCATAGCCGAACACATCGTCCGGAATGGGCGCATTCAAGGCCGCGGAAATGGACAAGCCCAGCACGTCACGGGTTTTGGCCGGATCAATGATGCCGTCATCCCATAGATGCGCCGTGCTGTAGTAGGCATTGCCTTCCTTGTCGGCCGCGGCGATGATGGGGTCCCGCAGGACCTTTTGCTCTTCCGGCGTCAAAGGGGCCTTACCCAGACGCTGGTTCTGGTCATTGGTAATGGAAATCAGCACGCCGGCAGCTTCGGCGCCGCCCATGACGCCGATCTTGCCGTTGGGCCACATATACAAGAAGCGCGGCGAATAGGACCGGCCGCACATGGCGTAATTGCCGGCGCCATAGGAGGCACCCACAATAACCGTGAATTTGGGAACCGTGCAAGTGGCCACGGCGTTGACCATCTTGTGGCCGTTTTTGGTGATGCCGCGGCGCTCATATTCCCAGCCGATGATGAAGCCGCTGATATTCTGCAGAAAGACCAATGGAATCCTGCGCCGGTCGCAGATCTGGATGAATTGGGTGGCTTTCTCGGCGCATTCGTTGAACAAGACGCCGTTGTTGCCCAATATGCCCACCGGATAACCGTGAATATAGGCATAACCGCATACCAGGGTAGGGCCGTACAATTCCTTGAACTCCAGGAATTCACTGCCGTCCACGATGCGGGCAATGACTTCCCGGATGTCAAATGATGTTGCCAGGTCCCGGCTTACTACACCATACAATTCCTTGGGATCATACAGGGGCGGCTTGGGCGCGGCCGTGGAAAGGCGCGTCTTTTCATTTTGGGGCAGATTGGCCACAATGTCGCGGATGATGGCAATGGCATGGGCGTCGTCTTCGGCGATATAATCCGAAACCCCGGATTCCATGCAATGCAGCATGGCTCCGCCTAACTGATCCGCGGTCACTTCTTCACCAGTGGCGGCCTTGACCAGAGGCGGTCCGCCCAGGAAGATGGCCCCATGTCCTTTGACATGCACAATTTCGTCGCTCATGGCCACGCCGTAAGCGCCGCCGGCAGTGCAAAGGCCCATGACAGCCGCGATTTGGGGAATACCCATTTTGGAAAGCATGGCCTGATTGCGAAAAATCCGGCCACCGCCGTCGATATCCGGAAAAATCTGCGACTGCAGCGGCAGATAGGCACCGGCCGAATCGATCAGGCTGACGCTCGGCAACCGGTTTTCCATGGCAATGGTTTGCAGGCGCAGGGTTTTTTTGGCTGTTATCGGATAGGCCGACCCGCCTTTAATGGTGGCATCGTTGATACTGACCAGCACCTCTTTCCCGCTAACCACGCCGATACCGGCCAATAGGCCGGCGCCGTGGACCTTGCCGTCGTACAGGTCCTTGCCGGCCAAAGGTGCGATTTCCAGAAAGGGTGTATTTTTGTCCAACAGTAATTCCAACTTCTTCTGGGCCGGCAGTTTGCCGGATTCCACCAGCCGGTCCAGGGCCTTTTGGGAGCGATCTTCTTTGGCCCGGGTCATTTCCCGCTGCCAATCCGCCACCAAGACCTCCATGGCCGCATAGTTTTGCTTATAGGTATCAGACTGTATCTCGATTTTGGATTCAATTGCGTGCATGCTGGTTTCCTTATTCGTTTCTGCTTGGCCAAATGATTATCTTATATTTTTATATTATGATTTTCATTTTATGAAGTCAATATAAAAATATTCATATAATGAATATTTTTATATTATATTCATTATAGAAAGGAACCATTCGACATTTTGACCAACTTTGGAAAAATGAACCCGCCTGATAGAAATTTATTGACCCGGCCAGGCCGTTAGCTCTTCGTAAAAGCGCACACCGGTAATCTTCGGATATTAATCGATCAGCCGCATACTCTATGATAACCAGCAAATGTCGGCCGATTCGCTCTTTGGCGAACATCACGCGGCAGGTGAATTTGAAGGCGATTTTTGGGGGTACCAAATAAACGCGGGTGTTAAGTCCTTTGGGTCCGGCCCCCGGATTTTTTCCTGTTTTTTAGAAAGGTTAATGACTTTAAAGTAGGAACGATTTTTTTCGTTCCAGCGCCTGCATGTCTTGCAAGGCCTTTTTCTGGGATTTGCTCTGGGCATTGTATTCCAGCAAGAATTAGATTAGAAAACATCAATGCCCAATTATAACCCAAATTGGATGGGTCTACCTTTTCAAGGGGAATTTGAAAACTGGAATTCCGGTCAGGTGGGTCAGATTTCCGGCGGAAGGTGGGTCAATCTTTAACCGGCGGTCCGAGTGTCTCTGGTCCATAAACGCATTAGAACCAAAGGATCTGGTCGAATTGTACGACGATGCCATCAAGGATCGCAAAGTCCCGCCGCTTGTCCTTTTAGCCGCCTTCAACCTGGATTTTCTGTGCATCCATCCGTTTCGTGACGGCAACGGTCGTGTTTCAAGGCTGCTTCTGCTCCTGCAATGTTACCACCTGGGATTCGAGATGGGACGGCACATCAGCCTGGAGCGCCTCATCGAACAGCACAAGGACCGGTATTACGAAACCTTGGAGCAAAGCTCCCAGGGCTGGCATGAGGGCAAACATGATCCCTGGCCATACATCAGTTACATTCTTTCCATCATCAAGATGGCCTATCGGGAATTCGAGCAACGCCTCGGCCAACTTCAGAGCCCCAAGGGTGAGAAAACGAGTCTCGTTCTTCACGCCATCGACAGTGCTCTCGGTTCTTTCAGCGTGACGGAAATTCAGAACAAGTGCCCGAACGTCAGCGTGGATATGGTTCGCCGGGTGCTGAAGAACCTGCGGGCAAAAGATCAGATTGAGTGCCTTGGACGCGGCCAGAATGCCCGTTGGCAAAAAACCGACAACTGGCAATTGAGTAATGTCGATTGAATTGGGTAATGAATTGGGTAACGAGTTGGCCTGCGAAAAAGGGTTAATCTTTGTGGCAGGTCTGTGACACGACTTACGCCCCCTTTGGTACGGAAAATGAGGAAATGAGGTTGTCACGAAAAAAGTCTCACACGGTTTCTCACACAAGATCGACTGAAGAGAATATTTGATTTATCTAACCAATTGTTATCATGAGTGCCCCCGGCGTGAATCGAACACGCGGCACATGGATTAGGAAACTGCCCAAGCAGAAAAACAAGGGATATGAAGATATATCAGGATAAAAAAATATCACATGAAGGCAGTAGGTTATTTTAACATTGACCTTTTATGGTTTTTCTTGTTTTTTGTAATTATGGTTGCAAAATGGTAGCAACTTGTGGAAGGTTTTTTTATTGGCTTCTCAGTTAATTGAATATGAATCCGGCCGAATATTTTTAAGCCGGATTCACCGCAAACCCGCATTTTACCAGGGATTGGGATCGTGACCCGAAAAGGCGGCAGGATAACCGCCTTCCCTAGTCTTTGAATATTCCTGTATAATACAATTCACTAAAATGGAACACCCTCATCTTTTTCAGTTATTTGGCCGGGTGAAACTGGTGGAATTGCATCTTCATCTGCTTCGCCAGAAAGAATTTTATTTAAGAGACTCCAACATTCTCTAACCTTCTTATTGTCAATATTCATTGGGCACTTTTCCCAAGATAAATAGTTATTGTGTGATCGCTTAACTATCAAAAAGAAATATGGATGTTCTTTAATCAATTTCCATCGCTTTTCTTCATCGAAACTCAATAGTTCAGGAAACATAAAGGCAAGATTGATAAAGCGATCAGATTCTTCCACATCCCAAACAGAATTCATCGCTTCATAGGCGGTGATACGATTATCGTGAGTATCATATGCAACTGCCTCTTGTTGAATTGATTGTTCGATACTCCACTCAATAAAACTCGAAAGCGTTCGCCTTTGTTTTTTTGCTGCCAGTTCTGCTGCAAATCTAAGCTTTGGATCAAGTCTAATCGTAACGACCTCAGATCGTGATAATTTTCCTCCACCACCTTTTTTTGTAGCTGCCATACCTCCACCTCCAAATATGTATTGTGTTATCAGCATGCAAATTTATATATCATCACGTGTTATATTTTACAATACATTTTCATATTGACACATATATTGTATACATGTAATATATTATACAACATGTATTGTATGTCTTTAACTTTTTCCCATAAAAGGAGGTTTCTATGGAAGAAAAACTTTTAACCGTTGATGAGTTGGCAGACCACTTAAAGGTTAAAAAATCTTGGATTTATTCAAAAACACGACAGACCGGATCTGATGCAATCCCTCGGCTTCCAGTAGGCAAGTATAACCGTTTCAGATTGTCTCAGGTTCTTCCTTGGTTGGAAAAACATCAAAAAGCCGAGAGGTAAAAAGGATGAACGAAATCATTTTACGAAAATTTGAAACCCATGACATTCGTATGGTTCAGGATGAAAACGGTGAGCTGTGGTGGATTGCGAAGGATGTTTGCAGCCTTCTTGACATCAACAACGTTGCAGATGCAATGTCACGATTGGATGATGATGAAAAGCTGATATCGGTTTTACCGATATCAGGTCAAAATCGTGAAGTCTGGCTTGTCAACGAAGCCGGACTTTACACCCTGATAATTCGTTCTAACAAACCCGAAGCAAAGCACTTCATACGCTGGATTACCCATGAAGTGCTCCCTGCCATTCGTAAGACCGGCATGTTTATTCCAGACAGAAAATTGACCTTTGCATTTCTTCAACTGGAAGCGGAATCCGCTATCAAACTAACTCACTGCTTCGGTTTGAAAGGGAATCAAGCCTTGCTTTCCGCCAACCATGCAATACGGCATCTGTACAGCATTGATTGTCTGGAACTGATCGGAACCACGCATCTAATCGCCGATGATAATGAGATGCACATGACACCCTCCGATATCGGGATGGAACTCGGTATATCACCCGTCAAGGTAAACCATTTGCTAAAAAGCATTGGTCTTCAGATCGACCACCGGGACCACAAGAAACGGATCAGATGGGAACCAACGGAAAAAGGGATGCCATATGCTGTTTCAAAAGATACTGGAAAGCGACATTCCGACGGGACACCTGTTCAGCAACTGTTTTGGAAACGGTCGGTTTTGGACCTGCTGAAACCTGAAACCAAGTCGGCGGCCTGATGGATGTCTATCAGGCATGACCAGCAGCAAGGGACCGGCCGGAATATCACCGGCCGGATCACCTTTAAAATTGACGGAACCAAAATGAATAAAGGGTAATTATTGATGCAAACCGAAGGATGCCTTTTTTGCGGATGTAATGAACCGAGCTACCGGCCGTCGCCTGGGTCTGACTTTGTTTGTAGTACATGCGTGCAAATGTTCCTTATGGCAGATCCGGCGGATCTGGAACGCGCATATCGGAAAGCGCTTGCCAAAGGACTTTCACGGAAGGCAAGAGCGATTGAAATTTTTTTAGGAAAGGAAAACGAAAATGAGCAACGGAAACCAGCTCCAAAGCATGAACGATATTTTGACCGAAAAAGAATTGATAGACCTGCTCGGCATCAAAAAGGCCGGGTTAGATCGATTGAGGCATGATGAAGGTCTTCCTTTCTGCAAGATCTCCCATAGGGACCGGATTTATCTTGTCCCGGATGTCCTGCAATTTATTTCAAGCAAAAGAATGATTCTCAACAAAGGATCAGTCGGGAAGGAATAAGATATTCAACCGGACGTTCCGGCCGGTTTCCTGCCAGGTTCCGGCAGGTTTCCCGAACACTTTTTAAAGCGGCAATACCTTTGGTATGGGTGAATGAAAAAACGCAAATTTGTTAACCGAAGTTTCTGCATGCTCGAAGCGGCACTAATTGAAAGTGATGCCTTTATGGACTTATCCGGCAAAGCGGCAATTGTTTGCCTTATCCGATTCCATCAGAAAGCACACCGGAAGAATGCCAAAAAGAAAAAGGGAATCAAGGATCTTGTCATAACCAACAACGGCGAAATTATTTTTACTTTTTCAGAGGCAAAAGAACTCGGACTTAAATCTTCCCAAACCTTCGACCGGGTGCTTCGTGAATTGGTTGAAGAAAAAGGCTTCATTGATATTGCCGTTCCCGGCAACTGGTATTTGAAACAGCCGACTAAATACAGCATCAGCCAGCGATGGAAAAGATATGGGACAATCGAGTATCAGAAGACAGAAATCAACAGATCGCTTCCGGATGGCATCGGCTTCAAAAAACAAAAATCGCTTTGATGGGTCAAAGCCTGCTCGCTTTGATGCATCAAACACAAAATGGATTTTCAAAATATTCTCGCTTTGATGGGTCAAAGCCAGGAAAAATGAGTCAAAATCGCAGCAAACACGAGCCGGTTAAAGCCTTTAGCCGAATAGATGACCTGAAAGCCGTTTTTGTGCCTCTGGCTTTGATGGATCAAAGTATTTATATAATATACCATATGTCCAAGGATTTTTTCCCGAGCCAGGATTCAAACCTTCAGCCTCATCATTTTAGCCGAAACCAGCGCAAGGCGGAATCAACCACCCGACGAACCAACCAGGGCCATTTCAGCGCGGCGGCTCCCGGGTGGTCAGCAGACCGGACAGAAAAATTTGGATTTTCGGCGATTCAGTCAATCGCTTTTGCCGATCAAGCAGCAGATCCAGCAAAAAAGGCACCGAGCGGACAGACAGAGAAAGGGAGAAATGAAGAGGATATCGCGGCTTGCCTTGTTCAGTGATCCCGAGCGCTGGGATAAGGCTTTAGGTGGATGGAAGGTAACCTTGTGACCCTGGATGCCTTCCTGAAACCTCAATCTTATAGTACAGGGTCGGTCAAGCGAAAATAAGCATCAGTTTCAAAATTAACGTCAACGTAAACATTCAGAAACATTTTTTGTCAGGTGTCACATGGCGGAATTTGATAAAAATCAATAATAACAATATAATATTTAAAAAATAGTGAAAATTAAAATTACATTTTTGTAACATATTTAGGAAAACCTGAAAGGTTATTATGGGCGGTTATGGTTCCGGGAGACAGCCATGGGCTTTTAATTTCACCGTTGAAGATTCATTAGCGCTGGATGTCAATTACCTGGTGCGGAATAAACGGCGCACAAGCGGTTTATTAACCTGGTCACGATGTGGAACGCCGACCGCTTCCATCTGGTATCAGCTCAATTTGGCGGATGAATATGTCCGGCTGTATTACACCTGGCGGAAAACCGAACAAATCGATTACGAGGTTCAACTGGTCCGCAAGCTCCCTTTTTTCGGCGGCGTTCAATATTTTTTCCTGTGTCCAAGATGCAGCAGACAGGCAATGAAACTTTACAGTGCACCGGGTTCAAAATATTTCCAGTGCCGGACATGCCAGCACCTGACCTATCAGAGCTGCCGGGAGTCGCATAAATATGACAAAATGTTTGCTCGGTTGGCGGCAGGATCAGGTTTGACAGCTAAGGAATTCAAAAATGCTTTGAAAGATTAAATTGCATATAACCTTTTTCGGCATTACATCGGATCTTTGAAAACTCAATTCCCGACAGGGAGTATGGGGGAACATATTGTCTAATGATACGTTTTTTGAAAGGACGGAATTGGAAAGACAAATTACCATCGTTTCTTCTGTTACAGACCAAGTTCCGAGTGCGAACCAATTCGAACCAGTTGCAAACGTTCAGCATCGGGTTTCCGATAGATCAGCACCAAATCCGGCTTGATGTGGCAATCCCGATGGTCTTTCCAATTGCCGGTCATTGCATGGTCATGGTGCTTTTCGGTCAGCGGGATATCATTCGCCAGTGACGTTAATATTTCAATAAAGTCGCATTCCAACGTTGCGCGATGCGGTCCTTTTATTTCGCGCTTATAATCCCGTTTGAATTGGCCGGTGCGTTCAATCGTCCTCATTCAAGTCCGCCATCAACGAGCCGATGCTATCGAATGATTTCAATCCACCACGACGAGCTTCTTTCATCGCCTCAATCGTCTTTACATTCGGAATCAACGGGTCAAATGGCAAGGCATGCTCGCGCGCTACACGGGTCAGCAGCAAGCGTACTGCGTCCGATACCGTCAATCCCATTGCAGCCAAAACGGCGGCGGCTTCTTCTTTGACAACCTTATCAATACGGGCCTGGACTATTGCATTTGCAGCCATAACAATCTCCTTTCTTGTGTATTACATTGTAATTCACAAGAACCAATAAATCAATGGCCAATCGGCTATGATGGAAGCAACGAGTTATTTTTTGACAGTCTATTGCTCTTTGAAAACTAAATACCCGAAAGGGAGCCGTGGGTAACGCACTGGCTGAAATGATGCGTAAAAATGTGAGGCACCATGCCGGGATGCATGGGAGGGCACCGGACTACGGTACGTTAGAAACTAAGTTGAAAAAACATGGGGTTATCATAGGCGGATCTTGGTTGAATTTTTATCAAACCTGTTGAGCAGAATGAAAAAGCTATTGTGCACTTTTGGGCTGTGGCTCTGAGTGGCAGAATGATAGCCGTAGTGCTCGCTCTATAAATACGAATTTCGACATCCCGGAACGCTCAGTTCACTAAGGCGCAGGGGCTGCCGAAAGACTATAAAAAGAAAGAATTTTTCGAGAAGCAACGAATTTCAAAAATGCTACGGGCCTCAGCGCTCTGGTAGAATTGTTGGTTCGCTGATTTTTTACATTTATTTGAACAACACCATTAATTCAGGTAAATAATCACTCCATTTCCAATCAATTTTATAAAGGTCAAATTTGTCATACAATTCCTTTTTACATTTCATTGTAATTAATATCTGACCACTTGAAGAACCTGACTGCTCCAAAACAAATAATTCTTTAGGAAACATTTTAGAAATTCTGTCATTCGCGCTATTTAAACATTGTTGTGAAACAGGATTATCGAATTCGATTTGATCACAATGTATATAAAAACGGAATTCACCATCATAGTTTATCCATCTTGGTTTGAGATACATCAAATATTTGTTATTCTTATCCAACGCGTTTATATAGTTACGGCCTTCTTGGCATGAATTAAAACGCATCCTTTTTAGGACAGGCTTTTTGAATTTATCCTTAAGCATTCGTATTTTGCTCGGATCAAAATAGAATTGTCCGTATTCCGTTACAACCGTATTGCAGTCTTTTTCAACATTTATAAAGAATGATTCTATCTCATAACCATCTTGAATTACAAAAATACCAAAATGATAACCGCAAGCATAAAATGGGCTTGGCTTTTCAGTTATCCAACTATCTTTTATTTCATTTAGGACTTGAATATCATCGATGTAGAAATTCCCAATCGTTTTTTGAAGTTCGTGGCGTTGATCGTGCCATACTATACCGACAATGGAGTAGTTACCCTTATTAAAATCATATTTATCAAAGAGATGAACATAGCCATTAGGATTTTGCTCCTGCAAAGAAAGGACTACAGTTGGGTAAAAAATTAGGAGTAAAATAGGTAGAAGAATCCGTTTCATTTCTTTTTAAAAATTACCCAATTGATCCAAATTAGACAGCGAACGCTTGAACTGACGGGCCGCGCCACAGCAATTGAAAAAGGCCGCTCAGTTACTCGTGGCCCCGTCCAGCGATTGGTTAGCTGTCGCTTTTATTTGCAACTTCAAACTGTTGTTCCAATTCATTCATTAACTCAAGTTCTGTTTTATCTGTCAAATGTGTTCTCAAAGCTTTCCAGGTTTTTTGTGCTTCTCTTACGATGTCATTCCATTCGGGATCATCTAACACGTCTTGATCTCTGTTTATAGTCGGATGGTATTTTAGCGCCAATTCATGAAATTCTGACATAATCTCAGCTTCATCTTTGTTCAACCAGCCTTCATGAACAGCAGATTGCAAACCGTCAGAAAGATTAAGATCATCAAAATATTGACACATGCATTCGGTGAAAGTAACTAAAATGTAAGCGCTTATTAAACTACACTGCCCATCGTCAGGCAGCAATTTTTATTACGGC
>DYJD01000079.1 GCA_020723325.1 Desulfosudis oleivorans | reverse complement strand
CCCGAATTATTCACAGACTTTGGTTTTAAGCTGACAAGAAAGCCTCCAAGCTTTAGTCTGAGTTGATGATAAACAGTTTTGCTTGGAGGCTTTGCAAATGACAGAGTGTAAGCAGGGAATGTTTTCGTTTTTTGTCAAGCGGAATTTGGCGGTAGATTTTAAGGGGGGAGCGATCAGTTCGGATGCGGGTCTTCTCTTGGTGCGGCAGTTGGATGAGAAGCTGGGTTTTACGGCGGGAATGGTCGAGTGTCTGGAGGATGGTCGGCATCCGAGCTACGTAAAGCAATCGCAGTTGGAGATCGTTCGTCAGCGTCTCTACCAGATCATCGCTGGCTACGAGGACGGCAATGATGCCGACAGTTTGCGGCATGATCCGGTGTTCAAGGGGATCGCGGGTCGGCTGTTATCGGAGGAGCCGTTAGCCTCTCAGCCGACTTTGAGTCGGTTTGAGAATCAGGTAACGGTCAAGGAGCTCTACCGGCTGGCGCTCTATCTGCTCCAGGTTTATCTTTCCTCGAAGAAAGTCGCTGCGTCGCGGATCATTGTCGACATTGATGCGACCGCGGATGAGGTACATGGCCAGCAGCAGTTATCTTTTTTTCATGGTTACTATGACCACCAGGTTTATCATCCGCTGTTGGTTTATGATGGCGAGACGGGAGAGTTGATCACGGCGGTGTTGCGTCCGGGGAACGTTCATGCCAGTCGCTCGGTGGTGGCGATTGTCAAGCGGCTGGTGAAGAAGTTGCGGCAGGCGTTCCCTGATGTGAAGATCGTGGTTCGTGGTGATGCCGGCTTTGCGCTGCCGGGGCTTTACGACTACTGCGAAGCCGAGGGATTGGAGTATGTAATTGGTTTGATTACCAATGACCGTTTGTTAGCCTCTGCCGAGGCGTTGGCCGAGAGAGTGCGAGCAGCTTACGCCGAGAGTTGCCTCAAACAACGGCAGTTCACGGAGGCGCTCTACCAAGCCGATTCTTGGGCACATCCCCGGCGGGTGATCATCAAGGTGGAGCATAATGAGAAAGGGATCAACCGCCGCTTTCTGGTCACCAACCTGGCCACTGTGCCGGAGGAGGTGTATGACTTCTACGCTTTGCGTGGTGACTGTGAGAATCGGATCAAAGAGCTGAAAAACGACCTGAAAGCTGATCGTACCAGTTGTCATCGCTTTCTGGCGAATCAGTTTCGGTTACTGTTGCACGCGGCGGCTTACGTGTTGCTGCACTCCCTGAAAAAGCAGCTTCAGGGAACCGTGTTGGCCAATGCCCAGATGGGGACAATCCGTTGTCAACTGCTGAAGATCGGCGCTCAGGTGGTGCAGAGTTGCCGTCGCCTCTGGGTGCATCTGGCCGGCGGCTACCCCTTGCAGAGCCTCTTCGTGACTCTCGCGCGGCGCTTCTCGACTCGTGGTAAGCTGATCGAATCCACCGCCTGACCGATCAGAATCACCCGAAGCCACATCGCAAACAAGACAAGTACCTCTCTCCGGGTGAACTCCGTCCAGAACCGAGGAATCTGGTCCATGCTGCCATTGCCATGATCCCTGTGCAGCGTCGCCGAATCACGCCAGCCACTATCTGACCCCGAACACGCCCATTACATCCCGCCAAAAACAACCCAATCCCCTTCGGGAAAAAGTTTATGAATAATGCGGGCTAAGTCGTTCGGTTGCGGGAAGGCCCACGGGCAGGCCTCCTTCTTGCTCTATCGCCTCATAGTACTGCTGCTTGAGAAACTCAAAACGGTAGGCCGGTTGCGCTACGAAGTCGTGATCCTCCGGGGTCAGTGCCAGCACCATGCCAATCACCGGTCTC
>DYJD01000003.1 GCA_020723325.1 Desulfosudis oleivorans | reverse complement strand
TAGATCCACCATTTAGCAGGTCTGCTTGTCCATCAGTTCTTGAGTCCGTTCTCACACAACCTCATGGCGCACTTACACTTATGAAAGACATGGTGCCAAGTGTTTGTCGTACTCAGAATCCATATTGCCGGGCAAAGGTCTCCGGGGGGATGATATTGGTTCCCGCGGTATAAGAGTCGGCGAAAAGTTTCAGATCGTAGCCATCCACATCCCCGTCATGATCCATATCTGCAAAAGCGGCCTCTCCCGTATATTCATAGGCGCCGATGTCGTATCCGAGGCCATAGGGCCGGTCCGTCAAAGCGACATTCGGCCAGGCGACCCCGAAAAGGGCCCTGCCGTACATCTGAGCCAGCGTGCCGCCGTGATCGATCGCCGGAGACGAAGGTAACAGCCGGTAATCGTTGTTGGTGACACTGGCGAACAGGGGGGCCTGGTTCAGGGAACCGGTCTCTTCCGCGAGCAGGTCATTGATAATGCCCTGGCCATGGGTTGTGGGGGAGACGGCGTAGTAGAGGTTGTTGTTCTTATAGAAGTTAAGGGGCCGGTTGATTCCATTGAAGCGGAAATCCGTCAGGGAGTAGACGATGTTGTTCGTGAAGGTGTATTGCTCGGTGGCTGCGACTGTGGAATCACTTGATTTCGTGAAAAAGATGATCTCCCCAGGGCCATCCTTGGTGATGAAGGTGTTGCCATGGATATGGGCAGCGAAAAGTGGATCAAGGTTGTCGCCGAGCTGAAGGCCTCCGGAGAGTTGGCCCCCATGGGTTCCCAGAAAGATGTTGGCATAAATATCGAAAGTTCCCGCCATTTGCTGTGCATGAACCCAATGGCGGTGATATCGGTTCGTGGTGTCCAGCTCGATCAGATTGTACCGGATGGTCCAGTCCCTTGGATTGCCCGCATTCCCCCCGCCCTTCATGTAGAACTGGATGACGTCGCAATGGTATGGTTCCCCGCCCGGATTTGATACGTATGCCGGGTCGACATCCTTTCTGACCGTAAGATGATTTCCTGCAATTAGGACATTGTACGCATCGCCGAACCGGATGATATCCTGGTTGTATGAAATAGCGCTGGTCTTACCGCCGCTGAAGATATTGCCGCGAATGGTGATGTCATGGTTCAGGACGGTATCGCCGAAGACGCCATGCATGATATTCTTGAAGTAATTGTTCTCAATGAGGGTATGGGTGCCGTATTGGTGGCAGACGGCATCGACGGTGCAGCCCTCCCGACCGACGAAGACACAGTTCGAGATTGTGATGTTGTCCGCCGCCCCATTCAGGTCATATAGACGTCCGATCTGGATATTGTCGCTGAAATGGCAATTCGTAACGGTGATGAAGTCATGGCCTCGGAATTTGATCTGGGCATCCGTGATCGACAGGGACGGGGCGTTCATGGAACCGCCGGCAAAATCGAGGACGATCCGGTTGCCTTCTCCGCTTGTGCCGCTACCCGCTATTAGCAGGGGTGACGTGATCTCGCCGATAAAGCGGACGGTGGTGTTGGGACCGATTTGCCCCGGTCCCGTTCCCCAGTTGGCAGGGGTGTTGAACCAGGTCATGGAATGGGCATTGGCCAGGGATTCTCCCGTGTCACTGCCCGCGGCCATCTGAGACACGTAGATGGTGTCGGCCTGGACCAGCGAGGCACTGGAAAGGAGCAGACAAAAAAAGAGTATAAAGCCTTTCATGGTTTTGTGTTTCATAATTTTCAATATTGTTCTGATAGCCCTATGTGTCCGGTTTTCTAGAAGTCTAGCATTTCTTTCAGTCAAAGACAATTAAAGATCGTTTCCCGATACAAAAGCCAGAAGCCCCGCTGCTGGTTTAGGTCCCATCATCACCATTGTCGGAGAAGATTCAAAACCACGATTGCCGATGGAAAGCGAGTATGTTGGGCGATATTCGCACGTCGCATGTACAAGGTAGGAGGCCTTGGGTACGAGAGACTTAAAATCATCAATGAAGTCATCGTTCTTTCAACCCGATATCAACGAATAATTGCAAAAAAGCCTGATATTGGCTTGGATTGCGCACACCTACAAGTCCTTAACATGTCAATTTGATGTAAAATAAAGATTATCGAATCTTCAATGATTCCCAATACCCCTCATCATGCACGTTTGTAAACGATCAAAGTCCAAATCGCCCTTGGAATGATGATGGAATCACGATGCTGAGGATCGCCATGAGAAGTGAGAGAAAGGCCAATCACAACAAACCCAACACCGGGCGCCGGAGTTTACGAATGAAAACCCCACTTTTCGTGGGCATGGCCATCCGCTTCAGAACACGCCGAACTTAGGGATAAGACTTTGCTTTTTTGATATCAGACTATATGCAAAGGGTGTTTGTTTGTCAATGATACTGTGAATACAACCTGTTGAACCAGGGCGGAATAGGGACTGATAAGATGCATCCGTGTTTTTCGTTCTCTTCCTCAAACGCCATCGCGGATTAAAAATACGACGAATTGGCAATTGGCGTCGAACCAAAATAAATTACCATCTGTCGAGACTTTCCGAAAAAACTGCTTAACAGCAAACAGTCAAGTGCAACATAACGGCTATCATTCTGCCACTCAGAACCACAACCCCAAAGTGCAGAATGGTGTTTTCATTCTGCACCGTTACATAGTAACGTATTTTACCTCAATCTCGCCCAAGAAATTTTTAACGGAATGAGAAAATAGAGTTGTACTTATTGTGGACCAGTAACTCATAACGTGGGTCCGGCCTAAAATATAGTTGCAAATAATGTGGGTCGAAAATAGCGATGATTGCGGGTCCGGGGTGATTATGTTTGCGGGCCGCTACAGTTGATAAACGCAGTTGACTGGGATCATCAACTACATGGTTCCATCGGATTCGATCAAGGATTGATAGCTCTCGGTCTTCGGCAATAGTGCTTGGCGTAAAGCATCCGGCAAAGGCGCTGCTTTCCATTGTCCGGTGGTGTCCGGCGCTGCCCAGACCGCCTCATGCTCGCCGTGGGCGATTTTTTCTTGGATACCTTGGGGGGTCCGCCGGAAGTAGTCGAAATGGAGGCGGACACCGCGCTCATGGACAGCCCGGCCGTACATCCTGACAATGATCCGGTCAAAGGGCATGGCCTCGCGCAGGTTCTCGATGCGGCTATGGGTGCAGCGCAATTCGCCGGATTGAGGGCCGGCTGTGAAAGCGCGGCAAAAATGGTCGCGGGTCCGACCCTGCCATACGGCATAGTTGGAAAAATAGATATTGCCCACCAGGTTGGCGTCTTCCAGGCTGGTCTCAAAGGATTGCTCGCCCAAAAGCGATGATGATAAAACCGGCCCGGCCGGTGCCCGCCGGATTTCACGGCCTAAACCGGGAAAGGGCAGGGTCTGGTGCTGCGCAGTGGGTTTGGGGGACTCGCTGGGAAGCGGCGCCCGCTTCAGGAATTCCTGAAAAAACTCCGGCAAAGGGTGTTTTTCCACCAGGCCGTGACCGCGCACCGCCACCCACGTCACCCGCATCCTGCCGGTGGCGATCCGCTCGTGAGAGCTGTCACGCCTGGATCGGCGCCATTCAAAGCCCAAATCAATGACCGCCTGGGAAGGGTCCGGGTTCCTTTCCGGCCACACGCAGCCTTCAATGACTTCCCCTGCGCCCACCTGGCCCTGCAGGCGGATCTCGGAAAAATTGGTCACCATGCCCCATTTGGCACTGGAAAATTGTTCCACCAGTTGCGGGTAGATGGGATAGCACAGCATTTCCCGCAAGCGTCCCATCCATTCAAAAAAATGGGAAAAGTAAACCGTGCGGCTGGGGTTGGCGGTTTCCTTGAAAGTGATGGGCATCCGCACAATCAGCCGGGGCCGGCCCTGGGGCCCGGATTCGAGTCGAATGGTCTGAAGGTCCAGGTCAAACCCCATACGTCCGGCCAGGGTCGGAGGGTTCTCCGCCGGGCGGGCCGGCCTGCCCGTCACCAGGGCAAGCATACGTTCCGGCGGACGGGTCAGTTGGATGGGGAAGGTCAGGACCTGGGTGCCTTGGGGGCCGTCAAATAAAACCGCGGCATCTTTGCGGGCCGCGATGGACAGGCTGATTTCCGGCCGGCCAAGGGCCTTATGCAAGGCTTCGCCGGCGGCCCAGAGCCTTGCCCCGGCCTGATCGGCGCTGTCCCCCATGGTCAGCAAGTTCTGAAAATCGCTCTTGCGGCCGTTACCCAGCATGCCCAGCCAGGTTTCCGACGAACGGCCGGCAAGCTCGGCCACATCGCAACCCTGGGGCCCTGGTCCGGCTGCACAGACGCATACCCGGTCATCATGGGCAATGGAAACGTCCAGGGTTTCCGGCGGAAGGTCTTTCAATCGCGGCTTGCCGGAAGCGAGCCATTCCAGGACCATGGGCCCGGCATGTGAGGAGCGCGCCAAATTTTCCACCAGTGTTTGCTCTTGCTGGTGCCGCTCTTCCGGGTTTAATGCATGCCAATTCACCTGATAGCCAAGATTGATTTCCGGAACCTGAATACCAAAGCCCTCGGCATGGGCCTGCAACCGCCGGCGGATCAAATCGGCATCACCCTCGGCCGGCCGGGCCAATTGCTCTGGAGTGGGATTTTCAGGGCAGTGCTCCAAAATTTTGGTACGGAACCCCGCCAGGCTCTCAATGCAGCCACCATGGCGGTCAAAGGCGACCGCCCGAGAATCCACATGGGAATTCTCGACTTTTTCCTTGATGAGCCGGCCGTAGCAAATCCCATGGGCTTTTGCAAGGATCGTCAGCTTTTGGATATAAACCGGCAAGCAGATATCCTGGGCCACCACAAGCTGCCCGGCCTGGAGCAGGCAATCACGGGCATAGGGGTTGCCCAGGAAGAACGGTCCATGGGCCCGACCCAGGGTAGGCGGCACATTCCCGCTTGTGTTGACACGGAACAGGCACTCCCGGTCATCAAGCCGGTAAACAGCCTCAAGGCGCCGGAACAGCTCGCCCTGGAATAAGAGGCGGCCGTAAAGATCCGGGTCAGGCTGAATGTCCAGGGCTGTATTCGGTACAGCCGGGATCTCCGGCGCATCGGCAACCGCCGGCAAGCCCCAAATAAAGAGCGCCGAAAAATGGTCCTGGCAAAAGCCGGTCTGCTCCACCCGCAGACTGGTGCGCACTTGCCAAGGCGCGTCCGGATGGGGACGTTCAAGTGCCTGGGCGTGAATTTCCATAAGGGTGCCTTGCTCCGGATTTACGATAATGGGCTGATCAAGACGGATATCTTCAATACTCAAGGCTTGGAATTCATCCAGCCCGACGACCCGGGCAGCGGCCTGAGCCATGGCTTCCAGACCGAAAACCGTGGGAAACAGATAGGAATCGCGCCAGACATGGTCGCGCACATAGGCATCTGTGTCCAGGGTGAGCCGGGTCCGGGCCAGCAGCTCGATGCGCGGTTGGAATTGCAGGATGGTTTCCAGGAATCCGCCGGCCTGGGGCTGGGGGATCCTTTCAGATTGCCAGGTATCCAGGCCGCCCAGGCGGGCCGCCACCACCACCTGCCGGGCACCCGGGTCATGACTGAAGAGCTGTAAAAAACGGCGCACCCCTTCGGCAGTGGGAATGGCGTCGATGCCCAATCGGGATAGATAGGCGGTGCTGCCCAGGCGCAGGCCCATGCCGGTTTCTCCCCAGATGCTGAAAGCAATGGTCTGGATTGCGGTGCCGGGATGCTCCCTTTGGAAGCGCGCCAAAATAAGGTTCAAGGCTTGGTTGGAAAAACCATACCAGCCGTTGCGCAGCATGCCGGTCAGGCCGATGATGGAAGTAAACCCCATGAACAGTTTGGGCGGTGCGGCGGAAAGGGCCGCGCACAGATTGACGGCGCCCAATACTTTGGGGGCGATCTCCCCCAGGGCCTCCCGGGCACTGACCTGGACCAAAGGTCGCGGGGTATTGACGGCAGCGCCGTGGATAACGGCCGTGATGGGACCCAATTCCCTTTGCACCTGCACCACCAGTTCCTGCACGGCTTTTCCGTTTGTCAAATCACAGGCATAATAGCGCACGGTCAAGCCGGCGCTTTGAAAACGCCCTAGGGTATGGCGGACCTCTTCATTTACAGCGGTCGAAGAACCCACTAGAGCCAATTGCGCGCCCACCGCCTGGGCCAGGGCCAGGGCGCATTCGGCGGTGATGCCCTTGGCGCCGCCGGTGACCAGCATCACATCCGTTGCACCCCAATGCAGGTGGCGCGGCAGATAGGCGCAAGGTTCCTGCATTACGGCCCGCGGCACATAACGCTTCAGGGCCTCATCATAATAAACCGCGGCATAAGAGGGCGTTGTTTCCATTTCCGCCATGATCCGGGGGGCAAGGGTTGCAGGAGATGCCCCGCGTGCGATAGTAATCACCCGGATCTTCAATGCCGGTTGTTCCAGATGCAGGCTGGCCAGCAGTGCTGTGGCAACATCCGGCGCCGATTCTGAATCCGCCTGCACCTTGCCTGCTGTGAACTGCATGCAAGTAAGGGAACGGGCCTTTTCAGACAAGACCGCCATGGCCTGCAGGCCTTGCACAAGCTCATGCAGCCGAATCTCCGTCAGGGGTTCCAGGCAAAGATCCTGCGGTAAAACCGTGATGAGATCAAAGCCGGCCGGGACGTGGGCCATGCCGGCGGTCGTCGGATCTCCTGGAAAAAAGACCGGCCTGGTTTGCGCCTGATAGCAGCTTAAAATGTTCATAAAGGCGGTGGCCCAGGAATTTTCAGCAGGATCGTGCAGCAGCAGAACCTGGGCCGATTGCCAGAATCGGCTGTCAGCCCTTTCCGGCAAAAACACTTCCACCACCGGGCGCATGACAAAATTCCGCACCCAGGTGGGCCTAGCGGCTGCCTGCTCCGCTATGCCTCCCTGGGAATCCGCCCCCTGGTCCAGCAAGGCCTGCAATGCCGCCGCGACTTCCCCAAGGGTGGCATTGGAAAAAATTTTGGGATCCAGGAAGCCGGCCAGCCCGAAATGTATGGCGGCCGTGGCAATGAGTTCCGCGGCTTTGATGGAATCCAGGTTTAAATCGTCCAGCAGCCGCAAGTCCGGGCTCAGGGTTTCCACTGGGAAGCCCGTGGTTTTGGCCGTCAATCCAAGCACCCAATCAGCAACGGCGGTTGGTTCGCTTGCGTCCGGCGCCTGGGTTTGCGGGGCCGCCGTTGCCGGTATTGCTGATGGAATTTGGGGCAACGGCACTGGTTCCGGCGGCAAGATGGTTTTCGGAATACTGCGGGCAGGCGCTGCTGCCATTCGGCCGGGTTTGAGCAAGGAAACATCCGCATATAAGGGGCGTTCGCATGGATTCACAAAAAAGGCCCGTTCCGAGGCCGGCACAAACGGCCGCGTCAAGCGGTTTTCATAAAAAGCCGCCCAGTTCACCCGGCCACCGTTTATAAAATAGGCTGCCAGGACTTTATTCAAATCCCGGTCGTTGCCTGCCCTGGCTTCCACCGGCAGGCACAGCGGGCCGGTTTCACCTTGGATATCGGCAATGAGATTGGAAAGCACCCGGCCGGGACCGACTTCAATCAGCAAGTCACATTCAGCGGACATGGCCCGGACAAGCGGCATGAAGTTCACCTGGGTGGTCATCTGGCGGGCAAAATAATCCTGCATGGATATCCCGGCCGGCACCGGCTTGCCGTCCATGCCGGAATAAAGTTTGACGGCGGATGCCGGCATTTGCTCCGGAAAATGGGCTTGGTCGCGGTAGCGCTCTGCTGAAGGCGCCATCAAACGGGAATGAAAGGCATTGGAAACCGGCAACCGGCGGGTCTGCACGCCTTCCATTTCCGCCAACCTGATGACGGCCTCCACCCCGGCACGCTTCCCTGAAATCACCACCTGACACGGGCTGTTGATATTGGCCACCACCACATAGCCATCCGCCCGGGCAAGCAAGGCCTCGGCTTTTTCCAGCGAACAAGCCAGCCCCGCCATGGCATGGGCGCCTTGGGTAGAAGTCGCCATTACCCGACCGCGCAAGGCGGCAAGGGCCAGCAGAGTGGCAGCGTCATATGCGCCAGCCGCATGAAATGCGGTCAACTCTCCCAGGCTGTGTCCCCCCACCGCAACCGGATCCAATCCCAGTTGCTTCAATCGGCGATACCACAGGAGTGAAGCCAAACAAATGGCCGGCTGGGCGATTTCCGTTCGGGCCAGCTCGTTCCGCCATTCTTCCACCTGACTTTGATGGCCGGCCCGATCCAGGGGACGGTAAATGCTTTCCAGCAATTTAGGCTCAGGGATTTGGGCCTGCAAACCCTGAGCCCATGTGAAGCGTTCCAGCAGCACACCGGCCATGTTGAGCTGTTGAGAGCCCTGGCCCGGAAACACGAAACCAAGGCGAGTATGACTTCTGCCGCAGCCCAGCCAGATTTCGGTGCGCGGGTCGGTCCAAAGCTCGCCGGTTTTCAAAGGCTTTTCAAGAAGGATTTCTTCCAACCGCTGCAACTGCTCCTGAAGGATTTCGGGATCAGCGGCAATAACCGCCCCACGCACTTCCGGAGCAGACGGCTGCTGGGAAGTCAGCCAAGCAGCCAGGTCCACCAATTCGCCCATGCTGATGCCGTCCGAAAGCTCCCGGATCTTTCGGATGCTGTCCAAAAGCTCCGCTACGGTTGCGCCCCCGAACACAAACAGCTCCGACTCTTGTTGGGAAGCCAAAAGAGCCCTCTCCGTCACGGCCGGAATAAGTTTTTCAGCCGGGAAATCGCCGGATTCAAGGGTCACATGGCAATTAATGCCGCCGAAGCCCATGGCCGAAACCCCGGCCCGGGTCAGGCTGTCCTTTGGCAACACGGCCCCCTGTAAAATCGGATAAAGGGCCTTGGCCGCACCTGTAAAAATCGGATTGGGTTCCTTGCAGCCGGCCATGGGCGGCAGAATCCTGCGATTTACGGCCATCACGGTTTTTATCAAGCCGCCGATGCCGGCCGCGGCCTTGGTGTGACCGATCAGGGATTTCAGGGAAGTCAGGCCGCACAAACGTAAATCCCCAGCTTGATCCGCCGCACCTAGGGCAAGAGCGATCCCCTCCAATTCCGCGGCATCACCCACCGCCGTACCAGTGCCGTGCCCTTCAATAAAGGCCACCGCCTCAAGACTATAGCCCGCCCGTTGATAGGCCCGCTGCAAGGCCAGGGCCTGCATGCGTCCATTGGGCGCCGTGATTCCGCCTTTGCCGTCGGAAGAGATTCCCCAGCCGCGCAATACGGCGTAAACATAGTCGCCGTCGGCCCGGGCATCGGCAAGGCGCTTTAAAACCACAAACCCGCAGCCTTCACCTGGAATAAAACCGTTGGCACGCCGGTCGTAGACGGCCATATCCTTATCGGTCAAGGCCCCGGTCTTGGCAAAACCGATCATTTCAAAAGTGTCCAGACTGATATCCACACCCCCGGCCAGGGCCAGATCCAACTCCCTGTTGTTTAATGCGGCGGCGGCGGTGGCGACGGCCAGCAGGGAGGAGGCGCAAGCGCCGTCCACGGTGTATCCGCCGCCGTGCAGATCCAGAAAATTGCAGATCCGGCCGGCAATGGTATTGGACAGGCCGCCGGCCAGGGAGTCCTCGGTGATGGGCGCAAATACCGATTTGTAATAAACCTCCATGGTAGCGGCGAGCTCGAGGATGATTGGGTCGGGCAGCCCTTTGGCCAAAGCCGCCGCCGCCAGGGCTTTGCGGACATAGGGCCAGCGCAGGCGCATGCTTTGGGAACGGGTCTGCTCCCCGGTGAGGGTGTTGCCCACAATGACTCCGGTACGATCCGCGGGCAGATCCGCGCGGATATACCCCGCGTCCTCCAGGGCTTGGAGGGCGGTTTCCAGGGCCAGCCAGTGCACGAAGTCGGTGGAATCCACCGTGGATTTGGGCAGGCGTCGTTTCACGGCATCAAAACGGAAGCCGTCGATCACGGCCGCCCTGGCGCCATAGGTTTTGTCAGGGGCGGAACGATCCGGGGAGAAGTAAAGCTCCAGGGGCAGGCGACAGGAAGGAATGCGCCTGAATTCCCGGCGTCGGGCCAGGATGTTTTCCCACAAACGGCGCGGGTTGTCGGCCCCGGGATAATGACAACCCAGGCCGATGACGGCGATGGAGGCGGCCGGATGCGTAGTCATTGGATTCCACTGGCACAGGTATATGGTTTTTGTCGCACTACTCTACTATAAAATTCTCCGACTTGAAATTGCTGTAATAGCGCCCGTTCTGGGCTGTGAAGCGGAGCACGCAGTAATCCGGATCGGTGACGCCTTCTGAATAGTACATTTCGTCGCCTTCCCGCCAGATCATTTCCTTTGCAGCCCTGTCCTGCAGGATTTCCATGAAGCCGCGCAGCATGACGCCCCTGAAAAAACGCTTGTCGAAAAAATAAATGCAGGCCTTGGGATTTTGGAAATATTGCCCGACCCGCATGGAGGAAGTATTGGTGGTGAAGAAAAAATGCCGGATGCCTTCCCTTTTGCGCGGCGGCAGCATGGCTTTTGAATTGGGAAAACCGTCCTCATCTACCGAGCTGATAATGGCAACACCGGCCTTATCGATCAGATTGCCGATGGTTTGTTCTGCATTGGGCATTTTTAATATCCTTTTCGGGACTGCCTTTTGACACCGCCGAGAAACAAACATCCGGATAAAAACAGCCAGCCCGCCCCTGGTAGGGGAACGGATTCCAACCGTTTTATTTTCACTGTTTCGGCGTGAAAGACAGAAGGCGCGCCGCTCAGCCAATATTTGAAATCCAGGGGGGCATAATCATCTGTCCCGGAATCCAGGAAACTCATCCTGAAATCATTGGCATAAGTTGCGCCCAAAAGCACTCCGCCGTTTGCCAGGCCGCCGAGAAAAAACTTGCCTGTATGTCCCAGCATAGGATGGTAGCGGCCGTTTTGAACAAAAACGCCCGTATTGCTCAAATTGTAATGATGGCCGTTGATGGTTAAATCCACCGCATCCAGGCTGGCCTGGTTAATGCCGTTGCCTGTTTCCAGGGGGATGAAGGTGGCAGTAAAGAATCCGCTGATAAAGGCTTGCGGAGCAGAGGCGCCGAAACCGCCGGCTTCAAAGGAATATGAAACGGTAATGGGGGCTGCCTGGACTGGGAAAGCCGAAAATATGCAGACCAGGAAAAATAACATAAAACCGGGTTTCATTTTCATGGTACATCTCCCTGGGCAAGCCCCATGTTCAACCGAAGAGTAAGCTCGCCGCCTTGATGTAGACAGATTGAATTCAAGGATTTCCTTGATATTCCTCAGCGCAAATTACATTTTGCATTGCCTTGATATTGTAAAAAAGACTATTGTTAGACGACTACAGACGTCTCTATTAAACCCCATGATATTTGTCAAGCGATTAAAAACGATAAATCAGCGATTTCGTCGACAGCACCGGCTTTGTGCCTCGTTATTTAAACCCAGGCTGGACTTGGAACATTTTTTTGACATCGGCGCATGCATTCTATACAATACCGGGCGAACTGAACTTTTTTTGGATGCAGCCATGCGAATAAAAGGAATCACCCTGGGCTTGATGACGCTTTTTTTTCTTGCGGCGCCGGTAAAAGCCGCAGACGAGGAAGCGCAAACCGGATTCAGCGGCCGCCTGGAATCCGTTCTCTGTATCATGACCTCCAGCAGCAGGATCACTGCCTATTCCGACGAAATGGCAAAAATCGACAGCCTGGAAGGCCGGGGAAAGCAATACGGCCAAATCGCCGTACTACCGTTGTTCGATTGCTATTATACTTTTGCAAACGGGCTGCAGGCATATATCAGCACCCCCTTTTTCGATGAACCCCGGGAAGGACTATCCCTGGGCCTCACCAAAGTTTTTCCGGACAACAGTTCCCTGGACGGCTATATTTACGGTAATGCCCTGGATGTGTGGGAAGATCCCTTTGTAACCGGGGCCGCGCGCAAGCTGACCCCCATGTATTCCGCCGGCTTTGTAGCCAACTATAAAGACATCCGCGGCACAGGCTTCAACTTGAATTATAAGTTCAGAGCCTTGAAAGTCGATCATGATCTCATCGGCGAAGTCCATTCGGATTTGCAAAGGAGCGGAAGCGCCCATACCCTGGGGCTGGGATATCGCATCTCCCTTGACAATTCCAATACCATCACGCCGGGAATCTGGTATACCCGCAATCATGTCAAAGGCGCCGCCAACCGCGGCCATGAATATATGAGCGGTCTGGAATACACCCGGGAAACCGATGCCTACCGGCTGAATGTCAACACGGCTCTTTCCCGCGGCGCTTACGACCGCCCCCATGCCATCTTTAAGAAAGACCGCAGGGATTGGGGCCTTGCCGCCACAGGCTCTTTGATCTGGTATGATTTATTCGGCAAGGAGCACTGGTACGCGGAAGCCGGGCTTGCTTACATGGAAATAAACTCCAACCTGGATTTTTACAACGAACGCAATTTCATCCTGGGCCTGGCCATCGGATATTTCTTTTATTAACAGACAGGTTTTGACCCGGTTATATGGCAACAAAATGAAAATGCTTTCCACTCTGACGGCGGTGCTCGTTTTCTCCTTCTGCGCAGGTTTTTTGCCGCCGGCCGCCCAATCCGATCAAAACCAGGAAGGCGAAACCGTCTATTGGGCGCGTTTTTTTCCCAACACCGGTTCCTTCTCCTTTGCCCGGGCCCGTCTGAAAAAAAGAAGCGCCAAAGCCGAGGCCGCCGAAGACACGCCGGCAAAATCCATCCAGGCCCGGCACGTCTATCAAGCCTTGCTGGCGGACCTGAATCGGATCATCACCATCGGCGGCAGCCGGTTAAGAACCGGATCGGATCATATGGATGTATTTATTTTTTGGCAATTGGGCCAACGCATTACCGTAGAAATGGAAAATGCTTCCGATGACCTGAAACCCGTTGCCGAATTTCTGGAACTGCTGGCCAAGGATCTGGGGTTTGAAAAACAGACCCTTGCCGAAATCCTGCTTTTTTATAAGCAATATGCCGTCATCTCCACGGTTTCCCCGCGCCTGGGCTGGCCGCATTATCAAATATTGATCCGGGTCCGGAACGAAGAAAAACGCCGGTATTATCAAACCATGGCAGTGCAACAAGGCTGGGATGCTGAGGAACTCCAACGGCAGGTCATGCAAAAAGACCCTGCCGAGGGGCCACCATGATCCTGACTTGAAAATTGTTCCGGGGATTGGAAGCAGCGTGACAGAGTCATCAATAAAACCAAGGTATATCTTCATCCGGTCCTGTCTGATTGCCGCTTTTCTGGCAAGCTCCTTGTGGCTGGCCCTGCCGGCCGAGGCCGCAGCGCCCCCCCGTTTTCTCGCCCTGGACGAACTGCGCTACTCCCTCACCGGCGGGCTGCCTTTTCAAAGCACCACAGACGCCCAATTGGGCAAAAGCTTCAGCAAGGATGGCTGGCAACCGCTTGCCCAATTCAACGAGAATGAGCTGGCTGGATGCGATCATTTCTGGGTGGGCATCCCCCTGCCCGCCGGCGAATGGAATGAGCCGGCCGTATACTTGTCCGCTTTTCTGGACGGGTTCGAGGTTTTTTTCAACAATGAAAAAATCCATCAATACGGGCGCGGCCATGAAACCCAAGCCGATAAAAACGATTATGAATATGACCACCCGCATATCCTGCCCCTTCCGCCAGACTATCCCCAGGCAATCCTGCGCATTAAAATTCATTTCCGAAATCCTGCCGCCGTGGGCAGCATTCTTTCCATTGCCGTGGGTTCCCGGCCGGATCTTGAAGATGTTTTGGTTCAGGAGCAGCAGGAAAAATTCATGGATCGCATCCAGGAAATGTTTTTCGGTTTCCTGCTGGTCATCACCGGAACCGCGGCCATGTTCGTCTTTATCATCCGCTTGCGCATGCGGGAATATGCCTTTCTGGCCTTCGGCCTCTTTGCCGTCACCGCCGGCGCAAAATATCTGGCCGCCTTCCCATTGCCTTCCTTCTGGAATCTTTCCCCTAGCGCCTGTCTGTATATTGAACATCTGCTCTTCTGGCTGGTTCCAGTGGGTCTCTTTGCCTTCATTGAAACTGTTTTCGGCGCCGGCCCCTATCATATGGTGCGACGCCTCTGGCAATTCCACCTCATCCTGGCGGCGGTTTTTTGCTTGTTGATCACCCGCCATTCCCGCGCCCTGTATCTCCTAAGTCTGGTGCTGCTGGCTTTCAACTGCTCCTTGTGTCTTGCTTTCATCCTGGGCAGGCAGGTCACGGCCACCGATAAAATCAAGCTACCCTTTGCCGCTTTCATGCTGCTGTTCATCCTGCTTCTTAGCAACGAACTGCTCATGGTCCTGAACCTGGTACCCTGGTCCTATGATCTGTTCGGCTGGGGTATTCTGGGGCTGGTCCTGGCTCTGGGCTATGTATTGATCGCCCACTATACCCAAACCTTCCAACAAATGCAGCAGGTCTCCCTGGAGCTGGAAAAAAACAAGACCAGAATTCTGGAATTACAGCAGGCCCACCTGCAGGCCCGATTCGAGGCTTTAAAAAGCCAGCTCAATCCCCATTTTCTGTTCAACAATTTGAGCACCCTGGTGGCCATCATTGAAAACGACCCCCGCCAGGCAGTGGCGTTTGTTCAAAACCTTTCCGGCATCTATCGCTATGTTCTGCAAATGCGCTCCGAGGAATTGGTGACTCTTAACACCGAGCTGGATTTTGCCAAATCCTATGAGTTTTTGCTGGCCAAACGGTTTGGGACCAATTTCTCCCTGGCCGTCACCATCCCGGCTGCCCTCTTGTCCCATACCCTGCCGCCCTTAACCTTGCAATTGCTTATTGAGAACGCGGTCAAACACAACGTCATCTCTTCCAAGTCACCACTGACCATTGAAATTTTTTCAGAAGCGGACTATATTATCGTGCGCAACAAGTTGCAGCCCAAGAACCTGCCGGAAACCTCCACCCAGGTCGGACTTGCCAACATCTGCAACCGTTTTAGCTATTTCACGGAGAGGCAGGTTGAAATCAGCACAACCGCAGGACGATTTCAGGTCAAGCTGCCTTTGCTGCGCCCATTTACGGAAAGGGAAAAATGAAGGTCTTAATTATAGAAGATGAACAAGCCGCCTCCCAGCGCCTGGTCCAATTGCTCAACCAACTGGATGGTTCCATTCAAGTCCAAGCGGTTCTCGAAAGTGTGGAAGATGCGGTGGCAAGACTCACAAATCATGCCCCGCCGGATTTGATCTTCGCGGACATTCAGCTTTCCGATGGATTGTGCTTCGACATCTTTAAAAGAATCCCCGTGGAATGCCCGGTCATCTTCACCACCGCCTTTGATGAATATGCTGTCAAAGCCTTTAAGGTCAACAGCATCGACTACCTGCTGAAACCTATCCATCCGGAGGAATTGGGCCAAAGCATTCAGAAATACCGCCGGCTGAAAGCTGCTTTCGAACCCCAAAGCAAGCTCCGGCTTGCGGCCCTGCTGGAGCAGATGGAAACCATCCGGCCGTCCTATAAAACCCGTTTTCTGGTGAAGTCCGGCCAAGCCTTGCAGCCCATTGAGACCAGTCAGATCCGCTATGTGATGATCGCAGACCAGTTGGCCTTCCTGGTGACCCGCTCCGGCAAGCGCTTTGTCGTGGACCACACCCTGGATGAACTGGAAGTTCAGCTCGATCCAAAGCAGTTCTTCCGCATCAACCGCCAGATGATCGTGGCCCTGGGCGCGGTTCAAGCCATCCACCCCTATTTCAACAGCCGGCTGAAACTGGTTTTGGACCCGCCCCTGCCGGAGGAAGTCCTGGTGAGCCGCACGAAAGTCAATGCATTCAAAAACTGGCTGGATCAGTGATCTATGCGTATTTTTCCCGGAGGACTTCCGCCGCTTGCACCATACTCATGATTTTGGCCGTGGCCGTTGCTTCCACGTTGACACAACGGTCGGCAAAGCAACCAAAACCGCAATCCGTATTCAGAAACAACTGCGCGGGTTTGAAAAAGGCCAGGGCCTTTTCGGCCCTTACCACAATTTCCGCTGTGGTTTCCACTTCCGCCGTGCGCGGATTAATCACGCCGAGACCTAATTCCTTTTGATTCAGGGCCTCGCCGACGATTTTCACATCCCCGGCCCGGGGCGTGGCGTATTCCAGCACGAACTGGTCCACATTCATCCGCACCAGGGCCGGCAGGAGCGGCGTATAGTCGCCGGCAAGCAATACTTCTTCTTTGGTGCTCCAGTTGCCGCGGCAGATATGCAGGCCGATTCTGGGTCCGGATATTCCTTCCACGATGCGGTTGATCATATCAGCGGCAAATTGCAGTTCGGCACCCACATCCCGGCGGGTGGCCAAAGTCGCTCACATGAAAGTGCGCCTTCCGCATTCCGCGGACATGACGATTTCCGTCAGTACCGGCTCGTCGAACTGGACGAATTCACAGCCGGCTCCGGCCAATTCCAGCAGCTCTTCCCGCAGGATGCGCACCACATCGTCGGCCATGGCCTGATGATCGCAATAGACTTTGCTGGTGTAAGCGCCCACCCACATGGAGCGGGACAGCAGATATGGACCCGGCAGGGTGATTTTGACCGGCTTGTCACTGATGTTTTTCACAAAAAGGAAGTCTTCCATTGCCAGCGGCTCCCGGCGGGAAAGGCGGCCGACACAGGTGGGATTGCGGATAGCCGAAGCCGGGACATCCAGGGTGTACAGCATTTCTTCAAAACCGGATTTGTCCTCCATGGCATCCAGCATTTCAGCCAGGGACATGAGCCGGGTGCCGTCCACCTTTTCGGCGATGAAGGAATAGAAATTATCCCGGCGGTGCTCGCCGTCCACGATGATATCCAGGCCGACTTTTTCCTGAATGGCCACCGTGCGCCGCACTTCCTCATCGGCAATGCGTTTGAAATCCGCCGGGGATATCTTCCCCAGCCTGCGGGCGCGCAAGACCCGCAGCAATTCCTTGGAACGGGGCCAACTGCCCACTTGAGTGGTGGTGAACATGATTATACCACTGCGAATTTGATGGTTAAGGCCAAGGCCTTGGCCAGGGTCGCGGCCAGGGGGGAGCGGGCCACAGTACGCTGCCAGACAGCCTCGGCCTTCATTTCATCGGCCAGGGTGGAGGCGAAACATTTGACTTCGATCTCGCTGAAGCCAGGATCACCCTGTTCCAGGCCCATGTGGGCCAGTACATTGATCAACCTGCCTCGGGCGGTGATTTCCACATCCTCCATTTCCAAGCCTTCCCGGGCGCATTCGGTTGCATAGGCCGCGGTAAGATCGGCGCTGAGGGCCCCCAGCAGGTATTCCACCGCGCTGGGATGGCTGTCCTTTTCCTCGAAACTGGCCGGCTGGCCCACCTCCCAAGAGAAGTTGCGGCAGTAGACCGTGCTTTTGCGATGGCCGCTGGAACGGGTGCGCACCCGCCACTCGTAGTTTTTGGCTTTGACCTTGTCAGCGGCCAGGGCCTGACTTTCCCCTGTCGCGGCCTGTTTGCGCTGAATGAAATAGCGCACGGCGTCGCCCTCCGGCAGTGAACCAAGGTAGACATAACCCACCATCCGGCACCAGGGCGGCAGGTCGACAGCCACCGACGGCTCCCGGCTGCGCATCACCAGAATGCCGCCTGCCGGAACCGCCAGCATGTTTTCGCGAATCAGCAGAATCAGGCCCGAACCGCAATCCAGGTCGCCGCCGTCAAAAATCCGGTCGGCTTGAAGGGTTTCAAGATCCATGGAGGAATTCATCCCGGCGGTTTTCTAGTATGCAACACAGGGAGACCCATTGGCCAGCCATTCCACCAGGGCTGCGCCGCCGGCCGGTGTGGCGCCTTTGATTAAATCTTTTTCCGTGATTCCGCGCTTTTTCATGCAGGGGGTGCAGACATAAATTTTACCGCCGGCGGCAATGAATTTGTCCATCAGTTCCGTAAGGGGCGCAAAGGGGGCGCCCACGTTGATTTTTTCCGCTTCGCCTTGCATGGCGCAATACACGCCGTCGGTGCTGAGAAACACCATGGTGTCTTTTTCACTGCCCATGGCGGCATTGGCCACCACAAAACCAAGGGTGGCTTTATCGCCGTCGGTGCGGCAATGGGTGATGGTCACGCAGAATGTTCCGGCCATGGAATGCTCCTTATTTCAGTTCAGGTTTGTATTCGATCCAATAAAAAGGATGGGCGGCCTCGATAAGCCGGTTCCTGGTCATCCGGCACCAGGCCGGAAACTCGATGGGCGCGGCAGGATCTTTGGATATCAGCAAGACACGTTTGCCCGGTGCAACCGATTTCAGATAATTGTAAAGATTGATGATGACCCGGCCGCAGGACTCCTCACCGCCGTCGAATTCGTCGCTGAAGTCCCAATGGGCCGGGTAGGTCTTGTTCAAGCTTTGATTTCCTTTTCATTGCATTGGTTGCTCCGCAGCTTCCAAAGCAGCCTGTTTAACATACAAACGAATTACAATACAAATCGATAATTTCTATTCTTTTTGTATTTTCTATCGCTTTTGTATATGGGGCCGATACAGATGGTTGGCCTGGTTGGGATAAGTTGTTTTTCAAATCTTGCAAGAGCTGTGGTTTTGCTGGAAAGAGTTTGCTGTTTTCAGCAAAATCCGGGTGGCAAAATCAAGCGGATTCGGATAGACTGGCGGCCATGAAAAAAAGGGGAATGTCGTGGAACCAAATCATTTTTCACAACAGGCCGGGGACTACCGGCGCATCGAAAGGGCCATCCGCTATTTGCAGGACAACTTCCGATCCCGGCCCGGATTGGATGAAATCGCCCGCAGCATTCACCTCAGCCGCTTTCATTTCAGCCGGCTCTTCAAACGCTGGGCCGGGATCAGTCCCGACCGGTTTTTGCATTTTCTGAGCCTGGAATACGCCAAGGAAAAACTGGCGGAATCCCAGGACCTGCTGACCACTGCTTTGGATACGGGTCTTTCCGGCCCCGGCCGGCTGCATGATTTGTTTGTGACCTACGAAGCCATGACCCCCGGCGAATTCAAGCGCAGGGGCGCCGGACTCGCCATCCACCACGGCCTTTGTCCGACGCCCTTCGGCCCTTGCCTCCTGGCTTTCACGCCCCGGGGACTCTGCTATCTGGGCTTTGCCCTGGAAGAACGCCCGGCTGAACCCCTGCGCCAATTGCAGCAAACCTTTCCTGCCGCCGTCTTCACGGAAGATAAAGCCGGCGCGGCCGCCATGGCCGGCCGGATCTTTCGCCCCGCCCCCTTGCCGGATTCACGGCCCTTTCACCTGCATCTCAAGGGCACCAATTTCCAGGTGAAAGTCTGGCAGGCGCTCCTGACCATCCCCGCCGGCCGGATGATCAGCTACCAGGATCTGGCCGCCTTTCTGGGGCAGCCCCGGGCCTCGCGGGCCGTGGCCGGCGCCGTGGCCGCAAACCCGGTGGCCTATCTGATCCCCTGCCACCGGGTCATTGCCAAATCCGGCCGGATTCACGAATACCGGTGGGGTGCCGAACGCAAAAAGGCGATGATCGCTTGGGAAGCGGCCAGGATGAAGTGAGAATAAAAGGTATAATACGGGATACGAGATGCGGGTGTGGAGCGCTGTGAATACGGTTGTGAATCATTGTTGTTGGTTTTTGGATATCATCAATTTCAGGCATCCTTAATTGTGGGAGCGGCTTCCAGCCGCGATAGGAATAGGGTCACGAATAAGGCCGTTTTTTTGTGGTGGTGCATAGTAATTTTGATTTTATGAGATCAAAAGGTGGTCAGAATGAACAACATGTGTGGAAAAGAAGCAGAGAGATACTGCGCTAAAAAAGCTTGACTATAGACCGCGGATAATTTATTGCCATCTTATGATGAATTCTACCTCGATTATTTTATGCGGAACCAATAAACCGGTATGGCGCCATGCAACCGTGGCCGAGGGGGAATTCTATTAGCTCTTTTTAGAACGCATTAAAGTAAAACCCATCAGGCCGCGGAAAATTGATTCCGCGGCCTTTTTTATTTACGAAAACGGCACCGGTAAGCAGCAGGAGAAATATTGTAATGAGGAGTAAGCTCAATACCAGGATTCTCATCGCACTCGCAACCCTATATCTTTCATGGAGTTCAACATATCTTGCCATACGCATCGCCCTTGAGAGTTTTCCGCCTTTTTTTACGGCGGGATTTCGCTACTTGCTCGTGGGGGCCGGGATGTATATTTATCTGCGCCGGCGTTCCGTGGCCTCGCCAAGCATCAGGCAGTGGGCCGCGGCCGCGTTGACCGGCGCCTTTCTCCTTTTGGGCGGAACCGGCGGTGTTGTCTATGCCGAGCAGTGGGTGGGGTCCGGAGTGGCCGCCCTGGTAATCGCCACTACGCCGCTTTGGACCGTGCTTTTCGCGGGAATCTGGAAACAGTGGCCCCAACGTAATGAATGGCTCGGTCTGATTCTCGGCTTTTTGGGAATCGTCCTTCTAAATCTCGAAGGCGACTTGCGCGCTTATCCTTTGGGAGCTGCCATTCTAGTTCTGGCTGCGGCCTCGTGGTCCTTTGGTTCCATGCTGAGCCTGCGCCTGCCCATGCCCAAGGGCATGATGTCGAGTGCGGCGCAAATGCTCACGGGCGGTTTGATCGTACTTCTAATCGGTTTTTCAGCGGGCGAGCATGTTCCCACTCATCCGTCCGTGCGTGCTGTGGGAGCGCTCATTTATCTTGCGGTGTTCGGATCACTACTGGGCTACACAGCCTATACGTATTTATTGAAAAATGTTACTCCCGCCCTGGCGACTAGCTACTCCTATGTTAATCCGGTGCTCGCGGTGTTACTGGGTGCCTGGATCGGGAAAGAAACAATATCCGTTTCGGCCATTGCCGCCATGCTGATCATCCTGGCCGGCGTGGTTTTGGTGCTTTGGGGGCAATTGAGGAGACGGCCGGCAAGCTATGATTGATTTTTTCCGGCAATTTTATTGTCAGAATGCGACTGAAGAAACTATTTGTCACCCGCTGGCAAGTAGTCCTGCCGCGACGGCGCAAAAACTTCCACCGCCAGGGAATCCTCCAGGATTTCGGCGCCGTGGTCCACACCGCCGGGAATGCACCAACTGTCACCCGGTCCGGCCTCAAATTCTTCCAAGCCGATCGACAAACGTATCCGGCCTTTCACCAGATAACCGGTTTGCTCATGGGGATGGGCATGGCGCGGCAGCGTATGCCCCTTGTGGAGAACGAATTCCGTCATCAGGGTTTTTTCGCCGTATACCAGTGTTTTTCTCTCAATTCCGGCCTGGGCCGGCACATATCCGTTTTCACCTTGTTTTTGAAACATCTGAAATTCCTCATTCTCGAAAGATCCATTGCACGCAAAGCCCCTTAATCCAAAGGCCGGGTCCGCCATCGCTCCCCTTGGAAAGAGTACCCCTGGTTGTATTTCAGGCAGTAAAATGAGCGGCACCGGGCCGGTCGCTGTTCATAGATAGCGCATTTGCCCTGGCGGGTCAAATGTGGGCAGACCGCCAGCCGGCGGGACGGTTCCATCACCATGGAAATCGTCGCTCCGGTATCCGGACAGCGGCCGCAGCATTCATAGATCTTATCGTCCAGACTACATTCTTCGCAGGGATCCATTATCAGTATTTTCCCCCTTCCATGCCCAGTCTTCTACCCCAAAGCCCTCTTACGAAAACTTCTAATTGCAAGCCCGGCTAAAAATATCTGGCCGGAATCTGAATGATGGAATCGGAAAGAAATTCGATCCGGTCGGCGTTGTTGACCAGTATGCCGAAACGTGCACTGATATCGCCAATAAAATTTTTAAGTGGGGTCAACATCCGCTGTTTGATCTTGTATCCTAATTTAACCTCAATGGGGATCACGCCAAAAGGGCCGGAGATGATCAGATCAATTTCTGATTTGTCTTTGGTCCGGTAAAAATGAAAGTCAATACCCGCGCGCATGGTGCACTGGAAGCCGCGGATGATCTCCTCAATGACAAAGGCCTCAAATGAAGGGCCTGCCGTTGGATGGACCAGTAATTTATCCAGATCATCTATTTTCAGCAAATGGTGGAGAAGGCCCTGGTCGCGAAAAAAGCCCTTCGGCATCTTCTGCACCTTTTTCAAACTGTTCTCCTCATAAGTTCTAAGATTTCGCCAGATCATGGTACCGTGCAGGATTTCAAGATAGTCCCTGGCTGTGGGGGAACTGACCTCCAGCGCCCTGGCGATCTCGGACTGATTGATAACGCTGCCGGAATGAAACGACAGGGTCTGAATGAAAAGCCGGAAAGAATGGGGATTGATCCGTGGGAAAAGTCGCTGAATGTCCCGCCGGATATAATCAGCAAAATACTCGTCCATCCATAGCCCGTAAAAATCGGGATGGATTTTCCCTTTGATCCTGGGTTCGGGATAACCGCCCAGCAGCCAGTGCTCATAGACCTGGTCGGGTTCGAGCAGCGGTTGCAGTGCTGCCAGATGATTTAGGCCGGTCTTGGAATCGCAAAGAAGATCATAGATTGGTGAAAGCGGCTGGTCATAAAATTCAGTGGCCTTGAAAGGCCACAGTTCTACGGTAGCCATACGGCCGGATAAACTTTCGGACAGACCCTTGACGATTTCGGGGGAACTTGACCCGGTAAGCAAAAACCGCCCCACGGCCTTGCGATCCTGGTCTATGATCCCGCGCAAAACCCCGAACAGCTCTGGAAATTGCTGGGCTTCATCAATAATGGTGTCTTTGCGCTGCCGACTGAAGAAGCCCAGGGGATCAGAGGAGATCACCTGGAAATCATCCGGACGTTCAAGGTCGTAGTATTTCCAGTCCGGACGAATCGACTTGATCAGGGTCGATTTGCCGCATTGACGGGAACCGATAATGGCCACAGCCGGAAACATTGACAGCAAGCGGTTGATCTTTTGTTCAAGACTTCTTTTTTTATCCATGATTTTTAAAGTATAACTTTAAAAATCATGGCTGTCAATTCGGAATGGATACCTCTTCTTAATTGGCTTTAGATTTGGCGGCATACCTTCCAGACAAGGGCCGTGGCCGCCTGGCAGGTTTCCCTGTCTGTTTACCCATCTGTTTCTCCCTGGATTCAATGGGAACGTTATAGTTGAAATCAGGCAGGGTACGCTGTTCCACACAACGACCAATGGCTGTATTGATGGCTTTCACCATCAGGTGGTCTTCCGCGGTGATCAGGGTAAAGGCTTCGCCGCTGCGTTCGGCCCGTCCGGTGCGTCCGATGCGGTGAATATAGGCCTCGGGCGTGGCGGGAATGTCGAAGTTGATCACATGGGAGACATGGGATACGTCGATACCCCGGGCGGCGATATCCGTGGCCACTAGGACTTGAAATTCGCCGGAGCGAAAGCCGTCCAACGCCGCCCGGCGCCGGTTCTGGGACAGGTTGCCCTGCAGGGAAGCCGAACGAAAGCCGGCCTTGGCCAGTTTTTCATCCAGGCTTTTGGCGCGAAACTTGGTGCGGGTAAACACCAATACCGAGCCGGAACGGGCTTTACCGAGCAGCTTCAGCAACAGGGCTGACTTTAAGTGCGGGGCTACCGGGAAAAGGGTATGGCTGACGGTTTCGGCCGGGGCGGTTGTCCCGATTTGCACGGTAACCGGACGCTGCAAGATTTCATTTGCCAAACAACGAATCTCTGACGGCATGGTGGCTGAAAAAAGCAGGGTCTGGCGATTTTGGTTGGGGAGATGGGTCAGAATACGGCGGATGTCCGGTAAAAATCCCATGTCGAACATCTGATCAGCTTCGTCCAAAACCAGCACTTCCACTTTGGAAAGATCGATGGTGCGCCGTTTGATGTGGTCCAGCAGCCGGCCGGGGCAGCCGACGACTATATCCGCTTTTCTGAAGGCTTGGATCTGGGGATTGATTCCCACGCCGCCATAGGCCACGGTGCTGCGCAGGCGGGTTGAGCGCCCTAGAGTCTCGCAGTCGCCGTGAATCTGTTCGGCCAGTTCCCGTGTGGGGGCGATGATCAGTGCGCCGATCTGCTTGCGCGGGCCAGACAGCAGCCGATGGAGAATGGGCAATACAAAAGCGGCGGTTTTTCCCGTACCGGTCTGAGCCAGACCCATTACATCACGGCCTTGCATGATTTCGGGAATGGCCTGGGCCTGAATAGGGGTGGGGGTGGCATATCCGGCTTGGGTTGCGCCTGCGGCAACCGCCGGGTGAAATGAAAACGATTTAAAATTCAAAATTAGTGAACTCCTTAAAACCCTCGTAACAATTCCGGGGCTTATTCTTTTTTGGTTTATTTGTTTGGGCTTGATCATTGTTTCGGCTTTATCGCGGCTGGAAGCCGCTCCCACAACTAATGTAGGTTGGGAGCCGCTCCCACAACTTGCGGCGGCTGAAACGATGGACAAGAATCTTCTTTGTTTTTATCCTGGGAATGGCGCGGTGGGATGAAAAGGTGCAGCCACACTTTTCAGATGACTGCACCTTATTCGACACAACAGGGGAAAAAACTATTTGACGGTCACATTGACGGCGGCCGGGCCTTTTTTACCTTGCTCAATGTCAAAGGTCACCCGCGCGCCTTCAGCTAGGCTTTTAAAACCGTTCATGTTGATGCCTGAATGATGAACAAACACATCCGGGCCGTTTTCCTGGGCAATGAAACCGAAGCCTTTTTGGTCGTTGAACCATTTTACGATGCCGTTGGCCATGATGATCTCCTCCTTTCATAATATTGTTCGAGATTTTAACTGGAGGATGCATCATGGTCTGACAGATTGGTTCCTTCAGTAAAAAATCGCCCCATCTCCCTTGGTGAATTTCAAAGGCGGGTTGAATTGGCCCATAATAAACGATTATGGGCCGAAAGCAAGCAAATTGTTTAAGTTGGACCCCACTTATTTTTTGGCTGCGTAACCATCGGCATACCAGCCGCCGCCTTTCAAGGTGAAGGTGCACTGGGAAATGATTTTTTTTGCTCGCTGGCGGCATTCGGGGCATTCAATTTCTTCCGTGCCCATGCTCACCAGTTTTTCCGTGATGGTTCCTTTGGGGCATTCAAATTCATAAACCGGCATGACTTTGTTTCTCCTTACTGATGATCTACAAGCGAATTAGATCGCATTGTTCAGCATGTCTGTATACATCCGATTCTTGGGAAGATCAAGCCTGAATTTGGAATGAAGCAGGGGGAATCGCATGTAGTTTTTCGGGGTCGGGGTCGCTATCGGCATCGGGATCGAAAAAATAATTTGAGCTCCCCTGGCTTTGAAAAACCAGGGCCGTTTCCCCTGCTGACCCCAAGACCCAACACAATGGCCTTGCCGTAGCGGCGGTTCGCGAACCGCCACTACACATCGCCAAAACACTCTGTCGTGTTGGCGAATAGTCTTTGCTAGTTGAAAAAATGGAAAAAACTCGATACCGATTCCGATACCGACCCCGACCCCGAGAGGTTGGATGGCAGAGACAAAACCCAAGCACCCACGAATCGCTTTGTCTTGGCGGGCAATGGTATTCGCTGGATAAAAAGCTGGTAATTATTAGAGGCACATTCCGCGCCAAGTTTACATACGATTCCCCTGACTGAGGCACAGGTTCTGCTTGATAATAAACGGCTAATCAGTTAATTACCAATTTTTGTGATTAGGTGTTGCGCAAGTGAAATTCGGCCTTGATCAGCGTTTCGGCCTTATCGCGGCTGGAAGCCGCTCCCACAGAGCCGCTATCGAAGGCCTTCCCACAGGGACGGCCGCTAGGATGATCAAGAGGCAACATTAAAATATAAGGATAACAGGTATGCATAAAATAACGTTCCTGCCACATAACAAGCAGATCTCCATACCGGACGGCGAAAGCATTATCCGGGCGGCCATGGCGGCCGGCGTGCACGTGAATGCCTCCTGCGGTGGTGAAGGCGTTTGCGGCAAGTGCCGGGTGATGATCGAAAAGGGCGTTGTGGACGAAGGCATTACGGAAAAACTCAGTGCCGAGGATCTTAACAAGAATTACCGGCTGGCCTGCCTGTCCAAGGTCAGAAGTGATCTCATTGTGCGTATCCCGGTGGAATCCACGGTGGACGCCAGTGTGCTGAACACCCAGAGCACGCCCCGCAGGACCGCCCATATCCAGCAAATGGATTTTGAAACTTTAAAGGAAGCAGGGCTCTTCGTGCCGCCGGTGGAAAAGAAATATCTGGAACTGCCGCGGCCCACCCACCAGGAAAATCTGCCGGATGTTTCCAGACTTGTGGGGCATCTGACCCTGAACCACGGCGAGCATCAACTGCAGTTGACCCTGCCGGTGATCCGCAAGATTCCGGATGTGCTGCGGGAACAGGATTTCAAAGTCACCGCCACCTTGGAGCGGCCGGTGCGGGAAGGCAGCAAGACCCGTATTTCCAATATCCAGGCCGGCGACACCACCGACCAGAATTATGCCGTAGCCATGGACATAGGCACCACCACCATCTTCGGCCAACTGCTCAACCTGAAAACCGGTGAGGTCCTGAGCGAATACGGCGATTTCAACGGCCAGATCAGCTACGGGGAGGACGTGATCAGCCGCATCATTTTTGCGGAAAAGCCCGGCGGCCGGGAGAAATTGCAGGAAGTGGTGGTGGAAACCATCAACAAAGTGCTGCACAAAATAATTACCAAGGCCGGCATCGACCCGGACGGCATCTCCACCATCACCCTGGCCGGCAACACCACCATGACCCAACTGTTGTTGAACATCAATCCCAAATATATCCGGCTCTCGCCCTATGTGCCCGCCGCCACCCTGTATCCGCCCATCCGGGCCCGGGACCTGGGCATGGACCTGGGGGCCCATGTCACGGCCCTGGTTTATCCCGCGGTTTCCAGTTATGTGGGCGGGGATATCGTGGCCGGCGTAATGGGCTCCGGCATGTACCGCACCGAAGAGTTGACCCTCTATATCGACATCGGCACCAATGCGGAAATCGTGGTGGGCAACAAGGACTGGCTGGCCTGTGCCGCCTGCTCGGCCGGCCCGGCCTTTGAGGGCGGCGGCATCAAACTGGGCATGCGCGCGGCCAAGGGCGCCATTGAGGATTTTTCCATTGATCCCCTGACCCTTGAGCCCATGAACATCACCATCGGCAATGCCCGGCCCAAGGGCATCTGCGGCTCAGGCCTGATTATCATGGTGGCCACCATGTTCGAAATGGGGATCATCAACAATCTGGGAAAATTCGACCGGGATCTGAAAACCCCGCGCATCCGGGAAGCCGACGGAGTTTATGAATATGTCCTGGCCTGGAAGGACGAAACCCAGATCGACCGGGACGTGGTCCTCACGGAAATCGACATTGAAAACCTGATCCGGGCCAAGGGCGCCATTTATAGCGGGTATCAAACCCTGCTGGAAGAGGTGGGGCTGAGCGTGCATGGCCTGGACCGCATCATCCTGGCCGGCGGGTTCGGCAGTTATGTGGATCTGGAAAAGGCCATGGTCATCGGCCTGTTGCCGGAGGTGGATCCGCAAAAAGTCATTTTTGTGGGCAACGGCTCCCTCATGGGCTGCAAAATGAGCTCCCTGACCAACCGCATCCGGCGGGATGTGGGAGAAGTAACCAAAAAAATGACCAATTTTGAATTGTCGGAAACCCCCTCCTACATGGACAAATATGTGGCATCTTTATTTTTACCCCATACGGATCTGGACAGCTTTCCAAAACTGAAGGCCCGCATGGCAGCGCGCAAGGCCTTGTCGCCGCGTGCATAGAGGAGTTGTTGTGAATTAGTTTTTTATTGAAAATTCAATATATTCCGCTGGATACAGACAGGCCGCCGGCCGCGTCTCTTCTATTGACAAATAAAATTCCAGCATGTAAAGGGATAGTTTGGTATTTTTTACCAGGGGTATGTTTTTGCAACATGCGCGGCAGCCTCGTCCGTATTACCAGACAGGCAACATCCTGAACAACCATCCGCCAAGGTGGGTGAAAGCATATAGAATTTTAAGGAAAGGGGGACAATTTTACAGTAAGCAATGGATAGAGACCCTATCGAGTGGCGCGATAGGTAGCGTTCTTACAACAAGTTTCTCAACAGAAATATCGTTTTGGAAAACGATAAGGAGGCAAAATTGGGCTTTGAAATTGCAAAAGAATCCTATGCCGGCAGCATCAAGCAGATCACCATCGGGAAAGGCGCCAAGGCCTTAACCGTCGGGGGCGAGACTTGCTATCCCTTTTATCAGTTTGAAGGCAAGATGCCCAACAAACCGAAAATCGCGATGGAAATCTGGGATATGGCGCCGGAAGATTGGGCCGAGGCGGCCCTGGTTCATTTCAAGGATGTGGTCGGCGATGCGGCTGCCTGGGCCAAGAAATGCGTGAAGGAATTCGGGGCGGAAGCCATTGTGCTGCAACTGAAAAGCACGGATCCCAACGGCGCCAACGCCGGTGCGAAAGAAGCCGTGGCCACGGTAAAAAAAGTTTTGAAAGCCATTGATGTGCCCTTGATCGTTTGGGGTTGCGGCAATCCCCAAAAGGATGAGGAAGTATTAAAGAAGATTTCCGAAGAATGTGAAGGCGAAAAACTGGTGTTGGGTCCGGTGGAAGACAAAAATCACAAAGGCATCGGCGCCTCGGCCATGGGTTTCGGCCACACCGTGATTTCCTCCTCACCCATTGACGTCAACCTGGCCAAACAGGTGAATATTCTCTTGGAAAACCTGGGCATGCCCATGGATCGCGTGATTGTGGATCCCACCACCGGCGGCCTCGGCTACGGTCTGGAATATTCCTATTCGGTCATGGAAAGATTGCGCATGGCCGCCATGGCCCAGGGCGACGACAAGCTGCAGTTCCCCATCATCAACAACCTGGGCAACGAAGTCTGGAAATGCAAGGAAGCTAAATTGACGGCTGCCGATGCCCCGGCCCTGGGTGATCCGGAAAAACGCGGCATCCTCATGGAAGCCGTGGGCGCCGTGACCTATTTGATGGCCGGTTCCGACATTCTGATCATGCGTCATCCCGAAGCCATCCGTCTGGCCCGTTCTTTTATTGAACTGATCAGCGCCGGCGGTTCGGCCGCAAAAGTGGCGCCCATTGCCAAAAAACTGGCAGATGCCAAAATCGATTACGCGGCTATTTCACCTGCTCCCAACCTGACCATTGAAGAGGAGAAAAAGGAAAAAGCCGCGGCCGCACCAGCTGCCAAGAAAGAAGCTCCCAAAGCTGCGGCCAAACCGGCCGCCAAACCGGCTGCGCCCAAGGCGGAAGCCAAGGAAGCGCCCAAAGCTGAAGTGAAGGCCGAAGCCAAAGTGGATGCCCAGGCCGAAGCCGCCGCCAAAGCCAAAGCGGAAGCCGACGTCAAAGCCAAAGCAGAAGCCGATGCCAAGGCCAAGGCTGATGCCGATGCCAAGGCCAAAGCCGATGCAGAAGCCAAAGCCAAGGCCGCTGCAGCAGCCGCTGCCAAGGCGGAAGCCGATGCTCAAGCCAAGGCCGCTGCCGACGCCAAAGCCAAAGTGGAAGCCGAGGAAGAGGCCCTGCGCCAGAAACGCGCCAAGGAACGGGAAGAGCTCATGGCCAGACGGGCCGCCGCCACTGCCCAAGGCAAGGTCAGCATGACCGCCGCCGCGATCCAGAAAAATGAAATGGAAAAGATCGTGGAGCGCTTGAACCGCATTCACAAACGCGTGGCCTAATCGATTTTTGCAGGATGCCTGCAAAATCGCGGATGAAATTGCTTGTCCCGCCGCCCCTTGACCGAACGAATGCAACGGGCGGAAGACATACACCAATATGAGGAGGAACCTCTAATGTCAGAAGAAAAAAAAGTAACGGCAGCCAAGGTGGAAAAAGAAGCCAAAAAGGCTGATCCGATTGAAGCTTCCATTGATATCGCCACCCAGCAGATGATCGCCCGGGCCCAACAACTGGGCATTGAAACCGTTTTTGACCGGGCTGTTTCCATGAAACCCTGCAACATCGGCGCCCAGGGCACCTGCTGCAAGATCTGCAACATGGGCCCCTGCCGCCTGCCCCTGCCCAAAGATTATGAGCAGGGAAAAGATGAACGCAAAGGCCTGTGCGGCGCCACCGCCAATACCATTGCAGCCCGTAACTTCGCCCGCATGGTGGCCGCCGGCACCGCAGCCCATTCCGACCACGGCCGCAGCGTGGCGGAAGTTTTCCTGTCCGTGGCCCGCAAGGAGACCCACGATTACAAAATCAAGGACCCGCAAAAACTGCTGCAGATCGCGCCCTGGTTTGAAGTGGCCACCACCGTTGAAGTGGACGGCAAGACCCTGGATCGCGACATTGATGAAATCGCCCTGGAAGTGGCGGAAAAAGCCATGGCCGAATGGGGCAAGCCCGAAGGCGAACTGCTCTATCTGAAACGGGCGCCCCAACCCCTGTATGAACGCTGGAAGAAACTGGGCGTGCTGCCCCGCAACATCGACCGGGAAGTGGTGGACATCATGCATCGTTCCACCATGGGCGTGGATCAGGATTACAAAAACATCGTCAAACAATGCACCCGTACTGCTTTGGCCGACGGCTGGGGCGGCGCCATGATGGCCACGGACCTGCAGGATGTCATGTTCGGCACGCCTTCGCCCCTGCAATCCGAAGCCAACATGGGCATCATGAAGGAAGACCATGTGAACATCATCGTCCACGGCCATGAGCCGATTCTGTCGGAAATGATCGTGGCCGCTTGCCAGTCCCAGGAAATGCTGGATTACGCCAAAACCAAGGGCGCCAAAGGCATTCAACTGGGCGGCATCTGCTGCACAGCCAATGAAATCTTGCAACGTCACGGCATTCCGCCGGCCGGCACCTTCCTGCAACAGGAACTGGCCATTGTCACCGGTGCCTGCGAAGCCATGGTCGTCGACGTTCAGTGCGTGTTCCAGAACCTGGCCAACGTGGCCAAGTGCTTCCACACCAAGCTGATCACCACCCATCCCATGGCCAAGATGGAGCAGGACAATGTGATTCACATTGAATTCAACGAACACCATGCCATGGAAGACGCCAAACGCATCGTGAAGATGGCCATCGACAATTTCACCAACCGTCGCGCCGAAGTCATGATTCCCAATGTGAAGCACACCCAGATCGCCGGTTTCGGCGTGGAATCCATTGAATATCACCTGGGCGGCACCTTCCGCGGTTCCTACTACACCCTGAACGACAACATCATCAACGGTCGCATCCGCGGTCTGGCCGGCGTGGTGGGCTGCAACAACGCCCGTACCAAACACAATGAAGCCCACATCACTTTGATCAAGGAATTGATCAAAAACGACGTGCTGGTGCTCACCACCGGTTGCAGCGCCCTGGCCGCCGGCGGCCACGGCCTGCTGACCCCGGAAACCGCCGCGGTTTACTGCGGACCGGGTCTCGCTGAAATTTGCGAAACCGTCGGTATCCCGCCGGTGCTCCACTTGGGTTCCTGCGTGGACAACACCCGCATCCTGCTGGCGGCCACGGAAGTCATCAAGGCCGGCGGATTGGGCAAGGATCTCCAGGACATCCCGGCCGCGGGCAGCGCTCCGGAATGGATGAGCGAAAAAGCCATCGCCATCGGTCAGTATTTTGTCGCCTCCGGCGTATATACCCTCTTCGGCGTGGGCATGCCTTTGGATGGCGCGCCGCAGTTCAAGAACTACCTGTTCAACGAGCTGGAGAAGATCTACGGCGGCAAATGGGATTGCGAACCGGATCCCATCAAACATGCGCATAAAATGATCGCCCACATCGACAAGAAGCGTAAAGAGCTGGGCATCGACAAGGCAAGAGAGCGCGTATTGATGGATATGGCCGATCGTCAGGCATTGGAGGCCTAAGCATTAACGATAAATCCTCAACGAAGGAGGAAAGAATATGTCTAAGTTAGTTGCATTTGCTGCCATTCAGGGCGGCTATAAAGTTGTTTCCCAGGCCGAAGGAAAACTCCGCAAGGCCCTTGAGACCTATAATGCCGACACCAAGGTGGGCTTCGGCAACACCGCCTACTATCTGCCGGTGATTTACTCCCTTACGGGCATGAAGGTGGAGACCCTGGAAGATTTGCAGAAACCCATGGCCTTTGCCCGCAAGCTGCTGCCCCCCCACATCAAAGGCAAGAACCATCTGCCCTACCTGGGGCCCCTGCTGGATGCCGGCATGGCCGCCATCTTCTCCTATGAGATCATCGAAGCCATCCGCATGCTGTATGAACCGGACTTCTACATTCTGCAGGAAGATCCGGATCTGGATGCCGGCAAACTCTGGGTGGGTCCGGCCGACGACATCATCCTGCGCAAACGCGGCGTGGAATTCGTGGATGGTTCCGCCCCCGGATTTGCGGCCATGGTGGGCGCGGCCCCCACGCCGGAAATCGCCAAGATGATCGTTGAAGATTATCAGAAGAAAAACCTGTACATCTTCTGCGCCGCCAACCACAACGGCACCTCGGTCATCGAGCAGCTCATCAAAGCCGGTGTGCAGGTGGGCTGGAACACCCGGATCGTGCCCTTTGGTCCGGACATCTCCTCCGCCGTCTTTGCCCTGGGTTTTGCCAACCGCGCGGCCATGGCCTTCGGTGGCGTCAAGCCCGGCGACTTTAAAAAGATCCTGCATTACAACAAAGACCGGGTTTTCGCCTTTGTCAACGCCCTGGGCGACATCGGCACGGAATGGGGTGTGGCCGCCGCCGGTTGCGTCAACTGGGGCTTCCCCACCCTGGCGGATACGGACATTCCCGAAATCCTGCCCACCGGTATCTGTACTTACGAGCATGTGGTGGCCAATGTGCCTCACAATGACATGTGCCAGCGCTCCGTTGAAGTGCGCGGCCTGAAGGTCAACGTGACCCAGATCGACATCCCGCTCTCCTTTGGTCCGGCCTTTGAGGGCGAGCGTGTGCGCGGCTCCGATCTTTTCTGCCAGATGGGCGGCGGCAAAACCCAGTGCACCGAGCTGGTCAAGCAGGCCCAGATGAACGAGATCGAAGACGGCAAGGTCATCGTGGTGGGCAAGGATGTGGGCGAGCTCAAGGAAGGCGAGGCCCTGCCCCTGGGCATCTATGTCCAGATCGCCGGCCGTGAGTTCCAAACCGACTTCGAGCCCATCATGGAGCGCCAGATCCACCACCTGATCAACTACATCCAGGGCATCATGCACATCGGGCAACGGGATATTTCCTGGGTGCGCATCAGCAAGCAGGCCGTGGAAAAAGGCTTTACCCTGAAGCATATCGGCGTGGTCCTGCATGCCAAATTCCACCAGGATTTCAAGAAGATCGTGGACAAAGTCCAGGTCACCCTCTACACCAATAAAAAGGACGTGGATGAGTTGACCAAACGTGCCCGGGCCGAATACAGGATGCGTGACGAGCGCGTGGACAAGATGACCGACGAGGATGTGGAAACCTATTATTCCTGCACCCTGTGCCAGTCCTTTGCCCCCAGCCATGTCTGTTCGGTCAGCCCGGAACGGACCGGTTTGTGCGGCGCCTACAACTGGATGGATTGCAAGGCCTCCTTTGAAATCAACCCCACCGGTCCCAACCAGCCCATTCAAAAGGGCGAATGCCTGAATCCGAAACTGGGCCAATGGAAGGGTGTCAATGATTTCATCTTCAAGGCCTCCCGCGGCGCGGTCACGCACTACAACTTCTACTCCATGGTGCATGATCCCATGACCACCTGCGGCTGCTGCGAATGCATCGCCGCCATGCTGCCGGCCTGTAACGGCGTCATGACCGTCAACCGCGATTACACCGGCGACACGCCTTCGGGCATGAAGTTCACCACCCTGGCCGGTGTCATGGGCGGCGGCGCTTCCTCCCCGGGCTTTGTGGGCCATTCCAAATATAACATCACCCAGGGAAAATTCATCATCGGTGACGGCGGCCTGCTGCGCATGGTTTGGATGCCCAAGATCCTGAAGGAAGAGTTGAAGGATCGCATCATGAAACGCGGCGCGGAAATGGGCGTTCCGGATCTGTATGACAAGATCGCCGATGAAACCGTGGGCATCACCGAGGAGGAAATTCTACCCTGGCTCCAGGAAAAAGGCCATCCGGCCCTTTCCATGGAACCCATTGTAGGCTAATGACGATATCCGGAGGCGGAGCTGATCCGCCTCCGGATTTTTTAGAACATGTTCAAACGCCCTGTGGCAAGCGCCGGCGAGCATGTTATTCAACGAATCAACCATCGTTACGGTGTTGAAACCATATAGAAGGAGACGACAATGGCATTAACCGGTATTCAGATCTTCAAACTCCTGCCGAAAACCAACTGCAAGGAATGCGGCGTGCCGACCTGTCTGGCCTTTGCCATGAACCTGGCGTCCGGCAAGGCTGAACTGGACAGTTGTCCGTACGTTTCGGACGAAGCCAAGGAACAGTTGGCCGAAGCCTCCGCGCCCCCCATCCGGCCGGTGGCAGTCGGTAAAGGCGTTCGCGCCGCCAAGACCGGCGGCGAAACCGTCATGCACCGACATGAAAAAACCTTTTACAACCCCACCCTGCTGGCGGCCGTGATCACTTCCGATACGGCGGACAAAACCGTCACCGCCAAACTAAAACAGTGGAACGCTCTGCAGTATGAGCGCGTGGGCCTGAATCTCCGCCCGGAGCTGGTGGCCCTCAAAGATGTGAACGGCGACAAGGACGCCTTCGGCAAATTGGCCAAGAAGATCGCTGAGGCTTCGGAATTCAATTTGATTCTCATGTCCGATAAAATCGATGTCATGAAAGCCGGCGTGGCTGCCTGCGCCTTTAAACGGCCCCTGATTTACGCCGCCACCGCCGCCAATGCCGCCGACTTCGGCGCCCTGGCCAAAGAAAACGATCTGCCCTTGGCCATCAAGGCTGATTCCGTGGACGGCTTGATCGCCCTATCCGACAAGCTCACCGGTATGGGTCTGAAAGACCTGGTGCTGGATCCGGGGAGCCGCGAGATCAAAAAAGCCCTGGAAGACGAAGTCGCCATCCGGCGGGCGGCCCTGAAGGCCGGCAACCGTTCCCTGGGCTTCCCCACCATCACCTTCCCCTGTGAAATGGCCGCCAATCTGGACATGGAAGCCCTCATCGCCGGCATGATGATCGCCAAATACGGCGGCATCGTGGTGCTGTCCGATTTCACCGGTGAGAGCATTTTCCCGCTGTTGCTGGAACGGCTGAACATCTACACCGATCCGCAACGTCCCATGACCGTGACCGAAGGCATTTACGAAATCGGCAATCCCAATGAGAATTCACCGGTGCTGGTCACCACCAACTTCGCCCTGACCTACTTCATCGTTTCCGGCGAAATCGAAGGCAGCCGCGTGCCCTCCTGGCTGCTGGTGAAAAACTCGGAAGGCTTGTCCGTACTCACGGCCTGGGCCGCCGGCAAATTCGCCGGTGACGACGTGGGCGCCTTCATCAAGAAATCCGGCATCACCGGCAAAGTCAAACACACCGAAGTGATCATTCCCGGCTACGCCGCCGCCATCGCCGGCGACATGGAAGAGGAATTGCCCGGCTGGACCATTACTGTCGGGCCGCGTGAGGCCGCGCACATTCCCGCCTTCTTGAAGGCGCGCAAATAAATCTGTAGTTAAACCAGTTGGGACGGCCGTAAGCGGCCGTCCCCTTTTTAGAAGGAGGTAATATGTTTCTGATTGGTGAAAGCTTGAACGTCATCTCCAAAAAGATCGGCACGGCCTTCAAGGAGCGCGATCCCAAGCCGATTCAGGAGGAGGCCCTTGATCAAAAGCACAAAGGCATGGATTATATCGACATCAACCTGGGTCCGGCCAAAAAAGACGGCCATGAATTGATGCCCTGGGTGGTGCAGGTGGTGCAGGAAGTGGTGCCGGATCTGCCCCTGGCCCTGGACACATCCAATATCAACGCCATCGAGGCGGCCCTGAAGGTGATCAAGCCGGTGGCAAAACCCCACCTGATCAACTCCATCATGGCCCGGCCCGAGCGCTATGAAAAAATGATCCCCCTGGCAGCCGAGCACAATGCGGATTTCATCGCCCTCATGTGGGGTCCGGACGGCCTGCCCCGGGATGAGAACGAACGCGCGGCCCTGTGCGTGGAACTGCTGTATGCGGCCAATGAAGCCGGCATTCCCAATGAGCGCATCTGGGTGGACGGCATCGTCACACCGGTGAACATCCAGCAACCCCAGCTCATGTGCCTGATGGAATTCCAGAAGATGCTCCAGGACATTGCCCCGGGCGCCAAGAGCACCTGCGGTCTGTCCAACATCTCCAATGGTCCGCCCTCCCATCTGCGGCCGATCCTGAATCAGACCTACATGATCATGCTGGAAAAATGCGGCATGTATTCCGTGATCTCCGATCCCCTGGACACCAAGTTGACCGAGATCGCCAAGGGCCAGCGCCAGGACATCGTGGATCTGATCTACGGTCTCATGGACGGCAACGAGCCGGATATGGCCTCCCTGACCAAGGAAATGCAGGAATACAAGAAAACCTACGACGTCATCGTGGGCAAGAGCCTGTATTCCGACTCCTGGTTGGAAGTGTGATAAACACTGACAGCAGCAGTCCTCGGTCTTGATCATCGCGTTTCGGCCGGCCCAGTCCTGTGGGAGCGGCTTCCAGCCGCGATTCGGCCGAAACGATGAAGCAAGACTAGGTTCCCCAAATAAAAAAGCCGCTCGCAAGAGCGGCTTTTTTGTTTGATTATAAGAGAAGATCTCTGATGTTGAAATATATGCTGGATACCAATATTGTAATTTACGTTATTAAGCGAAAGCCATTGGAACTTTTAGAGACATTCAATCTACATGCCGGGCAGATGTCAATATCATCGATCACCCTTGCGGAGTTATTTCATGGTGCTGAAAAAAGCGTGAAACCGGAGCATAATCTGCGGCAGGTAGAAGATTTTGCTTCTCGTTTGGATATGTTCTTGAATACGGCATGAAAGCGGCTGCGCATTATGGTGCAATTCGGGCAAGCCTTGAAAAGCAGGGAATGCCCATCGGTGTAAATGATTTGCATATCGCCGCTCATGCCCGCAGCGAAGGGCTTATCCTGGTCACCAATAACGCGCGTGAATTTGAAAGAGTTGAGGCCTTGCGGGTGGAGAATTGGATTTAGGCCTAACGATAATAGGAAAACAACTATGAATCAAATAGCATGGACATCATCTGATTGTTTTAAAGATATAACCATGTATCAAGAGGCCTAAAAAGCCAATCGATGCTGTAAAAAAAAGCCAGACGAAGATCTGCCAGAGGCAGTAGATACCAAGCCGGATGAAACTCAATAAAATGTTCTTGATGTGTGGAGCAAATCGAAGTCGATGATTCCGATTTCTCTCAACTATTACTTAACTAAACGGTTCCGCCGGATTTTTGCTGCGGTAAATGTTGGGGCCGGATAGGTTTCCAGTTTTCTCCCACAGGGCAGGCGCGCATGCATTCGATGCAGTTGTCCACATCAGTGATATAAGTCTGTCCGCTTTCTATCAGCAGATCGCGTTTTTTCAGGTGATGAGCGAGCATTCGGAAATAGCCGGGCCAGTCCCGCAGTCTTGACGGTGTCAGTTGTTTGAACCCATATGTCCAATACACAAAACAGGGGTCCACATTGTAGCCTGAATCGGTCAATGCTCCTGCCGGGCATGCCTTTATGCATTTCCGGCAATTTTTACAAAGGCTTAGTTCCTGCTTTGGATCAGGTTCAAGAGGAGCGGCAGTTACGATGGCACATAGGCGCTGGTGAGGACCGAATTCCGGTGTCAGAAGCAGGTTGTTCATGCCGATCTGGCCCATTCCGCAGCTTACGGCGGCATGCTTGTGGGAGAGGAAGCCCACGGTCCGGGTCTGACGGAAGCGCTTTCCTGTTTCGGGGTTCACTTTGAAAATTTCCACCGGTTTATCCGATGACACCGGCAATGATAAAAAGCCTTCACGTTCCAGGCGACGCGCCACTTTTTCGGCGGTTTCGTCAAGAAGCCTGGATGTCTGCATTTTATTCCGGGTCCACAACATGATATCCGGCGCGTATACTGCACCAAGGGATTGGGCCACGGCCATCACGATGATGCTTTTTACAGAAGGCATCAGGGCGGTGGCCGGTTTTGGCGGGTTGGCCAGAATCAGACTTTCCGCAGAGGCGATTCCGACAAGGTCAATGCCGGAGTCTTTTATCATTTTCTTGATTGATGCTGCATCCATGTATTCCCTCATTTTTTGTATCTTGAATCGGTTCACACCTGAAATAGCATTGATACGAAATATTTTTCAATATCAATTCTCTTGTTGAAGCGCCAAGCCCCAGCTTGGCAACGAGGTCCGTGAACAAATCTACAAGGGAAAAATAGAGGCACACGAAACGCTGCCATTCAATGTCGAATAAATCCTCAGCAGGAGAGTCCGGATTGCGACCTGGGAGTTAAGACTTCGGGGGGGACAATATGGGCCTCCTGCTGATCTTTCTTAGCAAGCATCAAAGTGTCCAGTGAAACGGAGTCGGGCAATCTGGATAAGGAATGGTGGGCAACCGCATCCGTTTAATCGCTTGCAGGATACCGGATGAACGTAACAATAAGTTGTTTGGCCTTTTTGTTATGAGTAGGCTCGTCATGAAAAAACAACAATTGCGTTGAGTCGTCTCCATATTTAATGTTCAAGGGGAACCCTGGAGAGAAGGCCGCGGTCGACCGAAAACGCAACCTTCCCTCCGGTCCCGATAGCCCCTCTAAAAAGGCTGGGCTATTTTTGAATGGCAATGAGATGGGTTCTAAGATTCACTTTTCGATTTTTAATTCCCAATTTAATGCGGATGTTGTCTCGATGGGTATGAATGGTGCTTGCGGCAAGGCTTAAGAGTCGCGCAATTTCTTTGGTCGCTTTTCCTTCCCTGATCAGATTGGCAACCTGAATTTCAGCCGGTGTCAGCTTATAGAATTTTGAATTGATATCAACTGCGAAAGGCGTAAAGGCCTGGGTCAGATTGGATTCAATCAGATCGATATAACCCTTTTGAGAAGGAGTTAATTCACCCAATTTCACCTTTCGCAAAACCGGCAGTATCAAATCTTTGATACCGGACACTATCTTTTCCTCTGTTTCTTGCTGAGCCTCATTTTTTTTGTTCAACAAAACGCGCAAGGCAATATTGGCCTCTTCAAGACTTTTGGTTTTTTCTTCCAACTGTTGGTTAGATCTTTGTAATTCTTTGGTTCTTTCTTGCACCCGCCGCTCCAGATTGTCCCGGGCGATGCGAAGTTCTTCTTCGCTTTTTTGAAGGGCATTCCGCGCCTTGAACTCTTCGGTGATATCCCGGGCCACCCCTCTGATGGCGATGGGGCCGTTTTCACCCTGAACCAGGGAATTCGTATAATGCACAACTCTTGTGCTGCCGCCCTTGGTGATGACATTCAACAAGCCCTTGTCAAAGCCGTGGGCTTTAATGCGTTTAAGATAATTATCGAATTCAGACCGATATTCTTCCGGCATCAAATCCTTGATACTTTTGGTTTGGAGTTCGCTCTTGGAATATCCCATGTTTTTAATAAAATGGGGGTTCATGTCGAGCAGCTTGCCCTCCAAATCCGTGAGATAAATATACTCATTGATATTTTCAAAAATATCGCGGAATTTTTTTTCGTTTTCCTTCAGCTTGTTTTCGCTTGCCTTTAAGGCCTTCCGGGCCTTGAACTCTTCGGTGATATCCCGGGCCAAGCCCCGGATGGCCACTGGGCCGTCTTCCCCCTGGATCAGGGAACTGATAAATTCGACGATCCGTTTCTCGCCGTTTTTGGTTACTAAAGTAAATGCGCCTTCATCATGCCCATTGGCTTTTATACGTTTGAGATACTCTTCGTAATTGGGCCTATGTTTTTCCTGGGTCAAGTCCCCTATGGTTTTAGCTTGAAGTTCTTGGATGGAATACCCTATCATCTTGATGAAATGGGTATTGGCCTCGATGCATTTGCCGTCCAGATCATGGATATAAATATAGGCGTTGATATTTTCAAAAATATCACGGTATTTTTTTTCGTTTTCCCTCAGCTTGTTTTCACTTTGCTTTAAGGCTTTTCGGGCCTTGAATTCTTCCGTGATGTCCCGGGCCAAACCCCGGATGGCCACCGGGCCGTTTTTCCCATGAATCAGGGAATTGGTATATTCAACGATCCGTTTTTCACAATTTTTGGTTACTAACGTTAATATGCCCTCATCATGCCCATTGGTTCGTATGCGTTTGAGATATTCCTCATAACCAGGCTTGTGATCTTCCGGAATCAAGTCCCCTATGGTCTTGGTTTGAATTTCCTGGATGGAATACCCCATCATCTTGATGAAATGAGTATTGGCCTCGATGCATCTGCCGTCCAACTCATGGATATAAATGATTGCGTTGATATTTTCAAAAATATCACGATATTTTTTTTCGCTCTCCTTCAGTTTGTTCTCACTTTGCTTTAAGGCCTTGCGGGCCTTGATCTCTTCGGTGATGTCCCGGGCCAAACCTCTGATGGCAATAGGCCCGTCTTGTCCATAGATCAGGGAATTAGTGTATTCCGCCACCCGGAGGCTGCCGTCCTTGGAAACCACCGTCAGCACCCCCTCATCAGTGCCATTGGCCCTGATTCGTTTGAGATATTCCCTATAACCGGCTTCATGTTCCGGTGGTACCAGATCACGGATATTTTTGGTCAGCATTTCGCTTTTGGAGTAGCCCATATTTTTAAAAAAATGGGCATTGGTTTCAATGTAATTGCCGTCCAAATCATGGATAAAAATATAGGCGTTGATATTTTCAAATAGATCGCGGTATTTCTGTTCATTTTCCGTCAGCTCTTTCTGGCTGTTCTTCAGGGCTTTTTGCAGCGCCAGTTGCTCGGTGACATCCCGGGCCACGCCCCTTACCGCCATCGGGCCGTCCGGTCCTTGGACAAGGGAATTGGTATACTCAACGGTATGGAGGGTGCCATACTTGGTCTCAATTTTAAACAGCCCCTTTTCATACCCATCTGTTTTTATACGTCTTAAATAATTATCAAACTCAGGTTTATATTGTTCAGGTATCAAATCCCGGACATTTTTGGCCAGCAACTCGCTTTTGGAGTAGCCCATATTTTGGATGAAATAGGTATTTACTTCGATAAAATTTCCTTCTAAGTCATGAAGATAAATACCTTCATTGATGTTTTCGAAAATATCGCGGAATCTTTGTTCGCTCTCCTTGAGCTCTGCTTCGTTTTCCGCAAAAGCCTGCTGAATTTTGATTTGTTCGGAAATATCCCGGCAAATAACACTGACACACTTCGAATTTTGCCGTCTCTCAAAAACAACGCTTTTATATTCTACAACCATGACAGTCCCTGACTTTGTCACGAGTCGGGCCACGCCTCGGTTATATCCAACAGAGCTCAGTTGCTTGAGATACGCCTCCAATTCAAATTCACCTTCTCCCAGCATCAAATCGCTTATCTTTTTATCGACAAGCTCTTGAGATGAATATCCGACGGTTTCCACAAAACAATGATTTGTAAGGATAAAAAATCCATCCAAATCATGCAGAAAAATCATTTCACGGATATGATTGTACAGCTCGTTGATGATAGGCCCGTACCCCTGATCAAGAATTTGGTTTCGGTTGGATTCGTGTTTTGTAATTTCCATAATTGGTTACAACCAATTGAATAATAAAATTTATGGATCAAGTTAAAATTACTATAAAAATCATTAAAGAGTCAACGATTAAGAAAAAAATCCAATCAAAGATGCCTGTTATCCATCCAGAAAACAAGAAATATGGATTGGTTATCCATATTTTATCCTAAATTTTCCATTATTGTTATAGTCGAGCGCAAATGTTAACTTGCTGATCACTATCGATAACAATGTTCACACATGAGGGCTTTTATTTGTATGCCCGGTTTAAATTAATCTCAAATCTATCAAGGGGGCAAGAAAATGAAAAAACGAACAACAATATTGAAGCTTGTAATCATGCTTACAGCACTTGTGCTGACCACCCTGGGGGCGGCACCTGCCGGCGCCACATCACTCAATCTCACACTTGATCCGATCCCGGATATTTTTTTAAATAATATAGGGGTTACCTATAATTCCGTCGCCGACACATTTTCAGCAAGCGGCTATGCTTTAACACTGACCTATGGTTCTGCAATAACAGAACTCATCACCGGCGGAATTTTCAGCCTGAGCGCAACTATAAACGATTCAGGGGCTCTTTCGGGTGGAACCCTGGCCATCGGCGGCACAACGTCAAGCTTCCATACGAGTGGGGCTTTGCTGACCGGAAATCTCTCGGCCTTCGGATTTAATACGGCTGATGATCCTTTTGAATTCCTTTTTACAATAACCGGCGGTGATGCTGCAAATTTATATGGCGGCAATGGCGCCACCGGCGGCTTGATTCTAAGCGAATTATATTTTGATCCTGATGCTTCTCCTTTCCAAGGCAACTTTTCCATGGATTGGCAGGGGCAATACGGCGTTGCCGATGTAAAAGCCGCACCCGTGCCGGAACCTGCCACCATGACTCTTCTCGGCATCGGTTTAATCGGGTTAACCGGCTTGCGTCGGAAAATGAAGAAATAGCGGGCTTGATCATCTTTCATTCGGCCGAATTGCGGATAGAAGCCGCTCCCACACATGAGAAAGGCCGAAACAAAGACCAAGGCCCATAATATCGTCTTAAATCTAAGGATGCCTCTAATGAAAAAAATATTTTCACTTATCACAGTGCTGATGGTCATGCTTTGTTTGGCCGGCATATCATCCGCGGCGTTGCTCAACAACAGTCCAAAATTTCCAATGATCGCATATGACAGCAACGGCACAACCCAATATGATGCCGCCAACGACAGGCTGGCAATCCAGGCCACGCCCATTGCCATTACACTGGTGCAAGGCGGGGCACCGATCCTGTTTCAACCCGGTGGCTCTTTGCAAATCAACATAGGGGTGAATGATACCGGGGCCCTGGTGGACGGCGGTTATTTTACCCTGGAAGGCACTGTGGATCCGGGCTCCGGTTTGATAACCGGGGTGTTGCTGTCCGGCGAAGTCAAGGAATTCGGTTTTTACAATTCCTCAACTTCCACGGATAAATTTGATTTCCGAATCAGTTTGGCCGGCGGCGCACTGGCCTCACTCTATAGCGGCTATGATATCGGAGTCGTCACGGTGAGTGAAAACTCCACTTTTAGCGGTGATTTTACGGTGGATTTTTCAGGCGGCGCCAAGGGCAATGTATTTGCTATAACAAAACCCGCGGCCATAGGCGATTTTGTATGGAGTGACCTGAACGGGGATGGTGTTCAAGACCAGGGCGAACCCGGTTTCGGCGGCGTTACCGTGGAACTGTACACTTGTGCCGATGTCGTAACGCCCAAGGCAAGCACCATAACGGATGGAAGCGGCTTCTACCATTTTGAAAACCTGGCGCCCGGCGACTATTTTATCAAATTTGTGCTGCCGTTGGGCGCTGTATTCAGCCCTATGGACCAAGGCGGTGTTGAGGCCACGGATAGTGATGCAGATCCGACAACCGGTCGCACTATCTGCACCACCCTCAGCTCGGGTGAGACGGATTTGACCTGGGATGCAGGCATCTACGAGCCGGCCGCGCTGGGCGATTTTGTGTGGAAAGATTTAAACGCCAACGGCATCCAGGATGCAGGCGAACTCGGCATGCCCGGCGTCACGGTCAATCTCCATGACTGTAGCAACAATTTTGTCGGCGCAACAACCACGGACTTAAACGGCCTCTATCTCTTCAGCAATCTGACTCCGGGACAGTACTATGTGGAATTTGTCCTGCCTTCCGGTTCCCTTTTCAGTCCTATAGGACAGGGGGGGGATATGGGAAAGGACAGTGATGCGGACCCCGTAACCGGAAAAACAGCCTGCACCGAACTTACTCCCGGTGAGAATGACCTGACCTGGGATGCCGGTGTTTATCAGCCGGCAGCTATAGGCGATTTTGTGTGGTTGGATGGCAACAAGAACGGCATCCAGGATGCTGGCGAAGCAGGCATCCAAGGCGTGACCGTGAGACTCTATGCCTGCGGGGATGTGACAACACCCGTGGACACCAAACTGACCAACGCCGGCGGATACTACCTGTTTGATAACCTCAAGCCGGGTTGTTATGTCGTTGAATTTGTCAAACCCAATGGTTATGAGTTCAGCTTCAAAGACATGGGGATGGATGATGTGGACAGCGACGTGTCTCCTTCCGGATATACGGATCAAATATCCCTATTGTCCGGCACAATGGACCTGACCTGGGATGCCGGACTGGTCATCATCGCAACCGCTGAAATCGGCGATTTTGTGTGGGAAGATCTGAATGGGGACGGCATCCAGGATGCCGGTGAACAGGGCATTGAGAACGTCACCGTTTCCTTATACGATTGCCTTGGCAATCTTGTGGCGGAAACTGTAACCGACCAAAACGGCTTCTACCTTTTTGAAGACCTGCTGGCCGGCAACTACTATGTTGTCTTCGGCAAACCGGCCGGCTATCTTGCCAGCCCGCAGCATACAGGGACAAACGACGGGCAGGACAGCGATGCGGACTTGAACACCGGTATGACCGCCTGCACAACCTTGGCTTTTGAAGAGAGCGACCGGACCTGGGACGCAGGCTTTTTCAAACCAGCTTCCTTGGGTGACTTGGTGTGGGCGGATTTGAATTTTGACGGCATCCAAGATGCAGGCGAGCCCGGCATTGCCGGCGTCGTGGTCAAGCTCTTTGACTGCAACGCTGCCCTGGTTGCCCAGACCACCACGGACGCCGCAGGTAATTATCTGTTTGACCACCTGATTCCGGGCAACTACTTCGTTACATTCATCGCACCGGCCGGCTATGTATTCAGCCCCATGGATGAGGGGGCAAATGACGGCCTGGACAGTGATGCGGAAGCAGGGACCGGCATAACCATTTGCACGACCCTGCAATCCGGTGAAAATGATCGTACCTGGGATGCCGGACTTATCCTTGAGCCGTGTAATCTCAGCGTCGCAAAATCCTGCTGGGTGCCCACAACTCCTGCCGGCAATTTTACATGCGCCAAGCCCATTGATTCCATCACCCTGATTTGGAACGGCATCGAGCCGGTCAAAATTAAGGCCTGGAAGGGCTTGGCGGGGTCCACCCTGCTGGCGGAAATCGATGGTATTGTTCCCGGCCAGGCTGTGACCGTCAATGGGTACGCCGGCTCCCCCAATGATGTGATTTGGGAGCTTTTCAAAGCCGGCACCACCATCAAAATCGGTGAGTCCACCTTCCACCTGTCCTGCTCGGATGACGACATGGATGGTGCCGAGGACTGCGGCAAAGTGGAAGGAGACGGCAAAGGGAAAACCGGTTATATCAACAAATGGTTGCTTGGCGGGATGACCGACAGCAATGGCAGCTTCAATTGCTACGCCATCAATCCCAATCCAGGCACCCAGAACTGTGAGATAACCGTACCTTCCCGACTGGATTGCGGCGACGGCAAGTTGAAATCCGTGGTCTTGAAATACGTGGGCGGCAACTGCAGCAAAACCACCAACTGGCAGAACGGCAAGGTGACCTGCGGTGGAGATGCGGCCTTGAATGAACCGATCGGAATCGTGATCAAAAAGGACGCGGACATCGTAAAGGTCTCCCCGAGTACGCAATCCATCAACATCGGCGACCACTTCACCATATCAGCCGGCGATAAACTCGAAGCCAATACATATTTTGACATTGTTCAGAACGGCGTTGTCCTTCAATCTCTTGCAATCCATACCTCCTGTTCACAACCAATAGCCGTGGGAGATCGTTTCGGAAGTGTTCAGATCGTTTCCATGGATTTGGTGGACGGCAGCCATCTCGGCTACGGTACTGAAGTGGAATACACCTATGTGGTCAAAAATGTAGGGCCGATGACAGTGCAAAACATCACGGTCAATGACAACCTGTTGGGTCCGATCCCGGGCAGCCCCATTGCATCTTTGGCCCCGGGCAAGGAGGCCATGCTTACCGCTAAGGCTATGATTGACAAGACCACCACGAATTTTGTGACGGTCAGCGGCCAGACTGTTTATGGCGGCACCTGCAGCGCCATTGATTCTTCCACCGTTACGGTCAGCTTTGCCCAGCCTGAATGTGTTGCTACTGGAAAATCGACAATCAAAGTAGACAAAAAGGGTTCGGACGAGATCGAATGGGAAATCTACAACAGCGGTAAAGACCCGATTACCATCGAGACCTTGACCTTGGGCTGGCCGACGCAACATGGCAAGCTGAAGAAAATATCAATTGAAAAGGATACGATCTTCGAGCCGGCTGCTGGTCCGACACCGCCTTCGGCTGTCATTACGGCCTGGAAAGCGGGTATCGACAAACGTCAGATCGAAGCCGGAAAAAAGGCTAAGCTCAAATTTAAGTTTGAGAAAAAGTCCAAAACCGGCGCCAACCAGTATTCCATCATGATCAACTTCCTTGAGGGTTGTTCCGTGAAATACAATCCTGGTTCAACAGGTTGGGATTGCAAATCTGTCAAACCCATCGATGAACTGGCAATGATGTGGGCCGGTACACAATCCATCCGTATCAAGGCCTATAAAGGCGCGGTGGGCAGTACGCTCTTGGCTGACATCGATAATATTGACATCGGTGAGGAAGTGACCGTGAGCGGCTACGCCGGAGCCCCCAATGACGTTATCTGGGAAATTTACAAAGCCGGCACCAGCACTAAAATCGGTGAATCCCTTTTCCATCTGTCCTGCTCGGACGAGGACATGAACGGTCCTGAGGATTGCGGGAAATTGGAAGGGGATAGCAAAGGGAAAACCGGATACATCAACCAGTGGGTGCTCAAGGGCATGGCCGGCAGCACCGCCGGCTTTGATTGTACACCGTAAGCCATCCATGTTCACCCATCCAGGCCCGCCCCGTTATGGGGTCGGGCCTGGATTTTAAGCCGGGTCGTACCCAAAGGTAAGCCTATGGTTGCCAAGGGGATGAAAACCGGTCATTTGCAAACCTAGGAGAAAGTGCAGTGCAAGGAGCGCTGCATGGTCCGAAATTAACAGTTAGAAAAAAATATGCGCATGAAGCGAGGTTGTTGACAGAATGATAACATGCAGGAGGTTATCGGAGGCTCGGATGAAAGAGAAATCCTGTGCGCAGTCGGTACATCCGGTACTGACCAGGGACAAATTTGAGAGTTATAAAGCGATAGTGGAGAACAAGATCAAAATTCTTTTGGCCGCTCGCGGGATATTGGCAAAAAAGGAAAGCCTATCCAGCGACGAGGATCTGAATGAGGTTCTTGAGGCGCCGGTTTCTGAATTGGAACACATGGAACTGGAAATCCTGGTCAGAGAGATAAAGTACTTGAACAAGAGCATTAAGGAGATTGAAGAGATACTGAAAAACCGATAGAGAGGAAATTAAAATGTTATTGACACATACGGGTTACGAAAAAATTTCCAGCCGGATATGCTTGCCAAGCATTATGTTCATGCTCGTTTTCGTGATGATGTGTTCAGCGTGCAGTAGTGATAGAAGTTCTGAGTCGCCGACGCCAAGAAAAATCGTTATGATCAACCTGGGGGGATAGTTACGGCAATGGCGTTCAAAGCGGCAGCGGCAACGTGAACCAATACACCCAGGTCAACAGTTATCCCCAATTATTAGCCGACCAAATTCGAAAAGTTGCCAGTTTACAATGGAACAATCCACTTCTAGATATGTCGAAAAAGCGTCTGGACGCCACCATCATCCCTTATAATGTCGCGGTGGACGGCGCCACTATTCAAAGCCTCTTACAGCAAACAACGGGTGAGTCGTCCTACATGGCGGAGTTGTTGCAACCCATCCCCACGAATAGCGGCAAAGCCATTACGCAACTGGAAGCCGCCGAATATGTGGCCGGCCTTTATTCAGCCGATGATCTGAAAATCATCACGCTGTTAATCGGCGGCAATGACATTATGGGAACTGTGATCGCCGGCAATGGAACCCAATTGACTGCCGATGCCATCAATGCCTTTCTGGAGGATACGACTAAGGGGCATGATTTGAATTCAATCAAATCTAATCTGAACACGATTGTCGAACGTCTGACCAAAATTCCCAACAGTCACATCTTCATCGCCAATATCCCCTCGGTAACGGGGATTGCCGGGTTGTTCAATGCAGAAGACATTCAACGTTTGGCCATTTTCGATGAGCCCACTGTCACTGCCCTAGGCTCCGGCCACTATTTGGGTTTCGGCCCGGTGTTGCAAGGCTTGGCACCCACGCAGGCTCCAGCCGTCTTAACCATGAACAACACTTATTTGAACGGAGCTATTCAGCAGCTCATGTCGGTCGACGGGTATTATCTCACCGCCGAGGAAGTCGCCCTCATATCCAATCGGGCAGCGGCCATCAGTTCCCATATCAACGAGCTGGTAAGTCAACACAGCAATTTGCATTTGGTAGATGTCGTATCCATGTTCGACCAGATCTTGAACGGCCAAATTGCCATTGACGGTGATACCATCGATCGTGGTTATAGCGCGGGGTTATTCTCCCTGGACGGTTTCCATCCTTCCAACACGGGCTATGCCATGATTGCCAATGAATTCATTAAAGCCATTAATAGCACTGGTATCATCGGCAATGCAGCCCAAGTTGATTTGGAGACCGTTTGGGCCAATGATCCCTATCGTGATAAGGACGGTGACGGGTATGTCGCCGGACCCGGCCTGAGTCCTGATGGGAAACCGATTTACAATGCGATTTTTACAGCCTTGTTGGATTGTAACGACAACAACAATGCCGTGTATTCACCTTTTCCAGCCAACGGCATGACAGGGCAGTGTCAGTAACAGCAATCAGGGCCTTGCGGTAAAATGGGCATGGGAAATTGAATTAGAATACAATTGAAATAACGGCCGTCGCCCGGCATTATTACTTCCGGGTGACGGCCTATAAAGTTTCATGGATTCCTCCTCCTGCCTTGTATGATTTATAGTAGTTCCATAACTTTTTTTGCCGGCATTTTCACGCGCCTTCACTGCTCCTACCCTTTCAGATAAATGTTGCTGTTTTCTGGAATTACTCAACTTTAGGATAATATGGAGACGTTATCCATATTTTATCCATAATCTTTGGTCATTGATCAACAGAAAGCGAACTGGTAACTTTGGCCGAAAATGATAACGATGTTTATTCGATTGAATGATGGTTCTACTGCTAATGTAATTGATACAGTAGTAAAGTTTATACAAATTGCTAGTTAGAAATTGCATTTACTGGCTATCGAGATGGGGGGCAAATGAAAATCAGTAAACGGAATTTATTTTCCATCGCGCTTCTTTTATGGATGACAGTCCTGGCGTCCCAGACTTTTGGGGCAGTGCCTTTACCCTGGCAAAGCGCCGACATCGGTGCGCCGGCGCTTTCTGGAACAGACAACCACAATGCCGGGATTTTTACCGTGGAGGGTGGTGGTGCTGATATTTTCGGAACTTCGGATCAATTCCGTTTCATCTATAGAACTTTCAGAGGCAATGGAACCATTACCGCTCGGGTCTCAAGCATTGAAAACACAAGCGCCTGGGCCAAAGCCGGGGTGATGATCCGTCAGAGCCTTGCGGCGAATAGTGTGAATGCGTTTTCATTGATCTCAGGCAGCAGCGGGACGGCCTTTCAAAGGCGGACTACAGCCGGAGGGACCACCACGCGCAATGCCGGCCAGGCAGGTAACAGGGCGCCTTACTGGGTGAGAATTACCAAAACCAACAACACCTTTGCGGCCTATCGATCGGCCAACGGCAGCACTTGGACACAAATCGGCACTAATCAAACCATCACCATGACCGGCACATTGTATATCGGCCTGGCGGTGACATCTAACAACACCGGACAACTATGTACCGGCGTTTTTGACAATCTAACAGTCACTATTCCCAACAACCCGCCGGTGATCACTTCCAGCGCGCCGACTAGTGCCACGGAAGATGTTCAATACACCTACAATCCGACGGCTACAGATGCGGATGCCAATACCCTGACCTGGTCCCTCAGCAATGCCCCTGCCGGAATGACCATCAATGCCGGCACCGGTGCCATTGCTTGGACCCCGGCCGAGGGCGTAATAACTTCCGGCGCCGTCACCCTTACCGTCAATGACGGCAACGGCGGTACTGCCAACCAAACATTTACAGTGACGGTCACGCGGGTAAATGATCCGCCGGTGATCAGCGGGACGCCGGCCACCAGCGTCAACGAAGCCTCCGCCTATTCCTTTACACCCATGGTGACTGATCCGGACAATACTTCCTTTACTTTTTCCATTGTCAACCGGCCGAGCTGGGCCAGTTTCAACACCACCACCGGAGCCCTTACCAGTACTCCCGGCAATGCCGATGTCGGCACCACCAGCGGCATTGTCATTTCCGTCAGTGATGGCCAATACAGCCGATCCCTGCCGGCCTTCAACCTGACCGTGGTCAACATTAATCAGGCTCCGGTCATCAGCGGCACGCCGGCTACCAGCGTCACCCTTGGCCAGGTTTATAATTTCACACCCACCGCCAGCGACGGCGATGGGGATGCCTTGACCTTTAGTATCGTCAATCGACCGATTTGGGCCAGTTTCAATTCTGCTAACGGCAATTTGAGCGGTATTCCCACTAATTCCGATATCGGCACCACCAGTGGAATCGTCATCTCCGTTTCCGACGGCACAAATTCCCGGTCCCTGCCGGCTTTCAATCTTACCGTGGCACCCAATCCCACACCCACGGCCACCATCAGTGCCAGTCCCACCAGCATTACGGCAGGTGCTTATTCTACTTTGACTTGGAGTACTTCCAACGCCGATACCATCAGTATCCAAGGCATCGGCAATGTTGCCGCAAGCGGCTCCATGAATGTATACCCAACCACTACCACCATTTATACCATAACAGCAGTAGGTCCAGGCGGGTCCACCACCGCCAATGCGACAGTTAGTGTCACGGCTGCGGCTTTGCCCATCCCCTGGCAGACGGCCGATGTCGGTGCTCCGGCATTGGCCGGAACGGTGAATTATAACAACGGCACATTTACTGCAGAAGGCGCCGGTACTGATATCGGGGGAACTTCGGATCAGTTCCGCTTTATCTATCGGACTTTCAGCGGCAACGGGTCCATCACCGCACGGGTCGCCAGCATAGAAAATACCAGTGCCTGGGCCAAAGCCGGGGTGATGATCCGTCAGAACCTAAATGCCAATAGTATCAATGCCTTTACGCTGCTTTCGCGAGGTAACGGCACGGCCTTTCAAAGAAGGACCACCGCCGGCGGCACCACCACGCGCAATGCTGGCCAGGCTGGGAATGTGGCGCCCTACTGGGTGAGAATTACCAAAACCAACAACACCTTTGCAGCTTATCGGTCAGCCAATGGCAGCACCTGGACCCAGATCGGCACCAATCAAACCATCACCATGACCGGCACATTGTATATCGGCCTGGCAGTGACATCCAACAACACCGGCCAGTTGTGTACAGGCGTCTTTGATAATGTCACGGTCACTGTACCCAACAACCCGCCGGTGATCAACGGCAGTCCAGGGACGAGCGTCCGGGCGGGCGCGGCCTATTCCTTCACCCCCAGCGCCAGTGATCCGGACAATAATCCCTTGACCTTCAGCATCACCAATCGACCCACCTGGGCCACTTTTAATGCTACCACCGGCAACCTTTCCGGAACACCGACTACTACCGGCACGACCTCCAATATCGTCATTTCCGTCAGCGATGGCCAAGCCTCGGCTTCCCTGCCGGCCTTTAGCCTGACCGTGACCGCTGCTGCCAACCGGCCGCCGGTGATCAGCGGCACGCCGGCCACCACGGCGACGGTCGGCACAGCCTATAGCTTCACCCCCACGGCCTCGGATCCGGACGGCAATCCACTTACTTTCTCCATTGTCAACCGTCCGACCTGGGCGAGTTTCAATACCTCCACCGGCGCCTTGACCGGCACACCGGCCGCGGGCAATGTGGGCGTGACCAGCGGGATTGTGATCACGGTCTCGGACGGTCAGGCCTCGGCTTCCCTGCCGTCCTTTAATTTAACTGTGAGTGCCGGCAACCAGCCGCCGGTGATCAGTGGCACGCCGGCAACCTCGGCCACCGTGGGCACGGCGTATAGCTTTACCCCCACAGCCTCGGATCCGGACAACAATCCCTTGACCTTCTCTATTGTCAATCGGCCCACCTGGGCCAGTTTCAATACCTCCACCGGCGCCTTGACCGGCACGCCGGCCGCGGGCAACGTGGGCGTGACCAGCGGTATTGTGATCACGGTGTCCGACGGTCAGGCCTCGGCCTCCTTGGCGGCCTTCAATTTAACCGTGAGCGCTGCTGCCAACCGGCCGCCGGTAATCAGCGGCATCCCGGCCAGCGCAGCAACGGTAGGCAAGGCCTATAGCTTTACCCCCACAGCCTCGGATCCGGACGGCAATCCTTTGACCTTCTCCATTGTCAACCGACCGACCTGGGCCAGTTTCAATACCTCCACTGGCGCCTTAACCGGCACGCCGGCCGCGGGCAATGTGGGCGTGATCAACGGTATTGTGATCACGGTGTCCGACGGCCAGGTTTCGGCCTCCCTGCCGGCCTTCAATCTCGCCGTGACCACTGCTGCCAACCGGCCGCCGGTGATCACCGGAATTCCTGTAAAATTAACAGCGCGGAGTACGGCTTACAGTTTTACTCCCGCGGCTTGGGACCCCAACGGTGATCCGTTGACTTTTGCCATTGTGAACCGGCCGGCCTGGGCGGCTTTTAATACCACCACCGGCGCTTTGAGCGGTACGCCCCAGCAAACGGATATCGGTACTACTTATAACATTGTCATTTCCGTCAGTGACGGCAATGTATCAGCCTCCCTGCCGGCTTTCAACCTGACTGTGACTGAAACCTTACCGACGGTCAACATCAGCGTCAGTCCGGCAATTATCCGGGCGGGTCAGTCGGCGACCCTCACATGGACCTCTACAAATGGGAACAGCGCCAGTATCGATTCCGGTATCGGTTCGGTGGCTTTGAATGGATCTAGAACCGTCAGCCCAACGACTTCTACTCGATATACCCTCAGTGTTATCGGTAACGGCGGCACCGTAACCCGCAGCGTGGACGTGCGGGTGCAGGAACCGGTAGTGGTGGTTAAGGCCATCGATTGCGGCGGACCGGGCTATACTGCCATCGATGGAACGGTATATACGGCGGATAGCTCCTTCAGCGGCGGCGAGCCTTGGAAATCAACGGCCCCCATCAGCAGCACACAGGATGATGCGTTGTATCAGACTCAAAGATACGGCAATGCGCCATTTGCTTATAATATTTCACTGCCCAACCGTGCTTACAATGTGGAGCTCCATATGGCCGAAATTTATTATACCGGTGCAAACCAACAAATTTTCAATGTAAGCTTCCAGGGCTCCCGGGTCATAACGAATTTAGATATCTTTGCCGAAGCCGGGCGCAATGCCGCCTATGATGAAACCATTGCCGTTTTGGTGACCAACAATAATTTGAATATCACCTTCACGCCGGTGGAGCGTGACGCGGTCATCTGCGGGATAAAAATTACCGGGCCGGATGCGGATTATAATGGAATCATTGATCCGTAATATTGCGGACAATCATACGGTTTATATACCAAACCCGATAACCGTAACATCATCCGTCTGTTCATGTTCTCCCTGATGGGAGAGAATGGCCTGAAGAATCTCTTTGCGCTGCTCATCAAAAGGCTTATTGGAACATTCCATTAACAAATGCTCAAAACCGTCTAAGCCTATGGATCTTTTTTCAGCGCCACCCACTTGATTCAGGTAGCCGTCGCTTGTCAAATAAAAACTGCTTCTTTCATGAACAGGTATTGTATGGTTTGTAAAACAAAAATGTTTGTCTGAATGAATAAAGCCCAGGCTTTGATCGTCCCCTTTCAGTAAATGCAATGCGCCTTCCTGGTTATAAAACAAGGGCATGTTCGCGCCGGCAAAGGTTACGGTTTTCCCGATTGAGTCCACTCGGCACACAGCGGCATCCATTCCTTGGTCCGACATGGAATCGTTGAAATCCTTTTTCAGTATGGCTTGCACGGAATGATTCAGCCGCTTCAAGATTTCAGCCGGATCTTGGCAGGCTTCGTCCACAATAATTTTTCGCGCTTCCGTATAGGCGATCATGGTCATAAACGCACCCGGCACGCCTTCACCGGTGCAGTCCATGAGGGCAATGGTAAAACCGCTCGGATGGTTATGGGTAAAAAATATATCACCGCCTAAAATATTTTTCGGCTTCCAGATGAAAAAGCTCTTGGGAATGTTGGTTTTCAACATATCAATAGCCGGCAGTAGGGATTGCTGAATAATTTTTGCATAGTCAATGCTTTCCATTATTCTGCGATTGAAATACTTCATCTGCTGTTGGGTCTGCTCGATTTCCTTGTGGGTTTTTTCCAGTTCATCCCGGGACTTTTGGAGTTCATCGGTTTGCCGGGAGATTTCTTCATTGCTTTGTAACAGCTTTTCCTCGGTTTGCTTTACTTTGCGTCGTATATTTTTAATGGTGGTGCCCATATAACAAAGCCAGGTGAGACAGCACACCAGCACCACCCATTGCACCGCATCCTGCCGCGGGTCATAACTGCCCTTTGAAAACCCAATAAACCACAGGATCATTCCCCCGTACTGCAAAAGCGGAAGAAATGTTACCACTAGAAATTCTTTCAAATTCAATTGAAAAATACCGAACAAATTTGTCCCGATATAGAAAATCATGGTGGGCCCCCTGGCGGTATCGGTAAACAGCATGAGATAGGAGACACAGGTGTTCGCAATCACCATCTGGATCATGGTCATGCTGGGATCTTTGAAGCGAAGATTCCATCCACTGTTTATAACGGATAGATAAACCAAATGAATGCATAGGGAAAAAAGAAGCAAAATCAAGATGTGCGGCACGGATATATTGAAATATCCGGCATTGCGGGCCATGATCAAATAGAACATCATGATGGCGTAACAAACCAATCCCATCAATGAACGTTTGATGCGCAGGGTTTGATTACGGTCCTGCAGGGCAATCCAAGTGGACATGATCCTGATTCCTTATAAAGGTTTTGAAGCAGCCGGATTGCTCATGCCGAAACCGATCACCGTTACATCGTCCTGCTGTTCATGATCGCCCTTGTAGTGGAAAAAAGCGTGAAAAAATCTTTCGCGCTGGGTTTCAAAGGATTTTCCGGCATTTTCCTTCAGAAGATTGCCAAAGGCTTTTGTTCCCAGCCTGCGTCGCATTTCGCCTCCAAGTTGATCGATGAATCCGTCGCTGGTCATATAAAACTGGTCAGTATCTGTAACCGGAACCGTATGATTCTTAAAATAATAATTAACATCCGAATCCTGGTAACCTAGGCTTTGCTTATCACCTCTCAAGGTATGCAGAGCGCCTTCATGAACTTGAAATAGATTTATCCGGGCACCGGCAAAAATAAGGGTTTTATCTGCTATATTCATTTTACAGATAGCCGCGTCCAGTCCATCGTCTGCAAGGGAATGGGCGCTGTCTTTTTTTAAGACGGTTTTCACACTGCGGTTCAAGCGCTGTAAAATTTCTGCCGGGTCACGACAGGCTTCATCCAAAACGATCTTTCGAATCTGCGAATAGGCGATGACGGTCATGAATGCACCGGGAATCCCATGGCCAGTGCAATCCATTAAGGCGATGATAAAGCCGTTTTGATCAAAATACGTAAAATAAATGTCACCTCCCACGATATCCCTGGGCATCCAGATAAAAAAGCTGTTGGGGATGCCGGTTTTCAACCTGTCCATTCCCGGCAACAGGGAACGCTGGATCAATTCCGCATAGTGCAGACTTTCCAAAAGTTCCTGATTGGCTTTCTGTATCTGATCATGGTTGTTTTTAAGCTCCAGTAACGAGGCTTCCTGTAGATTGCGGGATACTTGCACTTCATCACGTTGTTTGGAAATTTTTTCATTGATCTCCTGCAACAAGGCAGTACTGTCCCTCAGCTTATCTCGCATATTTTTGACATAGGACCTTACGATAAATTGCCAGGTCAGCAATACGGCCAGGATCAGCCATTGAAAAATATCCTGTTGAAGGCTGAAATTTTCCGGGGGATGCCGGGTATCCCACAAAATAATACCACCATATTGCAGCAAGGGTAGAATCGTGACAAAAAGGTATTCTTTGTTGCTTAAGGCAAACATCCCGTAAAGATTCATCATAAAATAACCGGTCATCATGGAACTGCGGACCGGATAGCAATAGATCATGAAATAGGAAGAAACCGTGAGGGCGACACATAGTTGCAGCATGGTGAGGCTGGGGTCCTTGAACCGCAGATTGAACCCGCTTCTTATCAAGCCGTAGAAAAAGACATTGATCAGAATGCAGACGCTCATGAATGCCATGAATTCCCGAATGGATAAATCCACTTTTCCGGCGATAAGACCTGCGGTATAAGCGACGAACAGGATACCATAACCGCATACGGATAAAAAAAGACGTATGATTTGCAATGTCTGACGTTTGTCATTCTTAGGTAAAACTGTGAACATCAAGGCTGCTCCAACAATTCAATCAAGGCTTAATTTGACTTTGTAATGTCAATTATCCCCTGTTCGTGGCCCGTTATTTTACTTGCTGTTGCGCGTATGTGACTCTATCGCTGCCTGACGCTTGCAGTGTCGTTCCTCAAGCTGTTTTGTCACCGCCGGTTAAAGAGTGGCCCAGCTTCCGCCGGTAATCTGACCCACCTGACCGGAATTCCAGTTCTCAAATCCCCCCTTTCAAAAAGTTGCCCCATCCCGTTTGAGTTATAATTGGGCATTGATGTTTTCTAATCTACTTCCTGCGAGAATACAATGTCCAGAGCAAAACCCAGAAAAAGGCCCTGCAAAATATGCAGGCGGTGGTACCTGCCGGATGTTCGCCAAGGGGAGCGATAAAAACCTGCGGTCATCCGGAATGTCAACGATTATGGCATGCCAAGCAATGCCGGGGTTGGAACGAAAACAACCGTTCTTATTTTAAAGCCATTTACCTTAGCAAAAAACAAGAAAAAATTCGGGGGCCGGACCCGAAGGACTCAATACCCACGCTTATTGATACTCCCCAGAGCCGCGTTCAATTTCCCTTACCGCGCGATGTTATTCAAGAGCGAATCGGCCGACGGGTCACAGCCGGGCATGGAAGGCGGACTTTTTGCCTCCATACAGCCCTGATCTTAACCCAATGAAGAATCAGAAAAACAGAAAACACCCGGCAGTTTTATTTTAAATCTGCCGCAAAATCCGGTTGCTAAAAAGGAACGGAACAAAGGCATGATCGGAACATGGAAAAGGGATAAAAATCGAATCCGCCGAGATAAACAAAAATATTGACCCGATTGACGCCATTGCAAATTCAAAAACTAATTATTTCAAAAGCCTTTTCCGCATAAAAATAATTTGACACAGCTCTGATAAATTGATAGAAAGGCAATCTTTGTTGTATATCTCTCTGGGCCGTTAGCTCAACTAGGCAGAGCACCTGACTCTTAATCAGATGGTTCTGGGTTCGATTCCCGGACGGCCCACCACAAAATAAATACTCTGCAAACAGCTTGTTATAAAGTCTTCCGAGGTGTAAATCGAAAGGCTTTTTTTATTTGGAAGGCCAGTTTTTGCCCAAATTTTGCCCAAAATCGGATCCATTTTAGTATCCAAGGTAACGCTGATAAAGTTCATTAAATCGGTTCGTTTCAGCTTTCTTCATGGTATACCTCCCTTTGTTTTAGTGATGCCCGGAATTGGGCAACGTTGGGAGTTATACACGATTATGAGGTTTTTTCCGCCGCATAGCGACTTCGTCCAACAATGCATTATCCAATTTTAAATGAATCGCTCCTATAAGACTTGAAGATTCTAATAAAAGCGAATAATAATATGTAATGCAACGCTGGAGAACAATTTTTCAAAAATTATTTATACTACTAATCTTTTTATCTATTATTCTGATTGGTCTACTGGCAACTGTTCCTCCGGTCAGCCGCGACGCCTTAACTCATCACCTTGCAGTTCCCAAATTATATCTGCAGCATGGCGGAATTTATGAAATCCCTTCGGTGGTTTTTTCCTACTATCCGATGAACCTTGACTTGCTATATCTTTTACCTCTGTATTTCGGCAACGATATTTTGCCTAACTATATCCATTTCGGGTTTGCCCTGCTGACTGCATGGCTGATATTTAATTATATAAAGAAGAGAATGGGTGCTCTCCATGCACTAATCGGTGCTTTGTTTTTCCTCACCACGCCGATCATTATCAAGCTTTCCACTACCGCTTATGTTGATCTTGGCCTAATTTTTTTTTCAACAGCGGCGATCTTATATATGCTTCGCTGGGCCGAATCTGATTTTAATGTAAAGTTTCTTCTCTACTCAGCCATTTTCTGCGGGTTAGCTCTAGGCACAAAATACAATGGTTTGATTGTTTTATTTTTCCTGACTCTGTTCGTCCCGATTGTGTACATTCGCTCCAAGGCTGGAAATATCTCAAATATCTCTCAACAAATGCAAGCGGTTGGGTTTGGATGTTTTTTTTGCTTGGTTGCCCTGATAATTTTTTCACCATGGATGATAAGAAACTATATCTGGACCCATAATCCTGTATATCCATTATATGACCACTGGTTCAATCCGAAACCGAATCAATTGAATATAATCCCTTCGACATCTAAAAATGATGATGATTCTCAGTCACTATCTGATGAGTCGCAATCTTGGAGCCATTTTCGGGTTAGGAGAATTATCTATCAAGAATCGTGGATAGAAACCCTAACAATTCCAATACGCATCTTTTTTGAAGGTAGGGATGACGATCCCAAATTTTTTGATGGAAGGCTGAATCCTTTTCTAATAATTTTTCCTTTTTTTGCTTTTTGGCCCAGCCCGCCATCGTCATCTAATAATCATAAAATGGAAAAACGCTTTCTGGCAATCTTTGCCATTTTATATTTGCTTTTTGTTTATGTGCAAATCGATATGCGCATCCGCTGGATTTCTCCGATTATTCCGCCATTGGTAATTTTATCAGTCACTGGTATTTACAATCTTACAATAATCATCGCCCAAAAGAAAAACGCGGTGACCTTCATTCAATATAGTATTTTGTCTTTAGTAATAATTTTGGCAATAGGAATAAATTTAAATTATCTTCGGCTTCAGTTTGAAACTGTGCGGCCATGGGAATACATCAGCGGAAAAATCTCTCGGCCAGACTACATTCGAAAACATCGCCCGGAATATTCAGTTATCGATTATGCAAATCAAAACTTGCCAAAAGACTCCACCATTCTTGCTTTGTTCTTGGGGAATCGCATCTACTATAGCAATCATCATATGAATTGTAACTTCAATATGTTTTTTCAATATCTCAAAGTAGCCGATAGCGAAAACTTTCTTTATAAAAAACTGAGAGAAGAGGCATTCTCAGTAATAATTATTAGATTCGATCTTTTTCAGCAATGGGCGGAAAAGGTTCTTTCTGATAAAGAAAAAAAAATTTTGTCTTTGTTTTGGGATATGCATCTGAAGCCAATATATGTTAAAGATGGTTTCGGGTTATTCGCACTTATCGATTGCCCAAAAGAAAATAGCCTCCAAACTGATTAAAATGTATTGATAAAGCAAATAGTTCAATGACGCTGTTTAAAGGCACATATGCCTTTTTTAAAAAGATTGTTCCCAATGATACCTGCCAACAGATATCAGACACTTATTACATTGATAAAGTGATAAATTCCAAAAATATCAATACGGTTCTCGATTTAGGTTGCGGTGAGGGGAATTCCGTGGATTATTTTAAACAAAAAAAACCTGATATCAGGTGGTTCGGAGCCGATATTGAATCATCTCCTGAAGTGAACGTCCGAAAAAGATCGGATGCTGAATTTATCACATTTGATGGCGCTCACCTTTCATTTAAGGACCAGGAGCTGGATTTAATCTACTGTCATCAGGTATTGGAACATGTTAAAAATCCAAGAGAGTTGCTCTATGAAATAAAGCGAGTATTAAAACCGGGAGGTTTTTTCATAGGATCGACTTCGCATTTGGAACCTTACCATTCTTATAGTTATTGGAATTATACACCATATGGTTTTTCAGAATTAATTAGTGAAGTTGGTCTAACTATTATTGAAATTCGACCAGGTATTGATGCTTTTACATTATTAATTAGGAAGGCATTAGGCCTGCCAAAACTTTTAAACAGATATTTTACCAAAGAAACTCCGATAAATAAATTAATTGAATATATTGGTATTGCAACAAAAAAAAATATTAATGAGATAAATATGGTAAAATTGATGTTCTGCGGTCAGTTTATTTTTTTTGTTCAACGCAGAACAAAAGATGGGAAAAATTAGAGTTAAATAATGAAAGTCCTTGTAACCACAACTACTTTCCCTAAATCAAAAACAGATAGCCAGCCTCGCTTTGTTCAATACCTTTGCTTGCAGCTCTCAAAATCTATTGAAATTGATATACTGGCCCCCAACAGCCCAGATGTCTGCGGCTCTAAAAAAGAAACTGATTCATATAAAATCATACATTTTCGTTATTTTTTTCGCAGGTTGGAAAAACTAACTTATGGCGGTGGTATTCTTGAAAACCTAAAATGTTGTCCATTTTTATATTTACTAGTTCCTTTTTTTCTAGCAGGTCAGCTAATCGCTGTATTGAAGCTGATAAAGAGAAATCGCTATGATGCTATTCATGCGCACTGGATTATTCCGCAAGGTCTAATAGCCGTATTGGCTCAATGGATATCACGAAAGCCGATATCGATTCTTGTGACTTCACATGGTGGTGATTTATTTGCCCTCAAAGGTTCTATACTAAAAAAACTAAAAAAATGGATTTTAGATCGTGCGGATTTTACCACGGTAGTGAGTCATGCCATGCGAGAATACTGCATCTCGGTCTTGAATCAACCAGCGAATAAAGTTTCTGTGGCTCCGATGGGAGTAGATTTGCTGACTGCCTTTATTCCTCCCATACCATCTCAAACCGAACGAAATGATTTAATTTTTGTAGGACGATTGGTTGAAAAGAAAGGCGTTCAGTTCATGATACGTGCATTGGATATTATTGCTAAAAAATATCCACAAATACGCTTAAATATCGTCGGCGATGGCCCGCTGAAACCCATATTACAGAAAGAAGTTGAATATCTTGGACTCATCCCAAATACTGTTTTCCATGGCGGTCTACCCAATGATCATATTCCACCAATGTTACAAAAAGCCGCAATTTCGGTAATGCCTTCGATAGTTGCTTCAAATGGTGATCAGGAGGGATTGGGGCTGTCAGCCGTAGAAGCCATGGGATGTGGTTGCCCGATTGTCGCATCGGATCTGCCGGCAATCAGAGATTTGATTGAACACAATAAAACCGGATTGTTGGCCGAACCAGGAAATTCGGTTGACTTGGCTGAAAAGATTCTAATGATTCTAGAGAACAAGGAAATGGCGATAAAGTTGAGCGGAGCAGGCAGAAATCATGTTTTACAGCGATTTGATTGGAACGTGGTCGGCCGATCTTATTTGGGTCATATTCGTTCATTGGTTTCTATCGGCAAATCAATCCGATAATAAATAATAGAAATCTCCAACGATTATTTTATCTAAACTGACAGGATTGAATCTTATAGAGCACTATCAAATTTGCTCAATTCTGGGGAAAAAGTATGGACTATGTATTAAAAACGGTTTTTTCTGCCATTAAGAATAATAGATTGCTATGCGTTTTTTTGCTCATACCATTTTATTTCTTGCGATTCATGTATTACGCAATAGCGGAAAGAAGTGCGTTATTCTATAGGTATTACCCTGGATACCACGGCTCAACTATTCCAAGTATTAAACAGGTGGAAAAAAACAACAATAATATTTATGGGGTGCTTTCCATCGGCAATGACGGAATTCAACTTAACGAGGGGAACCAGCAGTTGCTATTACAAGTATTTGCCGATTATTACAAAGACTTTTCACCTTCCATGAACCTAACAAATGGAAAATTATATCATTACAACAATACCTTGTATGGCTTTAATGATGCATTTATTTTATATTGCATGTTAAGGCATTTTAAACCTAATCAAATAATTGAGGTTGGATCCGGCTATTCATCAGCTCTCATGTTAGACACCGCAGCAGAACTGTTATTAAACACACAGTTTACTTTCATTGATCCATACTCTAAAACCATAATGGATGTAATTAATCGTAACCCCGTGGGAGAATATAAGCTGTTGCGGAAAGAAGTACAACGAATTAATTTAGAAACATATACAATATTAGAAGCCAACGATATTCTGTTTATTGATACTTCTCATGTAGTAAAAATAGGCAGTGACCTTTCAACGCTTTTTTTTTCAGTACTGCCATCCTTAAAAAAGGGTGTCATCATCCATATTCACGATATCTGGTATCCATGGGAATACCCCAAGAGCATGATAAAAGAAGGACGTGCATACAATGAAATATATTTCACCAGAGCATTTCTCCAATACAACAGTTCTTTCGAGATTATATTTTTTTCCTCTTTTTTAGAGAGCCGCCAAAAAAAATTTATAATTGATAATATGCCTGGATATTTTAAAGATTCAGGGAAAAGTTTATGGCTAAGAAAAATTGCGTAGAAACGATTTCCTTTAATTGGGATGTTCCCAAAACGGAAAAAATTTCCGTAAAACTGACTAGTAAATTCTGAAAAGGTTAGCTACATGAATATACTAGTCACCGGTGGCGCCGGATATATCGGATCACACTGTTGCAAAGAATTATCAAAAGTGGGGCATACCCCAATAACCCTGGACAATCTAGTTCATGGTCACAGGGAAGCGGTCAGATGGGGGCCGTTTTTTGAAGGCGACGTGGCCGACGAAGCTGTATTGAGACGAATTTTTGCTGAGTTCGAGATAGAGGCTATTATGCATTTTGCAGCCTATGCATATGTCGGCGAATCCGTTGCCGTCCCACTAAAATACTACGTTAACAATGTTCAAAAAACGATGGATTTGCTGCGATTTTCGGCGGAGAACAATATTGGCATCTTTATATTCTCTTCGTCTTGTGCCACATACGGCATACCGGACATCCTGCCGATTACTGAGGCCCTTCCTTTGAGGCCCATCAATCCATACGGTCGGACTAAAGTAATGGTTGAGACCATTTTAGAAGATTGCGCCCGGGCCACTCCCATGCGCTACACTAGTTTAAGATATTTTAATGCTGCAGGCGCCGACCCGGAAGGTGAACTAGGAGAAAATCATAATCCGGAAACACATCTCATTCCACGCATTCTGGATGTGGCCCAAGGGAAATCAGAGGCAATCAGCGTGTTCGGTACCAACTATCCTACCGAAGACGGCACTTGCGTTCGGGACTACATACACGTGACGGATCTTGCCGCCGCTCATGTGCTGGCACTTGAACGGTTACGAGCCGGTGAACCAAGCGACTGTATAAACATCGGAACTGGAAAGGGATATTCGATCATGCATATCATCAACACCGCAAGTGCCGTTACCGGCCGCAAGATACCTTATATTCCTTGTGCCCGGCGATATGGTGATCCGCCGGTGCTGGTGGCTGATAATGCCAAGGCTCAGCGCATGCTTGGTTGGCAAGCGCGATTCACAACACTGAAAGAGATCATTCAAACCGCATGGAATTGGCATCAGCACATCCGAACCTCAGACCTATGAAAATACTTATTCTCACCAAACGCCAATACATGAATAAGGACCTGCTTGACGATCGCTTTGGACGCTTTCGCGAGATCCCCCTATCCTTGGCCCAACGGGGCCACAACGTCACCGGAATTTGTCTCAGCTACCGTCCCCGGACCGAAGGCTGGATCTTAGACGGGCCGGTGCGCTGGAAAAGCATCAACTCCGGCCCGATAAAGCTTTTCGGGCTGCTTCAATTTATCATGGAAGCTCGACGCCTATCAGTACAAGCAGATGTAATCTGGGCTTGCTCAGACTCATTCTATGGCGTAATCGGCTGCTTTTTAGGACGCCACTATCGTCGACCGGTGGTATTCGATATATATGACAATTTTGGGGAATTCTTGATCGGCCGGCTACCGCTTTTTCGCCAATTGTATCACTGGGCGATTCGGCGTTGCAATGCCATCACTTGCCTAAGCACTGCCTTTGCTGAATATCTGTCTGCGAACTTCCCAAAGCAGTCCCATATTTACCCGATTGAGTTTGGAGTACGTTCCGATCTGTTCCGGCCGATGGACCGTCTTCACTGTCGAGAACAACTGGGACTACCTGCAAATGCGACTATTATAGGTGCTTGCGGCGCACTTTATAAGAATAGAAATATCTTTGTATTAATCGAAGCGTTTACAAAACTACAGCATCGATATCCAGGCCTTCATCTCGCCTTGGCCGGCCCCCGTGACGCCGTATTCCCAGCCAATCCTAATATTCATGACTGCGGTGTACTACCCTATGAAGCAGTGCCAATATTCTTGAATGCTCTCGACATTGGAGTAATTTGCTATCCGAACGATGCCTTCGGCCGTTATTGTTTTCCACAGAAAACCAGAGAATTCATGGCCTGCAATATTCCCCTTCTTGTAGCAGCAGCAGGAAGCTTGAAAGACCTGCTAAAAGATCACCCCGAGTGGTTGTATGAACCCGACAACGTTGCTCAACTGGCAGATAGAATAGAATACCGCTTAAAGGATCGGAAGACGGGATACGATCCCCCCACAACCTGGGATGACCTTGCCAGTAGGCTTGAACATATTCTGAAAAAGGTCATGCCTTCAATCAATTAAAAGCTAAGGATTATAGACGCAAGCTTTTCAGCTAATTTTTTTCGAGTAAATGTATCTCTATAGCTGATATCCGGTTTAAAACACAAAGCTCCTCTCGTTTTCCAATTTAGATATTGCTCTTTGAACTTATCAGCAATCGAATTTATATCAGTAGGCGAGACAACTGATCCAAATCGTCCTTTGGTAATAATCTCTTTTAACGGGCCATCCGGTGTCAGTGCAAAAATTGGTCTCTGTGCTCCAAGATATTCGAAAACCTTACCTGTTAAAATTTGATTTCCTCTTTGTTCTTTTTCTACACTATTAATCAACAAAAGCATATCCGAGTCAGTCTGGTATGCGAGAGCCTTATCATATGGCTGATAACCAATAACATCAATATCTAATAAATTTATATAATTATTAATAATTGACAGCACATTGCTCTCAAAATGGCCTATGAACCGAATTAAAATGTCCCGTGCATCGATTTCCTTACTAATGCTAAGTTTCGTTAACGCTTTAAGGAAATGTTCTGGCGTCCTTCTGCCTAAAAAAGAGCCGGTATAAGTTATTATTAATTTATCTCTTTTATTTCTATTCTCAATTTCAATAAAATCCTCGTCATCAAAACCATTCATTACTAAATTAGTTTTTCTTTCACAATCTAATAGGGGATGCCTATTGCAAATAGAATCTAATATCGGCTGTGAAACAGATATAATTGCGTCGGCATTTCGATAGAATTTCTTTTCATAATATCCTTCTATATGTGCCTGTATCCATCCACTCATCCTTGAGAAATCAATATTGGGCTCATTAAACATGGCATCTCTAAGATCCATTAGCCAGGGAATACGAAGCTTTTCTTTAAGATAATTGCCGAATAAATGAACGCTGTGTGGTGGAGAGCTTGTCAAGATATAGTCAACATTTTCTTTCTCAGCAATTTTCAAAGCATTATCACGGCATTCAAAGTACCAACTGCTGAAAAAGTCCATAAACCATAAATATTTGATTCCCAGCAAGTAAAAGTATGGATGTTTTGAAAAATTTTTATTATAGCGTAAATCAAAATATTTTTTTAATCTATTGATGCCGTATCGATATACTTTCGTTTCTTTAACATATGGAAGTTCTAAATTCATATAGTCCATTGCCTTCCAAAAGGCTTTTTGGGGACAAAAAACAACAGGTGCAAGGTTGTAATGCGGTAAATACTTGATAAATTTTAGCGTTCTTTGGATGCCTCCACCGGCAATGGGTGGAAACATATATGTGATCAACAATAATTTTTTCATTTCTCAATTGTCCTGGTAAATCAAACCAAAAACGATTATGTCACACAATTCACATAGCTCAAGCAGAATCGGTCAGGATATCTCGAATATGAATAGCTGTATTTCCATCACCGTACAATGGGGAATGCTCGTGTGGCCTCACAAATGATTTCACAGTAGAGACGATTTTATCATGATCGGCTCCTGTTAATACATTCCAGCCAGTCTGCACTGTCTCCAGCCATTCTGTTTCCGATCTTAAAGTCACACATGGCACAGCAAAAAAATAAGCTTCTTTCTGGATTCCGCCAGAATCAGTTAAAATCATTTGAGCGTTTTTTTCCAAGACCAGCATATCAAAATAGCCGATCGGATCGATCATTTGAACTGATCCGTTCTCAATGAGATGCGAAATACCGAAAGCAGTAATTTTTTTTCGGGTGCGCGGATGAACCGGAAAAACGATTGTCTCTTTCAGATCAGCAAACGCGGACAATATGCTACTGAGGATCTCTTTATTATCCGTATTATAGGGGCGATGCAGTGTTGCAAGCAAATATTTTTTGGGTTCTATAGCCAATGTCTCCAAAATCTTCGATTGTTGCCCGGCACGTTTTGCAAAATCAAGGACAGCATCATACATGCAATCCCCAACGCGATATACTCCTTTTTTGATCCCTTCTTTTGCTAAATTTTGCACGGCCGTCTCTGTCGGACAAAATAACAGATCCGCACAATGATCAGTTAAAACGCGATTGTGTTCCTCCGGCATTATCCGGTTAAAAGAACGTAAACCAGCTTCAACATGGGCCAATGGTACATTCAGCTTGGCAGCCGCAAGTGCTCCGGCTAAGGTCGAGTTGGTATCACCGTAAACCAGCACCCAATCCGGCTGCTGTTCAAGAATTACTTCCTCCAAACGGATCAGCATTTGTCCTGTCTGCCGGCCATGATTGCTCGATCCCACACACAGATTGATATCCGGTTGAGGGATGGCCAACTCGTCAAAAAAAATTTGAGACATACCATAATCGTAATGTTGACCAGTATGCACCAAATATTCAGTATGGCCGGCACTATTCAAGGCTTTGCTGACCGGGGCGGCTTTAATGAATTGCGGTCGGGCACCCACAACTGTAACTATTTTCATTCATATCCTTTTTATAATGGTTTAATAGGCATTTTCATTGTACTCATAATATTCTCCTTGCTGACTCATACGACGCTTTCTGCGTTTTAAAAGTTTGATCAACCTCATCATGTGGAAAATAAGTCTAAATGGATCATATTGAAAAATACCCTGCATTATGGAGAAAGCTTTTTTCCAGTCTTTTGCAGAAGCTGAATAAATATAATTCCCTGATTTCCAATTAATTTCAAAATAGGCTTTAATTCTTTCTTCCTTAGGAAATTCAGGAGTATCACAGGCAACATTTACCAATTCCTGGTTCGCTGAATCCAGGGCGCTTTGGTGAGCCGTCTCGATGGTATGGTAAATAGTCCCATGCTTTTCCATCCATTCATAGGCGGCTGTTCCGGGATATGGGAAGAGAAGGGACCACTCAGAGAAATCAATACCAAGCTCTTTGGACAGGCGATAATTTTCCATTGCTGTCTGGTAAGTATCATGGGGAAGACCTATTATAAAAGAACCCCAAACCGGCATACTGGCTTTTTTAATTATCTGGATTGCCCTTTTTATATCATCTATCGATTCACCTTTATTGATATGCTTAAATATCTCTGGCACGAGACTTTCAATGCCAATTTTAATATGCGTACAGCCCGCGGTCTTCATTGCTTCAACTACTTCTTTCGTGATAAAGTCCGCGCGCAAACCGCTTCCACTCTCCCATGGCAAATTTATTTTTCTTTTCCTGAGGTCTGAGCAAAATTCAATTACTCTTTCTGCCCGCAAATTAAAAACAGGTTCAACCAATCTAAAACTTTTAATTTCAAAAGTATTTATAGCGAATTCCAACTCGTCAAAAACTTCTTCTAACGGGCGTGGTCGCCATTTTCCACCCATAAATGGATTACAAAAACAACAATGAAAAGGGCAGCCTCGACTTGTGGAAATAGGATATGGAAGATGTATTTTCTTAATACCGAATTGTCGAAAATCCGGATGTTTTAGCCCCTTAAAGTCAAACCGCCTAGGATTGATGGGATTATGAATTATCTGGGAGTTATGACGAAAAATCACACCGGGGATATCAAAATATTGTCCAGTTGGGCGCTGACAAATTTGTGCCATGGAATATTCGGCTTCACCTAAAACCACTAAATCAGTTTCCGGAGAATCATCCATTATTGAAAGATTTGCATAGACCGTATGCGGGCCACCGATCACAATAATACCTTTGAAATAATTTCGGAGGCTTCTAATCATTTGGAGTGCTGTTTGATAAGTCGTGCAGTGGATATTAAAACCGACAATATCGGGATTCATGATTTCCACATGCTTCCGGACTAACTGCTCCCCTCTTTCAAGCGTACAGACAATATTCGCCAGCCCCAGGACCTTTACGGTCTTTGTAACATCAAGAATATTAGCAGCCAACCATGCAAGCCCTGTATTGAGTTGACTAGGTTCTCTTGCAGGTGGATCTATCAGAAGAACAGATTTCAATGAATTCATAATATATTATCGTCCTTCTTCAATGCATCAGTAATTCGGACTTCTAATACCATGAGTCCAAATTACTAGGAAGTTAACCACACCGGAAGGAACAAATCAGGTTCCATTCACCTTGATCTGCTCCTGATATACCTGAAACCATCGACAAAAGTTTATCCAACGCCATGCCTCGGTTGTAAAATATTTATGACCGGTGATCGTTTTTTTATACTCATATAATAGGACATCCATTTTTAAAAAAGGTACGCTGTTCGTTACACGTAAGGAACTCATTATTGTATCAGATAAAAAACGAAGCCAGCTCTTTTCAGGAGTTGCAAACCCGATCTTATCTTTTCTACGCAATATTTCATCAGGCACAATCCCCCTCATGGCTTTTCTAAAAATTGATTTTGTTTCCCCTTGATGTGAAATAAGATATTCTTCGGGTAAGGCGAGCAAAAACTCAGCCATGGGGATGGTTAGAAACGGCACCCTGCTTTCTATGGAAAAACGCATTGCATTGCGGTCGAGGTGTCTCAACATACTGGGCAATCCCTTAATTGTAAGAGATTTGGCCAATACTTCAATAACTCGCCGACCTGCTCCTATTTTATTCGTAATATTTTTTTTTAGACCCGTTGCGATTCCGGCCTCTTTCAGTATATTGCCGTCAAGCCAGGCTGGCATTCGATTGATTCCTATGAGCCGTGATATGTTTTCAAACAAATGGTCTGGCAAAAGCTGACCTACTAGTACTTTCCATGGATACTGCCCGGTTCGACCCGGCCATTTCTTCCAGTTGTGGACAAATTTGATAAGTTCCGGAATCCTGCCTTGTTCTAACAAACTTCGCATGCGATATGCCGGGTATCCATGGTAACCAGCCAACATTTCATCCGCCCCCTGTCCATCCAGAGTTACAATCATGCCGCTTTCGCGCGCAAGGCGCAATACCCGGTATTGGGCATAAATGCTCGTATCACCAAAGGGCTCACCCTGAATTTGGATGATATCGTCCAAATCTGCTGCAATTTCCGCTGGGGAGACAAATACTTTATGGGCCTTGGCTCCAACATGGGAATTGATCTTGTCCACCCAATGCTCTTCGCTCACCCTGCTGTTACGGGCTACATAACTGAATGTATGAACAGGCAAGTCAGGTTCCAAGTGACGAATGGCACAGACTACCGCTGATGAATCAATACCACCCGATAATGCTGCGCCCAACGGCACGTCACTGCGCAGGTGCAATCGGATACTGTTTAAAAAAAGCTGGCGCAGTTCATCGGCTGCATCTGGGAAATTTTGAAAAGACCTCTGCTCAATGTTCGGTTGCCACCAAGCCTGCGGCGTTGAAAATTCACGGCTGGCAATGTTGAACCGTAAGAAATGTCCCGGTAACAAATGCCGTATATCCTGAAAAAAGGTTTGCTCACAGCTATCATAATCACCAAACATTAAATAATCGTAGCTTCGCTGCCAATCCAGTTGTAATTTCCTATTGATCAGTTTTTGCAGAGCTTGAATCTCGGATGCAAAAAGAAATTGCTCTTTGTTGATGGTGTAAAAAAGCGGTTTGATGCCAAAAGCATCACGAACTGCGGTCAGAGTATTCGCTTGCCGATCATAAATGACAAAAGCGAACATACCAACCAATCGCTTTAGACAAGTCACCCCCCATGTATGCCATGCAGCTAGCAAAACCTCCGTATCTGATTCCGATAAAAAATTTTGCCCAAGTTCTTTCAACTCTTGCCGCAGCTCTTGATAATTGTAAATTTCACCGTTGAAAACAATGGAATAGCGTCCACCCTGTGAATGCATGGGTTGATGCCCGCCAGATGATAAGTCAATGATTGACAAGCGGGTGTGTCCAAGCGCCACCGTGCCTTCTTGGCGGCGATGTATTTCAAGCCCATTATCATCAGGTCCACGATGCGATAGGGTGCAAAGAACCAAAGATAATCGATCTTCCAACCGTGAAGGTTCATTTCTCCACCATCCGGCAGCTATGCCGCACATATCAAAAGATACCCCAAATACATTGTTTATTCTTCCGTTGAGTCGATCTATTCGCACACATGTACATCAGTTATTTTTTTATTCCTAACAAAACAATGGTTTTATTTATATTAGCCAATAACCGCTGCAAGATCCACCACGGTTTGGCAATAACTTCAATATATTTTTCATGCTTTTGGAATAAGGCTTTTTGGTTGTTCATATCCTTAGCTGAATGCTTTTTTCGACTGATACCATTTTCAATTTCTTTGATCAGCTCCGATACATGATGCGTAAAACGAAGCGCATCAACCGAAAGAATTGCCTCTTTGCATGCATTTGCTATAGCCTTTGCGGATTCCAGATCACGAATAAATTTGATAATATCATTAATGTTCGATAGATCAGGTTCAAGAGGCAAGTAATGTTTGTGCGGCTGCAAAATATCACTGTATCGGCCAGGCGTAAGTATTTGAACGGATTTTATAATTGCCGATTCAATATTTCTTGGAGACAAGGCGGTAAATACAAAGCGACCATCTTCCCCAGGGTAACAAGCCGCTTCGGTTTCTGCAAACGATGCATTTGGATTTTCTGTTAAATATCGATTGACTTTTTTCTTTATTTCTCCTTTCGGATCCAACAAACTACTTCCTGAATTTGCCCCTAACACAAAACGGGAATCCTCTAAAAAATCATGCCAAGCATGTCCAGGGATCATATCTTTGGCATGAGACGATAAATCTAGATGAAAACCTAAATCCTTAACCTTATCAAAAAAAAGATCTCCTATGACCGTTTTAATATTGCCAATGAATCCGAAATTGCGCCCCCAATTGCTGACCCTGTAACTCACATCAATTTTGCGTTGTTCAATGGATTTCGGATAACACCAGCGATTTATCATCTCTTCACTAATGAAACCGGTATAACCCAGCTTTAATATTCCTTTTTTAGAAAATAATGGATAAAGAATATCCCAATTTTCCGAACAGACAGGATATAGAATATCCACATTCCAATCGACCATCCATTTATCTAAAATGAAGCAGCAGTCGTAGTCATCTTGAGGGAGTGCTATTTTTATGGCCGATGATTGTCGCACGAAATCATAATGCTTTAATACCTTTTTTAAACGTTTTAGTGAATACCGATTACCTAAAAACGTTGTTCCTAAAATGATTCCATCAAATTCTATATCCCTAACAAAATCAGGTAAAGGAATCAGCCCATCATGAACAATATAATTATGCTCAGGAGCATAATGAGGAAGGCAAAATTCCAGATCATAAACAGCTTTTCGATGAAAACCTGGATCGCCCATCTGATGAAGAATAAGAATATTCATTTGCTCTATTGGTAATTACTTTGATGAAGGCCGATTTGATAAAGATTTCTGCATAAAATAATCGTGTTGTTGCATGCAACGACGAATTGTTTGCTGGTTTGCCTGGGTCCAGTCAATGGTTTTACGAAGCCCTTCCGCCAAAGGAACAATTGCCTTAAAACCCAATTTTATTTGAGCTTTTTCCGTGTATCCGAAACGCTTGCCCGAACGATCCCACTCGCGTGCGGGGCGCAGATCGGCCGGCGTGGGATTATTGGTCAAATGATTTATCATGTAGGCCAAATCGATTATCGTCGTCTCAACTCCAGATGCCAAGTTATAGACTTCGCCTGGCTCTCCCTTTAAAGCGCAGGCAATTAAACCTGCAACGATATCTTCAACAAAAATAAAATCACGACTAGCGATACCTCCATTATCCAACGGCAGAGCTTCTTGGAGCAATGCAAGCCATATGAATGTAGGTGTGACATTTCGCCAAACAGTATGGATGGTGCCTCTCCATCGCCCTGCACCCAGAATTTCGCGAGGTCCATAAACATTTTGAAATCGTGCTCTTACCACAGGCAATCCATGTCTCTCAAAAAAGAAATTGCCGTAAAGCTCACCGATCAGCTTAGATATTGAATAAGGGCTATCATGAAATAAAGATACCGCTGCATCTTCAGTCGTTGGCAAGGCTTCGCCGAAAGTCTTCTCTGCTACTGCACAACCCGCCGCTGCATATACTACCTTTTTTATCTTCTTGAAATTTTTTACCGCATTAAAAAGTTTAAGACTGGTAAAAGCGTTATTTTTATGATCTGCCAAGGGATCGGCAATTGATGATTGATTGCCATGAAAACAAGCCAGATGAAAAATGAAATCTAGATCCTGGGGTAGTTTGCTTAAAATGGCCTCATCCGTTATTGAACCAAAAAGGAAATCAACTCTTTGATCATCGGGTATATTACTGATATCGGAAGACAGCAGATTATCAATGACAATAATTTGCAAAGGTTTATGGTCCAATAATTTTACTACCAAATTGCTTCCAATAAAACCGGCTCCACCGACAAGTAAAATTTTACTGTTGAAAAAAGTTAGATCATTCATATCGTTTTTCTGCTTAAGGCTTTTTTACACTTAAAAGATGGCTATAAATATCATTCACTCCATGATCGTCATACCATGCCAATTGACGCTGAATAGTCTCTTTAAAATCCACGCTGGCGTGCCAACTAAAGACTTCTTCGGTCTTGCTAGGATCAAGTACTACAACTGGAACATCATCATCACTGGGAGGTACAATTGGAACTTCCGGTCGGGTCAAACTCAAATATTCAGCTACAGTTTGAAATACTTCTAAAATGGAATGGCCTTTCCCCGTGGAAACATTGAATACACCTGTAGATGCGTGAGGTGAGAGTGCAAGATCCATTAGTGAAAAAAAATCGGATATATCCATAAAATCACGGACCGTATCGCTGCAATAACAATTCAACCCTTCTTTTAAACGTTTATAATAAATTGGAATCGGCCCGATTGCCAAACGTGGTCCGCAAATGTTGGCGAGACGAAGTGATATTACGGGTAATCCGGACATTAATAAATACTGCTCACCGGCGGTCTTGGAAATCCCGTAACTCGTAAAAGGCGCAAGGGGATGATCAATTGGGATAGGGCATTGTTTTGTGCGTCCATAGCAAAGTGCTGTCTGCAAGTTGATAAAGCGATATACACCATTTCTCATAGCGGCATTGGCCACATTAATAGTACCCAATAAATTGGTTTCAATATCCTGGATCCAATCCAAGGGATCTTTATAAGAAGCCGCAGCATGAATCACATGCGTCGGCCTGAATCCTGAAAAAATTTCTTCTACTAATTCCTTATTGATTATTGAGGCTTCAATAATGGATAAACGTGGATTGTTCGGCAGAAATTCCTTTTTCCCTGTGACAAAGTTATCGATGATACAGATTTCATGGTCATGAGGGAGGTAATGGTCAATCAGGTTGGATCCGAGGCATCCAGCGCCGCCTGTGATTACTATACGCATCTTGTTCCCTACTTCTTTTTTTCAAAGCGCAAATGGGTATATTCGCCCATGGTACCATGCTTCTCATAATAAGCGATCGCCGAAGATACGGTTTCCTCAATCGATGTAAACTTTATTTCACCGAAATCCGCAAAGGTTCGTGAAGGGTCGAGCAATATTGAAAAAGTATCATCCGGCCCTATATCCCGAATTTCCGGTTCTGGATATTCTTCAAGTTTCATTGCTTTTACGACTGCGTCATAGAGATCTTTTATGGCGATATCTTTTCCAGAGGAAAAGTGATATGCACCATAACCCATGCCATCGCAAGCTTTCAGAACAATATGGGCAAGATCCTTGACAAACACAAAGTCCCGTCTTGATCTAGTTATAAAGCAAGGTTTATGATCACGCAACCTCTGATAGAAAATCGGAAGCGGACCAGCCACATTGCGTGGGCCCACCACATTGGCCAAACGAAAAATAACATGATCAAGTCCGGAAATCTGAAGGTAATCCTCGTTGGTTGTCTTGGAAATCGCGTAACTGCTGGTGGCAGGTAGTTTGGGATGATCCAATCGAATGGGTTGATGTAGTGGTTTTAATCCATAGCATAATGATGTCTGGAAATAAATAAAGCGTCCGACGCCAAAAGCTTTAGCTGCGGTAATGACATTGGCGCCGCCCACACAATTGGTCATTGTGTCATTGTACCAATCTTCAGGATCTTTGTATGATGCTGCCGTATGAATGAGCACATCCGGACGGAAATCAGAGACCAGTTCATCAATTAGCTTTTTATCGACAACAGTCCCAATAACCACACGCAAGTTGTTATGGTCCTCAAGATGTTCACGCCGTCCGGTTGCCAGATTATCAATAGTCAGCACTTCATCTCCACGCTCTAAAAGCATTTCAATCACATGGGAACCGATCTGACCGCATCCACCGGTAACAAAAGCCTTCATCACGTCCTCCTAATCATTAACCCCGGAATTATTCAACATGGATCGAAAATCATTTGCCCGATCATGAAATGTTTGATGCCATAATTCAAGACTTAATAGACCCCACACTTTTCTTGAAAAGCGAGCTTCTTTTCCAAAATTGCGCAAAACCGCTCTGGCATTGATAAATGGACGCGGGTTGGTCTTCATACCACTGAAAATATCCATCACAAACTCGCGCAATTCGTTGCTGAACCATTCCTTTAAAGGGACTGGGAAACCCATTTTATCCCTTCTTTGAAGAATTTCAGAAGGCAAATCCCCGGAGTACACGGTCTTTAATAGATGTTTCATATTGCCGTCCTTGAATTTGACATCAGCAGGAATGGTTGCCGCAAACTCGACAAGCGGATGATCAAGCAAAGGAACACGACTTTCTATTCCATGGGCCATGCTCATGCGGTCCTCCACTTGCAATAGGGCCGGTAAAAAGCACTTGAAATCAAAGTGAGTCATCTTATCGAAATAAGCTTCTTTCCGTACATTGGAGGTACTGTTAAAAATGATTAGAAAGTCTTCAAAAACACGATTTCTATCCAATGCCTCCCATTCAATTTCGTCTTGAATGTCAGAGGAGCGATCCACCAATCGAAAATAGCGTCTATCCAAAGTATCAAATAATCCCTCGCGCCAGAATTCCTTCATCAGAGGTTTGTATTCCTGCAAAAGACCAAGATTGGGCACTATGGATTCAATTGTTACAACATAGTTACCATTCTTATATGTACCATTTATTGCCGCATGAATACATTGCTCAAAATAGGCAAGCACATAGCGAGCATAGCCTCCAAAAATTTCATCACCGCCCTGCCCTCCTAATAATACTTTTCGATGCTCGGATGCCAACTTGGAAACCATATATTGTGGAAACGAGCCGGGGCCGGCCACCGGATAATCCAAATAATACATTACATCATGGATATAGGATCGAAAATCTTCTGCTTTAATATCAATAAGTTGTAGTGCGCCACCGCAACGTGATACAATCGATTGGGCATAACCGCTTTCATCATAACCTGGATATTCTGTAAAGCGCCCATGAAAAGCCTGATGATTATCGGGATTGTGCTTCTGCGACAAAATATACATTAAGCTAGAATCAATCCCGCCGGAAACATAACTGCCTACCGGCACATCACTTCTAAGATGAAAACAAATCGAATCCTCCACCAATTCTCGCAGCCGGCGGCTGAAGTAGCCGGGCGTATGATCGAAATCAATGTCGTAATGCACATCCCAATATCGGCTTATATGAACATTTCCATTTTTTACCAATAAAATATGGCCGGGCAGTAATTGTTTTATGTTCTCAAACAGCGTACTCTCACCGATCGTAAATTGAAATGTAAGATATTCAGCCAAGGCTTTCATATTGGTAGAAATCTCAGGAAGAAATGGCAATAAGGCTTTGGTTTCGGATGCAAAATAGTATGTGTCGCCGACTATTGTGTAATAGAAAGGTTTAATCCCGAAGCGGTCACGACCGCAAAACAGAAATTGATTCGCTTCATCCCATAAAGCAAAAGCAAACATTCCTCGTAAATGCTTAACACAATCGACACCCCATTTACGATAGGCAAATAATATTACCTCGGTATCGGAATGCGTAATAAAATTTTCTTCACCGATCTCCTTGCGTAATTCCTTATAATTATAAATCTCTCCATTAAAAACAATCCAATTCCCATTTCTATCCGTCATCGGCTGCGATGCATTTTCAGAAAGGTCGATTATACTTAGCCGCCGGTGCGCCATCCCAACCTGTTGTAAAGGATGAACCCAAATGCCATTGCCATCCGGGCCACGGTGAATCATCAGACGGTTCATAACCTGAAGCTGAAATCCAAGGCATAGTTTCGGTTGTTTAACTAGATGATAAATGCCTGCTATCCCACACATATATTATTCGCATTTTTTATTTATTAATATTTTATGGGTTTTTTTACGACCATATTCATTTCAACCGGGAAAAATATCTTTTTTCTCATAATAGAAATAATACCCCGGAAAACAACGTTTTTTTGCTCAATATAATTTAAGGTCTTTCTGATTGCACTGCTGAACTTAGGAATCGAAGCTCCAAACCGAATTTTTCCAGACCGATATCCAATAAATGAATATTCTATAATAATTAAAGAAAATATTTTTTCAATAAACAGCATCAGGCCGAATTCATCAAAATTTCTCAAATGGATAAATTCATAAGGGCAATTCTGATTTAAATATACATCCAATGCCTCTCGATATGGTACGCGAATTATCAATATTCCGCCGGGCTTGATAATCGAAATAATTTTCGAAAAACACAAATATAAATCAAAAACATGCTCCAATACATCAGTGCAAGTGACCATATCGAAAAGATCATTGAAATATGGCATGTCTTCTATTTTTGAGTAGCAGACATCAATACCGATGGCCTTGGCGTGTTTTAAATAACCCAAACTGATATCCATGCCATACCGTTTTAAATTCGGATACCTACTTAATAGACGCCCCATTCCTACTCCGACATCTAAAATCATGTCATCATCTTTGGAGTATTTTCTTACCAATTCTGCAGTGGATTCTTCGCATTCAATCCAGTGTACTTCGTCAATAAAAGGATTTCTCCTTTCCCTTTCATATACACGCAAATGATCGGAAGAAATTTTTTCATAGTTCTCAATGTATCTATCCGATAATGAGTAAATGGGAATGCCGTCAATAATTGAGATGGGCTCGGCACTATAGACTGTTTTCATTCTTACAAACCATTTTACGATTATGCATTCGTTTTCTCAAGCATCCCGAGAATTAACTTTTTTTCAGTATCATGAAGTAAATTGAAAATTGTTAGTATAATTACTATACCTGCCGCCGAAATAATGAGAATTTGCTGCCACCAAATAAAATCATATGGAAAAAACATTAAACCTGAAAATACTATAAAAAAAACAGCAAACAACAAAATTCTTTTAAATTCATATTGAATATGGATATATAATTTTTCTCTTTGCTTGTTCCATAAAGCGGTAAGCCCCACCAAGCATAGCAGACTTAAGGATTGTGATAAAGCTGCCCCCAAATAGCTTAGCGGAGGTATAAGTAGAAAGCTCGTTACAATAAGAATAACTGCCGTTGCGCATTGTAATACGCTTACATATTTAACTTCCTTAACAAAATACATGCCCGGCAACAGCAGCAGGAACATACCCAAAAAAAATTGTGAACTTGAAATCATACCAACGACTTTATATGCCTCATAAAAAGCTGGTTGAGTCATCAAGTGTACAACGGGCCTAGCGATTACAAAAATGAAAAGGGTAATGCCACCTATGCCGAATAAATAATAAGTGAATATTCTTCCAAACAAGACTTTGGCCTCTTCCTGCCGCCCCATAAACGACATAAAATAAGGATACCAAGCCGACTGAAACGCTCCGATCAGCACACTGATCGCCATTCCAAAATTAAAACCGATTGAGTAGATACCTACGGCATCCAACCCTTCAAACATTTGAAGAATATATTTATTACTATGGGTGATGATAAATAAAAATGCAAAAGATGGAATTAATGGCAGGCTGAGACGCAACAACTCTTTTGCTACTTGAATCTGAAAGTAGAAACTGGTCCAACGCTGCGTGTAAAGAATAAAAAAAAGCGTTCCGGCAGCATACCCCCCCAATTGACCATACACCATGCCTTCCACACCTTTACTCAAAAAAATAACCATAATTACGCATAACGCAATTGTTACCAGTGTTGATGATAATGTTAAAAATACAAACGGCTTGGCTCTTTTTTCGAATTGTAATCTGTACATAAAAGGATTTGCGAGATTATTTATGGCGATTGCGCTTAAGGAGAGCTTAACCAACATGGCATAATCATCTGTCTGAAAGACAAGCAAACTTAGCGATCGAGAAAATACACATGCACAAAAAATTAATACAGCGTTGCTTATTGATAGCAAAATAAATGCAACCCAAACCGACGTTGCTTTGCGCTGTTCATTCTCTCCATCGAAATAACAAGGCCCCATACCTGCACCTAATCCAAGCCCGAATAAAGGCTGAACCAACTGGCCTAAAAAGGAAAGCAACGATAAAATTCCATAATCAGTTGGGGTCAAGTAGGCGGTAAAAACAGGCAGCAATAGAAATCCCATCAAACGGCTAACCATAGATCCGACGCCATATATCAAAGAATCTTTTCCAAGCTGAAGGATTTGCTGTTTCATTATCGTTTAGAAAAGTCGTTGATCCATCAGGGCCATATATTCTTGCCCGGTTTTGAAAAAAGGACGTCACATTCTGCTAAAAATATGGCTCTTCAAAGTATTGATACCTGATTGTTTTCAAGCCGATACTTTGAACCATCTTCCGGGTCAAGCGCTTCATTGGACTCATTGAAAAATAATCTGTTACCTGCCTTGCTCACCCAGCCATGCTGTCGGGCGGGGACTCCGCTTACCAAGGCAAAGTCCGATACATTCTTTGTAACCACACTGCCTGCCCCGATCATAGCAAAAGCTCCAATGCTTACTCCGCATACAATTGTGCAATTGGCGCCTAACGTGGCATGTCGGCGGACCAGTGTCGGCCGCACTTGATCCATTTTATATATCGCTGCGCGGGGATTAATTATATTGGTAAACACCATACTAGGCCCACAAAACACATAATCCTCCAAGGTTACACCTCGATATATGGAGACATTATTCTGTATCTTGCATCCCCGTCCGATGTTCACGGATGGCCCGATCACCACATTCTGGCCGATGTTACAGTTCTCACCGATGACTGAATCGGATAAGATATGAGAAAAATGCCAGATCTTTGTTCCGCTGCCGATCTTAGATCCCTTCTCTATAACAGCGCTTGAATGCGCGAAATAATCTGATTTGGACTGCTTAGCAGCGGACAGGGAAATGACACTGCCCTTATTATCAAGGGAACGCTGGCTGGCATTCAGTATTTTAAGCACTCGCAGGCCTTCATCCCCATCCGTGACAGGTCGGCGGCCGCTTGCAATACAATCCAAAAAATGTTCGCACTCGAGGCGCAGGGGTTCTGCCTGTGTGATGTCAAGCCGTTCCGGTTCGCCTTTGGCTGGGACAGGCACATTATCACGCCATTTGATTTCATGCGGATATAGCAGCAATTTATCCGGCCAATTCTGAGTATCATCAAAAACCGCCATCTTGCGATCCCCGACAACCACCATGCGCTGCACTTTGAAAGGATGCAGCCAGGAAACAAATATATGTGCGCGCAAGCCCGAAGGAAATTCCAAATGTGTGGTGGTAACATCGGCAATTTTATGATGCAAATAATTGCCGCCGGTGGCTAAAACACTCTCCGGCTCCTCACCGGCCAATGTGAGTATCATGGAAATGTCATGGGGGGCAAATGACCACAGGATGTTCTCCTCGCGGCGGATTTTCCCCAAATTTAATCGATGGGAATAAATATAGTTGATGCGTCCCAATTCGCCGGAAGCGGTCAGTTCCCGGAGTTTTACAAACACCGGGTGATACTGCAATAAATGACCCACCATCAGGGTCCGCCCTTTTTCTTTGGAAAGGCCGATGAGTTCTTCTGCCTCACTTTCATCCAATACCAACGGCTTTTCAACATAGACATGTTTACCGGCAAGGAGCGCTTCTCTGGCTAAAGTGAAATGGGTCTCAGCCGGTGTGGCAAGTACAACACCCTGAATATCCTCTCTTAACAGTACGTCCTGTAAAGAAAAACAGATATCGATGCTCGAATACTGAGACTTAAATTGATTCAGCGCTGTTTCATTCTTATCACAAACCAATTTAAGAACGCCGAGTTCGTGGTAATTGCGGATGAGGTTTTTACCCCAGTATCCGGAGCCGATTACGGCAATATTTATCTTGATTTTATTATTAGGCATTATTTACTGACCTCACATCTTTAAATAACAGATTAATGCTTTAACCATTCAAGTAGAATCGCCTTTATCATGCCTGTAAGATTCATTGCCGGTTACTTTCTCTATGCGACTGCGCGAGCGCCTTTCCGAACGCATCTGGCAGATCTGCTCAGAAACCAATCCCATCATGAAAATGACAACAGAGTTGGTGAATAAGAGAGCGCTCATATTGGTAAACCGGCCTTGGGTTATGAAAGTGAATAAATAATATACCAGCCCGATCAAGAACATGGCAAAACTCACTGGTAAAAATACGCGCAATGGAGAGAACAGTGTACAAATTTTAGTGATGATCATGAAAAAGCGGATACCATCCTTTACTATACTGATATTGCTCTTACCCTTTTCCCGTTTATTTATTTTGATAGGAACATATTTCACACTCCAACCACTTCTTAAAATCCCTAAAGTCAGAGTTGTTGGATACGAATATGTGTTAGGCAACAAATATATGAAGTCATTCGCCACTTGCGCCTTAACCGCCCTGAAGCCGGATGTCAGGTCCTTGATTTGAAAACTTGCCACATAGGAGGCCAGCCAATTGTAAACCCTGTTGCCGATTGCTCGCGCTATGGTTGCTTGCCCTTTGAAAGTTCGCGCACCTACAACCATATCATATTCCGGCATATGTTCCAACAACAGCCCGATATCAGAGGGATTGTGCTGGCCATCAGCATCCATGAAAACCAAAATATCCGCCTTGGCTATGCGGATGCCGCTTTTCACAGCCGCTCCGTTACCCATATTATAAGCATGGCTGTAAACCTCTGCGCCGGCATCAAGGGCGGATTTCGCAGTATCATCCTGTGAACCGTCATTAATGACTATAATTGTAAAATCCGGATATAGCTGTTTGATTTGATAAATCAAGCCGGCAATCGTATGCGCTTCATTATAGGCTGGTATGATTAAGGCTGTCTTTTGCTTCAACATTGATCCAACTATCAAGTCCTAATATCTCCACCTCATTAGCCTGATTCCGAAATACTTTTAATAATAAATGTCCATAGCAGAAGTATCATATAACTAATTACCCTACAATGGCTTTTTAATTCCGTCTAAACATTCCAATCCTTTTCTTGACTATTCTTGACTATTCTATGATGGGCTTCAGCACCTCAGCAGGGATTTCGCCGATATAAACCTTTCCATCAACCACAAATCCAGGCGTGGCGGTTATACCCAAACGTATGCCTGTCCGTATATCATTCCAAAGTTGTTCAACCATCTTGGGTGTATAACTATCGGCAGCCATCTTATTGGCGTCATAACCGTGGAGCGTGGCCATTTCGGCAATCGTTATGTTGCTGCGCCCCCGCGCTATTTTAAAAAGCAGATCGTTCATTTCCCAAAATCGATTGATGCTGGTTGCATAGATGGCAAAGAGTGCAAGTTTTGCTGAGCCGACATGGTATGGTTCCGTAACAAGAGGATTTATTGTATGATCCATTGGAAAATGATGATGAACCAATCTGATCCGGTCAGGGTGGAGGTCCACTAGGCGCCTTAGCAGATAATGTGTCTTCTTGCATTGAAAGCACATATAATCGCTGAACTCCTCGATGATCAGTTCCGGGTCTTCAGCTCCGATCCAGGGATGTCCATCATCTGTAATGCCTTGATGTACCGCTGCCGATAATACCGGCATTTCAAATGTCCAGTATGGCGGAAAAAACATTACGATTGTTATGATCATAATTATATATGGAATGAACCAAAGAGCTATGGCGCGGCATTTGGATGCAAGATAAGCCATATCCAAAGACAGAGCTTTCAGCAATGATGAATGGTCGAAACGACGACGGGTGAGCCAGGAAAAAAACAAGAGAATGAAATTGACTGCGAAGCTTACAATGCACATCAAGCAATAGCTATGAATATAGCGCCCGGAAATATATCCCAATACAAAACTAACTGCACTGAAAATAGCGGCTGCAATAATAAGCAGCCCCCATATCCGTTGCCGGCCGGCATCCTTCCGGAATGCCTGCAATAACAGCAGCCCAAAACCGACATAACCGATCAGGCCCCAAAAGGCCACCGGAACACCCATAAAAATCGAATAGTCACTTTGACTTACAGTATCACAATTAACAGCCTTGGATAAGGCGCAGAAACTCTGATAACCGATATCCGTATAGACCCAATAATGCGAAAGCATCAAATAAATTGCGTCCGCAAGGCCTATCAGCGTCAGACCGGATAATGTTGCCGCATAAACTGGAAATGGCAATGGTTTTATATTTTTTTTTTCTTGCATGCAGTAGGTGAATGATATCCAAAAAATTATTTATCGGCAATGGGAATCGAGTTTACCGATGCTTGCAAAGCATTTTCCACATAAGAGGCGATGTGTTCAAAAGAGAGCGGTGCATTGCGGTAATCCGATTTCATGTCCTTCAAACGGGCGACAATAATCGCAACCGGAAAAAAGCCGACCAATCTCTGGGCATAATATTCTGCTTTATTTTCATCGCCGGCCCGGCTGCGGTTTTCGATCAGGGCCAGCCAGGGATCAAGGTCATGGGGGCTTTGGCCGATTGCTCTTTGACAAAACCAACGGCCGTTTTTAAAATGGGCAAGTCTTGTCAAGGCCAAACCCATGTTCAAAGAAATGGCAGGTGAAATTTTGTCTTTGGCAAGGGCGTGTTGGAAACAGGGCAACGCCTCGGCAGGTCTATTCTGCCACAGGTAAATCATTCCCTGTAAGTTCAGATAATCCGGGTTATCCGGTTGCCTATCCACCAAATATGCGGCATGGTGAAGTGCTTCTTCAAATTGCCCGGTAATGATAAGCGGTTTTACCAAATCGGAACGATGTTTAAGAAAATCGGGATCAAGTTCCATTGCTTGGCGATAAATAGCTATGGCCCGTTGGTTTTCTCCTTGAAGGAAATGAATTGCAGCCATATTGCCGAGAGTTTCTGCTCGCTCCATGATTCGACTTGCCGGAGTAAGATCAAGAGTGCGTTGAAAAAGATTCAATGCCCGTCTGTAATCGGTTGGAGACGGATGTTCCTGCCAGGCAAGCTTGATGGCTAGTGTCGCCAATGGACGGATGTTGTTGGGTGCTTTCGAGACCGCATCGCTCCATAGACTTATATCCGTTGCCCAGGCCAAATTACGAGTGTATGTGCCAAGACCAATGGCAATTACAACCGATATTGTTGCTGTTGCAATTCCAACCTGTAAAAAATGACGCTGCGCGCGACCCAACTCAATCAACACCCGCTGTAATCCAACAGATAGGGGAAGAAAAAGAAAAAAAGAAGGCAAATAATTGCGATGTTCGAACACCAGCTCAAGCGGAAAAACCGTGGATTCAACCGCGTGGTTCAAGAAAAAAAACAATACAGCAAACGCAATTATAGACCTACGTCGGGCGAGGAATATGGCCCCACCGATCATGCCGAACACGGCAAGAATCGACGGCAGGGTCGCCCAGGGATGGAATAAAGAAACCGAAACAGTTACATCATGGGCAATGGAAAAACGCTTCGGCAACGGATAAAAAATCTGAGACAAATAACCGAGCAGCACCCGCGGCTGAGTCAAAAGGCGCTCCTCCAACGTAAAAGGACGGGAGCCATATGAACCGCGCAGGTATTGAAGCGGCGAGCCGTTTGTCAAGGACAACACAAGCCACAGCCCCATGATGCTCAATGGAACAGCGAAAAACCAGAATTTCGGCCGGTATAAAAAGTCCATCCGGCCGCCTTGAAAAAAAATCCATTCCATCAGCAGCATGGAAAACGGCAGCATCACGGCGTTTTCCTTGGAGCCCAAGCCGCAGAAGAAGCATAGGATACAAGCCGTTCCCCAGTACCATTGTTTTCCTCGCCCGCTTGCCGTCCGGAATTTCACATAAGCCAGCAGCCCTGCGGCATAAGATAAGCCGGCCATAACCGCCATGCGCTGGACTATATATGTAACAGCCTGGATCTGAATTGGATTTATTGCCCAAAAAATGGCTGCCAGAACGGCCGCGGCATGATTTTCGGAAAAGCAGCAAGCCCTTGCCTTGGGATTGAAAAGCACGAGCAGCAAAAAAAATAATCGATAAAGGATCCAGGCGGTAAGAATATGCAGCCCGAGATTTACCAAATGATAGCCAAAGGGATTGTTGCCGTTGAAATACCAGTTAAGTCCCAGCGTCAGGCTGGGTAATGGCCGGAAGAGCTTCTTTTCTATCCGGCCCTGGTTGGTGAAAAAAGTCTGCCACAGACTTTCCGGCATAAGATCTTTAAGATGCAGCCTGCTGTTGTTCAGGATATTGGGCCGGTCATCCATTTGCCAGGAGCTGGTCAAACTGCTGGAATAAATCGGCAGCAAAAGACCGATCAAAAGCAAAAATGCCGCCAAACTAGCAGGAAGAAGGTCGGTGGAAGGGCTTTTCTTCATTCAAGCAGGATGTTATTCAATAAATATTCACGCAAAACATATAAGGGGAGCCGAAGCTCCCCTTATATGTTTTCTCGTTTTCAATGCAGCCCAAGCAATTTCATTGCACTTTGCTATTTGGTCTTTTTCTAGTTGATTCTCAGGGTTTTTGTATAAGTCCCAAAATTAGCATTAGTATCCCAACCTGGAGAGGAAGTTCGATAATCCAGCGGACAACGGGACGACCTATCAGCTACGGTGATGGTGATATTGTTATTGGGGTCAACACCGGTAAGACCTCCTGTGTTATTTGTAGGAGCTGTACCGGATAAAGTAATACCCAACTCAGCAAAGGTCGGAGTCGCAACATGGGAAGCAATGGAAAAATAATCGGCAGTGGCAGCGGCAATAGAATTGACGTCCGTCTCTGCCCGGCTGCAGAAGGATTTATTGCGGTAAGCAATGAAATTGGGAATGGCGATGGCTGCCAAAATACCGATGATGGCGATGACGATCATGAGTTCGATGAGGGTAAAGCCTTGATTGTTTTTAATTTTGCGAATCATTTGCAGACCTCCTTGTTGTGATGGTTGTTTGTTTTTTCCTCTTTCCATTTTTGCCGGATTTGCCGGTTTCTTCATTTTTAATTTTAATAATTTCCATCTGCGTTTAGCTGCCAGCCGGTTTTGCCCTAATACTTAAGCAAATAAAATGCCACTTTCCGACTTATCACCCAAAACATTATAATTAATTGATTCAAAACGCTTTATTACTACCATTAACCGTTGTACACCTCTTCTAAAGTGAAGCGTCCTTTAGTTCTTCGGTTTTTCTTTGACAAAAATTGTCCGCTTTTAGGAAGCATCCTGACAAAAATTGTCAAAAGACGCTCTTCCATTATTATCCATCGGATTTTTCCTCCCCATCAATTTTATCAAAACGGTAACGCATGGAGCGCAATGATATTCCCAGCAGTTCGGCTGCCCGGTTTTTATTGCCGCCGGCGCATTCCATGGCTTTGTTAATATAGGCGGCTTCGATTTCCGCCAGGATTTCATCCAGGTTGACGCCGTGTTCCACGTCATCAACATTATAGCGCCTATTCTTGACACCCTCGATCCAGCGCCGCTTATGCACCGCGATGGATAAGCTTTCAGGCAGGATGATATTGGTGGTGGACAAGGCCACGCTGCGCTCGATCAGATTTTCCAGTTCCCGCACATTGCCGGGGAAATCATATTTTTTCAACAGATCAATGGCATAAGATGAAATCTTGGCCACAGACTTGCTCATTTCCTTTGCATATTTTTCCAGAAAAAACTGGGCGAGGATTTTCAGGTCGCTTTTGCGATCACGCAAAGGCGGCACCTTGATTTGAATCACATTCAAACGATAAAAAAGGTCTTCCCGGAACCTTCCGGCAATAACTTCTTCCTCTAGTTTTTTGTTTGTGGCGGAAATGATACGGATATCCACACTGATATCCCTGGTACCCCCCACGCGCTTAAACGCACGCTCCTGAACCGCCCGTAATAATTTGACTTGCAAGGATAAACTCAGCTCACCAATCTCATCTAAAAAAATAGTACCTCTGTGGGCGATTTCAAACAGACCTTGCTTGTCCTGGGTTGCGCCGGTAAAGGCACCGCGCTGATGCCCAAAAAGCTCGCTCTCCATGAGATTTTCGGGAATTCCGCCGCAGTTGACCGGCACAAAATGATGCTGGCAGCGATCGCTCTGCTCATGAATGGCCCTGGCGATGAATTCCTTGCCTGTGCCGCTCTCGCCGGTTATCAGCACATTGGTCTTGGTCTTGGCCACCTGGCGGATGAGATTGTAGATCTTGATCATGCCGGGACTATTGCCCACCAGCCGCCCAAAATGAATCTGCTGTTGGAGCTCATTGTCCAGCATTTGTTTTTCATGGGCAAGGGTTTTACGGTCCAAGGCCTGGGCGATGGTTTGCCTCAATTCATGGTTGTCAAAGGGCTTGGGGACATAATCATAGGCCCCATAGTTCATGGCTGCCACGGCCGCCTCGGTGGTGGAAAAAGCCGAAATCATGATGACCACCGTTTCCGTATGTCGTCTCTTCGCCTCCTGCAGCACGTCGATACCACTCATGTCTCCCAATCGAATATCCAGCAGGATCAGGTCAAAAAATGATGACTTTAATAAATCTATAGCGTCCCTTCCGCTTCCGGCCAGGCTCACCTGATAGCCGCTTCTAGTCAGCATGACCTCAAGCAATTCCCGCATGCTCAATTCGTCATCCACGACTAGAATGTGGGCTTGTTTATCCACGGGCATGAATGCTCAATGCCTTTCCATCACACTGCGAAGGAAGTTGGTTAATAAATACAGGGGGTCAAACGTATTATCGATTGCTTTGATAGAAATGAAAAAATGGAACTGACAACTGCTTGACTCGCGCATTCAAATCATCCAGCCAGGGTAACCAATTCAGTATTCAGGGTCTCTTTCTCGGCAGTTGTTGAAAAGTTACCAATATCCGGCCTGTTTGTCAATACCCAAAGCCGAAAACCATTTATATCCGTTATATTTTCTCTCAATAGCTACAGTTTGGTATGAGTGACATCCGAAACTATCAGCATTGCCCAACGTCAAACGTTTCTTGACCTTTGCATTGCATTCAGATATTAAATTCAGATACTTTTCTGATATTGAAGATCAAGAGAGGCAAAATGCATCATCTTTTTGAAGATAAAGATTGCACAGATAAAACAGGTATGTTTTTTTCAGATCACGCTCATAAGCAAATAAGCCCGAATAAGGCAATCTCATTTTCCTTAATCCTTTTCATTATAATATTATACTGCCAAACTAATACATTTGACAATATTCAACTTGATGATCATCTCTGGCTCTTTAACGGTCATGTTGACCGGGGCTTAACAATCGAGAATATACAATGGGCTTTTTCCCCGGCCGATAAACCGTTGTATGCTTGGATGCCATTGACTTGGCTCTCGTTTCTACTCGACAGCACTATTTATGGAATGAATTTCGGCGGCTATCATGTAACCAATATGCTGCTTCATATTCTTAATACGCTTCTGCTTTTCACCGTTATAAAACGTATGACAAACACTATTTACCGGGCAGGTTTGGTTGCCCTACTCTTTGCCATTCATCCCATTAATGTGGAATCCGTTGCTTGGATTGCCGAACGTAACAACGTATTAAGCACTTTTTTCTGGATGACGACTCTGCTTTTTTATGAAAGATACGTACGCTCGCAAAAAAAAAACTTCTTGCCGATGGCAATTTCCTTTCTGTTGGGCCTGATGTCCAAACCCATGCTCGTTTCCTTGCCATTTGTTTTGCTCCTCCTTGACTTTTGGCCACTCGGCCGAATGAGGCGCCCCAACAATCAACCAATGGGCTATTTTCGCTTTCTTGCCCGGCTGATATGGGAAAAATGGCCCCTCTTTCTGCTCTCCATTATATTTATTATAATCACATTCATGGCCTATCATTCACAACAATCTGGAAGCGCAAGCGGTTCAAGTGCAATTACATGGCCGACTAGAATTGAAAATGCTTTGATTGCCTATCTTTGCTATCTAAAGAAGATGATCTGGCCCTTTGATCTGGCCATTCATTATCTTCGCCCGGCTTCCACTCCTGTCTGGCAACCACTAATTGCATTAGTATTTCTGCTCGCTGCCACCCTCACCGCCATTAGCAGAATCAAGCAGCAACCCTATATTATAGTAGGCTGGCTCTGGTTTCTTGGTACCCTTATTCCAGTCATCGGGTTGGTTGTCATTGGTCCCATTGCAGTTGCCGACCGGTATGCGTACATCACTTTTATCGGCCTTTTTATCATGATTATTTGGTATATTCATGATCTTACGTCGGAATATTTCCCGAGAAATAAAGTTATATTTTCAACCATTACGATACTCATCCCCATCTGCCTCATGGGCTTGACATGGAATCAAATCAGGTATTGGCAAAACAGCGAGACTCTATTTAAACGGGCAATTAGAATTTGTCCTGCCAACAGTGTTGCATACCACAGCCTGGCCCTCTTTCTGGCCGATCACAACCGGCATGATGAAGCCATTCCTCATTTCAAGACAGCCATACAACTAAGCCCGAACTTTACCGATGCTTACTATAATCTTGGTAACTCCTTTCTTCAAAAGGATATGCTTGGCGAAGCCATTCATTTTTACCTGCAAACAATAAGCAAGAATCCCAAATATGCACCGGCATTCAATAACCTTGGTATGGCATATGTCAGAAATGGTGATTTACAAAATGGAATCACCTCTTTTAAAAAATCGATTGCAATCGATCCAGCCGGTTTGCGTGCAAACGCCAATTTTAAACTAACGCAATATATAACAGACACAATGAATTCGAGTTATCAAAATTTTCTTTCACTGATCGATGAAGAAGCAAAAAATTGCGCGTGGATTGAGAGTCTGAATCAAGAAAAACAAAGGTTTGACAATGCCTTGCGCCTTTATAACCAATTTATGTCAAAGCAGAGAGGGTTCAGCCGTCTGAGAACTGAAAATATGCCCGACGTCGGGACCATCCAAAAAAAATATTTGGAATACCTGCCGCTCATCCAGTCCATGACGGCCGGCTGCTCAGGAAAGGCTGAACCACTGCCGGAAGGGGCGCAATCTATCCCTCTTTAGAAAATTTTTTGGTGCCTTCAAACACAATGCGCCCTCCCATCATTGTCAAGACTGCTTTTCCTTGCAGGGTCATGCCTTCAAAGGGCGTGTTGCGGCTTGAGGAATAAAATTTATCGGCTCCCACCACATGGATTTGTTCCGGATCGATAATCGTCAGGTCAGCCGGTTTACCGATGGCAAGACCGCATTCCAGTCTCAACAAGCGGGACGGATTTTTCGCCATCTTTTTTACGAGGGTCTCAAAATCCAGAAATTTGTCACGCACCAGGGATAGCCCTAGAGCCAGGGAGGTTTCAAGTCCTATGATCCCATTGGCAGCCTGGTCGAATTCCACTTCCTTTTCCAGAATGGAATGGGGCGCATGGTCGGTTGCGATCACATCAATGGTGCCGTCGGTTAAACCCTCCCGGATGGCCTCACGATCCTTTTCCGACCGAAGCGGCGGATTCATTTTGGCATTGGTATTGTACATGCCTACGGCTGTATCGGTAAGGGTGAAATAGTGGGGAGCGGTTTCCGCGGTTACCGGCAAGCCCTGCTGTTTGGCTATGCGGATGGCCTGAACGGATTCAGCCGTACTGACATGGGCGATATGCAGACGTGCGCCGGTCAAGGCGCACAAGGCAATATCACGCATGACCATTACCGTTTCAGCAGCATTGGGAATACCTGTCAATCCCAGTCGAGTGGCCATGGGGCCCTCGTTCATCATACCGTTTTCGGAAAGCCCGGAATCTTCGCAATGGGAAATCACCGGCAAATCAAATCGCAGGGCATATTCCATGGCTCGTCTCATCAGGCGGCTGTCTCTGACCGGCATTCCGTCATCGCTAACCGCCACAGCTCCGGCCTCCACCAACTCGCCGAAATCGGCCAGGGCCTTGCCTGCCAGTCCACGACTGATGGCTCCCACCGGAAAAACCCGTGCATGACCGGCTTCCTCTGCCTTCTGCAGGATATAGCGGGTCACCTCGGCGCAATCGTTTACCGGCCGTGTATTGGGCATGCAGCAAACAGCCGTGAAACCGCCAGCGGTAGCGGCCAGGGTCCCTGATGCGATGGTTTCCTTATATTCATGGCCGGGCTCCCGCAAATGGACATGCATGTCGATCAGACCCGGGGTTATAATCATGCCACGGGCGTCGATCTCCCGTTCTATTTTAACCCGACCCAAATCAAGCCCTGCTGATGGTTTTCCCTTCCCATCCACAAGCGCCTGGATAACGCCGTCCTGAATATAAATGTCACAAGCAGCATTCATATGCCCAGGGTCGACGACATGACCGCCTCTAATCACCAGCATTGCGAGACCCTCCTACCAAGAGAAAAAAGAGTGCCATGCGCAGGGCCACACCATTGGTGACCTGGTCCAGAATCAGGGAATGTGGTCCGTCAGCCACATCCGGCGCGATTTCCAATCCCCGGTTGATGGGGCCTGGATGCATGATCAAAACGTCCGGTCGGGCTGCTTTTAGTTTTTCGCGTGAAAGGCCGTATAATCTGGCATATTCCCGTTCACTGGGAAAAAGAAAGGCGGCCTGGCGCTCTTTCTGAATTCGCAGCATGATGATCACATCCGCGTCGGCAATGGCTGTTTCCAGTTTAAAGGTCACTTTGGCACCCAGGGTTTCAATGCCTTTGGGCAACATGGTGGGGGGCCCTGCAACCACGACTTCCGCGCCCATCTTGGTGAAACCGATGATATTGGATCTGGCCACCCGGCTGTGGGCAATGTCGCCGATGATGGCAATTTTAAGGCCGCTCAACCGCCCCTTGGCAGACCGCACGGTCATCAAATCAAGCAAGGCCTGGGAAGGATGCTCGTGCATGCCGTCGCCCGCATTGACGACGGAAGCATTCACATGCCGGGAAATCAAATGTGGAGCACCGGAAGAAGAGTGGCGCAGAACGATGATATCCGGTTTCATGGCGGCAAGATTCCGGGCTGTATCGATCAAGGTTTCACCCTTGACCATGCTGCTGCCGCCGGCTGCAAGAGCAATACTGTCGGCACTCAATCTTTTGGCGGCGATATCAAAGGAAAGTCTTGTGCGGGTGCTGGGCTCGTAAAAGAAGAGAATGATGGTCTTACCCCGCAGGGTGGGCACCTTCTTAATCGGCCGCTCTGAAATCTCCTTCATATTGTCCGCTGTGTCGAGAATAGTGCTGATATCTGCGGAACTGAGGAATTCCATGCCGAGAATATGTTTCTTTGAAAAACCCATGATCACCCTTACTATTTTAATAGGTCTCCGATACGGTACCAGCGCACATAGTTCAGAATGGAATCTTGATTGTCGCTGTTCCAGGACCAGTAAATAATAAAAGCCTTGCCTTTTACGGCCGCAAGATCCACAAAACCCCAGAAGCGGCTGTCATGGCTGTTGTCCCGGTTATCCCCCATCACAAACAAGGAATTAGGTGGAACAGTCTGGAGTTGCATGGAATCCCTGCCAGCACTCATGAGGCTGTCGCTATGAATGGCATATTCTTCGTCCTGAAAAGGCTGCCCATTGACAAAAACTTTTTTATTGCGGATTTCCACTGTATCACCAGCAACCCCGACTACCCGTTTGATAAAGTCCTTGGATGGATCTTTCGGAAATTCAAAGACGATGATGTCACCCCGTTGCGGATTTTTGATCGGTATCAGCGTTTTCCCGACAAAGGGAAGCTTTATCCCGTAGATGAATTTATTCACAAGGATGTGGTCGCCGATCAGCAGTGTGTTTTTCATTGAACCTGACGGGATCTTAAAAGCCTGGATGACAAAAGTCCGGATTATCATGGCCAGCACCAAAGCCACCAGGATTGCTTCGACATTTTCGCGCAACCGGCTCTTTGCCACAGGTATATTTCTTTTATTTTGTTCTTTTGATTTCAAGTCGGTCAACCACCTTTCCTGCTTATCGCAAAAGCCGTATCATCAAAACAGTGCTCCAGGCTATTCAATCCCATGGCAGCCGGCCATCAGCTATACGGGTAACGTAAATTGGGGTTCCCCTAATAAAAAGTCTCCATCGGAGATCCACGCCTTCAGCTTTGCAGCGATTTCCCGGGCCTTAACAATACTGGACAACGGTACAGTGGGAACCGGCTTGCCCTCCACCATGATCGTACCGCTTTTCAATTCAGCATAGCTGACCTGGCCGTAACTGCGCGAAACACCATTGGGATAGTCCAAACCATAATCCACCACCTGGGTGAATAAATCTTCGTCACTGACAGCACAATAGGCTGCCATCTCCGCATTTAACAAGGGAATTGGTATACCTAGACCTACCGCCAGGGAAACACCATATCCCTGAATGCTCATCCCCACCAGCCATTCGGGCTTCATGGTCTTTAAATCCCCCATTACCCACAGGGTGCCGGCCGGCCTGATTGGAATGCCTTTGTCAGTACGCGATACCTTTGGGTTGTGCTGGGTGCCCTGCCAGGACACATACCCCTGGCCTCCACCCAAAAATATACGTGTGCCAAGCCCGATGGTTTTATAATAAGGATCATTGAACAGCGGACTGAGCTGGCCTGCTGAACAATAATTGGCGTTGCCGGCCTTGGGTTTCAGGGTTCCCATATACGTATAGATGGTTTTTTTGGTCATATTGATGGCGCAATTATAATTCTGATACCCATTGCGCGGATTGCACAGAATAGCGGAAGGCAAACTTGTAAGGTCGATCTCCTTTTCCAAATACCGGTTTGGATAACAAGACGTTCCATAAGCCGTGGCCTTTAAGTGTATTTTTTTGCCGGCCACCAGATCTTGGATCACATGGCCGCCGCCGTAATTGAATTCACCCGGCCATTTTTTGTTTAGGGGATCATCCTCGCAAGGCTCGGTTGCCCCGATAAAACAATCCACCGCTGCCAAACCGGCATAAGCCGGCACATTGTTCAACCACACCTTGGCAGCTTTGGTGGTGGGAACACTATGGCCGAAATTAATAAAAGCGCCTGAGGAACACATGGGGGCAAAGGTACCGGTGGTCACCACATCCACCTGGGCAGCAGCTTCTTCCGGTCCGTTTTCCCTCACGATATCAATAATTTCTTCCGCTGTTACCACCACCACTTTACCGGAACGAATTTTTGCATTGATTTCCTGATAGGTCTTGCTGATGCTGTTTTTTCCCATGGACCGATATCACTCCTTGAGGCTGTCTGTGAATGCCTAATTCATTATTACTTGGATTGGATCATATTGATCTTACTGATAACATTATTTTCTATCCAAGACTCATCCCACCATTCCAATGGATTTACCAGTGTATTGTGCACCATCATGGCATAGTGAAGATGATCGCCACCAGCCAAACCCGTGTTGCCGGTCAATCCAATGGGTTTACCTTTTTCCACTTGCTCGCCTTCGGTAACATCCATTCGGCTTAAATGGGCATAAATGGACAACAGGCCGAAACCGTGGTCGATTGCCACAGTGCCGCCATAAATTCCGATTTCTCCCACAAAAACCACTTTGCCACTGTTGGCTGCCGGTATTGCTGACTGCTCCAATGACGCCAGGTCCACTCCCAAATGATATTGCTGGTCGATTGCCTGCCCCTGGTATTCATAAGTTCGACGGTCCCCGAACTCAGCCATGGGCGCTGCCTGGGGCAGCCTGAGGAAGGCACCTTCCCAATGAATCCGCGGATCTGTTTTCAGGCCGAGTGCGGTCAACTGTTGTTCATTTTCTTTTCTGACAGAACGGTTGACCAAAAGAAATTTCTCCTCAATGGTCGAGCTGGCCTTGACTTCCGGTATCGAGTCAAACTCCGTCATCTTCCGTTGCAGGAAATCCTCTGTCAATTCAATTTTATCCTGTCTGAATTTTTTCTTCTTGATACGCTTGGTTAAAGCAGAACGGGCGCTATTTCCCGCCTGATCAACAGCGCTGACTTGAATATTGGTCCCTGATCCCTGGATATGTTCCAATGCAAAAAAAGCCATATAGATTAGGGGATTATTAAAATAACCGGCATGACCAGGGAAAAATTTTTCTGCAACAAAGACGCCGGTAATGGTGTCCGGCTCTGATACACGATAGATGACCAAACCCGCCCCCCCTTGCCGGATATTATGCTGACGGCTGAGAACTTCCAAACGCGGGGCCATGGTATCAATTATGAGAGGCTTTTCCATGCTGGCATGGTTTCCCGCCCCCCAGTTCCGCCAGGCATAGTCCCAGGCCTCCATATAAAGCACAGCCGGTCCATCACCGCCGCCTTGCTCCTTGAGATCCATCTTGGTGCTGAAAGGCAATTCCATACTAATGCTTTTTTTCATGAATCCAGAAAAAGGATAAGTCTTGTCTAGCAGGATGAATTCTCTATTCTCTTTGCGCAAGGCAATTCGTAACCTGCGCACGCCGCGACCTTGGTCCGATACGGTACCTGAAATTTCATGGGATAGATTAATGAAAGCGACAACACTGTCCACCTTAATAATAGGGGGCTTCCCCTCCAGGTGCTGAATGAAAAACCATGCAAAAGGCAAAACCAGCAACGCCCAAACCATCCATAAAATGCGGCGAATTTTACTTGCTTTTGCCTTAGCTTTCAATCGGTTCCTCGGATCTTCACATTGTTCACAAATAATCGGGGGGGACAATATCAGCTAATACCCGCGTAATCAAGGTAAAGTTTTCGCACCTTGACTTTTCCACCCAGGCGCATTAAGTCTCAAATTCAATGAGGGTTCTTTATCTATTCTGATTAAATTTGTTTACCCGGACCGTAATGGAAACCCATTTGGGAAACATCATGACCGCTTCAACAGTAACATTTGGAAAAATATCCGTGGGTAACGGCGCTCCGCTGCTGTTAATCGCAGGACCTTGCGTCATTGAAACCCCGGAAATCACTTTTGAAATCGCATCAAGATTAAAGGCCATCACTGCTGAATTGGAGATACCTTTTGTTTTTAAAGCTTCTTATGATAAAGCCAATCGGACTTCCATTCATTCCTTTCGCGGCCCTGGTCCCCAAAAAGGCCTCCGGATTCTAGGCCGGATCAAAAGCGAACTGGATCTTCCAATTCTTTCCGACGTTCATACAGCCAACGAAATCGATGCCGCTGCAGATATGCTGGATATCATTCAGATTCCGGCCTTTTTATGCCGGCAAACAGACTTTGTACTGGCTGTGGCCCGCTCCGGCATTACCGTCAACATTAAAAAAGGCCAATTTCTCGCTCCCTGGGATGTAGCCAATATTGCTGAAAAAATCACTTCCGTAGGCAACCAGCGCATTCTCTTAACAGAACGCGGCAGTATGTTCGGTTATAACAATCTGGTGGTGGATTTTCGCGGCATAAAAATCATGCAGGAAAAAACCGGTTTCCCGGTGATTTTTGACGCCACCCACAGTGTCCAGCTTCCCGGCGGAGACGGAACCAGCTCCGGCGGTCAGCGGGAATTTGCTCCCATTCTAGCCAAGGCCGCTGTAGCCGCCGGCGCGGACGGTATTTTCATCGAAGTTCATCCGGATCCGGACAAAGCCTTGTGCGATGGCCCGAATTCTTTGAAGCTGGACAATGTCGCCGAACTGCTGAAAACCCTCAAAACCATTCGGGCTGCTGTGGCACCGGGAAATCCCAAATAACATTTTGGAATATGACCATGACTGCTGAAATCCAAAATCAACTTAAAAAAATTGAATTATTATTGCTGGATGTTGACGGTGTGTTGACCGATGGCGGCATTATTTATCATGATGATCAGGTGGAATCGAAAAAATTCAATGTCAAAGACGGTCTGGGGATCCGTTTGCTGATGCAATCAGGTATTCACGTTGGGATTGTCACCGGCCGGAGATCCAAAGCCTTGCGCCATAGGTGTGACAACCTTGGAATCACGCTGCTTTTTGATGGGGTCGGTGATAAGGCGGCTGCATTACAGGAAGTAATCAATCAGACCGGTTTTTCTAAAGATCAAATCGCTTTCATGGGCGACGATTTACCGGATCTGCCCATCATGCGCAAAGTAGGGTTGGCTGTGGCCGTATCCGACGCCCATGCCCTTGTCCGCAAGCATGCTCATCTGGTTACCCAGGCCGCCGGCGGTAAAGGGGCTGTGCGGGAAATCTGCGAAGACATCCTCAATGCCAAGGGGAAATGGACTGGAATTTGTGAATCATTTTTCAGTTGACATGAAGGTTTCAGTATCAAAAAGCTTCCAGTATCTATTTCTGATTATATCAATTCTGCTTCTCGGTCTGATTCTGGCAATTTATACTGTATATCGTTGCCGAACCAATCCAACCAGCCTGACCACTTCGGTTATAAATGAAAAAGCCGCCATGGTAATCCAAAACCTCAAGCAAACCGCCACCAGAGACGGGGTGGTGGAATGGCACCTATTTGCCCGATCCGCTTGGCTATCAAATGCAGGCAAAATCGCCGAACTGGAAGATCCCCAGGTTACCTTTTTTTCAAAGGACCAAGGCCGCATTGAATTGACTGCCAAGCACGGTCGCTTGCACATGGAAAGCAATGATTTTGATGTGAGCGGCACAATTGTTATCAGCAACCAGCTCTATCGACTGCATACCGAAACATTGCAATATCAGCATAAAGGTCGTATAATAATCGTTGATAGTCCGGTGGAGATTTCCGGTAACCGGATGAATTGTAAAGCCGCGCGTATGACATTTGATTTAAATACCAATCGAACAGTGCTGCAAGGACAAGTGGACGGCTTCATCAGGATTGGGCAGAATGAGTAAATCATTGAGCAGTATGCTTCTATTACACATGGTCTTGGGGGTTCTTATCAGCCCAGCCGTATTTGCCCAGGTTGAACAAAATCAGATCAATCCATCCAAGAATGGGAGTTCAATTCACATTGTTTCCGACCAACTGACGGTGGATACCCAAAAAATGACCGCGGAATTCAGTGGTCATGTTCGGGCTGTTCGGGAGGATATGGTCATGGAGGCGGATGAATTGACCGTGTTCTATGACAAAAAAATTGTGAAAGCCGATACAGAAGAGACGGATGAACAATCCCTTCGCAAAATTATTGCCAAAGGTAGCGTTCGGATTCGATTTGACAACAGGGTTGCAGTGGCTGACGAGGCAGTATATACTGCCGCTGATCGTATTCTCACATTGACCGGAAAAGAGGTAAAAATCAGCGGTGAAAAAGATTCAATCCAAGGTGAAAAGATCATTATTAATCGGAATGATGAAAAAATGACTGTTATACGAAGCCAATTTAAGCAAGTGGAAGCTGTTTTCACTGAGGGCGGCAATAGGATCAAATGATCAAGTCCATGTCTTCCTTGGTTTTGGAGAATCTTGCTAAAACTTATCATGGCAAACGGGTGGTGGATGCCGTCAGCTTGGAAGTCCGGAGCAGCGCGGTGGTCGGGTTGCTCGGTCCCAACGGCGCCGGTAAGACCACCACCTTTTACATGGCTGTGGGCCTGATTAAAGCCGACAATGGCCGGATCTTGTTGGATGGAGAAGATATTACAAATCTGCCCATGTATTTACGGGCTCGTAAGGGCGTGGGGTATCTTCCCCAAGAAATGTCGGTTTTTAAGAAATTGTCGGTAAAAGAAAATATTCAAGTGATTCTGGAAAATCTTCCATTATCCAAATCGGAACAGGAAGAACGGATCGAATTATTACTGAATGAATTGGGAATTAAAGGTTTATCAGATCGCAAAGCCAACGTTCTGTCAGGAGGGGAAAGACGCCGTCTTGAAATCACCCGCGTTCTGGCTACCAACCCGGCTTTTATCCTTCTGGATGAACCGTTTGCCGGTGTCGATCCCCTGGCGATCATTGATATTCGAGAGATTATCAAACACCTGACCAAGCGGGGCATCGGCATATTGATTTCCGACCACAATGTTCGCGAAACTTTGGGGGTCTGCAGCATGGCCTATATCATGAACAATGGCAAGGTAATCGAATCCGGTCCGCCTGAAAAAATCGCTGAAAGCAAAATCGCACGGCAGTTTTACCTCGGAGAGGAATTCAGTTTATAAAATGGCATTTGAACTCAGACAGCAGCTGAAACTCACCCAGCAATTAATCATGACTCCTCAGCTGCAAATGGCGATTAAACTGTTGCAGTTGTCCAGACTGGAATTGATGGACATGGTCAGCCAGGAACTGGAAACCAATCCGGCCTTGGATGAAGTCCAAGAAACCATCGGTGACGAAGGGCCGGACAGTTCTTTGGAAGTTTTAACAGCAGATACCAGCGATCAAATCAAAGAAGTCAGGGTCGAAGAAAATATCCAAACAGATATCGACTGGAGCAATTACGTCGATGATTATACCCCTGGTCGCAGCAACTATGAGATCGAGCATAAAGATGCACCAGCCTACGAAACCTTCATCGCCGGCAAAAAATCCCTGAATGACCACCTCTTATGGCAGCTTTTGATGACCCTGCCCACCAAGGAAGAAGAATACATCGGCAGCATTATCATCGGCAACCTGAACCAGGACGGTTACCTTGAAATTTCTATGGATGAGCTTGTTACCATCAGCAGCCAACCACTGGAAGAAATAGAATCAGTCCTATTACGCCTGCAGACTTTTGACCCGGTGGGCGTTTGCGCCCGAAATCTGAGCGAGTGTCTGCTGATCCAAGCAAAACATCTTGGACTGGCCGACACCATTGTAACGGAAATCATCCGCAATCATATCAAGCACCTTGAAAACAAAAATTATAAAGCCATATGCCGCGCCTTAAAAGTGTCCATCAAGGATGTGGTGGCGGCCGTCAATGTGATTAAAATGCTGGAACCCAAGCCGGGCCGGGCTTTTTCCACAGAAGAGCCGCAGTATATCAGCCCGGATATTTATGTCTACAAATTCGAGGATGAATATGTCATCATGTTGAACGACGACGGCATGCCCAAACTCAGGATCAATCCATATTATAAAAAGGCCGTGAACCGCGGTGAAAAAATTAGCGGGGACACCAAGGATTATTTGCAGGATAAAATGCGCTCGGCTGCTTGGCTGATTCGCAGCATCCACCAACGCCAAAAAACGATTTACAAAGTCATGGAGAGCATTCTGCGTTTCCAAAAGGCTTTTTTCGATAAAGGTATCGCCCATTTAAAGCCCATGGTTTTACGGGATGTGGCCCAGGACATCGGTATGCATGAATCCACCATCAGCCGGGTAACCACCAATAAATACGCCTATACCCCCCAAGGCATTTTCGAGCTGAAATATTTCTTCAACAGCTCCATAAAGCGCGTTCACGGCGAAGATGTTGCCTCCACCAGCGTACAGGAAAAAATTCGAAAAATCATTGAAGGTGAGGACACCAAAAAACCCTACAGCGATGATAAGATCGCCAGTATTCTAAAGGAATCCAACATCGACATCGCCCGCCGAACAGTAGCAAAATACAGGGAGATGTTGGGTTTATTATCATCCAATAAACGCAAACAATTTTAAGGAGGTCCTACACTATGCAAACATCTGTGACTTTCAAGAACATAGACCCCTCCGATCATCTCAGGTCCTTTATACAGGACAAGCTTGACCGGCTTGACAAGCTGCTGGACAATCCCGCCGAGGCCAATGTAGTCTTATCCGTGGAAAAATTCCGTCATATCGCTGAAGTGAATTTAGTTGGAGATCGGCTGAATATCAATGGCAAGGAAGCAACCAACGACATGTATTCCTCCATTGATATGGTCATCGACAAACTGGAATCCCAAATCAAAAAAAACAAGCAGAAAAACCGCAAGGGCCGTACCGACGCAAAAAAAACCAAGGGAAAAAACAAAGGCATGGCCTTCGATAGTATGGCTTACCCATCGGATGAAGATACCCCGCGGGTCAGGGTTCAAAATATTGAATATAAACCCATGCACATTGAAGAAGCGGTGATGCAACTGGATCTGATGGATGATCATTTCTTTGTATTCACCAATGCCCAAACCGAGAGAGTCAATGTGCTGTATCGTCGCAAGGACGGTGATTATGGTCTGATTCAGCCGAGCGGCAGCTGATGAATACCCTTACAGGTTACGCCCATGAAAATCCTTGATGTTCTTTATCGTGAAGCCGTTCTGATGAATCTGAAAGCGCTCGATAAAAAAGGTGTTCTGGAAGAACTGACCACACCTGTGGCGCAATATACCGGAATCCTTCCAGAGGCCCTTATCAACGTTCTGCTGGAAAGGGAAAGTCTCGGCAGCACCGGGATCGGGGGCGGTATCGGCATACCTCACGGCAAATTGCAGACCATAACAGAGCCGATCCTCGGCTTTGGTTTGAGTCGCAAAGGGGTCAGATTTGAATCCATGGATGGGCGCCCGACCCATATCTTCTTCTTGCTTTTTACCCCGGAAAATTCTACCGGCTTGCACCTTAAGCTGCTGGCGCGCATCTCTCGTCTGCTGAAGAATGACACCCTCAAGGAGCGACTGCTGAATTCTGGTAATTGTGAAGAAGTAATCAACATCATTAAGGAAAACGACGAGGATTTTTGAAGCGAAAAAAAGTCTGATAAAAAAACCGCTCCTGCAATTGCGGGAGCGGTCGCTTTTTTATATCCGATCCTGCTTACTTATAAAGAAGCTTGATATGCAGATAAGGTAATAAGTGAATCATCCCGGACTGATTATTATCACGGGTCTTTCCGGATCCGGAAAAAGCACGGCTATAGCGGCTTTTGAAGACGCCGGCTTTTATTGCGTGGACAACATGCCGGTGGCCCTGTTGCCCAAATTTCTGGAGCTTCCTGTTGATCAATGCGCCGACATAGCCGGTTTGGTCTTTGGCATGGATCTCCGCGAAAAAGATTTTATTTCAAAATATCCGAACATTTTTCAGAAATTGGAAGAAAAAGGTTATCACCTCGATATCTTATTTCTAGAGGCCAATGAGGAAGTGCTTTTGCGACGCTACAGCCAAACAAGGCGTCAACATCCCCTGACCCCCAATAAAGGAATTCTCCAGGCCATTCGCACGGAAAAACTGGAACTGGAAGGCTTACGCAAGATTGCCGGAACAATCATTGACACATCCAAAACCAATATCCATGAATTGAAGGCCAGCATTCTGAAATTCGCCCGTGAAAAAATGCGCGGCGTGGTTATGCGCATCCAAGTCATGTCATTTGGATTCAAATACGGCCTGCCTCAATACACGGACATGCTCATGGATGTCCGTTTTCTGGCCAATCCATATTTTCAGCCGGAATTAAAAACCCTGGACGGTGAAACAGATGCTGTCAAAGCGTTTATAACCGATCAGGAAACGACCACCATATTTTTAAAAAAATATTTGGATTTGCTTGACTATTTAATCCCATTGTATGAAAAGGAGGGCAAAGCGTATTTGACCATCGCCTTTGGCTGCACAGGCGGTCATCATCGCAGTGTCGCCATTGCCCGAACAGTCTTCGACCATCTTCAAAGAATGGGCAAACCCGTTGAAATCATTCACCGGGATATAGATAATTAGAAAATGTGGCAAATGGACCTTTACTAAGAGGTTGTATGATCGGAATTCTGGTTGTTACCCATAGCAAGTTGGGGGAAGCCCTCATTGAGGCGGCGGAATTTGTACTCGGACGCCGTCCAGAGGCGGTATTGTCGCTGTCCATAGATTTGAGTGAAAACGCTGATAAGCTGCACAATAAAATTGCTAAAGGTATAAAACAGGTGAGCGGCCATCGGGGAGTCATCATCTTGACGGATATGTTCGGCGGAACCCCCTCAAACCTCAGCTATTCATTTCTTGAAGAGGGCCGCATTGAGGTTTTATCCGGTGTCAATCTTCCTATTCTGCTTAAGGCTATTAACGCCCGTGAAGAACAAGGGTTGACCGAGCTTGCGATAACGCTTCAGGAATTCGGCAGAAAGAGCATTTCCTTAGCCAGCGGTATTCTAAAAGGTAACAAACGGAGCTGACTTGGCGGCCTGGATTATAACGACGATGGCCGTTGAGGACATAGAAGAGGTCGTTGCCATTGAACATACGCTTTTTACAAACCCGTGGTCACATTTATCCTATGAAAGCGAATTGACATGTGATAACGCCTATACTTTCATTGTCAGACCCCGCGCTTATCAAGCGGGGAAACAACCGATCGTTGCCTATGCCGCCCTGCGCATGCTGCTCGACGAGATCCATTTGTTGCGAGTGGGGGTGGCGATTCCCTGGCAGCGTCTTGGAATTGCATTTTTTTTAATGAAAGAATGCATGCGGCGGGCCGCGCTGGCCGGGGCACTAAATGCGTTTTTGGAAGTGCGCGCATCCAACGGCCGCGCCATAGATCTTTACAAAAAACTGGGATTTCAGTTAATCGGGAAACGCCCCAACTATTATCCCGACACACATGAAGATGCTTTGATGATGATTAAAAACCTGAAGGAGGAGCACAATGAGCGTTAAAATCGGAATCAATGGTTTTGGCAGAATCGGTCGACTTGTTTTTAGGGCTGCGTTGAAAAACCCCAATGTGGAGGTGGTAGCCATCAACGACTTGACGGATCCGGCCACCATGGCACATCTACTAATATATGATTCGGTGCACGGTAAAATTGAAAACAATGTCATTGCCAAGGATGATGCCATTGAAGTAGATGGTCGTGCAATTGCTGTTACCTCTATTAAAGACCCGGCCAGTCTCAAATGGAGAGAATTCGGTGTGGATATCGCTGCTGAATGCACCGGTCTTTTTTGTAATCGGGACGGTGCCGCCAAACACCTGAGTGCCGGTGCCCGCAAGGTGATCATTTCGGCTCCGGCCTCTGATCCGGACATCACCATTGTAATGGGGGTGAATTCCAATCAATATAATCCCAAAAATCACAATATCATTTCAAATGCTTCTTGTACCACCAATTGCCTCGCGCCCATTGCCAAGGTATTGCTGGAAAATTTCGGTCTGAAAAAAGGACTGATGACAACCATCCACTCCTATACAGGCGACCAGCGCTTACTGGACTTTCCCCATAAGGACCTTCGCCGGGCCCGGTCCGCAGCCCTATCCATGATACCGACCACCACCGGAGCCGCCAAAGCAGTTGCCCTGGTGCTTCCGGAACTAAAGGGCAAGTTGAACGGCTTGGCCATTCGCGTTCCAACCCCCAATGTTTCCCTTGTCGATCTAGTGGCTACTGTGCAAAAGAACGGTGTTACTGTTTCAGATATCAATGATGCCCTGAAAGAAGCCTCCAAAACCGCGCTTGCTGGCATTCTTGGTTTCAGTGAACTTCCGCTGGTCTCATCGGATTTCAATGGATGTACTTTATCATCCATAGTGGACGGTCCGACTACCTACGTTGTCGAAGATATGGTAAAAGTACTCGCCTGGTATGACAATGAGGCCGGTTATTCCACCCGCATGGTGGATTTGGCAGCCATGATCGGAGCCCAACTCTGATTTTATCACTACATTGAAAGAATGGGACAAATGCAAACAGGGAAACGAACACCACTCATTGCCGGAAACTGGAAAATGTATAAAACCGGTCAGGAGGCGGCCACGGCGGCCGCTGATCTGGCACGACTTGTTCAGGACGTCTCGGATCGGGAGGTAATGATCGCACCGACCTTTACAGCCCTTGCCATTGTTTCTGAAAGATTGAGGAACAGCCGTATCGGATTGGGTGCCCAGAATCTGCACTGGCAGGAAGAGGGCGCCTTTACCGGTGAAATATCAGGTAAAATGCTTGTTTCTGCCGGCTGTAAATATGTCATCATCGGTCATTCGGAGCGTCGTCAGTATTTCTATGAGACCGATGAATTCATCAATAAAAAAATCCGCGCAGCCATAAAGGCAGATCTTGTTCCGATCTTGTGTATCGGTGAAACAGAGGCCGAACGGAATGGTGAGAATACCTTTTCAGTACTTGACAAACAGGTACGAATGGGGTTAGAAGGATTTTCTTCAGATGATCTAGGATCGCTGATAATTGCATATGAACCTGTATGGGCCATCGGAACCGGTAAAACCGCCACCAAAGATCAAGCCCAGGAGGCGCATGGTTTTATCCGTTCCTTGATGGAAAAATTTTTCGGCCCGACACTGGCAAACAACGTCCGTATTCTTTACGGCGGCAGTGTCAAGCCGGATAACATAGCCGAACTGATGGCCATGCCTGATATTGATGGCGGGTTGGTCGGCGGAGCCAGTTTGGAGCCGGTGATTTTCAGTAAAATTGTACACTATAAAGAAATGTAGAGAAACATGACTGTACTCATTATTATTGTACACGTTTTTGTCTGCCTGGCGTTGATTTTGATTGTATTGCTGCAAACCGGAAAAGGGGCTGACATGGGTGCATCCTTTGGCAGCTCCGGAAGCCAGACTCTGTTCGGCGCTTCCGGCGCCATGACATTTTTAAACAAAGCCACCACCATCGTTGCAGTGGTTTTCATGGTCACCTGCCTGTTGTTGGCCTATATTTCCACCAACCAAACCTCATCATCCATTATGAAGGATGAAAAGGCTCCCATGGAACAAAAGGCAGTCACCGCCGAAACCACCGAACAGGGAACACCGGCCACGCAAGTTTCAGATACGGCGGCACCGGCCAGTAGTGAAACAACGGCTCCAGCGCCGACAACAACACCGGAAACATCGAAATAGTATATTTGAGTATTTCATGCCGAAGTGGTGGAACTTGGTAGACACGCTATCTTGAGGGGGTAGTGGAGCAATCCGTCCGGGTTCAAGTCCCGGCTTCGGCACCACTAAATAATAGCAAAAGGCCGTACCCGAGCACGGGGCGGCCTTTTGTTGTTCCAGCAGCACCTTATTCAATTGTAGCAAATTGGACTTGACATACAATATATGGTATGTCACGTATGTTGAAAAGGCTGTTCAAAATAAAAACGTTTGAAAACAACCAAGATCGGCATATGATTTGTGTGTGAGGGAGAAGCTATGAGTCAGAAAAATAAAATTCTGATTACAGAAGATGGTCAGGTGGATTTGAATTCCTACCGCTGGGATGATCAGCGCTTTTCCGATATTCTCTTAGAGGACAATCCGGCAGCAAAAAACGGACTGACAATCTCGGATAATGCCAAAATCGTTTTGCAAAAACGGTACTTAAAAAAGGACAGCAAGGGCAAGGTAATCGAAACCCCGGAAAGAATGTTTCGCAGGGTTGCCCACCACATTGCCAAGGCTGAAAACAATTATGAAAACACTGCGCTTGCCCCTCAAATGGAAGAAATTTTTTACCGGATGATGACAGATTTCGATTTTTTGCCCAATTCACCCACCTTGATGAATGCCGGAAGACGCCTAGGCCAACTGTCAGCGTGCTTTGTCCTGCCCATTGAAGACAGCATGGACGATATTTTTAATTCCATCAAACATGCAGCCTTGATCCACAAATCCGGCGGCGGAACCGGTTTTTCCTTCTCGCGTCTGCGGCCGGCCAACAGCCGGGTTGGAACAACCGGCGGTGTTGCTTCAGGTCCTGTATCCTTTATGAAAGTATTCAATACTGCCACGGAGCAGGTAAAACAGGGCGGTACCAGACGGGGTGCCAATATGGGCATCCTGCGCATCGACCATCCGGATATCATGGAATTCATTTATTGCAAACAAGATGAACGGGCTCTAAATAATTTCAATATTTCCGTGGCAGTTACCGATGCCTTTATGAATGCGGTTAGAAACAATCGCCCCCATGACCTGATCGATCCCAATACGAAAACCAAAGCCGGTGAATTGGATGCGGCTGGAACTTATGAAAAACTGATCAGACAGGCCTGGAAAAACGGCGACCCCGGCATCCTTTTTATCGATCGGATCAACAGAGACAATCCAACCCCTGCCCTGGGGGAAATTGAAAGCACCAACCCCTGCGGCGAACAGCCCCTTTTGCCGATGGAAGCCTGTACCCTAGGGTCCATAAATTTGGCTCGGTTTGTTGACCATAGCGGTGACTTGCCGGCAATAGATTTTGAAAGACTGAAAGAGATTGTCTGGCAGGCCGTGCGCTTTTTGGACAATACCATTGATATGTCCAAATACCCGCTGCCGGAGATCGAAGAAATGGTCTGCGGCAACCGTAAAATCGGCCTTGGTGTTATGGGCTTTGCCGACCTCCTTTTTCAGTTGCAGATCCCCTATGATTCAGAGGCGGCCTTGAACATAGCGGAAACCGTCATGCAACACATCCAGAAAGAGTCCCATGCCGCTTCTGCGCATTTGGCAGCCCAGCGGGGTGTATTTAAAAATTTTCATCACAGTATTTACAAGAACCAAAAGAATTCCGCCTATCGCAATGCCACCACCACCACCATTGCCCCCACCGGAACATTAAGCATCATTGCCGGCTGTTCCAGCGGTATCGAGCCGCTCTTTGCCCTGAGTTTCAAACGACGGGTCATGGACAATGATGAATTGGTTGAAGTGAATCCATATTTTAAAAAAATTGCCCATCAAAGAGGATTTTACAGCCCGGAATTGATGAATCGTATTGCCCAGACCGGCAGTATTCAAAACATCCGGGAGATTCCGGAAGACGTACGCCGGATCTTCATAACCGCCCACGATATATCCGCAGAGTGGCATGTGCGCATGCAGGCCGCTTTTCAAAAATATACGGATAACGCCGTATCCAAAACCGTCAATTTGCCCCGGGAAGCTACTGAAGAGGATGTCCGCAAGGTCTATGATCTGGCCTATAGCTTGGAATGCAAAGGAGTCACTGTTTACCGGGACGGCAGCAAGGAAAACCAGGTATTATCTTTTAGCGGGGAAAGAAAACAGGAAGAACGATTTTTGGCATTGGTCAAAGACCGACCTGAAACCCTGAACGGTTTTACCACTAAAATTCGAACCGGCATGGGACATCTGTATGTCACTGTCACCGAATATGAAGGCAGACCCTTTGAAGTCTTTGCCACCATCGGCAAGTCGGGCAAATCCACAACCGCCAAGACCGAAGCCATCGGACGGCTGATCTCACTGGCCCTCCGCTCCGGCGTAACTGTTGAAAATATTGTTGAACAGGTCAAGGGCATCCGTGGTGAACATGCGGTATTCCACAAGGGTGAGCTGGTGCTTTCCATTCCTGATGCCATCGGCCGTGTTTTGGAAGAACGATATCTTAAAGGCAATACCGACAAGCCAGGCTATTCAGCCCAGCATTCGTTACAGGGCAACAGTTGCCCGGAATGCGGGCAAACCATCAGTTTTGAGGAAGGCTGCCTAACTTGCCATGGCTGCGGATATTCAAAATGCGGTTAGGCAATCGGCATTTTCCTCAGCGCTCGATCAACTTTAAAAAATTATCAACCAAGAATGGATTAAAAGTCGTTCCTTTTTCTTGTTGGAGGATTTGTTTGATCAGCTCTAGGGATTTAGGTTCTGAATAGGATCGTCGGCTGCGAAGCGCATCGAATACATCTGCTATGGCGATCATTTGGCTTACGATGTTGGGTTGCCAGCCGCCCCTGATCAAGGGATACCCGCTTCCATTGTATTTGATGTGATGTTCCATTGCACCCAGCACTGCTAACTTGGGGATGTTCTCAAGGTTCAGAATGTATTTTGCGCCTTTAATCGTGTGGGTTTCAATAATACTTCGTTCTTCCCTTGTCAGCATATCCGGCTTACGAATTATCTCCTCCGGAACAAACAGTTTGCCCACATCATGCAGAACAGAGGCGATTCCAATTTGATAGAGATATTCACCTTTGAAACCCAATGATTCCGCCTGGCTCATGGTGAGGATGCAAACATTGATTACATGGGTAAAAGTGTATTCATCGGCGGATTTTAAAATTGCCAATAGTGCCATGGGCGGCAACCCTTTGGAAAAGCCTTTGATAAAGGCTTTCAGCATATCATCAAATCCGGCCACATTAATTTTGCGATGCCCTTTGGCACGATTATATAATGATTTTACTTCTTCCAATTTCCTATCACGTACTTCTTTAAGATGCGCAATGGTTTCAGTTTGATCGCTGGATAAGGCGCTTTGACCTTCAATTGCTTGTGGTTTGATTTTCAGACTTACTTTACCGACTTTGATAAAAGGACCACTCATAATCGACTGAGTGACAGGCGAGGCTAACCGAAAAATAAAATCAGAAAAATCATTTTCCGGCAAACCATTTGAAAAGGTGATCCGCTCAATCGCGTTCTCTTTCAGAATACGTATAAAAGAGCTGATATTGGACCGATCCGCTTGAAGAGGCTGATGATCAATGACAATATCCTCATCTACTAAAATGAGGGTAATCGTATTCTGGGATCGTAAGAGGTCGCTGATATCCGTAAAGGCAATCTGGATATAACGGCCGGCTTGGGGATGGCTGATAGAATATAATCGAATATTATTGATGGCAGCATTAAGATGCGCGATAAAACGCCCTATATCTGAATGATGATGTTTCGAAATCATTTTATCTTGCGCTACAAGTCGCCTAAGTAATGTGTTTATGGTTGAGGCTGGATGTCGTGTAATAGTAATTCTTGACAGATTTTGCGAATACCTTCATCCCGACCGGATAATCCTGAATAGAGCAAGTCTCGCACAGATTCCGGTGGATAACCAGCCAGGGATCTAAATAATATTTTCTGCATATCGGCAAGCGCTTGCGGGAAAAAACTCCATGATAATCCAGCCATTTTTTTTAATATGGGTATAATGCTGGGATTGCCGATGCTCCCAAGCGCCCTGAGCAGAATTTGGTTGTGATCATAGCTTGATTTGAAAAACGGCCTTTTTTTCAACATGGCTGCCAAATCATCGGCAGCCTCAAAAACTTTATAGATTTCAACCAAGCGCACGGATTGATATACCATTTCAGAATCATTTGATTTTAATGCCCTTCTCAAGAAGAGAAGCCCCCATTTATCTTGAAATTTAAGCAAGGCCCCCAATACTTCCATCTGAATTCTTTGATCATTATGCTCCCATAACGGTCTTAGAATATCCGCAGCACCTCTCCCGCCCACTTCCCGTATGAGAATAATGAGATTCCGGACATAATCGCTGCGTGTATCCCGCAAGCGTTTATGAGCTTCTGTAAGGGTGTGCTCGGGAAATTTAGCTAAGATATTGAAAAGATGTTGATTCGATTCAAAGTCAGCCTGACTGACATATAGGTTCAAAGCATCTGGAACAATTTGAGGACCCAATGAGACCAAAAAATCAAAAACAGCTTGGCGTGCCTCATTGTGGTGAATATGAAAAGCCTGAATTGCCTTTGAGGTGAATAACGGCTCTTTGAATAGCAGAACTGTTTTTTCAGCTATGGCTCTTATTTCCGGGACCCGCTTATAAATTGAATGCTGATTGAGGATATTAAAAATATTTATAATAAGTTCAAAATTTCCGCCATCCAGGAGCTCGCGACAGATCACAACAAGCTTGTCTACATATACTTGGTATTCATCAGCATGGATGTCTTCACCAATGAAGGCCAGCAGCATACAGGCGATTTGCCCACTCAGATATTTCTCATCAAGGGTTGGTAGATATTCATCGATTGGAAAGGCATTTTTTCCCTCTACTTTTTCCAACTTGGCAGTAGTTTCAATTTTTTTCAGGATGGTGTCATACTGCGAAGAAACAAATTCTTCATAATCCTCTCTTTTAAGCAGTGTGTGCAGATCCGCGGCCGTTGTTTTGTTTGGATTCCCATCCCCCATGGGTGCTTGACCGAAATCCAGACCTTGAATATCCGCCAGCTTGCGAAGCAAACGGATCAGTGAGGGAGAAATTTCATTGCCGGATTGATTGGCGTGATGCAACATTTCATATAACAAGTCACGGGAAATGCCGCTGGAAATAAGCGCAGCTTGAACGCTTTCTGGTTGCTCCGACAAATAATTGAATGTAACTGAAAGAAATTGCATTCGCAATTCCTGATTCAGGGCCTGCAGCAGCGTATTCAAACCAGATAGACTTGCTGCGATCCTATAGCTTTCGCTTGATTCCCCTGGATTACCGGTTTGGCTGCTGAGCATTTGCTGATATACCCGCAGGACACTATTGCTGTCGATTTTTCCTTGATTTAAAAGACCTGCCAATTCCAGCGGGTCCGTCTCAACAATATTAGGCAGCAAAGCAGCATCTTCTGATTTGGAAAGTCTACCGGCAACTAGATGGGTAACAAAATCTTTCCAAAAAGATGTTTTTTCCATTCTTGTAACATCTTTATCGCGCCATATTTCCGCTTCTTCGGTGATATGCAATTGACTGTAGTCAATTAATTGAACTTGGATATGCGGATAGATGGTAGATGACAAGTCGTTCTGCTTATTTTCCAGAGGTTTGGCGATCCGGTAGAGGAAAGACAGTAATTCTTCCTTTTCAATCCCTGGATAAAAACAAATGGCAGCGATTTCATGTTGGCTCAGTGAACGGGCCAGCTCATTCCAACCAACATTCCTGCCCCCTAAGTCTTCATCACCGATCAAGATGGTCGCCTTTGCAATTGCAATGGTAAGTTCCGGTATTTTTTTCAAAACCATATCCAGGGATTTCAAAGCGCGGTCAATACTGGCTTTGACTTGGACATGTTCGGGAGGATAAATAACCACATTCTTGCGCGCGATATTGAGATCCGCCATTGCTTCGGCGATTTGTTTAATATCAATGGGAATATCGCTCAAAGGCACCTTTTTCCTGATTACGGATGAAGAAAAGGCGTTCTTCGGCTGTACAAGCCTTATCCTATCCAATTGAATCTTATTTTTTTTCTAATAATTTCCACACTCGCAACAATTCGCTGACACCCCAGGCTTGGGCGTCACAACCTTTTTGATGATGGGGGAAATCACCGTCCAGAATTTCCGGGACCAAACCAATTGTTCCGGTATTCATTACCTGCATACTGCTACCCAGCAAATTCAAAGCGGTTTGCCTTGCCTGTGATCCATAAGCGATCAGCCATGCCTCACAAAAACTGGGAAACAGCCAAGTCCAGGAAGTACCGTTATGATAGGCTGGTTTTCGGCTGGTATCTTCATCACCGGTATAGATTCCTCGGTAAGGGTGGTATGGATCGGATATCAACCGGCCTTGCCAGTGAATTTCAAGGGGCTTTCGCAATGGTCGATCCGCCAGGCTGCGGATGGCCCCTGGCACCAGGAGAGTGGCGCAGGCTCTCAGCATCTTTTGCATCCGTAATTTTTCAGTTAAAGCACCCAAGGTTATGGTCAGAAGCTGATTGGGTCGTAAAGCATCATCCGGTTCAGCATTGGCAGCCGAGACCCCTTTGGCACATTGTAGACAATCGGCAAAATATTCCCCATGATCCATGGTATATAAGCGCAGAATGGCATCCAACACCTGGTCGGCTCTTTCTTTCCAATGGTTCTGTTGCGGCCCTGCATCAATTTGCGCCAGCAGACAAAGCGCACGATACCATAAGGCCTGAATCTCAATTGGGTACCCTTGTCGTGGTGTACCGGCTGGAAAGTTGGTATCCATCCAAGTAAAATGTGATGGACAAAAAATCAGTCCTGTTTCTGGATCCATGCTAACACCATTGGGATTGCCGTGCAGATATCCACTTCCGATTGAAAGCAACACATCTCTAATGGTTCGTGAGCCGCAAGCTGCTCCCAAAAAAAAGTCGTTTCCTTCAGCCTTGAATAGATCTTCACAAGCGATGAAGAACCATAAGGGGGCATCGGCTGTCTCACGATTGCCAGCATCTTGCCCGCGGATCATATTGGGTAAGGTTCCATTATTTTCAAACTGTCCGAATTGCATTAGAACATCCCGGGCATCTGCCAGTTTTCCAGCCGCAATCAGGCCCCTGGTAAAAATAAGGGAATCTCTTCCCCAATCCAGAAACCATGGGTAGCCGGCGATTACGGATTTCAGCTCTCCACGGGTTGTTAAAAACTGGTCCAGGGCCTCGGTAAGAGCTTCCACAGGGTCCAGGACAGTTGAATTTGAAAAAGCGATGCCTTTCCGAATCTTTTTCCCCCTGCCCGCGATCTTGCTTTGTTCCGCTGTTGCACCGGCTTCTGCCGTCAACGCCGCCGTGGCGCCGCCTGTGAGGCTGATTTGGAAATAGCCGGGACTGAAGAGATCTGAGTGCGGATCCAGGCCACGCTCTTCATCCAACCCACGATAGACCATGTAATACCACTCAAAATCCGGATAAAAGCTACCGCCCGGCAGATCCACGCGCAGATGCCTGTCCACGTAAGGGGAGAAAATGAAATGGTCATTCCCGGGCCGAATGGCCCCTGGAAAGACATTTTCAGGTCCAAGATAGGCTTTGGTGGTTTCATGGAAATTACGACATTCTATATCCGGCCGCAAAATTAAATTAACCGGTTTGTCATCTGCCAGCCGATCCGTGTCACCATTGGAAGGGTGGCGATAAAAAGTCATGCAGATTTTATCCTCCCTTGCCGGCATTTCCAAACAAATGGAAATCAATGTGTATCCGCCTTGACCGGATGGTAACCGAAACTGCCAGATTCCCCGTGTGTAGGCTTCCATTGTAAAAAAATCTAATGCTTCCAGACAGATTTCCTGGGAAAAACCCTGAAAAACGATCCAGGCCCGACAACGCGCGAACATAATAGTCCGGTCAGTGGGCCCGATTGGATTTATATTGGCAGCCAATAGGGCATCATAACGGCTTTCTAACCTGCCCCAGGCGACCCGGGCGCGCATGGCCCCACCGCGACCGTTGGCTGTATTGAAACACAGCGGGCGATGTAATAAATCATGACGGTTGAAAGCAGTAATGACCTTACAGTTTTCAATTGAAGATAGGTACAAAAGTGGGGCTTCAACATGATCGGCATGATCGGCATTGAATAGGGATATTTTTAAACTGCGACGGGAATGGCGAGCTGGCAAGTCCAATGGCTGAAAAAGACAAAAATGCCCTTCCTGCCCGCGTGCAAAACTGTTTTCAAGTGATAGCACTTGCTGCCCTTGTAAAATTCTAGCCCGAAACGGGCGATCCGCTTGTATGAATAGGAAATGGCCGGGCGGCACCATGACTTCACGCCGACAATCTTCCGGCCAGCGCCATTCAATTATACGGGTTTCTTCGCTAAAAGGGTTTTGTCGTCGGCAGTATTCAATGGGATTATCTGCAAACTGTTCTGCCGCAATATCCGGATCAATGTGGGAAATATCGCCTAAACCATGATAAAAAATATGGATATCAAGGGCTTTTGCTCGCAACTGTTGTCGCCTGATTCTTTTCGGTAAAAGCCGGGCTGCAGGCCCGGCTGAATGCAAGCAATCCAAATCCTGCCGATCCGAGGTCAGACAGAGGACTTGGCCTGCTGCCAGGCTGCAAAAAGCACGGTTTTGGCTAATCGACAAAAAAATCTCTTTTTCTTCAATTAGATCCACTAAAGAGGTCCCACCCAAATCACAGTCCGCCATATTCCAATTGACTTGGGCCGGATACTGATCATCCAAATTGGCCAAAATCAGAAGACGTTTAGCAGAGGGACGATGATGCCTGAGCAATGCGACCTGATTCCCGCCATCCAATTCCAGCAATCTCAAATCTGTTTGATCGTGGAAACAAGGGTGAAGACGCAGGATTTCACTCAATCGCCGAATGTGCTCGATCTGATTTTCTGCGGCCCCCCAATTAAGTGAGGTGGCCTCATGCACATCAATTTTTTCCGTTGCGTACCATTCAACACCACCGGCAAAACCATAGGCACCATAGGGCGCACACAGGGCACATAAGGCCGTGCGCATACGGGCATAGCAGTGGGATTTGGCTGCCAATCGATTGTTGTCATGGGTTTCGGCAAAATGTATCATCACACCGTTTTCTCTGGCGATATCAAAAGCCTCGGGAAGGTAATGACTGACCTGGCCGCGATCATAGTTTTGGAAAAGTTCTGAATAGGCCCAATTGAAATTGGCTGCACTCAGAATCACCCGGGTAACGGAAATTTTACCACCAAGGCCCTCTAATAAAAATATGGTGTCAGGATATTGTTTTCGAACTGCAGCCACAATATAGATCCAAGCTGGGACCGGGATCATATAGCCGGCATCGCAACGAAAACCATCCACCCCCCGATGGCACCAGGTTAAAAACACCTCTGCCATGTACTCCCACAGATCTGTTTTACTAAAATCAAGCTTGGTCAAATCAGCCCAAATAACCCCCCAAGCGCCTGGCGCTTCAATGCGGCCATCCTCGTCACGGACCAACCACTCCGGATGGGTTTCATGCAGGCTCGCCGCCCAACCGGTGTGATTGATGGCGATATCCAGCAGTACTTTGGCATTGCGGGCATGAACCGCATCCACCAATTCAATAAATTGTTCAAGGGGCGTGGCTTTCGGGTCAAATTCAGCCAAGGCCGGGTCAACAGCCGTAAAACTCAAGGAGGCATAAGGGCTTCCAAAACGCCCCATGCGCGCAAAAGTTGTCGGCGTCGGATGTATGGGGAGCAATTGCAGAAAACGACAACCTAGCTCATAAATAATAAAATCCAGTTCATGTATTAAATCACGAAAAGTTCCTGACGGAGGTATGACAGTATACCCAGCTTCGTCAAAAATGCGGACAATCTCTGCTTTGTCTGGAAGAAGCGTTTTTCGTCTTGTTTTATTTGGCCCGAATTGCCGGACAAATGCGTTGTAAATAATATTGGAACAACAATTATCCGCTGGAGCGACATTCATGATGGTATTACCACCTTCAGGCCATAGCGGCATGGTCTCTCCCTCTGGAAGAAAAAAGCATTTGGCCTCAAAATGGCCGACTTCGCATAACGCCAGGGTGATTTCAAAATGCCGGTTATTCTTTTTTCGCATGGGGATATCAAGCCAGGCGCGACCGAGTTTGGGCGTTTCATGAGTTATTTCGTCGATAATTTCCTGACGAATGATGCGTGCCTGACCGATATTCGTGCGTATCCAGGCTTTTCCCTGAATGTCCTTATCAGTATATAATCGGAAGGTCTGCACATCCCCCCGAAAACGGAGCTGATGAGCTCCCGGACGAGGTTCCTGGTGCAGCCAATCAGAAATAATGCTTGAAGAAGAGGCCATCTTGATGGTCGGTTTAATCTTTTATGGTCATTTGCCGGAAAGCAAGGGAGAAAAAACCAGAACTGTACATATCTCTTGCCAATTTCCCAATTTTTACCGCATTTCGATCTTGATTTTTCTGAATGATTATATTATAAAATATAACATAAATCAATTCTTTGAATTACAGGACCTGCTTTCTTTCAATTTTTTTCCATCAGACATATCAGTGGCATTTTCATTTTGGCTGATCACTCCCATTGATTTTCAAGTACTAGCAAGCAGATAAGTTTTTTTCATCACATCAACAGGTTCAATCAAATTCATAAGGAGGCCGTGAATGAGTAATGAATTTTTAAAAAACATCAGAAGTGGGAAGGACAAGCAACCCCAGAGTCGTACAAATTATGATAGGCACCAGCATCATTATGAAAGTCAACAACAGTATTTCGGTAATGAAAAACGCAATGGCATAGACCGCCGACGAGGGCGAATGAGTTCGCTGGAGGAAGTCATGATTGAAACCGTTAAAAACCTCGCTCCTGCCTTGACTGCTTTTTTTGAAAGTGCTGTCCAATATCAAAAGCGTTTGATTGAAATTGAGGAATCAAAGACCAAGGCCGAGTCAGACAAGGCGGAAACCCTCAAAACCATTTTCGAACATTTTAAATCAACAGGATTGGATGGGAGCGTTTTCACAAAAGAATCTCGTAAAAAAAAGGCACGGGCGCGAAAGCCCCTGGATCAGGCGCGGAAAAAGGTGCTCCAGGTTATTGAAAAAATGCGCAACAAGGGTGAAACATTCGACAACATCGCATTATTTCTGGAAAAAGAAAATCTTCAAACTTTTTCCGGTCGCGGGAAGTGGCATGCCCAGACCGTACACCGGCTTTTCCAGGATTATCTGGTGGAAGAATAATCTTTACCTCAATATTTTTGTTAAAGTGCAACCTTTTCGAACGAGGTTTCAGTCTTCCTGTAAAACCCTCAAATCAGCATAAAAATCAAGTACACTCGGGTTGAGCAAAGCATCTTTATTCAACACCGGTTTATTTTCTATAGTTTTTTTCACGGCAAGTTCAACCTTTTTTAGATTCAGGGTATAGGGGATACCTGGAACGGCAATGATTTTTGCTGGAACATGACGCGGGGAAGCGTTTTTGCGAATGGTTGACTTGATTTTTGCCATCAGCTCCTCATTTAGTTCCTTTCCTGGAGCCAGCTTAACAAATAGAATGATACGAACATCATTTTTCCAGTTCTGACCGATTACAATGCTGTCTTCAATTTCCAGGATTTGTTCAACTTGACGGTAGATTTCAGCTGTTCCGATGCGAACACCGCCGGGATTAAGGGTGGCATCGGAGCGTCCGTAAATAATGACGCCGCCATGCTCATTGATTTCAATAAAATCTCCATGACGCCAAATATTCGGATAGATACTGAAATATGCCGAGTGATATTTCTTGCCATCCGGATCATCCCAAAAGCAAATCGGCATGGATGGGAAAGGTGCCGTGCAGACAAGCTCGCCCTGACGGTGTAGGACGGCTTTGCCCTGATCATCAAAAGCTTCCACGCGCATTGCCAATCCGCGGCATTGTAATTCGCCGGCAAAAACCGGCCCCATGGGGTTCCCAAGGGCAAAACAACCGTTTAAATCTGTTCCCCCAGAGATGGAAGCAAGCTGAATATCATTTTTAACCTCTTGATAGATATAATGGAATCCTTCAATAGAGAGGGGTGATCCTGTAGAAAGCACCGTCCGTAAAGCGGAAAGATCATATGTTTTTCCCGGCTTTACCCCTGTGCCTTGTAGAGCAGCAATATAGCCAGCGCTGGTACCGAAAACCGAGATTTTCTGATCCTGGGCCATCTGCCATAATACGCCTGGATTTGGATAAAATGGATTCCCATCATAAAGGACTATACTTGCGCCGGCTGCCAGGGAACTTGTCAGCCAGTTCCACATCATCCAGCCGCAGGTGGTAAAATAAAAAATTGTATCCGCGCGTTTTAAATCCGTGTGAAGCAACAATTCCTTCAAATGATGAACAAGGATTCCGCCAGCGCATTGAACCATGCATTTGGGCAATCCTGTGGTACCACTGGAATACATTATATATAGAGGATGTTCGGCAGGTAGTTGAGTGAAATCGATTTCTAGATTCGGTTCATATGATTTGAAATCTTCATATAATACCCCATGGGGAACGGATCTGATATCCGGCGCTTTCATTGTATGAGGCACCACAATTACTTTTTCAATGGAAGGCAGTTGACGGACGATATCGGCAATAGAGGCGAGGGAATCATTGCGCTTGCCTTTGAACATATAGCCGTCGGCTGTGAAAAGTACTTTTGGCTGAATCTGGCCGAACCGATCCAGAACGCCCTTGATGCCGAAATCCGGTGAGCAGGAAGACCAAGTCGCCCCGATACTCGTGGCAGCCAACATGGCCATGATTGTTTGCGGGATATTGGGCATGAAGCCGACCACGCGATCCCCAGACTGAATACCAATGTTGCGAAGGGACTTGGCGAGCCCGGCAACCTCCGCATATAGCTCAGCGTAAGTGATGCTGAAAGGCTCCCGATCCTCACCCATAGAGATAATAGCCACCTGATTATCTCTATATCTCAACAAATTTTCAGCAAAATTCAAGCGGGCGCCGGAAAACCATTTAGCGCCCGGCATTTTAGTCGGATCATCCACCACCTGGCTATAGGAAACACTGGCAATGATACCGGCAAAATTCCACATGAGGTCCCAAAATTCCGGAATATGATCAATCGACCACTGATATAATTGCTGATAATTATTAAATTCCTTTCCAAACCTTGCATTGACAAGGCCCATAAATTGAAACATGTTTGAATGACGAATTTTCTCTTCAGAAGGGCTCCACAACGGTTTGGTCATCTGCATGCTCCTCTCAATTGCCATTGAATGATAGTTAATGGATGATCGCCTTTCGCTTGCGCACCTCATTATGATCAAGGGCCTTTTCAAGATCTTTTTTTTCCTCGGATTCGTCCGCCCATTTGCGATAACGATTGTACTTGACCATTTCGCGCATGCGCAGAAGCGTCTCATACGGAATTTTACGACTGATAAGATTGGCAACAACCGCTGGCATGAAACCGGATGGATCTGCTTGAATAATGTACGTCACTTGGGTTTTCTCCCGTTCAATATATTCCAGTAAAAAACAACCAACCACTTTCATGCGGATATAATCATCGCTGGTAGGAATACGGCCGTCATCCACAGAATGGAAATCAACCTGGAAATATCCGGCTTTCCAATCAATCGTAGAACGCGCTTGCAGCACCATATCCCGATTTTTTACTGGCCACGGTAATGTTTGAACAAAATGAAAAATAAAATCATTCTTGCCATTCTGCTCGAGTATGTATGATTTTTGACAATCACTCATCCAGAGTGGAAAAGAAGGGATATCCTTTAATACGATGCCCAATACTTCAATCCTGGCATCGATGATCGTAATCCCCTTGAATTCATCAAAACCGCAAGTCGGCGAAGGTCGTGTATAAACCCAAATTTCATTATGCTTTTTGGAAAGACGCCAGCCATCATCTCCAAAAACATGACATATCTGCAACAAATACAACAATATAAGACTACAAGCAACCGTAATATTTTTTTGCACCAAACATTTCCTTCCAGTCCATTCTACATCACGCCATCAGTACTGGGATTCATCTAAAATTACCAGCTCTTTTTAACAGGCACATTTGACATCATATACAAAAAATATGCAATAAAAATAAACTTATCCATCGATACAAAAGCGGACTTAGTAAAAAAATGTTTGCCTTCTGCCATCAGCTCGATGTATTTCTCAATACTATTCTCATTTCGCTGTTTTCGCAGGATAGACTTGGAGGGGAAAAAGATGGGAAGCATTGATACTATCAGACGAATAAACATTTTTAAAATACGTCGCAAACTTCACTGTTGTTTCATATCAGCCATGGTGGGTCTATGGCTTGGTGCTTGCAGTTTCAAGGAACCGCTCCCTGTGTATCAATATGAACAAAATTGTTACGCAGTGGATTTGGCTGTTGGTCCGGAGGATTTTGTGCTCGACCAATGGAACCACCCTCCCCGACTACTGGTATCGTCTTATAACAGAAGGACGAATCCTATAACCGGAGAGATTTATTCTTTTGATATTAAAAGCGGATATGCCCAACAAATGCATCGGGTCGGAGAGCCTTCTCGACTTACAGGGTTTAAACCCCATGGGATGGACATTAGGAGGGCTGGAAAGGAAACATTTTTATATGTGATTATCCATGATCCATTTCAACTTGAAGAACGCGAGGAAAATGCCATCGGGGTCTATCGTGTCATTGACCAACAATTGGAATTTATAGAACTTTTGGAAGCACCTGTACATCTTTGGTCACCAAACGACTTGTCGGTTCTGGAAAACGGAGACATTTATGTAACCAATGATTATAGATACAATCTTGAAATGTTTCTTGGCCTAAGAACTTCCGAGATTGCTTTTTTTTCCGTTGCAGAACAAAAATGGAAGGTGGTGGCAACAGATATCGCTTTTGCTAATGGTATTCTTGCCAAACCAGATCAGGTTTTTGTATCAGCCACCCGGGGCGATTGTATTCAGGCTTTTCCGCGGTTTAGTGACGGCCGACTCGGCAACAGCAGGATAATTGCGAAGATAAAGGGCCCGGACAATATTATGCCATACGGTGATCGCCTTATTGTTACTGCCCATTACAATGATTATGCCTTTCTTGCCCATGGCCGCGACACAAAAGCAGTGGCGCCGTCCGTGGTTTTTTTGATCGATCCCAATGAAAAAGACTCGGAAAAAATGCTGACCGCCATTTATGTGGATAACGGTACCCAGATCAGTGCCGCCTCCACGGCTTTTATACATAATCAGAAATTGTATATCTCACAAGTATTCGATGCCCACATGGTCATATGTGAAACAGGAGATCTACCGTTGATCCAACAAATGACCGTAGGGCATAAATAATCACCCATGATTGCTGATAACAGCATGTCTCATGGATGTGGGATATTTTTTTCCGTTTTTTGAATTAAATAGCGGATATCAAATACGGCGTTCCGATGTAATCTGTTTGTTTTTAAAGCCTTTTTGTGCTCGATGATCTGCTGAACAATTTTTTCCCATATGAGCCGATTGATATTCTTTTTCATTTTTCCCACCATCATATTTTTGACGCCAATTGAAAAACAGCACACTTCAACAGCTCTATTTTAATCACAGCAAATCATATGCCATTTTCACTAAAAAGCATATATATAATTTAAATTACAATAAATATTATCAATAAACCTGAAAAAATATCAGTGACCGACTAGGGATATATGTCAAATTGTTGACTACTATTCTTTAGGCTGGAAAAATTTCAACAAACTTGACATGATAGATAATTTATTGGAAAAGTGTTGAAAAGGATAAGAAGTATGAATCTATGAACCACTACTAGCCAGGGAAGGAACGATCATGGGAAGCAGGCGAATGCGAATGAAGTGGGCTGACTTATTTTTTTTCATGATGGTGCTTCTTTCTTATTGTCATGCTGCAGCGGACACCCGTTACGTTACTGATTTCCTTGTCATCACCATGCGGACTGGAATGGGAGACGAATATGCCGCAATACGGACACTAAAATCAGATACAATTGTTGATGTAATTGAAGAAAACCAAGACTATTTTAAAATTAGAACACAAGAAGGAGATGTTGGATGGGTGAAAAAACGCTATCTCACCACTAAAACACCCAATACATCGATCATCGGCAAATTGGAAAAAGAAGTGGAGCGCCTACAGTCAGAATTGGATAGAATGTCAGTAGAAGGTGGGGGATCTTTGGCAGAGCAAAACCATACCCAACCACTGCAAGGTGTACCCCCCAAGGATTGTGAAGCCGTTGCCTTGGATAACAATAAAAAAATTGCGGAGTTGCAAAATGAGCTTGAACAATCTAAAAAGCAATACCAATCCCTTTTATCCAATTCCGGCAATACCGCTGACCTGATTAAAAAAGCAGAGGCAGCCGATAATAAGGCTGACCGTCTGGCGGACGAAAACAGCCAATTGTCGGTTCGATTGAAAAAGCTTCAGGATGAGAATGCCCAGCTACAATTATTTGGGATGCTACGTTGGTTTATCGCAGGTGGCGTGGTGCTGTTTATGGGCATTATTATTGGTAAAATGTCTCGGAAAAAACGTTATTATTGACATCCTGAAAACCTATAAAGGCCTGAATAAATGCCTTCCATATCCCTGGCCCAAGATAATTTCGGTATAAAAGCCGTTGAACTCCTTCAACAGTTAATCCGTTTTGATACGACCAATCCGCCAGGGAATGAACAAAAATGCATTGAATTTATAGAGATATTGCTGAACCAATCAGGGTGTAATACTCAAATACTAGCCCAAAATCCCCATCGCCCCAATCTGGTCGCAAGAATAAGGGGTAAGGGCCAAGCGCCACCACTTTTATTGTATGGCCATCTGGATGTAGTCACAACCGCTCATCAAGAATGGAGCTATCCCCCTTTTGAAGGTCGCCGAGCAGACGGATTTATCTGGGGTCGCGGTGCACTCGATATGAAGGGCGGCATTGCCATGATGATAAGCGCCCTCTTACGCTTGATAAAGCAAAACATCCCCACTGCCGGGGACATCATTCTGGCCCTGGTCAGCGATGAAGAGACTGGTGGCGACAATGGTGCTGCATTCCTCATAAAAGAGTATCCTGAATATTTTTCAGGTGTAAAATATGGGATCGGTGAATTCGGAGGTTTTTCCATTCCGGTGGGCAAACAAAGATTATACCCCATCATGGTGGCTGAAAAACAAATTTGCTGGTTGCGGGCCTCGCTTAAAGGGCCTGGTGGTCATGGAGCCATACCCATGCGTGGAGGCGCCATGGAAAAGCTGGGTGCTATGTTGACACGCTTGGATCGTCACAGACTACCAGCCCATATAACACCTTTGGTTCACAAGATGATAAAAACCATGGCAGACCCCCTGCCGTTTCCCAAACGGTCCATAGTAAAATTGTTGCAGTTCCCCTTGATGGCAGACCCAATGCTACGCTTGCTTGGTGAAAAAGGAAAAACCTTTGATCCCCTATTGCATAATACCGTAAATGCCACCATGTTGAGAGGCGGTGAGGCGATCAATGTCATTCCCAGTGAAATCAATGTCTGGCTTGACGGCCGATTGCTGCCAGGTTTTCGTCCAATAGATTTAATTATGGAACTTAGGGAGTTAGTCGGGAGTCATATTCGTTTTGAGGTGGAACGTCACGATACTGGCCTGGATCTTCCGGATCTGGGCATGTTTCCCTTGCTTGAAAATATTCTGAAAGAATTGGATCCAAAAGCAATTCCTATGCCCATGCTGCTTCCTGGCGCAACTGATGGTCGTCATTTTGCAAAACTTGGAATTCAAACCTATGGCTTTTTACCCATGCATTTACCGGAAGACTTTTCCTTTTTCAAACTGATCCATGCAGCGGATGAGCGTATTCCGGAATCAGCCCTTGAGTTTGGAACAGAAGCCATTTATCGGGTATTGCTACAGTATAATGGATCTTTCTGATGGCAAAAAAGAGAGCACAGGGGGGGCGAAACGACAAGTCCTTGATATTCCTGCTTGCTCAATAGAGATTGATACGCTTCGCCCCAACCCGGAGGGAAAATTCAGATCCTGCTTGTTACGGCTTTGTAATTCTCCGGCGAAAAATATCAAATCACATTGCCGGATAAAAGCTGCTCAATTCCTCTTTTCAGGACACCTTCAGATAAAGCGTTAAATTTCGTCCTGCAAGAGCCGCAAAGACTGATTTCACTCTTCTCAAAGGAAAACCGATCCGGTTTAATAAGACTTCCACATAAAGAGCAGTTCTGAAGTAAGTAAAGGGCGCCCATCCCATAACGCAAGGGGGCATCCATTTCTTTTTTCCACAGTATCCGGGCATGGAGACTTTGTTTTTTCGCTGTGAGGGTTGCAGTATCCTCGCTTTGAAGATGTATTACGGCACCTGGATCACAATCCCATGCAGATTCAAAATAGATCCCGGCCGGACTCTTATTTCTCAGCCGGGCTTCGAAGTAATTATCCCTTTTCAAATCAGACCAAAAGACTGATGCTGTGACTTTTTCTCTGGGAAACGCCCTTACATGGTAGATCGCCATTCCTGCCTCCTCGTTGAATAAAACACTATTAAACCCCATGAGGGTTTTCTCGGGTATTGCGGGAAAAAACTTTCATACCGATACTGCCTAAAATCGTTTTTTCAGCTCACAATAACTATAGCTGCATCCACTGAAAAACAACTCGGCTCAGATCAAGGAAACAGGACAGGAGAGAAAATACGAAGAATTTATCGCAATTCCACTTTCAACTCGTCTTCAATAATGCGATAGGATAGCATAAGACATTAAAGCGTCAATGTCAAATATTTTTCTTTGTTGTTTTTAAGTTCTCTTCTAAATCCAGTTGAAACCGCACCGGACCGCGATAATTCTTGCCAAAACGTGTATGCAGAGCGCATTCTGATTTTGGATCACTCCATGATGTTGCGATGGCACCATGGCCCTTGGGGAAAACAGTGATCTCCGCTTTTACAAAATCCAGCGGCGCGAGAGCAGCTTCTTTGTCTACAAGATCATCCTTTTCCGCATAACAAATTAAATATGGAATATTTTTTTCCTGAATCCGCTTGAAATTCAATGCTTGATCAAAGAGACGGACGGGTAGTTCGCCGTCTTTTGTTACTGGAATGGTATAGGATTCAAAACTCATTTTGGTAATAGCCACCGGGAGGTCCGTCCGATCATAGATCAACCAGTGATTGAGGGCCGCCCATGTTTTATTGATGGCAACAGCTTGACTGTCGGTGCCTTCAAACATGGTCAAATCCCGATAGAAGGTAAAAAGCGGTGCTTCACGCTCCATGCTTTTTAATTTATATACCCAGCTCATGACCTTTCCATCTACCACCTGATTTCCACTTTCAAGGGTCTTGACAGCATACCCCAAATCCCGGTATCGTCGAGGAAGATGCTGCAGATATTCCACCAAGGATTTGCTGCGGGTACCATCCATGGGTGCTACGCAAGTAATCAACGCATCCACGGTTTCATCCAGCTTGCCGGTCAGGTAATCGACAACAGCAATAAATCCCCCCTGGCAAAAGCCGTTCAGGGTAACCGGGGCCTGATGTTTTTCCATTAGTCTTCGGCAAAAATAGGCAGTGTCCAGAGCATCATCTTCGCCGGACATGACTTGTACTGCTGGGGTTGAATTTACGTCCTTCATGACCCGAATGTAGGTAGGAATGCCTTGATTGGCAAACGCATGCACATAGCTTTTATTCTCACCAGGTAAAAAACTGAGAATGCTTGGTCCCAAAACATAAGGTGGAATAATGAGTATCGGTTTGCCTTTTTTACGAACAGTGACCCCCTTGGAAGTTGGTAGAACTTGATACATTAAAAATCGATCTGTTTCAGCTGTTTTTTGATAAGCCCCTGTGTTAAAATGAAAGCCATATTCCGGCTTGATATCGCGAATCAATCGCGGATATTCATCGATCACTGCGGAAAGAGTGTTGTGAAGCCTTTCAGCATAGCCGGCCAAGTTATCTGCTTTTTCCATGAAAGCGGTTTTCAGATAGGCGATTATAAATTCAGTCCATTGCCGGCTATGATAAGAATTCATGGAGGAAAATGTGCTGATCATCCCCTTTTCGGCGATTTGCTGATTGAACTGCATCAATTTATAATAATCATACCAATTCCTAGGTAGAGTATTTTGAAATAATTTGGTTTTTTCCAAGGCACTGAATGCCGATAAGGAAGTCCAAAAAGGCGCGCTGAAATCATTGCTGTATTTGATCATGCCTTTGAGAAAAACCTGACCCGCTAAAATTCCTTCCGTTGATAGAATAAAAGCATTTTCAGTCGCTTCCGCGCATGAAAAAAGATTCATCTGATGAAAATAATGTGAATACATATCAATACCTTACAAAAAAAATTACCGCTCACAGAGCGCTCCGGGGAAAAGACCCTTCATCGCTCTGTGAGAATGTTGATTTGCAGTTTGTGAATATCCAGTCGTTTCCGGCAGGTTTTTTAAGATCAGGCCGAAAAAAATTCTTCCGCCTTTTTCAGGTTGGAATCAATATTCTTTTTCATGTCTTCTTGACCTTTTTTACAGGCTTTAATCCACTCAGCGATCATGTTACGACCTTCATCCGGAAACCAGCTCGCTTGACTTAAAAAGGAACTCGTCATTCTTTCTGCCTGATCCTGTACCATGACCAGCATGTCATAGGTGTTGTTGAAAGAGGCACGATTAAAATCAATAATTTGTTTCAGGAATTGGTTCTGTTCCATTATCATCTCTCCTTTCTCCTTAAATTGATGATTAATGCTTCGCAAGACAGGTCTAAGTTAAAATGAAAACACTATTTCTTGGCCGCAGTTTGTTTTTTACCTTCCTCTTCATCTGGCTTTACCTCCATCTTGGTTGTCTTGAGTGGTCGAGATGAAGCAGGCTTTGCAAAAAGATTCTCAAATTTATTCAACTGATCATCCATGATCTTCTTATAATTCTGACTACCTTTGTTTAGTAGCTTGGTCCACTGCTGGATCGACTTACGGCTTTCGGCAGTAATATCGTTATTTTTTTCGATCCAGGCGCTTGCAATCCGTTCGGTCTGATCTTGAAAAAGACTTGCAGCCTCGAAGGCGCTTTCAATAAGAGATTTTTGATAATTAATGATTTCTTTGGCAATGGCTGTAGTATCCAAATAGTCCTCCTTTCCCTTGATAGGCTATTGTTATGGCAATGCAGTCTATGGAAAAATCTATTTTACCTATAGGCCCACGTTCATGAAAACGCTTCAATAACATCCAAATTTGTGTAATCTTAATTCTGTAAATTGTTATGTGTATACCAGGAAATTCTGCGGATTTACGAAGAACACTGTATTCCTTTCATCCGCCAATGAGTGAGGCTTATTTATATTATGGTTTGGTAATATGATTTATTGAAAATGTCAATGCAAAAAGGGCTAAATTCTAAATTTATTGGAACGCCGCCTATTGGGCAAATCAAGGCACCATAAACCTTTCCAATATATGTAATGGAGCTGCCCAAAAGGGCCGGCTGTATTGTATTTATATATACGATTTCGCTGTGTACGCTTGCGAAATCAACATCAAAGTCAAAATAAGGAAAATCATAGGCTTAGATTTTATCAAGCAAGGTCTGTAAAATCTCTTCTTGATATTTACTCACATTTTTAAATTTTACTGCAATGCCTTCCTGTGTCGCTCGGGTTACCTTGCCCGTAATCCGAAATGGAATTTCGGAATTCGGTATCGAAAATGTAAGATATATTTCCTGGCCAATAGTAAAAAGTTCACGTGTCTCAATAAAGACACCGCCGGCACTGATATCTTGAATGAAGTCTCTGAAAAAACGCTCCTGGGTGGAATAGTCAACTGCAATCAGGCAAGAACGACGGTCGTGCTCCCTTTGCCCCAGCATTTTCCATTCATTCAGCAAATCCAATAGTTTTTTCTGCCTGCTCTCCGGCATATTCCGGATGAGTCGAATCAATTGTTCTGTAACATTTTCAGATCGGTCCTGTCCTGCTGAAGTTGCCATCTTATATATCCTTTACCTGCGCTTTGCGACCGTTGAATAATAATCGATAAAGGCAAGAATCCTTTAAGATAGATACACCCATGTGGTTGTATTTGTCAATTATTTAATGAAATCATTATAAAAAATAAGTTGCCACAAATCTGACCATACCTGTTATCATGGCTGAGCTGTTAACTGGGATTTTATGAACTCAATTTCAACTCGCCGGTTTAATTTACGCCCCTGGGGAGTTGTATTGTCCTCCAGCGGATCTTCAGATCCCATTCCAATAGCCGCGACTTGGGCCGGGTTCACACCTTTTTGAATTAAATAATTTTTAACAATATTGGCGCGAAATAAGGAAAGGTTTTTATTGTAACTGTAAACACCGGAAGAGTCCGTGTAACCGACCACCTTTAATCGCAAGGCCGAGTCACCGAGCAGTACTAATGAAATGCCATTAAGCATCTCAGCCGTTTCCATGGTAATCTCGTTCGAGTTATGGGCAAAATTCAGTACAGCTCTTCCGTGAAAAATCCCCCTGCCTGGCGATTTTCTATCCCCCTGCGAAATGACAAGGGTTTTCTCCTGAGTGTCGTTTTTCCTGATCAAATGCAATGGAACAGTATCTTCCTGGCTGCGTTGAAAAAATTCTATTATATCTTTATTCAAAGAATGGATAATGTTTGTTTGATCAATTTCCTGTTCATGGTCTTGAAAAGCATCCTCTTTTATTTTTTGGGAAACGCTGAAAAGCGTTTCCCAGTATCGAGACAGGGATTCAAGATAATTGTTCGGTCCTTTTATAAAAAAAAACAACACAATACCAATGATCAACAAAAGTGTGACTACGATTGCCATTCCCTGCCTTGAGATAATATTTTGGAATTCCTTTGGGGGTAAATGTTCGACATTTTTCAAATCTGCAAAAATTTCCTTTGGCGTTTCCAAAAGTTCCTTCTCTTCTGATTGGGTTTCTTGTTTTCGCGGTATTTGCAAATCCGCAATGCACTCCCGGATCACTCCGGGTCCGATCATGGTTACCCCTTTTACAAACCCTGTCAGCAACGCATGATCACAAATGATATTGATCATGCGGGGAAAACCTTCGGAAAATTGCATGATCCCTTTAATTGCTTCAGCAGTGAAAATCGTTTTTTCCGTACCCGCAATTTTCAACCTGTGTCGGATATATTCACCGACCTCTTTCTCAGTCAAGGCATAGACGTTATAATTGATGGTAATTCGTTGTCGCAAAGCACGATTCCGAGGCTCCCATAACAAATCATTGAATTCATTCTGACCGATAAAAAAAATATTGATCAATTTTTGGTTTTGTTTCTCAATGTTCGAAAGAAGTCTAATTTCTTCCAGTAACTCATGGCTGAGTCGTTGGGACTCATCAACAATCAAAAGCACTTTCTTATTTTTTTGATATGCCTGTTCTAGAAAATATTTAAAATAGAGTAAAAAATCTCCTTTACTTGTGAAACGTTTTTTAATCCCGAAAGCTCCGGCAATGTAGTTTAAGAAGTCAAGAATTGAAAGGCCCGGATCAGGAACAGAGGCGGCGATTACCTCATTGCCCAAACCATTTAACAAGGCATTAATCAAGGTGGTCTTTCCAGTGCCTACGTCGCCGGTTAGCAATAGAAATCCCCGATTATCCAAAATGCCGTATTTCAGAATGGCGAGGGCTTCCTTATGGTTTTCACCGAGCCACAAAAATTTAGGATCAGCACTGATCTGAAATGGTTTTGTCTTTAACTGAAAGTGCTCAAGATACATGAATGGTTATTCATCAAGTTTGTGTTGGTTCTTTTCCTTGGCGATAATCGTCAGCAGCCGAATTATCTCATTGTTCTGTTCGATCATTTTTTCCGTTTTTTTAATCATGTTTTCATTTTGGGCCACGATTTTCATATTTTGACGGTAAATCAATGCAAGGGATTTGGTTGTATAGAACCCACCCAAGGCTGTTTGGGAAAGCTTGTAATCAGCATTGACAGAACTGCCGGCAGAAGGTTTCAATTGTTCATAGGCTTGGCCGTATTCATCCAGGATGATTTGCATCTCATCACATGTAGCTGCCTTAGGCATTCCCATGGGTAACCAAAGCATTGCCAATACGATAATTTTTTTTATAAAATCCATATATTCCATCCAGTTTATAACATTACTACTTGTTAACCGCCGGCTTTACATTCAATTGTGATATGGCAGGCGAATGCTGGAATTTCCAATCCGAATATTTATTCCTCTTTTCAAATGATACATATTCTTTAGGGAAATTACTAGTTTTTAACGGTATATGCTCACTTTTGCTGAATACTCCTTTAAAGCCGCCTCCTTCTGCCAAGATTAGCCCCCATTTACCATCATCGGTCATCGGATCGCGATACAGTTTTCTAAGATGGCGTTTAACACCCGGGAAACGGGGATCTTTCAACAAATCCGAAAAACCCCGTGGATATTGCAACGCGCCCTGGTCAGTACTCGTGGCATACGAAGTTATAGCGCGTCTAATCTGGTCTCCGCGGAATATCAATTCTTCCTCGCGCTCTCGCTTAGCTACTGTTTGCCACAAGCGTACCGCCTCCGTCAAGGCGATGCTGGCTATGGCAATCATAATTAATGCACTTATATAAGTGAAACCCTTCACTTTTCAAAATCCAGTTAACGTCCTCTGACCATGATTATTTCCTTGCGGTTTGGTTCCTTGCATGGTTCCCCATTACCACTCATTGTAAGGAACACCATTCAAACCCACGCGATTGCTGCCACTATGGATATCATAAACATTCCCGCCTTCTCCGGCTTCTGGTGTCATGATAATCCAAGTGTCCACACTGCCTGTGAAAGGGTCTTTCGGAATTGCCCGAATATATTTATTATCAACCAGATCCAGTAAAGAGTCGGGATAGCGGCCATGATCGGCATAATATTGATCGATTACATCTCTAAAAACAAACAGAGTATTTTGAAGGGAGGTCTCCCGTGCCCTGATAATGGCGCGTTGCATATTCGGCAAAGCGAAAGTTGCCAGAATACTGATGATCGATATTACGATCATCATCTCAATTAATGTATACCCTTTTTGATCCATGGTAGTGCGACAGCTTTTTAAGCGCTCATGTTGATGCAAGCAAACTCTCCAGTTTCACCAATCCTTGTAATAACTCCCATCCAAGGCTTGTTGATCGCTCTTTGAATATACATCAAAAACATCCTGGCCTCCCCAGACATCGCTTCCCGGTTCATCTTCATGGGAGCGTAGACCCCATTCTCCATCTTCAGACATGGGATCTTTTGGAATACGTCGTAAAAATTTTATTTTAACTTTTTCTGCTCCTCGCTGGGCCTCGGCACCCTCTACAAGCAGTATTAAATTTTTAGGGTATCCACTGGATATGGCATCCACTAAAATTTTTTTTTCATCCACCATCTCCTTGTATCGGTCAATGGCTTTCCGAATCGTTCTTAAATTCTGTCGGAGTTCCAATTCTTTTGTTCTTTTATAGGCCATATTGGAAAGCGGTAAAATACCCATTGCAAGAATTGAAAGAATTGCCATGGTGACGATCAATTCAATCAGAGTAACCCCTTTATTGCAGTATGAAGCTTTCCGCACCATCAACCTTTAAAAGCCCAATTGCGATTAACCGCATGAATGTCTTTAGTGAATTCTTTCCTACTTTTATATTCTTGACAGGTCTGCCGGGCTGATGAAAAATCGTCAAACCTGCCGACAAAAACACGGTAATATTCTCCCTTGCCTTCCACATGCACATGAACCATGAAGCATTCATATTTTAATTGGGTTAGCTCTTTGATGCGTATCAAGGCATGTTTCTTTGTCGGAAAGGAATTAACATGGATGCTGAACGGAACAGTTCCAGGCCATATATAGTCATTTTGCTCCGTCACCGGGATTGCTCTGCGTGCCGCTGTGGCAACCTCAATTGAATTTGATGGTTTGGCGGATTTTTGAAGATCTTTTTCTTCCTGGACATTCAAACTCATGCCGATCTTTTCTGGCGTCATTGAATCCTCTTCGCCTTCCACGATCTCAATTTTATCTTGGTTGGCTCCATTTGTTACTGATTTGGATGGATCGATTGTTTCTTGATCTGTGTCTTTCTCATTCAACGTTTCAGCAACAACCGGTTCGCTTTCCATTACTTCCGAGCGACTTTGATCATCTTCTTCTCTTAAGGCCGAAGCTGCTTCGTGGCGCCTTTTCTGAACACTCTCATAAGGTTCCTGAAGTGAAATGCGCGCCTCGTTTCCAGACCAAATCTGGGTTATTGCCTCTCCTGGAATTTCCTGATTTTGCATTATAATGGGTGTGATCGACATAATGACATCGGTACTGACATTATTGTGCCCCTCGTTTCGAAACAGCCGCCCTACAATTGGAACCTCTCCAAAAAGCGGAATCTTTCGGATCGTCTCGCGTTCCTCATCACTGATCAATCCGCCGATAATCACCGGCTCCCCATCCCGGATGGACAAGACACTCTTGGCGGTTCGCGTTCGAATGGAGTATTGCGGATCATCGGCCGTACCGATATTGGCTCCCAGCGCACTGATCTCCAGACTCAGTTTCAATGAAATTTCGCCATGTATGTTTATTACAGGCTCTGCTTCTACCTTGACGCCCACATCCTGATATTGATAATCATAAGTAATATTGCCTGTGGCGTCCAGCCGCCGATTGGTCCGCAAAGGAACCCGCTCACCGATATGAATGGAGGCCTTTTCGGTATTTCTTACACGCAGTTGAGGATTGGCAAGCACTTGCGTATCACCATCCTGCTTCAGCAAATGCATGGTTGCTGCGGGTAAAGACAACATCAACTCTTTATTGGTTGAATGACCGATAGCATAGATGGATGCATATCCGGCTAGTTTTGAGTCATTGTTGATCGCCGTAGCTTCTTTTCCCATTCCAAAAGTTACAGAAGCGGGGTTGATTTCAAGCCCCAATTGCTTTTCTTTACTGCGGCTGACTTCCAATATCTCCAGGTTCAACAGCACTTCCGAAGGCGGGCAATCATTTGCCTCAAGCATTCTAGATGCTATCTCAAGCACTTCCTCCCGTCCGCGAACAACAATGGCATTGGCTTTTTCGTTCGCAATAATATCTTTGCTGCTTAAAATTTTTGATAAAAGTCCTACCGCCTTTTTGGGATCAAGATTTGACAGATAAAAAGTCCGAATTTTCAGTTCATCATATTCCTTTGCCTTGGCCTGGGTATCCGGATAAATCAGGATAGTTTTATCACTGACCATTTTCATGGCCAAATTATTGGTTTTCAACAGAACATCCAGAAAACGCTCAAATGATACATCGGTCATGAAAAGGGTGACTTTTGTATCGGCCAAATCTTTATCAAAGACGAAATTCACACCCGATAGCCTGGAAAGCACTTCAAATACATTCATGATGGAGGTCTTTTTGAATCGAAAAGAAACCGGATCTTTCAATTCAATGCCTAAACGCCCACCCTTCATCGGTTCAAGTTTTGCGTTTAAATCCGCCAGGGCCCCACGCGCCTCTTCATTTTGGGGATCCAATGCCAGTGATGCCTGTAGAGCCTCAAGAGCCTTGAAATATTTTTGCGCTTTTACGAAATCCATCCCCTTTTGATAGTGATGGGTGGATTCCTTCATTTTCTTTGTTTTATCAATCATCTGAACAGACTTGGAATTTGTTGGGTCCAAGGCGATACTCAATTGATATTCGGTAATGGCTTCGTTGAACATTTTTTGCTGAATCAACTTTTCTCCCCTATTCATGTGAACCAGGGAAGCCTCCATTTTGGCCCTGGAAAGTCCCAACATGGCAACCTTGTTGTCCGGCTGATGGTCGATGATTTCTTGAAAATATTGAACACTTTTATCCCAATCCCCCGCAATCGGGTGCTGAGGTTCATTCCCGATATGGATGCCGCTGCATCCGATGATAGTCGCAATGATCAATGCCATGATCGGTGGATATAAGCATTGAGGAATGATCCGCTTCATAATTTCTCCTGATTCACTCGCGCAATGGATTTTTCCATGAAATTTTCATCAAAACGAATTAAATGCCTTGGATATCAATTGTAACAGAGGCATTTGAATTTTCCTCTTTAATGACAACCTGCTGGTCGGTTATACGTTCCACTCGATATTTCCCCTCAATACGATCCCCTTCCCGCACCATGAGGACGTCTTTTTCTTTTTCTAAAAACACTATTTTCTCTTTATTTTTTTCATATATACCGAATATCGTAAAGCGGCGGATGTCTTCATTGATCTGGGCATATGGGTCCGGTTTTTGAACAATGCTGCTTTGAGCCATTTCTGCGACATCAGGCCTTGTAATATACTCTTTCGCTTGGCCCCCCTGGGCTTTGAACAAATAAAATATGTTCTTGACGGTTTTATCCGAATGACGCGGAGGATTGATGAATAGGTCGATCAAGACTTCTTGATCAGATAATTTCTTTTTTTCACCAGTGTGTATGGTAAAACTAGGAGTTGCTTTTCCATCCACATGACGGGCATATTTTAATTTGGCAACGGTTTGCTGCTGAAATGGGTTTAAAACCCGATAAATAACCGTGATAACCAGTACACCCAATAAAACAATCAATATTTTTCCATTGCGGCTCATGTTTGTCTCACTCGTTCAATCCGGCTACCGGCAATAAGTTGCTGCAACGAATTTGAGTTCGATCTGATCCTCATCGGTCCCTTTTTGGATCGATAGCTGCTCGATGCAAAATAGACTGGGAGAATTCTGAATTCCTGCCAGTATTTGTTTTATATTCTCATATCGATTTGTTATCGTCAGGAGTGTTGAATATTGCCATAGCCCGAGTTCTTTGATCCATTTGGGTTTGAACAACATCACACCCGGATAAGAATCCTTTGCTGCAATGATTTCTGATAATTCCCGGGCCTTTTCCGAAACCGAATCCATGGTCGGCAGGGCCGTTTCAAAAGCCTGTAATGATTGTTCGGCTTTTAAATAAATCTCCATGGATTCTTTTTTTTCCCCCTGATGCATCTGTTGCCCGCGAAGCTTGGAGTATTGTTCCCGCAATTCTTCAATCCGCTCTTGCTGCTGCCGGATAGGACCCCAATATGCAACTATATTGATGAGGAAAATAATCCCACAAACGCTCCAGAATATCCTATAAACCGAGAATATCGTAATGTACCTTTCCATTGCCCGCTGTCATCCTTCAAAAAGTTGGAAAAATAATTATCGAAGCATAATTTGCCCGATACCATGATAGTGAGGATCTGCAAAAATATTGGGCAGCGCCAACCGACATTCCATTGTAAATTGAATATCTATCTCTAAAGCTTTCCCGGTGTTTGACTCGTTTCTGGGCTTCACCTGAAACGTCGTTAAGGCATTTTTTTCAAATATCTTGTTCTCTTCCAATCTCTTATAGAAAAAAGCCACCTTGCTTTCAGAGTCGGCACGACCTTTCAGTGTAATCGAACTGAAATCTTCTACTGGGACAAAGGACTCGATATACAATCCTTCCGGTAAGCTCCTCTCCAAATCTTCCAATATCCGATTCCAAGGAAAAATATCCATGGCAATCAATCGATTGATGCGCACAATGCGCTCCAATAGATCCTTTTGTTGTTCTTTTGTGAAAGTTTTATGCTTTTCACCATCGGCTCTTTCCTTGGCATTGGTTTGTTGTTTCCGCTGCAGGATTTTCCCCTGATATACCCTGATCCTATCAGCATCATTAAAAAACTGATGGATTAAAATGAGCGATATACTCAAAATGAATGCACTTGCGGAAAGCATTAAAAAAAACGCCAGCCTGCGATCAACATATTCAATCGTCGCCAAATTGGTATGGATGGTGGTTTTCATTTCACATTCCTTTATCCCAATAAACTCTGGGCAGCACCGATGGCGGAAACAATTGCTGACAATCTCTCGCGCTCCTTTTCCTTTGCAAGATTCATGTCGGTTCTAATTAAACGGCCTTCATCGATTATTTCAATATCCATATCGCTTAAATTACGAAACACGTCTTTTAATTCACGATGGAATGCCACCTGACTGCCGACATACATGTTTTCGATTTCCCTGTCCGGATTAACGTTCAAATAATGCTGCATGGTCATATCCACATCTTGAAAAAAATGAAGATCTGAAAATCCGCGCTTGACCGTATGATAAAAAGTCATACAGCCGTCTTCAAAAACAAAAAAAGTGAAGCAATTCTCATATAATCCCAAAAACGCCACAACACCGTTTTGCGGAAGGGCGCGCTGATAGAAATTGAACTGATTTATCCCGGCAGGTTGAATGATAACCGGGTCCAGTTTTAATTCCTTTAGCATCAACTCATATTCCTGAATGATTGACTTAACCGCCACGGTAACCAGCATCAGGCCATTGTCCCCTTGTCCGCTTTCCAAGTGATGGTAGGCTATCTGCGTGCTGTCACTGGGGAAATGCAGTGTTTTCTCCGTATGCCAGGCAATCATTTTTTCAATCGCCCTTCTTGATGAAGGCAACTCTTCAAATTTTTGGATGGATATTTTTACGATTTCATTCGGAACCGAGAGCCCCACCCTTCCAGGTCCGATTTCCGCTTTTGCCAAGGCTGATCGAAGTGTTTCAATGAACAGAACGTTGTCAATTATATTTTTTTTTTGATATGACAGCTTAACTGTTTCCACCGGCAACGGCACAGTGGTACCTGCTATAAGTCTTAACCCGAGCTTATCCTTCATTATCTTGGCAGCGCTGATGGAATTGGCGCTGATTTCAATTCCGCACAATTTCTTATGGAGACTAAAACGCATTTTAACCCCGTCCGGACAAACCGGAAAATTTTTGAAATATGCCGTCAGAACCTAAGCATTCGGTTCAATGAATGTGACCCTGTTTGCCTCCTTCAAACTCGTATTGCCGCTTAATACTTCCTTCAAAGCAGCATGCCTCAGGAAGACCGTCCCGGATTCAGCCGCCTTTTTTTTCAATACAGACGGGCCTGCCCGGTCAACGAAAAGTGCGCGAAGATCATCATCCAATTCAATCAGTTCAATAATTGCCTTTCTACCTCTATATCCCGTTCCCTTACAACTACTGCATCCTTTTGCTTCAAAAAAGACTTTGTCACCGAACAGCTTGGGATCTAGTCCGGAGTCCATCATTTCCTCTTTGGGCAGTTTCTGCTTCACTTTGCAATGGCAAAGGGTGCGGAGCAACCTTTGAGCCACGATACAATTCAAGGCAGACATAAGCTGGTAGGGTTCTATGCCCATATGAACAAATCTACCGATCACTTCAAAAGCATTGTTCGCATGGACCGTAGTAAAAACCAGATGGCCCGTAAGAGCTGATTGCAGTGCAATTTGGGCAGTTTCAGCATCGCGGATCTCGCCCACCAGCATTTTATCCGGATCATGCCTTAAAATGGAGCGCAGACCACGCGCAAAAGTCAAACCGGTTTTTTCATTCACCGGAATCTGCGTGATGCCTTTCAACTGATATTCCACCGGATCTTCTATGGTAATAATCTTCACGTCCTTGCTGTTCACTTCGGAAAGAGCGCGGTACAAAGTGGTTGTCTTACCGCTGCCGGTTGGTCCGGTCATGAGAAACATGCCATATGGGGCGCGAATCAATCGACGAATACGATTCAGCTCACGGGCCGGTAGTCCGATACTGTCCAATCTAAACTCATTTGTATCAGCAGAGGACAAGGTTTCCCGGTCTAAAATGCGAATAACAGCATCCTCGCCAAAAATTGTCGGCAGAATCGATACTCGAAAATCGATATTGCGGTCACGCACTTTTAACTTGAACCGGCCGTCCTGGGGAACCCGTTTTTCAGAAATATCCAATTCAGACATGACTTTAATACGTGATATGATGTGACTAAGATGCTGAATATCGAGGGGGTCGGTGGCCTGATGAAGCATGCCGTCAATGCGATATCGAATGATGACTCCGCCTCCGGAAGTTTCGATATGGATGTCACTTGCGCCCTTGTTGATGGCATCTAAAATAGTGGAATCCACGAGGCGGACAATGGGGCTTTCCTCTGCAGACACTTTTTCAGCGCTCAGAATTTTTTCACCGCTTTCCGATTCCCGGATGATGGACAGCCGCATATCATCCGAAACCGTATCCAAAACACTTTGCGAGGCTTCAATTTTCTTCAGCAGTTCGCTGACTCGTTTCTCGCTTGCAACGACCACTGATATCTTCATATCCGTTAGCATTTCAAGTTCGTTGATCACCTTAAAACAATGGGTCGGTTCAGCAGCCGCGATGACAAGTTCATTATCTTTTTTTTCATAGGGCACAAAAAGGTAACGAGTCATAAATCGCAAGGGAATCATGTTCAGTAGCTCCGGATCATCGATTCCCTTCAATTCGATATACTTGAACGAATATTGGGCTGCCATGATCTGCGCCAATTGCTCATGATCAATAAAACCTTCTTCAACACAAAGATGCCCCAGCATCTGCTTTGTTATTGTCTTTTTAGACATGACGAATTCAAGTTGTTCGGCGGTCATAAAACCGAGTTTAATCGCCCAGTCGCCGAATTTCATTTTTTTAAAGACATTAACGACCGTCATTTGTCACCATCGTTCTGCTATGCTTACTCATTTCTAAATTGTAAGTAATTTTTCACTCGCAATGGATTCACCCTACATTTCCGGCGAGTTGAAATATGGGTAAATAGAGTGCCAATACAATCGATCCAATGACAAGCCCCATAACCACCATAAGCGTGGGTTCAATGGCAGAGGTCAACACAGATAATTTCGCATCCACATCATTGTCATAAAAATCTGCAATATCGATCAGAACAGGTGTCAGCGCTCCACCGGTTTCGCCGGCATCAATCATGCGTACGGCCAATGGAGGGAGTGTATCAAATCGACGCAAGGATTCAGAGAACCCGGCACCTTCTGCTAAATTCTTAACAACTTGAGCTAATTTAAATTTTAAAAACTGATTATGAATCGTATCAGCCGCGATTTGAACCGCCTCCAGTAATGGAATCCCGGCACCTAGCAATGTCGAAAGGGTGCGGCTGAATTTCGAAGTGCTGTAATTTCGGTACAGCTCTCCGAAATAAAGCATGTTTATTTTCATTTGATCAAAAAAAAGCCGGCCGGCATCTGTTCGACCGATGTAAAATCCAATTATTCCCAGACCTATTGTAGCTGCCAGCAAATAAAAAAAATAATTCCGCACCAAGGTGCTGATATCAATCAGCAGACGGGTAATTTCCGGCAGGCGATTCCCAGACTCTAAAAAGGCACCGGAAATGGCGGGAACGACATAGATCATCAGAAAAAAAACCACTGAAATAGAAACAACCATCAATATGACCGGATAAATTGACGCAGAAATGACCTTGCGCCTCAATTCCGCCGTTTTTTTCATGTATTCAACATAGCGCAAAAGCGCTGTAGGTATGTCACCGCTCTTTTCCCCGGCCTTTAAGGTCATCACATAGAGCTTTGAAAATAAATGTGAGAATTTTTCAAATGAACCGGATAAAGACTCGCCGGCAGTAATGTCTTGCCGAACTTCCTGTAATAGATCGCGCAGTTCGCCATCTTCATTGTTTTCAATAATCGCATTTAAAGCGGATACCACCGATAATCCTGCCTTCAGTAAAACAGCGAATTCCTGATTGAATGAAAAAAAGTCTCTTGTGGTAATGCGTCTGCCTCTTTGCAAATGCAGGCTGAAAAATTGGCTGCCGCCTGTCCGGCTGATATTCAGTACAAAATTACCGTCACTTTCCAGTTTTTGTTTTAAAGAAGCCTTTGAATCGGCAATAGCGGTCTTCTCTTTGATCTTGCCACCGGGAACAGCTATTTTAAATCGAAAGGTCGGCATAGTTGAAAAATACTTGCGTTATTGATTTCATCGCCTTTAAAAGAATTCGATTGTGTGAAAAGAGTATTTCAGTATTACCAAAAAGAAGAACATTGTCAAGAAGTTATAATTGAGTATATGTGATGGAATGAATAATGACGGCAGACATCTTTTCCAATAACCAAGACCAACGCAAAGACTAAAGGTTATCTAAAAATTCCAAATCCCTTGTTTGCGTGTTCTTGGTTCCTACAGATAAAATCTCAATTTTATTATCTTTAGTCCTTCTGAAATACAACCTTCCACGATAACCGTAAATAACTTCCAAAACCGTCTCCCGGCTCTTCTTATGAAATACTTTTCGCTTTATTGCAACCTTGGCAGCATCATCATTTAACTGATGAATGATTTCTTCACTCTTGATTTTCATGTCGTCCGACAAATCGAGATAACCTTCTATGGCCCGCTTATGCATGATTATATTTTTATACAGCGCCTTGAATCGTTTTCCGACTGTTTCAGTGCTTTTAACGATTTGCTTGCCGTCGCGCTGGACGCCTTTTTCTAATTCCTTGATGATCTCCTTGAGGGTTTCGATCTCTTCGTTTTGCTCTTTCTGAAGCAATAAGTTCTTTTCAATCTGGGCTTCTGAATTGACGATTTCATTTATCAATTCATCCTCATTTTTCATTGCGCGAATTTTTTCATTTTCCAATTCATGCCTGAGCCCTTCGTATTTCACCTGCAAATCTTCGCGATTGCGCGCAAGCTCATCCAGTTGCGCTATATAGGTTTTTTTCAAATCGACAAGACGTTCGATTTCCCTGTTCTTCTCCTCTTCAAGCCGCTTGGACTTTCGTATGCCGGTGCGATAATAAACCGATGTAATGAAAAGAAACATGCATATATAACCACCTAAAATTAAATTTGACAGCAACGTATTATGGTCGATCTCCACATCAACGTTGACTGTCAAGCCCTCACTCATGATCGCATAATTGTCCGCCGCCACGGTTAAAGGGTCAGGAAGCGACATTTGATTCGAAGATGTTTCAAAAACCAGCGGGTACAACAGCGTGCCGCCCCGTGTAGTCACAGTGACGATCACCTTCACCCCCCACGATATCAAACGACGCATGTGAAGAAAATTATCAACGTTGCGGGCAATGACTTCTCGAATTTGAACATTGCCGCTAAACAATTCCCGCGTGTCTCCTGTATAGCTTTTTTCGATTTCATCGGTATAAATTTGTTTTATTCTTTCCTCGGCAGCAAGGAGGGTAACGATGTAGAAAACAGGCGGGAGCAGAATGCAAAGCGCAATAATTTTAAACGAAAAAAACCTCATGGAAATCCATTGCTCATTAATTCATGAATGCCGCTGATGTAACCGTATTACATCCCTGCCAACAAGCGCCTGGCATCGTCCGCGCTTTCAAAATTCGGGTCTAATTCCAGCGCTTCCTCCAATTCGTCTTTAGCCCGGACCATATCGCCTTTGGCATGATAAGCAAGTCCCAAATGATAGCGAACGATTGCATTTTTGGGCATTTTTTCAATGCTGGCGGCAAGTTCGGTGACGGCGCTGTCAAAGAGTCCTTTTTTCAGATAAACCCATCCCAAGGTGTCCATCACCCCCGGCTCATTTGGCAATTTCTCTTTGGCCTTTTGGGCAAAACCCAAGGCGACATCCAGGTCTTTGCCTTGTGAGGCCAAAAGATAGGCCAAATTATTTGCTGCTGGTGCAAAATCAGGTTTAATCCGGAGAGCTTCACGATAATGCTTTTCCGATTCCTCGAATTTTTTCTTCTTATCGTAAACAGTTCCCAGCAGCATGTGGATGTCGGCTTGGTTCGGCTTCTTCTCAAGCGCTGCTTTGAATTGGGAAATGGCCTTGTCTTCGTCCTTTTCCTGAATATAAATTGCAGCCAGCGCCATATAGGGAGGTAAATAATCCGGATTTTTCACCAGCGCATCTTGAAAAGTTTTCTCTGCATTTGTTCGATCTTGTTTCGCCATATACAACTCGCCCTTGAGATTCAGCACAACGGCTTGCAAGAGCGGAACATCCTTGAATACTTCAAATTGTTGATCACATTTGCTTAATGCCTTGTCGTATTCTTTTTTTGCGGCATGTACTAGGACCACTTGGCTGAATACATCCATCAAGCTTGGATTAAGGGCAAGTGCCTTCTCAAAATTCTCCATGGCTTTTTCATTTTGTTTTTGAAACCGATAAAGCACACCCAAACGGTAATAGCCAGCTGGATTGTTCGGATCGATCTTTATAAGTGTCTCAAAAGCTGCCTTTGCTTTGTCCATTTCACCTTGCTGGAAATACACCCGCCCGGAAATAAAATTTGCATGATAATTAATTGGATTACTTGTTAAAACAGTTTGAACTTCCCGCCGGGCAGATTCAAAATCCCGCATTCCCAAATATGTATCTGCCAAAACGATTCTTGCTTTTATAAAAAGTGGGCTTAATTTAATCGCTTTTTCAAGAGCTCCTATGGCTGATTTCAGATCACCTTTTGCAAAATAGGTCACTCCAAGATAATACTGCCCGAGATATGAGTCCGGTTCTTCTTTTACGATGGGATCGAAAATCTCAAGCGCCTTGTTGAAATCATTACGATTGATGGCGATCTCACCCTGGAGCATTAGAGCTGGTATATATTTGGGTCTTTTCTCCAGCATTTTCTGAGTTAGGGACTCAGCCTCAGTGACGTTGTGAATATCCAAATAATAGCGCGCCACAATCTCTAGTATTCTTACATTGTCAGGTTCTATTGCCAAAGCTTGCCGATACATCTCTTGGGCGTCGTTTTTTCGATCTATCATATTATAAAAAGCAGCGGCGGCCATATGGGCTTTTGCCCCTTCCTTGTTTTTGGTTATGGCGCGTTTGAAAGCATCCTCTGCTTTTTGAATATTTTTTAATCGTGCATAGAAATTACCAAGTACAATGTTAAGTTCCACATTATCCGGGTTTTCCCCCACTGTTCGCACAATAATTTTTTCAGCTGAAGCCAATTCATTTTTCTCAAGATACAGGCTGAAAAGAGCCATCTGCAACTTGACTTCTTTCGGTTCTTGCTCAATTGCCCTTGTTATAATTTTTTCGGCCTCAACAAATTTTTTTCTATCCACTAGTAAACGCGATAAGCCAAGAACCGCACTAAGGTGTTTTCCATCAATCGCTAAAACCTTTTCAAAAATTGCTTGAGCTGCATCCATCTCCCCATCATGGCTCAATAAACCTGCTTTTAATAACAGCGCTTTTATATTGTTCGGATCCTTTTGCAAAATGAATTCTATTTTCTCCTTGGCCTCATCCTTCTTGCGACCGAGAACAAGAAATGTCGCGATCTTGATATGGGCATCGATGTTATCCGGCGCATGTTTTATTACCATGCTGTATGCATTAAACGCCCCTTGGGGGTCGCTTAATTTCAAATTGGTTTCTCCAAGATAGGAGTGGGCATCCACAAATGTGGGGTCAATTTGGATGGCGTTCATGAATTCCAGTTTCGCACTTTTATATTCTTCTTTATTGAAATACGATTTGCCTTTTTCAAAATGAGCCATTTTTTTTTGCTCACTAGATGAACATGCCGCCATCAACAGCATGAAACCGATGATTGCAAAAAATTGAAGCCGGTTATTCATTCCTATTCCTCCAAAATCAATTTGATCCACACTTGGTTGCACAATAATTTTATTCATCTTGGTGCTAAAAGATATCATTATTTCGCTTTATTTAGATTGAGCAGAAATCAGCTCTCTGAAATATTCAATTGTCTTGACCAAACCCTCATCAAGGGGAATCACAGGATTCCAATTCAATATTTGATTGGCCTTGCGGATATCCGGGCGTCTCTTCACCGGATCATTTTCCGGCAGTGGTTTGTAAATAATCTTTGATTTTGAGCTGGTAAGGCGTAAAATCATTTCTGCCGCCTCCAAAATTGTGAATTCCGCCGGATTTCCCAGGTTGATGGGACCGGTCACAGTTTCGGGCGTATTCATCATGGCAACCATCCCGTCGATCAATTCATCCACATAACAAAACGAACGGGTCTGGCTGCCGTCTCCATAGATGGTTATATCTTGTCCGGTTAGAGCTTGAATAACAAAATTGCTGATCACCCGACCATCATCCGGATGCATGCGTGGACCATAGGTGTTGAAAATACGGATCACTTTAATTTGAATATTGTGCTGACGGTGATAATCAAAGAAAAGGGTTTCCGCACAACGCTTGCCTTCATCATAGCAAGCCCTTGGTCCGATGGGATTGGCATTACCCCAATATGCTTCCGTCTGGGGATGCTCCATCGGATCGCCATATACTTCACTGGTGGATGCTTGTAAAATTTTAGCCTTTATGCGTTTGGCCAAACCCAGGATATTAATGGCCCCATGCACGCTGGTCTTGATCGTCTGAACCGGATCGAATTGATAATGAATGGGCGAAGCCGGGCAAGCCAGGTTGTAGATCTCATCAACTTCACAATAGAAAGGAAAAGTTATATCGTGCCGTTGAAGTTCAAAATACGGATTTTGTAACAAATGAGCGATATTGGTTTTCCGGCTAGTAAAAAAATTATCAAGACAAATCACTTCATGCCCGTCCTTGAGCAAGCGCTCGCATAAATGAGATCCAAGAAAACCGGCACCACCAGTAACAAGTACTCTTTTTTTATCGAATTTGGTTCGCCTCATGCTGGGATTTTCCTTTAACAATCGTCCTGGAGAGTTGGCATTGGTTATAGCAGCAATTATTTATATATTATAATAGAATTTTAATGGAGAAGATAGCGCATAGGCTTTAAACAAACAATCAAAAAAAGGCCCCATTATCAAATTTAAGATAATGGGGCCTTTTTTGTAAAATACCGCGTAATGAACTATATAATGTTCTCTTATAGGTACATCAGTCAGTCGCCAATGTTGCCTCCATACCGTTATCGTCCTTTTCAGTTAAAACCTGGAAACAGTAAGGATATTAATTGTTTGATTTCCAGCATTATCTTGAGCTGTAATTGTGATTGTATTTGAGCCCCTGGTTAGATTTATTCCAGGAATCGACCAGCTCGTTGTGCCTTGGGCAATGCCACTCCCTCCTCTGGAATTTGACCATTTCACCACCTTTACACCGACATTATCCGAGGCAGTCCCAGCAACAGCAATACTCACTTTCTTTGTGGCATAATATGAACTGGATGTCGGCGAGGTTCGTTTGATTACAGGCGGAGTTGTATCAGGGAGCGTATATGTAATCGTAATTACAGCGCTGCCTATATTGCCGGCCTTGTCATTGGCTGAAATGGTTAGTATGTTTTCACCCTGGGCTAAATTGATATTGGATATATTCCAGCTTGTCGTACCAGTAGCGATTCCTTCTCCACCACGCGAATTCTTCCATGCGACTTGTGTTACCCCCACATTATCACCAGCCGTGCCGGCCAAATTTATTAATGCTGTCGTTGTTGCATAGGCAGCGCTTGTAGTTGGTGTAACAATAGCCACGATTGGTTTGGTTGTGTCCGGCAGGGTGTAAGTCACCGTTAAATTGCGAATGGCTGAATTCCCGGCTGCATCAACGGCAGATACACCAATCACATTTTGTCCTTCCAGCAAATTGATTCCGGTTATTGACCAATTCTGAGTGCCTGTGGCTATTCCGGAGCCGCCGCGGGAATTTGACCAGCGTACTTGAGTTACTCCAACATTGTCGCTTGCATTTCCGGAAATATTCACCAAAGCACTATTTGTAGCATAGGTACCGGCCGTCGTAGGCGCTATGATGGTTATAGTCGGATCGACAGTATCGGGTGGTGTATAGGTGACTGTAATTACTGAACTTCCGGTATTGCCAGCAGCATCCGAGGCTCCAATGCTGATTTTATTCGTTCCTTCTGCAAGCGCCAAGCCGGATATTGTCCAGGAAGTTGTACCCACAGCAATACCACTCCCGCCTCGATCATTTGACCACCGCACCTGACTGACCGATTTATTATCTGAGGCGGTCCCCGCAAGATTGAGTGTGGCAATATTTGTTTGATAGGCGCCGTTGCTGGACGGCGAAGCTATAGATACAACCGGAGCGGTAGTGTCCGGTACCGTATAGGTAACAGCAATTGATGAAGATCCTTGATTTCCTGCGGCATCCACGGCGGTGACCTTTATAGTATTCGTTCCCTCTAAAAGGGCTGCACCAGATATGGTCCAAGTCGCCGTACCGACCGCAATGCCGCTGCCACCTTTGTCATTAGACCATCGCACCTGGCTGACCGCCTTGTTGTCCGACGCGCTTCCCGCAAGATTGATTGTCGCGACACTGGTTTGATAGGCTCCGCTGCTAGACGGTGAGGTTATTGATATCGTCGGTGCGGTCGTGTCTAGAACCGCATAGGTAACCGTTAACATTTTTTGAGCAGTGTTGCCGGCAGCATCCCTTGCTGTCACCGTAATTCCATTGCTGCCTTCCTTCAACGCAATATTCGCAACACTCCAACTATTCGTTCCGGTTGCCTGCCCACTGCCTCCGGTAGAGTTACTCCAACTTACCTGGGTAACGCCTATATTATCGGAAGCTGTGCCAGAAATGTTTATGGACGTGCTGTTTGTCGAATATGTCGTATTGCTTGTTGGTGCTGTAATCGCTAAAGCAGGGGCCGTAGTATCAGTCACAACCGGAGGGATGTACGTAACTGTCAATATTTTTTGGCTGCTATTACCGGCCCCGTCTTTTGCCTGAACGGTTATTCTATTATCACCGCTGATAAGATTCACATTGGCAATGGTCCAATTGATAGTTCCACTTGCCGTGCCGCTTCCACCGAGTGAGTTGACCCAGGTCACTGCCGTCACCCCCACATTATCGCTCGCTGTGCCGGAAAGGTTGATGATATTGGTTGTGGCGGTATATGTGGCGGCTGTCGTCGGGGTTGATATGGTCATCACCGGTGCCTGTGAATCCGAAATGGTTGATGAGACGACTGTCGAATAAGTACTTTCGTTCCCTGAAGTATCAACCGAAGTTAATGCAAAATAGTATCTTGTCCCGCTATGCAAATTGGGTACGGTATAACTGGTAACCTTGCCCACCGGTATGAACGGCGAATAACTGCCCGCTGTAGTGCCGTAATAAACCCGATATTCTTTAAGATCGGTCTCGTTGTTTGCTGCCCAGGTCAAGGTTGAGCCTCCGTTTTGAATGGCTACGCTGATGGGTGGCATGGGCGGAGTCGTATCCGGGACAATCCAACTAACCTCATTTGAATTGGCGCTTTCGCCGGCCGAATTGTAAGCTCTGACGACAAAATAGTAAGTCATCCCTTGGGTTAGAGATAAATTGGCCAGTGAGTATTGGGTAACATTGCCTACATCTTTGCTGCCGGTGTAGGTTGCATGTGTGGTCCCATAATAAATTCGATAACCTGTGACAGTCCCTGGAACCGCTTGCCACGAAAGCGTTGAGTTGGCAAACGCCGCACTGCATAAAACGGTAGCAATAAAAAACAAGCCTAGGCCGGTTATATAGGTTTTCCGTGCCATGTCGCCCCCTTTAATCAAAAGTGTAGTTCTTGGTGAGACAGATTTCAAAATATTGCATAGCGTGATTGCTTATTATGCGCATCATATTTCAAATGTTTCCCATTCATGCGCCCGGTTACTAATTTTTCCCACTTGCAAAATCCGTAATCAATAAAATTAATAATCCAGGTCGTTCGCAGATTGAACACGCAAGATATATGCCATGAGAGCAATGATCATGATTAACAACGTGACGGGAAATATCATTTGATTTTGACATCGCGCAAGTTCATTGAAATTCAACCGCATCGTCAAGCCGCAAGCATGGATCACCATATCACATACATAACAACGGGGGCAACCATGTAACGGTCATTCCATTTCATTTGCCTGATCTGGAGTATGCTTTTGTTAACTGCCCGCCTCCTTACATCATAATTTAACGTCTTGAATTTAAAAAAAATATTTCTATGATGGATAGAACAGGCCTTGTACACATTATCATACAGGTACTCCACAAAAAATATTCAGCTCGCCCAAATGCCAAGAAGGTTATTGGCCAATAGACAGACACCCCTTCCCGATTCTGGCAACATTTTTTTTTGAAAGGCCGCATTTAATTGCGCGTAAAGCGGCTTAACAATTCCATATGAGGAGTGTGTGGAAACACATCAAGTGGCTGCACTTCCTGCAAGGTCCATTTTTGTCGGCGCAACGCGCAGGCATCACGGACAAAAGCTCCCACATGGCAAGAAATATAGTAAATTGTATTGATCTTTGGAAAAAAGCCCAGGAAGCGTGGAAAAAATCGAAATCCGGAACGAGGCGGATCCAGGATGAGAATCTTCGGATCATTGACACAATCCCGTAGCTTTTTGAAAGAGCATTGATCATACAAATCAACTTCCAAGGCGCGGACGCCGGGAAGCTCCATTGTCGAGATCATCTTCACCAAGGCTACAATTACATCCACAGCAAAAATTTGGGAAAAACCGCATTGGGCAATCGTTTGCGTCAAATTTCCCGATCCGGCAAACAGTTCCAGAACCGATTCCGCAATTGAGTGTTCATGTAATTTCTCTCCCAACCAAGCCTTTATCTTTTCATTTTGCACTGAATTGGCTTGTTGGAAAAAACGTCTTTTATTCAGCACAATGCGATGAAGATCCATGGCCTCATCAATGTCAATGAAATTCCAAGCATGTCCATTCTGGGGGCGCCAGTCCGGATTGGGCAACCGGCTTCGAAGGTTTTGTAGAATGCAACGATTTTTATCACTCAAAACCAAACAGTCCTGGATAGGAGCTAAAACATGACTGGCGGTTGAAACAAAACCGATTTCCTCGCCGTTTGTTTTCAGTTGAGCACGGTTACGATACCCCCAACAATCATCGGCCCCAATAATGAATTGCAGCCTTGTGTCCGACAAACTGAAGCCGGCCCTTTTCAGGGTATGTGCAATAATATTCTGTTTTAACTGCAACTGGGTATTATATGCGCCGATCATCCAGGGGCATCCACCGCAGGCTCCTATGGTATAGCCATGGTGGGGGCATCTGGGCTTAACACGATCCGGAGAAGGACTTTCCAATTCCTTCAGCCGGGCTGTCCCATAACGGTATTGTGATGATTCCGGGATAAAAAGCCCTTGATCTCCAGGCCATCCCCCTGTCACAAAAAAAATGCGACCATCTGGGTGATTTACAACACCAAGTCCTTTTGATGTAACATCCCGAATTATTCCTTTAAAAATATCAGACATGGGATGAGAATAACCAATCCCCCTGGGATTGTCAAAATCGTAATCTGCATTGTGGCCCCATAGTTCTTGACAGCTCATATGGAGTTCAATATATCCATTTGTGTCAATATCATACTAAGGTGGAGCCGATTGCTGATTTTTTAATTACTGTGAAACCCAATCTTATGAACGTTCCTATCAAACAAGCACTGTGGCAGGCCCCTGCGATGATTGCTTTGGCCTGCATGCTCGGCCTTGCTATTAATTACCTGCGAACAGACCGGCTTCCATTGGTCGGTAACTATTCGGCGGATGCGCGTTTTACCGATGTCAAAGGAAAAAGCCTGATCGTATCTTTCCTAGAGGCGCGGCGCCTATTTGAAGAAGGTTCGGCCCTTTTCTTGGACGCGCGACCCAAAACCCTTTATGCCCAGGGGCATATTCGCGGGGCGTTTAACCTTCCTTGGGAAACCGTGAACGATGATTTTTTATCAGTGGCTGACCGCCTTCAAAATGCAAACACGATCATCACTTACTGTGATGGAGAAAGTTGCGATCTAAGCCATGAATTGGCATTGTTTCTAATAGAAATGGGACTGAAAAACGTCCATGTTTTGGTAAACGGCTGGAGTGTGTGGCAGGAAGCGGGCCTACCAGTGGAAGGGGACGGCCCTTGATGGCTCTTGCAAAACCATTCAGGCTTTTATCATTTTCTCAACTATCAGGCTTGATTTAAAATTTATCAGAAGCCCAAAAACAATTGTCCATTCGATATGGACATCTGCCTTTTGGCCCGACCCGGGCTTTGGATGATTTTTTAGAGAATTATGAGTAACCAATTTTTCCCTTCCCGCTGGATCGTCCCAAAGCCGAAACTCATCGCTTTTACCTTCGATCCTTATCACAAAAAGGCAACATTTCGGCAGTCGTATTCCAGCTCATCGCCGATATGAAGGATCTGATCCGGAGGAAGACCCAAGACTTTCGCGGCCCTGTGAAAAAGTTGCTTGAGGTTATCATAAAAAGAAGGTAATATAGCAAACAATAAATTTCGTTTCATCAAGTTCTAAGATCGCATCTATCAATTGACAATCACCACTATTTAAGTCAGCCGGTTCCGGCATAAAATCTTGCTCCGAATCCGTTCTTTTAAACGATTTAAAAAGGGGGACACATGAAAAGTACATGGATGGTTGTTTTGCTACTGATGTTGAGCGCTGTTCCATCTTTTGGCGCCGAAGAGGTGATCGGCGTAGTGAAAAACATCAAGGGCGCTGTATCTGTGGAAAGAAATCAACAACGCCTTCCCTTGCAGCTCAATGACAAGATTTACGAACAGGACAAGCTGATTACCGAAAGCGATGGGGCCGTGGGTGTTATTTTCCGGGACAACAGCATGTTATCCCTTGGTCCGAGCAGTCAGTTCGTGATCAGTCTTTTCAATTTTGACCCGGCCAAGAAAAAAGTGGGGATTACCACCAAACTCGTCAAAGGCACCCTGACCTATTTGACCGGTTTGATTGCCAAGCTCAACCCCAAACAGGTGCGCTTTGAAACCCGCACCATGGTTTGCGGCGTACGCGGCACTCATTTCGCCATTTCAGAACCAGGCAATTAATCAAAAACAAAAGGTCTTCCAGAAAACAGAAAGGGTATGCATATGAAAAAGAATATCTGCGAATCATGGGGCTGTCGGGTGTTGGTTCTACTGCTTTTGTTTGGGATGGGTGCTTGCGCTGGAAAAACCCAGGTCATTCTCTTGCCGGATCAAGACGGAAAAGTCGGTCAAGTGGTGGTGGAAAACCAGAAAGGCGAACAGGTACTGGATAAAGCCTATCAAGGCACTGAAATCGCAGGTCCGGATGTGAAACCGGCGGACCCGGTACTGCTGGATAAAAATCAGGTTCAAAAAACCTTCAAAGAGGCCATGGCCATTCAGCCTACACCGGCGGTGACCTTTAAACTCTACTTCAAAAGCGGTACTGCGGAGTTGACCGAAGACTCCAAAAAATCCTTGCCCCAGGTGCTGCAGACCATCAAGACCAGAAATTCAAATGACATCAGTGTCATCGGTCATACGGATCGGGCCGGCGATGCGGATAAAAATGCCAAACTGGCCCTCACCCGTGCCAAGGAAACCGCCGAAACGATCATGAAGCTCGGCGTTGATCCCAAGATCATCAACATTGAATCCCACGGTGAAGAAAACCCGGTGGTACCCACAGCCGACGGGGTATCTGAAGAGCAGAACCGCAGGGTTGAAATTACGGTGCGCTAACAGTGCGATAGGAGAATGAGCCTTGATCACCGTTTCGGCCCCATCGCGGCTGGAAGCCGCTCCCGCAATGAAGGTCGGTCGAACCGGTGATCAAGGCTGGCGAATATTTCACACCACGACTATATCTTCCCGAAAAGCCCCCAATTGTTCAAGGCCGGTTTCAGTGACGAGGTGAGTATTTTCAATGCCCACCACGCCTTTTCCCGGGAAAATCGCCTTGGGCTCCAGGGCGATGATCATGCCGGCAGCCAGCTTCATCTCCTGGCCTTTGGCCAGAAAGGGGAATTCATCCAGTTCCAGACCCACTCCATGTCCCACAAAACGGATGCGCTGATCACCCACTCCCATGAAATGCCCTTCCATACCGTGTTCGGCGGCTTTGGCAAGGGCCGCTTCATACAGGCTCCCGCAGACAACCCCAGGCCTGGCCTTTTTTTTAATATTGGCTTGAATGTCCAGCATGGCTGAGTGTGCTGCAACCAGTTCATCGGGGAGTTCGCCCAAGGCGAAAATGCGGGTATGGTCTGAAAGATAGCCGTGCAGGGCAAAAACCAGGTCCACGAGAACAGGTTCATGACGCTGGATAGGGCGCAGGCTGGAACCTTGGGCCACGGCCGGGGTCACACCAATGCCGCCGGTGGGGGATGACAGATAACTGGGAACAGCGGCAGCAGGACCGGCCATAACATGCCCGTAAAACAATTCACTGCCCCACAGGCGCATGCGGATCACGCCTTGGTGCCCCCATTTGCGGGCCTCGGCCTCAAGACGGCCGGCCAGTTCGATTTCCGTCATTCCCTCCCGAAGTATAGCCGGCACAGCCGCGGCCAATTGATCTGACAAACCGGCCGCCTCCCGCAACAATCCCACCTCATAATCGGATTTGATGGCCCTGATTAAACGGATCTCATTGGAAACATCCACAAGCTCCGCCTGCCCGAAAAGATTCTGCAAACCGAAATATTGATTCACCGGCAGGACATCGCATTCCAATCCCAGTTTGCCTGGCAGGGGCTGGTGGTTCTGCTTAAGAATATCCGGAATCTGTTTTGGGCTGATAAAGGGAACAATGCAGCCAAGGGCCGATTCCGCTTCAGCCCTTTTCAGATCCTTGCGGACCATCAAGACCGGCGCCCCTGTGGCCGGCACATACAGTTGGGCCTGCTGGCTGGTGCCGCAGAAATAAAACAGGTCCGAATTCTGTAAAATCAAGGCGCCGTCAATGTTCTTACCGCACAGGCTCTCCTGGAGTTTGGTAATACGGCCTTGCAGTTCGGATTGGGGCGTATACTTTTGAGCAATGTCGTTCATGGGAGTCCTTACATCAACCGACTGCCTTGTCTCTCAGAAGATCATTGGCAATGACGATTTTCTGGATCTGGGAGGTTCCTTCGTAAATGGTGAATACCCGGGCATCCCGATACAGACGTTCCACCACATATTCCTTGGTGACGCCGTAACCGCCGTGGATCTGAACCGCCTGGGCCGTGACCCGGTTGGCCATTTCAGAAGCATACAACTTGGCCATGGAAGCCTGGGCCGCGCATTTTTCGCCCCGGTCCTTCATGGCTGCGGCATTCAATACCAAGAGACGGGCGCACTCCACATCCATGGCCATCTCCGCCAGCATCCAACGCAGTCCCTGAAAGGCCGCAATGGGCTTGCCGAACTGGCGCCGGGATTTGGCATATTTTACGGCGGCATCCAGGGCCGCCATGCCGACCCCCAATGACTGACTGGCGATGCCGATACGGCCGGAATCCAGGCCGGACATGGCAATCTTGAACCCGTCGCCTTCATTGCCCAGCAGATTCTCGGCCGGCACCCGGCAATTGGAAAAGATGAGATCGCAGGTGTCCGAGGCCCGAATGCCAATTTTATCTTCGATCTTGCCGGCCTGGAAACCCGGCATGTCCGGGGTCACGAGAAAGGCGCTGATGCCCTTATGGCCTTCCGAGCCCGGGGCCCTAGCCAGCACAATGAACAGTCCGGAAGTGGCGCCGCCGGTGATGAAGCGTTTGATCCCGTTGAGTACGTAGCAGTCGCCTTCCTTTACAGCCGTGGTCTGGAGGGCGGCCGGATCCGAGCCGGCTTCCGGCTCCGTAAGGGCAAAAGAGCCGATGATTTCGGCGCCGGCCAAAGGTCGCAGATATTTTTCCTTTTGGGCCGGAGTTCCAAAACGGTTCAGGCTGCCACAGACAATGGAGGCATGTACGGACATGATCACGGCCGTGGCGGCGCAACCATAGGCCACTTCGGTCAGGGCCAGGGAATAACTCACGGTATCCAGATCTTCGCCGCCGTATTCCGCCGGTACCAGCATGCCCATGAGGCCCAGCGCGCCCATTTTTTTCAGGTTATCGGCCGGGTATTCCTTGGTGCGGTCGCGTTCGTCGGCGGTGGCCGCCAGGGTTTTGCGACTGAACTCCCGGGTGGATTTCTTAATGAGACGTTGTTCTTCGGTCAATTCAAACGGCATGAATCCATTCCTTTACTCGTAGTCGTAAAATCCTTTTTTGGTTTTCTTGCCCAGCCAGCCGGCTTCCACGTATTTGCGCAACAACGGGCAGGGCCGGTACTTGGAATCCTTGAATCCGTCGAACAAGGTTTCCATGATGGCCAGACAGGTGTCGAGTCCAATGAGATCCGCCAGGGCCAGGGGACCCATGGGATGATTCATGCCCAGCTTCATGACCGTGTCGATATCTTCACGTTTGCCCACGCCGTGATACAGGCAGTAAATCGCCTCGTTGATCATGGGCAGCAGGATGCGGTTGGCGATGAAGCCGGGATAGTCGTTGGCCTCGGCCGGGGTTTTACCCAATCGGATACTCAGGTCCCAGGTGGCTTTAAAGGTTTCATCAGAGGTGGCAATGCCGCGGATGACTTCCACCAGTTTCATGACCGGCACCGGATTCATGAAATGCATGCCGATGACTTTTTCCGGTCGTTTGGTCTGGGCCGCGATGCGGCCGATGGGAATGGAGGAGGTGTTGGTGGCAAGGATTGCCTGGGGCTTGCAAATGCTGTCCAAGTCCCGGAAGATCTGGGCCTTGATGGGTTCTTTTTCCGTGGCCGCCTCCACCACGAAGTCGGCCCCGGCCATGTCTTTCAGACTGGTGCTGGTCTTAATACGTCCCAGAATTGCATTTTTTTCATCTGCCGTCAGCTTGCCTTTGTCCACATTGCGCTGAAAATTTCCGGTAATGACGGATAGTCCGCGTTCGACAAATTCAGGTGCGATGTCGTTCATGATCACCGTGATCCCGCCCATGGCCGCCACCTGGGCGATCCCGCCGCCCATCTGTCCGCTGCCGATGACTCCCATTGTTTTGATTTCCATGGCTGTAGCTCCTTTCAAAATGTGAAAAACCAGTATCCAGGCCCCCAAACACCAAATTAAAACCCTGATCCTCTTTGCTGTCATCCCCCTGTGGGAGCGGCTTCCAGCCGCGATATGGGAAAGACGCGGTTCAAAATCCGGAATTCAATCTGGTATTGTGTAGCGCAGTTTTGTATTTCTGTCATTTGAATTTTGGAATATAGTTTAAAACATGAATGATATTATTCCAATCACCGAACGACTGTATCTGGTGACTTCCCCCACCCAAGGACGATTTCCCCTGGCTTTTTCCTTTCTCGTCATGGGCACGGACTCCCATGCCCTGATCGACACGGGCTGTGGTGAAAAGGCCTGCCGGGCCGTGGCGGATCACTATGGGGTGGATGTGGTCATCAATTCCCACTGCCACCCGGATCATGTTTCCGGGAACCATCTGTTTGAGGGGCAGGAATTGTGGATCCCCAAGGAACGCGCAGCGGAAACCGGGGCTATTCCGCGCCTCGCCCATCGCCTGGTGGGTCCGGACCGGCAGATCATGACCAACTGGGAGAATTTCGTCCGCAAGGAGCTGGGAATGCGCGATTACTGCCACACACGGACCTTTGTAGACAACCAGCGCCTGGATTTCGGCGGCATCACCCTCCAGGCCGTCCATACCCCCGGACACCTGGACGACCATTACTGTTTCCTGGAAGTCATCTACGGCCTTTTCGAACGGCACATGGTGGAAAAGCATCTCCTGGAAATGGTCATGGCAGGGCAAGTGGAATGCCGGGACGGGAAATATGATGTTTTAAGCAGAGCGGTTTCCTGATGTAAAACGCAATTTTTTTCTCGGCCTGCCATTTACTCAACATTTTATACGATACCGATTGCGGTCTGCAAAATAGTCAACCGCGCGATAGCCGGGATAAATTCTTGCCTGGTGCCGCATTCCATCTGGAATGAAATAAGTGTCGCCGCAGGTGTAGGTCTGCGTTTGGCCGTTGATGGTCATATCTATCTTGCCGGCGATGACAACGCCCCACTGGCAGCCGTGGGAATGCTCAGGCACGGTCAATTCAATATCCGCTTCGTTGAACAGAACTTGCCCTGACTCGCTTTGAAGAAGCCAGCCGCGCAGACCTTCAAAAGGCAGGTCGGCTTCCGGCAGGGCGCGCACAAAATCTGGAAATTCAGACGACTTCATAGAGACAACCCCTTTGCACGCATTATTTAGCGCCAGCCGCACCGGCATCTGCTGAAACAAGAAAAGCGCCATCCAAAGGCATGGGATGGGCATGGACATTGGCGTCCAATTTCACATCCGCGGCTTGCAGCGGAAGGCCAAGGATGGAGCGCAATTCATTTGCAAAGGTATTTTTGGCCTTAACATCGGCTTCAACTTTATTGCGATCGATTAAAACCCTTGCGGCATACAGATTTGCCCAATCCTGATTCACTTTGAACGACAAGTTCTTATTGGTATTCCCCTTGGCGCTTTCGATCAGCTTGCCATCTCCCATTTCTTTTGCAGCCAGCATCAAATCGCCTTCCCAATAGTCGGCTTGACCGCTGCCGAATAGAATATTGTTTACCGCTGCCAAACTTTTATTGCCCTTCCCATTAACAATGGCATAATTGTCGGCAAAGGCAATGATGTTGTTTGTCAAGGCCAGCTTCAGCTTGCCGTCAAAATTGATTCCTTCCCCCCCGCGTGTACCATATCCGTCATACTTCCAGACAAATAAAATGCTGTTGTGCGACACTTCAAATTCCGGCTGGCCCTCGTTTGAGTGATGGGTAGTATTCAGCTCAAGTCCGATACCGGCTGAATTTATAATAAAGTTGTTGCTGATATTAACTTTGACGCCTTTCCCGGCCTTGACACGAATTCCGGTATGGGTGCTGTTTAAAACCAGACAGTTTTTCACCGTGATTGCGCCGCCATCGCCCGTGCCGATTTCAAGGGTAGGAGCATCCAGCGAGGCGTTAGTGCCTGTTTTCGGATTGGCCTTGCGTACTACGACCTTGCCGTCGCTGTAGTTATTGCGTTCAGCCATATCGAAAACAATGCCATCCACCATTACATTACCATTTTTGGCGATAAGCCGTAAACGGGGTTTGCCTGAACCCAGGCTTTTGGATGAATTGTCTCCGGTCAAAATAGTTTGATTCTTTTTAGAATCCCGGGATGTGAAAGCATCATCATATCCCCCTAAAATGGCAACCGCTTCCTTAATTTCCGTGGCAGCGGTCTTGCCGATGCCGTAGTATCGACCCGCCGCAACATGGATTGTATCACCGGCCTTGGCTTTATTCGCGGCTTTGTCGAGCTCTGCAAACGGTGCCTCCTTGGAGTTGCCGGCATTGCCGTTATCGCCCTTGTTGGCTGACACATACATATCGGCTGAAAATACCGGGGCCGCGATGAATACCAAAACAACAAAAACACCCAAAACTTTTCGATTTGACATGGCAGTCCTCTTTTCTTTGGTCTTGGTTGATTCTGATGATGAAAAGGATATCGGTTGTGAAATGGTGATTTTTTAATTTTAAGAAAATACTATATATTGTTTAGAACTGTCAACCTTAATTCCATGGGATCAGCCGGTTTGAAGCAGATGCTACGCCTTGCTCTTTTTAGCTATCTCCAGGGCCTTTTCCTCTATCAGGCATGTATAGTCACTCCATTTGCCGGATTCTTCCGGGTCGCCGCGGAAGATTTCAAAATAGCAGGTTTCGCTGCCGGATGGAATTGTGGCCCGAAAGGCCACATCCCACACATCTTCCCGACCCTGGCTCTTTGCAAAATCCATGGCCGCCTCGATCATGCCCTGGACAAAATACCGCTGCACCCGGCAATCAAAGGCCCGGTAATGGTCCTGGTGGGGGCACCAGTCAATGTGGAAATTGGCTTTCTGTTTGTTTTCAATGGCCGGTGTTTCCAGGGAAGCATAGGCCACCCGGTTCACCACCGTGGCATAAAAGCTGATCCATTCCGCCGTGCCCATCTCTTCCGGAATGGTGGTGCCTGCCGTGATCTGGCGTCCCACATCATAACCCACCCGCCGCAGGCTCTCGAATACGGCTTGCTGGCCTTCCCGGCCGAATCGGCTTTCCAGGGTCTTGAGGATTTCGATGATGGCCATGGCCTGCATGGTGCCCCATTGCCAAAGAGTGGCAGGGTCAAAATTGGTTTTGCTTAGAACCTGCTCCTGCAAGCGCTCCAGTCCTTTTTGATAGGGCTGGTTGAATTCAAATTTTTCCCAATTGGCTTCCGGGCGTTTTTCCCAGTGTTTTACCGATAGGTTGTTGTGTGCGGATTTCATCAGCGTTCTCCCTTTATTTCATTCTTCAGCCTTCACTCTCATCACCTGAGCCGTTACAATCAGCTCAACATGATCTTGGAAATAATTTCCTTCATGATCTCACTGGTGCCGCCGCCAATGGACAGGATGCGGTTGTCCCGGTACAGGCGTTCCACCAGATACCCGCGGCTAAAGCCGTAGCCGCCGAAGATCTGCACCGCATCATAGGTCACCTTGTCGCTCACGCTGCAGGCGAAATTCTTGGCCATGGACACCTGCTTGACCTGGTCCAGACCGGCGCCGATCTTGGCCGCCACCCGGTAGGTGAATTCGGTGCTGGCCTCCACCAGGGTGGCCATATCCACCAGCTTGTGGCGGGTTACCTGAAAACCCAGGATGGGTTTGCCGAAGGCCTGGCGCTCTTTGGCGTATTTGACGGCTTCCTCCAGAGCCAGGCGGGCGGTCATGTTGGCCATCACTGCCAGGGACAAACGCTCGGCCTGAAAATTGATCATGATGCCATAAAAGCCCTGGTTTTCCACACCGATGAGGTTGGCTGCCGGCACCCGGCAGTTGTCAAAAAAAAGTTCGGCCGTATCCGAGGCCCACCAGCCCATTTTCTTGAGCTTGTTGGAAACGGAAAAACCAGGATTGTCGGTTTCAATCACCAGCAGGCTGATGCCGTGGGCGCCTTCTCCGCCGGTGCGTACGGCGCAGGTGATCTGGTCGGCCCGGCAGCCGCTGGTGATGAAGGTCTTGCTGCCGTTGACGATGTAGTGATCCCCGTCGCGCACTGCGGTGGTTTTGAGATTGGCCACGTCCGAGCCCCCCGAGGGTTCGGTGATGGCCAGAGCCGCGATTTTCTTGCCGGCCAGCACCGGAGTCACGAATTTATGTTTCTGCTCCTCGGTGCCCAGTTTCAGGATCGGTGGGATAGCGATATTCAGGGAGCCGATACCGGCGGCGAACCCGCCGGAGCCGGAGCGCATCAATTCCTCGCAAACCGCAATCTGGAAGAAAACATCACCCGGCGTACCACCGTATTCCTCTGGAAAGCCCATGCCGAGAATGCCCACTTGGGCGGCTTTGCGGTACATGTCCCGGGGAAACTCGCCGGCCTCCTCCCATTCGTCGATATATGGTTTGACTTCCTTATTGATAAATTCACGGACCGCCTTGCGGACCATATCGTGGGATTTGGTGAAATATTCCTGGCAGGTTGTCTTGGTATTGAAATCAAAGCTCATAACTTTTTCCTCCTTTGATCACGACTTTCTTTTTATCCCTGGTGTCACCCCCGTGCCCGGGCGACGATCCGGATGATCCCGTTCCACAAAGCGGCGCGCGCCTTCGGCCATTTCCCGGGTATGAATCAGGCGATTGAAACATTCGGCCTCGATGCGCAGCCCTTCGGTCAGGGGCAGGCCGAAGCCGCGTATGGCGGCTTCCTTATCCGTGTGAATCGCCGGCTGGGGCAGAGTGCAAATGAACTCCGCCAATGCCAGGGCCCGGGCCAGGCTTTGGCCCTTGGGCACCACTTCATTGACCAGACCAATGCGCTCGGCTTCCCGGGCATCGATCACCCGGCCGGTGATGATCAGTTCCATGGCCCGCCCAAGGCCGACAATGCGCGGCAAGCGCTGGGTGCCGCCGTCACCCAGGCCGATGTTCCACCGCCGGCAGGTCACGCCGAAAGTGGCATGTTCCTCGGCGATGCGGATATCGGCAAAACAGGCCCATTCCAGACCGCCGGCATAGGCCACGCCGTTCACGGCGGCGATTATGGGCTTGTAAATGTCGGTCCAGCGACTGGGCCCCAGAATACCGGGCCGTTCTCCGCGGTTGTGGGCCGCGATTTCTGCCGGGGTAACCGGCACAAGCTTGGCGCCGGCCTTGATATCCCCGCCGGATGAAAAGGCCTGGTCGCCGGCGCCGGTAATGATGGCCACCTTGGCCTTATCATCCTCCCGGAAGCGGTCCCAGGCCATAACTAGTTCCGCATGGGTCTGGGGCCCGATACAATTGTGGACCGCCGGCCGGTTGAAAGTGATGATGACGGTTTCACCGCTTTTTTCATACAGGATCTCCCTGAACTCCATGGCGCCACCTCCTGTTTAGGATATAAAACAAATTACAATACGCTGCTGTGCGATTAGATTTGGTTGAATCTTACGATAATGACGGCTAAAATGAAAAATGCTTTTTACAAAGTACCATTTTACAGTACGCTTCGTATCAGAGACACTGGATTTGAATTTCGGCAATTTGTTAAGGTGGGTCGGAACAATGATTATGACCGGAGGCAACCATGAGCCAAACCGCAGAACTGCTGGATACCCTGAAGCAATACCTGAAAGCCAAAAACATCACCTACCGCAAGCTGGGCCAGGAGCTGGGGCTCAGCGAAACCAGCATCAAACGGTTGTTTTCGGAAAAATCCTTTTCCCTGAAACGCCTGGAAGCGGTCTGCAAAGTACTGGATCTCGACATCTATGATCTTGCCTTAATGGCCAGACGCAAGCAACAGCGCAGCACCAACAGCCTGACCTTGGAGCAGGAGCGCATTTTGGTCAAGGACGAAAGATTGTTGGCCTTTCTTTATTTTTTAATCAACGGCTGGCCCCTGTCCCTGATCACGGAGATGTATGACATCACCACCCAGGAAGCCACCCGCCTCTTGATCCAATTGGACCGCCTCAAACTGATTGAACTGCACCCGGAGAATCGCTTCCGGCTGCTGGTTTCCAAAAATGCTTTCTGGCGTAAACACGGGCCCCTTTGGAAGCACTACCAGGAAAAAATTTTTAACGACTTTATCCGCCACCCCTTTGATCAGCCCAATGACCGGCTGGAATTCAGCCCTGGGCAGCTTTCGGAAGCCTCTCTGAAGATCATTTTAAAAAAGATCGACGACCTGGTGCGGCAGTTCAATGAACTGGCTGAAATGGACGCGGCCCTGCCCCTCAAGGGCCGTTACAGTACCGGCCTGGTCATCGGCTTCCGGCCCTGGGTGTTTACGCTGTTTGCCGAACTGCGCAAGCCCCGGAAAAACCCGGCATAGATAAAATATGAAAAACTCTTGCGATCAAACGAGTTACGTTGTACTATGGCGATTATGTTCATCAATAGAAAGCTCAGGCCATGATTACAAAGGAATTGCTTCAGAATCCTCTTTTCGAGGACACTGTTCAAACCCTGCTGTCCATTATTGATGAGGCCATCATCTATCCCCGCGGGCACTACAAACGCATGGCCGTCTTATGTGCGGAATTGGCCGCGAAAATCGGTTTGCCACCCCCTGAAGTCGCCGGCGTAAATCTGGCGGCCCTGCTCCACGATATCGCCGTTGTGTATATTCCCGCCGACATCATCCGTAAAACCACCGAATTGACCAATGACGAAATGCTTGTTGTCCGCCAGCATCCGGTTATGTCCGAAAAAATTTTATCAAATTTAAAACCGCTGCAAGGGGTCTTACCGCTGGTTCGCCATCACCATGAGTTGTATGACGGCAGTGGATATCCGGACGGTTTGGCCGGGGAACAAATTCCATATGGATCCAGGATTATCAATATTGTGGAAAGCTTTGTGGCCATGGGCTCCTTGCGGCCCTACCGTTCTCCCAAATCCATGCCCCTCATACTGGAGGAGTTGGAAAAAAATAAAGGTCTTCGTTTTGACAGTGATTTGGTGGACGAATTCATTCGACTATTGAATAAGAAATTGAACGGCCCAAGCCAGACCAACGGTGCCGGCCAGACAAAGATTTCCAAGGAGACCCCGGAACCCGAAAACGATTTTAAGCCCGAAGAGATCGCCCGGGATATTTTCGAACAGGTGAAAGTCGGCAAAATCGATCTGCCGGTTTTGCCCGCCATCATTCAAGAAATTCAGACAGCCATCGACAGGCCCAATACCACCAACGATGATCTTGCCAGAATCATTGAAAAGGACGCCATTGTAGCCATTCGTGTGATGTCGACCGCCAATTCACCCATGTACATGGGCCAGCAAAGGGTACGTTCCATCCGGGAAGCCATCCCCAGAATCGGTTTCCGGGAAACCCGCAACATTGTTTCGGTCATCACCAGCAAGAATCTGTTCCAGACCCAAAGCAAGGAATATATGCGTTGGATGGAAGAACTGTGGCTCCACTCCCTGGCTTCTGCCTATGGCGCCAGAATCCTGGCGGATTATTTAAAGTATCCAGAGCCGGAAAAATATTTCTTGATGGGCCTGGTGCATGATATCGGCAAGGTGTTAATCCTCAAAACCTTAAGCGAAAATGAGGATTGGAGCAAAGGCCTGACGCGCTCCCAGGTGGAAAAAGTCCTGCAGATCGGTCACAACAGTCTGGGAGCCATCATCTTACGGTTCTGGAAATTCCCCAAAGAATTTTATGAAATCGCCACCTCCCATGAGGGGCCGAAGTTTTTTGATACCACCAGCAAAAGTATATTGATGGTGCATCTCGCTAGTCAGATGGCATCTTCCATCGGATACGGTTATCAAACCGAAAACCTGGATCTTGCCGAACTCGATTCCGCCAAGCGCCTTAAAGTGGAAGCAGAAGCGATACTCGCCTTCTGTGACAGAATCAAAACCCTTGTCACGGATTCCACCAAGTCATTCTGACTCCCGGAACAGCACAGAGGTAGATCGCAGATCGGTTTCAACAGCCATGGCCGCGCCGCCTGCCGAGACGATCCCGGCTGCCGTCTGTTACGGCTAAACCACGAGTGTATTTGCTTGACCTCAATAATAAACTATTGTTAAATTCGAGATCAAATTACAGCCGACAAAGATTGTAATGAAAGTGCTCAGCAATAATGGCATGATTTGATCTTGGATTTTCGCCGAATGAATGCAAACACAAAAAAACAACACGGAGATCATGATGATGGAAAGAACGTCGGATGGGCTTTTTTATACTGCCGGGCATTGGCCCCTGGATCAGGCCAAACCCACTTTGATTTTCATCCATGGTTCCGGAGGCTCCCATGTGCTTTGGGACAAGCAGATGGACGCCTTGTCGGCGCATGTCAATACTATTGCCTTGGACCTGCCGGGGCACGGCCGAAGTCAAGGGGATGCGCTGGATACAATCGCCGGCTATGCGGGCGTACTCCATCACTTCATTGAAGCCCTGAAAATCCCCAATCCCATTCCCTGTGGTCTCAGCATCGGCGGTGCTATTACCCTCCAGCTTTTAATCGAAAAGAAGTACGACTATACCGGCGGCATTTTGATCAATACCGGCGCCCGTCTCAAGGTCATGCCCATGATTTTCGAGACCATCCGGAAAGATTATCGCGCCTCGGTGGAAGCCACCAGATTGTTCGCCGTCTCTCCCAAAACCGATCCGCAGAAGGTGGCGCCCTTGATCGCCGCCATGCATCAATGCCGTTCGGAATCGGCCCTGAATGACTTCCTGGCCTGCGATGCCTTTGACGTCATGGATCAATTGGCGACCATCGCTATGCCGGTGCTGGTGCTGACCGCGGAAGACGACAAACTGACACCGCCCAAATACGGCACATACTTGACCCAACAACTTCCTTTCGCCTACATGGTGCAGATACCCGCCGCCGGTCATTTTTCACCCTTGGAAAAGGAGACGGAAGTCAATCTCGCCATTCTCGATTTTTTAAAGCAGGCCATCGGCCTCAAATGAGGAAGAGCTGTTCAGGGCAAACCCCGTTCATCGATCTAATGGTAGTCAAGAACTTCTTAATGCGCCGGCATGGCTTTCCGGAGGACCGGCGTTTACTGCCAATTTGATAGCCTCATTCAACTGAGTGACGTTGTAAGGCTTTGACAAAGCCATGCAGAATCCATAGGCCCTATAATCCGTCATGACCGGATCATTGGAATATCCGCTCGAAACGATCACCCTGGCATTCGGATTAATTTCTTTTAAGAGCCGGACGGCTTCCTTGCCGCCCATGCCGCCTTTGACGGATAAATCCAGAATCACCACGTCAAACGGCCGGCCGGCTTCAAAGGCGCGTTTATACATATCGACCGCCTCGGCGCCATCTTTGGCCAGGGCGCTCTCATATCCACTGCGCTTTAATATATTTTCAACGACTTTTCTCAACATCTCTTCATCATCCATAAGCAGAATCTTTTTAGGACGCTTCGCAAGGCTTTCCGGCAGAGCTTCCGCCGGTCTTGCCGTGGACTGATAGTATTCATAGGCTGGGATGTATATGGAAAACACGGAGCCTTTTCCGACTTCCGATTCCACGCTGATATAACCGCTATGACGGTTGACAACGGAATAACTGATGGTAAGCCCCAGTCCCATTCCTTTTTGAGTCCCCCGCCGCTTGGTGGAGAAATACGGATCAAAAATCATGGTAAGGTGTTCGGGTTGAATTCCACTCCCGCTGTCCTTGATATAAATTTTGACATATTTTCCTTGGGGAAGAAAAATGTCGGCCCGCCGCCGCTGGGAATTCGAAGTATAGTTTTGCGCACCGATCCAGATGGTGCCCCCCTGAGGCATGGATTCCGCTGCATTGATAATAATGTTTTTAATGGCATGCTTCATCTGGCGGCCGTCAAATTCCACCAGCCACAAATCAGGGGGCAAGTCGTATATGCAGGTTAATTTCGATTCCGAAAGGGTGTGCTCCGCCGTATCCCGTAAAAAATGCGCGATGGACCCCACCTCCATGACCGGTGCACCGCCCTTTGAAAAAGTGATCAACAGACTGGTAAGGTCTTGGGCGCGCGACAAGGCGACTTCCGCGTTTTCCAAATACAATTCCACTTCTTTGTTGCCGGCCGCATCCTCTTTTGCCAGCGTAATATTACCCATGATCACAGACAAAAGATTATTGTAATCATGGGCGATCCCCCCTGCCAGGGTACCGATGGCCTCCAATTTCTGCAATTGCTGAAGCTGGCCCTCCATTTTCTTGCGCTCTTCTTCCAGGCGAATGCGCTCCGTCACATCCCGGTCGATGCCGCGATATCCCAGCAATTCACCTTTGGCGCTAATAATCGGGATGCCGCTGGCTTCCAGTACTACCGGATGTCCATCCTTGTGCAGGTGAACGCTTTCCATGCGCTCAAATGGTTTTCTTTCAATAAAAATTTTTCGAAAGCTTTCCGCCACACCTTGGGCAACATCAGGAGGCATTAAGTCAAAAGGATTTTTGCCCAGCAGTTCTTGGGGTTCATAGCCGAGAATGCCCTTGATTGTTGGGCTGGCATAGGAAAAGCAGCCCCTTTTATCCACCTCCCAGACAAAATCGCTGGTGGTCTCTACCAGGGAGCGATATTTTTCTTCACTTTGCTTGATCGAATTCAACAAATCACGGATCGTATCGCTCAGGTACTCAAAGGCCTCAATCCCCTTGTATTCGGGCTGAAGCCCTTTTTTCAACGGCTGAATAATGGCGTTGATGGGCTGTTGAACGGATTGATAAATAAAAAATATCAATAAAATGCTGACTGAAAAAAGCAAGCCGATGGTGTAGAGATGGATCTGCTTGACCTGGGAAATCAAATCACCATATTTCTTCTCAGACTTGATAATGATGATATTCCATTCCCAGGGGGTGAAATCAAAATGAAAGGAAAAATAGCCCTTGGCTTCTTGGCTGAGGGATACCAGCAACCCGTCCTTGTTGCCCACCGCGATGATATTTTCCGGACTGGTCGGCAAGGTTGTTCTGAATACCAATTCCTTTTCTTCACCATGATAGATGAGGCCTTCGATTTCTTCCTGGCGGAAAAAATCCTCAAATTTACCGAGGGTCAATGCTTTTTCAATAATGATGGTACCGTTATCATCCGCCAATCCGGATTGTAAAATCGAATCATAGGTGGTGTTGCAAATATTATATAACCGATGGGAAATCGACTCCAAATCCCTTTCGATTTCATTTCTGACAAAGTCCGACAAAGTTCTAAACACCAAAAAATAAAGGGACAGCCCCAAAGCCAAAACCAATACGATAACCGGAACGGCCACCCGCAAAGTCAAGCTGCGTTTAATATTGATCATCGTTTTTCTTTGTCGTTTAATTTACCTTTTAGCAAATCCATAAATACCGGAAACTACGGTCACGGCATAATCACCGGCTCTGCTTGTTTCAGTTTCGGCGGCCAGACTACTTTCAACTCCTTCTGCTGCCATTGGATAATCAGAGGAAAATGCCGGATTTGCCAACCGGTTTTGTCCACCCCGTACCGTCCGATCACTGTCATGGTATCCATGATGGACAGGGTGTCCCGCAATCCGTCCCGATCGACCCTTCCCAATATTTTCAACGCTTCTTCCAAAATCATGCCGGCTGCATAGGCTGTTGCCGCATGATAGGAAGGGGCCTGCCCATAGGTTTCCTTGAATGTGGTGATAAAGGTCTTGCCGCCTGGGAAATGTACGCCCACCTGTTCCTCCCATTGGGAAGAAGAAAAAACCAGCTCGGCATCCCCGCCCAAAATCTCCTGAAAAACCCTGGTGGCCGGACCGACGGAGGCGTAATAGGCGCGCGGATACCAGTTGATGGATTTGAGGGCCTTGCGCATATCCACGGATTCCTGCAAATGACCGCAGACCAGCAGGGCTTGTGCTTCTGATTGTTTTACTTTTTCGGCCAATTGAACCATGTCACCTGTGCCTTTTGCAAAACGCTGGGAAAAGCGAATATTGATTTGAAATTTTTTAGCCCAATTGCGCGTGCCTTCGAACAGGGATGCTGAAAAAGAATCATCGGCGGATACGATGGCGATGTCATTGATCTTGTTTCGGACCAGCATTTCCAAAAAACCCACGGCATATTTGCTGGCCGGTGAATAAACGCCGAATGCGTAACGATAGCCCTTGCTCCACAATTCATCGGCCGAAGCACCGGACAGCAGCACCGGGTAATGATGCTGCTCGGTTATCGGCAGGATGGCCTCGGAAATCTCGCTGGAATAGGGTCCAAACACCAGATCGACTTTCTCTTTTTCGATCAGTTCAAGATAAATTGACTTGGCTGCCTCCGAGTTGCTCTGATCATCCCGGATGATCATCTCAACTTCACGGCCCAATAATTTGCGACCGGAATTGACATGCTTCTTCCAAAGTTCGAACCCGTTTCTCTGCATGTTGCCCATGGCCGCATATTTTCCGGTGATCGATAGGGACAGACCGATCTTGATGCCCGGTTGCTCGGCCGTTGCCGGCATTACCCACAAAAAGGACAGTAAAACAAAGATTATGCGTATACCCATGCCGTCTCTCCCGGATCAACAATCGGTTACCATTCGATGCGCCCTTCATGGGCACCAATACGCCTGGGCCCATGCACTGACTGTTCATTTTTTTCTTAAAGATGCGAAACGAAATCAGGCCTTATCCCGGCCGTAGTCCTTCATGATTTTGCTGATGTAATTGCGGGTTTCAGTCGGCAGGCCGATGTTTTTTTCCAGATTGCCCATACCCCAATTGTAGGCGGCCAAGGCTGATCTGACATCGCCGTTGTAACGGTCAAGCAGGCCTCTAAGATAACGGGTGCCGGCCATGATGTTCTGCTCCGGATCATAGGCATCGGTCACGCCAAGGTCACGGGCGGTCTCAGGCATAAGCTGCATCAGCCCCATGGCCTGTTTGGGCGAGGTGACGCCTGCATCAAATCCGCTCTCGGCCCGGATGACGGCAATAATGAGATCCTTATCCACCCCATAGGTCTCGGAAGCTTTGTGGATGATGGCATCCAGGTCTTTAACATTCGTGAAGGATTTATCAGAGGTTTTGGGGTTCCGGGGATGTGCTTGGCCGGCCAAAAGCTCTTGGAATTCCGGTGCAAATGATAAAAAACCGGATTCGGCCGCCGCGGTTTCCTCCTCTTCCTTATCTGCGAATGCATCAATGATCGACTGGTTCATCCTGTAGCGGATGAGCTCCACCTGAACAGCAACCTTTTCCTTATCGAGCGGCGCTGTCGTTTCGCCGGTTTCTTGCTTGACCGCGTTTCCCAGGAACGTCGCAAAGGCGGTCGCTGGCGGGGCTAACTCCCGCCCCACCGGGCCGCTGCGATTGGCACTGGCCTGAATCAATTTTTCCTGGATATCCAGCGACGGCACCTTCATGAAGATCTCCTATGTGGCGGGCAAAAAGGATGAAGATTTGATTTGTTAATAATTCAATTATATATACGAAATAAAACGGGGTGTCAATATGCACAAACTACTTTATCACATAGCCTCCACCCGGCACGGCACAAAACGATGGATGGGCGTTCCCATGGGGTCCCGGTGGGTGGTTTGGGTCAGGCGATTCACGTTGATTCCATAAACCTGGTCTTTGTATATCAAGCCAAACCCATGGGGGATCAACACCATGCCCTGACGGATTTGATCGCTGACCTGGATTTCACCCACCTCGCTGCCGGCTGCGGTGGTGACCCGCGCCTGCTGCCCGTCTTCCAGACCGAGCGATTCAGCATCGGCAGGGCTGATGGCGATGGTGCAGGCCCGTTTGCCCTTGTTCCATTCCGGATTGCGCATCAAGGTGTTGATGTTGTATTTCATGTGCCGGCCGGCATTTAGGATCAGGGGGAAGCCTTCCGGCATCTGCAGGGCCGCTTTTTCAGCAACAGCATTCAACTCAAGGGTCTGCGCCGCCATTTCCGGGACATGGACTTCGATTTTGCCTGAGGGCGTGGGCAGGCCGGCCAGATTTTCATCCGGATCGACTTTACCGGCCCAGATTCCCTGGGGGGTGTCCAGCAAGGCCTGAAAAATGCGATCACCCTGGTCCAGACCCGGCGCAAAACCGGCCCGGGCCGCATTTTTGCGAAAGGTTTTGGGCGCGGTCATCAGCAAACCCCACAGGGCGGCCTTGGCAGCGCTGTCCCAGACCCTGCCCAGGGTTTTGGCCAGCACAAAGGGCATGCGCGGCAGGGCCGTGGGTTCGCTGGCCGCCCATTCCATGAGTTTGGCGCCGAAGGTCAGGCGGTCGGATTCGGCTGCCTGCTGCAGCTCGTTCGGGATCTTGGGGATCAGTCCCAGTTTATCCGCCAGCAGGGTGAAAATCTGGGAGGCTTCCAGGCATTGGGCCGGCGGCTTCACAATGGGACGCCGCATCTGCAGATAGACTTCCGGAAAAGTCCAGGGGAAAAAAGTCGTGTCCCAGGATTCGTAAAAGGAGCGGCAGGGCAGCACATAATGGGCCAGCCGGGCGGTTTCGCTCATGACGATGTCGTTGACCACCAGCAGGTCCAGCTTTGCAAAGGCCTTTTCATAGGCCGTGGTGTCCGGATAGGAGCGCAACGGATTGCAGGCACTGACATAAACCATCCGCAGCCGCTCCGGATGGTCGCTGAGAATCTCTTCCGGCATCACCGCCGGTGGAAAGGAACCGGCCGCCACCGGCGGCATGTTGGTGACCATGGTGCGCCAGGTTTTGGGATCACGTTCGTCGGCATGAAACCCCATGGGCATGACCATGCCGGGGATGACATTGCCGCCGCGCACGCCGAAAATACCGCAAATGGCCCCCAGGATATTCATCAAGTAGGAGTTGAGCGTGCTGTTGCGGCCCATATAAATGCCGAGATCCGGGTGCATGCACCAGCGCTTGGTGGTCATCAGGCGGCAGAGATGCAGGACCTGTTCGTAATCCAGTTCGCAGACCTGAACAGCCGCGCGGCTGTCAAAGCCCACAAACCAGGGACGCAGCCGTTCCCACCCGTCTACATGCTTATGGATATAGTCTTTGTTTTCCCAGCCTTGCTCCACGATGACGGCGATCATGGCCTTGATCAGGAGGGCGTCGGTCCCAGGGCGCACCGGCAGATGAAGGTTTGCGATGGCCGCGGTTTCGGATTTGCGCGGATCGATGACCACCAACAGACGCTGGGGATCCTTGCTGAAAGCTTTGAGCACTTTGGGCGCCTGGGGCATCTGATGGCTCTCCATGCCGTTCCAGCCCCAGGCCACCAGCATTTCCGCAGCGTGCTCGTCGGGCACGGCCACATTGTACTGCCGGCCCAGCATGCGGCCCAGCAGCCACCAGATCCCGCTGAATTCCTGACCGGCCGAGGAATAATAATAACGGGACCCCAAACTCCTGAGAACATTCAGGCCAAAGGCCGCCTCCATATGGCCGCCCTGGGAACTACCACCCATATACGCCAGGCAGCGCGGACCGTGGGTCTCCACCAAAGATCGCATTTTTTCGGCAATTTCCCCAAGGGCCTGGTCCCAGGACACGGGCATAAAACGGCCCCCCACCCGTTTCAACGGCTCGGTCAGGCGGTCCGCCGGATACTGATGATAGATCACATTGAGCCCTTTGCGGCAGGCATAGCCCTGACTGCGCGGATTTTCCTGATCGGGTCTGACCTTGACCATCCGGTTGTTCTCCACCAATACTTCCAGCCCGCAATTTTGGGCGCACAGCACACAGCCGGTCTTATGCCATCCGTTCATATCCCCCTCCTTTTGGATTCCATTACCGCTCATCCGCTCCCCGATACCGGAGCCGGAGTCGCAACCGTAAATTTTGGGAATAGATTATAATCCGGCTGTCCGCATGACAAGAGGCATTTATGACAAAAAATAGTTCTTTTCCGCCAAATGGGAAGTGTATCAACAGGCTGGAATGGAGGCCGGCAGTGGATGAACGCCTGGGGGCTGACCGGAAGATCAATCTGATTATGAGGTCGTTTCAACAACTTTTGGGATAATTTTTTTTTGGCATGCATAAAGAGAGATCTATCTTTCCCGAAATCGCATAAGGAGAAAGCAATGAAACATAATACCCAAATTGACGATTGCCTAAGCACCCGGGGCGGCTGTCTGTTTATCGAGGAATGCGACACTGTGGAATTGGCCCGACAATTCGGATCACCCCTGCTCGTCATTTAGGAATCCTGCGGGGGTTCATGGTAGTGAACCCCTTTGTTCCGTTAGCCGTTTTTTAAAAAACTGCATACCCGCTGATGACAACTTTGTAAGGATCCATCTCTTCGAAATCCTTGACAATGGAAACATTGTTGTCGCGGTAGCGCTCGAATTCGATTCTGGAAGTGTCGTAACCCACCTCGACCCCAAAGCCGACCTTGTTATTTCTGAAAAATTCGATACCGAAGGCACCGAACAGGCCCGGGGTAACCCCTTCCACGTAGTCACCACCGGCGATATGGTAGATGAACCCGCCCCGGACATAGGGGGAGAAATCCGCTGTGGGCATGAAGGTGTACCCAATGGTCATGTTCACCGGAACATCGTAGAAATGGACATCATTACTGTCATCATCGTATTTTGAATGATAGCTGCGGTAGTGATCGTCTTTATCATCCCCATACCAAAGGAAGGTCGCAGGACCGATGCCGCAACCGAGACGCAAGCCGGTATTGAGCTCCACATACGGCTGAAACGAAATGCCGACAGGGAAAGCACCATCCTTGTCCACGGTGTAGCCTTTAGCACGCAGGTTGTCCTCATAACGGTCGGCAACATCATCAAATGCCGTGACGCCCCCCAAACCGACCGGAAAGCGCCATTGATAGGGTTTCGAAGCCGGCGCCGGGTCAGCCGCGGCCGCAGGCCCACGGCCGAACAGGCAAACCGCCGACAGGGCAATCAAAAAATAATAGATGGTAACATTTCTCATTTTCATGGAAGCCTCCATTTTCTAAGTTGTTGTGTCCGCCCAATGATCCGAACCAGGGAGGGACTGTTATTTTCATGAACAGGAACACCGCACCCGGGTCACTGCAACCAAACAGCCCCGGCACGCGACTTTCATTGGGTATGGAATAAGCTGGAATCCAAAAATTCGGCAACAACATTCGATTGAATCGTTAAAATGGCGATCTTAAATGTCGTTTTCGTTGTTCCGATTGCAATGGGAAAACTGGTGGGCGCTTGTAACGACTGGTGTTCAACGCTCCGATCAGGAATCAGGCTGATTCAAAAACTATAAACTTAGCAATATATTAATAAAGTTTTGCTTTTTACGATTCCATCAATTAGTGAATAAAACTATTGATCTGAGAACTGGTAGGAGTATGAATATGCATAAACGTATTTCAAATGATAAATGGGCGCGTTGAGTTTACAAAAATTTTAGGAACTGTTCCTGAAAGTCCTTGAGAAGTGCTCCTGCTTCAATTGTTTTCTCATCGAGAATGATCGAAAATAGAGAAATGCCCTCCCAAAAGGCAGCCAATCCAACGCTCAGGCGGGCGGCCGTAGTCTTGTTTGCGGTGACTTTGAGAATTGCCAGGTTAACGGTTTCAATCCATTCAGTATAGGCTTTTTGGAGCTTTTCCTTAACCTTCGAGTTATAAATAGCGATTTCCCAGATTTCGATAAAAATTTTAGATAGATCCTGATTCAAAGTTATTTTATGGTGCACGAAATCAATGCTAGCACGAAGAAAGTCTTTTGGGTCTTGCATGGAGGAGCTATTTGATTGAATCCATTCTTCAAAAAACGATTTATAACGTTCGATCAGGTATTCAATATAATTTAATAGGATATCCTCCTTACTCTCAAAATAGTAGTGCAGCGCGCCATAGTTTATTTGGGCGGTTGCGGCGATATCCTTAATTGAGGTCTGATCAAACGGCTTTTCCAGCAGACATTTATGTAAAGCTTCCATTATTTGTTGCCGTCTTTCCGCTTGTACACTTCTGCGGCTCATATTTCTTATCCTGATAGTTCTCTATCTTCTGTGTTTAGCAATCTTTGAGAGGGCGCCCCTTTCTCATCAAAATTCTTTTTACCTCATCGCCCCTTACCGAAAAAATATTGTAATGGCAACGGCTAAATAGTCCGAAATATATGAAGCCGAAAAACAAACAATCATAAATAGTATTTGGTACGCCAGAAAATATATACATCCATGATTTAAATAACATAAAAAAAAGTTAGTTGACAGACTAAATTTATTATGTTAGTCAACAAACTAAATTAAAATTATTTTTTCGTTCTAAAGACAGTTTAAAAATTGAAATTTTTGAGGTGCAAAATGGAAATCGGAGTCCCAAAAGAAATTAAAAATATGGAGAAGCGGGTGGCACTTACTCCGGCAGGTGTCGAGGCTTTTATCGCCAAAGGCCATACCGTCTATATTGAAAAAGAGGCGGGCATTGGTTCAGGCCTTTCTGATAAGGCCTTTGAGCGAGCAGGGGCGGTCATTCTACCGGATGCCGACAGTGTCTGGTATGAAGCGGAAATGATTGTCAAGGTCAAGGAACCGCTGGGGCATGAATTTGAAATAATGCGTCCAGGCCAGATCCTTTTTACCTATCTCCATCTTGCCGCGGATAGAGAGCTCACCCTGAAGTTGCTTGAAAAAAAGGTTGTTGGTATCGCTTATGAGACCATTCAGCGGGAAGATGGCAGCTTGCCCTTGCTTGCTCCTATGAGTGAGGTGGCGGGACGTCTCGCCGTGCAGATGGGATGCTACTGTCTCGAATCTAAAAATGGTGGACGGGGCATGTTGCTGTCAGGTGTTCCTGGTGTACCTCCCGCCCAGGTAACCATCATCGGCGGTGGAATATCGGGGCTTAATGCAGCCCACCTTGCGGTGGGGATGGGTGCCAGGGTAACGATTTTAGACATTGACATAGATCGCCTCCGCTATCTTGAAGATATTTTCCATTCCAGAATTGTCACCATGATGTCAAATCCGGCTAACATCGCAGAGAGTATTGCAGGTGCGGACCTAATCATCGGTTCTGTTCTGATCCCGGGAGCTAGGGCACCGAAGTTGATCAGTCGGGAAATGCTTTCAAGTATGAAAACCGGGGCCGCATTTGTCGACATCGCTATCGATCAGGGCGGCTGCGCGGAAAGTAGCAGACCAACGACCCATGATAAACCGATATTTGAAGAAAATGGTGTAGTGCATTATTGCGTAACCAACATGCCCGGCGCAGTGCCGGTTACCTCCACATATGCACTTACCAATGCCACCCTGCCCTTCGCACTGGAACTAGCAGAAAAAGGATGTGAAAAGGCTATTGAGGAGAATATCCCACTGGCAAAAGGCCTCAATGTTTTTCAAGGGCAGTTGATGAACGACAAAGTCGCCGATTCGCTTAAGATGGAGTGCAGCCAATACATTAATTGATCATAAAACGATCAAAAAGAGGAGAAATTATGCCCCCGATAATCGATGCTCATTCTCATGTAGGTGATATCTTATATCCAGACGGCGGGCGCATTATTGAACACAAAGGGATTCGCAAGAAATTGATATTTGACCCGATTTCCATATGGCAAATGAGCTTAAATCGAAACTATGGAATGGGGACCCTGCCCTATAGATTATTTTTGCGCTGGATTATCAGGGCCGAACAAGAGCGAAATTTCACGGCCACACGGGAAAATGCACGAAAGTCAATGAACGCAACCGGGATAACTTCTTCTGTGTGCTTACCTCTCCCACCCCATGTATCCTTCTCTGACGTGAAGCAGGCTTCAGAAAAGGATCCTGGACTGATACCCTTCACAGGTGTTGATTTTACTCATATGGAGCAACTGGAAATACAGTTTGCCGAGGAAATAAAGCAGGGTGCAAAAGGTCTGAAGCTTCATCCGATAATCCAAAAGGTTCCATTTACAGATGAGCGCATGCTGCGCGCTGTTCGTTCATTTATGAGATTTGACCTGCCTATTTTATTCCATGCGGGCATCTCCAATTACTACACAGGTAAGGAAAAAAAACATAACATTCCGGAATATGGCACTATCAAGGAAGCGAGGGCTTTGGTTTCTGCATATCCGGGTGCAAAATTTATTGTAGGGCATGCCGGTATGTATGACGTAAAAGAGGTGATTAGACTCTTGGGCGGATATAATCATATCTGGGTGGATACTTCCCTGCAATCACCTGAGTCGATAAGAGATTTAATTGATGTTTTTGGTGAAGACAAAGTGCTTTTCGGATCGGACTGGCCCTTTGGAAGTCGGCAAGCAGGGCTCAAAGCGGTAAAAGTGGCCTGTAGTTGTAACCCCAAACTAGAAAGAAAAATACTATATGAAAATGCTGCCCAATTGCTGAAACTGCACTGATTATAAAATCAGGACATTTTCACCAGACCACAGTCGAAACAAAAATGCAACGGCCACCATAATCTACCCGAATTAAGAAGGGAGAAATCATCATGAACGCAGCAAGCCCTGAGACCATCTCAAAGAGAGATCGGGATCAAATTTTTGAAATGTTTGGAAAACATATATCCAAAGGACAGATTAGATACTTATCCGCAGGGCATTTAGATATTTTGGAAGGTGAACGCAATGGGATTCGTTTTCATGAAAGCAGATCTGGCCGGGCCTTTATTGATGGGTTTTCATCAGCGGGATGTTTTAATGTCGGACGTTGTAATCGACAAATCATTCAAGCACTGGAAACGGCTTTGGATGATTATGACATGGGCACCTATGGCATGTTGTCCGCCCCAAAGATCGAACTCGCTAAAAAGCTCGTAGCGGTTGCACCGGGTGACTTGAATCGCGTCTTGCTTTGCGGAACCGGCGCCGATGCGATTGAAGGAGCGTTAAAACTGGCAAGGGGCGCAACCGGACGTAATGAAATTATCTCCATGACCAAAGCCTATCACGGCCACTCGGGTATGAGTCTGTCGGCAAATGGGAAAGATTATTATAAGGAACTATTTCAGCCGTTAATGCCGGGCTTCCGATTTGCACCGTTCGGCGATCTTGCCGCCATAGGTCAAATGGTTTCCCAGCACACGGCCGGGATCATCCTGGAACCGATTCAAGGAGAAGGTGGTATCCATGTGGCTGCAGACAATTATCTCAACGGATTGAGAGAAATCTGCGATCAGTATGGAATAATGCTAATATTTGACGAGATCCAAACCGGGTTTGGAAGAACTGGCAAACTATGGGCCTCGGATCATTCAAGGGTTGTACCGGATATTATGGTGCTTGCGAAATCATTTGGTGGTGGTTTGTATCCGAACGCTGCGATTCTATATCGGGATAGCAGCGTTCTGACAAATTTTGTGGACCAGAATCCGGAATTCCATACCTCATTGGGAGGTGGTTCAGATTTGGGCTGCATAGTTTCCAGTTCAGTGATTGACTACATAGTTGAAAATAAAATTTGGGAAAATGTCGCTAAAATGGGTGAACGTTTTTTAGGAGGGCTCCGTCGGTTGCGAGATGAGAATTCAGACATCATTTGGGAGGTCCGCGGCAGAGGCATGATGGTGGGCGTTGAGTATAAGCAGGAATTCATGGGAATTTTGATGGCCGACTGTTTAGCATCCAATGGTATGTTTGCCGCCTATTCCGGTAATGCACCCCAGGTCATGCGATTCCAGCTTCCCACGGCTGCAACAGAGCAAGATATCGATGAAATCCTTACGATCATCCGAAAAGCGATTAGATTGATGAAACTGTATTTGATTGCCTTGGGTCCGCTTTCAAAGATTCCTTTTATACGGGATATGCTGAACAAAGGAAATATTTTAATCACATTTAATGTTTGGTTGCGCAAGTTTGCATTTTGGAATTAACCAAACGTAAAACCACCGGAGGTTGTGACATGACGACATCAGCACAGGAAAAGGTTGCTGTAATCAAAAAAGAAAAAGATCCGATTGAAAAATCGTTAAAATTACAAAAAATCGTGAATGAGCAAGGAGAACCGTCCCATAACCTGATAATTGACGCTCAAAAGGTATTTGGGAAAGGATTTGTGAACAATCTGAAAGCCCGGGGAATGGAATGGGAGGAATGCAAACGGGAAAACACCACGATTTTTAATGGTGATGGGAAGGTATTTCTGGATTGTTATACCTCAGCCGGCAGCTATAATCTGGGAAGGAAAAATTCGGACATTACCGCCGAGCTGAGACGCGCCATTCGTGAAACAGATCAAGGAAACTTTGTCATGATTTCCAAAGAAAAAGCGGAGCTGGCGAAAAAAATAGCTAAATTCACACCCCGTACGCTGGATTGTGTCTTGTTTACCGTGGTGAGAGGTGAGGCCATGGATGCTGCCTGCAAACTTGCCAGAGGGTATACGGCGAGATCCGAGTTGATCACCGTGGACGGAGGTTGGTACGGTCAGACCGGATTTGCCATGTCCCTGTCGGAACGATCGGATAAAAAGCATTTCGGGTCGTTGATTCCGGATATTAAAACAATACCGTTTAATGACATCAGTGTTGCGCGCAAGGCCATCACAAAACGAACAGCCGCCGTTATTCTGGAACCGGTTCAAGCTGAAAATGGTTGTAGGACTGCCGATAAAATCTATCTTCAGGAATTACGAGTTGCCTGCGACAAAGTGGGTGCGCTCCTCATTTTCGATGAATCTCAAACCGGATTCGGCCGAACCGGGGAAAAGTTTGCAGCGGATTATTTCGGAGTGTTGCCTCATATCATGCTTGTCGGTGAAGCCTTGAGCGGCGGCATGTTTCCCATAGGTGCGATGATATTTACAAGACTTCTGAAGAAATTCTTTGATGTGCACCCGTTAATTCATTTGCTAACCTTTGGAGGGCATGATGTGGGCTGTCGCGTCGCAGCAACAGCATTGGCTGTGTATGATCAAGTCAGGCCATGGGAAAATGCCAAGCGACAAGGAGAGAAACTTAAACAAAAATTGGAAGCACTGGCGGCTTCAAATTCGAAAATCAAATCGGTGGACGGCATTGGACTGCTTCTGGCATTGAGCCTGGAAAGCCCGGAAGATGCGGCAATATTTTGCCGGAGTACGATCAAAAATGGCGTTTTTTTAAAAACAGGTGAAGTCGCAAAAAATTGTGTAATCATTCGCCCGCCGCTGACTTTAAATGATCAAGATATAGAAGAAATTTTCAAAGGGATAGAAAAGGCTTTGTAGAATGGCTTTCAACCGCCGTAGATCTGCACGATCAAAAAATGATCTTGATATATATACATAATATATACATATTAAGTTGATATCATTTTGGCTCAACTTCTATTGCCGGATCAAGAGACAACAGTTGCCTGAACAGATAAGTGCTCATTCCACTGACGCTTCACCCATGCTGCATCGGATTTTGTTGAATTCACCTTCGCAGGCTAAAAACGCATCCGCGATGTCAGGATCAAAATGCGTGCCCCTTTCAGCAGCGATGATTTCCCCGGCTTTTTCATGACTGAAGGCCGCCTTGTAGGATCTTCGCGAAGTCAGGGTGTCATAAACATCCGCCAAGGCCACGATTCTGGCGGAGAGCGGAATGGCCTCCCCCATCAGACCGCTGCTGTACCCGGTCCCGTTCCATTTTTCATGGTGATAATAGGCGATCTGTTTTCCCAAGGTGAGAAAGGAGCGGCTGTCCACCTGCCGGTCGATCTTGCTGAGCACATCGCCGCCGAGCTGGGGATGCTGTTTGATGAGATTGAATTCTTCTTCGGTCAGTTTGCCGGGTTTCAACAAAATTCGGTCGGATATGCCCACCTTGCCGATATCATGCAGGGTCGAAGATTGAAACAGGTCCTCCACATAGCCGCTGTCGATATAGCCTTTAAATTTGGGTTTGTCACTCAGCTCATTGGCCAAAATCCTCGAGTATTCACGGATTCTTTCCAGATGGGCACCGGTGTCCTCATCCCGGAATTCAGCCAGTTTGGCCAATCCTATAATGGTGATGGCCTTGGCATGATCCCTCTCCAGCAATTTCCGGCCGGTAATGTCCCTGACAACCAGTTGGTAGCCGACAAGCTGTCTATCACGGATGACCCCTGCGGCATTGCATTCCACATCCATGATCCGGTCTTGCATCGCAATCCGGAATTCAAGCCCGCTGACAGCTTTCTCAAAATGAAGCGCCTGAATCAGGGAGCGTTCCACTTTGGGAACATCCGGCGGATGCACCAGGTCGGTGAACCGCAATGGAGTGCCTTGGCCTCTCATCCTCCCCATGGTGCGATAAAAACTTGCATTGGCCGTGAGCACGCCTCCGGCCGGGTCGATCAATACCACCATATCCAGCATGTCATCCCAACTGAGGATTTCGGAGGGTTTGCCGGAAGTCCATTTCCCGTCATCCTGCCGGAAGTCATCAGCATGCTTGCGCTTATGGGCGTGTATTTCCAGTTCCAGCATTGACTGAAAGAATAGGGGTCACATCTTAAATATTAAATATTTTTTAAATTGTTTCGGTTAAACGGTTATATAAAAGCTTGGAACGAAAACAGCCGAGATAGGGCACTACGTTCCTCAAGCACCCTTGCGAGATTAGCTTAGGGATTTATCCATAGCCTTTCGTAAAGCAGCATTCAGATCGTTCAGCATAAATGGTTTATGAAGAAACACTTGAGGACGCTCTGATTGCCTGCCTCCCATAACATCGGTTTCGTCGTATCCACTGGCCAGTATAATCGGAATATCCGGGTCTATCCCCCGCAATGCAGCGATCAGTGCCCATCCATTCATATCGGGCATGGTCAAATCTGTGATGACGCAACCGACTTCATTTTGATGCTGCTCAAAAAACGCGATGGCCCCTGCTCCATTCTTTGCCGAATGGACTGAATAGCCAAGGTGTTCGAGCAATTTCTCAAACATTTCCCGAACAGTATCTTCATCCTCCACCAGCAATACGCTGTGCATGGGTCTGTCAACCAATCGAATGGGGGCGGCCTCTGGAGCAAGAGGAATGGCTTCGCTGCCCTGTAACGGTAAAAAAACACGAAAGGAAGCTCCGCCTCCAGTCTTACTGTCAACATGGACAGCACCATCCCATTGGGTTATGATCCCCAATAATACCGCCAGGCCCAACCCTCTCCCCGGGAATCTGGTAGAAAAGAAAGGGTCAAAAAGTTTGTCTAAATGTTCCTCTGCAATTCCAGTTCCTGAGTCAGTGATTTCAAGATAGGCGTATCTATTCGCAGTGGGTTTGAAATCTGGAGGTACCAGATGAGATTTCGGTAGATCATGGGGTAAAATAGTGCCTGTCGTCAGTATAATTTTCTTTTCATCATTGCTTCCCATGGCTTCGACGGCATTCCTGATCAAATTGACGATAACCTGCTGCATTTGACTGGCCGAGGCGAGAACAATGGGGCCGGCATCCATGAAATCGGTTTCAAAGATGACCGTATCTGTAATCGATGCATCGAGGGTTGGCAGGTACCGGCTGCAGACATCGGAAAGATCGATGAGTTCTCCAGCAACTGTGCTTTGGCCGAGATAAACCAGCATCAATCCGCTGGTTTCCGCAGAGCACCTTGCGGCCTCCAGGGCCTTTTGGATATTATTACGCAATGTAAAATCAGTCTGGAGACCTGATAGAGTGAGTTCTAGATTGCCCATCACCACGCCAAGTTGATTGTTAAAACGATGGGCGATAGCTCCTGCCATGCATTTGAGACTTTCGATCTTTTCAATCTGTCGTAGCGATCTTTCCGTACGCATCCTTTCGGTGATATCAGTTGCAATGGTAATGGTTCCGATAATATCACCCTTGTCATTCACGATGGGGTTAAAAATAATTTCGTAATATGCTTTAAGGATTTCACCATATTCATGAATCGAAATATGGTTCTCCCCGGCTAGTGCTCGGTCAAAATCCGTTTTGGCTTTTTGCCTGTCAAAATTTTTTGCAATGCAATCAAGAATATTTTTCCCAACCGCAATCTCAGTGCCATAGGCATCACGCATGCCCTTTCTGTGCACTTCGTTGAAAAAGAGATACCGGTATTCTGTGTCGATTGCAAAAATAATAACACCTTTGAGCGTCTCAACACTCGCCTTTAAAAGCAGCAGCGTTTTATCTACGGCCTCCTTCGTCTTTTGGAGATCGCTAATGTCCAAACAATTACCGAGAATATCCACAGGGCGGCCCTCTTTATTCCGAATCAAAACCAACTCATCGTGTACCCAGCGATACATCCCATCACCATGCAAAAACCGATAATCATGACTGCAGCAACCTTTCTCCAAGAGATAGGCCATATCGGAAAATACTTGCTGCTTGTCATCAGGATGAATGCGATCAGACCAGAATTGTGGATCATCGGTAAGTGTCTCTTTTTGATATCCACATAACTTGAAAATATTTTCGCTGATAAATGTAATGGGAAACTGCCCAGACGGCTCGCGCCTGTATGTGACAATCTTGCTGTTGTTCAACAGTTTTTGATACAGGTCACTTTTTTCCCTCAGGATTTTTTCTGTCTGTTTATGGTTGGATATCTCTCGCTCAAGCGCGATGATTCTTTGTTTCAATTCTCTGAATGTTTTTTCATTATACATATTTGTGTATCCTATTGATATCTATTGAGATACTAAAACTAAGATGCCCAACTGTTTATAATGACAGGTCAAACGAATAATAAGCGCAGCTCAATACCTCTCATTTGAATTAGGTAGTTTAACCTAGTGCTGCTTTCGAGATATTATTCCGATTATATTTCCCAGCCCCCAGCCAATAATTATTTGGGAGACTTGTCAGTTTGGGCTGTTGGTTCCAGCCCACATCCAGGTGATCATGCCCTCCGAGAGGAGGTGCGACGAACTATCCCTGGGCACAAAGAATTGAATATCAAAAAGATTTCCACTATATATTATAGGTTAAATTGTGCGTCAATTACCAATTATAGTTATAAGCCGTCTCCAAATAGAGGCACGGGGGCAGGGCAATGGCATGTAGTTTCTTTTCGGGGGCGTTATTTGGTATGGGAATCGGTATCGAAAAAAAAATGGGCACCCCCGACCCCGAAGAGCCAGGGAGGCCTGCTGACCCTGAGAATCAAAGCGATGGCCTTGCCATAAGGGCGGTTCGCGAACCGTCGCTATCCACCGGCGGGACGCCTCAGATCGCTCTGTCGGCGAACCGCCTTTGAGAGAGGGCGGAGTGGAAAGAAAAGGGATAACCGTTTTGATTTGAGTTAATTCGCCCCCATTTGGAGTGCGGGAGGTCGAAAATTTTGATTTTACGGATTACAAAGACGTGGGCTCATAAAAAAGATGTTTATTCCACTGCCGCTTCCCCCATGCTGCCTCGGATTTTGTTGAATTCCCCTTCACAGGCCAAGAAGGCATCCGCGATGTCAGGATCAAAATGCGTACCCTTTTCAGCAGCAATGATTTCCCCGGCTTTTTCATGGCTGAAGGCTGCCTTATAAGATCTCCGTGAGGTCAGGGCGTCGTATACATCGGCCAGGGCAACGATTCTGGCGGAAAGCGGGATGGCCTCCCCCATCAGACCGCTGCTGTACCCGGTCCCGTTCCATTTTTCATGGTGATAATAGGCGATCTGTTTTCCCAAGGTGAGAAAGGAGCGGCTGTCCACCTGCCGGTCGATCTTGCTGAGCACATCGCCGCCGAGCTGGGGATGCTGTTTGATGAGATTGAATTCTTCTTCGGTCAGTTTGCCGGGTTTCAACAAAATTCGGTCGGATATGCCCACCTTGCCGATATCATGCAGGGTCGAAGATTGAAACAGGTCCTCCACATAGCCGCTGTCGATATAGCCTTTAAATTTGGGTTTGTCACTCAGCTCATTGGCCAAAATCCTCGAGTATTCACGGATTCTTTCCAGATGGGCACCGGTGTCCTCATCCCGGAATTCAGCCAGTTTGGCCAATCCTATAATGGTGATGGCCTTGGCATGATCCCTCTCCAGCAATTTCCGGCCGGTAATGTCCCTGACAACCAGTTGGTAGCCGACAAGCTGTCTATCACGGATGACCCCTGCGGCATTGCATTCCACATCCATGATCCGGTCTTGCATCGCAATCCGGAATTCAAGCCCGCTGACAGCTTTCTCAAAATGAAGCGCCTGAATCAGGGAGCGTTCCACTTTGGGAACATCCGGCGGATGCACCAGGTCGGTGAACCGCAATGGAGTGCCTTGGCCTCTCATCCTCCCCATGGTGCGATAAAAACTTGCATTGGCCGTGAGCACGCCTCCGGCCGGGTCGATCAATACCACCATATCCAGCATGTCATCCCAACTGAGGATTTCGGAGGGTTTGCCGGAAGTCCATTTCCCGTCATCCTGCCGGAAGTCATCAGCATGCTTGCGCTTATGGGCGTGTATTTCCAGTTCCAGCATTGACAGGTGACTGGAATCAATCGGGACAACATTGGGGTTTTGATTTTTTTCGGGGATCATCATGGTCCGTCTCCTGTTTTTTCGCGACAATTCATATGGAATTTAGGAGCAGTACGATCAAGACGGACTTGAACACTTTTAGAACTGATGTTAATGCGGTTCTATTCAGGCATCACGGCAATGCTCCATTTATTCATAAAAACAATCAAGAAGGATGCCAACTTGTCAAAGTCTTTCATGTGATAAATATTTATCGTTAATTAAGTAAGATATGAATACCAGAAAAAAAATTACGCATAATTTAAAGCAGAGGGTATTGTATTGTTGGACAAGACTGTCTTATCTGGGAAGACAATCAGCGGCTTTTTAGAAGTTATTTAAGTCAGGTTATTAGGCTGAAGGTTTTTGAACTGAAGCATATAATATTCAATCGAATTCATAGCTGAAACCATGGGAGATCAGTGAAATGTTACCGGCTCGGAATTTTTATCGCGCTTTGTTCATGGTATTCTTGTTGATCCAGCTATCCCCGTTTTTCTACGGGTGCGCTTCTGGTGGCCATTCCCGTGGGAAATTGAGCGATGCCATGAAAAAAGCCTCGGACAGACATTCAGATGACAGAACCAATAGAACAAGACACAATTCACAGGAAAGATATTCGAACCAGAAGCATAGAACAAAGGAATCCGGTTCTTCTTCATCCGGTGGAAGCTGCCTGTTTTCTCTGTTGGACATCACCCTTGGGGAGCCCGAAGAAAGGACAGACTACGAATATTCACAGAAAAAAAATCAACAGACATTCCCCGGTTATGAGACTGAAGAAGAAGAAGAAGATTCAATGGAAGAAGAGCCAATGCCGGATCAATTGGCGGGTCCAAATTTCAGTGAACAAGAATCAACGCAGCCGCAAGTTAGTGATGAAAGTGATCTGCAACCCCCGCCCCAGAACACTCATATTTTCAAAGCAGAAACGCCCCCTGATTCTCCAGAGCCGGAGGGAAATATGGAGCAATTGGAACTTACTCCCATCGAAAAGCAGAAATTGGATGCACAAAACGACATGGAAGCGGAGCAGGAAGCGCCGCCAATCATAAAGTCCAAAGCTACCCATCAACCAGTAAACGACGAACAAGAACGGAAAAAGGATTCATTTGTCATCTTGGGTGGTGGCAGCGGATTGATCCGGGGCGCTGATTTTGAAAAATGGAATCACTTACAGATCGGTGTGGGAGACTATCTGGATGAGCATTCTCGTTTGGAAATTTACTTGAGCGGGGTGTGGGTGCCGATAAGAAAAACCAGCACCTTGGATCAGTCCATCGACCATGGTTTGGGTGGGTTCAGCATTGGGGGCAATTATAAATTTTTTACAACCCCCCGCCATACCTTCCTGGGTCAATATTTTGTTCTCGGACTGGCGTATAATCATTTGTTCTGGTCCTATGAAAATCCAATTCAAGTCGGTAACTCCACTATACGCAACGACAATACCGGCGCCGTTGAATTGTCTGCCGGTATCGGTCTGCACTTGGTCCAACACAAAAAACTGCAAATCGGCGCTGAAATACTACCTGGTGTTTTGCTATGGAACAACACTACATATCATGATTTTGAAAACGATGTTTTGAGCTTCCCGTTTGTTGTGAAATTCAGGGCTACGGTTTCTATTTTGAATTAGGCCTTTTTTTTATCCGGTGTCGGCGCATTTTGTCACAAACAGTCTTTAGAAGCTGTATCAGTAGTTGAAGGCCAGTTAAGACAAAAAAAATCTGGAGGTAACTGATGAATTTTGAAACAATTTTAACCCAAGTAACAAGCGACAGAATCGGAACAATCACCTTGAATCGACCGGATAAACGCAATGCCCTTTCCATCAAAATGAGAGAGGAGATATCTGCCTGTCTAAAAAACTGGATGGCGGCGACGGACGTGGGCGTGGTCATTTTCACCGGTGCCGGCAACACATTTTCAGCCGGTTTTGATTTAAAAGAATTCAGCCGGCCGGAACTATTAAAGGATGTTTATCAGTCTTCCGCTGCGTATCACCGGGATGTTTGGCATTTTCCCAAACCCACCATTGCGGCCATAGCCAATAATGCCTTGGGCGGGGGGTTTGATTTAACCACGCTTTGCGATATCCGGATTTGTACGGCGTCGGCTGTATTCGGCCATCCGGAGATCAAATTCGGGGCTCCGCCGCTGTATACACCGTTGCGCTGGATTGTAGGCCATGCCATGGCTCGGGATCTCTGTTTGACCGGCAGAAAGATCGATGCAAAAGAAGCCCTGCGCCTGTGCCTGGTCAGTGAAATTGTGGATGAAGCTCATTTGTTGGATAGGGCTGTTCAGATCGGAAAAACCATTTTGGAAGCGCCACTGGATACACTGAAGGTTGTGAAAAGTTATTTAAATAACAATTCGGAACTTGGATTTGAGGAATCCTTTGTTATTGAACATGATATTCCATTTCAAAACATGTTGTCAGGGGTGAAGTAATTAATCGGGATTTCTTGAACAATAGTGCCGTGGGCGTCCACTAAAAGGATATTGCCGTTGCGAAGGGATAAATGTTGTCCGGTCTGGGGTGTCTTGTACTCCTTGATTCCTGAAAAGCCGAATCCATTCCATTTGTAGCTCATAAGTATTCTTCCCGGCTTCAGAACAATATCAGATCGAAAGATCAAGACACAAAACAGGCCAAGAACGATCAAAAGAATCAACAAGACCTTATTTTTCATCAGGCCGCTCCTCATGGCTATTCTTTAAAAAATAAATCAAGGACCCGCCTCGCATTATTTGCATTGCGCTGCAGCGCGCCATGGCCTTCATTGGGATCTTCAATGCTTTCAATGACAATTGCGCCCTGTTCCTTTAGCCAGGTCGCTGCCCGTCGCATTCCGGCAATGCCGTCACGCTCCGGGTTTGGATCATGGGCGCCGGCCACGGTTATCCAGCGGGTATTTCTTAGCGGGTGGTCACCAAAGGCACCTGTGAGAATGGCACGATTCGACGGATAATCCAGCCCGACCCCTCCGGAGCTGGCAACAGAAAGAGAGAAATAACGCTTGCCCCGGCCGAAGTCAAGGGCGGTAATGGCATAGGAATTGGCCGAACCGCGGCTGAAGCCGTGGAGCATAACCTTACCAGGTGAAGCGCCTATCTTCTGAAGCGCGATATCGATTTCGCGATAGATCTGCATCGGCATATAGTAGGACTTATTGGTATCATCTGTTCCGATCCACCATTGCAGGCATATCAATCCAACATCACGGTTCTTGAGATGCGGATGCCAGATGGCGAGATCGTCCGTGGCAAAGCCCCGGCTGCCATGGATGGAAACAATCCAGCGCTTGGGGGCTTTTTCAGTCCCTTGCCACACCACAAGAAAGCTTTGGCCGTCTGATGTTGGAATAATATCAGGCTCTAATTTATGTGCATCCGCAAACCAACGCCCACTTTGCGCGCGGCGAAACACCTCGACAGCATTACCCGTGAGCAACCCTGCATTGCTCGAAAAGGCCAGGGGTGGTCGGCCCCCAATCAGAACAATTATCATTGCGATGATAAACTTGATGGATTTCCAGCGGCTGTTCAAATGATTATCAAGTTTGATTTTTTGGCCTTGATTATCGTTTCGGCCATCCTCCACTGTGGGAGCGGCTTCCAGTGGCGATAAGGCCGAAACGATGACCAAGGCCGATTTTTTATTTGATGGCCTCATACTCCAACCGCTGCATTACCGTGTGAATTTTTCCACTTTGATCCGGAGGATTTATTTGGAGATATTTTTCCGTTACTTCATTAATGAATAACTCCTGCAATCTTTCGGGAATGCGTTGGAGATAGGGCAACCAAGTGGTTCGTACCCACCCTTTAAACTTCTCGATATTTTCATGAACCATGTCTTTGGGCTTGAGTTCCAGACTGACAGCGCTAAATCCCGCAGCATGCAGCCAGGGTGCATATTCCTCCGGGGAATAGAAGCCATAGGGAAAAGCAAAATTTTCAAAAAACTTTTTCCATTGGCCTTGCGTTATGATTGCATTGACTACACCAATTACCAATGCGGCATTGCCCTTGCCGCCCATTTGAGCAACCACACGGCCATTGGATTTAAGAGCGCGATAAATCCCCTGGAGAACAGGCCGGTGGTCAAGCACCCAGTGCAGAGCAGCATTGGAGAAGACCACATCAAAATCCTGGTTAAACGACAGCTCCCGCGCATCTTGCATTTGGAATTTAAGATTCGGGTATTCGTGAATCGGAAAATTCCTTTTGGCGAGATCGATCATTCCTTCCGAACTGTCGACACCTACCACGCTACCGGCCTTCAGATGGTTTGCTATTTCGGCAGTAACCTTTCCATCTCCACACCCCACATCCAGCAGCGATTCATCGCCCCTCAAGTTGAGCTTTGTGATTAACTCCCTGGCCCATTCTTGTTGAACGCCTGAATGTCGGGCATAATCATCGGCATTCCATTTAAATTTTGTTTTTTCTCGTTCGTTTTTCATTGGCGCTCATGCGGGATCAAAACAATTGAATTTGCCTTGCTTATTTCATTTCCTTTCTGATAATTCTAACTCAGTGCTTAACACCTCTTCCAAATTTTGGAGGCAAATCAATGGTAATAACTTACATAAGGTCTGACTTATGGAAAAATTACTTTTTTTAAGACTGAGACGGCGGTTAAATTATTTTCTCATCATTTTTTTTCTGACTATCGTTTTTTGCTCTTGTAACCAACGTTATATTATGGAGCTTGAGGTAAATACAATAGCCGATAAAAATATTGATTTGAACATTCAAACCGACGAAAACGGTTATGAAATACTCATTGATATTATAGATAATTTTGCAAAAGCACATGGGTATCATTATAATTTAGATCGTCCTTCATGCAATATGAAGAATTGTAAAAGATGGTATTTCCATGAAGAGCATTATATTTCTCTTAAATGCACTGGAGACTATACTTCTAACATAGTTAATATTGAGATGCTTCGTGAGCATGCTTTATTTTTAATTGAACCGGAAGAATTTACAGTGCATAAAACAGAACTGCTAAATTTGATTAAAAACAGATTTTCGGATAAACCAATGAAGATAAGATTTTGCCCATAAAACCCTGTTCGAAAGCCATAAAGCCCGTTGTCGTCAGCCAAGATCCGCGCAGCACAGCGCGCTATAGTATATCCCGCGTCTGGCATGTAATTTGGAATTATTTTATCAGATGATTTGATTTTTCGGCCGTGACCTCTCCATCTCCGCATCCCTTATCCAGCAACGATTCATCGCCCCTCAAATTGAGTCATAAGATAATTTCCTGGCCCCTTTCCTATCATTCCTATTACCGGATATAATCATCGCCAACCCATTTAAGTTTCGTTTTATGGGGTTTGTTTTATATACGTTTTTTTGGTGGGCATAGCCCACCCTACATTTGTAAAAAAACCAGGGTCAATGCCGAGACTTGCCGATCACATTTCGGCCAAGTATCTATGTAGGGTGGGCTGCGCCCACCGCCAATATTCATTTACAACCCAATCAATACAACAAAACCTTGCCCCCATCTTTCACCCAACCATCCGTGTTGTGTGGACTACTTCGACCATGCTTCTCTTCTACCCGTTTTATGGCTTTAATTTCTCTCTATTCGCATTTACTCGCCAAAATCTGCTTGTGATTCCACATCAACCGGGGCGCACCATTCCGGCGCATATTTCCCTGCCTTTACAAACCGATGAAAGGACGAATACGCCCATTCACTTGGTTGGGAAACCAATCCATGCTTTACTGGATTATAGTGGATATAATCACAATGGCGGTTAAAATCATTCTGATCCCGAATTAGATGTTCCCAGAATCGCCGTTGCCAAATACCTGCCTCGCGATGTTTAATTCTCGATTCCGTGAGGTGGTCTTCGCCTAACAACCGTTCGATATCATTCCGCACCTGTTTGGTGAACTCCTTTTTGATCATACCCCAACGCTTGGAATAATCCGTATCTCCTTTTGGAAAAGTCCAAATGCAATGGAGATGATCCGGTAACAACACAAAGGCCTCAATGGTAAAAGGATATTCAAGCTGCACATTCCGAATCACCCAGCGCAAGACCGCACGACTTTGTTCCAAGCACAATATCCGCCGGCGTTCATGGGTCACCACCGTGAAAAAATAGGTTGCCCCACTTTTGGCTCTTTTATAATTCGGCATCGATCGCATTGTTGATGGGCACAACCCATCCGACAATCAAAGATACAATTGCAAATCTATTTTACCTTGCTGGACATGACTATCACATCTTCGTAGGGTGGGCTGTGCCCACCGATTCCATCATTCCTTACAATACTATTGAAGTTATTTGATTCCACTCCCCTGCCCAATACCGCATAAAGCCTGATCTGGCTTGCCAGTCGCGATAGTCGCAACCCTACCAGGGCCTGTTTGGCCGCGCAGAGGGAGCGATAGGAATCCAGGACACTCAGGTAGCTGTCCAGGCCTTTCTCATAGCGTTTTTTGGACAAGTCATGGGTTTCGGTCACGTCTGCGATCAGGGATTTATGGCCCGCGATCTGTTGGGCCGCTGCGCCTTGTGACGATTACACCATTATGGCTGATGCTCCCCTATGCACATTTTATTTCTTGGGGAAATACTTCACATTGCTTAGATTTTTAAAATCTGAATCCAGCGTCCAGATGACGGCATTAAATTCTTGAGCCGTTGCGAGAATAATACTGTCGGCCATTGGAAGATCGTGTTCGATACTCAGTTTTGAAGCTGCGATCGCCAGTGATGTTTTTAGATCCACAACCTTGCCCTTTTGCATGGCAATCGCCGCATGCAGCGCTTCGTTTTCGCTGGATTCCCGAAGAATTACCTTAAAAACCTCATATATCGTTATGGTTGGGACAACAAGCGAAGCAGAGTCATGTAATGGAACAAGGAAATGCTTGGCGCTGGGCTCATCTGCGAAATACGCTAGCCAGCCGGAAGAATCTACAATATTCATACCCTATCTTTTTCCCGCTTGAATTCCGTATTGATGCCTTTTAAGAATCCACGAAGTTCTTTGATATCGCGCTCCGGTATAAGCTCGACACGTCCATTATATTCTATTACCTGCATTTTTTGGCCTGGACGAAGATTCAGTGCATCCCTGATCATTTTGGGTATAACGATTTGGTATTTTGGTGATACGGTTACTGTTTGCATGACAATCTCCTCATCGATTAAATTCGTATTACGATATCATGATCGATTTGGTTGTGTCAATATCCCATAGGTAGTGAAGCAAGGGAATCGCATGCAAACTTGGCGCGAAATATGCGGTAAGGCCATCGCATTGGGTCTTGGGTTCAGCAGAGGAAAAGCACTGGGTTTTCGGGTTTATGGTACAACAGGTGCAGAGGGTATTTTTTTACATGCGATCCCCCTGCCGGCTAGTTCCATGCGCAATTTAAGCCTTTTTGTGGCGAAAAGGATGAAATGCGTGTTCCGCACAGAGTATTGCCTTCTCTCAAAAGCCCTCATGCCTGTTTGAAAAGTTCAGCCAACTGTTCCAACCGGTTGGCCGCCAGGGTGACTGGGGTTGGAACACCGTCTTCGGTCAGGCCTCTGATCTTATAGAACTCGGCCAGCATCAGTTCCATGTCCGGAGTGCTTCCGGCAGTGGGACCCTCCGGTAGCGGTTGCATGAGTTTTTTCGGTAATTGGTCGTCTTTTCGGCGGGCGCCGAACAAACCGGTGATACCGCGTTTGAGCAACCACAGTCTTCGTCCTATGGCAAGGAGTTCTTCCAATGTGTAATCAAAGCCTGTCACGCAATTGAGAATTTCCACTGTCCGGGTGGCGGTCAGGGGCATTCCGCCCAGATTGCAGAAAACAGCGCAATGGGAGAAAACCATGCCGTAGTCCTGGCACACAACATTGAGTTGGGCCCGGTCCTGGCTGCCGGGTGGAAGTTCCGCCGTAAGACCAGGCAGATCCGGCAAATAAAAAGTGCCGCCTTCCACTTCAAAAGTCAGGCTGGCTTCATGACAGGCCCCGCGGGGGGAAACCCCGTAGGCCAAGCCAAAGCCATGGGCGTTGCGCGGATCATGCATGGGAGCCTCCAATCCTTTGACCGTGGTCAGAAAATCGGCGGCCTGCCCGCCGAAATGGGCGGCGGCCCGGGCACTCCCTTCGGCCAAAACAGCGCCTATCCCCTCCTTTTTTCCGATTTTTTCCGTAAGTGCAATGATGGCTTCCGAGTTTCCCCAGGCCAGTTGCAAACCATCGGTATCGGCGGCACGGATCAAGCCATGTTCAAAGCACTCGATGGCAAAGGCGATGGTGGCACCGCAGGAAATGGTATCCATGCCCATGCGATTGCAGATCTCATTGGCTTTGGCAACGGATTCAATGCTCGGGTTCAGACACATGGTGCCAAAGACTGCCACGGTTTCATACTCCGGCGCCGGGCCTTTCTCCATCTTAAAAGGACCGCCGGGGACCCGCGCGTCTTTCTTGCAGGCCACGCCGCAGCCGAAGCAAGTACGGTGACCGGCATGGATTTTTTCTTCAATCGCCGCCGGCCCCAGTTCGTTGATTTGATCCCAATCGGTTTGATTCCAGTTTTTAATGGGAATATCGCCGCTGATGATGCCCACGTCCATATGGGTTACGGTGCCGGTGGCGCGCATGGCGGCGATCCCGATGCTTTCGGCGTATAGGTCCTTAAGCTCGCCACGCAACTGCTTCAACCGGGCAGGATGCGCGGGTTTGACTTTGCCGCTGCCGCAAACATAGATCGCCTTCAGCTTTTTGCTGCCCCAAACCGCACCCAGGCCGGTTCGTCCGGCAGCATGCCCTTTATTGTGAATCAAAGCCGCGAATCGGACCAGACCTTCACCGGCTGGACCGATGCTCAGGGTATGGCCTTGATGTTTGGCGTCAACACCCAGATCGGCAAGCAGCCGATCATTTACAGTATAGGTGTCCAGGCCCCAATATTGAGAGGCATCACGGAGTTCCACGAGTTCATCATGGATGTAAATATAAACCGGGCTGGGGGCTGCGCCGGTAATAATCATGCCGTCATAGCCCGCGCATTTCAGCTCCGCGCCGAAATAACCGCCGACATTGGCATCCCCCCAGAATCCGGTTAAGGGCGACTTGGCGCAGACGGTCCAGCGTGCCGCGCCGTTCAGGGGAATCCCGGTAAGCGGCCCGGTCATGACAATAAACGGATTTTCCGGGGCATAGGCATCAAAATGCGGCTTGTTTTTTATATGCTCTAAAAACAGTTCGGCACTGAAACCGAGCCCGCCGATATGATTGCGCGCAAATGCTTTATCAAGTGGGAGCTTGGTGATTGTCCCTGCGGTTAAATCGATTTGCAGAAATTGTCCGGCGTAGCCGCCCATGAATTGCCCTCCTTGTTTAATGAACATTGTAGTTGCTGTGCCCGCTTGTATCCAGATACCGCGGATACATGGTATAGGTCGGCCGGATGGCCGGCAGCAGTTTTAATATTTTCGGCACCGGACCTTTGGCGATCATCTGCCGCCTGGCCAGGGCCATGGTCAAGTTGACCTTGCCGAACCAGAACTTGTGCGCGATATCCGCGCTCATGCTCATTTCCACAATGGCTTGGGCCTCTTTGTCGCCTGACCGTACCTGGATTTTTTCCTGGGAGCAGTCCACCACCACCACCACTTCCGGATCATGATAATTGAAGCGGATCACCAGTTTGGAGGCCAGCAGTTTATCCGCGACCTCCGGGGTCTCGGCCACCAGGTTGAAAAAACCGACAATCACCTTTTCAAAATCTTCACTATTGGCAAATAATCCCATTTTGACTTCCTTTCTTTTTTGGTTTTCAGAATGCATTTTGCAATGGAACCATGATCTCTTCCGCCGTTACCGGCCTTGGGTTGTAGATGGCCGTGCCGTCTTCTTCCGCTTTGCGGGCGATCAGGGGCAGCATGTCTTTTTCTACGCCGGCATCCCTCAGCCGGATGGGAAGGGCACAAATCCGGTTCAGTTCGGCTGTGAGTTTTTTCACGCTTTCAATGGCCATCCGGGCCGCATCACCGGCATGGCGGCCATTGGCATCAGCTCCAAAAAGCGGCGCCAGGCCGGCATAGGCTTCTTGGCATTCCTCCAGATTGTAGGCCATCCCATGGGGCAGCAGTATGGCATTGGCAATGCCGTGGGGTACCCGGGCAACAGCACCCACCGCATGGGCCATGGAATGAACACAGCCGACCATGGAGTGGGAGAAAGAGATTCCGGCCAGATTGGCCCCGATCAGCATGGCGCCCCGGGCCGTCAAGTCGCCGCCGTTTTCCACGGCCTGGGCGATATTGCGGGTGATATATGCAATGGCAAGCTGTCCCAGGGCTTGGGAATGGGGCGAGGCGTCGACCCCCACATAGGCCTCAACCGCATGGGTCAGGGCGTCCATGCCGGTCGCAGCGGTCAATAGCGACGGCATGGTAACCGTCATTTGCGGGTCCAGCACGGCCAGATCCGGCAACAGGAATTTGTCCGAAAAGGATAGTTTAGTATTGTTCTCCTGGTCATAGATGACGGCCGCCAAGGTGCATTCACTGCCGGTTCCGGCCGTGGTGGGAATGACCACCAGCGGTTTGAGGCGTTTTGCAAGGGTGGCGGCTCCGGAGTAATCCGCGATCAAGCTCCCGCCATTGGTAAAGATAAAGTTGGCGGCTTTGGCTGCATCGATGACACTGCCCCCGCCCACGGCCAATAGCCCTTGGGCCCCGGTTTGACTTGCCTGGGCGGCAATGGCTTCCACACAAGTCACCGAGGCATCCTGGGGAACATCCAAATACTTGCCGGTAATCGTAAAACCTTCTTCCTGCAAGCGCTCGGCAATCCCATCCACAAGCCCGCAGGCCTGGATGACCTGATCCGAAATCAGAAAATATCTGCTTGCCCCAAGTTCGTGCAGTTCATGGGAAAAATCCAGGGCCAGGCCCGGCCCGTACAACACTTTTGTCGATAATTGAAACTGATAAAATTCCGGTAACATAATCGCTTCTCCTGGGGTTTTTTCGAAAAATTCAGTTTGATTTTTTTGTCTAAGGCTACTATGGTGTATCATGAATCATGTCAAATATTTTATGTGTTTTCGTGAAATATCTGTTTTATCATGAAACACAGAAACGTTTCATGAAATCCAAATGGAGGTCACTTTGAAAATCAAAGCCATGTCGGCAATTCTCGCGATTTTTCCGACAATGCAGGAATATGAAGAATTTTTAACCGGTGAAGGTGCTGATCGGGTCCTGGAATCCTTGATCGCCTTTGCCGCAAACATAGGGATCATTTCAGACAACACCAGGGACTCATTTCAGGATTGGCTTGAAAACAACGTTGAGCACAGATCCAATCCAGACCTGCCCCGGAATATCACCATGGAGGCCCTGCTGGACAACAAGGAGGATTTTCTGCAAACCGGCTTGTCCGGTCGCGGCCTGGTGGCCCGCATCAATGCCCTGCTGGATAAATTCGATATCGCCCTGCCCAAAATCAGCAACACCATGCTGACCCGCATCAAGCAAGAGCCGGCCGACACCCTGCACAAGCAGAACGTCCTGCGCAGCTTAGCCTTTTGGCTTGGGTATGAGCGCAGCGAATTGAATCTGGGCTGGAATTACGCGGCCCTAATGAAAATCTGCCATAAAAGCGACCGCCCGGTCAGCGCCAAAGACGGCGTACGCATCGGCCTTTCCCTGATCAGCCGGGGGGACATCATTGAACAAGATATTATTATCTGGCTGAAAAAGGATTTAAAACAGTTTATCAAGGAAGGCCTGACCGTGGCGCCCGGCGGACAATGGGGAGCGGTAAGGGTCTATGATATCACCACCCTGTATGTTGATTTTCCAAAAGAGGAGGGCATCCATGACCTGTCTTGCTATCAGCAAGGCATCCGCAACGCCACTTCCGTGGGGCATCAAATGGCGGTCAGATGGGCCCTTTCGCCCTTTGCCAGCCCCAAGCGTTTTTTATCCATCGGCATCGCCGCCGGCAATTTCACCACCCTTGATAATTATCTTCAACCCCTTTTAAGTGCGAGACTTCCAGGCGATCCGGTCATCCGGGTTACCGATTTTGCCAGGCAATGCCTTTTAATCAATGATATCCGCGCCATTTTCAACAACAAACCCAAAGAAATTTCCTTGTTCAACGGCGAATTGCTAAGCATCTGGTGGATTGTCGGGCTGTGGAGTTCCATCTATTGGCCGTTCATTCCCGGCCTGTTAAAAGACGAGGCGGTTTCAAACTCCGATCTTTTACGAACCCTTTTAGACAGCGCCTATTGCTCCCGGTCGAAAATCGAATATCAAAATCATACCAATGCCGTCACAGCCCTGATGCGTTCCCCGCAAAACACGCTGCTGGGGGTTGAAATTTCCAAAACACTTTACTTCCGCAACAAACTTTGGGAAGCCTTGGAAATACTGCGCATTGTTCTAAGCACCAATCCGACCAATTTGAGCGCCCGCTCCCTGCGCATGGTGATTTATCGGGACCTGGGCTCAAACGCAATCGCCTATTCGGTGGCCGCGGCCCATTTCCGGCGCGCTGAAAAGGAGGCGGCCTTCATCCTGTCCAACTGCAAGGCCCTGGACGAGGATTTTTATGTTGAGTTTGCAGTGTTGCGACTGACCCAGGCCATCACCAACCTGCGCTTTATCCGCAAGCAGCACGGCAAACCAGTGGATTTTGATATTCACATAGACCCTTCCAGCGTGTTTGACTTCCTGAATGCGGCCGAGGATCTGTTTGAAAAAGGCATGTCCGTCTCTCCCCGGGGCACGCGTTCGGTTTATTTACTGATTTGCGTCCGCATTCTGAAGCGCATCCTGGCCTATGACCAGGATATTTGTGTCAACCCTGAAAAGCCCATCGGCATTCCCATCGAGATTGCCAGAAAGCCGGCCCTGGACATGTTGTATGCCATGGGCTGGCTGCGGGAAACCGCCCCGGTTGAAGAACAACTTCCAGAACTGGATCTGGCCCTTTTAAAAGCATTTCAAACCCATGACAATGCCGTGGCCTTGGACACCTACCGGCCGACGATTTATTTTTGCTTCGCAGCCGTTCTTTGGGATTTTTATCCCATCCGCTCCGCGGCTACCGGCAGACATACTGTTAAAATTCTAGAAAAAGCGATTGAGATCGCGAAAAAAAACCAAAAGGACAAACTCTACATTTACTCTTTCACACGGTTTCATGGCGAAATGTCATCGCTGGATGTGTTCATCCGGCAGCTTTCCGACTCCTTGGCGAAAATAGAACGCTGCGTGTCACATCTGGACGGCTCGCGCCCCTATACCCAAGGGGAACGAGTCCAAGCAGAGCGCTACTTGTTATTTACCCATCATATTGATCATGGGGCCATGCATCTGTAACTGCCCAGGTGAATATTCTATCCTTCAGCCTGCGGACTAGTTATCTGAGCATTACCTCTGTTTTAAAATGCATTTATATTTCATGTTAAAACAGAAATTTTCATGAAACACTTTTTCATATTGACTCTCCATCCCTATTTCAATACAAGCCATCCCAGGGGATTTCATATTTTTAAATTCATTTGTTTTTTCTGCTATATAGCACTATTTTAATCTAAAATCAGCAGTGCGGCAGCATTTATACAGGAATGTCGCTCTGTTTTGAAGCATTATGTTTTGTTGTTGCTGTTTCAAAACATAGCAAGATCTTGTGGTAGTCCCTACCCATTCCATGTTTGAATGGTTGCAGAAACGGTAGTTATGGTTGCATTACTATTCCCAGGACAAGGCACGCAACAGCAGGGCATGGGCCTTGCGCTGTTTGATAAATACCAGACCCTGACCCAAAAAGCCGATGAACTGTTGGGTTATTCCATCAAGGAGATTTGCCTTGCCAATCCCGGCAATGCCCTGGGGCAAACCCGCTTTGCCCAGCCGGCGATCTTTATCATCAACACTTTTCACTATTTGGAATATATCGAACAACAGCCGGCGGCCGTTGATTTTGCCCTGGGGCACAGCCTGGGCGAATATAATGCCCTGCTGGCAGCCGGCGTCTTTGATTTTGAAACCGGGCTCAGGTTGGTGAAAAAAAGAGCGGAATTAATGGCCGCCGCAGCCGGCGGCGCCATGGCCGCCGTGCTGGGACTGGCTCCGGCCGCCGTCCATGAAGTGCTCCGCTCTCATCAACTGGATTCGCTATATATCGCCAACGAAAATTCCTTGTCGCAAACCGTGATATCCGGTGATGCGGCCCAGATTACAACAGCCGAACCGTTTTTCAGGGCCGCGGGCGCGGAACACTATGTCCGCCTTAATGTCGGCGGCGCCTTTCACTCCCCCCATATGGCTGCCGCGGCCAAGGAATTTGAACGCTTTCTCAATGAATTTGAATTTTCCGCGTTGACCCTGCCGGTGATTGCCAATACCCATGCCGGACCGTACAAACACTTGGAACTGAAACAAACCCTGGCCGGGCAGATTACCGCCCCGGTGCGCTGGAAGGACAGTATTCTGTACGTGCTCCGCCAAGGGGAAGTTCAGTTTGTGGAAATCGGCAAAGCAAAACCGCTCACCAAATTTGTCAAAAACATTCGGGCTTCTTTTGCGCAAGATGAACAAGAAACAAGCCGGTATAAAACCCTGACGGATGTCTTTATCCGGGCCGGAGAGAATACCGAACTCGGCATCACCTTTCTCACGCCCGACCCGGCCACTTTCACCGTGAAAGAAGTTTTCCATTCCTATCATGATATTTACAAAGCGGCGCGCAAACTGCTGCACAGACTCCAAGCCAAAGGCATAGGGCCTCATGACCAGGTGGTCTTTCAGATTGAATCGGAAAATAATTTTGTGATCGCCTTCTGGGCCTGTGTTTTGGGCGGTTTTTTGCCGGTGCCGGTGGAGGTGCGCAACCATTCGGACCACCTGTTAAAAGTGTTCAAGATTTGGGATATCCTGGAACAGAAATATATCCTGACTTCCCGAAACCGATTGGCCGGTTTGGAGGAGTTTGCCGCTAAAAATAATTTTGAAAACGCGCTCCGTGAAATTCAAGAAAAAGCAGTTGTTTTAGACGAAATCGACTATGCCCCGGAAAACCTCGGAAGGATTCATCCTGCCGCCCCCGAAAATCCGGCCCTGATCCAGTTTTCCTCGGGCACCACCGGCGAGCCCAAGGGAGTGATGTTGACCCATGGGAATCTGATCACCAATCTTGCGGATATCGGCTGGGGGCTGGCCCCTTGCCATGCAGCCTCCAATAAAACTTTTTCCTGGATGCCGTTGACCCATGATATGGGCCTGATCGGCTTTCATTTGTTTCCCACTTTTATCGGCATCAATCAAATCCTGGCGCCCACAGTGCTTTTTTTACTTTTTCCCACCAAATGGCTGGAACTTGCCGCAAGGCATAAGGCCACCTATTTGGCTTCCCCCAACTCCGGGCTCAACCATTTTCTAAAGCTGTTCACCCAGGAGCAGGACGCCGCCAATAAACCGCCGGATCTGGATCTTGCTTGCGTCAAATTGATTTTCAACGGCGCCGAGCCCATTTCCTATGAACTGGCCCAGGATTTTTTGGAAAAGCTGGCGCCCTTTGGCTTGAAGCCAGGCGTCATGTATCCGGTTTACGGCTTGGCCGAGGCGACCCTGGCCGTCAGCTTCCCCCATCCGGGCCAAGGGCTTCAATCCGTGCGCTTGGATCGAAATCAGGTGGGCCTTGGAGACCAAGTCGTCCATGTTGACAGCCAACATCCCCAGGGCATTCATTTTGTGGACCTGGGCCGGCCGTTGCCGCATGTCTCGGTTCGTATCGTCGACGGACAAGACCGCCCCCTGCCGGACGGCTGCATCGGCCGCATCCAAATCAAGGGCGCCAATGTAACCTCCGGCTATTTTCAAAACCAAGCAGCCACCCAAGCGGCTTTCACAAGCGCTGGTTGGTTTGTCACCGGCGATCTCGGCTTTTTCCAGAACGGCCGTCTGATTGTCACCGGCCGGGAAAAGGATATCATTTTCGTCGGCGGTCTCAACTACTACTCCCATGACATCGAAAACACGCTGCAACAGTCATTGGAAAATGAAAACCGACAAATCGCCGCCGTGGGTGTTTTCAACCACCAGGCCAAAGAAGACGAACTGCTTGTCTTCATCGCCGACAAGACCATGAACCTTAACGCCATGGTTCCCCTGGCTGTGAAGCTGCACCATTGCATTCAGGCCAAAATCGGAATCACCATCAAACAGATCATCCCCGTTGAGCGCATTCCCAAAACCACCAGCGGCAAATTGCAGCGCGCCAAGCTTCGCAAGGATTATTTGGCCGGTGAGTTTGATCAGGGCATGGAGCGCCTGGCAAAACTGATTGACCAGGAATTATTTTCCACCGGCGCTTACCAGCCCGATGGTTCAGGGCCGGACCCGGTGATTGATCCAGGCCAAGTACTGGCTGAACTCAGGCGGATTGCCGCCGGCGTACTGAAAATAAAACCCCAAGAACTGGATATTGAAAGAAACATCGGCGAATATGGCTTCACCTCCCTTGCCTTGATCAAAATCACAACGGCAGTCAACCGGAAATATGGGGTGGCATTGAAACCGGCCGTGTTTTTTGAGCATCAGAGCCTGGCCGCCTTTGGTCATTACCTGGTGACGAATCACCTGACAAAGCCGGCGCCTGTCCGGGAACAGAAGCTCCCCCACTCAAGGGCCGCCGCTGAATTCAAGACCGGTCAGCAGGCGGATGCCATCGCCATCATCGGCATAAGCGGGCGCATGCCCCAGTCAAAGGATCTGGAGGCCTTTTGGAATCATCTTGAATGCGGTCATGATCTGATCAGCGTCGTTCCCAAGGAGCGCTGGGATTGGCAGGCCCGCTATGGTACGCCCCTCAAGGAAAACAACAAAACCACGGCCAAATGGGGCGGGTTCATGGACCATGTGGCGGCTTTCGACGCCAGGTTTTTCGGGATCACCCCCCATGAAGCGGAGTTGATGGACCCCCAGCAGCGGCTTTTTTTGCAAACCGCGTGGCACACCATTGAAAATGCCGGCTATCGGCCCGGAAGTCTTGCCGACATGAAGATCGGTGTTTTTGTGGGTGTTGGCACCTCGGATTATGCGGAGCTCGTCCACAACAGCGGTATTCCGGTGGATGCCTATACCGCCACCGGGCTTTCCCATTCCATCCTGGCCAATCGTATTTCCTATATGCTGAATTTGCACGGCCCAAGCGAGCCGGTGGATACCGCCTGCTCCAGCTCCCTGGTGGCCTTGCACCGGGCGGTTGAGGCCATCCGCAGTGGGACCTGCTCCATGGCCCTGGCCGGCGGCGTGAATGTGATGCTGACCCCCACCCTGAACATTGCCTTCAACTGTGCCGGCATGTTGGCCGCGGACGGCAAATGCAAAACCTTTGATATGGCTGCCGACGGCTATGTCCGTGGTGAAGGCGTGGGTGCGGTTTTACTCAAGCCATTAGCTGCGGCGGAAAAAGACCGGGATTTTATTTACGCCGTGATCAAAAGCACGGCTGTCAATCATGGCGGCAAGGCCCAGTCCATCACCGCGCCCAATGTGAATGCCCAGGCGGCCCTGATTGTGGACGCAGTGGAAAAAGCGGGGATCGATCCCGCCACCATAACCTATATTGAAACCCACGGCACCGGGACGGCCCTTGGTGATCCGGCTGAAATCCAAGGCCTGGTCAAGGCCTTCAGCCGCCTGTATGCCCAAGGGAACAAAGCCTTTGCCGGGGAAGCCCGCTGCGGGCTGGGTTCAGTGAAAACCAATATCGGGCATCTGGAGACCGCCGCCGGGATCGCCGGGCTAATCAAGCTGGTTTTGGCCCTGAAACACGGCAAACTGCCGGCCGGCATCCATTTCAAAAAGCTGAATCCTTATATCGATATTGCGGATACGCCCTTCTACGTTGTGGAAAAAACCAAAACCTGGGACCGGCTCCGTGATGAAAAGAATCAAGAGATTCCACACCGGGCCGGCATCAGCTCCTTCGGCTTCGGCGGTGTCAATGCCCATGCGGTTTTGGAAGAATATATCATTCCGGCTGACTCCGCCCCAGGCGCAACCCGGCCGGCCACTCCATCCAAGCAACTGATCATCCTGTCAGCCGGGGATGAAGCCCGGCTGCGCTGCTATGTGGAAGACCTGCTGGACTTTATTGAAAAAGCCGGGCCGGACGATCCAAGCCGATTTTCACTGGCGGACATGGCCTGGACCTTGCAGAGCGGCCGGGAAGCCATGGCGGCAAGAGCAGCATGGCTGGTCGCAAGCAAGACCGAACTGGCCGGGTTGCTGCGTGCGTATTTAAACACGGATGATTTCCAGGATGAACGCTTTTTCAAGGGAAGGGTTCAAGCCCATGATCCAGGCCTAAATGAAGACACCCAAAGGCCGGACGGAAACGCCCCTGTTGATTATGGGGATTTGCCTGCAATCGCCCGAAGCTGGGTAAGCGGCCGGGCGATCGATTGGCGGCGCTTGCACGGCAGCGAAGCGGTCAAGCGCATGCCGCTGCCGACCTATCCGTTTGCCAAGACCCGCTATTGGGTCCAGGCCGCTGATGCCGCGGACAACATTGCCCCTGCTGCGGCTGAAATGGATTCCGTGTTTCAAGCATTTGGTGCGGGCCACGCCTTTGACGCCCGCGCAAACAAGTATTCGCTCCAAGTTAAAGGCGATGAATTTTACATTGCCGATCATAAAATCGGCCAGGCCAAAGTGCTGCCCGGCGCCATGTATCTTGAAATGGCGCGTGCGTTGGCGGAACAGTTCAAGGATGGACGGGTGCGCAAACTGCAGGATGTGGTTTGGGCCAGGCCCATTCAGATTGCGGCAGCCCCCCGGGAAGTGCATTTGCATTTATCATCTGAAGAAAATGCCGCCCGGTTTCAATTCAGCACGGAAGCAGATCCGGATGGGGCGACAATGTTCTCCAAGGGCCGGCTGGTGTATGACCGGCGATATCAGCCGGCCGGCCTGGATATTGAAACCATCAAGGGGCGCTGCAGCAGGCGCAAGAGCGGTTCCGAATGCTATGCGCTCTTTTCCGATGCCGGACTCAATTACGGACCGAATTTTCAACCCATTCAGGAATTGTTCAGCAACCACAATGAATCCCTGGCGCAACTGAAGCTGCCGCAGCACTTGAAGTCGAGCCTGAAACATTATCCCCTTCATCCCATCTTGATCGACGGCGCCTTTCAAACCGTGATCGGCTTGCTGTCCCAGGGTAACGGCGCCCATTCTGAAAAATTATTTCTTCCCATGGGAATTGAGGAGTTGGAAATCCTGGGGGAATTGCCGGAAACCTGTTTTGCCTACGCCACCGTTGCCGACAGTGGTAGACAATTGCATGCCGAGGTTAAGAAATTCCATATCCGCCTGCTGGATATTGAGGGCAATCCCCTGGTTTCCATCAAAAATTTTTGTGTTAAAGCGATCCAGGAACCCCCAGCATGGGATGACAACCCGCCCCAATACTACTACCATTTCCTATGGAAAAAAGCGGAAAGCACAATTGCAACCACGGAAATCAAGAACCTGCAAACCATCCTGCTGCTGGATACGGATGGCGATCTCCGGGATGCTTTGGAACAACTCCTGAAAGACCAAAACCTTGCGATAAAAATCATCCTGGTTACTGCTGATGAACGCTTTCAGCAAAAAGGGGCAAGTCATTTCAGCCTTAATCCGGAAGAAAGTGAAAACTACGGGGAATTCATCAAGGTTCTGGGCCTTGATCCGGAAAGCCGCATCGGAATCATTCATAATTGGAGCAAATCCAGGGTCGGCCGGGCCCCGGCAGCATTGGGCCGCCGCTTGGCCCATGGTTTTTATTCCGTCTTTTTCTTAACCCAGGCACTGATGGCAAGCAGGCTGCAAAACAAGGTCGATCTGATCTATGTATATCCATTACAAACGGACATGGCCCCCCATTGGGCCGCCATGTCCGGGCTTGTCAAAACGATTTATCAGGAAAATCCAAATTACCGCTATAAAACCCTCACGCTGAAAACTACTTCCGGCCAAGGCGTGAACAAGGCTCCTTGGCAAACGGCCCGGCTGATTGTAAATGAATTTCAAATGTCCTTCTCAGAACCGGCCGACATCCGCTATCTTAATGACCACCGCTATACCAAAGCACTCAAACCGGTGGAGGCGGACGGCCCATCCTCTGCAATTGCCTTCCGCCCAAAGGGCATTTACTTGATCACTGGCGGTGCCGGTCGCCTGGGAATGATATTTGCCGAATACCTTGCGAAAAAAACCCAAGGAACAGTGATCCTGGTGGGACGCTCGAAATTCAGCCCGGACATTTCAGCCCGTATTTCCCAAATGGATTGGGGCCGGGCCACCGTGGAATACATCCAAGCCGATATCGCCAGACCCTTGGAAGTGAAACGTCTGGTCGCGGAAGTCAAATCAAAACATCACGCCATCAACGGCATCCTGCATTGCGCCGGGGTGAGCAAGGACGCCTTTGTTCTGCGAAAAACCAAAGCCGAAATTCAAGCGGTTTTGGCGCCCAAGGTGTCGGGCACGCGCTATCTGGATGTTTTTACCAAAAATGAAAACCTGGATTTTTTTATTCTGTTTTCGTCATTGGCAGCAGTGTTCGGCAATAGCGGCCAAAGCGATTACGCCTATGCCAACAGTTATCTCGATCATTTTGCCGTGTGGCGGGAACGCTTGCGGCGCAAAGGCCGGCGCCATGGAAAAACCCTCGCCATAAACTGGCCCCTGTGGCAACAGGGCGGTATGGGCCATGCTGCGGCCCTGCAAAACCATTTTCAAGAAGTCTTCGGGCTTTTGTCCTTGAATTCAGCAGCCGGCATCCAGGCCTTTGAATATGCCTTGACCTATAAAGGCCCCCAGCTTGCTGTAATTGCAGGAAGTGCCCCCATGGAACAGGAGCAGGGGCTTTTCAACCGGAAGGAAGAAAAACCGGCCGTTTCCGGCCTTGAGGTTTTTGGCAAAGGCGCCGCGCCGGACCTTTCATCAACACCAATGGAATGGAAGGAACGGCTGACCGACTTTTTGAAAAAAGAGCTGTGCGCCGCGACCAAACTCGATCCAGCCAGGGTCCGGGCCGACACGCCCTTTGAAAAATTCGGAATCGATTCGTTGATGATCATGCGGCTGAATGTGAGATTGGAAAAGCATTTCGGCGAAATACCCAAAACGCTTTTTTTTGAATATTCCAATCTTGTCGATTTGGCCGACTATTTTATCAAACGTCATCCTGAAAAGGTGGTTGCAACCATGGGGCATCAAAATCCGCCGGCAGCCTTGAAAAGTCCGGAAAACACTTATCTGCGGGAAGTAAAAACCCCGGAATCTTCTCCAATGAATCCAAAACCGGTAAATCAATTCCGTCATGCCACGGCCCAAAACCCTCAAGCAGCGGACGAGGATATCGCCGTTGTCGGCCTGAGCGGACGATATCCCCTGGCAGACAATGTGGAGATCTTCTGGCGGAACCTGGTGAACGGAAAAGATTGCATAACGGAAATTCCAAAGGAGCGCTGGGATCTTCAGGAGTTCTACGACCCAAACGCCCCGCAGCCGGGAAAAAGCAAAAGCAAATGGGGGGGCTTCATCCAGGATGCGGACAAATTTGATCCCTTGTTTTTCAATATTTCACCCCGGGAAGCCGAATACATGGACCCCCAGGAGCGCTTGTTCCTTCAGACCGCCTGGCATACGCTGGAAGATGCGGGCCACACCCGCGCAAGCCTTTCCGAGGAAACCGTCGGTGTCTTTGTGGGGGTCATGTGGGGGGAATATCAAATGTTTGGCCAGGGTGTCCGGCCCTCGTCAAGCTACTGGAGCATCGCCAACCGGGTTTCCTATGTTTTCAATTTTTCCGGCCCCAGCATGGCGGTGGATACGGCCTGCTCGTCATCCCTCAGCGCCGTTCATCTGGCCTGCGAGAGCATTCAGCGCGGCCACTGCACCATGGCCGTGGCCGGCGGGGTCAACCTCTCCCTCCATCCCAATAAATATCTCCTGCTGAGCCTGGGGAATTTCATCGCCGGTGACGGTCGCTGCCGCAGTTTCGGCCAGGGTGGTGACGGCTACGTTCCCGGTGAAGGTGTGGGCGCCGTATTGCTGAAACCCCTTGGCCGGGCCATAGCCGACGGCGACAACATCCAGGCCGTGATCAAAGGCACCGCCGTGAACCACGGCGGCAGAACCAATGGATACACAGTGCCCAATCCCAAGGCCCAAAGCCGGGTGATCCTGAACGCCTTCAAGCGCGCCAATGTCGACCCGCGCACCATCAGTTGCCTGGAAGCCCACGGCACCGGAACAGCGCTGGGCGACCCCATCGAAATCGCCGGTTTGATCAGCGCCTTTGAACAAGGCATGCCGTCCCAGGATAGTGATGGCCGCCGGCAGCGCTATTGTTCCATCGGCTCGGTTAAATCCAATATCGGCCACCTGGAATCCGCGGCCGGCATGGCGGCCTTGACCAAAGTCATCCTGCAGATGAAGCACAAAAAACTGGTTCCTTCCCTCCATGCCGAGATCGTCAACCCCCTTATCGATTTTAAAAATTCGCCCTTCCACCTTCAGGCGGAACTATCGGACTGGAAAAAGCCGCTGATTTCCCAAAACGGCCAAAATGCCGCCGGCCCCCGGCGCGCGGGCATCAGCTCCTTTGGTGCCGGCGGCTCCAATTCCCACCTGATCGTGGAGGAATTTGAAACCGGGGATGATGTCCAGCAGGCCGACCCGGCCTTGGGCACCTGGATCTTCGTGCTTTCGGCCAGGAATTCCGAGCGGCTGAAAGCTTATGCGGAAACCATCCTGGACTTCTTCAAAGACCATGGTTTGATGAAACAAACCGCCCAAGGGGTGACTGCCTCTGCAACTCACATGATAATGCCCGCAGGCTTAACCCTGACGAATTTTTGCTATACTTTCCAAGTGGGCCGCGAAGCCATGCCGGCAAGACTCGCCCTGCTCGTCTCCGGCTGGGATGATCTGGCCGGCAAGCTGAATGCCTATTGCCTGGGGGAGCATAACATTGAGCAGGTTTGGATCAACAGCGACGGCGGTGTAGGAACCGACCTGGATCTTCTGCTGGATGGTGAAGAGGGCCTTTCCTTTCTCAATAGCATCATCCACAGCAAAAAATTTCAAAAACTGGCCAAACTATGGGTTTCCGGCCTGGATATCAACTGGCACTTGCTGTATCCGGGCCTGCGGCCGCGCCGGATTTCCGCCCCGGCCTACCCCTTTGCCAAGGAGCGCTGCTGGATAACTGTTGAAAGCATTGACCAGGCCCCAAGTCGAATGGAGCCGGTTCCCAAAACCGTGCCTGCCCGCCAACCGGAAATCCGGTTTGAGAAAACCGCTTGGGCTGAATCACGGACAGTTCCACTGCTGGTGGAAAAAGTTTCCAGCCTGTTAAAGATCAATAAAGCCAGCCTCCGTTTGGACACGGCCTTGGCGGATTATGGTTTGGATTCCATCACCAGCATGCGCCTGGCCAATGAAATTGAAAAAGCCTTTGGAATCAAGCTGGCCCTCGAATCCATCCAAACTTCCAGCATGGAGGAGCTGGCCCGGCGCATCGATGCCCAAAAAGCATCCCCGCCAAACAAGCCGGATTCCGCAACAAGGAGTGCTGATTCGGATGATGATCACCCGGCCGCTGACAAATTCGGATTCTTGGAGCAACCGGAAATTCCCATCACTTTAGCAAACCAGGCGGACCTGTTCCCTCCCGCTGTTCACCAGGCCAAGGAACTGCAAACCCGGCGGATTCTTCTGACCGGGGCCACGGGTGTGCTGGGCGGGAGGCTGGTAAAGGATTTCCTGGAAAACACGGATAGCACGATTTATTGCCTGGTCAGAGCCCAGGATCGTGAACACGCTAAAAAACGCATCCGCGCGATGTTGCAGATCTATAGCCCGAACCAGCGGCTGAGCGAACAGTTTGAACAACGGGTGATCCCGGTTGTCGGTGACGTGATCCAGCCGGATCTGAAAATGAGCGCAAAGGAATACCATCAATTGGCTCAATCCGTTGACATGGTGATCCACAGTGCCGCCAAAACCAGCTTGCACGGGAACTACCGGGAGTTGAAAGTCGTCAATGTGGACGGCACCCGGCACATGATCGATTTCTGCTTAAACACCGCCCAACGCTATTTTGTCTTTGTTTCCTCCTATGTGGTCATGGGGGACCGGCAGTTCACGGCATCCAGGCCCTATACGGAAAAGGATTTCCAGGTGGGCCAGGGCTTTGAGAATCTCGGTTATGCGCGTTCCAAATACGAAGCCGAAAAGCTGGTGCGCCTGGCCCACGGCCACGGTCTACGCTGGATCATCGCCAGGCCCGGCAATATCATGGGGGACAGCCGCCTGGGAACCTATCCCCTGGGCAAATCCCAAGTACCAGGGATCTTTTATGACATTTTTAAAACCGTGGTAAAAAACCAGATCGCCGTCAATGCCATCCAATTTTTTGATATCGCCCCCAGCGACTATGTGGGGCAGAGCCTGGTGTACCTTTCCACCCAATTAAAAACCGTGTTCGCGACCTATCATTTGAATAATCCCCATCCTAAAACATTCAAGGAAATCATGGACCTGCTGGCAGGTTGCGGTTTCGGGTTGAACTATCTGGAAATTGACGAATTCAAAGCCTCCCTGGATTACATCCGCAAATATGATTCCCTGACCGCGGATCTGCTGCAATTCAATCCGGCCATGATGCCCCATAATGAAAGCACCTATGCCGACGCCACCTATACAGCCGCAATCCTTGAGCAGGCGGGCATCCGTTGCCCGCGCATCAATCAAGCCTTGATGGAAACCTATATGAAATATTGCCTGGCCGTGAATTATATCCAGAAGAACACGCCCAAAGAAAAATTGGTGAACAAGATGAAGTACGAATACATCAAGAAAATGACGACCAGGGGAAAACTGCCGGGCCGGCCGCGGCCGGGGTCTGTCTCGCAAAAAATATCAGCGGCGTTGGATGGCAAATGGATTCCCCGGCTTGCTTCCATGGGGAAATAATATGCAATTGAAACTCATAAAGACGGTTGATTAAAATGAATAACGTAACGCTCATCAAGAATGAAAACAGCGCGGCCTGGTATGAAGGCATTGAAATCGGCGCCGTATCGGTCAAGCGCGTCCGGGGCGGCGGCCATGCAACCCTGGAAAAACAAGTCATCCGCCACGAGGGCAATCCTTCAAAGAAGCTCCAGGAGATCTTCAGCGAGCTGGCTGCCGCCCAAGGGGCCCGGATCATGGTCACCGGCCAGTCCGCCAAAAACATGCTGAGCCTGCCGTATATACCGGAAACCGAATGCATTGAAAAAGCCCTGGCCCATTATCATCTCAAACCGGATATCGTCTTGTCCCTGGGGGGCGAAACATTCACCGTCCTCACCGTAAAAGACGGACAAATCAGGAATGTCATTTCCTCTTCCAAATGCGCGGCCGGCACCGGTGAATTCGTGGTCCAGCAACTCCAGCGCATGAACTTTACCCTTGCGGAAGGAATCGAGGCCAGTAAAAAGGGCAACCTTGTTCCCCTGGCCGCGCGCTGCTCGGTGTACTGCAAGTCGGATGCCACCCATAAGCTGAATAAAGGCGAATGCACGCCGGCCGACATCGCCAAATCCCTGATTGTGGATTTGAGCCAAAAAATCTGTAAAATGCTCGAACTCGCGCGCTGGCCCCTGAACACCATTGTCCTGGCCGGCGGGCTGACCTTGAATGAACCCTTTGTGGAAATATTAAGCCGGCAGCTCAACCATTCCAGGCTGATCATTTTGGATGAAAGCCATTGCCTGGAAGCCTTCGGCGCCTATCTGCACGCTGCTGAAAACGCCGAACCCTCTGCCGGACGGAAAGCAGGCACCAGTTTCAATATCCACAGAAGCGCCTTTGATGTTTTGCCGCCCCTTTCAACAGCAGAGGCCCTGCTGGATTATCGCGTGCAACCCGGTGACCGAATGCGGATCGAAGGCAACCGGCGCTATATTCTGGGCGTGGATGCCGGCTCCACCACCACCAAGGCGGTATTGTTTGATGTGGCCGCAGGCGGCATCGGCGCCGGTTGCTATTTACGAACCCACGGCAATCCTGTTTTGGCCACCAAAAAATGTTTGCAGGAATTGATCCAACAGGTGGGTGACCAGCCCATCCGGATCATCCAGGCGGCGGTAACCGGTTCCGGCCGCGAACTGGTTTCGGTTTATCTGGATAATTGTTTAAGCTTCAACGAGATATTGGCCCACGGCCGGGCCGCGGCCGAGGAAGTCCCGGAAGTGGATACGGTCTTTGAAATCGGCGGGCAGGACTCCAAATTCATTTCTTTCTTAAAAGGCGTGCCGGTGGATTATGCCATGAACGAGGGCTGTTCAGCCGGAACCGGCAGTTTCCTGGAAGAATCGGTGAGCGTGGATATGGGTATTCCGGTGACCGCCATCAGTGCCGCGGCAGAATCGGCCCGGGAACCCATTTCCTTTGGCGAACGTTGCGCGGCCTTCATCAATACGGACCTGAGAAACGCGCTGCAACAAGGGGCACTACCGGAGGATGTGGTGGCCGGCCTGGTCTATTCCATTGCCATGAACTACATCTCCCGCATCGTCGGCACCCGCTCCGTGGGCGAAAATCTGCTCTTTCAGGGCGGGGTGGCGTTGAACCGCTCGGTGGCCCTGGCCATGGCGGCCCTGACCCGACGCCGCATCGTGGTCCCCGGCCATCCGGAACTCATGGGCTGTATCGGCAACGGTCTGCTCACACGGGATCTGCTGCGGAACGGGGATGTGCCGGAAATCCATTATCGCCTGGAGAATCTGGTAAAAGGCGCCATGGAAGTCAAGGGCACCTTCGCTTGTAAAACTTGTGAAAACAAATGTGAAATCAAACGCATCAGCATCCGGGAAAAAACCTATCCCTTCGGCGGGTTGTGCTCGAAATATGAGCTCAGCCGCCATCGCCAAGACGACCTGGTTGAAGGTACGGACATGATCGCCGCCAGGAACAAGATCATGTTTGAAGAATTCGGGCCGGAACCGGTGAAAAACCCCCGGGGCACCATCGGCATACCCATGGTCTTGTCCACCTTCGAGTTTTTTCCGTTTTACGCCCGGCTGATCACCGAATTGGGTTATGATGTGGTGTTGTCCAAGCCTTCCAAGCCAGGCAATCTCAAGACCGGCGGCGATATTTGCTACCCCTGTGAAATGGCCCATGGCGCCGTGTATGACTTATTGCAGCGTGGTGTGGACCACGTATTCATGCCCTTCATTCTGGACGGGGCCAATCCCAGCGCCTTTGAAAACAGCTATTTCTGCGCCAATGCCGGTATTGTTCCGGAACTCATCGGTCAGGCCTTTGCCGATGCCTTTGAAGGCCTGAGCATTAAATTGCTCACACCCCACATGGCCTTTTCCGCTGCCAAAATCAAGGGGCTGATCAACGAAATCGGGCGCCTGGCCCAAAAGCTGGGGTTAAAAACCAAGGAAGGCATTCGGGCCGCCCAAAAAGCCCTTGAATATTACGGGATTTTTCAGACGCGCTACCAGGCCTTCGGCCGCGCCATGCTGGCCAAAATGCGCCATGAGCCCACGGTGGTCATTGCGGCCAAACCCTACATCATCTGCTCGGCCGAAGCCAATCTGGCCTTGCCGCGCAAAATCACCAGCCGGGGTTACAACGTCATTCCGCTGGACATGCTGCCCCAGCGCAATCTCAATGGAACAACCCACTCTAGAAATGTTTGGTATTTTACCCAGCAGGTCACCAACGCCTTGGCTTATATCAAGGAGTATCCCCGATTGTACCTGTGCATGATGTCCTGCTTTTCCTGTGTGCCGGACGGCATCATGTATCATCAATTCCGCGAGGAACTTGCCGGAGAAACCTTCTGCTATCTGGAAATCGATGCCCACACGGCCCACGCCGGCTTTGAGACCCGCATCGGCGCTTTCCTGGATATCATCGCCGAACAAAACCGCAACACAGCCAAACCCTATGAAGAAAGAATCGCATCATGAGCACGGAAACTTTTCAACTGGCCCAGGTAAGCAAGAATTATAAATACATCATCGATTGTGACGGCAAGCGGGTGAAGTTCAACGATCCCCGGGTGGTCCATGTCTTTCCCTACAACATCATCACCCCCACCATGGGATTGATCGACAGCTTTTTACAAAAACGCGGATGGAAAACCAGAATGCAGCCCCATAAATTGAACTCAGAGGTGCTGCAGTACGCCAAAAAACTCTGCTCCGGCCGGGAATGCCTGTCTTTCAATACCATCATCGGCGGCACCTACAAAGACATTGTTGAAAACCGCGGCCCGGATGAGATCAGCGTGTATTACGGCTTGGAAGAGGGCGGCCCCTGTCAAAGCGGCGCCTGGCCCCTGGTCAGCGAAGTTTTTGCCAGACGCCTGAAATTGCGCAACGCCGTATTCCCGGGTCATCCCAGCCTGTATAACAATTTCATGGGCCAGGGCACCCTTTTCGGCATTCAGATTCTAACCACCATCATCCTGGGAGACCTGTTGGAAGAAGCGGAAAACTGTTTGAAAGTGGTTGCCGAAAACGCGGAAACAGCCATGCCCGCGTTCAAGGCCGAGACTGATAAGTTCATCCAAAGAGCCCGCCGCGGCCTCATCGTGTTGCCTTTTGCGTTAACAGCCTGGGCAAAAAATGTCGCCCGGATCCCCCTGAAAAAAAACGTGGCGGAAACACCCAGGGTACTTATTTTCGGCAGCGGCAGCTCAGCGGTGATCCATCAACCGCCCATCGATTATTTCCTTCAGTACGATATTATTCCCAAGGTAGTCAACATGAGTGAATTTGTCCTGCATATGGAATCCGCCTTTGTCAACCGTTTCGGCTTTAGACTGGGGGGGAATCGCTTGAGCATCTTCAATATCTGGCCCCTGTTGCGCTCGTTCCTGAACCCCAAGCGGCCCTTCAAGGATGCTTATGAGGCGGTGGTCTCCCGGGTGACCATCCTGCTGGCGGACATACTCAGCATCTATTTTCGAAACATCGCCAAAAAATCCGGACTTTGTTACGATGCACATATTCCCCATCTCCACCTTCTAAAAGCAGGGGATAAATTTACTTCCTGTGTCCTGTATCATGAAGCCACCGAAACCGTCGGCCGTTTTCTATGCTCTGTAGAGTCGGGCGGCTTTGACGGCCTGGTGCATTTAAGCATATTCAACTGCCAACCCTCCATTCAGGCCCGGACCATCTTGCAGACCCTTTCGGCCAAAAGCGACTTTCCCTATGCCGATATCGAAGTCGAAGGCCCCTGGATAACCCCCAAACACCAGCAAGTACTGGAAGCCGTAGTAGTAAAGGCCAAAAGGCTGCGCCAAATGAAAAACGAGATCGAACGCTCCAAGGTTGTCGGATAAACACCATCAGGCCTTGATTATTGTTCCGGCCTTATCGCGGCTGGAAGCCGCTCCCACAATGAAGGGCCGCCGCAACGGTGATCACGGCCCTCCATCAGTTGTTGACATACATGAAACTTGCCGATATTAAAGCGGTTGTTGGTAAACTTCAACGTTTCACAACTGAAAAGCGGCATCAAGCGCTTAACACTATAGAAAATATTTTTTCGCGGGGAACCTCCTTTAGATGTTGTTCAATTCTTGGGTTTTCATCTTGTTTCTTGCTGTTGTGCTGCCGGTCTATTACTCGCTGAGTACACGGTTTCAGAACATTTTCCTGATTGCTGCGAGTTATTTTTTTACGGGTACTGGGATTACCGGTTCCTATCGCTTATCGTCATTGCCACTACGGTCAACTATGTCATTGCCTTTGGAATCCAGACAGCCGCCGGGAATAAGAAGAAAACGCTTCTGATCATTGGAATTATCCTCAATCTCGGCTTCCTGGGTTTTTTCAAATATTATCATTTTTTCATCGACAGTCTTTCGGATGTTTTCCAAATCCTGGGTTTTTCTCCGCTGACTTCCACCTTGAAAATCATTCTGCCCTTAGGCATCAGTTTCTATACCTTTCAGGCCATGGCCTATATCATCGATGTTTATCTGGGAAAGCAGACAGCCATAAAAGATATCATTTCATTTGCGCTGTTTATCTGTTTTTTCCCATTGCTCTTGGCAGGTCCCATTGAAAGAGCCGGACATCTTCTTCCCATGTTACAGTCCAAAAGAATCGTCAGGCGGGAGGATGTCAGCGCCGGTATTCAACTGATCCTGATCGGTTTTGTAAAAAAAAATCGCCATCGCGGATGCGGTGGCGCCGTTTGTCAACAGTCTATACCAGAACTGCGGCGGCCAGATGGGTCTGGATCTCTTATGCGGCGTCTATCTTTTTGCGATTCAGATTTACGGCGATTTTTCCGGGTACAGCGATATTGCCCGGGGGGTCAGCAAGTTGATGGGCATCGACCTGGTGATCAATTTCAGACAACCATATTTCTCTAAAAATATTGTGGAGTTCTGGCGGCGGTGGCATATCTCGTTGTCCCAATGGCTGCGGGATTATCTTTATATCCCGCTGGGGGGAAACCGGCAAGGAAAATGGAACATGTACCGGAATCTGATGATCACCATGCTTTTGGGGGGATTGTGGCATGGGGCCTCTTGGGTCTTTGTCATCTGGGGGGGCTTGCATGGAGCCTGTCTTGCCGCTTACAGGATATTCAAGGACTCGACAAAAATGGTGATCCGGGAAAACAGCCGGAAATGGAGTTCGGCGGCCATTTCCGGTATCAGCATTTTTTTCACCTTTCATATTACGAGTTTCATTTGGGTGTTTTTCAGGTCTCCGGACTTGCGTACTGCCAGTACTTATTTGTTGAGGGTATTCAATCCCGCCCATTGGGCACATCCAAATTCGCCCTTGCTGTATGTGACGATCTTTTATCTACTGTTCACTTTTTTACTTGATCTTCCACAATATCTGGCTGAGCGTGAATTGCTCGTGACAAGCAGCACCCACTGGGTTTGGCAGAGTCTGACTTATACCATATTGATTCTGATAGTATCCTTTATCGGGGAAAGTTATGTCCAGCCGTTCATCTATTTTCAGTTTTGATACGCTTGCGGAATTTCCCAGGCCGAACCGGGTGTTCTTTTTAGTCCTGGCCCTGCTGGTCTGCATCGGCCTGTTGATTTCGAAAAACCGCGTTTATCTGGAGACCATCGCCCCCCGCTCCATGATAACACCGGTTTCATCCTTTCTTCGCAATCATCATACCGGCCAAGCGAAAATCATTTTCCTGGGCAGTTCCAGGTTTGTGTCCTGCATCAATTCCGATTTTTTCGCGCAACTTGGAAATATCGATCCCGCCGGTGTCCTGAACCTGTCTATGGATTCCGGCAGTTTCTGGGAGGCGCTGGTCCTCTGCCGGGAAAATCCTTTCCTGCTGGAATCCGCATCGCTCGCGGTGATCAATATCGAGCCGTGGATGTTCAACCGGAATCTGCTCCACCCGATTTACCGGAAACCGCATGAATTCGAACCCCATTTTTATACCTGGGCGGAATTCCGGGAAAAGATGGAGATCCCGGATTTAAAAACCAGGGCAGGTTTGTTTCTGGATCTGCTGTGGCCCTTGTCCGAAAAACGCAATGTCGTTGACTGGTATAACGGGTTGAATGCCATGGTTCACTCCGCATCACCGCCGGCTTATTTGATAGCGCCTGCTTACCATTATAATGAAGCCGCATTGAGGGCGAGAATGAATGATCCACGGTTCCATCCACGGGTGATCTCAATCTATCATTTGCACGATTACGCTTTTTCAGAACAAAAGGCGGAGTATTTGAGACGACTTGTGCAGAAATTGCGGGAAAAGGGCATCCGGGTGCTGCTGGTCCAGCCGCCCATGCATAGAGACTACATGAAAGCGATTTACCATAATCCCGCTAGCAAGGCAGGATATCAGCGGTTTTTAGCGTATATTCACGCCATGGAAAACGATCAAATCCATTCCATTGTCTGGGAAACGCCGGAGGATTGCGGTCTGGACGAAACGGTTTTTATGGATTACGGGCATTTCAATCTAGTTGGCGGCCGGCTGTTCACGGAAAAATTATTTGCCGAAATGAAACGATTGGGAATATTGAAATTAGATAAAACAAGTCGATAGATCAAGATTGCGGCGGCAAATTTAATGTTGCTGGCCCGCTCATTTTAATGGGATCGAGATCGAAAAAGCGGAGCTAAAAGCGCTCTATCCGGTCTTCAGGCTGAAACGCGCCAGCAGTTCCTTCACATGGGCCGCCTGGCCGGCCAGGGCTTCGGCCGCCGCGGAGGTTTCCTCGGCCTGGGAAGTGTTTTGCTGGGTCACGCTGTCCACCAGGACGAGGCCTTTGTTGATCTCGGCGATACCCTGGGCTTGGGCATTGCTGGCCGAGGCGATCTCCGCCACCAGATCGGCCACTGTGGTCACATCGGTTTGAATCTGGGCCAGGGTTCTTGAGGTCTCCTCAACGATTTTATTGCCGTCGATGATGCGTTTCACGGCCGATTCGATTAAATGCGCGGTTTCTTCCGCGGCTTTGGCGCTTCTGCCGGCCAGGTTGCGGACTTCCTGGGCCACCACGGCAAAGCCCTTGCCGTGTTTTCCGGCCCGCGCGGCCTCCACCGCGGCGTTCAATGCCAGCAGGTTGGTCTGAAAAGCGATGCTGTCGATGGTGCTGATGATCTTGCGGATTTCCTTGCTGGACTCGTTGATGGCGCTCATGGCGTCGGTGACTTCGACCATCTGATGAACACCTGCCTGGGCCGCTTGACGGGCCTTGGAGGTCAATGTTTCCGCCTGATTGGCGTTTTCCGCATTGGTATTGGTGCGAACGCCGATCTCGGATATGGAGCTGGTGATCTGCTCCATGGACGAGGCCTGTTCCGTGGCCCCTTGGGAAAGCGTCTGGCTGGAACCGGACACCTGGGCTGATCCGGTGCCCACTTGTTCCACGGCTTCATTGATCCTCGCGATAATCTGATTCAGACTGAGATTCATGGTTTGCAGGGATTTTCCCAGGCTGTCGTCGGCGGAACTGAGCTGGACTTCCCGGGTCAAATCCCCGCCGGCGATGGCCTCGGCCAGTTTGCCTTTGGTTTCCAGACTGTCCGCCATGGCATCCAGGGAACGCGACAACCTGCCGATTTCATCGCTGCGGTTGAGATTAAGTCGCCGGGACAGGTCTCCGCGGCTGATGGCGTCGGCCAGCTCCACGGTGCGCGCAATGGGTCCGGAAATGGAGCGGGTCAGCAGGGTGAAAACAATGATCATGGACAGCAGGCTCACCAGCATAATGGCCGTGACCGTAATCATCATCTTCCGCAGAAAAACGCGGCCCTGGTTATCGGCCTTTTGTTGTTCTTTCTCAAGATACTGCGCGATTCCGACCGCGCTTGCGGCTTTTTCCCCTTGGAAGTCCGCGGCAATATTCATGGCCTCACTTTCAGCCAGTTGCGCTGATCTGGCCGGAAGCCGCACCGTGAAAATGAGAAAGCCTTTCGGCGTTTCCACATCCACCACCGGCGCGAATCCGACTAGAATCCCCTTGAGCAGCAACACCTGGGCTGCGCCGGCTTTTTTATCAGCCTTTTCAAGCACGGACTTCAGTCCTTCCGGCAAGGACGCTGACTTGGGAAAAAGGATTTTACCGCTCAGGTCTGTAAACAGGAGAGCGTCCAGCCCCATGCCGGCAAGTTGCTTGGCCAAGTCGTTTGCCAAACCGTCATCATTGCCTTCCAGCGCCAGGAAAGCAGTGGCGGTGGTGGACGAGGAGGTCACAATGGAAAGACCTGACAGGAACTGTTTCCGAATGGCGGCCATGAGGCCTGAAAATTTTTCGGCCTGGGTGGCCGCCGAGTTGGCCGAAATCAGGTTTAAAATGAGAACACCCATGATTACAAAAACCAATATTACAAAGCCAACCGGTATTCCCAGCATTTTTGTCGACAACTTCATGGTCTAGGCCCCTTCTTGAAAAAATTCGCCGATTCTTTTATTGAAACAGTTTTTTCCCTTCCGGGCTTTTCAGAAAATCAAGGATCTTCTTGATCTCAGGCGCCGGCTCACCCTTAGTGATCAAACTCAAAGGCCGTGAAATGGGCTCGGTCTTGATGACCTTGACCTTACCGGCATTCATCTGCACAAATCCCTCGGATACGGCGCCGATGCCGCCCTTCAGTTTTTCCACCAGATCGATCTCCTCACGGGTGGACCGGACTTCCCGTACATTATTCACGTAGGTCGCTTTTTTCATCACCAGGGCCTGAAACACTTCACGGGTGGCGGCAGTGGGCTGGGAAGTGACCACCATAATGGCTTGATCAGCGCCGCCCACCTCCTTCCAATTCGTGATCTTGCCGGTATTGATATCACTAAGCTGGTTCCAGGAAAGGGCTTCCACTCCATTCCCCTTATTTACAATCGGCACGATCACATCCATAAAAAGAATATGCTCCTGATAGGAAGTGTCCCCGGCCAAGCCGTTTTCCTCCAAAAGCGCGCTCAGGGGACTGGAAGCCATGGAAGCCGGCACTTTGCCGGCCATGAGTTCCTTAAAACCGACGCCGGTATTGGTACCGCGCACCTGCACCTTGATACCGGTGGCCGCCTCCATTGCGGCCGCGGCCGGCTCGATGATGCGTTTCTGAACCGTGGTGGAGCCGGCAAGGTTCAATTCACTCCCTTGAACTCCCATTGGGATGACGAGACAGATGGCCGCTAAGACTGAGCCCCAAAGACATTTTTTCATGATTGCGCTCCTCGGCAAGATTGTGTTTGGCTTCCCCCTGGTTTGCCGGCCTGATCACAACCCGGCCGGCTAATTGGATTTTGTTTGGATTGAAAAAGCGTATGAATGAAAATTCAGCGGGTAATTCTTAATGACTTTAAGTATTTTGATAGGTTATGGTACTGCAACAGGCGTTGGATGTCAATCTTAAAAAGCGTATCACCTTTGGTTTTTGGGATCGGAGTCAACCTTTATATGTTATCTTCTCCCCCTTTAAATTTTTTCATGATCAGCATATTTGGAATATTTTAAAATTCAAACCAGCCGATCCGTATCAGCCTTCCTCAGGTTCCAGCGGCAGATTTATAGTCACGGCAAATCCATTGCCAGCGAGATTGCGTGCGGAAATAGTTCCCTTACAGGTTTCAATACAGGTTTTGGCGATGGCCAGGCCGAGACCCACGCCACCGGAAGCCCGGTCCCGGGAGGACTCCGGCCTAAAGAAGGGTTCGAAAAGCTGACCCACCAGTTCATCCGGCACACCGGGACCTTTATCCATAACTTCCACTGCCACCCTGTTTTTGCTTTGCTGCGCGGTAATGGTGATGGGGCCATGGTCACCGGCATAGCGGATGGCGTTTCGGAGCAGATTGGCCAAGGCGCGGGTCAGCAATTCCGGGTCGGTCGTTACCTGGATTTCCGGTTCCACTTGGATGAGGATGGTTTTGCCGGGCTGGTTTTCGCGACTCACCACCCTTTGTGCCAAAGGCAACAGGAGCAGTTTTTCCAATTTCACCTTGGCCGGATTGATTTCCGCCCGGGAGAAGGACAAAAGTTCGTTGACCAGGTTCGACATGTGGATCACATCCTCCGTCACTGCTTCCACCCTGGCTTTATTCTGCTGGTCCACTTGCTGTTCCAGGATGCCCAGCCCCAGTTGAATCCGGGCAATGGGCGAGGCCAACTCATGGGCCACATCCCCTAAAAAGCGTTTCTGGCCCTTTACATAACCGTTGAGCCGGTCGGTCATCCGGTTTATGGCGTTTCCCAGCCGGCCGATTTCATCATGGAAAAGGTTTTCGGCAGGTAGTCATCCGCGCCCAGTTCCAGGCCCACGATGCGGTCGGTTTCATCGCCACGGGCGGTGAGCATCAACACTGGAATGTCGGATTGTTCGCGCAGGGTTCTCAATACTTCAAAGCCATCCATGCCCGGCATCATAACATCCAGAATGACCGCGTCAAAATTTTCAGACTGCGCTTTCTTCAGGCCGTCGATCCCGTTGTGGGCCGCCTCCACTTCATAGTTCATGGGCTTCAGATAGTCCCGCAACAGTCCGCACAACTTTTTGTCATCATCGATGATAAGGATTTTCATGATGGAATTATCCCTTTTTTCATCCTTGGGGGCAACCCTCTTTACAAAAGCTTTACAATTTTCACTTGCATGGACATATTATCTTTACAAGAATTGCGTATATTGTCCAACAAGAGTGGGGTTATCCCTAACAGGGCAATCGCATGTATGAAAATGTCCTATCATCGGGGTCGGGGTCGCTATCGGTATCGGGATCGAATTATTTTTTTTTCGATTCCGATTCCGACCCCGATACCGACCCCGAAAAAACTTACATGCAATTCCCTTGAACTACCCAACCAAATAAAAACCTTGCAAATGGAGGTATTTCATGAATTCCACCCAAAAACAAAAATTGCTGAATCGTTTGATGGTATTGACTGTCATGGCCTTTTTTCTGCCCGCGGCCGCGGAAGCGTTCCAGAGGCCCTGTGGAGGTTCCGGCCCTGGGTTCCAAGGCAGACATGGCCGCATGTTTCCTTTTGGGATCTGGAACAACACCAAGCTCTGCCAAGAACTAGGCTTGACCGACAGCCAGATCGAAGGATTGAAAAACGCGGACTTCACCTTTCGAGAAAAGCAACTACAACTGCATTCCCAACTGGATACACTGAAGCTTCAAATGGATAAATCCTTCTCCGCGGCAACCGTGGATGAAGCCGCCGTTCGGAAAACAGCCCAGGCCATCTCGGAAATCAAAGGCAAACTCTATATGCTGAAAATCGATTCCAGGCTGGAGCTGCGGAAGCTGTTGAACGCCGAACAGCTTCAAAAACTGGAAACTTTGAAAAGGGAACGTATGGCCGATGCCCCCATGGCCGGGCACCGCCAAGGACACTCGGCCGGCAGGGCCTGCCCCATGAAACCATAGACTCAATTTTCTATTTCAATGCGACCCAAAACCATTTCCATCATCATTCCCGTGTATAATGAGCACGACCGGATTGCGGAAACACTTTCGCACCTGGCCGGATTGGGGAATGAAGTCTGCTTCGAAATCATCGTTGCCGACGGCCACCCCCAGGGGACGACGCTGGCGCGTATTCATCGCGAAGCCGTCATAAAAGTACGCTCCGCCAAAGGCCGCGCCGCTCAAATGAACAGCGGCGCGGCCACGGCCCGGGGCGATATTCTGCTCTTTTTGCATGCGGATACGCTCTTGCCGCCCAATGCTTTTGAATTGATCGCCGCCGCCTGCGCAAATTCCGAAAAAGCAGCCGGCGCTTTCACCTTCCAAATCGGTTCTGCCCGCAGGATTTACCGTCTCATCGAAAAGGCGGTGGCTGTCCGCAACCGCCTTACCCGTATTCCCTACGGCGACCAGGCCATTTTCATTCAAGCCGGTTTTTTCAGACAACTTGGAGGTTATGCACCCATTCCGCTCATGGAAGACATTGAACTGATGCGCCGCGTCAAAAAGGCGGGCGGTGAAATCACCATTCTACCCAAAGCGATTGAAACTTCACCTAGGCGCTGGGAAAAGGAAGGTGTTGTCTATTGTACCCTGCGCAACTGGTTGCTGGCCGGTCTGTATTTAACCGGCGTCCCCCCCAGATATCTGGAGCGCTTTTACCGTTGATTTTTCCCAATTGCTCTGGCCAAAAAACCTTCAGCCTTCGGTCTATCAACCTGGATACTTACACTTTCCCCACCAACCAGAACAACAGCATGCCCACCACCACTGTTCCGCCCAGGGATTTGGTTTTCAGGGCGAACAGGAAAGTCGGAACAGCCACCAGCAGCTCCGGCCGCCATAAAATCAGGCGGCGGGGATCGCCGGCCGTCACCAGGGCCGGGATCAGCAAGGCACTGAGAATGGCAGCCGGAATCAAATCCAGCCATTCCACAAACCAATCCGGCAATTTGCGATTGGAAAGAAAAAACAGGGGTATCCAGCGCGGCAGAAAAGTAACCGCCCCCATTCCCAGCACTATCCATAGATAATGGGTATGCTCCAATTCAGTCGTCCATAGTCTTAGCCACCGCCGGTCCGTTCTGGAAAAAGGCAATCTTTTTCTGGCAAACCACCCCCATGGTTGCGGCGGCAACAGCGGCAAGAATGATATAGCAGTTGCCTGGAATCAGCAGGGCCACCGCCGTCGCCACCCCTCCCGCCAGCAAGGCTGTAAGAATATAAATGCGGCCGCGCAACTGAAAAACCAGCAAACAGATGAACATGGCGGTCAAGGCATAATCCAGTCCCAAGGCCCCTTGGGGGATGATGCCGCCGCCATAGCCCCCCAGCACCGTGCAGATGATCCACACCGCATTGGCGCTCTGGTTGACCACCAGGGCCTGGCGGATATCCCAATTTTGCTGATGAAAGCGCCCCAGGTTCACGGCAAAACTCTCGTCCGTGACCCCATAGGCCAGCAAGGTCAACTGAAGGCGACCGGGCCGGCGCAAATACACCGACAAGGCCGAACTCATCAGCAAATGCCGGATATTCACCATGAAGGCCGTGGCGATCACCGCCAAAGGCCCGGCCCCGGCCGACAACATGGATACCGCAATGAATTGGGAACTGCCGGCAAACACAAAAATGGACATCATGGCGATCTCAGCCGGTGACAGCCCGGCCTTCTGGGCCAGCACGCCGAAAGCCAGACCGATGGGCACATAACCAAGGCAGATGGGCCAGGCGGCCCCCAGGCCTTCCTTGAAAGTATCATGCTTTCCCATGACCTTCAGCTCAAGACCTATTTGGTTTCCGGTTTAGTTTCCGGCTCTGGAAAGAGTCGCACGATCTCGGCTTCCTTGCGAAGCTTTTCCCCATGCTGCTCGATGGTCTTGTATATCCGGCTCTGTTTCAGAAAGCGTTCTATCTTCCATTTGGCGGTCTGGAAGGATTCAATGTAGGCTGGTTTGCGCTCGGTCACCTTGATCAGATGAAATCCGTATTCGGTCTCCACCACGTCGCTGACTTGCCCCAGCTCCAGGCTGAATGCGATATCTTCCACGGGCTTGAGGATCTGACCGCGGCTGAAAAAGCCCAGGTCACCGCCGCTTTCCGCATTGGGTCCCTGGGAAAATTTTTTGGAAATTTCAGCAAAATCCTCGCCCTGGGCCACGCGTTTTTTCAGGCGCAGAAGCTCTTCCCGGGCTCTTTTTTTGCTGTTTTCATCCGCCGATCGCTCGACCTTGATCAAGATATCGCTGGCGCGCACCATTTCCGGTTGTTTAAAGGAGTCCCGGTTCTTGTTGTAATATTCAGTAACCTCGCTTTCCGGGATGGAAATCTTGGCGTTGATTTCCTGATCAATGAAGCGCCGCACGGTTTGTTCCTGCCGGATGGAGGCCCTTAAGCCATCTTCGGTGAAGCGTAATTTGGTCAGGGCCTGCTTGAAGGCTGTGTCATCCCCATACTGTTGCATCATGGCCTGGACTTCTTTTTCCACCTCTTCTTCCGGAACCTTTATCCCGGCTTTAACACCCGCCTGATACAGCAGCTCGCGGCTGATCAATTCCTCCAACACTTTAATTCTCAATTTGAGCAGGCGCTCCTTGTCTGATTTTTCATCCTTGTCATTGATTTGACGCAGTCGCGCATCCACCTGTCGATTCAGGTCCCGCATTAGAATCGGGGTCCCGTTGACCACAGCGACTTTTTGGTCCGCAGCCAGTTCTTCCGCCTGCATTTGGGTCGAAAACAAAACTAAGGCAAGACCGCCGAGTATGACGGCTGCGCTGATTCCCACAAAAATTTGTCGATACATGGGCATGAATCCTTGATTCTATTTTTTCTGTGAATTCGGCGTTCCGCATCAATCTGCCGGCGTGCGCGGTCTGCGCTTACCACCGCCGGCTACAGGGCCATGGATATCAGTTTCAGCGGCGACGTTCAACCCATTTGATGGAAACGGGCACAACTCCCGCAACGGGCATTGAGGACAATCGGGTTTTCTGGCTGAACAAAACTCCCGGCCGAGATATATCAGGCGTAGGGAAAAATCATTCCATTCTTTCCTGGGGATGATTCGCATCAGGTCGGTTTCGATTTTTTGGGGATCTTTGGCAAGGGTCAGGCCCAATCTGCCGGAAATGCGGGCCACATGGGTATCCACCACCATGCCGGGAATATTGAAGGCGGCCCCCAGTACCACATTGGCGGTTTTACGTCCCACCCCCGGCAGCGTCACCAGTGCCGCCAATGAATCCGGAACCCGGCCGCCGTATTCACTTATGAGTTTTGCAGAGCAAGCACGGATATTGCGGGCCTTGTTATGGAAAAAACCAGTGGAGTGAATCAAGCTTTCAATCTCCTTGAGGGGCGCCGCCGCCATATCCGCCGGAGTAGGGAAGCGTTGAAACAAGCCCGGGGTCACCAGGTTCACCTGCCGGTCCGTGCATTGGGCGGATAAAATCGTGGCCACCAGAAGTTCAAATGCATTTTTATGGCGCAACTGGGTCTTGACATCCGGATAAGCGGTCCTTAGTTTTCTCAATATTTTACGGATATGATTGGGGTATGTTTGCATGGAAAAGGCCGGTTGCATTTTTATTAATAAAAATCCTTAAAGGTGATGAAAAGTCGCTAGCCGAGAAAAGAGAAGTTATATACAATGAATTTACCATCAAGAAAAGTGCGCGCTTTGGGATTATGCTCCGGCGGGTTGGACAGCATCCTTTCCGCCCATTTACTGCGCAGGCAAGGAATCGAGGTGGAATGGGTGTCTTTTGAAACCCCCTTTTTTTCCGCAGACAAGGCCCGCAAGGCTTCCCGGCTCTATAACATACCCCTCACAATTCAAAATATCACCCCCACCTATTTACAGATGCTGAAAAATCCGCCTTGCGGATACGGCAAGTGCATGAATCCGTGCATGGACTGCCATGCCCTGATGTTTCGCCTGGCCGGCGGGATCATGATCCAGCGCGGATTTGATTTTCTTTTCAGCGGTGAAGTCCTGGGCCAGCGTCCCATGTCCCAGACCATGCCGTCCCTGCGCTATGTGGAAAAGCATTCCACCTGGGGCCAGCGCATTCTGCGACCCTTGAGCGCCCAAAAGCTGCCGCCCACCGGCATGGAAACCGAAGGCTTGGTGAACCGGGAACTGCTCCTGGGCTTGTCGGGCCGGTCCCGCAAGCCCCAGATGCAGTTGGCCCGGGAATTCGGCGTTACGGAATATCCGGCCCCGGCCGGCGGCTGCCTGCTCACGGACAAGGGCTACAGCCGCCGCCTGCGGGATTTATTCGGCCATGAGCCTGATCCCACTGAAAATGACCTGCATTTGTTGAAATTCGGCCGGCATTTGCGTCTATCGCCGGACATCCGCATCATCGTGGGCCGGGATCAGCGCGACAATCAAAAGATCGAGGAATACAGTGATCCGCTCAAACACGGCCTGGTGAAAGTCAGCCATTATCCCGGCCCCGTCACCTTGGTCCCGGCGGCCATTGATCCGCAAACCCTTGCGCAAGCAGCGGCCGTTTGCGCAGGATACACCAAGGCCCCGGCCCAGGCGAAAGTACTGGTCCTTTTTGAGAACAGCCGGGGGGAGCAAATCCTGGAGGTCTATCCATTGCCCCCCAAGACAGTAGAAAATTTAATGATCTGAAACTCTGAAAATCAAGGTTGGGTTGGGGATGCCGGCGTTTTCTCAGCAGCGCTGTATTGGGCCACGGTCTTGTCTTCAAATTTAACGGTAATGATTTTGGAACCCTCATTGGACTGATAGATCCACTCATCCGAACGTACCTGGGTGGTGCCGGTGATAAAGAAGCGTGTATGATGCTTGCGCTCATAATAGGATTTTTTTTCCAATGGATTTCCCATCAAACTGGTGACTTCGCGCATATACAAGCCCTCGATTTCACTGCTACCCAGTCCGCCGATGGATTTGTCGTCTAAAATCGTATATCTCCCGTTTTGGACAGGGTATTTGACTTGCAATTCAGCCAGACGTTTGCTGCAGGCAAAAAGGCAGAACGCGGCCAAGAATACGATTATTCCTGTTTTCATCTTTTGGTCCTCGCTTTTTTGGTCCTCGCTTGTTGATTGGTTCGTTCTTTTTGTTATCAACAAACCATGGGATTGTAAAGTGACTAAAGTTGAAAGTGTCTAAAGTGAGCTAAAGTTGAGGTGTCGCTACGCTCCGTCATATAATTGAAAATAATGGAACTCCACAATTTTAGATCACTTTAGGTGACTTTAGATCACGTGGCACTATTTCAAAACTTTTGACATGGATTAGCTTATGCAGTAAATTTCAAAATTTATATTTCATGAAGAAGCATCAGCCCTTTGCCTGGGCTGTGAAAATCGGGAAAGAGTAATACCCAAAATGACGAAAAATCGCAATCATCTCAACCTGCTATGCAATATCAGCGACCTTGCCAATCTATTGACCGGCAGCACCGATATTGAAAGTTTTCTGCAACAGACCGTGGAACTCGTGTCCCGTCACCTGGAGGCCCAGGTCTGTTCCATTTATTTGTTTGACGAGCAAAAAGAAGAGCTGGTCCTCAAGGCCACCATCGGCCTGAATCCGGAAGCGGTGGGCCTAATCCGTTTAAAAGTCGGGGAGGGCCTGGTGGGCAAAGCCCTGGATCAGCTTGCACCGGTAAATGAGGGCGATGCCGGCCGCAGTCCGGATTTTAAATATTTTGCCGAAGCCGGGGAAGACCCATTTGCTTCACTTCTGGCCGTTCCCATTCATCGCGGTATCGAGCGCATCGGGGTGCTGGTCATTCAGCATGAATCCAAGAATTATTTTGACGAGATCGACGTCATGACCCTGCGGGCCCTGGCGGCCCAGCTCGCCGGCGCTATTGAAAACGCCAATTTGTTGATGGACATCCATCGCATGGGGAAAAAGCCCGGCCCCAACGGCGCCCGGGAAACCTTGCGCTTTCTCAAGGCGGAAATCGGCTCCAGCGGCTATGCTTATGCTCCGGCCAAAATTCTGAACCGGGGCCGGGATGTGCTCATGGAAGAAGGCGCCAGGGACGCCCTGCTGACCCTCACGGATTTTCACCGGGCAGTGCGCACCACCAGCGACCAGTTAAAGGCCCTCCAGGCCCGTTTTGCGGCCCGGCTGCCGGAAAGCGCCTCCCTGATTTTCTCCGCCCATTTCATGATCCTGAAAGACCCCCAATTCATCGGCAAGATGATTCAGTTGATCCAGGGGGGCGTATCGCCGCCCGAAGCGGTGCGCATCATGGCCCTGAAATACATCGCCGCTTTTTCTGCCAGTTCCCATGCCTATATCCGTGAAAAAGTGAATGATGTGGAAGATCTCTCCCGTCGTCTGCTCACCAATCTCTACCGGGCCGACCTGAAGGAGTCCATCATCGGCGAGAAACGCATCATCATCGCGGCTGATCTTTACCCTTCGGATATCCTAAAACTGGCCTCGGAGGAAGTGCGCGGCATCATCCTGGTGAGCGGCAGCATCACTTCCCATGTCACCATCCTTTCCCGCTCGCTGCAGATACCGCTGCTCATCGCCGATTGCGCCGAGCTGCTCAAACTGCCCGACGAAACCCCGGTGCTCATGGATGCCGAGATCGGCAGCATCTATATCAAGCCCGCGGAAGACATCATCCGGCAATTCCAGATCCGTAACGATGCCCGGCAAAAAGCCAAACCCTTGAGCCCGCAGATGTCCCCCGCCACCTATACCCGCGACAGGATGAGAATTCATCTGTTTACCAACATCAACCTGCTCAGTGAATTGGCCACCGCCCGCAATTTGAAGGCCGAAGGGGTGGGCTTGTACCGCACCGAATTCCCCTTTTTGATCCGCTCCATGTTTCCCTCCGAGGAAGAGCAGGTGGGCATCTATAAACGCCTGATCGACGAAATGGGCGACGGCGAGATCACCATCCGCACCCTGGATGTGGGCGGCGACAAGGTGCTTTCCTACTATGATGCCGCCGGTGAAGCCAATCCGCAATTGGGATTACGTTCCATCCGTTTTTCCCTGAAGCATCCGGATATTTTCCAACAGCAGCTCCGCGCCATTCTACGGGCCTCGGCCGGCTTGAAAAAAATCCGGATCATGTTCCCCATGATTTCTTCCCTGGATGATTTTTTTGCCGCCAAGGAGATGCTTGCCGTCTGCAGCGCGGACTTGGACCGCCGCGGCATTCCCCATCACCAGGCGCCCTCCGTGGGCATGATGATCGAATTGCCTTCGGTGGTGGAGATCATGGATGATTTTGCCAAGGTCGTGGATTTCTTTTCCATCGGCACCAATGATTTCGTCCAATACATGCTGGCCGTGGACCGCACCAACACCCGGGTGGCGGAGTACTATCAGCCCTGGCATCCCGCGGTGCTGCGCGGTCTGGCCAAAATCCTCGCCGCCGCCATCAAGGAGGGCAAGGATCTTACCGTCTGCGGGGAAATGGGCCGGGACCTGGATTACATCCCTTTTCTGCTGGGCATCGGCGTGCGCCGACTCAGCGTGGATCCCCAGTTTCTGCCCTCGGTGCAGCAGTGGATTTCGGAACTGACCGTGACTGAAGCTGAGAAATTCGCCGCCGCCGTGCTGGCCCAGCCCACCATTAAAGGTGTGCTGCAAATAGTGGAGGCGGCCTGATCGGCTTTTCCATGATCCAAACCTATTCCTTGAATCAGGGCCGGACGTTCTGGATTACCCGAAAACCTGGAGATCTTTATAGTAGGACCGGTAAACTCCCAGATCTCTTGAGAGAATACAATCCGCTTGTACAAGGGCGTGAGCACCGATGACAAAATCAGCCAAAACATGAAGCCGTTTTGTCAGTATGGTCCCACACTGGGGGCACGATACTTGATAAGTATGTCCGCATTGCGCGCATGGAAATCTGTTTTTTATGCCTTTTTGAGCATACTCTCTCCATCTCGAACCGGCTAAAAAAAGCGCTTTTTCATTGGAATAGACCAAGCTGATCCCGGTGTCGGATAGAAAAGAATTCAATTTTTGATCGGAAAGAAAACCGGCTGCGAGTTCTGAAAAAACAATCTCGCAAATGACCAGTTGTCCCTTGGATAAGTGTTTGTCCAACAGCATCTTCGACGAGGCGGCAAAGGGTTCGCCTGGAATCAAGATGTCGAGAAGGATGTTGGTGTCAACCGCCGTTATCATCCCCGCGGGTCTCCCTTATCAAATCGTCACTTCTTTTGCCTTTTAGATGCTTCAGTTTTCCCATCCATTTATCAAATGGGGATTTGGAAAAAGCCTTGCTTATGACAATACGGTTGTCTTTTTCCTCGAATCCCACTTCCTCCCCGGGACAGATCCCTAATTTTTGCCGTATTTCCTTGGGGATGGTTATCTGTCCCTTGGAAGTCACTTTTGCAATAATCATACTTCCTCCATGTAAGGAAAAATTATTCTTACCCTTATTGTAAGAAATACAAATGTCATTGTCAATGATTACGCTGACGAGTTTTTCCATTTTTTCGACTCCCGAAAAAAAATGTAATTCCAATAACACCCGGAATCCGTTAATCCGGCGCCAATCGCGTCCGCCATTCCAGATCCTCCGCCCAAGGCGGCTGCTCGGTCTTGGTGAATAAAAAACGGTCGATCACCAGATAGTCCATTTCCGTTCGCATGAAGCAGCGGTAGGCATCGCCAGGGGTGCACACTATGGGCTCGCCGCGCACGTTGAAGCTTGTGTTCACCAGCAGGCTGCAGCCGGTCAACTCCTTGAAGGCCTTCAACAAACGCCAATACTTTTCATTGGTTTCGCGGTGCACGGTCTGGATGCGGGCGCTGAAGTCCACATGGGTGACAGCCGGAATGTCCGAGCGGATGTGATACAGCCGTTCATATAAACCCAGCCCCTCATAACCTTCGGGGATCGGCTTACGCCGCCCGGCGCGCACGTCGGCCACCAGCAGCATATAGGGCGAAGGCCTGTCCAGCTCAAAATATTCCGCCGCGTCTTCGGCCAGCACAGACGGGGCAAAGGGCCTGAACCCTTCCCGGAATTTGATTTTGAGATTCATTTTTCTCTGCATGTCTTTGTTGCGGGGATCGCCCAGAATGCTGCGGTTGCCCAAGGCCCGCGGCCCCCACTCCATGCGGCCTTGGAACCAGCCCACGGCGTTGCCGGCGGCCAACTTGCCGGCCGTCTCCCGGCACAAATCCTCAAAGTTCTCATATTCCCGCATCCGGGCGCCGTATTTGCGGGCCAGGCCCAGCACTTCCCTGTGACCGTACTCCGGCCCCAGATATCCGCCGTGCATCTTATCGCGGCCCCCGGGCAGACATGTACGTTCTTTTCCCAGGCTGATATGCAAGGCCGCATAGGCCGCCCCCACTGCTCCGCCTGCATCCCCCGCAGCCGGCTGAATCCATATATCCTTGAACAAGCCGCTGCGCAACAGTTTGCCGTTGGCCACGCAGTTCAGGGCCACCCCGCCGGCCATGACAAGATGGTCGGCCTGGGTGAGGGTTTTGGCCGTCCTTGCCAGCCTCAGCACGACTTCCTCGGTGACTTGCTGGATGGCCAGGGCCATGTCCATGTAAGGCTGGGTGATGTCGCTCTCCTCGCGACGCGCTGGAAGCTGAAACAGCTCTGCCCATTTGCCTTCATTGCACATGCGCAAGCCGGTGGGATAGTCGAAATACTCCATGTTCAGGACAAAGGAGCCGTCTGCCTTTACCTGGATCAGCTCTTCCAGAATCTTGTCCTTGTATCTGCGGCAGGCCTCACCCTTGGGATTTCCATAGGGCGCCAGCCCCATCAGCTTGTACTCGCCGCTGTTGACTTTGAAGCCGGTATAATACGTAAAAGCCGAGTATAACAGCCCCAGGGAATGGGGAAAGGCCAGCGTGCCCAAGGATTCGATCCGGGTGCCCTGCCCCATACCAATGGCGGTGGTGGTCCATTCGCCCACGCCGTCAATGGTTAAAATGGCGGCGGTTTCAAAGGGCGACGGGAAAAAGGCGCTGGCCGCATGGGAAAGATGGTGTTCCGGGAAAAGCAGTGACGGCTTGGATCCGATCGGCCCGCCCTGGACTTTCTCCAGCGACTCCCATAAAATCTTGCGCATGAAGAGTTTTTCCCGGATCCACACCGGAATGGCGGTCAAGAAACTGCGGAAGCCCCTGGGCGCAAAGGCATGGTAGGTTTCCAGTAGGCGTTCGAATTTCAGAAAAGGTTTATCGTAAAAGGCATCAAGGTCGCTTATTTTCACACCGCCTTCGGCTAGGACAAAATCCACGGCGCTGAAAGGGAAGGCGGCATCATGCTTTTTGCGGCTGAAGCGTTCTTCGTGGGCCGCGGCCACAATCTCATCTCCTGCCAATAGGGCCGCGGCACTGTCATGATAAAATGCGGAAATGCCCAGAATGATATTCGCCAATTTGCACTCTCCTGACTAGAACAGGGTATAAATGAACGGCGCGATGGCTGTTCCGCTGGTCATGACGATCAATACCCCGAACAGCAGCAGAAACAAAACAATGGGCAACAGCCAAAACTTTTTGCGCTCCCGCATGAAGCCCCATAGATCCTTTAAAAATTCCAAACCATTCCTCCTTATTTATGGTCAATACGGTTTTTCCAGGTCGGACTTGGTGAACACATGCTTCCGCTCATTGAAAAAGGACGGGCCGCCGGCTTGCCAGGCCTTGAGTTGCATGGGGTCCCGGCCGGCCAGTTTGCGGACAAACCCCATGGGAGCCACAACCGCGATAAAAAGAAGCGAAAGGATTATTTTGGAGGCCGCTTGTCCGAGCAAATGGCTCAAACCGAACCAAACAACGGCCAAGGGCCTGAACATCTTCGGCCAGGTCATGGTTATCACTAGCAGAGCAATGGCCGGCCATACCAGGGTCGGGTGTGGAATCAATTGGGCTGCGAGCAGCAATATCAAAACCAGGGCCAAACCTGTATCCTTGGCCCTTTCATGGATTGTTTGTCTTTCCTGGTCCATCCGCCGATCTCCCGTAAGCCTTCAAAAACTTTTCATTAATTTACGTTTTTCCGATTTTTTACATCCAGAATGACTGCATCCGCCAGGACTTTTGCAATTCTGCGATGTTCCGCAGGCGCCGGGTGCTGGTCGGTATAGATTTCCTTCATTTCCATCTCAGCCATATCCACGAATTGGATGTCATGCTTGGCCAAGGCGGCAATGACGGCAGCCGGCCAAACAGCTTGATTGCTGGGAAGCAAAATCACTAAAAAGGGGATACCTTTTTCTTTACAAATTTTCTGCATATTGTTCAGAAAGGCAATGGTCAGTTCAATTTCCTTTTTGCGCAGTTCCGGGCTGTCCTCGCGGCTTTGGGAAATATCGATAACCCCCTTGAATTCAAGTTCGCCGCCCACGATTTCAAAATGCGGATGCTTCCGCTTGAACTTCGACAAGGTTTCCACCCAACTCTTGCGGATATAGTTGCGCGTGATGTGATGGGGCAACATGGCATAGATCACCAACGACGGCAGGCTTTTTTTTTCCATTTCCTCCAAAAGCTGCTGGTAGGCATGAGCCGTCCCCCACCCCATGACCGCTTTATTCACTATATGCCAATCTTTCCAATATTCTTTTGCCAAAACAGCCGGATAATTGTCTTGGTCATCAACTCCATGCCCGAATGTAAAAGAACAACCCAAAAATAAGATCCGTCCCAAAGGTTTGGCAGGCGGCGAAATATAACGCTCCTGATCCGCGCCGATTGTGTAGTTAGCCTTAAAATCCAAAGTTCTATGGGATCCTTTTGTATTTGCCCTGTGAGAATAGCCGAATTTGGGGTCATCCTGCCAAATCCCCACAGGCACGACGGTTATTCTATTTTGCAAATATTGTTTCGCTTTATGCCAGTAATGAGCAAGGGCCAGGGAAGATTCGCAATTGTTTTGAAAATAGAAAAGTGAAAGCACAATTTCGAGTACGGCGAGATTGATACAAATTAGAATCGCCCAAAATACCATTTGCTTTATTGTCTTCATCGTTTCGTTCGTCTTGGTCCCCTGTCTCCGGTTGTAAAAATATTCTTTCGAGGTATATAAATTCGATCTTGGTTTCGCAAGTAGATTGTTGTCCGCAATATCAAAGGCAGACTGTAATATTTCCCGCCGACTTGACTTTTCCCTGGATTTGGTAAATAACATGCTTGTATTCAATCGAAAATCCATTCAATCGGCGAACAGGTCGCGGCCATGCATGAAATCAGGGTAGATCAGGGGGAAAACAGGCTGTACATTACGTTGACCGGTTCGATCCGCGCCGATGAGAGCAGAACCATTTCCGCAGCCGCGCAACAGGCCCTTGCGGGGCTGAAAGCCCGGTTTGCCTGCATTGTGGATCTCACCCGTTTCAAAATGAAGCCCGGCGACGCCGAGTGGTTGCTGGACCTCCAGGACCTGCTCACAACCGCGGGCGTGTCCGAGATCATCCATGTGGGTGATCGGCAGCATCAGGAGCTTCTGGAAAAAGGCGGCCGGCGGTCAAGTTACAGCGGCAGGCTGGTTCATGATCTCGAATCCGCCATCCGCGCCGTTGAGCAGCGGGAATAGGTGTGACAGCAATGGACGATATTGATCGCATCAAGAATCTCAATATGGAAGCAAGCGTCCAGATCAACATTGAACTCGGCACCAAACTGCTGCTGGAACTGGATGATGTCAACATCCCCATCAACAGTATTTTTGTCGGACTCAAGGTGAATGAGTATTTCATCGCCTCCCAGCCCTCCAATTATTCCATGATCAAACACAAGCTCTTTCCGGGCAATCATATGATCATCAAATATTTATACTGCGGCACGGTCTACGCCTTTCCCACCAAGATCATCGACATTGTGGAAAAACCCGTGCAAATGCTCCTGTTCGTATACCCCAAATTCCTGCAGAGCCATACCATCCGTTCCTATCGCCGCAACGACTGCGTCATTCCGGTGAGAATCGTCATCAACAATACGGAGCGCAACGGCATTATCAAGGATCTAAGCGAGGAAGGCTGCGGTTGCAGTTTCAAATACCTGCCCAATCCCAAAACAAAATTACGGGTGGGAAATCCTCTTAAACTCCATTGCCAGTTCCCCGGCATCGAAGGGGAAATCGAGTTGAACGGCATCATTCAAAACAGCCGCAAGGAAGTCGGCAATGAAATAATCGGCCTTAAATTCAGGGGCCTTACAGACAAAGCCGCCGGCATCATTTACAATTACCTGGTCCTGCTGGCCGAGCAGCACCCTTGAAATATAGGCCTTGATCATTGTTTCGGTCGGTCAAAAAAATCCGAAATTCGAATATCGAAATACGAAACAAATTCGAATTACCAAAACTCAAATAAAACAAAATAGCCAAACAATACGGCCAGGGAGCTGCTGTTTTTTTGTTTTGGTTATTTGGTCATTGAAATTTTGAATTTGTTTCGGATTTCGGATTTCGATATTCGAATTTATTTTTTCGCGATTTACCCCGGTTTCAAAGAGCAATCCGTAAAAAGCCGATTCAGCCGCTCATGCTCTTTTGCAAGGGTCTCCTGGTCAGAACAGCGCAGGCAGATGGTTTTATGGCGGGAGGTTGCGCCCGCTGCAATGGCCAGTGCGGACCTGGGCACATTCAGCCATTTGGAAAGAAATTTCAAACACATGGTATTGGCGGCGCCCTCCACCGGCGGCGCGGTGAGCCGCAATTTCAGGGCCTCCCCGAGCCGGCCGGCGATCATGGTCTTGGAAGCGCGCGGCTGGACAACAATTTGAAAGAGCAGTTCCAGCGATTGCTTGCGCACGGCAATCAGCGGTTTTTCCGTCACCTTTATTTATCCAGCTCTGCCTGCAACAGTTGCCGCAAGGCAGTATAGTCGTGGGTAACCGGGAATTGCGGATACTCCCGGATGACATTCTCCGGGGGACGGAACAGAATCCCCACTTCCGCCTGTTGCAGCATGCCCACATCATTGTAGGAATCCCCAAAGGCCACCACGCGGTAGTTCAGGCCCTGCAGGGCCTGAACAGTTCGTTTTTTTCCCTCGGGCTGGCGCAGATTATAGCCTTCCACGGTGCCGTCCGGCCCGATGGTAAGGGTATGGCAAAACAGGGTGGGCCAACCGAGTTTTTTCATCAGGGGCCCGGCAAACTGGGTGAAGGTGTCCGACACCACGATGATTTGGCTGCGCCCCCTGATCCAGTCAAGCAGTTCCCGTGCGCCGGCAAGGGGCTCCATGGCAGCGATGACCGACGTAATATCGCCGATTTTCAACCCATGTTGCTTTAAAATCGAAAGCCGTCTTTTCATCAAAACGTCATAGTCGGAGATATCCCGGGTGGTCAGTTTCAATTCCTCGATGCCGGTCCTGAGCGCCACATTGATCCAGATTTCCGGTACAAACACCCCTTCCAAATCCGAGCAGATGATGTTCATGCGACCTTTATTCATCTTCGCCCCCCTCAATGCGGATCAGCACCGGCGCGTCTTTGATCACTTCCAGGGAACTGATTATTCCCAAGGCCTTGCGCACATCGGCCTCCCGGGCCTTATGGGTCAGCATGACAATGGGCACAGCCCCTTTGACCTTCCGCCCTTTCTGATGGACCGACTGGATGCTGATGCCGCAATCGCCCAGGACCCCGGCGATTTTGGACAGCACCCCCGGATGATCCGCCGCCGAGAAGCGGAAGTAGTAGTGGGTGCTGATCTGGTCAATGGGCCGCACGGGTATTGGCCGGATATTCTCATTTTGATAAGAAAGCATGGGCACACGGTTGCGCACGCCCAGCAATTGATTGCGGGCAATGTCCACCAGATCGCTGATCACCGCGCTGGCCGTGGGCAACATGCCGGCCCCGCGGCCGTACAGCAGGATGTCGCCCACGGCGTCACCGCTGACGGTTACGGCATTCAGGGATTGATTCACATGGGCGAGCATATTGTCCACCGGAATCATGGCCGGATGCACCCTGGCCTCCAAGGCCGCCCCCACCATTTTGCTGATGGCCAGCAATTTGATGCGATAACCGCACTCGCCGGCAAATTCGATATCCATGGGGGTGATATTGGTGATGCCTTCCAGATAGATGTCCTTTAGATTGATTTCCATGCCAAAAGCCAGGGCCATGAGAATGGCGAGTTTATGGGCTGTATCATGGCCGTCCACATCCAAGCTGGGATCGGCTTCGGCAAAACCATTGGCCTGGGCCTGGGCCAGGGCCTCCTCAAAGGATATGCCCGTGTCGGTGATCTGGGTGAGAATATAATTGCAGGTCCCGTTTAATATACCCACCATGGATTGAATGCGGTTGCCCACCAGGGCCTCCCGCATGGTTTTGATGATGGGCATGCATCCGCCCACACTGGCTTCAAAGCCAATATCCACCCCTTTGGCTGCAGCCGCTTTGATAATGGCGTTGCCTTGGGCCGCCAACAATTTTTTATTGGCCGTGACCACATGCTTGCCGTTTTGAATGGCCTGCAGAATAAAATCCTTGGCAATGGTTTCTCCGCCGATCATTTCCACCACGATGTCGATGTCCGGATCATTGATCACCTGTCGGCCGTCGGATATGAAAACCCCCTCGTCAAAGCGGATGCCGCGATCCGTTTTGGTATCAATATCGGCAACGTATTTTAGGCGCAAGTCGGCGCCCAAGCGGGCGCGGATAAGATCCCTGTTCTCCATGAGCAATTTAGCCACGCCGGTTCCAACCGTCCCGCAACCGAGCAACCCCACTTTAATTTCTTTCATGCCGTCCCCTTATAAACAAACCATATTTTATTTGCATTATTCGTTTTCCATATCTTTTTATCTTCCCTCATTTTTTTGAAAAAGGCAATATCGCGAACCTTTAGAAAAATAATTGTTTTGACATTTCCAAGGAATCGTTTTAGTTTTTTCATCGCTTTCAAAACAGCAACCACAGGATTCAATTGGGGAGATACCATGAGTGAGCCGCTGAGTTATGCAGATGCTGGTGTTGATATTGACAAAGCCAACAATTTTGTAAAAACCATCAAGGAAATCGCCGAAAAAACGCCGCGTTCAGGCGTCATGGGGGAAATCGGCGGGTTCGGCGGATTATTCTCGTTGAATCTGGCCAATTTGGAACGGCCGGTACTGGTCAGCTCCACCGACGGGGTGGGCACCAAGCTCAAAATTTCCATCATGATGAACAAACATGACACCATCGGCATCGATCTGGTGGCCATGTGCGTGAACGACGTGGCGGTTCAAGGGGCCAAACCGTTATTTTTCCTGGACTACTTTTCCGTCGGCAAACTGGATACCCAGGTGGGCACAGATATCATCAAAGGCATAGCCGAAGGCTGCCGGCGCGCCAACTGTGCCTTGATCGGCGGAGAAACCGCTGAAATGCCCGGTATATATAAAGAAGGGGAATATGACTTGGCCGGTTTTGCCGTGGGCATCGTGGACAACAGCAAGATCATCGACGGGTCTGAAATCCGGGTGGGCCACAAACTCATCGGCATCGCCTCCAGCGGGGTCCACAGCAATGGTTTTTCCCTGATCCGCAAAATCTGTTTTGAAAAGCTCAACCTTAAAATTGACGATTACATTCCCGAGTTCGGGCGCAGCCTGGGGGAGGAATTACTGGAGCCCACCCGGATTTATTCGGAAATGGTCCTAAGACTAATAAAAGTTCTACCCATCCACGGTCTTGCCCATATCACCGGCGGCGGCATTCCGGACAATATCATCCGGGTTTTACCCCAGGCCTGCAAAGTTGAAATTGAAAAAGGCTCATGGAAGATTCCGCCGATTTTTGAATTCCTGCAACAAGCCGGCAAAATCTCGGAAGCGGAAATGCTGCGGACTTTCAACAACGGCATCGGCATGATCGCCGTGGTACCGGAGGATTCGGCCCAGGATGCCCTTGAACGCTTGACCGGCATGGGAGAAACCGCCGCCATCATCGGCCAGGTCGTAGAAAGAAAAACTTCCAAAACCCAGGTCAAATGGTTGAAATCCACAGTCTGCTGAAGTCATCGCCGGCCCATGATCCTCCTCGGCATCGAATCCTCATGTGATGAAACCGCCGCTGCCTTGGTAGCAGACGGGACCACGATTTTATCCTCGGTGGTATCCTCCCAAATCGAACTGCACCGCGCCTATGGGGGCGTTGTGCCTGAACTCGCCTCCCGCAAACATGTGGAAGCCATCGTGCCGGTGGTGGATGCGGCTGTCCGCCAAGCCGGCCTTAGCCTGTCACAAGTTCAAGCCGTTGCCGTGACCAAGGGGCCCGGCCTGATCGGCTCCCTGCTGGTCGGCTTCACCTTTGCCAAAGCCCTGGCCTATGCCCGCAAGATTCCCTGGGTGGGAGTCGATCATCTGGAAGGACATATTCATTCCCTTTTCCTTTCCACCTCAACCCCGCCCCTGTTTCCCTTTGTGGTTCTGCTAGCCTCCGGCGGGCATACCGGTATTTATCATGTCCGCTCCCATACGGATTTCATCCTCCTAGGTCAAACCCGCGATGACGCCGCCGGCGAAGCCTATGACAAGGTGGCCAAAATGCTCGAGCTCGGCTACCCGGGCGGCGGCGTCATCGACCGGCTGGCGGCCCAGGGAAATCCCGCGGCCATCCATTTTCCACGGCCCTATTTGGACAAATCCGCCTTTGACTTCAGCTTCAGCGGCCTGAAAAGCGCCGTGAATCGCTATATCCTCGACCATCCGGACACCTATAGACAAAAAATCAACGACATTGCCGCCGGTTTTCAGGAAGCGGTGGTGGATGTGTTGTGCTATAAACTCATCCAGGCTGCCAAGGTAAAAAACTGCCGGCAGCTTGCCGTTGCCGGCGGCGTTGCGGCCAATCAGGGACTTCGGGCGCGCATCCAGGCCCAGGCAGGTCAAGCGGGCTGTTCTGTCTGCATCCCGCCCCTGAGTCTTTGCGGCGATAATGCCGCCATGATCGCCGCCGCCGGCTACCACTATTTAAAAGCTGGGAAACAGGACAGCCTGGAGGCTGATGTGTATTCCAGGAGTATTTCCAAGATTTGTCCTTGATTTGTTGGCCGGCGTTGGCTATAATTATTTAATCCATCGAAATAACGGGGGAAAAATGGAATGGTACTATGCCAAGGACAGGAAGCAGGTCGGTCCTTTCACAGAAGGCGAATTCAGCGACCTGATCGGCAAAGGCGAAATTACCGCAAGCACCCTGGTCTGGAATGCGGATCTCACGGATTGGAAGCCTTTCAGTGCCGTCCGGGACCGTTATCCCCAATTCAAAGCAGCTCCGCCGGCCCTTGCCGCAGCCGACCTGACAAATTGCTCGGAATGCGGCCGCCCGCACCCGCAAACGGAAATGATCCAATATGAAAACATCTGGGTCTGCGCCGACTGCAAACCGCGTTTTGCCCAAAAAATCAAGGAAGGCGTTCAGCCCCAGGGGCTCCTGACCTATGCCGGCTTTTGGATCCGCTTTGGCGCCAAAATGATCGATGGGATCATTTTATGGTTTGTTTATCTATTGGTCGGGTTTTTAGCTGGAATTGCCCTGGATTTTTCCGATCAGCCGGAAGCGGCCATTGCTTCCAGCCTGATCATGTCTTTTTTTCAATTGCTGATCAACGCCGCTTATATCACTTTTTTTCTGGGTCGCTACAGCGCCACTCCCGGAAAAATGGCCTGCGGTCTTACGGTGGTCCAGCCGGACAGACGCCCCATCAGCTATCCCAGGGCCCTGGGGCGGTTTTTCGCCGAACTGCTCAGCAGCATAATCCTCTGCATCGGCTATATCATGGCGGCCTTTGATTCGGAAAAGCGCGCCTTGCATGATCGCATTTGCAATACCCGGGTGATACGGTCCTGATGTTCGGATCACCCTCATCCGACAAGCCAGAACATGGGTCCGGAAGGGAAGGGAGATGATGCTTTGCAGCAAATGCCACACGCCTGTGGCCGGTTCCGCTTTCAATACCAAAACATTGCAGCCTTGCGGCCATTGCCGGGCCCTCTTGCAGACGGAGGTCTTCCCGGCTTTTTACAAAGATGGAAACGGAATTTTAAGCAACCCGACCGCCGCTGCTTCCAACGAGGCCGGTTGCTTTTACCACCCCCATAAAAAAGCCGTGGTACCCTGCGGCCGTTGCGGCCGGTTTCTCTGTGATTTATGCGACATGGCAATGGAGGGCGGCCATTTTTGCCCGGCCTGCCTGGCTTCCGGCAGGAAAAAAAACGTTTTCCGCAACCTGGAAAACCACCGGGTATTGTATGACAGCATCGCCCTGGGACTGGCGCTGTATCCCCTGCTCCTTTTTTATCTCACCCTGATCACCGCCCCCATTGCCATCTACACGGCGCTGCGTTATTGGAATGCACCCGGCAGCATCATCCGCCGAACCAAAATCCGGTACGTGGCGGCCTTGATCATCAGCGCCGCCCAATTGGGCGGCTGGCTGACCGGTGTATATTTTCTGTTACGCGACTGAAAATGGACGACTCCGCCATGGGCAAACCAGATACCACTGCTACTCCTTACCAACGTCTGCCTGGGAAAAAAAGACGTTTTTTCGGTTATGAACGTCTTTGGCTGGGTCCTGATCATTTGTTGCTTTTGCGCTCCCACAACTATTATGAGGATTACAAACGCTTTTATTTCAAAGACATCCAGGCCTTGCTGCTGCGTAAAACATCCGAGGGCCGGATTTTCAATTTGATCTGCGGAATATTGATCGGCCTGTGCCTGCTGCCGACCGCGTCCCTGGATAAGGAAATCGCCTTGATCTTCTGGGTCATGGCCGCCTTTTTCTTTTTACTGCTGGTCATCAATGTCCTTTTCGGCCCCACTTGCGCCTGCCATCTGAAAACCGCCGTGCAAACGGAAAAACTGGCGGCCCTGGGCCGCCTGCGCAAGGCCCGCAAAGTGATCAACCGGCTGAGTCCCTTGATCCACGCGGCCCAGGCCGGATTGAACCCGCCTGGATCCGGCGGACCTGCGGGGGATTCCAGCCGCCGGCTTCCGCCGCCGCAGCCGGCGGCCCTGTCGCAAAAAACCGTCAAAGTCACCATCCACATGCTTCTTTTCGGATTATTGCTGGTGCTGGGCCTGTTCTGGTGGAGCAAATTTCATCAAAACCAGGTAGTCTTGGCCTTGCTTGAGGCTGTCTGTTATATGACCACCGGCATCATCGCCATCGCCGCGCTGGTGCGCCAAGGCGGCACCACCCTGCCGGCGCTTTTGAAAATCCTGACCTGGATCACTTTAATTTTGTTGGTGGTCCAGTTTTTTATCGGCCAGTTCATCGGCTTGCTGATCATTGTGAAAAATCCGGAAATCGCCCGGAATCAATGGGTGCTGTTCAAAGCCCTGGCAGCGGTCAGGCCTGACGACAGCCCCCTCATGTATCATTTCCAGATCATCTCGGTGGGCACCGCCTTCGGCTTGGGACTTTGCGGCCTTGGCGCCGGCCTCCTGGGTTGGACCGGCATAGCCCGTCCCGGCCGGCCAAAGGCTGCTGGACCGGACCCAAGTCCCCGGCGGATGGAGGAAGCATAATCCCATGGAACAGCTGACTTTTCAGCACTGTTTTCACCATGGAGCCCGGGCAGCGGCGGCCCGCTGCCCGGAGTGCGGCCGCTTTTTTTGCCGGGAATGCGTCACCGAACACGATGACCGCGTGCTTTGTAAAACCTGCATCGTCAAACTGCGGCAACCCGCGGACCGGCGATCGCGGCGGTTTGCCGGACTGATCCGGCTGCTCCAGTTCAGCGCCGGCCTTTTGCTGATCTGGTTTTTCTTCTACTATACGGGCCGGGTGCTGATGAAAATACCTGCCGCCTTTCATGAGGGCAGTATTTGGCGGATGGAATGGTGGGAGGGTCGGTGAAAACAAATCCCCGCGGCCTGGAAAAAAGCGCCCTGGAATTACTTGAGGAAGCCGTGCATCTGTTGCAACGGCGGCCCTGGCACTTTCTGCTGCCCTACTATGGCGCCAGTCTGCCTTTTTTCGCGGGTCTGCTCTATTTCTGGACGGATATGAGCACCAGCGCTTTTGCGGAAGAGTATTGCCCGGTTGCTTCCCTTGGGCTTGCCTTGCTTTTCATCCTGATGAAGTGCGGCCAATCCTTATTTGCGGCAACCCTTCGCAAGGAACTGCTGCCGGAAAAGGAAGGGAAAATCACCTGGGGCCGGATCATGGGTGCAGCAACGGCCCAAGCCCTGCTGCAGGCCACCGGCCTTTTTATCCTGCCCATGGCCTTTATCCTCGCGGCACCGTCGGCCTGGGCCTATGCCTTTTATCAGAATGTCACCGTTGCCGGATTCGAGACCGACGGCAGCGCCAGCCTGGGACGCCGGGCCTGGGACCAGGCCCGATTGTGGCCCGGCCAAAACCATATCCTGCTCGGTATTTTTTCCCTTTTCGGCTTTTTCGTATTTGCCGATGTGACGGTCACCCTGCTGCTCATCCCCCAGGCCCTGAAAACCCTTTTGGGAATAGATACGCGCTTCACCCTGAACATTTACAGCCTGCTCAATACCACTTTTCTTGCCGTTGCCGTGAGTTTGACCCATCTGTGCCTGGACCCGTTGATCAAGACCGTTTATGTTTTGCGCTGCTATTACGGCGCCTCCCTGAAAACCGGCGAGGACCTGCTCATGGATCTCAAAGCCCATACAAGGGCGCGGGCAGCGGCGGTGGCACTGCCGCTCACCATTCTTTGTTGCCTGGGGCCTTCGGTTTCATGCTATGGGAATCCGCCCGCCACAGCCTCCGTCTCTGCGGCTGCACTGGACGCCTCCATTCAGGAAGTCATGCAGGGCCGGGAATTCGCCTGGCGTACCCCGTTATCCCGGCCGGCTGAACAAAAACAGAAGGAAGGTTTTTGGCAGGATGTGCTTGACTGGCTGGCCAAAAGCCTGAAAGCCGTCTTCCGGCAACTGGAGGTCTGGTGGCAGGCCCTGCTGGAATGGCTTGACAAACTGCTGCCTGAGCCGGAGCCGCCGGAAACTTTTGACCCAAAAGACCCCCTCAATCCCATGGGCGTCCTGCTTTATCTGCTCCTGACCATCCTGGCCTGCATCCTGGGGGTCATGCTGTGGCGTTTGCGAAAGAAGGCGCAAGCCGGATCTTCCGGCATGGAACCGGTAACAACCGTGCCGGTATTGGATCTCAACAATGAAAGTCTCAAAGCCGACCTCCTCTCATCAGCCGGCTGGCTGGAAATGGCCGCCCGTCTGCTGGATCAGGGCGAATTGCGCACGGCCTTGCGGGCCATGTATCTTGCCACGCTGGCGCAACTCGGCCACCAGGGACTGATCCACATCGCCCGGCATAAATCCAATCGTGATTATCTGACGGAACTGCGCCGGCGCCGAAACCTTTCCGGACAATTCTGCACCGGTTTTCAGGATCAGACCCGGATTTTCGAGCAGGTCTGGTACGGCATGTATTCCGTCACCAAAGACCAGGTGGCCCTTTTCGCCGAACAACAACAGCAACTGCTGAGGTCCATCCAGCATGCATAGACGCGCCATCCTGCTCACAGCCGTGGTCCTCGCCTTTGGCCTCGGCCTTTTCAAGCTGCTGTTGCTGCGCTTTGAGGCCGGCGATATCTATCCGGCCTATTCCAGCCTGCGCAGTGATCCCTTGGGGACCAAGGCTTTTTACACGGCCCTGCGCAATCTAGAAACCCTGACCGTTGAACGCCATTTTCAGCCCGGGGATAAAATTGTTCCGGATGCCGGCTTGGTTGTTTTTCTGGTCGGTCTCCCCTACCAGGCCCTCAATCAAGATGATCCGGAACTGCTCCATCTGATCCGCGGCCTGAAGCAGGCGGGCGGCCGTCTGGTGCTGGCCTTCTACCCCAAAGGGCCCAAGCGCAAAGAGCAAGCCCCCGGCCCGGAAACGGAACAAAAAACCGGCCCGGCCCCGCCCGAGGGCTCTTGCGGCAAAAAAAACAAAACCTGCCCGTCGAGGGGCACCGCCGGCCAGGCACCGCCCGGTATCAAATTGGCCGAATACCTGGGGCTGGCCTTTGATCTGACCCTGGGGCAGGCGGGCAAGGGCGGAAAATTTACAGCCGTCAGGGAAGATACTATTCCGCCGTCCACACTGGCCGATTCCACCGCCGCGCCGGCCCCGGAACTGCCCCCAAGCATTCCGTGGCATAGCGCCCTTGTTCTTGAACCCCGGCATCCGGACTGGCGCGTCATCTATTCCATCCCTAAGGCGCCGGTGATCATCGTAAGAAAACTGGGTAAAGGCGAGATTGTTCTCCTGAGCGATGCCTTTCTCTTCAGCAACGAAGCCCTGCGCTCGGAGCGGCATCCTGCTTTGCTCGCCTGGCTGCTCCAGGGCAAGTCCAGGGTGCTCTTCGGCGAATTCCATCTTGGCAATGTTCAGTCCATGGGCATGGTGGACCTCTTGATCCGCTATCGCCTATACGGTCTGTTGCCGGCCCTAGTGTTGCTGGGTGTATTGCTGGTTTGGAAGAACAGCACGGCTTTCCTGCCGCGACAAAAAGGCCGCTCTGCTCCAAATAGCAACGAATACACGTCCAACCGGGATTATACCCAGGGCCTGATCAGCTTGCTGCGCCGCCACATTTCATCCAAGGATCTCCTTTCGGCCGGCTTTCAGGAATGGCTGAAAAGTGCCGCTGCCGGCCGGCGCGTTCCACCGGAAAAGCTTGAAAAAATCAAAGGTCTGATGACCGAACACTCTCAATCTCCGGGCCGGGCAGCGGATCCCCTGCAAACTTATTGCGCTGTCAGCAAGATCCTTTCAGAGAGGAAAAAAACATGAGCCATGATACCGAAAAACTGAAACACATCCTGGCATCGGCCAGGGCCGAGGTGGCCAAAGTCATCATCGGACAAACCCAGGTGGTGGAAATGTGCCTGATCGCCATCTTCACCAACCAGCATGTCCTCATCGAAGGCGTGCCCGGGGTGGGCAAGACCCTTCTGGTAAAGACCCTGGCCCATGTGCTGGGCTGTGATTTTTCCAGGATCCAGTTCACGCCGGACCTCATGCCCGCCGACATCACCGGAACCCACGTGTTCAACCTGCAGAAAAATGCCTTCTCCCTGGTGAAGGGCCCGGTGTTCACCAGTTTTCTGCTGGCGGACGAAATCAACCGGGCCCCGGCCAAAACCCAGTCCGCCCTGCTCCAGGCCATGCAGGAACGTACCGTCACCATCGACCGCCGCACCCATCTTCTGCCGCCCCATTTTACGGTTTTCGCCACCCAGAATCCCATTGAATTCGAAGGCACCTATCCCTTGCCCGAAGCCCAGAAGGATCGCTTCATGCTGAAAATCGACATGCCTTATCCGGAGCGGGAAGAGGAATTCCACCTGGCCCGGCGCATGCTGGGGGAGGAAGCGCCGGAAGAAACCTTGAATACCGGTCGGGTTCAGGCGGTTATCCCCCGGGAGGAACTTGCCGGTTTGCAAAACGACCTGCGCCGCATTTTTGTCAAGGAGGAGTTGATCGCTTATATCGTGGATATCGTCCGCAATACCCGGCAACACCAGAGCGTGCTGGTGGGGGCCGGGCCCCGGGCCGTCCAGGCCCTGCTCCTGGCCGGCAGGGCCCTTGCCGCCCTGGATGGACGGGATTTTCTGACCCCGGATGATATCCGCCGCATGGCCATGCCGGTGCTTGCCCACCGCCTGATTCTGCGACCTGAATTTGAAATCGAAGGCTTGACCGTCAAGGAAGTTGTGCAACAAATCCTTACAGACCTTGCGGTGCCGAGGTAGACCGCCATGCCCATGGTCCCTTCCAACCGGCTGCTCTTCTGGACCGCGGCTGTATGTCTGCCCTTCGGGGTCCTGGCCGCTCTGCTGCCGGCCGCCGGCCTGCCGGCTTGCGGCAGCATGCTGCTCCTTCTGGTCCTGGCAATCGCCGATGCCGGTTTTTCCCGGAAGCGGCTGGCCGAAATCCAAGTGGAATTCCCTGAGCGCCTGCGCTTGTCCAAGGACCAGACCGCCGAGGTTTCCATCCGCATCCGCCAAGAAAAAAAAGCGCCGACCCACTTGCGTATGGGCCTTTGCCTGCCGCCCGAGATCCGCCTTGAGCCTGCCATCCGTCTGATCCGTTTGCCGGCCGATGTCCGCTCCTCGCTCCTGCAGTGGTCCTGCATCGGATTAAAACTGGGGACGTATCTGGGCGGACGCTGCTGTTTGGAAACAGCCTCCTATTTGGGATTCTGGGCCATGCGGGCCGCAAGACCCATCCAAACGGAAATCCACGTCTACCCCAATCTGTTGCTGGAAAAAAGGCATTTGACCGCCCTGTTCAGCCGCCGGCGCCTGGGCAGCCTGCGACGCCGGCAAATCGGCAAAGGCCGGGAGTTTGAACAATTGCGGGACTATCTGCCCGGCGACAGCTTTGAAGACATTCACTGGAAAGCCACGGCCAAACGCCGGCGCCCCATTTCCAAAGTGTTTCAGATCGAACGCACCCAGGAAATTTACGTTATCATCGACGCTTCCCGTCTGAGCGGCCGCAATCCCCGGCAATTCACCCTGGGAGCTTTCCAGGAACGCCGTCAGCCCTCGTTTTCAGAACCCGGCCCCTTTCACCCCACCATCCTGGAGCGCTTCATCACCGCGGCCCTGATTCTGGGTTTGGCCGCAGAGCGCCAGGGCGATCATTTCGGCCTGATCACCTTCAGTCATCAGGTTAAGCGCTTCATCAAAGCCGGCTCCGGCAAGGCCCATTTCAACGCCTGCCGCGAGGCCTTGTTCCAACTCACACCCGAGGCGGTCAACCCGGACTTTGACGAGCTTTTCACCTTTATCGGCTCCCGCCTCCGCCGAAGAGCCCTGCTGCTGTTTTTAACCAATCTGGATGAAACCGCCCTGGCCGAGGCTTTTCTCCGGCATCTGGATCTTTTGTGCCGGCGGCATCTTTTGCTGGTGAACACGCTGAAACCGGCCGGTGCCGAACCTTTTTTCAGCCGCCCCGATGTCCGGACAAGGGATGATTTATACAAACGCCTGGCCGGGCATCTCCAGTGGGCTGCCATGTCTGAAACCGAAAAAATGCTGCGGCGACTGGGGGCCGGGTTTGCCGTCATGGACAGCGCCGGCCTCTGCCCGGCTCTGGTGGAACAATATTTGACCATAAAACAAAGGCAGGCCTTGTGATTATCGATCTCGGTCGTTTCATTGCAGAGGAGCGCCCCTACTGGCGCGAACTGGAAGGGCTGCTGGATCAACTGGAAAAAGAACCGGTCTTGCGCCTGGACCTGGCCCGCATACAGCGATTTCACTACCTTTACCAGCGTACCTCGGCGGGTCTTGCCAAAATCACCGGCTGTTCCGCAGATCAAAAAATCCGGCTGTTTCTTGAAAATCTTGTGGCCCGCGCCTACGGCAATATTCATGAAACCCGCCAAAAACGGGTGGCCATTGATTGCCGGGGGTGGTTTTTCAATACCTTTCCCATAACCTTCCGCCGCCACGTCAAGGCTTTTTTCATCAGCCTGGCCGTCATGGCCATGGGCGGCGTTTTCGGTGGACTGGCCTTGACCCTGGACCCGCTAGCCAAGGAGATACTGATCCCCTTCAGCCACTTGGAAGACAGTCCAGCCCAACGGGTGGCCAGGGAAGAACAGCGCGCCCTGGAACGGAAAGCTGAGCCCAAAAGCGCCTTTTCCGCCTTTCTCATGACCCACAATACCCGGGTTTCCATTTTCGTCTTGGCCCTGGGCTTCACCTTTGGCCTGGGCACCATGATCCTGCTTTTTTACAACGGCGTCATTCTGGGGGCTGTGGCCGCGGATTATATCCTGGCTGATAAGACCACCTTTCTCTTGGGGTGGCTTCTGCCCCACGGCTCCATTGAGATCCCCTCCATCCTGATTGCCGGCCAGGCCGGCCTCATCATTGCCGGTGCCATGCTCGGACGGCAAAGCAGCCTGCCCCTGATTTTGAGACTGCGCAGACTCGCCGACGACCTGGTTACCCTGATCACCGGTGTCGCGCTCTTGTTGATCTGGGCCGGTCTCATTGAGGCCTTTTTCTCCCAATATCATGAGCCGGTCATTCCCTATGGCCTCAAGATCGCCTTCGGCCTGCTGGAACTTTTTTTGCTGACGCTTTTCCTGTTCCGATCCGGGAAAAAAACAGAAAGGGTGCTGCCCCATGTCGATGTCGACACCTAAAACCCGCACCCTGACCATCCGGACCCCGGAGGGCATCGCTTTTTCACTGCAACTGGCCGGCCCTTTGATCCGCTTTCTGGCCTGGAGCATTGATCTCGCAGCCATCAGTGCCCTGTCCGGCGTTCTCAAGACCGTCATTGATCTGATCGGCCTCATCAGCGCGGACCTGGCCCAGGCGGTTCTGATGGCAGCCTATTTTTTGGTCTCCATCGGCTACGGCATTGTTTGTGAATGGAATTTTCAGGGCCGGACCTTGGGTAAAAAACTGCTGGGCCTGCGGGTGGTGGACGGCCAGGGACTGCGGTTGCAGTTTTCCCAGGTCATCATCCGCAACCTCATCCGCTTTGTTGATACCTTGCCCCTCTTCTACCTGGTGGGCGGGCTTGCGGTGCTTTTGTCGCCGCGCTCCCAACGCCTGGGGGATATGGCGGCCAACACCCTGGTGGCAAGGAATCCGGAAATTGCCGAGCCGGATCTTCAACAACTCCTGCCGGACAAATTCAACTCCCTGCGGACCTACCCCCATCTGGCGGCACGCCTGCGGCAGCAAATCTCCACCCCGGAAGCGGCCGTGGCCCTTTCGGCCCTGCTGCGCCGGGAAGCACTTGCGCCCCTCGCCCGCCTGGGGCTTTACCATGAATTGGCTGTCCATTTTAAAAACAAGGTTGAATTCCCGGAAGAGGCCGTCATCGGCCTTTCCGACGAGCAGTATCTGCGCAATGTGGTGGATATCCTGTTTCAGGAAACCAGCCGAGCATACCGAGCTTGATTGTCTTATAGCTGATTAGTAAAATTCAAAATTCGAATATCGAAATACGAAACAAATTCAAATTACCAAAATTCAAATAAAACAGCAGCGGCAAGCAATCGAGCATTGCGCCGCTGCTTTTTGTTTTGGTTATTGGGTCATTGGAGTTTAGAATTTGTTTCGAATTTCGGTTTTCGATATTCGAATTTTTATCTCTGGTGGCCAAAACACCAACCAAGCTCCATCAAACTATAGGCTGTTAAACCGAGGCTGCTCAGCGGTTTGGGGACTTCCGATTTCCAGATTGGCAGGCAGATGGCCCAACAAACCCGCCGGCATCTTGGCAAAACCGCTCACCAGGGACACGATCACCGCTGCCAGGTAGGGAACGGCGAGCATCAAAAGCACCATGATCCAGATGTTCAAATCCCGGGTCATGGAGGCGGAGCGCAAACCCGTGCCCAGGGCTGATAAAAGCAACAGGATCAAAATCAGCAGCTCCTGTCTGGCAGACAACAGGGCCTGCATCATGGCCGGCTGATCCGCCAGCTTGGGTGTGCGAAAAAACGGCAATTTGGTGGTGAAGAATCCAAGCAATACCGCCTTGGCAATGGTGTGGGTCAGGGACAGACCGGCAAAACCGGCTGCAATGGTCTGGGTCAGGGAGGCCTGCATGCGTGTTCGATACAGATAGACCATCTTGATAGCCTTGAAGGCGAACAGGCCAATGGGCAGCAAGGAAAGTTCCATCAACGGCGGATCGATCCTTTTGGGGAAAAGAATCATGGCCACGGACCAGAAAACGGCGCCCACGGTGAAAACCAGGTTAAAGCCGTCGGCAATCCAGGGCAGCCAACCGGCGATGAAATGGTAGCGCTGTCCATGACTCAGGCGGCTTTCCCGGCTGCCGAAAAGCGCGGCACTGTGGCGTCGCAGGATCTGGATGGCGCCGTAGGCCCAACGAAAACGTTGTTTCTTGTAGTCCAAATAGGTGTCGGGCATCAGTCCCCGGCCATAGCTTTTGGGAATGTAGGTGGAATCATAACCCAGCGCGAATATGCGCAGCCCCAATTCAGCGTCCTCGGTGATGCACCATTCGCTCCAACCGCCGGTCTCCTCCAGCACCGAGCGCCGCACCAGGGTCATGGTCCCATGCTGGATGATGGCGTTGCGTTCATTGCGGGTCACCATGCCGATGTGGAAAAAGGCGCTGTATTCGGTATAACACATGGCCTTGAAAGCATTCTGTTCCGCATCGCGGTAATCCTGGGGCGCCTGCACCAGCCCGGTTTTGGGATTGGCGAATTGGGGAACAAGATCCCGCAGCCAGCCAGGCCGAACCACATAGTCGCTATCGATCACGGCGATGATCTCCGCCTCAGGGGCGCTGTGCCGCAAGGCGTAATTCAATGCCCCGGCCTTGAACCCCGAAAGGGGTGAAACATGAAAAAAACGGAAGCGCGGCCCCAGCGTGGCGCAATGTTTCTCAACCGGCTGCCAGACAGCCGGGTCCTGGGTGTTGTTGTCGATCACCAGGACTTCGTAGCGGGGATAGTCCAGGGCCGCAAGGGCGTCCAGAGTTTCCATGAGCATGGCCGCCGGCTCGTTATATGCCGGCACATGGATGGAAACCATGGGCAACTGATCATCCGGCAGTTGCATGGGATGGAAGGCGCGCCGCCGGCCGGTGACCCACAGGGCCTCGGCCCATTCATGGGCTTCGGTGAGCAACACCAAAAGCACCACCAGCATCCCCAGGAACATCAGGATACCCACCATGATGTTGGCCAAGGTCAGGTATTGATTGATGTATTCATAAATAATCCAGACCGCTGCCGTGGCCGCGCCAAAGGCGACCACTGCCAGGAAACTCCGTCCCCGACTGCGCAAGGTCTGGCTGTCGATCAACAGGAACATCAGGCTGATGACGGCGATGATCACGGAAATGCCCGCCAATAAATACCATTGGGGAATGGGCACGATGGGTTTGGTAAATGGGAATTTGGGCCGGCGGTAGGCATCATATACCCCCCAGTAGGCGCCCACCGCTCCCTCGGTGTCGCCTTTCCAGGGCTGGTCAAAGGCTTCCATAATATAATAGACATAATTTTCCTTTTCAGCCCGATCCAGAAAACGCCGGAGAAAGATGGCCTGGTTGGCCTCGGAAGCTACCGCCGACTGGCGCGTGCGGCCATTGCTGGGCCAGCCGACTTCCGTGATCACAATGGGCTTGTCCGGAAAAAGACGTTTCAGCCGGTTCATGTGTTCCACAATGTAATCAACCGCCTTGTCCACATGGATGCCTTCCCAGTAGGGCAGCATGTGCACGGCAATAAAATCCACATGTTCCGCCAGCTCCGGATGCTTGATCCAGACATGCCAAGGTTCGGCCGTGCTTACCGGCACCTTGACCTTCCAGCGCACGCGTTCGATATACTCGATCAAGTGGGCCATGGGAATGTCATTCCGCAAGATCACTTCGTTGCCGACGATGATGCGCACCACATTGCGGCTGTTGGGAATGACTTTCAGGAGCCCCTCGATTTCCTGCTCGTTTTTTTCCAGGCGGTTATCGATCCAGGCGCCCATGGTAACGTTGATATTATGCTTGTAGGCCAGATCCGGAATCCGGGCCAAAACATTTTCCGTGGAATAGGAGCGCACGGCATGGGTTTTTCCCTCCAGCAGGGCCAGGTCCGCGTCGATTTCCGCCTCGGTGGGAAAATTTTTGGTCAAAGGACTTTGGGAGGCCTGCATGGGTGAAAAAGACAGGCCCGGTATAATGGATGGCCAGGCCGGTTCATTTTCCGGCCGGTTCAGGTATGCCCAGATTGAAAAAGTCAAAACCGACACGGCAATGCCGATCAAAACATTAGATCGCAGCATGATTTTTACACTTATCTTGCAGTTGTTATGGTGGAAGATGATTCGATATTGCTTCTTAACAACAAAAAACCTGTTGAACAAGCAAAGATGCTAGGCATAAGGTGCGAGTTGAAATTCCTTTGCAGCCGTTAACAAATGAAGCAACATAGCCATATGAAAAAGGGATTTTATATTCACCGCGAGCCATCCAAAACGAGTATCGTTACATCAAACAGCAACAATCAGGCTTTATTAGGAGCAGGAGTTGCCTCTTTTAATTTCACCGCCGGCGTATATCCATCCACCGGCCGATCAAGGGCGTATTAGAACATTATGGATCAAATTGTGCAAGAAAAAAAACAGCAAAAATAGATTGAAAAAAAAACAATAAAAGCATAAAAAAGTCATAATCGACATGGCTCGATCCAGCAAGGCCGAAACCGTCATCATGGTTCTTTGACCCATTGGAATCCGCAAGCCGGTCCTTACATCAAATTGCATCGCCCCGGGGCTGCTAAAGTGATCTTCACGATATTCGTTTCAGAGACAGATCAAGCTGTTAAGATTCTATGCGCTTAAAAAAGATTATATTACTGTTACTCTTGGTGTTGCTTTCGGCAAGCTGGGCTTTTAATGAAATGCAGACCTCCTTTGTGCAATCCCGGCTCTTCTCCCATATCTGCCGGGGCATTGATTTCTGGAAAGAACCCGGTCCAAGTCATTCCATCCGTTTTCCCAATACCGGTCCCTATGACCTGCGCATGGGCTACAGCCAGATCCCCTATTGGGCCGATCTGCTTTCCAATAAAGGCTATCAGGTAGAAAGCCAGGCCAGGGCCTCTGAAACCTTTCTCAAGCTTGTGGATTTGGGCCTCTTTCCCATCTACCATGAAAAAGTCCAAGCCGGTCTGCGCATCCTGGACAGTGAAGGCCAGGAAATCTTCGCCACCCGCTATCCCCAAAGAATTTATCCAGCCTTTGAGGCTGTTCCGCCCGTCATCGTGAAGACCCTGCTGTTCATCGAGAACCGGCACCTGCTGGACAAAAGCCAGTCGGCCATGAATCCGGCCGTGGAATGGGAGCGCCTGGGCAAAGCCTTTTTTGATCTGGCCATTGATGCCATCGACAGCAGCCACTCCGTGGGCGGGGGCAGCACCTTGGCCACCCAACTGGAAAAATATCAGCATTCGCCGGAAGGTATCACCGGCCATATGAGTGAAAAGCTTCGCCAAATGGTTTCCGCCTCCCTGCGCTCCTACCTGGAAGGCGAAAACACTTATCCCATGCGCAAGCGGATTTTCCTGAAATATGTCAACTCCATTCCCCTGGCGGCCATTCCCAAATTCGGGGAAGTCAATGGGCTTGGGGATGGATTGTGGGCCTGGTTCGATACGGATATGGATGAGGTCAATCGGCTTTTATTTGCACTGGAAGATTCAAACAGCGAGGTAAATCTGCAGGAAGCGGGCGCCGCATATCGCAAGGTATTGACCCTGTTTCTGTCCCATCGCCAGCCCTCCTCCTTGCTCATCAAGGAGCGCAACAAGCTGCAAGCCCTTACAGACCGCTATTTAAAGATTCTGGCGGAAGCCGGCATCATTTCGGCGGAGCTGCGGGATGCGGCCTTACAGCATCCGCCGATTTTCCGGCAGGACATGGATTTCAACTACCCTATCCCTTTTGAGCAATGGAAAACCGCCAATCTATTGCGGACCAGATTGCTTGAGGATCTTAAAGGCAATCGTTTTTACAATCTGGATCGCTACGACCTGACCGTCTACAGCACCCTGAAACTGGAATTGCAAAACGAGGTCATGGGTTTCCTGCAAAGAATGAAGGATCGGGACGCGGCTTATGGCGCCGGGTTCAACGCCCCCAATCTGCTGGCCCGAGGCAATCCCGCCGGCATCACCTACAGCATTTCCCTTTATGAAAGCACGGACCATGGCAACCTGCTGCGTGTGCGCACCAACAGCACCAGCACGCCCTTTGACATGGATGAAAGCGCCAAGGTGGACATGGGTTCAACCGCCAAACTCAGGACCATTGTCCATTATCTTGAAATCATCGAGGCCCTTTATGAAAAATATGGAGAAATGAAACGGGCTGAGTTGATCGCGCGGTCCGAAGGAAATCTGGACCCCTTGACGCGCTGGGCCATCGGCTATTTTCTCGCCACACCCGAACGCAATCTCACCACCATGCTGGATGCCGCCCTGGAGCGGGTGTATTCCGCCAATCCAGAAGAAAAATTTTTCACCGGCGGCGGCCTGCATTCCTTCGGCAATTTCAGCAAGACCGATAATTTCAAATTCCACACCCTCAAAACCGCCATTTACAATTCCGTAAACCTGGTCTTCATCCGCCTGATGCGCGACATGGTTTACTATCATATTTTTGAAAGAATCGGGTCCACGCCGTCCCATCTTGAAAAACTGGATGATGATGATATCAAAACCTACCTGTCCAAATTCGCCGACCAGGAAGGTTCAGTTTTTCTCGCACGTTTTTACCGTAAATACAGCAAAGCCTCCCCGCGCGAGGCGGCCGCGTTGCTGCTGAAAACCATCCGACATAGACCTGCGGGATATGCCGCTGTTTTTCGCTATCTGAAACCCGAGACCGACATGCAGGCCTTTTCAGCTTTTATGGCCGAGCATTTCCCGGAATCCACCCTCACACCGAGCACTTTATCCCGGTTTTATTCCACCTTTGCACTCGACGCCATGAATTTGGGCGATCGGGGCTATATTGCCCACATTCATCCTCTGGAACTCTGGGTGGTGGGGTATAAGCACCGCTTCCCCAATGCCACTTATTCGGAAATGATGAAAGCCAGCGCCCAGGAAAGACAGGATGTCTACCGCTGGCTCTTCCGCACCAGATACAAGGCCGCAAAATTGAAACGGATTCGCGTCATCCTGGAATTGGAGGCTTTTCAGGATATTCATCAGGCCTGGAAAAAAGTGGGCTATCCCTTTAATTTCCTGATCCCCTCCTATGCCTCTTCCATCGGCAGCTCCGGCGACAAGCCTTCGGCCCTGGCAGAGCTTATGGGCATCATCCTCAATAATGGCCTTCGAAAACCGTCCATCCGCTTCCAAAAAATGCATTTTGCCGAGGACACGCCCTTTGAAACGATCTTGGATGCCAAGGGCGCTGCGGAAGTGCGGGTGTTGTCCACCGAAGTCGCCGAAGCTGCCAAGCAGCTCCTGATCGGGGTAACCCGGGAGGGCACGGCCCGTGTGTTGAACAATGCCCTCGCGGCCCAGGACGGCTCGATGGTCGTGGTGGGCGGTAAAACCGGCACCGGCGATCACCGCTTCAAGACCTTCGGCGCCGGCGGCCAGATCACCGGTCAGCGCACCGTCAGTCGCTCGGCGGCTTTTGTCTTTTTCCTGGGCGACCGCCATTACGGCATTCTCACCGCCTTTGTCAGCGGTGAAGAAGCCGCCAAATACTCCTTTACCAGCGGCTTGCCCACGCATATTCTCAAAAACATGTGGCCGATTCTGCGGTCATCACTGGATATCAAAGGCGCTGAACCACTGCTGGAAGCCGCTGCTCAGCAATGATCAAAGGAAATAGGACCGAGCAATCGCATTTGGTTTTCGGGGTCGGGGTCGGTATCGGGATCGGGGTCGCCCATAAAAGGGCTTGTCAAAATGCTAATCAATTAAACAAGTCAAAGCTCTTTTTGTCATGAGCCGATTACTTTATTGGCGTATTGAAAAATGGATTTGATTTTCCGGGTACCGACCCCGATACCGACCCCGAAAAAACCACATGCGATTCCCCCTAATTTTCATCCCAGTCCAATCTGACAAACCTCGGGTAGTAAATCCCCTCATCCCCCACCACCGAGGCATGGTCAAAGGTGTTCACAGCATAGGTTATGATCAGATCGGCGCCGGCCAGCTCCGGATGGGCCTTGCCGGCATAGACCAGCAGCCCCTTGCGATCGCTCTCCTTGGGATGATGCACCGGCACAGGCGCGGACCAGGGGCCGGTGGGGGCTTCGGCCTTTCGCACCACAATCGCGGGGTCCCAGAAACTCATGGTCTGGACTTGCAGATAGGCCCCCTGCCCAGGGTCGAAATGAACGCTGAATTCCATCTGGCCTTGGGTGAAGAGCGGCGGGGGTTTATCGCCGGCTTGATGGTTTTGAACCCAGGTCTTGCGGTGGCCATCCCACCACTCCGGTTCCCGCAGATCTCCTTGAAGTGCGGCGGCCAGGGCCCAGCGCGCCAGATAAACCGGATGCCCTTGAACCGACTCGGCTCCATAAGCGTAAACATGCTCGGCCACCCGGATCACGGCAGCGGAACCCACCATGATCTGAAATCCTTGATCCACGGTTTTTGCCCGGACCAAGCGCCAATCCTGCGGATCTTGATCAGGATTGGTGATCAATACCGCCCGCCAGCCCGCCGGCTCGAAAAATTCAGCTTGGGAAAGCCGGATTTCCATCAAAAAAATGAGGAGCCGCTCTCCCAGCCGAATCCCGTGCCCGGGCCAGAGCCAGATCCCGGGACGATCCGCCTGAAAAAAATCAGCCGGCGCGCTGTCTGTACCGCCCCAGAAAAAACGCATGGAGGCTTGGGTTGGGTCATACCCTTGTTGAACGGCAATGCTGTTGCGCACCATGCCGGCTCCCTTTCGGCCCAAAATCCCCTTGGGCTCGATCAGGCTGTCGCCGAACAGCCAAAGCACCCTTCCATTGCCAAGATCTATGGAACCGGCACCGTCACCGCCCAGCCAGCGTGAATCCTTGCGGAACAGGGCTTCCGCCGCCGGCCAGGCTTGAGCCTTAAAGGCCGGACCGCTTTCCGGTACCCGGCCGGCGCAACCATTCAGACACAGCAGCAACACAATCGTCATCAAGCGCAAGACCAATTTGCAATGAGGGCTTTTTGGCATTTCTCTCCTCCCGGAGGCTGAAGGGATTCACTCTAATGAAAGATTGTAACACGCGCGTTTGCGCCATGCAAACAGGGCCTATGAAAATCGGTTCTCTTGATAAACGTTTCGGATAGTCAAAAAATCCGAAATTCGAATATCGACATTCGAATTTACTTCTTACGATCAAAACGATGACTATGGTCAAACCAAACCGGCCTTGCATTGAAAGGCGCTTCCCGTTATGTTGGGAAAAATCATCATGGAAAAATTCATCCTACAGCGCTTCTTTCATCATCCATATTAGGGGGCAGCATGCAATATATCGGTCAGGATTCCAAAAAAAATATCATCGATGGTTTTCGAAAGCATGTATCGTCCGGCAAGGCCGACTTTTTTGAAAGTGTCGGCATTGATTTCGTGTTCGGCCGCCGCGAGGGACCCTATGTCTGGGATGCCGCCTCCGGTCGAAGGCTGATCAACTGCCATTGCAACGGCGGTGTATTCAATCTGGGGCACCGCCATCCCCTCATCATCGATACTTTGCGGCGGAGCCTTGCCGAACTGGACATCGGCAACCACCATTTGATCAGTGAAAGCCGGGCCATGCTGGCCCGCAAACTGGCGGAACTGATGCCCGGCGATATTTCCTATTCGGTCTTCGGCGTGAGCGGCGGGGAAGCGGTGGATCTGGCCATTAAACTGGCCCGGGGCTTCACCCGCAGAATGAACATCATTTCAGCCGGCGGCGGCTATCACGGCCATACGGGCCTGGCCCTTTGCACCGGCGATGAGCAATACCGCGCCCCCTTCGGCCCAAATCCCCCGGGCTTTATTCAAGTTCCCTTTGATGATCCTTCGGCCCTGGCCGCCGTGGTGGACGACCGTACCGCCGCCGTCATTTTTGAAACCATCCCCGCCACCTATGGAATCCCTGTTCCCCATAAAGACTACTTCCCCTTTGTGCGTGATCTTTGCGATCAAAAAGGCACCCTGCTCATCATGGATGAAATTCAGACCGGACTGGGCCGCACCGGCCGGCTGTGGGGGATAGAACATTTCCATGTGGTTCCGGACATCCTGGTGATCGGCAAGGGCCTGTCCGGCGGCATTTACCCCATGACCGCCACCTGTTTCCGCCCCCACCTGGAAGCCTTTTTCCATGACCGCCCCTTTATCCATGTGTCCACCTTCGGCGGGGCTGAAGTCGGTTGTCCCGCGGCCCTGCAGGTCCTGAATATCTCCTCCCAGCCGCATTTCCTGGAACATGTGCGGGAGCTGGCCGGAATTTTCCAAAGCGGCTTCAAAACCCTTTTGGCAAAACACCCTGAAATTCTGGTGGGTCTGCGCCAATTGGGCCTGATGATGGGCATTGAAATGAAAAACGAGCATTGCGGACCGATTTTGTCCAAAACCCTTTTTAACAACGGCGTCCTCAGCGTTTATGCCAACAACAACACCCGGGTCAGCCAGTTGCTGCCGCCCCTCATCATCGATGGGGTGCTGGCCGAGGAAATCCTGGCCCGGATTGATAAAAGCCTTGACGAAGCCAAACAGATACTCGGGTTGTAAGGAAAAAAAACAAAATGAAAATCGATGAAGATCTTTTGCAGCGGTTTGAAGCCGGGCTGGACCCCCAGAATTTGGCAACCTCGGCCGTGGCCGGACGCATCATCGGCTTTGGGGAGATCTCCGCCATTTTCCAGATCGGGGACGATGAGGAGCGGGTATACAAGCGCATGCCGCTTTTCACGAGCCTGCCCGCGGCCCGGGCCTATGAAACCATGTACCACGAATACTGCGGGCTGCTGACCCAGGCCGGTATCCATCTTCCGGAGCACGCCACCCATATCATCACCGTGCCGGATCGGCCGGTGGTGCTCTATATTGCCCAGGCAAAATTTCCCGGCGCCCGTCTCTGCCACCAATTGATTCATTCCCTGGAACCGCACCAGGCCCAGGCCCTGCTTGAAAAGGTGGTCATGGAAATCAACAAGGTGTGGGCATTCAATCAAACAGCGCGCCCTTGCCTGGAACTGGCCATTGACGGCCAGCTTTCCAATTGGGTCGGTCCGGCGGACAACAGTGATGACCTGATGTTTATCGACACCAGCACCCCCCTTTTACGCAAAAACGGTCTGGAGCAACAGGATCCCGAGCTGCTGCTGCAAAGTGCGCCCGGTTTTTTGCGCTGGATCATCCGGCTGGCTTTTCTAGCCGATGTCATGAACCGTTATTATTCACCGCGCCTGGTTTTTACGGATCTGGTCGCCAATCTATATAAGGAACAAAGGCCGGACCTGGTGCCGGCAGCCCTTGAGGTTATCAACCGCTTTCTTGATCCCCAGGAACAGCCCTTGGGGCTTGATGAGGTTCGGAAATATTATCAAGAGGACAAATGGATCTGGACCCTGTTTCTGGCTTTTCGCCGGCTGGACCGCCTGATCAAGACCAAACTGCTGGGCCGGCGCTATGAATTTATCCTGCCCGGAAAAATCAAGCGATAGCCCTTACCGGTTTGACTTACATGTCGGACTTGAACAACTGATCGGTTTCCGTGACCGTTCCGGCTGCCTGAGTGTACTCGGTGGGCACGGTGCCTTCCTTGAAACATTCAAAAATGGTATTTGTCGATTCCGCAATCGGCAGCTTGCCGGTACCGGCATCGATATTGGCGAAAACCACCCCTTCCGGGGCCTGGAAAACTTGCACCGGCTTGTTTTCCAAGACCCGTTTCATGAAACCCAGCCAAATGGGGCAGGCGGCCCTGCCGCCGGTTTCGCCCTTGCCCAGGGGCTGCTCGCTGTCAAAACCAACCCACACGCCGGTCACATATTCCGGGGTGTAACCTACAAACCAGGCGTCGTTCAATTTATTGGTGGTGCCGGTCTTGCCTGCCGCCGGCCGGTTCAAGGCCAGGGCGCGCTTGCCGGTCCCGCGCTTGATCACGCCTTCCAACAGGCTGGTCATGATATAGGCCGTGCTCGGCTCGATGACCTTTTTGCGTTTGGGCTGGGTCTCCTCCAGGATGATACCGTCCCGGTCCACGATCTTGGTGATGAAAACCGGTTCCACCAATTCCCCTTGATTGGCAAAAACCGAATAGGCATTCACTGATTCCAGGAGGGAAAGCCCGGAAGCTCCCAGAGCAATGGAGAGGTTCGGGTATAAATCAGAGGTGATGCCCAGCTTGCGGGCATAGTCGATGGCATAGCCCACCCCGATGTCCTGCAGGATTTTGATGGTCACGATGTTTTTGGATTTTTCCAGGGCCTCCCGGAACAGGGTCGGTCCCACGAACTTGCCTTCGTAGTTTTTCGGTTTCCAGGCCGGCATGTTTTCCGAATCCTTGAACACAATGGGCGTGTCCAGGATCACCGAAGCCGGGGTATAGCCCTTGTCCAAAGCAGCCGCATAAATGATGGGCTTGAAAGACGAGCCGGGCTGGCGCCGGGATTGAATGGCGCGATTGAACTGGCTGTTCTTGAAATCCGTGCCGCCCACCATGGCTTTGACATGCCCGCTGCCGGTTTCCATGCACAGTAAGGCGGACTGGACATCCTGGGACTGCCCCGGCTTTTGACCTTGCACGGGCTGAACATTTTTTAAAGATTCAGGATAGCCGTGGCGCTTGTTCAAATCCTGCAACCCCACCAGGATTTCTTCCTGGGCGGTCTTTTGCATTTCAATGTTGACGGCGGTGTAAATTTTCAAACCTTCCTTGTAAAGCTTGTCCTCGCCGTATTTCTTCTCGATATACTGCCGCACGTATTCGGCATAATAGGGGACCTTCTCCATATAAATATTGTGCCGCGGCTTGATATCCAGCACGGTATTCATGGCTTCGGCCGCCTGGCTGTTGGTGATGAAACCCTCGGCCTCCATGCGGTTCAGAACATAAATTTGCCGCTTTTTGGCCCTTTCCGGATATCTGAACGGGGAATCCTTGCTGGGGGCCTGGGGCAGACCGGCCAGCATGGCGCATTCCGCCAGATTCAATTCCGATACGGATTTTCCGAAGTAATTCTCCGCTGCGGCCTCGACTCCGTAAGCGCCGTGGCCGAGATAGATCTGGTTGAGATACAGGAAGAGGATCTCTTCTTTTGAAAAAAGCTTGTCGATCCGATAGGAAAGAATGGCCTCTTTCATTTTGCGGGTGTAACTGCGCTCCGGCGTCAGCAAAAAGGATTTGGTGACCTGTTGGGTGATGGTGCTGCCGCCCTGCACAATGGCCCCGGCCTCGATGTTTTTGAACATGGCCCGGATGACGCTGATGAGATCGATCCCTTTGTGAACATAAAAGCGGGAATCCTCGGCCGCGATAAAAGCCTTGGTCAGTTTTTCGGGGATTTTGGATAAAGGTACCACGATTCTGCGTTCCTTGAAAAATTCGGCGATCTTGCGGCCGTCATCGGAATAGACCGTGGTGATCAGGTACGGCCGATAATCCTTAAGGGAGGTGATTTGCGGCAGATCCCCTTGCAAATGAAAGTAAAAAGCTGCGAGCGCCCCTCCGCCTATGATCAGCAGGAACAAGGCCAAAACCAGGGCAATCCGAAAAAGACGGCGAAAAATCCCAGCCGTGGTCTTGCGCCCGCGCTTTTTTATGATTTCCGAAGCTGTTTTTTCTTTATCCACTTTATCCATAATCAAAACCTCGGGATACAACCCAATCTCTATCCCAGGGATTTCCTATCCTTCTAATAAGTTATACTATTATTGTACTTGTTAAAATTATATTATTTACCAGATACGGTCCAACGGCGCAAGCAGCGATCAAGGGGAATTGAATGTATTTTTTTCTTTGAATGACATGCATTCAAGATTAATGGGCTGGGCCTGGCGATTCTTTCATAAACATGTTTCAAGTGTTCTGATAGTTCCTGGGTGTCTTCACGGGCGCATCATACCCAAACCTTGATTCCATCAGCACCCTCAGTTTTTTGGGCCTTGGTCATCGTTTCGGCCTTATCGCGGCTGGAAGCCGCTCCCACAATGGAGGATGGCCGAAACAATGATCAAGGCCGTTTTTTTTGCTTGACAAGACAAAAGTAACGGTGTTACGGTAACATCGTTTTTAACAATTTCAACAATCGGGAAAAAAATCCATGCCCAAGGTCCAGCGCAATCAGCAGGAAATCGAAACCGTCAAGGAGGAGATCATTGCCCAGGCGGTTGAACTCATCATCGCCGAAGGTTATGCCGGCTTCAGCATGCGCAAACTGGCGGCCCGCCTGGATATAGCGGCCAAGACCATTTACAACTACTTTCAAAACAAGGATGAACTTTATCTCGCCATCCTGACCCGCGGTTTTGAAGATCTGTATGCCTGCTGCGAGGCGGCCCGCAACTCCCACAAACATCCCCTGGACCGCGTGGAGGCCATGCTGCGCGCCTTTGTGGAGTTCGGGTTGCGGGAAGCCAATTTCTACAACCTGATGTTCACCTGGCATGTGCCCAAATACAACGACTACCGCAACACCTTGATGGAGCCCGCGGCGCGTTTGGAGCTGGCCACGGCTCTGCGGGTGTCGGACCTGTTCATTCAAGCCATCCAAGCCTGCGGCAATACCCACAAGCCCATGGAGCCCGAAACCGCCCGCTTTCTGATGATCGATTTCTGGATCCAGGCCCATGGCTATATCGCCGGCGTCAACAACACCTTGCTCAACTACATGCATGATCAGCCCCTGGAACTCAAAGAGCGCATCCTTCAGCGCCTAGCGGCCAATTTCCGGAGGGATGTTTTCGCCGTCGGAAAGGGGAAACTGCCGTGAAAAAAGCATTGATCCTGGAAATCAAAGGCAATTCCTTGGACGATGGTCCGGGCATCCGCTCGGTGGTCTTTTTCAAAGGCTGCCCCCTTTCCTGCGAATGGTGCCACAATCCGGAAAGTAAACGGCCCCAGGTGGAGATCGCCTTTGATCAGAATGAATGCGTCGGCTGCGATACCTGCCTCGGCATCTGCCCGGAGGGCGCCCTGGACCGCGGCAATCCTTTTTTCATCCAGCGCGAACGCTGCACCCTTTGTTTCAAATGCGTGGAAGTCTGCCCTTCCGGCGCCCTCAGCCGGGTGGGAAACCCCATGGAGGTGGAAGCAATCGTAAAAAGAGTCATCAAGGACAAACCTTTCTTCGACACTTCCGGCGGCGGCGTGACCCTTTCCGGCGGCGAACCCGTCATGGCCATGGATTTCTGCGCCGAATTGCTTTCGGCCTTTAAAGCCGCCGGCGTCCAAACCCTGCTGGAGACCTGCGGTCTTTTTGACTTCAGGGCCTTTGAAACCAAACTCTACCCCCTGCTCGACCTGATCTATTTTGATCTCAAACTCATGGACCCGGCCCTGCACGCGCGCCATTGCGGAACCGCCAATGCCGTGATCCTGGAAAATTTCCGCAAGCTCAGCGCCTGCCAAAGCCCCGGCAACACCAAAATCCTGGCCCGCACCCCTTTGATTCCGGACATCACCGACACGGAAAACAATCTGCGCGCCCTGGCCGTCTTTTTAAAGGAATGTCGAGCAAGCAAAGCCCAATTACTGCCCTACCATCCCTTGTGGCAGGAAAAGAACCGCAAAATCGGCCGCCATGATCCCCTGGGCGACAGCGGCCCCATGAAAACGTTTCTGGACCCCGGGCGCATGGCCCGTTGCAAAGCGATTTTACAGGAGGAAGGCATCACTGTAGTATAAAAACAAATTTCAGATTTGAAATTTGAGATTTGAGATTCAAGGAAAAAGATCATTATGAATTTCAAACCTATTAATCTCAAATCTGAAATCTCAAATCTCAAATCCCGAAGGAGGAGACCATGTTCTTCCAAGCCCAACCCACTGATCTGTCGACAAAGGAAGGTCGCCGTTCCGTCACCCATCTCCTGGTAAAAGGCCTGTTGCGGCTGCTGGCCGCCAATTTCAATCTGCGGCCGGCCCTGAATCGCTATCTGCGCAGCGACCGGGGCTGGATCAATTTCAGTGTGGGCATTCGCACGGAAAACAACAGTATCGCAACCGCCGTTGTCTTTCAGGACGGCCGCGTCTCGGTCCACGACCAACTGCCGCCCAACTGCGACATCACCCTGATCTTCACCCATGACAAATCCGTGCGCAAACTTCTATCCGCCACGCCTACCGAGCAGATCTTCATGCTCATGAAAAGCGAACTGCGCACCGTGGGCAATTCCTCCCACATGAACCTGTTCTTCTTCTACCTGTCCCTGCTTCTGAACAAGAAACAGCAGAAAATGATGCGCAAGGAAAAGCAGGCCCAATTGAAGAAATTGACGGCCGCCTCCCCCCGCCACGACCTTGGTCTCAGCCAGGCCTTGCAGCAACGCAAGACCGCCCCCTTGAAGGGCGCCCGGGTGGATGCCGGGGACCGCTTTCTGGAAGATCCATATTTGTCCGCTTACAGCCTTTCGGATTTTCCACGCATTCAGGACTTTTTGAATATCCACTTTGAAACCAAGGCCGAAGTCTGCCCGGAACGGCCGTGTCTGATCACCGCCTGGCATAAAGCCAACGGGTTCGAGACCGATAACCAGGGCGCTCCCTGGAATCCGGCCCTGCGCCAGGCCCAGGCTTTCAAATATCTCATGGAAAACCGCACGCCCTTGATCCGCAAGGACGATCTCATTGCCGGCACCACCACCACCAAGGAAATCGGCGTGGTGGTGTATCCGGACAGCCACGGCACCATGATCTGGTCCGAATTGCTCACCGTGCCCCATCGCAACCTCAATCCCTATGATGTTTCCGCGGAAACTTTGCGCCTGCTCCACCATGAGGTTTTTCCCTATTATATCCACCGCAATTTCAAGGAATGGGTGCGGGAGAATTATGACGCCCCCCTGTGCCAGGCCATTGATGAACGCTTTGCCGTGTATTTCATCTGGAAGCAGGCGGCCCTGTCCCACACCATTCCGGATTTTCCCAAAATCCTGCGCCTCGGGGCCCGGGGCATTCAGGCGGAAATCAAGGCCCGCCTGGAGACAGAGCCCCTCACCCCGGATCAGAAAGCCCAGCTCGCGGCCATGGACCTGTGCCTGGAAGGCCTGGTGATCTATTCCAAAAACCTCAGCCGCAAGGCCGCGCAAGAGGCGGCTGTGGAAAAAGAGCCCCGACGCAAAGCCGAGCTGGAAACCCTTTCGCGCATCTGCGCCCAGGTGGTGGCGCATCCGGCCCGCACCCTGGCCGAGGCGGTCAACGCCGTCTGGATCACCTGGGTGGGCCTGCACATGGAAAACACCAATGCCGGCCTTTCCCTAGGCCGCCTGGATCAATGGCTCCAGCCTTATTTTGCCGCGGACATGGCTGCCTTGCACACCCAGGAAGAAAAGGCAGCCTACCTTAAAAACGCCATCGAACTCACGGCCTGCTTAATCATGCGCTGCACCGACCATCTGCCTTTGACCCCGGATCTGGCCAACTGGTATTTCGGCGGCGCTTCCTCCACCCAAGCCATCACCCTGGGGGGCGTGACTCCGGCAGGGGAAGACGCGGTCAACGACATGACCTATATTTTCCTCAAGGTCACGGAAATGCTCAGCATCCGCGACCCCAATGTCAACGCCCGCTTTCATCCGGGTAAAAACAGCGAGACCTATCTCAAACGCCTGTGCGAGGTCAACCTGGTCACCGCCGCCACCCCCTCCCTGCACAATGACAAGGCTATTGCCGCGGCCCTCGCTGAATTCAATTATGATCCGGCGGATGTGAACAACTGGTCGGCCACCGGCTGCGTGGAGCCCACCCTTTCCGGCCGCCACATCGGCCATACCAATTTTCAGATGATGAACATGGTGGCGGCCCTGGAAATGGCCCTGAACAACGGCCGCCATCCCCTCATGAACTGGAAGCTGGGGCCGGACACGGGCCGGGTGGAAACCGGGGATTTCAAGACCTTTGATGAATTTTTCAAGGCCTTCACCACCCAGTTCCGTTTTCTCATCGACCATTCCGTGGCCTACAACAACATGCTCGGCAAGGCCCATCAGGTCATCCGGCCCACCCCCTTGCTTTCCAGCCTTATCGAGGACTGCATCGCCCTCGGCAAAGACCTCACCCACGGCGGCGCGCGCTACAACAGTTCCGGTGCGGCTTGCATCGGCCTGGCGGACGTCACCGATTCCCTGCTGGTCATTAAACGTCTGGTCTTTGACGAGAAACGCGTGAGCTTTGCCCAACTGAAACAAGCCGTGGACCGGAATTTTGAAAATGATCCGGCCCTTTTGGCCCTGGTGACCCGCAAGGTGCCCTTGTTCGGCTCAGGCAGCGACGAGGCCGTGGCCATGGCCGACCGCATCACCAAATTTGCCCATGACGCTTACGGCAGCCACGCCAACTATCGCGGGGGTAAATATACCGTGGGTTTCTGGTCCATGTCCAACCATGTCATCTACGGCACCTTGAGCGGCGCCCTGCCCTCGGGCAAGCTGGCCGGCAAGCCCTTTACGCCAGGCTTGACCCCGGAACCCAATGCCTCCAAGAACCTGCTGGACAACATCCGCGATGTGGCCCGCCTGGCGCCGGAGAACATCAACAACAACATCGCCTTCAACGTCAAGGTGGTGCCGGCGGCCGGTGACGACCGCCGGCGCATCGTGGACAACATGTTCGCCTATGTAAAGACCTTTTTCGACCTGGGCGGCATGCAAATGCAAATGAACGTGGTCACCTCGGAAACCCTGAAAGACGCCATGGCCCATCCGGAAAACTACCGCAACCTGCTGGTGCGCATTTCCGGGTACAATGCCTATTTTGTCACCCTCAACCGGGACTTGCAGCTCGAACTGATCGCCCGGGCCGAATATGGAATATAGGAGATTTAAAATGAAAGCACTCGTCACCGGCGCCGGCGGATTCATCGGCAGTTTTCTTTCCCAGGCTTTATTGGACAAAGGCTACAGCGTCAGAGGGCTGTTTCTGCCCAGGGAGGATGCCGCGGCAGCGGAAAAAGCCGGGCTGGAGATATTTCGCGGAGATCTCACGAAAAAAGAAACCCTGCAAGGCGTAACCGACCAGGTGGACCTGGTCTTTCACCTGGCGGCCCGGGTGGCGGACTGGGGCAGCCTGGGTGCTTTCCGCGCCGTCATGGTGGACGGCACCCGCAACCTGCTGGAAGCCTGCACGGATCAGGTGCGGCGCTTTGTCTATTTTTCCTCCATCGCGGCCCTGGGTCTGGACCGCGATCTGGCCGGCCTTAGCGAGGACGCCGAGCGGAAACTCACCGGCATTCCCTATTGCGACACCAAGATCCAGGCCGAAGACCTGGTGGCGGATTTCTGCGGCCGCAAGGGGCTGGGCTATACCATCATCCGGCCGGCCAATGTGATCGGGCCGGGCAGCGTCTGGATCAAGGATGTGCTGGACGGCTATCTACGCGGGCCCCTGCCGCTCATTGCCGGCGGCAAGGCGCCCGGGGCTTTTGTTTATATCCGCAACCTGGTAAACGGCGCCGTCCTGGCCGCCGAATCGGAAAAGGCCGTGAACCGGACCTATCATTTCCGGGACGACTATCCCATCACCTGGGGCCAATACTTGAAAACCGTGGGAGCCTGGATCAATCGCAAGCCCTTTGGCAGCATGCCCTTTGCAGCCGCTTGGAGCATCGGCCTGCTGCTGGAAAGACTGTTTACTCCCTTCGGCCTCCGTCCGCCTTTGACGCGCCTGGCGGCCGGCGTCATGGGCAAAAACAACGACGTGGACAATCAGCGCGCCAAAACCGAGCTGGGCTGGCGCAGCGCGGTTTCCCTTGAAACCGCCATGGCGGAAATCCAAGAATGGGTTGAGACCCAATACCGGCCGGCCGCCACCGCCAAAATCGCGGATTTTCACAACCAGGTGGTCTATCTCACCGGCGGCTCCAGCGGCATCGGCCTTGAAACCGCCCGCTTGCTGGTGCAACAGGGCGCCCATCTGGTGCTGTTTGCCAGGGACCCGCACAAGCTGGAGTTGGCCCGCCTGGCCTTGGACGCCCTCAAACGCCATCCCCGCCAGAAACTGATCGCCCTGCCCCTGGACGTGACCGACGAGGAGGCCGTCCGATCCACCATCCGCAAGGCCCTGGATTTGACTGGTGTGCCGGACATCCTCATCAACGGCGCCGGCATCATTGCAGCGGATTATTTTGAAAACATCGCCAGCCGGACATTTGATGCCATCATCAAAACCAACCTCTACGGCCCCCGCCATCTGATTCTGGCCCTGTTGCCGGAAATGAAAAAACAGGGCCGGGGTTTGATCGTCAACATCGCTTCCGCCGCCGGCCTCATGGGCATGTTCGGCTATACCGCTTACGGCACTTCCAAATTCGCCCTGGTGGGTTTTTCCGAATGCCTGCGGGCCGAGCTGGCGCCCCACGGCATCCGAGTGGCGTTGGTCTGTCCGCCGGAAGTAAAAACCCCCATGATCCAGGAAGAAAGCAAGACCATCCCGGCTGAAGCCCGGGCGGTCAAACGCCTGGCCGGCTCCTTGACTCCCGAATATGTTGCCCGGGTTATTGTCAAGGGTATTCGCAAACAGCAATTTCTCATCATTCCGGGCCGCATGGCCCGATTGCTCTATCTCTTCCAGCGCCTGGAGGGCGGCCGGATCTCGCGGGCCGTGGCTGATTGGGTGGCCCGCATGGCCGCCGCGCGCGCTTCCCGCGGGTAGAGAGAGTTGCGTACATAGGTCTTGGTCATTGTTTCGGCCTTATCGCGGCTGGAAGCCGCTCCCACAAAGGAGGATGGCCGAAACGGTGATCAAGGCCCGTATAAACTATGCTATTGACTTCCGAAAATTCCTTACATATAGTCATGCACTAATAGTAGTTGATTTTCATCCAGCCCAAAACATTCAACCACAATTTAGGCTTGCATCCCAGGCAAAACCGCTGATGAACCAATCATCAACGGTTTTAAGGACAAGGATTTTTTCTTTGCCATGGAAAGCGTCGCAGTGTTTCCTTCCATGACGCTTCAAAGGGGGAGGTGGACCATGAAAGAGATTGTCAGTATCAGCCTTGGCGCCAGTGATAAAAATTATGAACTTTCCACCCAATTTCTAGGGACGGACTTTCACATCCGGCGAATCGGCACCGATGGCAATGTGGAACAGGCCGCCGAGCTCATGAAGGCCTGGGATCAAAAGGCCCATGTGATCGGGCTGGGGGACGTCAAGTTCCCCTATGCCATCGGCTCCAACCGTCTGGTACGCCGGGACACGGAAACCCTCCTGGAAGTCGGCAAAACCCTGCATACCCCGATCACCATCGGTACCGCCATGCGGCGGGTGGCTTATGAATGGTCCCTGCGCCACGTCAATTACAAGCTGGGCAAAGGCAATTATTTCAGCAACGCCCGGGTGTTGTTCATGTCCGGCATGTTCAGCTACCGCCTCTCGAAAGTCATGGCCGAGTATACCCCCAACCTGATCTTTGCCGATCCATTGATCGAAAAGGGCCTGCCCAATCTCTTGAAATCCTTGCAGGAGCTTGAAAAATACGCCCGCGGCCTCCACCGCTTCATGCAATGGCTGCCCCTGAAAGCCGTCACCGACCGGCTGGCGCCCCTGCGGGGCATCGACAATTATCTGTTCCGCCGGGCGGTGAAGGAGGCCCAGGTGGTGGTCATCCCCTATCAGGATTTTCATAAATACATTCAAAACTTTTTCGTGGACGAGCTGGGCGGCAAGATCGTGGTCACCGCCACGGCCTATGACGACCGGGTGCAATTGCTTAAGGAGCGCGGCGTGGAAATCATCATTGACACCACCCCCAAAATCCTGCAGCAGGTGGTGGCCGTCAATGTGCTGGAAGCCATGATCATGGCGGCCCTGGACCGGCCCCTGGATGAAATCACCGATGACGATCTCCTGGAAATCGTGAGCGAACAGCGCCTGGACCCGCGGGTGATCTATCCTTTCAGCAAGCAAAAACGCAAGACCCGTTTTGCCTTTGTCATCCACCCCCTGTCCCAGCAACATTTTCTCAAGGTCAAACCCCTGGAGTTCATTTCCCGTTACGCACCCAAGAATTTCATCAACTGGGTGGAAAAGGCCTGCGCCTATTTGCCGCCCTTTGTGTATTCAAAGGTAACGGGAATTAAATCCCCGTGCGGCGCGGAAGCCGAAGGCTGGCTGATCACCGTGGGCGGGACCCCCAAGCAAATGCTGGCCAAGGCCCCGGAATTCACCTACCGTCAACTGCTTCAGGCTGCCGAGCTGGCTAAAAGTCTCGGGGCTCAGATCATGGGCCTGGGCGCCTTTACCAAAATCGTGGGGGACGCCGGCGTGACCGTGTCCCGCAGGGCCGATATCCCCATCACCACCGGCAACAGCCTCAGCGCGGCAGGGGCCATCTGGGCCGCTGTGGAAGCCGTGAAACGCATGAAACTCATCAAAGTCAAATCCAGAAAAAGCCGGATCCATGCCAAGGCCATGGTGGTGGGTGCCTCAGGTTCCATCGGCGCCGTGTGCTGCCGCTTGCTGGCCCAAATGTTCGACCAAGTGGTCATGGTGGATATTCGCGATGCCCGCCTGCTGGCCCTGAAGCAGATCATCCGGGAGGAGACCCCCCAGGCCAAGGTGACCGTTTCCACACGGGCGGACAAATATCTCGCGGACATGGATGTGATCGTGACCACCACCTCGGCGGCCGGCAAAAGCGTGCTGGATATCATGAAGGTCAAACCCGGCTGTGTGATCACGGACGTGGCCCGGCCCTTGGACCTGTCCCCTGAAGAGGTGGAAAAGCGGCCGGATGTGCTGGTGATCGAGTCCGGCGAAATCGAACTGCCCGGCAATCCGGAAATGCGGGACATCGGCCTGCCCCCACGGGTAACTTACGCCTGCATGGCTGAAACCATTGCCCTGGCCCTGGAAGGCCGTTTTGAAACCTATACCGTGGGCCGGGAAATCGAATGGCAAAAGGTCAATGATATTTACGACCTGGCCTTGAAACACGGCATGAAACTGGCCGCCATTTCCGGCCATAAAGGGGTTTTCAGCGATGAGGATTTTGCCCAGGTGGCCGGCCTGGCCAAAAAGGCCCTGGCTGAAAAACGCAAAAAAGCGTTGCAGGCTTCCCGGCCCAGGCCCAAGAAAAAACCGGTGGCGTTACAACCTGTTGAAAAACCGAAAAAGATCCTGAAAAAGCGGCCGGTGGTGCGTTCCACCTATGAAGAGCAGCCCATGGCCCGGGCTGCCATGCATTAATAAAATCACCCACCCCCCCAAGACCCAACGCGATGGTTGTGCCGTAGGGACGGTTCGCGAACCGCCCCTACCCATCGGCGGGGTGCCCCGACCCATCCCGTTGGCTGATCGCCTGCTCCAGCCTCAAGCCCTTCCTTGACAGGCCGCGGGCTTTTGCATATACTCGCCGGCAACAAGATTTCGTTCATCATATCAAAGAGATAATATACAGCGGACGGTTCATAATGAATCCTTCAGAAGCGCGCCTCCATGGTCGACAATCTGATTCCATCCAAGTGTAAAGGAGGCCAACTATGAAAAAGCTGATTGTTTTTGCCGGCAGCCTCTTCTTTTTCAGCCTTTTTCCACCCCCCCCTGCAAACGCCAAAATCGAAAGAAAAGACATTCAAAAAAACGCTGAAATCGTGTCGGTGGAAGGGGAAAGCTGGATGCGCTTTTTCTCGGGAAACGATTGGCTGACAGCGCAGCGGGAGCAGGCCCTGGCCGGCGGAGATTTCATCAAGACCGGCAATTTCGGCCGGATGGGCGTGCTTTTTACAGACGGCATTCAGATCAAGGTGAACCGCAACACCCTGCTGGCCATCAAGGCCGGGGAAGCGGCGGCGGAAAAAAAGCCAGGCCCCCTGACCCTTCTGCTGAACCAAGGGGAAATCTGGAGCCGATCCAAGACCATTCCGGACGGCTTGAAAATCGAAACCCCATCGTCCACCGCCGCAGTCCGGGGCACGGACTGGGACATGCTGGTGGATGAACAGGGTCGTAGCTATTTGACGGTCATCCGCGGCCAAGTCCAACTCAGCAACGATTTCGGCAGCATCACCGTGGCCAAAGGAGAGCAGGCCATGGCGGAAAAAGGCCAGCCCCCCAGGAAGACCATGTTGTTCACCCCCAAGGAAAGAGTTCAGTGGACGTATTCGGCGGACATCGATTTAATGCGGTTTGCCGTTTTTTATTCCCTGCGCCGTGGGCAGGCGGCTGAAAAAATGCTCAAGACAGAGGCCGAGCTGTCGGCTGATACGGGAAACCCGGCAGCCCGGCTTACAAAGGCCGGGCTGTTGTTCGACCTGGGGCGGAACGACGAAAGCCTCGGTCTGTTGGATCAAATACTGGAAAAAGATCCTGCCAATCCCACGGCCCTGGTATACAAAGGCTTGGCCCTGCTCCGCAAAGGTGAAAAGCCGGCAGAGCCAGCCGCCCTCTTTGACAATGCCTTGAAATATGGGGCCGGCGTGGAGGCCCTGATCGGCAAGGCGGAAATCTGCCTGCGCAAAGGTGACTGGGCCGGAATGTTCGCCCTGCTGAGCGCTGCTGAAAAACAAAATCCCAAGGAAATCGTGGGATTGGCCCAGGCCGCGGCCCTGGCCTTTACCGGTTGCCATGCGGATGCGGAAAAAATTTGTCGTGACTACCAAGCCCGTTATCCCGGCGATGAACGCTTCCCGGTGCTGCTCGCCTCCATATATATGGCCATGGATGAGATGGAAAAGGCCGACCGGGAAGTCCGGCGCGGCCTTGCCCTGAATCCGGAATACGGCCCGGGGCTGCATGTGCTGGCCGGCCTTCACTATCTTAACGGCAACGCCGAAGAAGCTGAAGCCGTTAATCAAAAGGCCCTTACCCTCGACCCTTTGGATGCCCGGGCCAAGACCCACCTCGGTGTGATTCTGACCGAAACAGGCCGTTATGAAGAGGCCGGCCCGATTCTAACGGAAGCACTGGCCCTGAATCCCCACAATCCCTTGACCAATTCCGAGCTGGGCCTGCTGCACCTGCTTACCGAGAAGACCCAGGCCGCCCAGGCGGATTTCGATACGGCCTTTCAAAATGATCCCACCTATCACCAGGCCCTCAACGGCAAGGCCCTGGCCCTGCTCAGGGAAGGGCAAACCGCTGGGGCCATCCAATTGCTGCTCCGGTCCAGCCTGATCCAGCCTAAAAGCTCCGCCACCCACAGCTTGCTGGCCGTGGCCTATCACCAGCAAGGCGATTTTGAAAAAGCCCTGGCGGAAACGGCCCTGGCAATGGAGCTGGATCCCCTGGACAGACTGCCCTATTTCATCGCCAACCTGATTTATCAGGACACCTACCGACCCTTTGAAGCCGTTGCCGCCTCCAGAAAAGCCCTGGAACTGCTTCCTTTTCAAAAGGGCTTGAATGTCATCGAGGATACCAAGGCCGGCACGGCCAATGTGGGTTCGGCCCTCCTGGGGCTGGGCCTGGGCGAATGGGCCGACAGCTTTGCCCAGGAAGGTTACGACACCTTCAGGCCCTCCAGCCATTTCCAATCCGCCCGCAGATACCATGACAACCATTATGTCAATGCCGGTGAAATGCTCCAGGGCCTGATGATTGAGCCCTTGGCAAATTATACTCCGGCCGGCTATCAAGACATCATTCGGCGGCCAAGGCATGACGCCACCCTCAGCCTCAGCGCCGGTGACACAGAGGGCGGTTTTTCAAGGGCTGTGGACGGCTCTGTGCAAGGCTATCTGCGCGACCCTGTTGAAATCGCCTATTCCCTGGCCGGCCGGGCCGACAAGCTGGACGGTGAAAAGGAAAAAAACAATTTTTCCAGGGCCGAATCCCTGGCTGCCGGAATCGGCATTAAAACCGACTATCAAAACGCCTTTAACATCGGCCTGACCATGGCCAAGCAGAATACCGGCCATCCCGGCTCCCGGATCACGCCGGACCCGGACGACCGGGACGAGTATAGCGATTATTCCGCCGACCTGGGCTACACCCATCGCTTTGGCGCCCGCAACCGTTTGCTGTGCCGCCTGGCCTACAATGAAAACAGCATTGCCCAAAAAAATCCCTATCCTTTCGGCACCGGCCTGGGCGGCCCCGAGACCTCCTTTATCGTTGCCGGATACACCCTTGCGGAAACCCAGCGCTTTTTCCGTCAAGGGGTATATGATATCAGCGCTGTCATGGGCGGCAGCGCGCTCAGCCTGGCAACCGACTCCACCGGAACCTTGGCTGCAGCCCCGGTTGCCCGTTTGCGGTCCTATGCATTTCCCCCTGTTTTTGACGAAGATCCCCAACGGTTGGATCGCTACGAAACCGCTTCCTCGGCCTTCCAGACCAGGCATATGCTGGCCCTTGGAAAAAGCCATGAGGTGAGCTGGGGCCTGGAATACCTGCCTTTCCGGGTGACCCACACGTTGACGTACAACGCCCTGGACCGCCAAGGCGAGATCCTCTTTTACGATGAACCCTTTCTGTATCCGGATGAAACCGCCTGGCGCTTCCCGTTGCTGGCGCCCCGGGAGGCTGTAACCAAAACCCTGGAAGACAGCCACGTGAAGCTGATCTATGCCGCCGACCGCTGGTCCCCGCGGGATTGGCTGCTGGTGGAGGCCGGTCTTTTCGGCGAGCAGTTCGATGATACGTACAATGACGACAAGGGCCTCTATCCCAGAGCCGGTCTTGCCTTGAAAATAGCCGAAAACCATGTGCTGCGCTGTGCCTATCAAAAATGGCTGGAAAAGCCCGTCATCGGAACCTTGTCGCCCCTTGCCACGGCCGGGCTGGTGCCGGACAACAGCCTGGGTCTTTTGGGTTCCAGGCTCGACGATCTCCAGGCGCGCTTGGAATCCAGGTGGGGGACGCGCTTTTTCACGGTGATCAGTGCGGAAAGAGTGGATCTTACCGACCCAAAATTCGAGGATGAACTGTTCAAAAGGGAACTGTATCTGCACAAAGCCGGGTTGGCCGTCAATGCCTTGCTGGCCGACCAGCTCGGCGCTTATGCCCGCTATGCCTACGCCCAAGGGAAATTCAAATCCGGCGTTTTGCGCGAAATCCCGGTCCAGTATGTTCCGGATCACCAGGCAACGGCCGGCCTGGTCTGGGTCTCCCCTTTGTATTTCAAGGTAGTGCTTTCCGAAAGCTTCATCGGCCGCCAGTATGCCTATTATTCCAAGGAAATCCGGTTGGAGGAGTATTTCAGCACGGATCTGGCCTTGACCTTTGAACCCTTTGGCAAAAAAGCCCGCTTCACCCTTTCCGTGTCCAATCTGGCCAACGCCGGCAGGCCTGCCGCGGATCGAAGCATTTTCTGCGGCGCCGGAATCCGATTCTGATGAAGCGCAAAGGCTTGGGAAATCATTTTGTTATTGGAATGGCCCTGGGGCTGGGCCTGGGCCTGCTTTCCATGGCCGGCATAGGGAAATCCATGGATCTCTTCTTCTATGATCTCTTCCATGGACCGCTGTTTGAAAAATTGCTGCCCAAAAACCGGCCGCCTGAAGAAATTCTGATTGTTGCCCTGGACCAGACCTCCCTTGCGGAAATCAACCGACAGACCCCTTTGCCGCGCAGCCTGCACGCCCGGCTCATTCAAAATCTGGCCCAGGGCGGCGCCAAAGTCATTGCCTTTGATTTTATTTTTGACCTGCCCACTGCTGCAAAAGAGGATGAGGCCCTGGCCCAAGCTGTCCGCCATGCCGGCAATGTGGTGCTGGGGGCCAGCATTGAAGCAGACAGGACCAAATGGCACGAAGCCAGAACCATGGCCCGGCCCCTGGATACCTTCCTGGAGAATGCGGCCTTTGGAATTGTGTCGGTGGCCCTGGACCCGGACAATGTGGTGCGCCGTTACTATGATTTGTTGCCGGGGGAAAACGGTTTTGCCGCGGAAGCGGCCCGGCTTTTCCTGGGGAAAAAGACGGAACCCCCGCCCGGCGCCTATATCCCTTTCCTGGGCCCCCCGAATACTTTTTCAACCATATCCTATTATCAAGCCCTGGACCCCGCCAAGTATCTGACCAAAGACTTCTTTCAAGGGAAATTGGTTTTGGTGGGCCTTTCCCTCAAAACCCCGGCAGGTAAGGATATGCCTGTGGACACCTTCCGCACCCCTTATTTGCGCACCTGGGAAAAGGACTATATGAGCGGGGTTGAGCTCCATGCCAATATGATTGCTGGTATCTTGGGACAAAATTGGATCACCCTGCCAAAGGACGAGTTTGTATGGGGTCTGATTTTAGTTTGTGCCCTTTGCGGAAGTTTTCTGCACTATCCTTGGCGGCCCAGGGCCGGCGCCGGCTTGGCCCTTGCCGCCGGTTTCGGATACTTTATTTTGGCTTTTATCAGCCTGCGGTTTGCCGCCCTTAAAATCCCGGTGATCCAGCCCCTCCTGGCCTTGGAACTGCCCTATGCCCTTTTCGGTATCCGGGCCTATCTGCAGAGTGAAATCAAACGCCGGGAAATCCGTAATGCCTTTTCCAAATACCTGTCACCCGCCATTCTGGAGGTGGTGCTGGCCGACCCCAAGGCCCTGGAACTGGGCGGCCGAAAATGTCTGGCCACGGTTTTCTTTTCAGATCTGGCCGGATTCACCAGTATATCGGAAAAACTCACGCCGGAAGAAGTGGCGGCTTTTCTGAACCGCTATTTTGATGTCATGACGGAAATCATTTTCCGGCACAACGGCACTGTCGATAAATTCATCGGCGACGCCATCATGGCTTTCTGGGGGGCGCCGGTGGCTGATCCTGATCACGCCCTGAATGCCTGCCGGGCCGCGTTGGAAATGCAGGCCCGCATGGCTTCCCTGCGGGAGGACATGCAACGGGAAGGCATGCCGGCCCTTTCCATGCGCATCGGTCTGAATACCGGCGAAGTCATTGTGGGTAATATGGGCTCATCCCGGCTCTTCAATTATTCGGTCCTGGGGGACACGGTGAACCTGGCCTCCAGGCTGGAAGGGGCCAACAAGGAATTCGGCAGCGCCATCCTGGTCAGCAAAGCGGTGCAGGAACATGCCGGAAGTAGGATAGTGGTCAAGCCTTTGGGCGCCATCCGGGTAAAGGGCAAGGCGGAAGAAACCGAGGTGTTTGAATTGACCGGAATAACGTAGGGGCGGTTCGCGAACCGCCCCTACCCGTGCCGCCCTCTCTACTCGTGGGTTTTGGCGCTCTCGTTGAACAGCATGATGCTGATTCTGCGGTTTTTGGGGTCCTTGGGATCAGTCTTGTTCAACAGCTTGGAAGATGCATAGCCCGAGACCCGCTCGATGCGCTCGGGATTCACGCCGCTCTGGGTCAAGACACGTCTGGCCGTGGAGGCCCGGTCCGTGGAAAGCTCCCAATTGGTATATTGTTCGCCGCTGTATTGCACGGCATCGGTATGCCCTTCGATGGCGATTTTGTTTTTCAGGTCTTTGATTCCCAACCCGATTTCCGACAGGATTTTCTGCCCCACCGCAGTGGGGATGGTACTGCCGGAATCGAACAGGGCCTTGTTCTCCTTGTGGGTGGCTTCAATGCGTACCCCCTGATCCGATGATTCCACAGTGATCTGGTCTTTCAGATCCTCCAATTTTTCTTCAATATGCTTGTTCAGCATCTCGACAATCTCTTCATCGCTGGCAGTGTCACCGATGGTGGCGCTCTGGTGTTCCGGCGGCGCCTGTTCGGTCATGCCCGGGGCATCGGACACGCCTTTGTAATCAAACAGGCTGAATTCCTTGAAATAGCCGGCCAGATGTTCTTTTTGCTCTTGGGAGGCTGCGGAGATAAGCCACATCAGCAAAAAAAAGGCCATCATGGCCGTGACAAAATCGGCATAGGCCACCTTCCAGCTCCCGCCATGATGCCCGCCATGCCCGCCTTTCTTGACCTTCTTGATGATGACGCTTTTTTCACTTTTTTGCACCTTTTATGGCTCCTTCCAATTCAGCGAACGATGGTCTTTCATGCTCGGGGATGGCCCGTCTGGCCGCCTCCACCACCAGGGATGGATGCCAATTGTGGGAGAAGGCCACCAGGGCGGTTTTGATTACATTAAAGATAATGGCATTGTCGTGGTTCAGATGCTCCAGATGGGTGGCTATGGGTCCCAAAAAACCATAGCACCCCAGAATTCCCAAAAAAGTTCCCACCAGGGCCGCGCCGATGCTGTGGCCCAGGACTTCCGGCGGTTCATTGATCTTGCCCATGGTGATGACCACCCCCAGCACCGCCGCGACGATTCCAAGGCCCGGCAGGGAATCCGCCACGGTGGTGACGGCCTTGGGATAGGCCTCTTCATCCCTATGCAGGGCTTCCAGATCGATTTCCATCAAATTTTCAAAAATATGCGGTTCCGGGGATGTGGCAATGTAAATCTTGAAATTGTCGCAGATAAAATCTAATACTTCATTATGCTTGATTATGTTTGGATATTTTTCGAGAATTTTGCTTTTGTCCGGATTGTTGATGTGCTCCTCCAAGCTCAGCAATCCATCCTTGCGCGCCAGCACCAGCAGTTCATTAAACAGCAGCAGCACCTCCAAATAGGCTTCCTTTGACTTGGTTTTGGCGGTAAAAACCTTGCCGATTTTTTTTAATGATCCGATGGCGATTTTTTTAGGATTGGCGATCAGGAACGAGCCCAGGGCCGCACCGCCGATAATGACAAGTTCGGCAGGCTGCAACAGAACATGCAAATTTCCATGTTCCATCAGGTACCCGGCTATAATCATCCCAATTACGACGACAATTCCAATAATGGCAAACATGGCGTTGATTTCCCTTTTGGTTCAAAATAATCTCGGGGGTTGACGTGCAGACAATGAATCTTGAAACAATCTTCGTAAATCTTTTTGATATAATAGCATTTTCGCTTATAAAAAGAAAGCAGGAAGTGCATTCGTTCTTTTCCTCGCACCCATTTCCGGAACCTCTTGTCATTTATCCCTTATCGTTATATTATCCGAAATCAAGGCCACCCCTTCCAGCCCCTTGGAGAAAAAAATTGATGAACCGGAAACCCGATTTTAGCGGATTTGATCCGGGCTATGCAGAATGCCCCTTCAGCGGTCTTGCGATCTTGTCCAAACCGGAATGGACCCATATTGATTTGGGCGACGACTATTCGGTCACCTTTAAAATCATCGGGGAACGCATTTTGATTTCCAGCTCAAAAGGCCGGGCCACTGGAAAAAGCATGGAACGCCTTTTTGTCGAAAAAGCCAAGGTGCTGAATGCGGTTTTGGAACCCCATGAAATGTACTTTGAGTTACGGGATTATTCCGGCATCCAGACACCCCCCAAAAGCGCCCGGGATTGTTTTCGGAGGGGCATGGAAGCGGACCGGGAACGTATCATCGGTTTCATCGGCTTTGAAGCGCCAACGGCTGTAAGACTGGCCATGAATGTGGGCAAAAAACTGTTTCACTCCCCATTTCCCATCGTGATCGTAAAGGACTATCAAAGCGCCATTCAGCGTGCCCTGGAATATCTGAGCGATTGGCAGGCGCCGGCTTCTCCGCCTCAGACCGAAAAAACCTTGCCGCAGGATTGCATCTTGAATCTGGAAGGCTTTTCCTGTCGCTGCGAAATCCTCAATCAAAACATACTCCATGCCTTTTATAAGGGGCACATGGAAGCAGCGCATACAACCCAGCTCTTTGACCTGCATGAACGAATTTTGCATGCTGCCGGTATATGCCGGCAACCTTATGCCTTTCTCGTGGACCTGACCGAGCTGAAAGGGGCCGACCGCCAAGCACGCCGGTTGTATTTCCGCTGGCTCAAGGCCTGGTATCAACAAAATCCCTTCCAGCTCTTTGCGATTTATGGGGCCAACCGCCTTCTCAATTCAGCCATTAATGTTTATAAATCCTTCACGCACTTTCCGATAACCAACGAAAAAACCTTTCAGGCTGCCCTTGGTCGCATCAACAAAATATTCCAGCCACAGCCCCTTGCCCATGCGGTCACACCGTCTTCTACCGAGGCTACGGGTTCATTCAGTGGGTTTGAGAGGGAAATGGATGACTTGCTCCAATTTGTGGGCAGCATCAACTGGACCATCGACGGTTTCAGCGACACTGTCAAACGGGTGGAAGAAAATCATCCCTTCAGCCCCATTTACGACGCCATTGAGCTGATCAAAAAAGATGTGGACGAGCTTTTCAGGGAACGGGATCACGCGGCCAAAGCCCTGGAGGAAGCCAAGATCGCCGCCGAACAGGCCAACCGGGAACTGCTCAAGGTCAATCAGGAACTGGAAGAGGCCATTGAAAAAGCCCGGGAAATGGCCAATCAGGCCCAAACAGCCAATATTGCGAAAAATCATTTTCTGGCCAATATCAGTCATGAAATCCGGACACCCATGAATGGCGTGATCGGATTCACCCAATTGTTGCGGGAAACCAATCTGGATTCTGTTCAAACAGACTATCTGGACACCATTTACCTCAGCGGCATGGCCCTGCTCACCTTGCTGAACGACATCCTGGATTTCTCCAAAATCGAATCCCGGGGCATGAAACTGGAATCCATTGAATTCGACCCTGAACTTCTGATCTATGATGTCTGCGAGCTCAGCCGACCGCGACTGCTTTCCAAGCCGGTTGCCGTCAAATGCCGCATGGCGGACCAGGTTCCGGCCAAAGTTTTGGGTGATCCCGGCCGCTTTCGCCGGGTCCTTGTCAACCTCATGTCCAACGCCGCCAAATTCACCTTGCAGGGCGAAATTGAATTGGCTTTGGAAGTTGCGGAAGAAACGCCGGAAAGGATCAGGCTGCTCGCCAGTGTCCGGGATACCGGCATCGGCATTCCTGCGGACAAACTCGCCCAGGTGTTTGAGCCCTTTCAACAGGTGGACGGGTCCATGACCCGCAAATTCGGCGGCACCGGCTTGGGGCTTTCCATCTGCAAGCAGATCGCCGACCTCATGCAAGGGGATATCCGGCTGGAAAGCCGTGTGGGCGTCGGCAGCACCTTTTTTTTCAGCGTCTGGTTCGACAAGGTGGCGCAAGCCCCATCAAACCGCCTTGCCGCGATTTCCCTTGCCCAGCGCAAAGTGCTGATCATCGACAGCGTTCCGTCCAACCGTCAGATCCTGGAATTGATGCTGGGTTCCGCCGGAATGGAAATCCGTGTTGCCGCCGGCGGAAGGGAAACGCTGGCTATGCTTGCCGCCGGACCAAGCACCAAATTTTTCCCGGATATCTGCCTTTGCGATATTCAACTGCCGGATATGAGCGGCTATGAGGTTTGCAGAACCATCCGCAACACCCCCGGACCCTACGCGGATCTGCCCATGGTGGCCGTTTCTGCGGCCATTGATGCCGGAAAGTGCCTGGAAGCCGGTTTTGACGGCTTTGTCGGAATACCCATTCAGCAGGAAAAAGTATTTCAAATGCTGGAGCGTATCATGGCAAACCCAAGCAGGGGGAAAACAACCAGGGGCAGCAAGATCACCACGCGCCATTCCATCCGGGAAGAGCGCAAACAGGGCGTGCGCATCCTGTTGGCGGCGGCGCCGGCCCAAAGCAAAGCCGCCTCTGATCTATTACGCAAAGGCGGCTACCAGGTCCAGACCGTCGACAGCGGCTCCAAGGCACTGGAGGCCCTCATGGATTACCCCAAGGGATTCGACATGATCCTCATGGATCTGAACATGCCGGTTACAGATGGCTATTCGGCCACGAGAATCATACGGGGAAACGGTTTCGGCCGGATCCCGATTGTCGGCATGGCAGATCCGACACTGTCGACCGAGGCCCATGCAGCCGTGGAAGCCGGCATGAACGCCTGGATCACCAAACCCATCAGCCGGGACCAGGTTTTCCAGGTGATCGATCGGTTTGTTTTGCAGACTTCGAGCCTGCCGGAGTCAAACACGGCCGGCTAATTCCATAGCCCCTGGGCCTTATCCAGGCGCTGCGCTGTTTTTTCCTGTCCGATGCACAGCAGACATTCCAGGAATTCCGGTCCCACGGGATGACCGGTCACCACCACCCGCACGGCGTTTACCAGGATGCCCAATTTCAGGCTGAAATCCGCTGCCGCTTCCCGCAGGGCCTGTTCCAGGGTCCCGGCGGTGAAGGGCGCAAGGGCGGCCACGCGCTGGCCTAGTTCCGGCAACCGGGTTTTGAGTTCCCAATGGGCCAAGACATATTTTTCAAGGGCCTTTGGATCCAGGGCGAATTCATCGGAAAAATAGGCCCGTCCCAAGGTGACAAAATCCGTCAAAAGCTGAAACCGGCCGCGGATCAGATCCACGGTTTCCCTGAACCAGTCCGCCCGTCCTTCTGCAAAATCGGCTTGCCATAAACCGCTTTTTTCCAATTGGGTGCGGACATGTCCAGCAATTTCCTCCTTGGGCAGGGTGCGCAGATAATGGGCATTGATGCTGACCGCTTTGGGATCGGTGATGAATTTGGGGTCATCCTGGCGCAGGTCCATCACCGGGTTGTTGCGGCTGATGCCGACAAAAGAAAAGGCCGCGATCAATTCCGTTTCCGAAAAGATCTCGCGGTTGTCCGGCGTGGACCAGCCCAGCAGCACCAGAAAATTGATAAGGGCCCAAGGCAGAAAGCCCTTTTCCCGGTAGAAATGGATGGCCACCGGCTCACCATGCTTGCGCTTGGAAATTTTGGCTTTCTGTGGGTCCAGGGCCAAAGACATGTGGGCAAAAACGGGCAGCGGAGCCCCCAGGGCCTGGTACAGCAGAATCTGCTTGGGGGTATTGGCCAGCCCGTCCTGTCCCCGGATCACATGGGTGATGCCGTCACGGATATCGTCCACGGCATTGGAAAGCACATACAGGGGCCGGCCGTTGGAGCGTACGATGACAAAATCCTCGATGTCCTGGAATTTCTTTTCGATCACCCCATATACCGCATCTTCAAAAACCACTGCCCCCGGCTGCCGCGGCACTTTCAAACGGATGGTATAGGGCAAACCGGCGACTTCCTTGGCAGCCGTTTCTTCCGGGGACAGATCGCGGCAAAGGCCGTCATAAACAAAAGTCGCCTTGGCATCCCGGGCTGCCGTGCGTTTTTGCTCCAGGACTTCCTGGGTGCAAAAGCATTTATAGGCATGGCCGCTTGCCAGGAGTTTGCCGGCTGCCGTCAGATGGTCCGCCGTGAATTCGCTCTGGAAGTTGGGTCCCTCGTCCCAGTCAAGGCCCAGCCAGCGCATGCCGTCCAAAATGCCCTGGACCGAATCCTTGGAAGAGCGCTCCGCATCCGTATCCTCAATGCGCAAAATGAACTTGCCGCCGGTCTTTTTGGCATACAGCCAGTTGAAAATCGCCGTCCGCGCCCCGCCGATATGCAGATACCCCGTGGGGCTGGGCGCAAACCGCACCACCACCTTTTTTGCAACGGTATTCATAATTCCTAATTCGTAATTTTTTTCCAGATTTTTTCCAAAAGCGAACGCCGCAACACCACCCGCAGATACAAGTCGCCGGTTTTACCGCCCTCCTGTGGCGGCGCCCCCATGCCTGCCAGCCTGATCTTCTGACCATGTTTCACTCCCGGCGGGATTTTCACCACCAGCTTCTTGGACTGCCAGGCATGGTAATAGGCATACGGCCCGCCCTGGACCGCCATGTCCGGGCTGATCTCGATGGTGTCGAAAAGATCCCGGCCGGCCTTGGGAAGCAGCAGATTCCCCAATCCGCCCAGCAGCGGCCGCATGAAACCGGCCAGGCGGCCGGCATTAAGCAATGCAAACGGTCCCCCCATGCCAAAGGCTCCGAAAAAAAAGAAACCTTTGCCGGATAAGCCCGGCCTTTTGAATTGAAAAGTCCGGCCCTGGGTATGATACAGATCCTTAAAGATTTCATCAAAGCCCCGCAAGCCGAAAGTCCGCGCCAGTTCATCAAAAATGCTGTTAAAATCCGTGCCGGAAAAAATATCCTGCTCCGTATATTGGTTGCGGAAACGGCCGTAAGCCCCATCGGAACCGTACTGCCGCCGCAAGCCGTCGTATTCGCCCCTTTTGCGGGGATTGGACAGCACGGCATAGGCTTCGTTGAGCTGCTTCATTTTTTCCGCAGCCGCCGCATCCCCCTTGTTGCGGTCCGGGTGAAACTGAAAGGCCAGCTCGCGATAAGCATCCTTGATTTGCTTGGCCGTCGCCTCCTGGGAAACCCCTAACATCTGATAATAATCCGGATGGTCCATCTTGCTTTTCCTTGGATAACACGTTCCTTGTATTTTGCGTTGATAGGTCTTTTATAAAAATCGGCCCAAACGTGTCAATATTTCTTCCATCTGTTGGGTTTAAGGATGGGCAGCGGTTCCCAGGTGATAAAAGGGATCAGCCGACGCTTGAAGCGGCCAAGCTCATCGTAGGGCAGGATGTCGAATACATCTTCCTTCCAATCGGAAATAATCGAATGCCGTCATGGACGCGGCTTCCGTATTCTCCGCATTCATGAAAAAGCCGTCTTCCACCAGGCGCACCATCTTCCTGGTTTTATGCTTACCCTGCTTCAGATCCAGGCGGTAAATATTTGGCAATGACTGGGGATTTAATTCTGCCCAGTATATTACCCCTTACAAAACATCGCACGCATCCTGCTTGATGCGCTCAATGTCATGCTGAATCATCCGATCAACGGCTTTATGGATGACGGAGCGATAGCGACTACTGACAGGTCTATTATCTGTCCGTATCGCCGGAAGGGATACGCGGACCTGATCATCACATGCTTCAGAAGATGGATTGGAACGCCGCTCCTTACCCGACCTACGCTCAACAACAAAACGCTTTTCCGTTTCCTGTGGCATAAGGGCACCCGCTGATTTGTGTGTTTCAAGGCAGCTTGTTATGATCTTGCCGGGCTCATTACCACAATATATAGTTGTTTGTCAATTAAAATATTACAATATACAGCATTATTTCAGGGATTCCCAGGCTGGCTATTCCCCCCCGCGTTTCTTTCAAACGTTCCAATATGCCGGTCAAATGGGTGACAAGGATTTTCCCGCCGTCGATTTCCGTCCGGGTATAGGAGATCAGGACGGTTTTATCGGCCTCGACCAGTTGAGCGGTGCGAAGCAGTTTGTCCAGATCCTGCTTTGCCGGTGATCATGATTTCGGCCGAATCGCTGCTGGAAGCCGCTCCCACAATCGAGGATGACCGAAATGTCTATCAAGACCTCTTTTTTACAAAATAGAAAGCAAAAAAAACTTTTATCGGTTGACAGATCCGGCCCAGTGTGATTATTCGGCCGGAATGATACCGCAAGCATTCACAACCGGCTGTGCAATTTTCAGACCGGAGCGCCGAGCGGCCTTTATATGAATTCCGCCGAAACCAACCTGACACGTTATCTGGAGCTGGAAAACCTGCTCAACGGATTTTTTGCCGTTTTTGACTACTGTTATTCCAAGTGTATTAAGAGCGAACTGGAAAAAAGCCAGGGCCGGCCTGTGGCCGCCTGCTGCCGGGACAAGTATTATTGCCTATATGATCTGCCCCATCCGGCTTTTGAACGCCTGCGGGAGGAAAGGGAAAAACGCTACGGAAAGCCCCAGGACCAGGACCGGCAAAATGCGGTCTCACCCTGTGAATACCATGATCCCTTCACAGGCTGCCGGCTGGGTACTCACAAAAGTCCTATTTGTCTTGCCTTTTTCTGCCGCAAGGCCATCGACTACCTGCGCACGGAGTTCGGGGATTATACCTATGATTATTTGGGCTTCAATTATGCCTTGGAATGGGTTTTGACCGGTGATCTATCAGAGCCGCAATACCGGGAATTCCGGGACAGCATTATCCAGATGGTTCAAAAAGTAACAAAAACATTGCCTGAAAATCAATTTGCCAAACAAGTATCTTGAATTTTTAATTTTTACAGATAGGGTCTACTATCATTACATGGTGAGAATATGGCAAAGATTGGTAATTTTACACTGTTCCAAATCATATTGCTGTTGCTTCTGTCAACAAGGGCAGGCGCAGATGTAAAGGTTGTAATAATCGATATCGGCACACTCGGCGGGTATTATAGTACAGCTTCTGCTATAAACCAGCAAGGGCAGGTCGTTGGAGAGAGTGCGACTTTATTTCCATCAACCAGTCGAATTCGAGCCTTCAGTTGGACAGCCGCCGGGGGAATCGTCGACCTCAATAAATTATTGGGGAAAGAGGGCGCCGTCGCTGCCATAAACGATCTGGGCCAAATCGTTGGGTGGAGTAAGACCTCCTCAGGAGATAATCACGCCTTCAGTTGGACGGCCGCAGAAGGGATGATTGATCTCGGCACGCTAGGTGGAAATAGTAGCTATGCTACGGCCATTAACAACCACGGCCAAGTCGCAGGACATAGTCTTGCTTCATCAGAAGAGGAGCACGCATTTAGTTGGACAGCCGGTGATGGAATGGTCGACATCGGAAGCTTGGGAGGCTACCCAATCGCAGTCTGGGATATCAACGATCTCGGCCAAGTCGTGGGAGAAAGTTATACCGCATCAGGAGAGGAACACGCATTCAGTTGGACGGCCAAGGATGGAATGATTGACATAGGTACCCTGGGTTTAAGTCCGAGTATTGCTTATGCCGTCAACAACCGCGGTCAAGTAGTGGGAGTCAGCGGTGTTTCCCTTACAGAGATGCATGCCTTTAGCTGGACCGTCGAAGGCGGTATGATTGACCTCGGCACCTTGGGGGGCTCAAGCTGGGCCAATTCCGTAAATGATTTAGGCCAAGTCGTTGGGTCGAGTCAAACCTCCTCAGGAGATCATCATGCCTTTAGCTGGACGGCTGCAGGAGGGATGATTGATCTCGGCACGCTGGGTGGAAATACTAGCTATGCTACGGCCATTAACGACCACGGTCAGGTCGTAGGATATAGTCTTGCTTCATCAGGAGAGGAGCACGCATTCAGTTGGACGGCCGAGACTGGAATGATTGATCTCGGTACCATAGGTGGAAGCAAGAGCTTTGCCGATGCCGTCAACAACATAGGCCAGATAATTGGCTCGAGTTCCACTAAATCAGGAGATTTTCACGCCTTCGTTTGGACGGCCGCGGGAGGGATGATCGATCTCGGCACCATGGGCGAACAAGGCAGCAGCGCCTTATCCATCAACAATCTCGGCCAGATCATCGGTAAATGTGAGTCGGAGGGACCTGATGTCCACGCCTTCACTTGGACAGCCGAAGGAGGAATAGTAGACCTTGGCATATCGGGTGAAAGAGGGAAACAAAGCAGGAGTTCTGGAACCTCCATCAATAATTCAGGCCAGATTGTTGGGGTAAGTGCTCTCGCCTCCGGACTTGAGCGCGCCTTCAGTTGGACGGCCGAAGGAGGAATGCTTGACCTCGGCACTTTGGGCGGGCTACAAAGCTCTGCCTATGCCGTTAACGATTATGGCCAAGTCGTCGGTACGAGTTTTCTATCTTCAGGTTATAGACATGCCTTCACATGGACAAAAAACAGCGGCATGGTTGACCTGGATATCTATGGGGGCTACGCCACGGCCGTTAACAATCATGGCCAAGTGGTAGGATCGACTCGAGGGGACGGCTTTCCAACAGAACCAAGAAATTTTTGCTCTGTCGGCTTCAGTTGGACGGCGGATAGAGGAATTGTTCACCTCGGCTCTCTCGGATTAGACTCTCTATGTGGGACCTTGCCATACGCCATTAACAACTCCGGCCAAGTAGTTGGAAAAAGCAAAACAGAGCATGGAGCCGAACATGCCTTTATTTGGACAGAGACCGGCGGGATGAAGGATCTGGGCACTCTGGGCGGGGAAAAAAGCTGGGCATTTGACATTAATGATAGCGGCCAGGTCGTGGGGGCAAGCACTACCGCTTCAGAAGAAACGCATGCATTCAAATGGACAGCAGAAGGTGGGATGGTGGACCTGGGCGCCCTGGGCGGAAATGAAAGCCTTGCCTATGCCATCAACAGTCATGGCCAAGTAGTTGGACATATTTTGACCGCCTCTAGCGAGATGCATGCCTTTAGTTGGACAGAGACTGACGGAATGATTGACCTAGGCACCCTAGGCGGCAATAGCAGCGATGCTATTGCCGTTAACGATAACGGTCAGATAATAGGAAATAGCACTATTTCCTCGGGTCTAATGCATGCGGCATTATGGACTGTGAATATATCGAATCCCACTGAAACCAATTATGAGGAAAATAATGCAGGGAGTCCCAAGTCCGGAGGAGGAAATTGTTTTATTGAAATCGCCGGCCAAGAGAGCGATAATCATATGGTGAAATGGATCTTAATTGTTTTAGGTGTTGTTATTGTCGGCAACTTGATAACAGCGGAAAGGAGCGATCAGCGCTACACTTTCGACAAATATTCGGAAAAGTGTGAAAAGTGTAGACCCCTTATCTAATAGAATCAGCCACAACCTCCACGATACTTTTGACTTCGATACCCAAATCGTAGTTCTGGCCGATATCGCGGATCTGGGTCTTGCAGTTGAAGCAGCCGGTGACCACGATCTTGGCACCGGTTTTGCGGATTTGTTCAGCCTTGGCCTTGCCCATGGTGGCCCTGATTTTACCGAAATCCGCGGTGGAGGCCAGCCCGCCGCCGCCACCGCAACAGAAATTATGCACGCCGTAGGGCTCCATCTCCACAAAATTGGATGTCAAGGCTTTGATGACGTTGCGGGGCTGCTGAATGATCCCACCCCGGCGGGCGATGTTGCAGGGATCATGATAGGTGATGGGGCCTTCAAATTTGTCTTTTTCCAACTTCAAGCGGCCGTCTTGGATATAGCGATCGATCAACTCCACCAGGGAGTAAATCGGGAAGTTATGCTTTTCCCCCAGCATCTTTTCCACTTCCCAACGTAGAATCCGGTAACCGTGGCCGCAAGGTGCAAGGGCAATGGATTTGGCCTGGAGCTTTTCCCGGGCTTGCAGGGTAGTATTGGCAATTTGAAAGGCGTTCTCTTTACTCCCTTGGTAAAAGGCATAGTTGACCACGTCAAAATCATGGGTGGAAAGGGTGTAGTCCTCACCGGCCGCCGCCAATATCTTCAGCTCGCTCATCAACAGAAAAGGCAGATCCCGCAGGGTCAGGGGATGGGGGATGTACAATACCTGGGGCTGTTCCTTATCAATGGGGATGGTGAAGCCCGCGCCCATGTCCTCGGCCATTTCCTCGGCGATCCACTCCACGGTTTCAATAAAATCCTCCCCGGACAGGCCGAGATAATTGCCGGTGGTGAGCGTGGTCTGCACCGGCCCGATCAGCCCCGAAGGGATCCGGCCCAGGCCGAAAAGCAGAGCCCGGGCCAAATACATAATTTCGCCGGTGTTAATGCCCATGGGACAGATAAGGGCGCATTTGCCGCACAAGGTGCAGTTTTCAAAGGCGGCTTTATACAGTCCATCAAATTTGGGATTGGTCAAAGGATTGCCAGGAGTAAAAAAAGGCAGTTTGCTTTTCAGGGGATGAAAATACTCGTTGATCACAGCCGCAAGACGCTTGATGCGATTGGCTGGAATGAAATCCGATTTTTTTTCCGAGCAATAATAATGGCAGGCCTCCGCGCACAGGCCGCAATGGACACAGGCCTGCAGCATGGCAAAAAATTTGCGGCTGGTGTATTTACGATATATTTTTTGCAGCGAATCCACGGCCTGGGCCGGATTCAGATTCATATCAAGGGTGCTTGCGCCGTGTGAAGCCACTTTCTTTGCTCCTTATGCTGAACTACTTTTTAGGATGACATTCACCGCAGGTGGTCGGCCCGCTCTTTTCGATATTCTTTTTTTTCAGGCGATGGCAGCCGGTACAGCTTTTGTGATAAGCTTCCCGCAAGGCCGGTGAGGTTCCGGCCGGTTTCAAACCGTGGCAGGTTTTACATTCCTGTTCCTCACCTTCAGTGTATACCAGCTTTTTGACCTGCTCGTCGAAAACATGATGACATGCGCCGCAGCCTTCATCAGACAAGGCTTCCTCATGCGCGGCATGGGGAAAATGAACAGCCGGCCGCTGCATTTTGCCGAATACATCTTGATGGGCCAGCACATAATTTTCCTCCTGGGCAAATGCAGTTCCCGTCTGCAGCAGCAGGCAAAGCAGACTCCAGCCGATGAATTTGAATTTTCGGTTAAAAAACGACATCGTTGAATCCTTCTCTTGCCGTTTCCCGGCAATGTTTACCAGTCCTTTGCACCCAAAACCCTGCTGTGCTCGGCGCCCATATATGCCCTTGAGAATGGGAAAAAGAGCATGTGCATGAGTCTTGAAAAGGGGATCAGCGCGATCAGTATTTCACTGGTGGCAATATGAAAAATCAGCATGGGGCGGTAAGGCCCCCACTGATGGGATGCACAAAAGCCGGTGAGGAATACAATCAGAATCAGAATGGGTAACAAATACTCCGATGCACTGCTCACTTGTCTTACTTCGCTTACAAACAAGCGACGCCCGATAAAAAACAGGCAAGCAATAACCACAACCGCGGTCATGGTGTCGGCAGCGGGTTTGGAAAGCTCCCACCACAGGAACCCAAATGACTCGAACCACAAAACAATATGGGACATTAGAAAAATCGGGAGAATGATGACAGCCATGTGAAAGAGAAAGGTGATGACCGTGAACACAGTCCTGGCACGCATGTAACTCGCCCCAAACGGCAGCAGATGATGCAAAATCGAGCGCAGTCCGCCACTGATACTCGCCTGGGGATACAGCATTTTGGCTTTTTTCCCGACCTTGATCATACTCAACGCGCGATACAAGCTGCCCAGAATCAAGACCGCAAAAGCAGCAACGGCCAGTGGCCCGCGTACCAATTCATATAAATCCATATCTGCTTCCTTTTCCCTTTATGAGGGCTTGGGGTTGCCAGAAGATCAAACAAAAAAAGGTGTCTACCACCTTTCGGTATATTCCGTCAAGAAATTAGAAAGTTGACTGTTTTAGTATGGGAATCTGTATCGGGACAAAGCGCTTTCCACTATTTTGATCAGCAGTTCTTCATAACCGATCCCTGCCGACCTTGCGGACAGCGGAAAGTAAGAAGTCATGGACCTTTCCGGCGGGATCAGCCCCGGCGGGGAGTTGACATCGATCACGTAAGGATTGCCGTTGCTATCGCAACGCAGGTCGATGCGGCATAGATCCCGGATTCCCAGGGCCTTCCAGGCTGCCAGCACCAGGTTGTGGAGCTTTTGCTTTAGGGGCTCGTCCAATTGGGCCGGACACACCAGATGATGGGCTTCGCTCTGCTCCTCGAAAATCCATTTCACTTCCAGGGAGTCTATGGGCACATATTCCTTGGGCAACCGCGCAAAATCCGGCTCAATGGCCGGAAAAATTTCAGGGGGATTTCCCAGCATGGGGATGGAAAATTCCCGGCCGTCCAAAAAAGGCTGAACCAGGGCCGGTTCCCCGAAAGTGGCGATCACGTGCCGGACCTGCTTGGCCAACCGGCTTGGATCATGCACAATGCTTTCGGCGGTGATGCCGGCAGATGATCCCTGGGCCAATGGCTTGACGATCAGGGGGAAGGCAAGACCTTTCTGCAAGGGCTCTGCTCCGTCCTGAAAGACCTGGGAGGGCAGCACGGCAACGCCATGGGCCGCAAGAACTTCCTGCATGCGCGCCTTGTTCATGACCAGGGCCTGGGTCAGGGGATCGGAGCCGGTGTAGGGCAACCGCAACATCTCCAGCATGGCCGGCAGTTGGGCATAGCGGGCACTGCCGTACAGGCCCATGGAGTAGTTGAACCCCAGGTCGATGCGGGCGCGCTGTTCATAAAGTTGTAAATACGCCTCCGGGCCGGCCTCTATGGGAATGACGGTATAGCCGCACCGGCGCAGATGCGCCACCATGGCTTCGATGGTTTCCGGGTCATCAAAATCGGTTTCGAGCTGGGTGGCGGGCCGGCTGGGGTCCGGATATTGATGCCGGACATTGTAAAGGAAGGCAATGGTGAGGTTCGACATTTTTCCCCCTGAAAATCTGGTTACACCATGGTATTAGCCACAACTAGTAAAATACGAATATCGAAATCCGAAATCCGAAACAAATTCAAAATGTCAATGACCAAAACAAAAACCAGTTGCCACGGTCCGACTTTTTGCCAATGATTTTCTATTTGAATTTTTGTAATTCGAATTTGTTTCGTATTTCGATATTCGTATTTCGGATTTTCCACCAACACAACGGGCTGCCAGTACTTCCAATATACAAAAGGCCCGCAAGTTAGCAACTTGCAGGCCTTTCCATTCTACCTGGAGGCGGCATCCGGATTTGAACCGGAGAGTGTCGGTTTTGCAGACCGATGCCTTACCACTTGGCTATGCCGCCCGTTAAAAAAAAAATGGAGCGGGAAACGGGATTTGAACCCGCGACTTCAACCTTGGCAAGGTTGCACTCTACCACTGAGTTATTCCCGCTCAACAAGCACCCCTTCTAACCTGTTGAAGTGCGCTTGTCAATAGTAAATCGATCATTTTTCCAAAAGTCGTCTGAACCGGAAAAAATAGTCCGCCCCGGACCAGAGGGTGTACACCAGGGCCCCCCACAACAGCACCATCCCGATGGCGTGAAAATTCAGGCCGAAATATGAATAATTCAATAATAGCGGAATAATAGACGCGATCTGAAAGCCGGTTTTATATTTGCCCAAATTGGATGCGGCAATGTCCTCGCCGTGCTCGGCGATCACGTTGCGCAGGCCGGTCACGGCAATTTCCCGGCCGATGATGGTGCAGGTCATCCAGCCCGGCACCCACCCATGGGAAGTCATCATGATCAGGGCCGTGGAAACGATCAATTTATCCGCCAGCGGATCCATGGCCTTGCCGAAATTGGAGGTCAAACCATCCCGTCTGGCAAAATAACCATCCAGATAATCAGTAATGGACGCTATGCTGAACAACAAGGCCGACGCAAAAGTGGTCGCCTTATTGGGCCAGAGCAACAACAGCATGATAAAAAAACTGCTGGCCATGCGGAATAGCGTCAGAAAATTAGGATCACTGATTTTTTTTTGAAGACGTTCCCACTGTGACATGTGCATGTAACCCCGTAAGCCGGTCTGTCCGGAAAAATGTGCAACCTATTTTTTGGCCTTTTTCCAATCGGATAAAAAGGCCTCAATGCCTTTGTCGGTCATGGGATGGCTGGCCAGACGACTCAGGACGTTGAAAGGAATCGTGGCAATATCCGCACCCATCATGGCAGCTTCCAGAATGTGCAGGGGATTGCGCACGCTGGCCACGATCACTTCGGTTTCATAGGCATAGTTGTCGAAAATCTGGATGATCTGCTCCACCAATACCATTCCTTCCTGGGACAAGTCATCCAGGCGGCCCACAAAGGGACTGACATAGGTGGCGCCGGCCTTGGCCGCCATCAGGGCCTGCAAGGGCGAAAAAACCAGGGTGACATTGGTCTTGATTTCTTCTTCGAATAAGATGCGCGTGGCCTTGATTCCATCCACGGTCATGGGGACTTTAACAACGATGTTCGCATGGATTTTAGCCAGTTTACGGGCCTCTTTGACCATCCCGTCGGTTTCCAGGCTGATCACCTCGGCGCTGATGGGGCCGTCAACGATTTGGCAGATCTCTTTGATAATGCTTTCAAAGTCACCGCCTTCCTTGGCAATCAATGAAGGATTGGTGGTGACGCCGTCCACCATCCCCATGCGGTGGGCTTCCTTGATTTCGTTGATATTGGCCGTGTCGATAAAAAATTTCATGGAATCAAACCTCCTGCAAAATAATGATTACGGCGATTGTTTCGCCCGATACTGATCCCGGCACTGCTCACTGCAAAAATACAGCTCTTCCCCATTGACCGTCATGGCAATGCCTTTACGCTTGGGAAAATACACCTGGCAATTAGGGTCCTTCACCATGATATCATCAATGCGGCCGGCAGCACTGCTGCCTTCCATGGCCCGCCGGCCGCCGGCCTGAATGGCGCGCCAGGCCTTATAAACCTTAAACCCGAGATAGGCAAGGGCAATGATCAGGATGAAGCGGAACATGGATAGGCCCAGACTTTCTGACTCTCGTCATGTAAATGATCCAGCAAATAACGCACGCTTTTTTGCATGAGCGGATGCACAATATTCGGATCTATATCACAAAGTGGTTGGAGTACAAAGCCTCTTTTATGCATGCGTGGATGGGGAATGATCAGTTCCTCAGAATTCACGATGTGTCGGCCGTACAGCACGATATCCATATCCAGTATGCGCGGCCCGAACTTTACCGGCGCTTTTTCCCGGCCGGCGGACCGCTCAATATTTTTCAGGATCACCAGCAATTCCAAAGGCGGCAAAGCGGTTTCCAGCTTTAAAGCTCCGTTGACAAACCAATCCTGGTCCTGAAAATCCACCGGCGAGGTCTGGTACAACTTGGAGCGGGCCTTGACTTCAACATCGCTTACGCAAGCCAGCATTTCAATACCCAGGCGGCAATTCTTTTCCCGGTCCCCCATGTTGGAGCCGAAGGAGATATAGGCAACTTCCCTATTCTTCATGGGGCCTTCCCAGCTCAAACCGCACCACATTGGAATCCGGACTATGCACATCCCGGTCCGCAAAACCCGCGACTTTATAAAAATAGCGAAAGCCGCAAGTTCCTTTTATTCGATAAGCCATTTGTTCAGGCTGGCCATGGGTGCCGGCCTTTATATCAATCCGGCCGGCCGGCCGGAAAGTCAGCGGACAATCCGGGCACCCCGTCCCGGCCGGGTCCTGCTCGGCCCGCTGCAGGTCAAACCCAAGCAGGGCCGCATTATCCCCGCCCCGTGGAATGGTCCAGCGCAAAACCGCCTCGCAACCCGCAACCTCGGCCCGCAAATCCGTAACCGCCTGCAATTTCAACCCCTGGGGCGCCACCGGCGGCCCCTTCTTGCCGCAAGCCACAAAGCCCTGCACTAGTAAAAGACCGGTAATGGATAAACAGATAACTTTTATGGCTCGATTGGCTTCGATCATCGCTTCAGCCCGCCAGGAAAATCCGAAATTCGAATATCGAAATACGAAACAAATTCGAATTACTAAAATTCAAAAAAAAACGCCTCGGTAAATAATCAAGCCATTGAACCAAGGTTTGCTGTTTGGGTAATTTTGTCATTAAAATTTCGAATTTGTTTCGAATTTCGGATTTCGACATTCGAGCTTAGTTATTTGTGATCAAAACAATAACCATATATAGTTCTTACGATTCAGTTTCACTGAGTGCCTTTTCCGCCGCCTTAACAGCCGCCGCCACATTCCTCCCGGCCGTGCCCCCATGGGACTTGCGCCGCTCGATCATTTTTTCCAGCGTCAGGAATGGAAAAACATCCTCACCGATCAAGTTGGAAAAGGTGCGCATTTCCTCCAGGCTGAGCTCGTGCAGTTCTTTGCCGCAGCCCAGGGCATAACCCACGGCCTTGCCGGCGCAGCCATGGGCATCGCGAAAAGGCAGGCCTTTGGTGACCAGGTAGTCGGCCAGATCCGTGGCGTTTAAAAAACCGCCCTGTGCCGCCTGGGCCATCCGCTCTGCTTTAACAGTGATTTTCGGCAGCATCTTGATACTGATCTCCAGACAGGCCTTGAGCGTATCCACGGTATCGAACAACGGCTCCTTGTCTTCCTGCATATCCCGGTTGTAGGCCAGGGGCAGGGCTTTCATGATGGTCAACAAGGCCATGAGGTTGCCGAAGACCCGGCCGGTTTTCCCCCGGATCAGCTCGGGCACATCCGGATTTTTCTTCTGGGGCATGATGCTGCTGCCCGTGGCAAAGGCATCCGGCAATTCAATGAAAGCGAATTCCGATGAGGACCATAGGATCAATTCCTCGGACATGCGCGAAAAATGCACCATGCAGATGCTGGCCGCGGCCAGGAATTCCATGATGAAATCCCGGTCGGACACCGCGTCGATGCTGTTGCCGGACATCCGGGCAAAATGGAGCTGCTCGGTGGTGAATTCCCGCTCAATGGGATAAGTGGTGCCGGCCAGGGCCGCACTCCCCAGGGGGTTCACATCCACGCGCTTCAGGCCATCCTTGAACCGCTCCGCATCCCGGCTGAACATCTCATAATAAGCCATGAGATGGTGGGACAAAAGCACCGGCTGGGCGCGCTGCAAATGGGTATAACCAGGCATGATCACTTCCAGGTTGGCCTTGGCCAGCTTGACGATCACCCGCCGGAAACTTTTCAAATGACCTATAATCAGTTGGATCTGTTCCTTCAGATACAGGCGCACGTCCACCGCCACCTGATCGTTGCGGCTGCGGGCCGTGTGCAGCTTGGCCGCGATCTTGGGCAGCTTTTGGGTCAGGGCGCTTTCCACATGCATGTGGATGTCTTCCAACTTGTCGTCAAAGACAAATTTGCCCCGTTCGATTTCCCGTTTGATCTCTCCCAAACCTTGAATCAGGGCCGCGGCATCGTCGTCCGTGATGATGCCGGCCTTGGCCAGCATGCGCGCATGGGCGCTGCTGCCCTCAATATCATGGACATACAGGCGTTTGTCCACTTGAATGGAAGAAGTGAAGGCCTCCACGCTGGTATCGGTCTTTTCCGAAAATCTGCCGGCCCATGGTTTTTCTTTCATGCCTGCCTCATTTGCTCATCAATTTTTGGATTCGAAGACGCAGGGCATTCAGCCGGATGAAACCTTCCGCGTCCTTCTGGCGATAGACCTGATCACGCTCAAACGTGGCATGATCGGCGCTGTATAGGGAGCGCTCCGACTTGCGTCCCAGCACGCGCACATTGCCTTTATAAAGTTCCAGCCGGACCACGCCGCTGACATTCTGCTGGGCCTGATCCATCATGCTTTGAAGCAATTTCATCTCCGGCGAGAACCAGAAACCGTAGTAGATGATCCGGGCGTATTGGGGGATCAGGGAATCCCGCAGATGCAGCACTTCCCGGTCCATGGTGATGGATTCCATGGCCATGTGGGCGGCGCGCAGGATGGTGCCGCCCGGAGTTTCATACACTCCCCGGGACTTCATGCCCACGAAACGATTTTCCACAATATCGGCCCGGCCGATGCCGTGGCGGCCGCCCAGCCGATTCAACTCCTTGAGCAATGCGGCCGGCGACAGGTTTTTGCCGTTCACCGCCGTGGGGTCCCCCTGGTGATAGGTGATCTCGATGATTTCCGGTTGATCCGGCGCTGCCTGGGGGGAGACTGTCAGGGTGAACATGTCCTCGGGCGGGGCGCTCCAGGGATCTTCCAGAATGCCGCCCTCATAGCTGATATGCAGCAAATTGCGGTCGCTGCTGTAAGGCTTTTTGGGCGTGGTGGGCACGGGAATGCCGTGCTTGGCGGCGAATTCCATGAGATCCGAACGGGAATTCAAATTCCATTCCCGCCAGGGGGCGATGATGCGGATATGGGGATCATGGGCCATATAGGTCAGTTCAAAGCGCACCTGGTCATTGCCTTTGCCGGTGGCGCCGTGGCTGACGGCGTCGGCGCCTTCCGCGGCCGCGATTTCCATCTGGCGTTTGGCGATCAGGGGGCGGGCTATGGAGGTGCCCAACAGATACTGGCCTTCATAAATGGCATTGGCCCGAAAGGCCGGAAACACATAGTCCCGCACAAAGACTTCCTGAAGATCATCCACGTATACCTTGGAGGCGCCGGTTTTAAGAGCTTTTTCTTTGATGCTGGCCAGCTCCTCCTCCTGGCCGATATCGGCGGAGAAGGCGATCACTTCACATTGATAGGTTTCCGCCAGCCATTTCAGAATCACGGAGGTATCCAGGCCGCCGGAATACGCCAGTACTACTTTTTTAATATCAGACACGGTTTTTACTCCTTTCTGGTCAACAACACTTTCAGAATGGCCTTGTGCATATGCAGCTTGTTTTCGGCCTGGTCCCAGACCACCGAGCGGGGCCCTTCCAGGACCTTGTCGCTGATTTCCTCGCCCCGGTGGGCCGGCAGACAGTGCATGATGACGACCTCCTTGGGGGCTTTCTCCAACAGGGCGGAGTTCACTTGATAGGGCTGGAACACCTTCTTGCGGAGATTCTGCTCACGCTCCTGGCCCATGCTGGCCCATACATCCGTATAGATCACATCCGCATCCCGCACTGCTTCCGCCGGGTCCTGGGTGATCTTGATGTGGGTGCCGCCCTTGGCCCGGGCCTTTTCCAAAACCGTTTTATTGGGCTCATAGCCTTCCGGGCAAGCCAGGGTCAGGCCGAAACCCAGCACGGTGGCCGCATTGATCCAGGAATGGGCCACATTGTTGCCGTCCCCCACCCAGGCGATCTTGACACCGTCATACCCGCCTTTGCATTCGATCACGGTCATCAGATCGCTCAGGATCTGACAGGGATGATACATATCTGTCAAGGCATTGATCACCGGGATGGTGGAAAACTCGGCGAAGCCTTCCAAAAGATCCTGGGAAAAGGTGCGGATGGCAATGCCGTCGATAAAGCGGGACAAGACCCGGGCCGTATCCATGACCGGCTCGTTGCGCACGATCTGGGTATCATTGGCGCTGATGAAGATGGGCGTGCCGCCCAACTGAATCATGGCGGTCTCAAAGGAGATGCGGGTGCGGGTGGAGGGTTTTTCAAAAATCAGGCCCAGGGACTTGCCGGCCAGCACATGCTCCACAATGCCCATTTTGCGCCGGGCTTTCAATTCCGCGGCTTCCTGAAAAAGCAATTCAAAATCCGCTTTTTCCAGATCAAACAAAGTTAAAATATCTTTTTTCAAAATAGCCTCACTTTTCAGTACCCAACACTTCATCCAAACAACCAATCAGCGCGTCAATATCTTCCCGGGTGATGATCAAGGGCGGAATGAACCGCAAAATATGATCCTGGACGCAATTGATCAAAAAGCCTTTTTGCATGCAGGCTTTCACCACTTCGGCGCCGGCGCATTTCAGTTTGATACCCAAAAGCAGGCCGATCCCGCGCACTTCTTCCACTACCTCATGCTCGCTTTTAAGCCATTCCAACCTTTTCCGGAAATACTGCCCGGTTTCCCAGGCGCGCTGCACCAGCCCCTCGGCCATGATGGTTTTCAGGGTGGCCAGGGCCGCGGCGGTGATGATGGGCGTGCCGCCGAAGGTGGAGGCATGGGAGCCCGGCGTAAAAGCCGAGGCCACGCTTTCCCTGGCCAGCATGGCGCCGATGGGCAAACCGTTGCCCAGGGCCTTGGCCAGGGTCATGATGTCCGGCTCCACATTTTCATGCTCGTACGCAAAAAGTTTGCCGGTGCGGCCGATACCGGTCTGGATCTCATCATAAATCAGGAGCAGATCCTTTTCATCGCAAAGCTCCCGGACTTTTCTTAAATAGCCGGGTCTGGGACAGCGCAGGCCCCCCTCCCCTTGCACCGGTTCCAGCATCACGGCGCAGGTCAGGGGGGTAATGGCCTGGCGCAGGGCTTCGATATCGTTGAAAGGCGCAAAGTCAAAACCCGGCAAAACCGGTTCATAGCCGGCCTGGATTTTCTTCTGCCCGGTGGCCGACAAGGTCCCCATGGTGCGGCCGTGAAAGGACTTTTCCATGGCAATGATGCGGAAGCGGTCTTCACCCCTGCTGCTGAAGTACTTGCGGGCCAGTTTGATGGCCGCCTCGTTGGCCTCGGCCCCGCTGTTGCAGAAAAACACCCGGTCGGCAAAACTATGGGTAGTCAAAAAAGTTGCCAGCTCCACCTGGGGCACGGTATAGTACAGGTTGGAGACGTGGAACAATTCCTGGGCTTGGTCCATCAGGGCCTTGATCACCGCCGGATGGGCATGACCCAGGTTGCAGACCGCGATGCCGGCCACAAAATCCAGATAGGATTTGCCGTCGTTATCTTCCACCCTGCAGCCCTGGCCCTTTTTCAATACAATGGGAAAGCGGCCATAGGTGCCTGCCAGGACTTTATCCGCTTGCTTGATGAGATTGGCCGTCATGCCGTCACCTCCGTTCCGATGCCTTTATCCGTAAACAATTCCAGCAGCAGGGAATGGCGCCGGGTGCCGTTGATGATATGCACCTTTTCGATCCCCTGATTGATGGCCGCCATGGCGTATTCGATCTTGGGGATCATGCCGCCGGTAATGGTGCCGTCCGCCACCATGCGCCGGATGGTTTCGGCTTCGATGGAGGTGATCAGCTCGCCCTCTCGATCCATGACCCCGTCCACATCCGTCAAAAACACCAGTCTGGCCGCGGAAATGGCGCCGGCGATATGGGCCGCCACCAGATCGGCATTGATATTGTAAGTCTCGCCGTCCTTGCCCGTACCCACTGGCGCGATGATGGGGATGAACCCTTTGGCGGTCAGGGTATGAATGATTTCCGGATTGATCTCCGTCACTTCCCCCACCAGGCCCGGATCGATGATCTCCGGCGGCTTGTCCGCGTCCGGCTGATACACGATGTGCATCTTGCGGGCCTGGATCAGGGCCCCGTCCTTGCCGCTCAAGCCCACGGCCTTGCCGCCGGCCTGGTTGATCTGGGCCACAATGGCTTTGTTGAGTTTGCCCCCCAGCACCATCTCCACCACATCCATGGTGGGTTCATCCGTCAAGCGCATGCCCCGCACGAATTTGGAACAGATCCCCATCTGGTCCAGCACCGTGTTGATCTGGGGCCCGCCCCCATGCACCACCACGGGATTGACGCCGATATATTTCAGCAAGGTCACATCCCGGGTGAAATCCTTTTTAAGCTGCTCATCCACCATGGCATGCCCGCCGTATTTCACCACGATGGTCTTGCCGTAAAACTTCTGGATATAAGGCAGGGATTCCACCAAAATGTCGGCCACATTGGGCTGCTCGATACAATTTTCAACAACCATAGTTTTTCCTCACTATAAAATGAACCGGCTCAAGTCGTCGTTGGCTTGGATATCCTTGAGCTTGCGCTCCACGTAAGCGGCGTCGATGACCAGGCGTTTGGGCGTCAGATCCGGGGCGTCGAACAAGGCATCCTCCAGCAATTTTTCCATCAGGGTGTGCAGCCGGCGGGCCCCGATATTCTCCGTGCGGCTGTTGACTTCCTCCGCCACCCGGGCAATGGCGGTCACGGCCTCATCCTCAAAAACCACTTCCACGCCTTCGGTGCGCAGCAAGGCCAGATATTGGAGGATCAAGGCATTGCGCGGTTCCGTCAGGATGCGTACGAATTCCGCGGCCCCCAGGGCGTCCAGTTCCACCCGGATGGGAAAGCGGCCCTGGAGCTCGGGAATCAAATCCGAAGGCCGGCAAGCATGAAAAGCGCCGGAGGCGATGAACAGGATGTGATCGGTCTTGACCTGGCCGTATTTGGTGGTGACCGCACTGCCTTCCACAATGGGCAAAAGATCCCGCTGAACCCCCTCCCGGGAAACATCCGGGCCGTGACCGCCGCCGTCTTTGGCCACGATCTTGTCGATCTCGTCCAGGAAAATGATCCCGGACTGCTCCACCTTTTCAATGGCGGTCTTGACCACCAGGTCCATGTCCACCAAACCCTTGGCTTCCTCCTGAATCAGAATCTCCATGGCCTCGGGCACCTTGAACTTGCGCCGCTTGGTGTTGCGGGGCAGCAGGCTGCCGAACATGTCTTTCAGGTTCACCCCCAGTTCCTCCATGCCGGCGCTGGAAAAAATCTCCACCATGGGCATGGAGCGGTCAGTCACATCCAAATCCACAAAGCGGCTGTCCAGCTTGCCGTTGCGCAGCATCTGGCGCAGCTTTTCCCGGGTGGAACGGATTTCCGTACTGCTGTCGGTCACCAGTTCCAAGGGCGCCTCGCGGCCGTCCTCGGTCTTGGTGGTTTTCGGGTTTTGAGTCTTGGGCAGCAGCAAATCCAGCATGCGCTCTTCGGCCATCTGGCGGGCCTTGTCCTGCACCGCTTCCTGGGCCTTGGATTTGAGCTGGTTGACGGTCATTTCCAAAAGGTCCCGGACCATGGACTCCACGTCCCGCCCCACATAGCCCACTTCGGTAAACTTGGAGGCTTCCACTTTATAAAACGGCGAATCCGTCAATTTGGCCAGGCGTCTGGCAATCTCGGTCTTGCCCACGCCGGTGGGCCCGATGAGAATGATGTTCTTGGGAGCGATCTCATCCCGCAGCTCCGCTTCCACCTTCTGCCTGCGCCAGCGATTGCGCAGGGCAATGGCCACCGAGCGCTTGGCGCGCTGCTGACCGATGATGTATTTATCCAGTTCCAATACGATTTCAGCAGGCTTTAAATCTGTCATGGGCTTTCCTTAAATCGTTTCAATGGTGACGGCCGCATTGGTGTAAATACACAAGGAGGCGGCGATCTTCATGGCGGTCTCAACGATCTCCAGGGCGGACAGGTCCGTATGCTCCAGCAAGGCCGCCGCCGCAGCCTGGGCCGCCACGCTGCCGGAACCGATGGCGATATACCCCTCGTCCGGTTCAATCACGTCGCCGTTGCCGGAAATCAAAAACATCTGGGCCGCATCCGCCGCGATCAGGATGGCCTCCAGGCGCCTGAGATACTTGTCCGTGCGCCAGTCCCCGGCCAGCTCCACCGCGGCCCGGGTAAGGTTGCCGTTGTAGCGCTCCAGTTTTTTTTCCAAACGTTCGAACAGGTTCAGGGCGTCGGCCGTGGCGCCGGCAAAACCCACGATGATCTTGTCGTTGAAAATCCGCCGGACTTTACGGGCTTTGTGTTTGATAATGGTCTTGTCCAGGGTGACCTGACCGTCGCCGGCCAGGACTGTTTTCCCGTTCCGTCTTACCGCTAAAACCGTTGTGCCGTGAAAACTCGTCATGTCCTTCACTTTTACTTCCGCGGATGGGCGCGATCATAGGTTTCCATCAATTTGGCCATGGTCACATGGGTGTATTTCTGGGTGGTCGAAAGACTTCGATGCCCCAACAATTCCTGCACCACCCGCAGGTCCGCCCCGGCATCCAGCATATGGGTGGCAAAGGTATGCCGCAAGCCGTGGGGCGAAATCGGCACCGGCAGCCCGCAAAGGGCCACCATTTTTTCCAAGATGCGCTGCACCGAGCGGGTGGTGAGCCGCCCCTTTTGCCGGTTGACAAATACCGGCTCCTGCCCCTCCGGCGAATAACCGGTTTCCAGCCGCAATTGAAGGAGATAACCCTCGATTGCTTCCCAAGCCTTGCGGCCCATGGGTACCAGGCGCTGCTTGTTGCCCTTGCCCTTCACCCGCAGGGTCAGACGCTGCCCATCAATGTCCGCCATATTCAAGCCGGTCAATTCCGAAACCCGGATGCCGCTGGAATACATGGTTTCGAAAATGGCCCGGTTGCGCTTGCCGGCCAGGGTTTCGGTCTCCATGGAATCCAGCAGGCGAAACATGTCATCCACGCTCAAAAAGGCGGGAATCGGCTTTTCCTGCTTGGGAGTCATGAGCTCTTCGGCCGGGTTGCGCTCCAGTACATTCAATTTCATCAGAAACCTGAAAAAGGAGCGCAGGGCCGACAGTTTCCGGCCGATGGATGATTTCCGATGGCCCTTTTTATACAGAAAACCGAGAAACGCGCGAATCTGCAAGGCATCGATTTCTTCCGGCTGCAGTTGTTCCTCACGTTCCGCCTGCTCTTCCCGGCCGCCGTGACTGAGAAATGCGAGAAATTCGGCCAAATCCACGGCATAGGCGCGACCGGTGTTGGCGCTATAGCCCTTTTCCGATGCCAGGGCTTCAATGAACAGCGCGATCAATGCTTTGACGGTTGGCGACGTCATTCAAATTCAATCAGGGTTTCCAGCTCACGCCACGACCCGACTTCCGTGAAATTGTGCCGGCGCCGGTTCCAGGGCTGCTTGAACAGGATGGGCGTGATGCCCGCCGCCTCCAGCCCGTAACAGGTTTCCAGCCGGTCTTCCACAAAATGGGTGATGCCCCTTTCCAACAGCACCTCGGTTTTGGCGTCAAAGGAACCGGTGGCGACCACTTCCATAAAGGCCGCATCCAGGGGAACGGTTTCCGCCAGCCAGGTCTCAATCGGCCCCAGATAGGGCCGGGCAGTGACAAACAGCACCGGGGTCCGGGCGCGGGCCAAACGCGAAAGCACTTCCGGCGCCCCGCTGATGGGCCGCAAGGGGGTATGATAATCGCCATCCAGCAGTTTGCGAATAATGGCGCTGATGATGGATTCCTCAATGCCCACCGCATCTTCCAGCTTATAGCTGGTGATATCCTCGTATTGGATCCAGTCGATGCGATATTCCGTCCGGGCAATGTCGATGAAAAGGGACATGGTATCGGCCACGACCCCGTCGATATCAAAAGCGATCCTGCCCGGACGGATCCGTGCTGTCCCGCCCTTTGCCGGCCCACCCGTATCCAGCGTGTTATCTATAAAAGCCGGGCTCATGGGCGCAAATACATTAGGCTGCCCGCCGGCATCTTTTCTTCAGACGGCTGATGCGGCGTCTCAGGGTGGTGGCCTGTTTGGCATCATCCGCCGTAAGAGCGCCGTTGCGCTTGGTTTTCAGCAGCTTGATTTTTTGTTTCAATTCCCGCACGGAAGAGTCTTTTTTAGCCCCTTCTTCTTCCTTGATTCCCTTGGCCTTTTTAATGGCGCTGACCAATTCGTCCTTGTTCATCCCATGCACACCGGCGATCCCGGGCAATCCCAAGGCCACTTCCCGGAGTTCCTTGGCAGTCATCTTTTCATATGGTTTCTCTTTGGCCTTTTTCTCTTCCGCCATAACAACCTTGCTCCTTTCCTGAATGCGAATCTTCTGAAAGCTTGTTAAAACAGATAAAAAAAGTATCAGCGGAAGCTGCTGAACTTCCGCTGTCCGCAAAACGATAAATTTAAAATGTAGTTATGTAAACCGCCGGACTTGAAAAAGTCAATAATTAATTGGAAGCTCTCCTATTTGGAACGGGCTGCCAAGGTCAACCCCATGGCCTGGGCCAAGGCTTTCATGTCTTCCCAAACCTCCCGCTTTTTTTCCGGATTTTTAAGCAGAAAATCCGGATGATAGGTGGGCATGACCAGGGCCTCATCCAAGGGCCGGAGTTGCCCGCGCACCATGGCAATGGATTGGGTGGTGGACAATACGGCCCGGGTGGCAACCGTGCCCAGGGTACAGATAAAGGCCGGACCGATGGCCCGCAATTGACGCTTCAAGAAAGGCAGGCAGGTGCGGATCTCCTCCTCGGCCGGCCGCCGGTCTTCCAAAGGCCGGCATTTGACCACATGGCAGAGGTAAACCTCGGCCCGGGTCAAGGAAATGGCCTTGAGAATGTTGGTCAGCAATTCACCGCCGGGCCCCACAAAGGGTTCGCCATGCTCATCCTCTTCAAGACCGGGTGCTTGGCCCACTATCACCAGCTTAGCCCCCGGGGGGCCTGCGCCAAAAACAATCTGTCTGCGGCCGCCGCACAACCGGCAGCGCCGGCAGTTGCCCAGGTCCTGGCGGATGGCTTCAAGGCTTTCCCTGGGCAGGGCCGGGGGCCGGCCCCAGGCTTTCATTTTTTCCAGCACTGCCGGGCTGCAATCCAGACCGCTGCAACCCGCCTCTTTAAGATCATACAGGTAGGCTTTTACCTGATCCAGGACCCCCAGCAGCTTTTCTTCAGCAAGAGTCATGGTCCACCTTTTTTGCAAAAAAACGGGTGTGAATACGATCCAGCAGTACATGGGCCACGGTCTCCTTGGCCATGTTGGGCAGGGCTTCCTGGGTGCCGTCGGCATGGTATAGGGTTACCTGATTGGTGTCGGCCCCGAAGCCCGAAGAGGGCGATCCCACTAGATTGCCCACGATCATGTCAAGGTGTTTGGCTTTCAGCTTGGCCAGGGCGTATTCCGTGAGGTCATCGGTTTCCGCCGCAAATCCCACCAGCACCCGGCCGCGCTTGTGTTCCCCCAGTTCCTTAAGAATATCCATGTTTTTCACCAGGGGCAGGCTCATTTCCTCGGCGCTTTTCTTGATTTTATGGGCAGCCGCTGTCTGGGGACGGTAATCGGCCACCGCCGCCACCTTGATGATCAGATCCGCTTCCGCCCCGTGTTCAAACACCGCCGCCGCCATCTCGCAGGCGGAAACCACATCCACGGTCTTGACCCCAAAGGGCGGAGCAAGCCGGGTGGGGCCGGAGACCAGGGTCACTTCCGCCCCGCGGTATTCCGCGGCCCGGGCCACGGCGTAGCCCATTTTGCCCGAGGAATGATTGCTGATATAACGCACCGGATCAATGGCTTCCCGGGTTGGACCGGCCGTAACCAGAACCCGGATTCCGCTCCAGTCTTTTTTACAAAGATGGTGAAACAGTCGGTCCACAATATAGGCGGGTTCCGCAAGTCGGCCGGGACCGGTTTCGCCGCAGGCCAGTTCACCGGCCGCAGGTTCAATGATATGATAGCCGTCCGCTTCCAACTGATCCAGGTTACGTTGCACGGCCATGTTTTCATACATATGGGTGTTCATGGACGGACAGATCAACCTGGGGGCTGTAACCGCCAGCAGGAAGGTGCTCAGGGCGTCGTCGGCAATGCCGCCGGCCAGTTTGCCGATCATATTGGCCGTGGCCGGGGCAATGATCACCGCATGGGCGTTGCGGGCCCATTCAATGTGCCGGATGGAACCCTGGGCCGCATCATCGAACAGGTCGCGGCCCACGGGCCGGCCGGATAGGGCTTCAAAGGTGAGGGGGCCCACAAAGGACTGGGCGTTGCGGGTCATGAGCACCCGCACTTCGGCCCCTTGCTTCACCAGCATGCGCAGCAGTTCCACACTCTTATACGCCGCGATGCCACCGCAGACCCCCAGAACGATTTGCTTGTCCTTCAAGCTATCCTGCATGATGGCCCCTTCTTGAAATAATGGTTTTTCAGCCTTGGTCATCGTTTCGGCCATCCTCTGTAGTGGGAGCGGCTTCCAGCCGCGATACGGACGAAACGATGATCAAGGCCGGTTTTTCCTGCCGGAATGCGATGCTCCGATCTGCGCATCTGTATATCGTTTATAGGTTAAAGTCAATTTCACCGAAAACTTGATTTTTGGGCAAGGGGTATTATGTTGCGCTTGTAGTGATGAAAAAAACCGATGCAAAAGGAGGTTCATCATGAAACAATACTGTATGATCATTAGAGATTTTGATGAGATCCGCGAAGAACTGGAAGCGGTTCTGCGTTTGATGTCCACTTGCAGACTGATCGGCGACGAATTGTTGCCCATGTAGCTATGATGAGGAGACCAGAGATATGCCCCTGAGGCTTGTGATCGTCGGCGGGGTGGCCGGCGGGGCCACCGCCGCCGCCCGCGCGCGCAGACTGGATGAATTTGCCGAGATTATTCTGTTTGAACGGGGCGAGCATATTTCCTTTGCAAACTGCGGCCTGCCCTATTATATCGGCGCCACCATCAAAGATAGGGATGATTTGCTGCTCACCACCCCGGAAGCCTTTGGATTGCGCTATCGCCTGGATATTCGAACCCGTTCCGAGATAATGGCTGTGGAACCAGCGGCAAAACGCGTCCAAGTCAAGAACCTGGCTACCGGTGAAATCTATTATGAATCCTATGACAAGCTGATTCTTTCCCCAGGGGCTGAACCGGTACGGCCGCCCCTGCCGGGCATTGACAACCCTCGGATTTTCAGCCTGCGCAACATCCCGGACGCGGACCGCATCAAAGCCCATGTGGATACCCACCACCCCCAAGCGGCCGTGATTGTGGGCGGGGGGTTCATCGGTCTGGAAATGGCCGAAAACCTGGTCCAACGGGGAGTCAAGGTCACCATTGTGGAGATGCTGGATCAGCTTATGGCCCCCCTGGATCCGGAAATGGCCGCCCAGGTGCAACTGCATTTACAGGAAAAAGGAGTGGGCTGCGAACTGGACAACGGTGTGCGCGCTTTTGAGGAAAAAGCCGGCCGACTCCTGGTTTCCACAGCCAAGGGCAAGCAGATCGAGTGCGACCTGGTCATTTTGTCCATCGGCATCAAACCGGAGAACGCGCTTGCCCAAAAAGCCGGGCTGACCCTGGGCAAACGGGGTGGCATTCAGACCAACGATGCCATGCAGACCAGCGACCCCCATATATACGCCGTGGGCGATGCCGTGGAAGTGCGGGATTTCCTCTTCGGTCAACCCACCCTGACGGCCCTGGCCGGGCCGGCCAACAAACAGGGCCGCATTGCCGCCGATAATGCCCTGGGCCGCCGTGCCACTTTCAAAGGCACCCTGGGAACCGCCATTGTCAAAATCTTCGAACTCACCGCCGCCGTCACCGGCGCCAATGAGAAGTCATTGAAGAATGCCGGCCGGCCTTACATCGCCAGCTATACCCATTCCGGCTCCCATGCCTTGTATTATCCAGGGGCCTTTCCCATGGCTATTAAACTGCTTTTCACCCCCGGCACCGGAAAACTGCTGGGCGCCCAGATCGTGGGCCCGGCCGGTGTGGACAAACGCATGGACGTGCTGGCCACAGCCATCCGGGGGGGCCTTACGGTGTTCGACCTGGAGGAACTGGAATTGGCCTATGCGCCGCCCTATTCCTCGGCCAAGGACCCGGTGAACATGGCCGGCTTTGTGGCTGCCAATATCCTGAAAGGCGATATGGAAAAAATCGACTGGCAGGACCTGGCCGGCCTGGACCCTGAACAGGATGTGCTCATGGACCTGCGCACCAAGAAGGAAATCACGGAATTCGGGGCTGTCCAGGGCGCCGTGCATATTCCCGTGGACCGCTTGCGCGGGCAATTGGACCTCCTGGATAAAACCAAACGGTATATCCTTTTCTGCGCCGTGGGCATGCGCGCCTACCTGGCTTACCGGATTCTGACCCAGAACGGGTTCACGGCCCGGGTCATGAGTGGTGGCTATCGGACCTATCTTGCGGCGAAAAGATCCCTGGCCGGCCAGATATAACAGACGCGGCTTTTTTAGTGGTCATAACAATTAAATTCGAATATCGAAATCCGAAACTCGAAACTCGAAACAAATTCAAAATTTCAATGATCAAATAACCAAAACAAGAAGCAGCGGCTCAATGGCTGAATTGTTTGCCAGTGTTTTTGTTTTATTTGAATTTTGGTAATTCGAATTTGTTTCGTATTTCGATATTCGAATTTCGATATTTCCAACAGGCTGCTACTTTAATCAAGGTCGGTATTGAGCTGTTATGAACCAATGAGCTTTCCGGCCAAAAAGGTACCGGCAATGGCCAGGCACTCCATAGGTTTTTTCAAAAACCGCCGCCTTTTGCACTTCTCACCTCAGCCCTTTGATCTGCTTTGAAACCATATCATATTCGTCTTCCAGGGCAAGCAGATCCATCATGACCGGCGGCTTGACCGAATGGGCCGGCAACCGCCGTTTGGTTTCAGCAATCTCGGCTTCCAACTCCATAAGTCTTTGTTTGAGTTCCGACAGTGTTTTCATTTTTTCCATCCCCCTTTCATCCAGGTTGCTTCGATTATGATTGGAGCGTACCCTTTTCCAAGCCCGAAGACATTGATCTAAGTCAAGTGCGTCAAATCAAAGCAGCAATGGAATCGCATGCCCTTCCGGGATTTCAGGTGGAAACGGCAATTACCCACCAAGCCCGGCCCGGCGCGATGCCCCCGATACCGATATCATCCCCGCCACCAACTTCGCTTCAATATTCCACGTTTCGAGTTCCGCGTTCCGCGTTCGGCCCCCCATTCCTGAACCATACTCCCAAATATTCATTTACTGAACTCGATTTATACCCCTCTTGCCAACTCGCCCCAAGTTTGATAAAGAGGATGACTTTATAAAGCTTCGTTTGGGTGTAAGACCGGTCAAGCAGATGAGAAAGGCAGTAAAATAATGGATTTTAAAATTTCCCAGAGCCCCCAGCGTCTATCCCTTGATGTTGAATCCGTTGCGACCCTGATTGCCAAAACCCAGTTTGAAAACGGTGAAATCCCCTGGTTTCGCGGGGACAAAACCGACCCTTGGGATCATGTGGAATCCATTATGGGCCTCACCATCGGCGGTTACCTGGAAAATGCCCGCCAGGGATTTCAATGGATGACAGCCAACCAACTGGACAACGGCGGCTGGTATTCCTCCTATAAAAACGGAGTGCCGGAAGACAAAACCGTGGACACCAACCTTACTGCCTATATTGCCGTGGGGGTTTACCACCACTATCTCATCACCCATGACCGCATGTTTGTGCAGCAAATGTGGCCTACGGTCTTTCGGGCCATCCAGCATGCCTTGCGTCTTCAAGCCCCCAGCGGTGAAATTTACTGGGCCACGAGCCCGGCCGGGGTAGTGGACCCCATGGCCCTGCTCACCGGTTCCAGTTCCATTTACATGAGTCTCAAATGCGCCCTGGCCCTGGCCCGGCTTTTGAACCTGGCCCAGCCGGATTGGGAAGCCGCCCTTGGGAAACTGGGGGAAGCCATCCGCTGCCGGCCGCATCTTTTCAATGTCACCAAATCCCGTTTTTCCATGGACTGGTTCTATCCCATCCTGTGCGGGGCCCTCAGCGGTGAGCAGGCCCAGAAACGCATCGACAAATACTGGAAAAAATTCGTGGTGGACGGGCTGGGGGTACGCTGTGTTTCCGACCAGCCTTGGATCACCATCGCTGAAACGTCTGAATTCGTCCTGGCCTTGGCGGCCATGGGCAATTACCGCCTGGCGAGCATTGTGTTCAGTTGGATTCAGGATAAATGTTATGAAGACGGGTCTTGCTGGTGCGGCTTCACCTTTCCGGACATGGTCATCTGGCCGGAAGAAAAAATCACCTGGACCAATGCCGTGGTGCTCATGGCCGCGGATGCCCTGTACAATCTGACCCCGGCCGGGAATCTGTTCAGTCATGCCTTCTGGAAAACCAACGGTTTGCTGCCGGACGAAAGTTAATGGAATCGTAAAAAGTCCCAACCGCTGTCACTCCCGCGCAGGCGGGAGCCCAGAACTACTCGAAAAAAATTGGATTCCCGCCTGCGCGGGAATGACGGAAAAAAAGTGAATGCATCAAAGTTAGTCATAAGTAAGATAGTCATTAGGAAGATAGAAAATTTTGATTTCCCATGCGCTATGACCACCGCCCCTATTTCATGAAAAAAGCCTATCTGCGCTTCCAGACCTTCTATGTGCGCAGATTCATCCGGCCGCAACTGGAACACCTGGGGGACGGCTTTACGGTGCTCCAGCCCTGGAATCTGATTCTGTTCGGCGCGCCCATCCGCATCGGCGCCTTTGCCAACATCATCACCACGCCGGAACATAAGGTCAGAATATCCATCTGGTCCGGCGAAACCGATATTCCCGGCATCCGTATCGGCGACTATTGCCTGATCTGTCCCGGAGTGCGCATCGGCGCCGCCCGGCATATCGAGATCAAGAACAATTGCATGCTGGCCGGCAATGTCTATATAACCGACGCGGATTGGCACGGCCTTTACAACCGCATCGAACCGGGCCCCGACGCGCCGGTGATCCTGGAAGAAAACGTCTGGGTGGGCGACAGCGCCATCATCTGCAAAGGCGTCACCATCGGCCGCAACAGCGTCATCGGCGCCGGGTCGGTGGTGGTCTCCGACATCCCGCCCAATACAGTGGCGGCCGGCAATCCGGCCAGGGTGGTCAAGCCCCTGGACCCCGATGCAACCTTCGTCACCCGCGAGCATTTCTTTTCCGACCCGGCCTCCCTGGACCGTCAGATCGATGAGCTGGATCGCACCATGCTTACCGGCAACACCCTGCGCGGTTGGATGCGGGCTTTGCTTTTTCCCAAAAAAGGTGATTAAATGCTGAAAATTTTTAGATACCCCTCCCAGGCAGCCCAGGCCAGGATGGCAGCCGTTACCAAACGGGATGTTGCCTTTCGAAAACAGGATATCCAGGCTGTTACCCGTATTCTGGCAGACGTGAAGAAGAACGGCGATGCGGCCCTGATAAAATACACCAACAAATTCGACGCGCCGGATTTAAAAGCCGCGGACCTGATGGTCAGCGCAAAGGAAATCAAGGCCGCTGCCAAAAAAGTGGACCGCGCTTTCATGAAAGCACTTGAGCGCGCCGTTGACCAGATCAACAGTTTTCACCAGCAGCAGCGCTCCTTTTCCCGCTTTCAAACCCCGCGGCCGGGGGTCTTCCTGGGCCAGATGGTGAATCCGGTGGATGCGGCCGCCTTATATGTTCCCGGCGCCCAGGGCGGCAAAACCCCCCTGGTCTCCTCGGTCCTCATGGGCGCTATTCCGGCCAAGATCGCCGGTGTCCGGCATGTGGCCATGACCACGCCGCCCACCCGTGAAGGGCAGGTGGACCCGCATTTGTTGGTGGCAGCCCAAAAGGTCGGTGTTGATGCCATTTACAAGGCCGGCAGCGCCTGGGCCGTGGCAGCCCTGGCCTTCGGCACCGAGACGGTACGCAAGGTGGATGTGATTGTGGGCCCCGGCAACATCTATGTCACCCTGGCCAAAAAAATGGTGGCCGGTACTGTGGGAATCGACATGATCGCCGGTCCCAGCGAAATTTTAATCATCGCCGATGATTCGGCCAACCCGGAATTCATTGCCGCGGACCTGCTTTCCCAGGCCGAGCATGATCCCCTGGCCTCGGCCATCCTGCTCACGGATTCGGAAAAGATTGCCGGGGAAACGGTTGCGGCGGTTCAGGCCCAGTTGGCCCTGCTGGAACGTAAGGAGATCGCCGTAAAATCCCTTACCCGCTACAGCGGAATCTTTCTCGTGGCAGACATGGCCGCCGCCATCGATTTTGCCAACCGCATCGCCCCGGAACATCTGGAACTGCTCATCGAAAATCCCTTTGCGGTGGTAGGCGAAATCCGCAATGCCGGTGCGGTCTTCATGGGCCATTATACCCCCGAACCGGTGGGTGACTACATTGCCGGCCCCAATCATGTATTGCCTACCGCCGGCACCGCCCGCTTCTCCTCGGCCCTGTCCGTGGATCATTTCATCAAGAAGACCAGCCTGATCCACTATTCGGCCGCAGCCTTTCAAAAAGAGGCCGGCGACATCATCACCCTGGCCCGGGTGGAAGGCCTTTCGGCCCATGCCAATTCAATTAAAATAAGACGCAGGCTGAAGACTGAAGGCTGAAGGCTGGTGGTTTGTAATCATTTTTTACTTCCAGTCTTCAGTCTTCAGCCTATTTACCTTCTTTACAAAAGCTTCTCCATCCACTGCCAAATCGCCCCAAAGATATCGGCCCGGTTGATTTCGTTGAAATTTTCATGGTAGTTGTTGGGGTGTACCACTATGGTGACCAGTTTGGAGGAAACGGTTTTCAGGGCTGCGTGGGAGGCTTCCGGATCAGCCAACTGATCGTTCCCGGCGATGACGGCAAAGAGCGGGAATTTCTCCCAATGCTTCAGGTTTTCCAAGACCCAAGCCTGAGTCTTTTCGCTTTCCACGCCCAATTTGGCTGAAACCTTTTTGCCCCGGAGACCGATCTCCTCATCATGATGATGACGGGCCGTAATTTTTTCGTCCCTGGTGAGCTGGTCGGTCAGGGAGGGCGGCACAATGGAAAAAGTGGGGTGCACCTTGGCGATCACCTTGGATATAGCTTTCAATATCCCCGGCACCTTGACGCGGTTCACCAGCCAGGGTGAGGAAATGATGAAGCCGCTGATATCCGCCTGTTTGCCCAGGGTGAGCCCGTAGTAAAGGGAAATCAACGCGCCGTTGGAATGGGAGATGATGAAAACCGGCTTGCCCGGATGGCGCTTGCGCACCCAATCGCAAAAGGCATGGAGATCCTTGGCATAGTCATCGTAGGAATTGATATGGAAAAAAACCTTCCCACCCGGATTGTGCTTGTCAAAGGTCCCGTGAAAGCGCAGATCCGGGGCATAGGTGGCGAAACCTTTTTCCTTGAAATAGAGAGCAGGGGTAACCCAGTCACCGCCATGGGCCAGGCCGCCGTGCACGCCGATCATGACCGCCTTGGGCTCTGTTTCGGGAATCCATTCATATACCAGCAGTTTCGTATTAGCGTCGGCCTGAAAAACCTCCGTTCTTGTCTCTGAAAAACTCATACCCCCCCTCCTTTTGGTTGTAGCGGATCATTGGTAACACCGACTGCAGTTAAGCCCAGCGTGAAATCGCCATATTCGTCGGAAAATGTTTATCTTGGTTATGGCGAGACTTAGCCCAAAGGAGCGGCACTGTCAAGGAATTGGTGGGAATGGTCGGCATTTGTTATCGGGGTCGGGGTCGGGGTCGGTATCGGTATCGAAATGTTGATACACATGTAACTACTTGGCATATAGACCGCAGGATGAAGCCTGAAGTTATTCGATTTCAGGGTCTATCCCGCTGCTGTTTTCGATCCCGATACCGATAGCGACCCCGACCCCGAAAAAAACAATTGACTTGCAGATTCAGTCGCGATAGTGTTAAGTATAACTTAACACTTTTTAATGTATTTTGTTTAAAATCATTCATATAAATATAATTATGGGGGCCTTATGAAATTGTGGTCACGGGGTCTGGGAAAGACGGAAGTGTTGATGGACTTCCGGTATTACAAACTGGTCAAAGAGCCCGGCAGCCGGGATTTGTTCATCATCGGCCGCATGCGCGAGCCGGTGAATTGGGAATTTCGTATCACCCTGCAACCCGACGACCTGCCCGGCTTTATGCAAATGTTTCTGCATTTTGCCATGCTGAAATTCATCGTGCGCAATCTGCATCGCTACTTCCTCGATCTTTTCAGACGCGACACCAGCCCTGCTGAAGACCGGGAGAATCTGGAAGAACGCGTCAACACCGCCTACGAGCAGGTGATGAGCGGCGGCAGACCGGGCCGGCGCCCGGCGGTGGTGAACCATTAAAAACAAGAAAGGAAGAAGCCATGGCGGATTATGATGTGATCATCATCGGCGGCGGCATCAACGGTTTGGCATGTGCCGCCTATCTGGCCAAAGCCGGACTGAAAACCCTGGTACTGGAAGCCCGGGGACAGTGCGGCACCCATTGCGATACCAGCGAGCCCGGAATTCCCGGCTTTCTTCACAATCTGCACGCCACCTGGCTGATCAGCGCCGTGAGTCCGGCCATGACGGATCTGGAGCTGGAAAAATTCGGCTTGGAATGGCGTGCCACCCGCTATGCCTTTGGCAAGACTTTTGCGGACGGCACCAATGTGCTCATCGGCAACAATCCGGCCGACACCCTGGTGAACTGGCAGAAACATTCCCAGGCCGATGCAGCCCTGATTGAAAAAGCCCTGGCATTCATGCTGCCGCGCATGGCCGACTTGATGGAGGCCATGCATACCTGGATCTACACGGCTCCGGCTTTGGAAAAAGAACGGGCCTTGGGCGCCCTGTTCGAAGACTTCCTTCGCTCCCTGGGCCTGGCCGCCCGCTTTGAAGACCTGCTTAAAATGAACGGATTCGAGATCCTGGATCTGATGTATCAGTCGGAACATATCAAAACCACCATTCAGGCCTTGTCCTGGCTGGCGGGGTTCCCACCCATCCATCCCCGGGTGGGCACTCTGGGGGCTGCTGTATTCGGCAATTTCACCGGCCCCCTTTTCCCGGTGCATACTGCCAAAGGCGGCTCCCATGGTTTGACCCACGCTCTGGTCAAGGCGGCCCTTTCCTATGGTGTTACAATTCTGCCCTGTTGCCCGGTGAAACGCATTCTGGTGCGCAACAACACCGCCGAGGCCGTGGTGTTGTCCGAAGATGCGGTCTATCCCAATGAAATTTTCACGGCCCGGCGCATCGTCAGCAATCTGACAGTGGTGCCCACCTTCATCCGCCTGGTGGGCGAAGAGCATCTTCCTGTGGACCTGGCTCGACGCATCAAGGGCTTCTGCTATGACAACCAGAACATCATTGTGGTCAATTATGCCCTGGACCAGGCCCCGCAATTCCGTTCCGCCGGATTCGATCCGGGCATCCAAAAAACTTTTATGGGCTATTTCGGCGGCGACACCACCCGGTCCATGCAAGGTATCATGCAAGGCATTCACCGAAAAACCATCCATGATGAAATCATCGTGAACTGGTATGTGCCCACCCTGGCCGATCCATCCCAGGCCCCGGCGGGTTGCCACGTGGTCAACACCTGGCTGGATGTGCCGCCGGAACCGACGGCCTGGAAAGGCGCAGCACTTACCGCCGGGTTTGAAGTCTGGGACAAATTGAAATACACCTTGGCTGATGAAATCGATGGGGCCTGGGAGCGCCATGCCCCGGGTTTTACCGGCCATATCAAGGAACGTATCATCTATTCCCCCCTGGATCAGTTCCGCAACAATCCCTCGGCTGTTCTGGGCACCTGGGCCGGCGGCAGCATGATACCGGAGCAGTTTTACGAAAATCGGCCGGTCCCCGGCGTGCTGAAGGGCGGCGGCTCCAGAACCTTCATCGACAAATTGTATTTGTCCAATTCCGTGCATGTATTCGGCAACACCCTGCTGTCTTCCGGCTATATGACCGCTTGTGAAGTGGCGGAAGACGCGGGAGTACGGGATCAATCCTGGTGGCAGGCCAAGGCCTTCAACTGGTATGTGGAAAACGCGGCGCGCATTCCGGCGGCTGGAAAAGAATAATGCAATTCTAATAGTTAATAATCAATTGTTAATAACTAATTGCCAACCGGGAATCAACAGGAAAGAAAGAAGGAGCGCCTCATGAAGAAACAAAACTATGATGTGGTTATCATCGGCGCGGGTCCCAATGGCTTGATCTGTGCCGCCTATCTGGCCCGCACCGGTTTAAAGACCGCCCTCCTGGAACGGCGGCACGAAACCGGCGGCGGTTTGGATACCCTGGAATTTGGCGGATTCAAGTTCAACCCCCATGCCGTATACCATCTCATGGCGGAAGTCATGCCGGCCTTTTCAGATCTGAATCTCAAGTCCAGGGGATTACGCTATATCTTTCCGGAAGTTCAGGCTGCCTATTTGACTGAAGATATGCCCCCCCTGATCCTATATCACGATCCCCTCAAAACCATCGCCCATATTTCCCGGCGCTTTTCCGCCCGGGAAGGCGAAAAATATGCATGCATGTACGCGGACTTCAAAGCCTATTCTGAAAAAATCCTCATGCCCCTCACCTATGTGCCGCCCATCCCGGCCATGGATCAATTCCTGCTGTTGGAAAAAAGCGGTGATGAAACGGGTCGGCGTTTCAATGCCATTGCCGAACTGACCCCCCTTGAAATCCTGAATCACTATGACTTCCAGGAACCCCTCAAGGCGGCCCTGCTGAACTTGTTCACCATGTGGGGACTTTCCCCCGTGGAAGCCATCGGCTACCTCTTCCCCCTGTATGTCTTTCGCATGACCAATGCGGCCCTGTGCGTGGGCGGCTCCCACCGGCTGTCTTCCGCCCTGCATAAAAGCGTGGTCCAGGCCGGCGGCACCATCCTGGACACCAGCGAGGTTGTGCGGGTCAAAACAGCCGGAGGCAAAGCCGTGGGGGTAGTGCTTGCCGACGGCAGTGAAATCGACGCCAAGGCCGTGGTCTCCACCCTGGACCCCAAACAAAGTTTTCTGGATTTTTTTGGCAAAGACGAGCTGCCGGAACATGTGGTGGAAAGCGCCCGGCGCTGGAATTGGGAAAAAATCACTTTTTTCGGAGTGCATGCCGCCTTGCGGGAGATGCCCCGCTACCGGGCCGCGGCCACGGAAACGGATGCCGGCCGGGCCATGATCACATTTCTCGGGATACGGGATACGGACCAGCTTCTGGACCACCTGGAAGAACTGGAAAACGGGAAACTACCCGGCGAACTCCTGGGCCATATTACCTGCGCATCCTGCTTTGATCGGTTGCAGGCCTTTGAAGACTGCCATACCGGGCGCTGGGAGTGTTTGGTCCCCTTTGATTGTGATTGGGAGCATATCAAGGATGACTATGCCGCCCAATGCCTGGCAACCTGGCGCCGCTATGCCCCCAATCTTGAGCCTTTGCATACCCTGGCCTACCCGCCCACCTATATTGAAAAAAAACTGAAAAACATGGTGCGGGGCTCCTTCAAGCACGGCGCTTACCTGCCCCTGCAGATGGGCTATTTCCGGCCCAATGATGCCTGTTCCAGAACCTACACCCCCCTTGAGGGCTACTATGTCTGCGGCGCCAGCGTTTATCCCGGCGGCATGATCCTGGGGGGTGGCGGTTATATCGGCGCCAACATCATTGCCGAGGATTTCGGCGTGAAAAAGACCTGGGAAGAGCCGGAAATGATCAAACGCGCGCGGGAAGCGGGTTTTATTTCAAAATAGATAATCTCCCGGTATTGTTTTCAGGGCAATCGCATGCAAAAAATATCCCCTACTCCTGGTGTGCTATAAACTACGAAAAACAAGCGCGTTTCCCCTACTGATCTTAAGGCCCAACGCGATGGCCTTGCCGTAGGGGCGGTTCGTGAACCGCCCCTACCCTCCGGCGGGACACTCCGACCCGTCCCATTGGCGAATCGCCTTTGGGAGGGGCGGGGGGAAAAAAATAAAAAACTCGATACCGATTCCGATACCGATACCGACCCCGAGCAGTTGGATGGCAGAGACAATACCCAATCTCTCACAAAAGATAAACTACATAACGACAGATTTTTCCGACACGGATTGCGCGGATTACACGGATGAAAAGCATAGCACAGCATATATCGTTTTTCCGTCATTCATTCACAGGCTTTTACTTTTTAACTCCCAAACCAGCTATCCATCCAGCAGCAGGGTTGCTCATATCACCCTGTCTGTAATCCGTGTTAATCCGTGAAATCCGTGTCTCAAAAAGAATCTTCAAATGACAAAAACACCTGTGGGCACAATTTAGCGCGATAGAACAAATTTACCGTGGTATCGTATTGAGAATGCCTTGACACGCCCGGCCTGTTGGCATATGTTCTTTTTTCCGAAAAAGATCATAGCCATTGGAGGGCTCATGCAGGCGGGAGGAATTGAAAAAAGGAAATACAAGCGCTTATTGCTCGCTGCGGCCGATACCGTCAACGCCTGGGTCATGAAAAATACCGCTTCCAAGGCCGTTATTCAGACCAAGATCCTGAACATCAGTGAAGGCGGCCTTGGTTTGGCTTCGGCCAAAAACCCTTCCCACACCTTATCCAAAAACGAATGGCTTAAACTGATCTACTTTGAAGGTCGCCTGGATCTTTCCTTCCTGATCGGCACCACCATGCAGGTCCGCTGGCTCCTGAACGAGTCCATGCTGGATCATGTCTGTTTCGGCTGCGAGTTCAAGGATCTTTCTTCCGCCAATGCCGAGACCATCAGAAAAATCGTAACAGGAGGGGCCTGATGCAGTACGAATTGGTTGAAAAAAGAAAATACAAACGCTTGCTGTTCTCCACCAAAAAATCAGTTGCCGCAAGCATCATGAAAAATTCAAACCCGGAGGCCGTGATCCCGGTCACTGTTCTGAATTTGAGTGAAGGCGGTCTGGGCCTGGCTTCAACCAAGGATATGCTCCATGTCCTATTCGAAAATGAAGAACTGAAACTTACCCATATTGAAAGCCAAATCGATCTTTCCTTCCTCATTGGAAGGAAATTGAAAGTCCGCTGGCTTCTGAAAAATCCCTTGCTGGATCACCTGTGCTTTGCTTGTGAATTCCTTGACCTGCCGCCTTCTAACTTGAAAATGATCCGGAATATCGTCGATAGCTGCGATGATAACCAGTAATCAACTCATTTAAATCGAATGATCAGACCTGCTTGACCTTTTTCCTACTCCTGAATTAGGTTTTTCCTCCTTGTAATTTATCGTTCCCCCAATTGTGCCTTCCCTGTGAATGAATTATTCTGAAAAGTAGAAAACCAGGTGAGGAGGGCCTATGGTCGGATCGAAAACGTTTTTCACGGCATGTCATTAGAACATTGAGGTGAAAGCGACGACAGCGCTATTGGATCGTCGAAATAAATCAAAACATCATGAAGGAGGAGCGATATGAGAAAAAGCAAGGGATGGTTGCTGGGAGTTTTGCTGTTGTTGGTTTTTGCAACCAATGTTGCCGCTTATGATCTGGTATTGGTGCACGGGTTGACCAACAAGTATCAATGGAGCACCAGTTTCTTAGACAAATGTCTCCAGACATATGGATCCGGTAATGTGTATGCGATTTATACGAACACCTCCACCCGGGTCTGGGAGCGCTGGATCAACGGCCGGAAGCTCATCTGCTGCGGAGAGAACGACTATACCGCCGGGGATACTTCCGTTGCCACCCAGGCCTCACGGATGCGCACCAAAACGAGTCTTCTGCAGGCTTCCTATGGGTTGTCCACCAAATTTAAAATCATCGGTCACAGCATGGGGGGATTGGTATCCCGGCGATACATCTACAACAATCCCAATACCGTTGCCGGACTGGTCACTCTGGGGACTCCGCATAAAGGATCACCGCTGGCCTATCAAGGCCAGTGGGTGGCGTTCTTCATCGGTGCGGAAGCGGCCGTGGAAAATCTGAAACCAAGCTGGGTTCAAGGAACCTTCAATGTCCAGTATCCCGCGCCTGGTCCCATGGCGGATGGCGGCGCTATTTACTCCATTGGCGGAGATGCGGACGGCTGGGATGCCTGGGGTTTTGCCGGTGAGCTTTCCATCGGTTGGACTCTTTTGTCGACCATTTACTGGACCGATAGTGACGGCGGTGTGCCCCATGATGCGAATTCGATCAGCGGTATGACATTCGTGACCCGCTTTTGGAGTTATGATCACGAGGAGTTGGTCACCAAGGCGGATGTGGCCACCAAGGCGCTGCAATATCTTACACCATAGTTGTTATACGTGACCGAAACCGGATTTCGGTCGAAAAGTCGAAGTATTTCATTCCATAACACCCATAAAAGGCCCGATCGAAAACCGAAAGGGCCTTTTCCATGAACAGCAAACCGTTTTCAAAGGAAAAAACGGTATCGAGAAAAACTTTGGTTTTTTTAAAGGATCCGGTGATCGTCAACAGCATCTTTTTGAAAAAGGCCGAGCGGATTGAAGTACTCGGGCTGATTTTATTGATTGCGCTGTTCATTTAACGCTTGCTGAAATGTTGCATGCGACGGTATTTCATTTGGAATGCGCGGACGCGTCCGCGCTTTAACAGCGGCGACACGTCGCCGCACTCTAAAATATTACATCGTTCTTCCTCTTCGCCATCATTCAGGGCTTTGCCGAGGAAGAACCCATATCATTTCTCGCCGGATCGGTAGAACCTATCCGGGTCCACCGCCATAGGCGGTGGGTTTAGGGAAAACTAAAAAGCCGACTTCGTTTGTGCTGACAACTAAGTTCACAAGTATTCTTTTAGTAAAGTCCGGCCTGAATTTCTGTTGGAAGCCGGCATCACGGCGGCGAATCAGGCACCGGCGGATCGTCACTGCTTTGAGTTGAACGAATAATTTTGGCCGCCCGGCTCAAGAATGAGAGCTTTTGACACTTTCTGGTTCGGCATGAAGTTTAAGTCCCAGAGCACGCACTAGTTTCAGTACCGTAGCGAATTCCGGCTCCCACTATACGATTACTGGATTACATAAATACTGCCGGCGAAACATTAAACCGCTTACTTAATAGTTTTATCTGGCGGATATTCAGATTTCGTTTTCCTGCAAAAATTTCCGATACCACCCCTTGGGAGCCAATTTCAATAAGATCTTTCTGTTTGAGGCCATGCTCGTTCATAAGGTATTTTAGTGCAACAATCGGTTCCCCTATGTTTTCCGCCAGGTTTCTGGATTCATAGGCTTCAACAAGGCTGCCGATCGTTTCCATCAAGGAAGCCAGCGGATGGGATTCATCCTCGCCGACTTCATCAACTAACCCATCAAGAAGATGGATAAATTTGTTGTATTCTCTGTTATTATGGGGAACAGAAAAAATGTTTCGTATGCCCGGCCATACATTCGCCACTTTTTGAAGCTCGGTATCCATGATTATACCTTCCATTTATTTTTGTCATATTCTTTTTGAGTCAGGATATGATTGTCAAGAGCGATTTTTATATCAATATGTGGCCGCGCATTTTGAAACCCGCGAGATGATTTGGGAAGAACGCTATGAATATATTGTTTTCGGCCTTGGATCAAATACCAAGGACGGCATCTGACGAAAATTCGCGGGATCTGCAAAGGGATTTGGAGACGGCGCAGCCCGGGGTCGAACTCCTCGAAGTCAACGGCTTTTTGATTCGTGGTAACGGCCGGGTTGATGATGTCATCATGATAAAGCAACAATTGGAACGAGGCGACATTTTCATCGTTTTTAATAAGGGCATACAGACAGTGAGTATTGTTCCTAAAGAAATGATCAAATCCCTTTTACATGCCCCAATGAAAATGTAACCGCGATTTTTCGCAATAATTTTCCGATCAAAAAATGGCTCTGCGGCAAAACATAAAAGTGCATAATGAAAAAGACTATCTGCACTTTTAGGGATTGGATCGTATGGGCGGATAGATAGCCGTGATCTGCACTCGGGATTGGCGCGATTTCCGGTTCGGCTATACCGTAATCAAGCCGGAACACCCAAAACAAGCTGGTATAAAAGCCGCCTATGTTTTCGATTTATCTATAATCGACACTGCTTTTGTGGTCAGGTCCATCTTTTTGTTCGGTGGGAACACTAGGAATTTTAAATACAATCCGACCATTATTCCAGACCGGAATTTTGTAATTGTTCTTCTTTGCATCAGCAGCTACTTTTTCGGCTGCTCTTTGCAAGGCCTTTAATCCTATAATTGCGTATTTATTATGCATACTCATACAGCTACTCCGATTCGTCTATTATAATCGGCATATCGCCCGATGTATCAAAAACAACCCATGAATCAGCCAGTTGTTTATAAAAAGTATTGAAATTATCCCAACTTCTTCCAAAGCGTCGTCTAATGTCTTGCTCGGGGATGTTGTGTCCACCTTTGATAACTCTCAATTTCACTCGTTCAATTGCGAACTCAACGGTCGGAAGCTTTAAGAAATATATAATAATTTCATATCCATTACTTTTCCATGCTTTTATATTTTTTATGAATCCTTTGCCGCTAAGAGTCGTCTCAAAAGCAAAGGATTCGTTTTTTCGGACACAATCTTTAATTTGTTTGATCATAAGCCGACCAGATTCTATCGCCATTTTGGCAGGCTGAAAAGGTGCAAGTCCTTGAGCAATTAGGTCGGCATTAATAAAATTTAAACATTCAGCTTCTATAGGGAGGAACTCATTTGCGAATGTCGTTTTGCCAGCCCCATTGGGGCCTGCCAATATGTAACACTTTTTAGTCAAAATCTATATTCCTTGCTTTCACTAAACGCCAAGATATTTGGCATCTGCTCAATTATTTTGTTCGATTTCAACCTTCTTTGCTTTAATTATATCATCACTAAAAATATCAATAGTGGTCCATCCTAAAATAAAATCTAACAACTCAAATGGATTAAAGCCAAAACGTAATGTGCCCCCTATACCCGTAGAAACTTCAATTTGTGTTAAATAGATTAAATTTTGTTTATAATATTCCAAATCAGGATATAACATTATACCGGTATAACAACTCCTACTGCAATATAGTTTTTGTCTCTTAGGTTAAATTCTGGTTGAACACTCCCGCAAACTTCTATGCTGTGCATTCCAGACCCACCTGACTGCGGAATTGACATAAATGGAAGAGGAGTTGTCAATTCAAAAATTTCTCCATTATCAAGTTTGCTTCCGGTAAAAATTTTTCCAGATTTAATTCCAGCAAAATCAATATTATATAATAAACCAGGATTTATCGGGCCGACTCTCAATTTGGCCCCGCCACCAATACCTATTGTTGCTGTAAAAATATCTGCCGCATCATTTTTTCTGTGAGAGAAATATTCTGGCGATGCACATCCAGTCAGAGTTATCAAAAGACCTAATAAAATAATTTGTATGTTTCTTATCATATTTTTGAAAACGGAATTATGATTAGGCTGATTCTATATTTCGCAAAAATTTCCCGTGAATTTGAAAGGCTGGAAACGAATACCTTAAAAGTGTAGCACTCATTGCCAGAGTGCACACGATCCCACCCTATTAAAAATGATGCACATTGCTCCTGGCATTGTGCACCTTAAAAGTCCGGCGATTTCGATTTCAATTTGTCTCGCAAATTCCCCATCAATTCGCTATTTGCGCATTTGCAATACAGTTAACCGAATTTATACCAGCCATGATAAGGCATTTTGAGCTCTCATTTGTATTTTCAAAAAACCTGGCATCTTTCATAGCAGCAAAAACATACGCCAATAAAATTTTTTCACCATGGCCTTCAATATATAGGTCAATTGAGCTTTCAACAAGTTTACTCTTCATTCCCTCTGTGAATCTTATTAATGCTGAAAGTATTTTAAATTGATGTTCCAGCTCTTCTTCTGAAATTTTTACAATTCTTTTCCCTGATTCTTTTACCGCCAGGTGCAATACAATCAGAATATTCAACAAAACTTCAACATCCTCAATAGAGTTACCCAATTTTTGCTGTACCAATACCGACGTTAAAAGATTTGGCTGCTCGATGAAGATTTCATTACAGACACATTCTCTGCTTTTAATATCCATCTTTCGCTCTTTTTTGATTGCGCGAATTAAATTCTTCTCAGAAATTGTCATCATTTCTGCCTTGATTTAAGGGCTGAAAACGAACACCTCAAAAGTGCAGCACTCCTTACCATAAACTGGCCTATTGTAACCCATTAAAAATGGTGCACATTACTCCTGCCATTGTGCACCTTTAGCAGTCCGGAAATGCCTTTGTCAATTTGTTTGGCCTGCCCGATTTCAACATTGAAAACGACAGTCTTCAACGCATGAAGATACGCAGAAGTGTCGGTCAAATAGCCGATTTCTTGTGCTTGGCTATTGATGCGAATTTCTGGTATCCGAGAGGCGGAGTTGCTCAAGCATTTTCAGTGAACCAGCATCGTGCTCGGCGTCAAGTCAAAGCCTTGGTTGTTATCAATTCATCTTTCTGGTAAATTAAATCGATTTAGATAGTTATTACGGCTTAAAGGATGAGTCCATTTCTTTTTCTTCCTTCCAGAATCATTATGATTAAAGCCCATCAATTCGTTAAATTCTTTTAAAGAAATTTCACCTGTTAAATTTCGATAAAAAAGATTGATCTCTTTGTTTCTGTTTCTAAAGGGGTATAAAATGCCTATAAGAAAGAATCGAAGCAATTTAATGGAATATCTAAATATTTTAATATATATTTTCGATGGGCCATGGTGCTTTTTCCAGAATTTTCTATAGGCAAGCATATATTTCTCAGCATATGCTTCATTTTCAAATTTATCTATAGAATGGGTTAAGAAGGCCTTGTGATGACCTATTTCATGGAACAAGGTTTCAAAAAGTTCATCTTTGTATGTAAGTTTTTTTAAAAAGACCTCTAAACCTTTGGGAGTTTTTATTAAATTAGATGACAGCCATATTTCAGCCTGGCCGGATTTATTGCTTGGGTGATAACAACCCGTTGTTGTCTCCTTAGATGGCATCTTGATGGTGCCTGGATCAACCACCCGAATTGCATTTAATTTTCTTAAATCTTTATGATCTACAAAATTGAGTCTGAGCTTTATTTTATCAATATCCGCATCACCTAATTTGTCCTGACAATCTATTAAAATTTTTGGTAATTTATTGATGTCGTCTTCATGCAAAGTTGGGATAGGTAGTATCGCTGGCATGAAATTCGATGAATTATGCCTTTTTCGTCCACGGCGCTTTTTTATATCTGATTTTCTTTTAATCATTTAGACTGACTTTAAATAGGTTTCTTGATAACATATACTTATATCGAACCGACTCGAAAAGCCGGTAAAAATCTTTAGGTGGCCCCAGCGGAGGGTTTTACTACCGGTGGAATGAAGATTCGAAGATGTACCGGCACCACCCCCTAAATTCTCCATACGCCGAAAAACGGCCTTGATGCGAGCCGCAAGTTCCCGCGGGCTGAAAGGCTTGGTGACATAATCGTAGCCCCCCAATTCCAGACCGATGATGCGATCGATCTCATCATCCCGGGAAGACAGGAAGATGATGGGAACCTCGGATTGACTGCAGATGATTTTGCAGACTTCGGTGCCGTCCATTTCCGGCATCATGACATCCAGAACAACCAGGTCCGGTTTGGCCTCAGCAAACACACTCAAGGCCTCCCGCCCGTCCCGGGCGTACACCACCTCATACCCGGCTTTCTTCAAGGCAAAACCGGCCACCTGCAGAATATTGGCGTCGTCATCCATGATCAATATAGTTTTGCTTTGTTCCACCTGGGTCTCAGCCTTTCACTTAATAAACGATCACCAGGATACGCCAAATTTTTCCCCAGGGCAAGATATTGGAAATTATCTGGAAGAAGAGATATGCTATATTCTGTTTGTAATGGGAGGTTGCTAACATCTGGCCCATAATGCATATTCATGCTATTGGCGGATCGAAAAGGGACTGTATTGATTCAAAGGAGGATGCTTATTTTATATGGTTCGACTGGGATTGTGTTGCCTGTTCCGGCATCAGCCTATCCGGTTCCGGCGGGCAACGGCCAAATATCTTTCTAAACTTGCCATGCCGGAACAGCGCCGGCACTTATCGGAAATAGCGCTGTCCAATGCAGAAAATCTGATGAAAGCTCTGATCTACTGTCAGGGGAATGGTATCGGCGCCTTCCGGATCAACAGTCAGATTCTGCCGCTCATAACCCATCCGGTATGCGGGTATGACCTCGCAGATCTGCCGGACGGGGATCGCATCGTCGACGGGTTCAAAGCCTGCGGCCGATTCTGCCGGAAACACGATATCCGCACTACTTTCCATCCGGATCAGTTTATCGTCTTGGCATCCCCCCACCCGGAAGTGGTGCGACGTTCCCTGGTGGATTTGGCCTATCAGGCCAAGGTTGCCCGCTGGGTTCATGCGGATGTGATCAATATCCACGCCGGCGGCGGGTACGGAGATCAGAAAGCGGCCATGCAGCGTCTGCGCCGGCAGATCGATTTGCTCCCAGATGAAATCAGAAACCGCCTGACCTTGGAAAATGACGACAGAAGCTATACCCCCGTTGACCTTCTGCCCCTTTGCCGGGAAATGCAGGTCCCACTAGTGTATGATGTCCACCATCACCGCTGCCGGCCGGATGAAATCTCCGTTGAAGAAGCAACCGAAAGGGCGCTTTCAACTTGGAACCGGGAGCCGCTTTTTCACATTTCCTCGCCGATGGACGGCTGGCAGGGCAAGGGCATCCGTTCCCATCACGATTACATCAATATTCATGATTTTCCCCAATCCTGGCTGCCCCTCACCCTGACAGTGGAAGTGGAAGCCAAAGCTAAGGAAGCGGCTGTCCTGCAACTGTTGCGGAAAATCCGCAATCCTTGAAATTCAGATTTTCAGGGAGTCTGATACCACAAAGACCTATCACTACTGTGCTTCAAAGGGCGCTTCACAAAATATTCTCCCATGATCCTACCCTCAATGATATTGTTCAAAATCGACTCTAAACGCATCACCTTCTTCCCGCTCAAAGGTAATACTCCATGAGCCGTTGACATGAATGCTGCTACGCTGTTGCACTATTAGAAATCAGACAAATTTTGGTAGAACATCACCGTGGCCGGACTGGTGACATTGGGGTCCGTGATCACGTTGATACAGGCGGGCTTGCCGGAAGCCACGGCCCGCTTGATGGCCGGAATGATTTCCTCGTCCCGGGTCACCAACTCGCCATGGCCGCCCAGGCCTTCCACCATTTTTTCATAGTGACGCATACCCAGTTCCGCGCAGGTGCAGCGGTCGCTGCCGATGCTCATTTCCTGGGAGTGTTTGATCATGCCCCAGGCGCAGTCGTTGTTCACCACGCAGATAATGGGGATATTGTGGCGCACCGCCGTGTCGAATTCCATGCTGTTGAAGCCAAAGGAGCCATCGCCGTTGAGCACGATCACCGGTTTGGCAGGATGGGCCAGTTTGGCGGCCAGGGCAAAGGGAATCCCGGTTCCCAAACAGCCCAGCAAAGCACCGGCCGGAACCATCACCCCAGCCTTCTGGGACGACAAGAACCCGGCCAGACCATAGTAACTGGTGTCGCCGCCGTCGGCCACATAATAGGCATCCAGACCGAAAACCTCCATGATCCGCGCCACCAACCGGATGGGATGGATGGGTTCCGCGGGGGTTGTTCTTTTTTCCAGCTCGGTGATCATGAAAGCCTTATAGGCGCTCCTGAGTTTTGTGAGCCAGCCGGCATGATCCCGGGCCTGGATCTTTTGAAGCAACTGGTTGAGAACATAACCGCAATCCCCAACCAATCCCACTTCAGCCGGCCGATTGCGATCCACTTCATGGGGATCGATGTCGATGCGGATGACCTTGGCGCCTGGAAAAAGTTTGCCGGATTGCAGGACCCAGTTAAAACGAATACCGGCGGCCACGATCACATCCGCCTGGGGCAGACCGGTCATGATTCCGGTGAAACCGCCGTCGCTGATGGAAAGCGGATGGTCGTCGGGCAGCATGCCGCGGCCGTTGTTCAACAAGCAGAAAGGCAAACCGCTTTTCTCCATGAAGGCTTTCAAGACATCGCCGCAAGCGCTCATGCCCACACCGCTGCCGCCCAAAAAGATCGGGCGCTGGGCGCTGTTGATGAGGACCGCCGCCTTTTCCAGCTCGGACACCTCCGGATGCGTTGCGGTCTTGTGAGTGCGCCGGGGTGGGATGACCACGGATTCCAAATCCGTCTGCACAAACAAAATGTCGGGCGGCAATTCCAAAAAAACCGGGCCGGGCCTGCCCATGGTGGCATGGCGAAAAGCCAGGGCCAGATATTCAGGGATGCGTTTGGTCTCATAACAGGTGGCTTGCCACTTGGTCACGGGTTTGATCATGTCGATCTGGTTCATTTCCTGCAGGGCGCCGGTCAAATCGTCCCGCAGGGGATGGCGGCCGCACAATACCACCAGGGGGGCATTGTCCAGATGAGCGTTCACGATGCCGGTCAGCGCATTGGTGAAGCCCGGACCGGCGGTCACCAGACAAACGCCTGGTTCGCCGGTATAAATCGACCAGGCATGGGCCATCATGGCCGCCGCCTGTTCATGGCGCACATCGATGGTCCTGATCTTGTATTCCGTAAAGCCGTCCAGGATATTCTCAATGTGCCCGCCGGACAGGGTGAACACCATGCTGACCTTTTGCACTTCCTTCAAATATTTGGCCACCAAATGGCCGCCGTGTATTTTTGTCATGTCATCCTCCTTTGATTTTCATGCTGAATTACAGTACTAGTTTGACCCCGTTTTCAAACCACTGGGCATAAACACTCATGCCCGCAACCTTGAGTTTCCCTGCGGCCGCGGCATTGAAAGAAGCATCGCCGCGCTTAGCGGTCATCACGGAAAAACCCGTGGCCGCATCCTGCCATATCAGCGCCACATCGAACTCCTTCTGATCCCCCGGCAGACTTGTGACCGTGCCCTTGTTGAAAACAAAAAGCCGGGCCCGGTTGCCGTCGGCGGTTTTGATGAGTACTTTGGCATTGATCTTGGCGATATGTTTTCGAAAGGCCTTATTGATTATGGAGGCTACTTTCAATGCCAGATAAAGCACAAATAAGAGTATTGAAAAACGCATGGGTCTTCTCCTTTCAATCCTTCAGTTAAAAGCCACTACGGTTTTCATGGCCCGGTGTTTGCCTTTGTTGAGATTCACCTCCAGCATACGATGGTAATCTTCTATCCGAAATTTATGGGTGACCAGGCCTTCGGCAACGATTTGCCTCGCTTTCATCAGCTCCAAGGCGATTTCAAACACGTGACGCTTTTCATTCCGGAAGGTTGCCGTCCCGTAGGCATAGACCCCTTTTATAGTTTGAAGCTTCAACCACAACGGGGTTAAATCCAGCTTTACGTCCGCGCCGATACCGACCACACTGAGGGTTCCGCCCGCGGCCAGCAAGCGCATGGAAAGATTCAATGTGGCGGCGTTGCCCACTGTATCGTAAATCCGGTTGAAACCACCCATGAGGATCTGCGCGCCCAGCATGGGTTTGTAGGCGGTTGCGCCGGTCAGCCGGGCGGCCTTGCCGAAAATATCGGCAATGGACAGAATTTCATCCGCGCCGGCCTCCTGGGCGGATTGGGCTGCAAAAGCCGCCGGCTCCAGCACGGCGATGCGGCAGCCGCTTGTAAGCGCCCGCAGGGAGCGAAGGATCAGATGGCCGATAACACCCCCGCCGATCACCAGCAGGTTTTCACCCGCTGCGGGCTGATTGTCGAAAATGGTTTGCAGGGCCACGGCCAAAGGTTCGGTCATCACCGCCGCTTCCAGACTGAGGCCATCCGGCACCCGGTACAACTGACTTTTATGCACCGCCAGGTAGGGTGCGAAACCGCCGTTGATGCCGCTGTTGATGCCGATGAACATGCCCGGGGGCAGCTTGCCCCGGGCGAAATTCTCGCAATTGCCGGGCCGGCCCTGGCGGCAGGCCGGACATACCGGCGTGATTCCCCGGGTTTCGCATCCCAAAATCGGATTGACCACCACGCGCTCGCCAGCTTTGAAGCCTGTAGCAGCGCCGCTTTCCACGACTTCCCCCACAATCTCATGGCCGGTGATGCAAGGGAATGAAGTAAACGGCGAAGCCGTGGGGGAATCATGCAGCAGGATCAAATTCAGGTCACTGCCGCAAAATCCGCAATAGATGGTTCGCAGCTTGACCCAATCCGGGCCCGGTAAAGCAGGTTCCGGCACATCCACCAAGCGGATGGTTCTCACCGGGCCTTGATAAAAAACCGCATTGCCGAAAAGCAGCCGCAGGGTTTTAGCCGCAAGAAATTGGGGCACGCCGACACTGAATTGAAGCGCCTTCATATTTTACTCCCCTGAAAAGATGCGTTTGATTGTGCTTGATTGTATTTGGCTATAAATACGAATATTAGTTCATAAAGTCAATATTTTTTATCTTTTGTTATTTAAATATGTTATAAAAATTACATGAATTTTGGTTCATATTATTGACAGATAGTTGGGGAGAGGCTACAGTGGGAAGTCAGAGTGTAGGGCAATCGCATTTGGTTTTCGGGGTCGGGGTCGCTATCGGTATCGGGGTCGAAATATCAATCGATTAGACAAGTCAAAACTTTTCCGTCATGACCCGCTTGCTTTGTTGGAATATTGCAAAAAGTGAATTGATTGCGATACCGATACCGACCCCGAAAAAACTACATGCAATTCCCCTCGAAGGAACAAGGAGGTAAAAACATGAGAGCGGTAAGAACACCGCAACAGGCCCGCGGAAAGCAGACCAGAAACAGCATTATCAAGGCGGCCATGCAATTGTTTGCCCGCAAGGGCATTCATGGGACTAATTCAAAAGAAATCGCTGAAAAGGCCGGCGTGTCCATAGGCAGTTTTTATTCCTATTTTAAAAATAAAAAAGTGCTGTTGCTGGAAATGCTGGAGGAATACTTGGACGCCCATTATTCCAGAATCTGGGATACCCTGGAAAACCAAGCCCTGGAAAGGCTGGAGCGCGGAGATATTAGAGCTATCATTGAAAATGTATTCGCCGCCTATGATATCTCCCCTGAATTCCACCGGCAAACCCACGCCCTGCGTTATTCCGACCCGGATATCAACCGGATCTACGATCGCGAACGCAATCGTGAGGTCAAGCAGATAACCGCCTTATTGGGAAAAAACCGGCCGCACCTGCGGGTGGAGGACCTCCCGGCTGCGGCGGTCATCATTCAAAATGCTGTGGAAAATGTGGCTCACACTGCCAAATTCATCGGCCCGTCCATGGATGACCAGCGTCTGATCGAGGCTCTGACAGATATGATCCATCGTTTTGTTTTGGGGGATTGACTACAATGCCGGTGCTCTGCCCCAACCAGGGGAATAGTATGTCGGTTTTTTTCGGGGTCGGGGTCGGGGTCGGTATCGGGGTCGGTATCACAATCGAAAGATCACCAAAGCATTTTTCTTTCATAGATAGGACAGCCCACCGAATAAATCAGAAGATAAAGGATTCGACGCCGATACCGATAGCGACCCCGACCCCGATGATAAGTGTTGAATGTGATTCAGATAAAAGAGAGAAAGAAGATTATGAGCAAGAGCAGGAGCAGGAGCAGAGGCCGAGGATGGGGGTTAGAATTATTGATCGGAATACTCTACATCGGCCTGGTAGCGGTATATCCGGCCACAGCCGATACCCGTCTTGCCTACCAGCACCTGGATGAGGTCATGGACCGCTATTATAGAGGGGAAGTCCCCAGGCGATTGTTGGCGAGCTATGCAAAAACAAACGCCGGCGAACTGGACCCGGCCATCAGTGACGCGGCTTTCATTTATGACAATGCCCTTGTACTACTGGCTTATCTACACCGCAACCAGGCGGGGGACAGGGCCCGGGCCAGAACCATTGCCGAGGCCTTTGTTTTTGCCGCAACCCATGATCGGACATACACCGACGGCCGCCTGCGCAATGCCTATTCCGCCAAACAACTGCTGAACCCGGCCAACGGCAAAGCCGCGCTTCCCGGTTTCTGGAATCACAAGGCCGACCAGTGGCAAGAGGATCGCTTCCAGGTAAGCATCCACACCGGCAACCTGGCCTGGGTGATCATGGCCCTAGCCCAGTACTACCATGCCCATGGCGGCGAATCCTATCGGTCAACCGCCATTGCTCTTGGCCGATGGATTGAAAATAATACAAAGGATGAGGCCGGCGGCTATCGCGGCGGCTTTGAGGGTTGGGAGCCGACGCCCCAAACCATTTCCTGGAAATCCACCGAGCACAACCTTGACCTTACGGCGGCCTTCACCTTGCTCCAGCGCATCACCGCGGACAACACCTGGAAGCAGCGGGCCGACCATGCCGGGCGCTTCGTCGCCTCCATGTGGGCCGGAGACCATTTGTGGATCGGCACCAACCCGGACGGCCAAACCGCCCAGACTGCTGATCCGCCCCTGGATATTCAAGCCTGGGCCGTTCTGGCCCTGGGTCAATACCCCCAAGCCCTTTCCTGGGCCTTAAAATCCTGCATAGTTCAACAGGATGGGTTCAGTGGATTTGATTTCAACACGGACAAGGATGGGATCTGGTTCGAGGGCACAGCCCACATGACCCTGGCATTCCGGGCCATCCATGATGACCGTAAGGCCGGATTCTATCTGGACGAGCTGCGCCGGGCCCAGAGCACAGGCCGGGGCGGCAATGGCAAAGGTCTGCCGGCCGCCGCCCGGGATTCCCGCGTCACCACCGGGCTGGGCTGGAACTACTACGCCCACCCCCACATCGGCGCCACGGCCTGGTATATTTTCGCGGAAGAGGGTTTCAATCCCTTTTATGGGACCATAATAAAAAAACAGTGAAGTGTGAAGTTAGAAGTGTGAAGTTCAGTTGAGCACGCCGTATTTATCCTTATAGGCCTTGACGGTTTTGGTCAGGTCGGCGATCTCCGCCATGACCTGGACAAGCTGTTCATCGGTTTTGCGCATGCGCTCCACCAGGATATTGGCAATCCCCCGGAAAAGGATATAGCAGAAAGCGACCTTATCCGCGCCGGCCAGTTTCTCGACATAGTCGGTATCAATGGTGAGGCAAGTGGTCTCCTCCACTGCATAAACCGATGCCGATCGATCTTTGTCGCTGATGGCTCCCATCTCGCCGAACAAATCGCCCCGGCGCTTTAAAAAACCAATGTCTTCGCCGTTCTTGTTGATCCGGACACCGCCTGAGATCAGAAAAAAAATACGGGAATCAACTTCCCCCTCCTGGATGATGACTTCATCAGGGTCATATTGTCGCACCTTGCTGACCTGCAACAAGCCCTCAAGATCCTTGATTTCGAAATCCTTTAAAATCGGCAAGGCCAGGAGTTTTCGCAAATTGTCTTCATTCACTTTCAAATGTTTGGATTCGCGCATGCTTTCCTCCTCTGCAGGATTACTCCAATATCCGCATTTCGCTTTCGCTGAGTTCCATGGCGGTTTGAACAAGACCGGGATCAAATTGCTTACCCGCATTTTCCGCAAGTTCTTTCATGGCATCGGCAATGGTCAATTTTTCGCGATAGGCCCGATCCGAAGTCATGGCCACCAGAGCATCCACAATGGCGAACAGGCGCGCGCCCATGGGGATCTGCTCCCCGCTCAAGCCTTTGGGGTAGCCGGAACCGTCGTAATGCTCATGGTGATGCAGCAGGACATCCCTTTCTTCGGCAAAAAAATTGAACAGGCCGGTCAGCTCGGCCAGCATGGCCGGATGCGCTTCGATTTCCGAGCGTTCCTTGTCCGTCAGACGGTCTTTTTTGTGCAAGACTTCCTCGGACAGCAAAATTTTAAAACAGTCATGAAAAATAACCGCCCGCTTCAGGGCGTCGGTGACCGATGAGGGCAAACCCAATTTGCCGCCCAAAAGATGCAGGTATTGGATCACCCGCCGGTTTTGCTTTTTAAAGCGATCCCCGCCCAGATCCCGCAACAGGAGTTCCAGGGACTCCATGGAGGCTTTTTTGGTTTTCTCTAGTATGGCGGCCAGGTTTTCCTTGAGATAGCGCAAATCCTTTTGCAGGATGGCTTGATCGCCTTGGACCGCCGCGGTCTCCAGGTTCTCGGCTTGATAAATTTTGACACGATTGCGCCCTTCGGCCTTGGCCTGATACAAGGCCTTGTCCGCCAAAGCAATCATATCCCGCGGCCGTTCCGGAGCATGCATGCCCAGGGAAACAATGCCGATGCTGACGGTCACCGTAACTTTGCGTTCGCCGTCGCGATAGGCGCGCTCCTCGCTCCATTTGCGGATGGCCTCCCCCCGGGCTTGGGCGCCCTTGATATCCGTCTGGGGCAACAGCACCAGAAATTCCTCGCCGCCGTAGCGAAAGGCGTAATCCGTGCGCCGGGTGAAGCGCGCCAGGCACCCGGAAAATTCCCGCAAGACATAGTCCCCGCAGGCATGGCCGCAATAATCGTTGATCTGTTTGAAAAAATCCAAATCCATCAGCAAACAGGATAGATCCGTGCGATAGCGCTGGGCCCGGGCGAATTCCTGGGTTATGATGGTCTGGAGATGGTGACGGTTGTACAAACCTGTCAAGCCGTCCCGGATCACCAATTCACTCAATTTTAAATTCTGTTTTTCAATGATCTCCTTGGATTTGTTCAACTCCGCCAGTTTCTGGCGCAATTCGCTGCCGGCCCGCTCCAGGTCTTTCTTCTGGCGATGGAAGGATAAAAACAAATCCACCTTGACCTTTAAAATATCCGGATCCAAAGGTTTAAAAACATAGTCCACCGCCCCGGCGCCGCAGCCCTGGAAAACCCCTTTGTCCTGTCGGTTGAAATCGGTCATAAAAATAATTGGCAGATGACGGGTGGCCTCATTGCTGCAAATCATTTCAGCGGTCTTGAACACATCCAGCCCGGAGGTATCCACATCCATCAGCACCAATGCAAAATCATGCACCAGGGTCAGCATGGCGGCTTCCTTGGCCGCGCCCGCCTTCATTACGGCAAGATCCGGCCGCTGCAGGATTTCTTCCAGGGCCGCCAATCGCTCCGGCCGTTCATCCACAATCAGAATTTTAATTTTTTCCTGGTCTTGCATAGGCGGCATCACGCTTTTATCATCGACAGTTTCAATTCCCATTCCACATCAGACTTGGGATCCAATACGCGGCTTTCCTTGAGTTGGGCACGTTTGTAAGATTCCCGCAGAATCATGGAAACATGCGGGCCGAAAATCGCTGTGCCGCTGAATATGGCGCCCCGGGCCCGCACCACCGGATTGCCCTGTTGCTGTTGGGCCCAGCGCATGATGCCTTCCCGCTCCGCATTACGTTCGGCAATTTTTTCTTCGACTTCGCGTAGCCGGCTCTGGAAATCCAGTTTTTTCTGCTCAAAACGATCCTGTTGTTCAAACAGCTCGTTGATCATTTTTTCGGCTGTCTTGGCCTTTTGATGCAGCTCATTGATCCTTGCGCTGAGCTGGGCCTGGTCCTCGGCCGGGTCAGCTTGCTTTTTTTTCAGGGATCTGATTTCAACCTCGGACCGATCCTGATCCTGGGCCGAACGGGCGATTTGAACTTGGAGGCTTTGCTCTTCCGCATCCAATTTCCCGACTTCCTCTGTTACCGCCAGCTTGCGCGCCTCCAGTTCATTGATGGCTTGCTTCATCTCCGCTAGTTTCTGGTCCAGTTGCTGATCCACCCCCACTTTCAGCTTGTTGGGGCTGGAAATTTCCGAGCCGATGTCCAAGGCTTCAACCCCCATTTTAGCGGAAATGACCGAGGCGATGACTTTACCGCCTTTAACAATACATGCGCCGCTGGTGTCGATGGTGGAATCAATGATCTCCTTCTGGGTGACCACGTCGCCGAAGGCCGCGATGCGGGAGTTCTGAATATATTTGGCCGTCACCCCGCCCTGGGTTTTGATGACCGCCCCGCTGATTCCGCCGCTGATGAGGATATCGCCCGATGCTTCGATTTCCGCCCCGAGAATCTCCTTGGCGGTGATTTGAACGGCTTTAACGCGGAAACCTGTCTGGATTGTTCCACCCACTTCTATATTGCCGGGAAAATCGATGTGGCCGGTCTCCCAGCAGACATCGCCTTTGATTTTCATTTCCGCCAGAACCGACAATTTTCCGCCAAAGGAAAGCTCTGGCCTTCCGCCGATTTTGGCAAAAGCCCGGGTGCCGTCTTCAGAAAGTTCCACGCCAGCCCCCACCCGGATTTTTGCTTCCTTTATATGGGGTACCGGTATGGTTTCACCGTAAATAGTGACGCCAGGCTCCCCCTGGATCATGGGGATGAGCTCGGCAATCAGGTCACCCTGGGCAACATGGGGGATCTCCCCCCGATCCTTGTAGTCAATATAGCCGTCTTCCTGGATGGAACCGACCTTGAGTGGTTCGGTTTCAAAAAAGTACTTGATTCCGCCCTCCCGCCCCGGCCGAGCGGGCCTGCCCACTGCGATTTCAAACGGCCGGCGCTTATCGGGCTTCTGTTTCAGAAAATTTTCGATGTCCTGGTCATTGGCGATACCGTGGATAATTTGTTTTCCAGCCAGATAGTTCCTGATGTGCTCCGCGCTGACGGTTCCCAAATCCTCTGCCTTGCTGTGAATCACGGCCTTAAGACTATCAGAACTTACTTCGAATTCAAACTCGCAGTCCTGGAGCTGGAAGCGGCCGGCATGGGTCATTTCGCCTGAATCCTTCTGAGCAGCGGCCGCCAGTTCTTCCAAGACCTTCTGCTTCACAACCTCGGCTTGCTCCTCCGTCAAGTCTCCAATCTGAATAAGAATACCGGCAACGGAGGCCTTCAATCGTTTTTCCCGCAATTGTTTGGTCTGCAGGGAAAAGGCCAGATCAAGCCGTTCCTGGGAAACAGCCCCCATTTTAATGCACATCTCCCCGAAGGTCAGATCCGCTTCCTCGCTGCGCTTCTGCTCCACCAACATACGGTCCCGCTGCTGGGGCTGGATCACCCCCAGGGCAACTAGAATATCGCCCACCAGCATGCGGCGTTTGCTTTCCTCATACAACTTCAACTGCTCGGAAAGGGCCTGGTCGGCCTCTTCCTGGGTGATGAGCTTCCGGCCCAGGGCATAATGCACAAAGGCCTTGTCCAGATTGCGGATACGGAAGAATTTCTTGTCGGTAAAGACTTCCTGTTTGGAAGCCACCACCTTTTGCGCCTCAGCATCCGGAACCGCGGCAGCCGGCTCTTCAGGCTGGGGGGCGGCGGCACCGGACTGCCCATGTTTGGGGGAATAAAGGCGTAGAAGTTTTAAAGCGTCCTTGCGCTGCTGCTGGGCAAGCAGCGCCTCTTGTTTTTCCCGGGTCAACTTGCCGGACGCCACCAGGAGGTCACCGATCAGGAAACAATCCCCCGAATTGGTGAAACGGTCAGATTGTTCTTTCAGGGCCGCGTCGATGTCGGCTTGGACCCCCAGGTTCTCTTTCACCAGGATGGCCCCGAACTCCTTATCCAATTTACGGTTGGCGGCGATCAGCAGTCGGAATAAATCCTCTTGGCGCAGCATCTGCTTCTTCAGAAAAATCTCCTCCAGCGGCATTTCCCGCCCGGCTTTTTTCAAAGCAACCTGCAGAGCCATGGCTTCGGCGACCTGTTTTACCGTGAGCAACTGATTATCGACAGCCAGTTTAGCGACAAGGGGATAGGGTGGCGGCAAGGCCTGGATGATGAATTTCTGGCCGCATTTCTTACAGGCAATGGTCTTGCCTGCGATTGTATCCGGTACCTGATAATTTGCCTTGCAGGCCGTGCAGGCGGTGGTGATCAGCTTTATGGGTTCATCCGCCATAGGGAATCGGTCGCCACGTGTTAACTTGTTTGATTTCAGATGGTTGTGTGAAAATTATTGGGTTCGTCGCCTGATTACCCTGTTATAGTACGTGAATTTATCCCAAATGTCAAATGCTTACAGTTGTCTTAGCCGCACCAGGGTGGCGCCCCATCCCCCGGCCCCGGGCGGCGCATCCTGGAACCATTGTACCAGCGGATGGTTCTGCAAAACAGTTCGGACAAGCTGTCGCAGCCGACCGCTGCCTTTGCCGTGGATCAGGCGCACTTCCACAAACCCCTTGATTGTACAGGCATGCAGGTATTCATTGAGCAGGTCCGGAACCTCTCCCGGGGCAAAGGTGTGAAGATCGAGTTCATCCTCAATGGGTATATTGATTGGCTCCATGGAAAAATCTCATTTGGCTTTTTCGGGGTCGGGGTCGTTCCACAGCGCTCAGCCAAACTCACCCGCCGCTTTTTCATTAACAATTAACCGTTGACAATTGATTATTAACCGTTAAAAAACAGCTAAAGAATAACGGCATCGGAAAATGGATTTATTTATGAGCACTACTTTTACCGCCATGCTTACCGAAGGTCTCCTGATTCTCGGCGCCTATTTGTTGGGCTCCATCCCCTGGGGCCTTGTGTTTACAAGACTCTTCACCAACCAGGACATTCGCCACAAGGGCAGCGGCAATATCGGCGCCACCAACGTGCGTCGGACAGCAGGAACCCTGCCGGCACTGCTGACTCTTATAGGAGATGTTCTAAAAGGCGCCCTGCCGGTGTATTGTGCCCAGCTCGCCCCCTTTTCCAAGCCCCTTCCCCCTGATGTCCTGCCGATCCTTGCAGCCTTGGCGGCCTTTCTCGGACACCTCTATCCGCTGTTCCTTGGATTCAAAGATGGGGGCAAGGGTGTGGCCACGGCCGCAGGCTGCTTTCTGGCCCTGAGTCCCTGGGCTGTAGCGGTTTGCCTCGTCGTTTTTGTGATTGCCGCCGGCCTAAGCAATCATGCTTCCGTGGGATCAATCACTGCCATGTTCATTCTGCCGGCAGTGGTCTACTTCACCAGCGGCGCCTTGCTTTCGGTGGGCCTGGCCGCAGTTCTGTCCGTCTGGGTCATTGAACGACACCGGGAGAACATCAAACGCCTTCGAAATCGTACCGAAGCGTTTATCTGGGAGCGGCGCAAGTGATTCCACACTGGCAATAGTTTTGGAGAAATAAGCCAACGACACGAAACGTAAAAGATAGCTCTTGATCATCGTTTCAGCCGGTCAGAAAAATCTGAAATTCGAATTTACTTTTTTATGGCCGAAGCAATGACCACGGCCGAAAACTAAAGGCTTTTTATATTAAGGACCAGCCAACAGCCACTAAACCCGCCAATACAAAAACCGATTCAACCAGAAAAGTCAACCGGGTCCCGGTCAAAAGCAGCCTGCGCTCATGGGCCTGAATGATGCCGTACATCAGGGCCGGCACAATCCCCAAAATCGCCGCTAAAAATGGAATATTTCCCACCAGGGCGGTTATGAGGGAAATTACGGTCATGGCCAGGGCCGTTCTTTTCAGCAATTTTTGGGTGCGGACCTCCCCTAAAAAAAGGGGGATGGTTTCCCGGCCGACGATTCGGTCCCCCTGCATGTCCAGTATATCGAAAAAAGCGGTCCGGATGAAAACCAGCCCTGCGGACCAAATAAAAGCAAAAACCGTAGATAGGCCGATTCGGCCACCGGCGAACAGGGTGGGCAATAATGCCGTCACCACACTCCAGGCCAGCACGATCAGGACGGTCTTGGAGCCGGGAATATCCTTGATGGAGCGAAAGGCGATGTTGGAACTCCGGCCCGGCCGGATTTTGACGTTATACAGACCACCCAGGACGCTCATGGCCAGCAATATACAAAAAGGCAGGAAGCCCATCATGGTATACCCGATGATCAATACGGCCGCTCCTGCGACAGTCGCCATCAAGGCCAATGCTTTATGATGATCCTCGTAAAAACCGGCCCGATCAGGATCATTGTAGCGGTCCGACTGGCGCCCGGTGAGGTGATTGAAGGTATGCATGGATAATATATACAGGCAGGCAATCATGAGGGGCGGAAAATATTCCCCCATATTTTGGAGTTGGACGGCCACAAAAGTCAGGCAGCCTGCGCCCAGGGCGATATACAAATTGGTGAACAAGAGCATGCGCTGCAAGGAATACAGCAGCCGCAACCGCTGCCCGTTTTTTTCAAAGGGCAGGGCTTCCATCCTGCGGAAGACCCGGTTGATGATCCAGTTGGGCGTGGAAGCTCCGGCGGTAATCCCCACGGACCGGACCCCGGCCAAGGCTTGGGGATCGATGTCCGCCTCGGTCTCGATATGAAAGGCCGGTTTTCCGGCTTGCCGGGCCACTTCCGCCAGGCGCTGGGTGTTACCGCTGTCGTATCCGCCCACCACGATCATGGCGTCCACCACCTGGGAGAGCTGCTCGACTTCGGTCTGGCGCTTGTCTGTGGAATCGCAAATGGTATTGAATATTTTGTAATGGGGATGTTTGTCGGCGGCCCATTTCTTGACCGCCTCGAAAAAGCGGATATTCTGGGTTGTTTGCGCCACAATGATGGCCTGCTCAAAGGCCGGCAGCGCATTCAGGCTTGGCAGGTCTTGAACCACATATCCTTTTTCACCGGCATAGCCCAAAAGACCAACCACTTCCGGATGATCACGATCACCGATGATGATGACGGAGTATCCCTTGGCCGAGTGTTTGCGGATTATGGTCTGAACCCTGATGACCCTTGGGCAGGTGGCGTCAATGACGGTAAAACCGGCTTGGGTCAGTTGCACCTTGGTCTGGGGCGGAACACCATGGGCCCGGATCAAAATCGTGCCGGAACCGCTTTCCGGAATCCGGTCGATCACATGCAGGCCCTTTTCCTCCAGCAGCTTCAATACCTGAGGATTATGTATCAAAGGTCCAAAGGAGCAGATGGGCTCATGGGTATTATTGGAGGCGTCCAGGGACATTTCCACGGCCCGTCGCACCCCCATGCAAAAGCCGGCGGTTTTGGCAATTAAGATCTTCATGGGTCATTCACAGGGTAAAACAAAGGCTTGCAGGTGATCCGCAATCATTCTTTCGATTAAATGCGGCAAAGGCGCGCCGTCTGCGCCGACCACCGCCACATTCTCCTGGGAAAGGGGCAGGATGATCTTTGCAGCCGGGCTGCCGGCCACAGCCTCGGCCATTTTGGGCGTGACTTCGCCCATCATGGCATGCACCATGATGATGCTGATGGGACAAATGATCACATCCACCAACGGCGCCGTGCGCACAATGGCGTTCTCACCAGAAGCCCCCCGGTTGGCCCGGGCTTTCAGCATCTGGGCCGTGGCTATGGCATTGGTTCCCAGGGCGATGATTTCAATGGATTCACCGAAAGTCTCTTTCAACTTTTTGATGACAGCGCTGCCGATTCCACCGCCCTGGCCGTCGATGACACAAATTCGCTTCATGGTTTGGATGGGTCCTTTGTATGAAAACTACAACCTACAACTTATTCACCTTCACCTGGTTGCGGCGTTCCTGCTTGGAGCGTCGGCGTGTGGGGCCTTTCTTTCGGGTGGTGGGTTCCCAACCGCCGTCAGCCTCATCGTCCACCAGCCCGCCCTTGACCGTGGCATAGGCCGCCATGGCAAGGCGCGCTTCAAATTCAGGCGAGGTTATGCTCGCCGCCTTACAGGCCGCGGCAAAGGCGGTTATCTCCCGGTCCGAGCTGACCACCAGGGCCCGCTCCTTTTCCCGGGCCAGCATGCGCTTGATCACCGCATCCGCTGATTCCCCTTGACGGGAAAAACGAATCCCGATCCCCTTGGAGCGGACCTGGGGCTCAATGAAATCAGGGGCCTCAGCCCCGTCAAATACCACGGTGATGGTGTGGGGCTTCATTTTTTTATAAGCCGCCAACATGTCAATCAACACCTCCCGGCCGAGCTGCAAGTCCTTTTGATCCAGGGGGCCAAGCAACGCTGATTGGCGAATCAAATTGTAACCATCAATGATTATGTGAACCGACATACTTCATGTATCCCGGCCTTGATCATCGTTTCGGTCAGTCAAGAAAATCCGAAATCCGAATATCGAAATGCGAAACAAATTCGAATTATCAAAATTCAAATACAACAAACCTGGTAATTGATTTGGCCATTGAATCACTGTTTTTTGTTTTACTTTTTTGGTCATTGAAATTTTGAATTTGTTTCGGATTTCGGTTTTAGAATTTCGAATTTAATTATCGCGGCGGAAAAATTGACCATGGCCTGCATCCCTCACCCTTCCTGCTCCTGTTTCAAAAGCCGCAGCAACCGATCCAGATCGTCGTTGTTGTAGAATTCGATCTCCACCTTGCCCCTTTGACCGTTGCGTTTGATGAGGATTTTGGTTCCAAAATGGCGGGAAAGATCTTCGGCAATGCTCTCGAAATATATCTCGTCGGAGCTTTTCAAGGCTGGCGGCGGTTTTTCCGGTTGCTCGCGCAACCGTTTAACCAGCGCCTCGGTTTCACGCACGGAAAGATTTTTGGCAATGACGGTCTGGAAGGCGGTATTTTGTTGGGCCGGGGTATCGGCCCCCAACAAGGCGCGGGCATGGCCCATGCTCAACACCCCCCTGGAAAGACTGGTCTTGATCGGTTCCGGCAGTTGGCACAAACGCAGAAAATTGGCCACCGCCGAGCGGCTCTTGCCCACCCGGCCGGCCACCTGATCCTGGGTCAAATGGAATTCATTCAGCAACCGCCGATAGGCTTCGGCCTCTTCCATGGGATTCAAATTTTCCCGCTGGATATTTTCCACAATGGACATCTCCAGCAGTTCCGTGTCCGAGACAGCCTTGACCACCACCGGCACTTGCCTGACTCCGGCCAGCTTGGAGGCCCGCAGCCGCCTTTCCCCGGCGATCAATTCATAACCCACCTCGGCCTTGCGCACAATGAGCGGCTGCAGTATCCCCTGGGCTTCAATGGAGCGGCTCAATTCCAGGAGTTCTTCCTCGGAAAAATGCGACCGGGGTTGAAACGGATTGGGACGGATCAATTCAACATCACATTGGAAATAATCGGCCGCGGCCGGTTGCTCCGGCTTGCCGATGTCCGGAAACAAGGCATCCAGCCCTCTGCCCAGCGCCATCTTTTTCGGTCCTTTTATGGTTGAGTCGCCCTTGCGGATCGGATTGGTTTCTTTCGGCATCATGGTTCCAAAACAGGGCCCCTTAAGGCTTTCAACACTGGTTTTTCATCATTTCCTCTGCCAGCCCCATATAACTCACCGCCCCCACGGAAGCCGGGTCGTACATCAAAATGGGTTTGCCGAAACTGGGGGCCTCCCCCAAACGCACATTCCGGGGAATACGGGTTTTAAAAACCAGGTCTTTGAAATATTTCTCTGCGTTTTCAGCCACCTGGGACGACAGGTTGGTGCGCTTGTCATACATGGTCAGGAGAATGCCGGCGATTTTCAGATCCGGATTCAACTGTTGTTTGATACGTTTGATGGTCTGCATCAATTGGCCCAGCCCCTCCAGGGCATAAAATTCACTTTGCAGTGGAATGAGAACCGTATGGGCCGCGGTCATGGCGTTGAGGGTCAGGAGACTCAAGGACGGCGGACAATCCAGAATCACATAATCATATTCTCCGTTCAACTCCCCCAGCAACCGTTTCAGGCATTTTTCCCGGGAGGGGTCCGCCATCATCTCCACCTCGAAGCCGATCAACTCCACCCGTGACGGAATCACCTGCAAGTCCTGGATGCCGCTCTCCACGATGAGTTCCTTAAGCCCGGATATCCCGATCATGCCATGGTAAAGGGTATGGGACAACGCGCTCTTATCAATACCCACACCGGTGGTGGCATTGGCCTGGGGATCGCAATCCACAAGCAGGGTCTTCTTGGACGACAAGGCCAAAGCCGCTGATAAATTAATGGCCGTCGTGGTTTTTCCCACCCCGCCTTTTTGGTTGGCTATGCAGATGATTTGTGTCATAGTGAGTGCTCTACCATAAAATATAGGGTTTGAAAAGGACCTATGAATGAATTCGATTTATAAAGCAATCCTGATCGGAAGCGCCGTTTTCATCCAGATTTTCCTGCTGTTCCATCCGGCCGCGGCCTTGACCGTCAAGGAAGAGCAGGAAATGGCGCGGGAATTCATGCATATGGCCCTCAGCCATTATCAGGTTATTGAAGATCCCTTGCTGGTGGATTACCTCAACCGGGTGGCCAGGAAAGTTCTGGCCCAAATGCCGCCACAACCTTTTGTTTTCCATTTTTATCTCGTCAAGGAAAACGTTTACAACGCCTTTGCCGGCCCTGCCGGAAATATTTTCATCCACAGCGGTTTATTGGAAGCCCTGAACAGCGAAGATGAACTGGCCGGGATCCTGGCCCACGAAATTTCCCATGTCACCTGCCGGCATTTGTCGGCCATGATTGAGAAATCCAAAACCACCACCCTGGCCACCCTGGCCGGTGTGGCCGCCGGCATATTTTTAGGCGCCGGCGGCGCAGCCGCCGCCGGTTCGGCTGTAACCGTGGGTTCCATCGCCGCCGGGCAGTCCCTGACGCTTGCCTACAGCCGTGAAAATGAATTGCAGGCCGATCAACTGGCCCTGCAATGCCTTGAGAAGGTCGGCTATTCCGCCTACGGCCTGCTCAACAGCCTGAAAACCATCCGCAGCCAAACCTGGTACAGCCCCAAGGAGATCCCCACCTATCTCATGACCCATCCGGCAGTGGACGACCGCATCACCTATGTGGGCTCCTGGGCCGAAGCCCATGAAAAAGAAGCGCCGCCGGTCACGGACAACCTTGAAAACGATTTCAATCGCATGCGGATTCGCTTGTCGGCCCGCTTCGGGGATGAACAGGCAGCCTTAAAAAAATTCGAGACTGAAACCGGCAATCAGCCCGGCCAGCCCCTGCTCCAGTGGGGCTATGGACTGGCCTTGTCCAGAAACGGCCGCCAAGCTGATGCCATCCGCCATATCCAGGCCGCCCTGGAGCAAAAACCCTTTGATCCATACATTGTCCAGGATCTGGGCCAGGTCTATTTCCTGGACGGCCAATATGACAAGGCCCTAAAACTCCTGGAAACCACCGGCCCGGACCAACGCTACAATCCGGAAAGCCGTCTGGTCCTCGGCCGCACCCAGACCGCCCTGGCCCTGTATCCCCAGGCTGTGGCCACCTTTGAGGATATTATTGCCCAAAGGCCGGAATATCTCATGTCTTACTACTATTTGGGCGAGACCCATGGGAAGCAGGGCCGCACAGGCCAGGCCCATTACTACCTGGGCATTTACTATCTGAAAAAGATGGATTTCAAGAACGCCGACTTCCATCTCAAGACGGCCCGCAAACAGCTCACGGATCCGGCCCTGATCCGGGAAGCTGAAAAACGGCTGGAGGAATTGCGCAAAGAGGAATTGCAGGAGTTTGAGGGCCGGCCCTAGCGGTCAAAATGGGAAAAATGCATGGTGAAAACACCGCGGCCCTGGGTGGCGGAGCGCAATGAAGTGGAATAGCCGAACATATTGGAGAGCGGCACCACGGCTTTGATCATCTGGGTCCCGCCCTTGGGGTTGATGGATTCGATTTTACCTTTGCGGGCGTGCAAATCCCCGATCACTTCCCCCATGAAGGCCTCGGGTACAAAAATTTCCACATTCATGATGGGTTCCAGTAGATACGGCTGCCCCTTGGCCAGGGCCTCCTTGCTGGCCATGGAAGCGCTCACTTTATAGGCCAGCAAGGTCCCCTGGGACTCCTTGAAGGAACCGCCCGTAAGGGTTGCGGCCACATCCGTCACCGGATAGCCCATCAGCGAACCGCTCTCAAAGGATTCCAGTACGCCCTCCCGAATGGCGGGGATATATGCATCCGGGATGATATCGGCGGCTACATCGGACCTGAACTGATTGCCGGTACCCCGGGGCAAGGGCGTAAGCCGCAGCAGCACTTCCCCGAAATGCTTCTGGCCGCTCACTTCCCGATCAAAGACGGCGCCGGCCTCGGCTTCCTCGGCAATGGATTCGCGATAAACCACCTGGGGTTTGCCCACATTCACACTGGTATTGAATTCCCGCTGCATTCTGCTGATGATGATTTCGAGATGCAACTCGCCCATGCCGGAAAGAATGGTCTGGCCGGTATCCTCATCCTCCTTGACGATCAGGGTGGGATCTTCGGCCATGAATTTTTCCAGTACTTGTTTGAGTTTTTCCTGATCGCTATGGGTTTTGGGCTCCACGGCCATGGATATGACCGGCTCGTAGAATTCAATTTTCTCCAGCAACACCAAGCGGTCCGGGCTGCAAAGGGTCTCACCGGTGGAAGAATCCTTGAGCCCCACCACGCCCACGATGCTGCCGGCACCGGCCTCATCAATGCGCTCCTTTTTATTGGCATGCATCTTCAAGATCCGGGAAAGCTTTTCCTTGACCTTGCGGGCAGGATTGTAAACCTCTTCACCGGCTTTCATTTTACCGCTGTACACCCGCACAAAGGAAAGCTTGCGCCCTTCCATCATGGCCACCTTGAAGATCAGGGCCGTGAAAGGCCCGGTTTCCCTGGCCTCGCAGGCAACGGTTTCACCGCTTTCCGGATGAACGCCTTTGATGGCCGGCACATCCGCCGGACTGGGGAGGAAATCGGCAATGGCATCCAAGAGGGGTTGGATGCCCTTGTTTTTCAAGGCGCTGCCGCACAATACCGGCACCAGTTTGAGATTGATGGTGGCCCGGCGGATGCTTTCAATCAGCTTGTCCGGCCCGATGGGGCTTTCCGATAAATAGGCCTCCATGATCCCGTCATCGAAATCAGCCAGGGTTTCGACTATCTTATCCCGATATTTGCGGGCGATTTCCTGAAGGTCTTCCGGAATTGGACGATGGGAATATTGGGCCCCCAGGGAATCATCATCCCAATAAATCTCCTGGTCGTTGATCAGATCAATGACCCCGGAAAACCGTTCTTCCACCCCCACCGGCAACTGCAAAATCAAGGGCCGGGCATTCAAGCGGGTTTTGATCATATCCACGGTATTGAAAAAATCGGCGCCGATGCGATCCATTTTGTTCACAAAGGCGATTTTAGGCACGGCATATTTATCCGCCTGGCGCCATACGGTTTCCGACTGGGGCTCGACCCCGCCCACGGCACAGAAAACGCCGATGGCGCCGTCCAGGACCCGCAGGGAACGCTCCACCTCAATGGTGAAATCCACATGGCCGGGGGTATCGATGAGCTGAATATCATTGTCTTTCCATTGACAGGTGGTGACCGCCGAGGTGATGGTAATGCCCCGCTCCTGCTCATCCGGCATCCAGTCCATCACCGCCTCGCCGTCATGGACTTCGCCCATTTTATAGGATTTGCCGGTATAATATAAAATCCGCTCCGTCACCGTGGTTTTGCCGGCATCAATGTGGGCGATAATGCCGATATTTCGAATCTGATAAATTTTGCTTTTTTTCATTGGTTAGGCACCATATCGGCTGAAAAAGCTTGACCGAGATCGATATGCCCTGCCAAAGTCTCAGCTTCCTGGCCGGCGATCAATATCTTGACTTGTGTGATCTCGGAAATGTTTACAATCAATGAATCGACGATGGAAAAAATCGTCCGATACTCTGTTTCCACTCCCCCTGGATGCTCTTCCCGCGCGATCTCCGATAGATCCACATAGGCGGTCCCGTCCTGGGCAAGATAAAATCCATTCAAGACCGTCCGGGCCGGAACTGTGGGTGCGAGTCCGCTCTTGGGACCGAGAATCAAAGCCGTAACGATCCCGGCCCCCAGGTTCACGACCCCGCCGGAATAGCGCAGCTTTCTTTCTTCCGGCTTTAATCCAAAGCCGCTGTTGTCCCCGAAATATAGAACTACCTTGGCCTCGGTTGTCTTCTCCTGCAAACGCAAGGGCAGGGGCATTCGCTCGATTTTCCGCCGCTGAACGCCAGCCGCCTGGGTCGAATCCGCTGGCTTGTTCAAGACCAGATAGGCCCCCAACGCCATACCCATCAGGCCGACAGCAATAATCACACCGGTCCACCCTGCCCAACGGCCCATACGACCATCCTCACATTCCAAGCGAGTAATAAATTTCAATTTGACGCCATGTCGCCTGCCATCTGACAAAGCCGCGCCACACTTGAAAAAGAATCTGAATTTTTATGCCAAAGTCCACGGGATGTCAAGCATGAAGGAAAAAACTTGTAAATTTAAAAAATTGTCGTAATATGATTCCAGCGATCCATGGATCATTGCTGAAATTTTATTGGAACCATGAAATATCCGCATCAGTCCGGAATTCTGAAGGTGTGAAAAACCTGTCAAATTCATGAGTCGAAAACATATTTCCAAAAAAAATGCTGCCCTGGTGGCTGACTGGCAAGCCCTGCAACGTATTTTCCTGCGACCGGAAAATGAAGATGCCCGGGCCATGCTGTTAAAATACATGGAGCAAATCCTGTTCGGGCTACATGACTTCCTCAAGGAACATGTGGGGATCACCGAGGAAGCCAGCCTGAAAAACCTAGCGGATAAATACAAACAAACCCGCATCAGCAAACATCCTGAAAAAAAACTGGCGGAAGTCATCACGGATCTGGTTCGGGACATCGCCCCCCATGCGGTCAATGTGGCCTCGCCGTATTTTATCGGTCACATGACTTCGGCCATTCCTTTTTTCATGGTGCATTTGAAAACCATTGTGGCGGCCCTGAATCAAAATGTGGTCAAGCTGGAAACCTCCAAAGTGGTCTCCATTGTTGAAAAACAGGTTTTGGCCAAAATTCACCGCCTGATTTTTCATCGCAGCGATTCCTTTTACAACACCCATGTTCAGAATACCCGCACCACCCTGGGTGCTTTTGTGGAGGGCGGCACGGCGGCCAATCTCACGGCTTTATGGGTGGCACGCAACACGCTGCTGGGGCCGAAAAACAGTTTCCAGGGTATTGAAAAAGAAGGCCTGATGGCGGCCTATCAAGCCTATGATATCGACCGCTGTGTCGTGCTTGTATCCAGACGCGGCCATTATTCCCTGCGCAAAGCCGGCGGCATTTTGGGAATCGGCAATGACAACGTCCTCGCCATGGATGTGGATGAACATCACCGCATGGATATGCGTAGCCTACGCGAGCAGATCCGTGTCTTTGAATTGAACAGCCGTACCAAAATCCTGGCGGTGGTAGGCATTGCCGGCTCAACCGAAACCGGATCCATCGACCCCCTGCGCGAGATGGGGGAGCTGTGCCGGGACCACGGCATCCATTTCCATGTGGATGCGGCCTGGGGCGGACCGGTGCTCACATCGGATAAATACCGCCATTTACTGGACGGCATTGACTCGGCGGATTCGGTCACCATCGATGGTCACAAGCAGTTCTATATGACCATGGGTTGCGGCATGATATATTTCAAAGACCCCCGCAAAATGGATGCCATTGAATACCATGCCAATTACGTCAATCGGCCCGGTTCCGTGGACCTGGGCATGAAGTCCCTGGCCGGCACCCGCGAGGCCAATTCCCTGATGCTGGACAGTGCCCTGAAGATCATGGGGACCCAAGGCTATGCCATCCTCCTGGAACACGGCATTGAGCTGGCCAAAAAATTCGCCGCTGAAATCAGCAGGAGACCCCTGTTTCAATTGGTCACACCACCGAAATTGAACATCCTCACCTACCGCATCTGCCCGCCCCATATGCAGGCCGAGCTTTTCAGCGGCACCTCCACCCAAAGAAGCCATATCAATAAAACCCTCAACGCCATCAACCGCACTGTCCAACGGGTCCAGCGGGAAGCCGGCCGCAGTTTCGTGTCACGCACCACCTTGAACCGGCGTTCGCCGGACGCGGAAATTGTGGTATTGCGCACCGTGCTCATGAATCCCATGACCGATATCCAAATCCTGAATGAAATCCTGGATGAACAGGAAGAGATCTACCGCTGCCGCTTTGGAACGAACAACCTGAAAGGAGTCGCATAATCATGAGAAAAATCAATTTTGCGGAAATGTTATTGGTTGCCGTGCTTGTCGGCGCCATCGGTCTTGGCCTGACCTCTCCGGCGTTTTGCGCCCAGAAATACACCAACGACAACCGTTGCGGGGATAATACCATTACCATTGTCAGCGGTTTTGCACGGAACGTGGGCACAAAGGACATAGACCAGGTGGTGGTGGCCACGGTCCCGGCCGGCAAGAAATTCATTCTGACGGATGTAGTGGCGGACAGGGCTTTGCGGACTTTCAGCTTTACGATTTCCGATAAAATCAGCCTGAGCATCAACATCAATGAATACAAGGTGGATCAAAGCCCGGCCTGGCATTTCAACTCCGGGATTCCCTTTAAGGCCGGTGAACAAGTGGTGATCGGCAAAGTGGAAGGCTCCGGCAATGTATTCATCTCCGGCTATCTGGTGAATGAAAAATAAGACCTTTCTTGGCCTTGGTTATTGAGAACCGGTAAATCCGAATATCGAAATCCGAAGTTCGAAACAAATTCAAAATCTCAATGAGCAAATATCCAAAACAAAAACCGGTTGCTCCATGGTTGAACTTTTGGCCAATGCTGTTTTTTGGATTTTGGTAATTCGAATTTGTTTCGTATTTCGATATTCGTATTTCGAATTTTTCCAACCGACCAAGAAGATGATGAGCCCCCCTACTTATCAGCTTTCGGTTGCTCGATGGCCAGCAGGTCCACTTCAAAAATCAGGGTTTCATTGGGTTTGATCTCACCTCTGGCGCCGGCTTGTCTTTCACCATAGGCCAGGTGCGGCGGCAGGAAAAGGCGATAAAGACTGCCCGTGGGCATGAGCTGCAAGGCCTCGGACCAACCGGCCATTACAGCATTCACCGGTATTAGCGCCGGTTTATTGCGACTGTAGGAATTGTCAAATTCCGTTCCGTCGATTTTCTTGGCCCGGTAATGCACTGTCACACGGTCCTCAGCTTTGGGAATGGGGCCTTGCCCCTTACGCAATACCTCATACTGCAATCCACTGTTAGTGGTGACCATCCCCGGCTTTTTGCCGTTTTCAGCCAGGAAGAGCTCGCCGGTCGCAAGATTTTTTTTAGCCGTTTCCTTTAACTGCTGTTCCCAGCCCTGTTTTTCCGTATCGGCAATGCGCTTCTTTACGGTAGCCATTTCCCCGCTTGTGAGTAAAGGCGGTTTTTCAGCAAATCCGTCTTCCACCCCCTGAATGAATACCTGCATATCGATTTTGGTGTTCAGGCCCTTCTTCAGGGCCGCGGCCACATCCAGGCCCATGACATAGCTGAATTTCTGCGCGTCGTTCCAAGATTCCCCTGCTTGCGCCGGCTTTTGATCCGCAGTGCAAATGCCGGCACCCGCAAGCAATACCAGGACAATCATCACCAGGCGTTTCATCTTGTTCCCCTTTGGAAAATAAAATTCGGCAAGATCCCGCAACCGTGCTGCGGCCCCCCTTTTTCAGGATCAGGTGTTTTCTATCATGTTTTTTTTGAATAGGCAAACCTTTGGTCAGCGCCCACAAGACAATTGTATTTGGTTTTCGGGGTCGGGGTCGCTATCGGTATCGGGGTCGAATTTTTTTCGACCCCGATACCGATAGCGACCCCGAAAAAAGAATATTTTAACTTGCGAGTAAACTGCTCAGCGCACCTCCCAAAGCAACTGAAGCGCCCCGCCGGGCGGTCCGGGAATGCTGGAACTCCTGCCGGACCCATCGGCATCCTCCCCAGGCTCGCCGACGCCCACGATGCTGTCGCCCACATCGGCAAAGGCGCCGGAACTGCCTTTGCGCATGACCACACAGATTCCTGACGGGAGCCCGCTGTTTTGCACCAGGGCATGGGTGGCCTGCACATTGGCGCCATCCGTGCCGTCGATGAGCGGCTGGGGACTAAGCTCCGTTTTCACGGCAGCCCGGCCAAAGGTGTATTCCAGGGCATAGATGCGGGTATGGCCCTTGGAATGGCATGGAAGGCCCCAAACCGGCTGATATGTGGTGAAATATACATTGTTGGAATAGAGCGTGGTCGGGCCCAACACCATTTCGGCAGTGTGATCGCCTTTCTCTTGATGACAAAAGCCGGTCTTGCCCAACTGCTTATACCAGCCCCGGGCCGTCTTGCCCGGAAGCGGATAGGGGCTGCTGCCGAAAAGAATGTCAAACAGTGCCTGCTTAAAGGCATTGTCACCCGGATCCAGGGCCCCGTTGCCGTCAACATCGGCCGCCCCATCCAATTCATCGCAAGTCAGGTTCAACAGGTCGGTTTCATCAGCCGTGGTGCCGGTGTCGGTGATTGCATAAAAACGGTTGGGGGACCCAGGGACATAGCGGGGATGTTCCCGGTCGCCGGTGCCGAAGAAGAGCAGGGGCTGATCGGTCCACGGGCTGCCGTAATAGGAAACATCCGGTGAATAAAAAGCCTTGCGGCCCCGGTCCAAGGGATTCAAAGCCGGTTGGCCTTTCAGGGCGGACAGGGCCTTGTCCTGATCGGAACCACCCGCGGCATTGAACACCCTGCCGACCTGCCATTTTTCCGGGCGCTTGTAATCATAATCGACTTTCCAGAGGCCGGCATAAATATCCACAATATAGATCGCCAAGCCGGTGTCTGTTTCCAGCACGGTGGGGTCGGCCGGGAGGCAGTATTTCATGTGGGCGCTGGTTTGATGCTGGCCGCTGGCAATCTCCTCCGGGGAGTAATTCACTTTGAACAGCAAGGCCCCATCGGCAATTTTCACCACATATACGGCCCGCCCCATGGTGTTCAAACCCGGATTGTAATGATCATAGCTGCCGTTAGCATTTGCATCAACATAAGACTCGCCGGCAATATCGTAGATGCCGTTGTTGTCAGCGTCGGTCCATGGTTCCGGGAAATGATCTTCCTCAGGATCATAGCCGCCGCCGAAAACGACCACCTCGATAATTTCCCCGGCATTGGTCTGAATCCTTGCCGCGATTGGTTTGGACCAGGTGTAACCCAGTTCAGGAAAATCACCGCTCCCCCCTTGAATGCGCCATTTCACCGTCCATAAGGCTGGATTGGGTTTGGTGACATCCAGAGCCCAATAGCTGCGACCGCCGCGGCGTTCACCGCAAATCAAGGTCTGATAATAATTCCCTTCGCCGTCTTTGTTGGCGGAACGGTGCACGGAAATCGGCCCATCCACAAAATACTGGTGGGAGGTCTGCTCCGCCAGTATTTTCAACCGCGGCAGCAAGTCCCCTGGAATGAATGCCCAGATTTCTTCACCGGGAATATGGGCTGTGCCGTTGATGAGAGTATCCTCTGTTCCCGGCCGGCAATCATCCACAAAAATGTGAAGCATGCCGTCATTGGCACCCGCGGCCACTAGACGATGGCGAAGCTCATGGTCCTTGCCGAAATAGTCGATCACCGCAGGATCACCGTGCAGCATGTCCCCCAGGATCCAGGGCCGTTTGGCAACAGGCCGCCCGTCCTTGCCGGCGGTATAGGTGTCCGGGTCAGCGTCGCTGTCAAAGGCCGCATAGGTATACCCGTAGATATAATTGATGATTTTGTCGCGCTGGATGTTGCCGGTCACCCCCAAATCCGCGGCAGTGATGGATTCCGGCATTCCGGCGCTTTCCCCTGGAAAAAAACGCACGGGTTTGCTGAAAACCGCAGGATGGATACAAGTATAGATATTCCGGAAATCATAAAATGGACCGGTATCCAGGGCAACCTTGGCAAAGGCCGCCATCAATACGGCGCCGGCCCCGCCGGCACTCACCTCACCGCCGTCGGGAACCTCGGACCAGTGGGAGAGGGAGTCAGGGCGGAACTGTCCCTTGCAGTCCACGGCGGCAGCCCCGTTCTTGTCAATGATCACCCATTCCGGCTCGGAGCGGCCGCAATCGGTGCGCGTCAGCCGGCCCAAGCCGTATTTCTTGAGATTGCCGAGCCAGACAGCCTCCGCTGCCGGACGGGCAAAAGCAATATAAAGATCCTCCCCGCTTTGGGAGCGATCAGCAGGATCAACCGGAACCACCGGCGCTGAAAAAACAAGGGCCCTATCCTTGGCCGGACCAAGTTCGGCAAAGGCGCTTGCGGACTGGAGCACATGGGGGATGCACACCCATATGCCCCGGCCGGAATCCACCATGTCCTGCAACAAGGGATTGTCCCTGTCCAAAACCAGGCTGTGAACCCGGTGGCTGAAGCTGGCCTGGTGCTGGAGCCAGTGGGCCGCATCATCGCCATGGTTGTCTTGGGGCCAGACATCCCCATCACCGTAAACCGGACAGGCGCCGTAGCCGGAATCACATTTGCCGAAAACCGGATTCGGATAGGCGGCACCACCGTCCTTGATCCGGTTCCAACTGCCGTCCCCCTTGGGAAAGCCGTGGGTCACCAGCACCATATGGTTGCGCGCACACGGCGCCGACTCCGGCTGGGCTTCCAGATAAAGCCTGGCGCTACTGTAAGCATCCTGCAGGGCGCCGCCCAAAGTCTTGCTTTCGCCTTCACAGACGAGATCGTCGATTTGGACCAAAAGGTCGGCTGTCGCGGCACCCAGGGGGGCTGCGACCTTGCCGCCGCCGGCCTGGTCAAACCTGACCAGGCCCCAGTTGGTGGCGGCCTGGGTGGCCTGGACCAGGGCCTTCATGGCCCCCTTGGCCGCCTCCAGCCGGGATTTGATTTTCAGCCCGCCGCTGGTCAGACTGTTGCTGCATGGCGAGGATACAGACGCCTGGGGACCGGCGGCGCCGGAAGCCGCAAATCCTTTCGGACAGCAGACATAGCGCCAGGCCTTGTACAGGTCGTTGCTGTAAGTACCGGCCACGGCCCAGGCGCTGTGGGCCGCGGCCAGGCGGAAATCCTCCACCAGCTTGATGAAATTGAGAAAGTTGCCGGTGGCGAAAAGATAAATCCGCTTGCCGCTGCTGTTTTCCGCCCCGGCCGGATTAGCGGTGAATTCAAGGCCCGGCCCGCTTTTCTCAAACAAGCCTGAAAAATAATAGCCGTCGCTTCTCAAGCGCTCGACAAAACCATCGGCGACTTTCCCGCTGCCTTCCGGCAGGGCCGCGAAGCCGGAAACCGCAATATCCCGGTGATTGGGCAAGCCCTTGCCCTTTGCTTCCGCCGGCGTCGCCACGCTGTTCTTTTCCGTGTCCTGCAGATCTCCACTGGGAAACAGCACGCGGCCGTCCTTGTCCTTTTCAATGGTGGCCGCCTTTGTCACCTTCCAGTCGACACCGCTGCCGCTCCTGCAAGGGATGACGGCATTCACCAGCAAAGGCAGGCGTTTGTTCAAGGCCTCATCCGTTTCCGCTCCCTGGTTTTCCAGAACATCGCCGATGACGGCAGCCTGCCCGGCATTTCCATGGACATCCGTGTATTGAACCAGAGCATGGTCCACATAGGTGCTCACCAGATAAATCTGTTGCGGATCAAGCCGGTCATAATCAGCACCATTAGCGTCGTCATCCCACCAGGCTGTGCCGCTGCGGCCGTCATTCTCGTCCACCGCCAAATTTCCCTGGATCATCCAGGCCATGAAAGCCGCATAATTCAAGCTTTCGTCATAGACCGGCCGGCTCATGCCGGCGGATGTATCCACCACCAGCAGGGCATTGTTTTTCACAAAGCTCCGGTAGGCATCCATGTCTTCGGCCGGCGCTTTTGACGCGGCCGGCAGCAACAGCAATACCATACAAATCCAATACCTGTTTTTGCCCAAGACAATATTCTTCATGAAAACCGCCTCCTTTCAGGTCCACCATAAATTCGGCCGAATAGGAGCAGCCGTTCCAAAAAAGCGGACCGTATCAGTCGGTTGTACTAAATACCGGGAGGTCAGCAGCAAAGACACGCTGAGCCCATAATCCCGTCTGTGGAATTTTTTAGATGAAAAATACTGCCTGAACGGAGGGAAAAAATCAGAGGTTAAAACATGGCCCTGCATACTTCATTTTTTCATTTCCGGCAATACTTGTTTTTTCATTTCAAATCTCAAATTAAAAAAGGCCGCGTCCTGCCGGGCGCGGCCTTTTTTTACAAATTGTATTCTACCTGGATATTCGGCTCAAACCCCCTTGGCTTTACTGGGGCACCTCCGGCGTCCATTGCGTGCGTGCCCCGGTGGCTGCTTTGACAACCTCGATGCGGCGGGCATGAAACTGATTGCTGAGGGGGACCTCATAGTTGATAAAAACCCGACAGGGATAGGCCAGTTCCGCCAGGGTGATTTCCTTGATCTCCTTCCCGGTTTCCGGGTTGATCAGGAAAACCCGGGTGGCGGTATACACCACGAATTTGTCCTGGGTGGTTTGAATATAATCCGGCCGTTTTTTGATGATGGTGGCCTCCACGCGCTGGGTCTTCACATATTGGTCATCCATGCGCAGGTCCTCGGCCCGGCTTACGCCCGGCATCATATGGAACAGCAACCCCATCATGATGATCCAGACAGGCAGGTAAAAATCCCGTTTTCTATTTTGTAAAGCCATGTTACGCTCCTTTTGGCTGATGGTGATGTTTATCATAAATCTGTCTCCTATCTGTTGTGCCAATTGCTCAAACCGCTTTTGATCGGTGCAGGATCCACCTTGACGGAAATGATCTCGCCGGTGCTTTGTTGCACAAAAGCCGTGGCGCCTTCTTCCTTACCCACATGTATGCCGATGCTGGGGGGCGGGGCACCCACCATGCCGACTGTATTCTTCGGCGCCACAATGTCGTAGGTTTTTCCATCATAAGTAACCTGACCATTGGTTTGCCCCCGCAGGACATGTTCCCTGTAGGCTGTGCCGGTTTCGAAATAAACCGCATAAAGGCCGGATGATCCGCCGAACTGGCAAGTATCGCTCACCGGCGTATAGGAGGTATTCAAAGTGATCTCGCCCAAGATCGCCGATTTGGAAGTCATCTTTTCCGAAGGAGCTGAGCCGCCGGGTGTGTTTAATGGGACATACCAGCCGTCGTATGTCTTGCGCACAAACTTGGTGAATACTTCCCACTTGCCGTTTTCGCCGAAATCCGGGCTTTCATTATATAAACTGGTGCTCCCGGCGTTGAAAACGAGGGTGCTTCTGGTGGCGGTCGAGTAACCGATCCTTACCGTGCTTGAATTGAAAAGATCGCTGAGGGTCATGGAGGGCTTGGTAAGACTGAAATTTAGAAAATACTCTCCCGCATCCACCTGTCCGTCTCCGTCCGTGTCGTACTTTTCGCTGTTGTAAAAAGGATCGCTCAGGCCGATAAAATATTGTTGCTGCGGATCTTTGCGATCGTCGAAATCCGGGATGGCATCCGATGTGTCCGGATAACTGGCCGAGGCATTGCCCCAATCCGGATCGCCGTGCCTGCTGATGAAACGGCCGGTGCCGAAATAGACCCATACCGACTCGTTGGTACCGATACTTATGGAAGGTGCTCCGGTGATGGGGCGATCGATGTTGAACATCTCCGACATGGTCCAGGTGGAAGGATCTTCATTGTAAACAGGAACAGGGATGTTTGTGCAGGGAGAACATGGAATCCCGATGCGGTAGACCTTGCCCCGAAAGTCGGCCCGGCCGTTGTTGTTGGTGGTGTTGTTGGCATTGGCGTCATAGGTTTCATTGATATAAATCGCGTCCACATTGTAATTCAAGTTCTTGTCAAAAGCAGCCGGAGAACTCATGAAGGCTTCGGTTTCAGCGGTCTGGAAACGCCAATCATTTCCCCCGGAAGTATAGGGTTGGCCGGTGGCAAGGTTCACCACGAAGATCCGTCCGGCCTGGGAGGACCAGCCCGAATATTGCGTGGGTCCGGAACCGAATACCGCAAACCAGCTGTCGTCCACCTTGACGATGGAAGGCGTGCTCATGGCAAAGCCGAGATTGCTGTAGGTTCTTTCCCAAACCACTTTCGGATTGCGCGGATCGGTGATGTTCAGCAAGGTGTAAGTCGGATAAAAATGCCGGGTGTCATTGGCGCTGCCGTCGTAGGCAAAATCCTCGTTTTCGCACCAGATGTGCTTGCCGCCCATGCGCAGCCCGAGCAGCATGAAAGTGCCCCAGGTATTGCCCGTATTGATTTTGGCGTCGAATACCCGGGGTTTCATATCCACATAATATGTATGGCTGTAGGCCGGCGATGCCAGCCATTTGAGATGCGGCAAGAGGGTCTGGGGGATATAGGCCCAGATTTCATCGCCGATCTCCTCACTGCCCGGCGCCACTGCTGGTTTGGTATATGTGCGTGTAGCGCTGTCATATACCCATGAAGTAAAGGCATGCAGCATGCCGTCGTTGGCGCCCACGTAAATCACCGTCTCACGATTTTTATAGGTGTTATAAAATTCCTGGTATGATGAATCCCTATAGAGCATGTGGAAATTTTCCGATGGTTTGGCCACAGTCACCGGCGTGGAGTAAATAATGTCGCCCAATTTCCAGACATGGTCCGCTTCATCGATGAGCATGGTGCGGTTGCGGCAGCCCGTGATATCCACCCCGCGGATATAGTTGATCAGGTTGATCACCCGCGCATCCTGGCTGCCCCCGAGATAACTGTAGGCCGAGCCGTCGCGCACCCCCAGATAGGGTTTGATATAATAAGCCGCATCCGAGTTGGGGATGGTCCCCAGGGAAGCTACGGCGGTGCTGGCTTTGAACTGAACCATTTCACCGGTTGCGTCAAAGTTATTGGCATCCGCATCCACGACCCCATCATTGTCCTTGTCGATGAAGGTAAAAATCTTGCGGTCCGCGGCCGGGATGTTCACCAGGTTGCTGCCGGCTTCGAAAATCGGCACGACCTCGTCCAGATCGATGGTTTCATAGGCATAGTCGGCAGCCACCCCCAGGTCTTCACAAAGATCAGGGGATGAATACCGGGGATGGCTGGTATAACGTTTGACCCGGGTTTCCGAGGTGGCGGAGTCATAAAAGAATTCAACGATTTTATCCTTATTCGCGCCGGTCACGTCCAGCATTTGGTTTTGATTGTTGTCTTCCCGCAGATGGCCGCAGGAATCCACCCACAGGGATTGCATGTAGCCGGTCCAGGTAATTTCCTTGCCGCCGCTGGTGACCGAGGGTTTGAAATAGGCCTGGGTCATGTTGCCCTCGCCTTCCTCGTTGGTGGCCAACACCGAGGCGGCCGTACCCGAGGAAGCCCGTTTCAGAATGTCGGTGATGGCTTTTAGAATTTGATTTTGAAGCAGGTAGCCGTCGTCGGCTTCATAGTAATTGTCCGGAATCCCGTCCCCGTCCTCGTCCCATTCCGTGCGCTCGGAAGCCGGCGAAGTGGTGCTGCCGTCCGGCCGGTTGTTGCCGTTGCGGTCCGTGAAGCCGCCGTTGCGGGCCGCCTCCATGAGCAGATCCCGGCCATTTTCCGTGCCCGAGCCGAAAGCGGCATACACATTATACAACAATATGTTTTGGATTCCGGCCTTGTCCGCCCGCAGATCATTGGTGCGGGCATATAAGGCGACGTCTTTCAGAAAATCCGAGCCGCCGCTGCCAAAGCGGCCGGCATTATCATCATATCCTGTGCTGACCGCCGGAGTCAAAAAAACGTCCGTGGCGTCGGCGTAATCTTTGTAGGTGTTCGGCACCCAGCCGTCCTTGGTGGATTCGCCGTCCGTGAGGAGCAGGACGAAGTTCTTGGCGCAGATTTCGCCGCCGTCATAAGGATCGAAATTGGCCCCCTCCTTGGCGCAGCCGTTGGGAAAGCCGATACTCGTATCCGCGGCTTGGTTCCTGAAATGCTGCATGGCCACGTAATAGGTTTCGCCGAGGGGGGTCCAGGTGCTGCAGGCCTGGTTGGCCATGTCCGACAGCATGGTGGCAAAGGGGGATTTGCCGATGGCATGCTGGACCGAGCCGCCGTTGGCCTCGTTGTTGGCGCCATACCAGGAACCGTCGTTGTTGAACCAGATGTTGCCCCAGCGGGCCTGGGAGCCTACCTTCTGCATGACCCCGGCAATATACGCCGAGTTCAGATTGCTGGCATCCGGAATGATAAAATCCTCTGGTTCAAAGGCCGGGTCCTTTTGCACCCGGATATTGAATACGTTGGCGTTGGCCGTGTCCCAGGGGGAATTGTCCGTGTCCACATAGATATTACCGTTTCTCACCCCATACCAGTTGTCAACCGTGTAAGGGGCCAAACCCGTCAAATTAGCGTTGGTCATGTTGAACAGGTGGGCATAGCCGGTGCCGGTATCCTCCCCCCGCAATTGCCGGGCGCCGGTACCCTGGGTGCTTACGGCTTTGCCGCCGGTCATGACCTTGCGCACCACGTCCACCCGTTTCATGGTGAGGAAATTGAGAAAATTGCCGGACCAGGTGCCGGCCGCGTCGTCGATTTCAAAGATGTTGCTGTTGTAGCGGTATTTATGATAGGGGCTGAAATAACCGTAATAGGTACTGCAATCCGAGGTCCATTCCAGATAAAGTTCCGGGGCGTTGGCCGCAGCGCTGTTATAGCTCACGGCATTGGCCGCACCGCTGCCGGTCATGGTTATAACGATATTATTGCCCGAGTTCCAGCCCTGGCGGTTCACCAGTTCTTGCACGATGGTCGTAACAGACGGGCTGCTGTAAAGGGTGTTGTTGGACCAGGCCCCGGTGGTCCAGGAAACCGATGCCGTGGTGGTGGTACGACCGGTAATATTGTTGTTGGCGGTGCTGAAGGTGGAGGGGTTGTCAGCAGCCTGGCCCCTGATGGTCAGGCTGGCGCCGGCGGCATTAGCCGAGGCCCTGAAGCGCAGATAGGCATTGACGATGGTGGATCCCCGGGGGATGCGCACGTTCTTGAAGCGCAGACCCACAGGCTTCTGCCCCAAGTTCAATTCATTGTCGGTTAAAACCACCGCATAGGGTGAGGCGGTGTTTTGCTGGGCGTCGTCCGTGGAAGAGCCCACCTGGGTCCACTGCGGGCTGCAGTTGTAGGCCTGACCTTGATAAGCCCAGGTGTTCATGCTGCCTGAATTGTCCAGCATGATCAAAATATTGGGCTTGGCCGAGGCTTGTTCGATAAAGATGGGCATAGCCGTGTAGTCGGTTATGACCGGCTCCGCCGCCCAGGCAGACCTGTTGAAAAAACCACAAGCCAGCATCCATGCCGCCAGACTCCAAATCACAATACGATGTCTTAGTTTCATAATTCCCCCGCATTTGGAATGCCGATAACTTTACGATATTCTACATAAATTTCATTAACACTGTCACGCGGTCCGGTTCCCCGGACAGTTTCGGCGTAATAAGTGGCTGCGCCGCCGAGTATTCCTGAACCGATACCTTCATACCCTGTGGCGAATTCAACACCGCCGCCGCGGAGCGGCCGGGTGGTGATGCGCCGGATGTCCGCGTCTATGGTGAACTTGCGTTTCAGAGGGTCGTTATTGGGTCGCGGGTCGGTTGAGTCGTATACGGTAAAACGCAGATCCGGGTCTATGTCATAATAATCACGGTTCAATATATCCTTATAACCCATGATTTCATTGAAAAAAAGACTAGCTGCGTCCGCGGCGGGAGGATCTGCCGTACCCTTCACATAGATCATCTTGGTGGCGTCAAAATCCGTGATCACAGGTTCCTGGTCCTGCAGCACCCGTGAAATTATTTTGGTGGTTAAAAAAACCCCGCCGTCGGCATTGTAGGTGGCGATTTTTTTATTCTGATCATTGCTCACAACCTGTTGTTCGATCACGGTGGTATCCAAGGAGGAAATACCGATTACAGTGACAATGCACAGAATCAGCAATACGATAACGATGATCGAACCTCTTTCATTATGGGGATCAATCCATGTTTTTTTTCTATTCATTTCTGACCTCTAGCAACAAAATTGGTTAGTGTTATTTGACGGGTCTTTCGTTTAGCAAGCGGAACTGAAGGACCACTCAAATTCTCTATAAATGTCAAAGTGACTGTCTTGGTATCGATCATGACATCATTGTTCACTACGGTCCATGAGCAACTATAGCGACAACCGGTTTCGTCGGCCTCATCAATAAAACCGTCACCGTCGTCGTCGAGTCCATTGCCTATGCAAGCACTTTCATCCGCTTCATCAACCAACCCGTCGCCATCATTGTCGATTCTATCGATTTCATCGGCTTCATCAGTCAAGCCGTCACCGTCGTTGTCGGTTCCATCCGTTTCATCAATCGAACCGTCAGCATTGAGGTCGACTCCTCCTTTTGCTGCGGTGATGACGGGCATGGCTGGACTGGCGCTGACGATATTGTCATACGGCTGGCTTACGATGCGCTCCATCTGGGCTGCGGCAATATACGTCCGCTCAAAGGTGCGCTCGGCCGCCGCGTTGCCTGTGGTAGCCGAAATCTGCATGGAGGACACCGCCAGAATTCCGATGGATAGGACAGCAATGGCGATGAGTACTTCCAGCAACGTAAATCCGGCCATATCGTTTGGATGAGTTCCATATTCCGTTATATTCATTCGATCCCCCTTGCTTGCTATAACTTATCAAACCACATGTTTCGAACCTTGACTTCACTGGATATCCGCATGTCATGCTGGGCCATCTTGTTATTTTTATGGGAAACGGAAGCCATACCCATACCCACATCGGCGATACTGGCCACCAGGGCGATACGCACTTTTCGAATATCGCTCAGGTTGGCCACCGGCGTGGCTAAAATGGCATTGTCTTCATCCAGATAAGTAAACACCAAGGATTGAATATTCTCGGCCACCGTGACCCAACCGGTACCGCTGTCCCTTTCAATCTGGCTGTTGTTTAAACGATAGGTGATCACCTCACCTAAGGCCGGCGTGATTTTTCCGTCATAGGTCTCAAAGTTATCGACCTGTTCGTCTTTGTCGTCATCATAGAGATTATTTTCACCACCGGTGAAGTCCAAGGAAAAAGTACAGGTGCTGACATCGGCGAAAGAAAAACCGGAGCCGGCCTTAACAGTGAAATTTACCGGATCGCTCCCGGCATTTTGAATTTCCTTGGTCATTATCTGAATAGCGGCCCTTGCGTTCTGATGCTGTTCCACCACCGCCCGCTGGGTATTGGTGACTCTAGACTGAGATTCGAATGCCTTAAAAGCCGCCAGCATGACCACCGAGGCGATGGCCATGGTGATCAGCAGCTCCACCAGGGTAAAACCAAGACCACTTAACTGCCTTCTGTAATTCGAGTGTTTGCTGATTGCATCGGCCATGTGACTCCATCCTTTAGCCTGAATTAGTTGATGCTGATGAACCCGGTCGTTTTCACCTGAATTTGGGCCTTGTTATTGCCGTCGGTTAGAAAAATCACACCGCTGTCCGGGACGAGGCTAGCTCCATTGATGTGTCTGGGAAAGCCGTTCGAGCCGAAAAAAAACCGCTTCTGCGGTCCCCCCAGACTCGTGCCGCTGCCATCGCCCTGGGTGGTATCGAATCGTGCAGAACCATAACGTGACAGGATTCCGGAAGTGACAATCCTCTCGGTGGCTGTATACCTGCCATCCGCAGTGACGGTATCATTGTAAACCACATAACTATAAGTAATACCGTTGATGGCTTGATTAAAAGCCACACCGCAATTGATATTGTTTTTGATCGCACTCAGTCTGGCACTCTGCAGACTTGCGTAGATGTTCTGAACAGCGGCTCTGAACTGGGAATTACTTCGATAGCTTATCATATTCGGTATTGCAATTGACGAAAGAATCGCAATGATGGCAAGGGCAATCACGACCTCAATGATGGTGAATCCGGTCACGGTTGCCTTTGAATGCCCGCTGCGGTTGCCGAGAAAAAAGCGCTTTTTTCTTCCCATTGTATTCGTTCTCCGAGCTCCTGTTTGCATTGACCTTCCCATTTGAATATGAAATTTTTTACTTTCATCAACCTGTTCATACAAATAATATGCCAAGCCTTCAGATCCTCCCCAGCCGTCTCAAGCAACCTATCCCACCATGGTTTGCAAATTGTTATCATTATATATTTTTATATATCGTCCATATATGCTTTCATGCCCTCACCAGCATCAGCCGGCATTGGCAAAGGCAAAAAAATTAAAAGATTTAATACCCAGGTATTAAATCTTTTAATACTTGAACAAGATGGCATGAATGCAGGGTGCTTGACCTTTGGAGCGCTGAATGCAGCAGAGCGGAGCTTGATTATCAATGAATCGTCGTGGATTTGGGGACCTGGTCCGATTCCAAGTAATTCAGGAACAAGGTCAGGCCTTTTTCCATGGTGCTGAAACGGGCCATCAGCTCCTGACCAGAGAAACGGCCGGCATTTTCAATAATAAAGGCTTTAATGGCCATGCTCACGGCCTGGCGGTCGCCGGGCGCGGTTAAGGGAAAAAGCACGCGGTGAAAACCACTTTCCAGATGTTTGAGTATTTCTTCCTTGGTCATACTCCCTCCTGCTGTCCTAAGGCCGTCGGCCCGGAACGGTTATGCTTTGCCCGGCAGCTTCACTGGCAGGCGCTGGCGGCCCGGCCGACCATCTTGCGAAACACATCCTCAACCACGCCCCAATCCGTATCCCCATAGGTCAAATAACGGGGCCGCAAAACATGTCCTTTGTGAATGGTGGTTTTTTCCTGGTTGGGCAAAACCAGGATCATGGGAATGCGCAGCAACAAATCCCGGATGCCCATAAGATCCACCAATTCTTCATCCGATCCGACTCGAATAATGGCCGCCGTGATGCCGTTCAGCGGCTGCCGGAGAACCCGTGATAAATTCTCCATCTGGCGGACGATAATAATGTTTTCATGGGAAATGGATTTTTCCACCATCGACTGCATTCTGAAACCGTCATTCTGGCTGGGGGAGGTGTAAAGGAGAATGCTTTCCAAGGGAACCATAATATCCTTTCCATTCTTCCGGTTTTGAAGATCGACGTTCGCTGTTACAGTATGGCCCATGCAATTTCGGCAGAATCTGCCTTATAATTTTATTCAAAATTCAAGCCAAAATGCCGGCCCGAAACCAGCATATTAATATATTCAATTATTTAAATTAATTATAATGTAGATTGACCCGTGTCGCCCCTGACATGAATCGGACCAACAGGTGAAATCGTATTGCGTGACAGGACGATCGTCCTCTAAAGAGAGACACAAACAAACGCGCGGGTTTTGATCATTGTTTTATTTGGTTATTCGAATTTGTTTCGTATTTCGATATTCGGATTTCGGATTTTTCTGAATCGGTCAAAAGGAGATCATGACTAAAAATACCGGACGGCATTTTCAAACAATCTAAGCCCCAAGTCACCTTCTTCCGTTCCAAAGACCGCGCCCCGGCGCCGGGCCGCGTCTTTTCTGCGGGTCCATTGGGGGTGCTGGGTGGGATGGTGATAAGCCTCGGGATGAGGCATCAGACCGAAAATGCGGCCGGTGGCATCGCAAACTCCGGCAATGTCATGCAGGGAGCCGTTGGGATTTTCCGGAAAACGCTGGTTCGCCGGTTGCCCTTGGGCCTGGGCATATTGCATAACCACCTGCTGGTTCTGCAACAGGCGCGTTATAACCGCCTCTTCGGCATAGAATTTACCCTCACCATGGCGCACGGGCAGGTCCATTCGGGTCAGTCCCTTGGTAAAAACACAGGGGCTTGCTGTATTCACTCGCAGGTGCACCCATTGATCCCGAAAATTGCCGCAATCATTATGGGTGAGAGCCACGGAACGGGTGCGGTAATCGTCGTCAAAGCCGGGCAACAGCCCCAGATTCACCAGGGTTTGAAAGCCGTTGCAAATGCCGATGACCAGGTTGCCGGCTTCCACAAAAGATAGAAGCTTGTCCCCCAGGCGGGTTTTCATGCGCACGGCCTGAACCACGCCGGCACCATGATCATCCCCCCAACTGAAGCCGCCGCCAAAGGCCATGATCTTGAAGTCGGCAAGGTGCACGGAACCGTCGATGAGGGCATTGATGTGGACCCGTTGGGCCTCGGCTCCGGCCAGTTCAAAGGCATGGGCGGTTTCATGGTCGCAGTTCAAACCGAAGCCGGTGAGAACCAGGGCTTTGACTTTCTTTTTCATATCAACTCTCCAAAAGGCCCTTGCCAGGCTGCCTTCAGCTCCGAAACACCCACTGCCAGCAGGACTTCGCCGCCGCGTCCGGTGATGTGAAGGCTGGGCATATCGGTCACTTTACCGATGCAGGCCAAAGGCAGTCCCGCGAACAACCCTTCAAAGGCGGCTTGATGAACAGGATCAATGGTGACAATGAAACGGCCGGCGGATTCGGAAAACAACAAGGTGTCGTCCCGGTGGACGCCCTCGGCGGGAATTCGGTTCAAATCCACCTGCAACCCCAGCTCTCCGGCCATAACCTTGAGGGCCAGGTGCACCCCCAGCCCGCCGCGGTAAACCCCATGGGCCGAGGCCACCAATTCCTGTTCCACGGCTTGCTGCAGGGCCTGATACAAGGTCTTGAAACGGACCGGCTCCACCTTCGGAACATGCAGCCCCACATAACCCATGTGCTCATAATATTCCGAAGCACCCAGTTCATCCCGGGTGGCTCCCAGCACATAAACCAGATCCCCCGGAACTTTGGGGTCCAGACTGACGCATTTTTCCACCTGCGGCACAATGCTGGTCACGGAAAACTGCATGGTGGGCAGGGCCGACACTTTGCGGGTTTCGCCATAGGGCCCGGTAAGATGCCCGTCCACATACATGCTGTCCTTGCCGGAAAGCAGGGGGATTTCATAGGCCAGGCAGATTTCCCGCAAAGCTTTGCAGGCCCGGACTAGTTGGGCGGCCTTGAATTTGCCGTCGGGATTTTTTTGGGGATGGAATTGAATATCCGGCCAGCAGAAATTGTCCACGCCGCCGATCTGGGACAGGTCGGCACCCACGGCCAACAGGCGGCGGACCGCCTCGTCGATGGTGGCGGTGGTCATATGATAGGCGTCAATAGCGGAGTAGGCCGGCAGCAGGGCCTGGGAAAAAGCGAGACCGGTTTCCGAGGTCAGCACCGGCCGGATCACAGCCGCATCCGCGGGCACATCGGCATTAACCCCCATCATAGGCTTGATCACGCTGCCGCCCTGGACCTCATGATCATACTGCCGGGTGATCCATTCCTTAGAGCAGATATTGGGCCGGGCCAGGATGTCCAGCAGCAATTGTTTGAGATTACGGGGTTCGGCCAGCACCGGCTCGGTCAAGCCGCGGTTTTCCGGCGAACGCCATTCCGCCGTGAATTTCCACTGGGGAAAACCTGATTCCAGCAAATCCATGTCTACATGGGCGCAGGTCTTGCCGTTATACCTGATGTGAAGTTTGCCGCTGTCGGTATATTCACCGATCACCGTGCTTTCCACGGCATGCTTACGGGAAAGGGCCATAAAACGCTCCAAATCCCCGGGCGCCACGGCCACGGTCATGCGTTCCTGGGACTCGGAAACCCAGATCTCCCACTGATCCAATCCTTCATATTTCAGCGGCACCTTTTCCAGATCCACCCGGCAGCCGCCGGAAAAGCGGGCGGATTCCCCCACGGAAGAGGAAAGCCCGCCGCCGCCGTTGTCGGTCACAAACCGGATCAGGCCTTCATCCCGGGCCTCCAGCAGAAAATCATGCATCTTCTTCTGGGTGTAAGGGTCCCCGATCTGGACATGCCCGGCCGGGGTGTGGGCGGAAAAGCTCTCGGAAGAAGCGGTCACGCCGTGGATCCCGTCCTTGCCCACCCGGCCGCCGCACATGAGGATCAATTCCCCGGGCGAGGTCTTTTTTAGTTCCGACGGCTCTCCCTGGATACGGGCCGGCATAATCCCCACAGCCGTGACAAACACCAGGCATTTGCCCATGTAGCCCGGGTCGAACAGGACCTGACCGAAAGTGGTGGGTATCCCGCTCTTGTTGCCGCCGTCCTTGACGCCTTCGATGACGCCGTCCAGCAAACGCCGGGGATGCAGGCGCGGTTTGAGCACGCCCTTGTAATCCCGGGGCCCCACGCAAAACCCGTAACTGCCCATGACCAGTTTGGCGCCCTTGCCCGTGCCCAGGGGGTCGCGGTAAACGCCGACGATGCCGGTGATGGCGCCGCCGTAGGCTTCCATATTGGAGGGGGAGTTGTGAGTCTCGCCGGTGACCACGTAATAATAATCCGCATCAAACCGGGCCGCGCCGGCATTGTCCCACAAGACCGACACCACCCAGGGCTTACGGGCCTTGACGGCCAGGGTGGGGGCCTCGATGCAGGTTTTGAACAGATTGTCCACTACTTCAACATGGCCGCCGGGTTGCTCCTGGTAGTAAAATTTTCCCCGGAAGGTATTGTGGTTGCAATGATCGCTGCGGGCCTGGGAGATGTATTCCAGCTCAATATCCGTGGGGCCCTTCAGCCCCAGGGCCGCCCTGGCCGCCTGGACTTCCGGCCGCAAAAAATACTGCCTAATGGTGGGGATGTCGTTGGGATTCAAGGCCAGATTGCGCTCGTCGCTGACCTGTTTCAGGGCCACATCGCTGTGAATGGGAATGGTCCGCACCGTGGGCGTATGGCTGAGCAGTACTTTGGGCATGATAAAGCCGATTCCCTCTGTGGCATTCCACTCCTGTCTGGAGATGATCCGCCATTGCTGAATGATGTCGTTGGCCAGCAGCTCGCCGGCGATGCGGTCCACGTCCGCATGGTTGAGGCCCGGGGCTTTAATGCAAAACTGTCTGGAGGTATATACCGCTTCCGCCGGGCTGAAGGGCCGTCCCAACAGATCCTCAATGGCTTCCATGGCCGTGGCGCCTGGATTGTCCCGCACCCCCGGCCGGAAGCCCACCCAGATGAGCCAGTCAAAATCCTGAGCCAGGGGTTGAAAAGAAGACTGCTGGGTAACCGGATTGGTGAACAAGTCTTCCTGAACAATCCGCAATTGGTCGGCACTCAAAGCCGCGTCCATGGTGATGACCTGAATTGTGCGGACGGAGGCCAGCTCAAGACCGAAATAGGCCTTGGCCCGCTGGCGGATTTTATTGCCCTCGGCGTCCGTCAACGCCGGCTTAAGGGCGATTTCCAATCGAAACGGCATAATCTGTAATCCACAACTTTAGTCACTTTAGGCACTTCAAACTTTAGTCACTTGCCTTATTGGGCTTTGCCGCCGGTGAAAAACCGGACTATGGGATCAAAATAGCGCATGATGTCGTTGTACATGACAAAGATCATCAGCAAAAGCAATACGAACATGCCCCCCTGTTGGGCGATTTCCCGCACCCGCAGGCTCACCGGCTTGCCGCGCAGGGCTTCGATGGTGAAGAACAACAAATGTCCGCCGTCCAGTACCGGGATGGGCAGAAAATTCACCACCGCCAGATTGATACTGATAAAAGCGATCAAGGATATGAAATTTTCCATACCTTCCCGGGCCTGATCTCCGGCCATCTGGGCGATCATAATGGGCCCGCCCAGGTTTTTGGCGGATATCTCGCCACTGATCAGTTTGTATACGCCGATGAGAGTCAATTCCACAATCCGATAAGTATGGGCCAAACTTTGGGAGAAGGCCTCCATGGGATTCAGGGTCTTGGTAATATACTTGTCCGATGACATAATGCCGATGGCATAGCGTTCTATATCCTGGCCGAACAAATTAACGGCCGGTTTCAATACCGGCGTAACGGATTTATCCAGGGTTGTCTCGCCGCGCTGAATGGTTAAATTGAGCGCCCGGCCTTGGCTCTCCTGAATGATCTCAGCCATTTCATCCCAATTCTGAATCGGTGCGCCGTTGATGGTGAGAATACGATCCTCGCTTTCCAATCCTGCCTGGCGGGCCGGCGAATCCGCCTGCACCTCGCCGATTACGGCCTGGCGCACATGCAGCCCGTAAAGCTGAAAAAAACCGTAATAAATGAAAATCGCCAGCAGAATATTGAACAAAGGTCCGGCGGCAACAATGCAGATGCGCTGAAACACATGTTTGTGGGTAAAGGACCGCGGAATATCTGCCGGGTCAATCTCGGCATCCGGCTCTTCCCCCACCATTTTAACATAACCGCCCAGGGGAATCACCGAAATCCGGTAATCCGTGCCGCCCACGGTTTTTCCAAACAAACGCGGGCCGAATCCCAGGGAAAATTTTTCAACCCCGACCTTAAAAAGCCGGGCCACCAGAAAATGTCCTAATTCATGAAAAAAAATCAGGACGCCCAAAACAACGATGAAAGAAACAATATAGTCCATCATAATCAACTGTTGCCTACCATGTGGTTGAGGTTATCCCATGCCCGGTTTCTGAAAGCCTTTTCGGATCAAGGTGCGCGCTTCCTGCCGGGCCCATTGATCGGCCTGGAGTATATCCGTCAATGTAGGTGAAGTCATATTCCCATGGGCGCTCATGACAGCTTCAATCACCAGCGGTATTTTGTCAAAGGTCAATTGCTCCGCCAGAAAAGCGGACACGGCCTCCTCATTGGCGGCGTTAAGAACCGCCGGCAGGGTGCCGCCGGCTTCACCGGCTTCATAGGCCAGTCGCAGGCAGGGGAATTTGGCCAAGTCCGGGTGCTGAAAAGTAAGTGCACCCACCGCGGCCAGATCCGGCGTGGAGATCCCCAGGGGCAACCGCTCCGGATGGGAAAAGGCATAGGCAATGGCGCCTTTCATGTCCGGAGCCCCCAGTTGGGCGATAACGGCGCCGTCCTGGAAAGAAACCATGGAATGGATCATGCTCTGGGGGTGAATCACCACTTGAATGGCCTGGAAAGGCACATTAAAAAGGTGTTTGGCTTCGATGACCTCCAGCCCTTTGTTCATCAAGGTGGCCGAATCGATGGTGATCTTCTGGCCCATGGTCCAATTGGGATGTTTGAGGGCGTCGGCCGGTTTTATGGTATGAAACGTGTGGGCTGGCCGGTCCCGAAAAGGTCCGCCGGAAGCGGTCAGATGAATCCGCAGCAGATCCCCCCGCCGCTGGCCGGCCAGGCACTGAAAAATGGCGCTGTGCTCGCTGTCCACCGGCAGGATGCGCACCCCTTTGTGCCGGGCGGTTTCCATGACGATCTCGCCGGCCATGACCAGGGTTTCCTTGTTGGCCAGGGCGATCTCCTTGCCGGCCTGGATGGCGGTCAAGGTGGGCAGCAATCCGGCCGCACCCACCATGGCGGACAAGACCACATCCGTTGAACCATGGGCTGCCACGGCCCGGTAGCCGTCCTCGCCGAACAAGATTTCCGACGGGCAATCGGCAGGCAAAATCCGGCGCAAATTCGCAGCCGTGGCCCCATCAAATACACTGACGACTTCCGGCTGGAAGGTTTCCATCTGACGGGCCAGCAACTCGATATTGTTTTTGGCCGCCAGGGCCTTGATGCTGAACCGCTCCGGAAACATGGCCGCGATTTTAAGCGCGTTGCAGCCGATGGAGCCGGTGGAACCCAGTATGGCAATGGATTTCATGTCAAAATATACGCCTTGAAAAGATAGGCCACGGGCGCGGCAAAAAGCACGGCATCAATGCGATCCAAAAGACCGCCGTGGCCAGGCAAAATCGTGCCGGAATCCTTCACATTGCCCACCCGCTTCAATACTGATTCGAACAGATCTCCCACTGGTCCGGCCATGCCGATACAGAGAAACATGAGGAGACAGGGCATGAATTTCAATTCCGCTAAAAACAAATGACGGAACAGCAAGCCGATGCCCACGCTGGCAACCAGCCCGCCGATGGCGCCCTCGATGGTCTTGCCCGGGCTGGCCGCCGGATAAAGCTTGTGCTTCCCGAAAAACCGGCCGGCGTAATAGGCGCCGATGTCGCCGAAAAAAACCAGGAACAACAGGAAAAAAACCCACGTGGCGCCCGCGGGTCCCTTGCGCAGCATGATGATATGAGCAAGCAGCAGCGGCACATAGGCAATCCCCAAGGTCTGCTTCATGACCAAAGTCATGGAGGTCTGATCGTTTTTATACCGTATCAGCCCTAGAAAACCGGCAAACACCACATTGAGGGCCAGCAACGATGCCATGGCTTCGCTGTTTCCATGGGCCGCAAGAACGATTAAAAGCCCCACAGCAAAGCCGGTAATGGGAATGGGGGATTGAACAAGGTCCGGGGCATCGGACAGCACAATCCTAAAATATTCCCAAAGGGTGATGAGGGCCACCAAGGCGATAAAAAGACTGAAAGAAATTCCACCAAGATAAATGAGCAGAATCAGGAACGGCAGGGCCACCAGCGCTGTAATCCATCGTTGTGCGTGCATGTTTTTTTCTCGTTGTTCCTTTTCGGCGAGTATGAACTTTGGTTCGCCCCATCAGGCCGGCACATTGCCGAACCGTCTTTCACGCAATTGGAAGGCCTTTAAAATCTGGAGGTATTCATCCCGGCCGAAATCCGGCCATAGAGTATCGGTTACGAATATTTCCGCATAGGCGATCTGCCAGAGCAAAAAATTGCTGATGCGCATCTCGCCGCTGGTGCGGATCAGCAAGTCCGGGTCCGGCATGCCTTTGGTGTACAACCGTTCTGCCAGCATTTCCTCGGTAATCGCCGCAGCTGGAAAGCAGCCGGCGGCAACTTCCCCGGCCAATGCACGCGCTGCCCCCAGGATCTCGGAGCGGGCGCCGTAACTCAAGGCCAGATTCAATTGCATGCCGGTATTGGCCTCGGTCAACCGCATGGTTTCTTGCAAGGTTTCCTGAACATCTGCAGGCAAACGCTCCATTTCCCCCAGGGCGAACAAGCGGATATTGTTCTCCCGCATCTCCCTAAGCTCGTTCTTCAGGAACTTCTTTAGCAAGGTCATCAAGGCCCCGACCTCGCTTTTGGGGCGTTGCCAGTTTTCCGTTGAAAAAGCATAGAGGGTCAGAAATCGGATTCCGATTTCACGACTGGTCCGCACAATGGTCCGGACCGTTTCCGAGCCTTTTTCATGCCCTTTGATGCGATTCAGCAATTGCTTTTTAGCCCACCTGCCATTGCCGTCCATGATGATGGCGACATGGGCAGGCAGCCGGGATCGGTCCAGATCAACAACGTCGGTCCCGGGCCCGTTAGAATTCAAGGATTTCTTTCTCTTTTTGATGATAGGCGTCGTCGATGAGCTTGGTATGTTCATCTGTCAGCTTTTGAATCCGCTCCTGGGCCTTGAAAGATTCATCCTCTGAAATTTCGCCCTCTTTCTTCAATTCCTTCAACATCTCATTGGCGTCACGGCGCAGATTGCGCACCACGATCTTGCGCTCTTCGCAGGTCTTATGAACGTTCTTGACGATATCTTTGCGGCGTTCTTCCGTAAGGGGCGGAATGGAAATCCGGATGATTTTTCCGTCGTTGGAGGGAGTCAAGCCCAGGTTGGCTTTCAAAATCGCCCGTTCAATGCCATTGATGGCCGTGGCGTCCCAGGGCTGAATGGTGATCAGCCGGCTTTCCGGGACCGAGAGGGAGGCCATTTGGTTCAGCGGTGTAGGCGTGCCGTAATAATCCACCCGGATCCCGTCCAAAATATTAACGGAAGCGCGTCCGGTCCTGACTTTCTTCAATTCATGCTCAAGGACTGACAGCGCTTTGGCCATCTTTTCCTTGGTTTCTTTATAAATCGATTCAATCATAGCCATTCACCCCATCCATTTACATAGTGAGTTAGTTTCTGATCCGTGTCCCAACCGCTTCACCGCAAGCGATTTTGCGGATGCTTCCCTTCTTTTTCAAGTTAAAGACCGACAGCGGCAACTGATTGTCCATGGCCAAGGAAATGGCGGTCATGTCCATGACGTGCAGTTGGCGCTCCAGCACTTCCATGTAAGTAATTTCCTTAATGAACTGGGCATTTTTATTGACCACCGGATCCGAATCGTATACGCCGTCGACTTTGGTGGCTTTAAGCAGAATTTCAGCGTGAATTTCCTGGGCCCGCAAGACCGCTGCCGTGTCCGTGGTAAAATAAGGGTTGCCGGTGCCGGCGGCAAAAATAACCACCCGGCCCTTGTCCAAATGCCGGACCGCCCGCCGCAGAATGTACGGTTCCGCCACTTCATGCATGGAAATGGCGGACTGCACCCGGCTTTGGATACCTCTTTTTTCCAAGGCATCCTGCAAGGCGATGCTGTTGATCACGGTTGCCAGCATTCCCATGTGGTCGGCGGAAGCCCGATCCATGCCGTATGAGCTGGCGGCAATCCCCCTAAAGATATTGCCGCCGCCCACCACAATGGCAACCTGAATCCCCAGATCAAAAACCGAACGGATCTCATCCGCCACATATTTCATCATGTCCGAACTGATGCCGAACTCCTGGGAGCCCATCAACGCTTCGCCGCTCAATTTCAACAAAATGCGCTTGTATTTTGGATGAGACAAGGCTTCACGCTCCTATCTGGAATCGAACAAACTGTTTGATTTTGATGTTTTCACCGATTTTGGCGATCACCTCATTCAACAGGTCGCTGATGGTGATATTCGGATCACGCACATAGGGCTGATACATCAAACAAGCTTCTTTGTAGTACTTATTCAGTTTGCCCTCCACGATCTTTTCAATCATGTTTTCCGGCTTGCCCATTTCCCGGGCCTGTTCCAGAAAAATCGCCTTTTCCCGCTCAATGGTGGCCTGGGGCACATCTTCGGGCAAGATCCCCGCCGGATTGGTGGCGGCGATGTGCATGGCGATGTTCTTGGCAAAAGCGATAAAATCATCGGTCTTGGCCACAAAATCCGACTCACAGCCCACTTCCACCAGCACCCCGATTTTGCCGCCCATGTGAATGTAGGACTGGATCGTTCCTTCACTGGTTCCGCGGTCGGCGCGCTTGAGGGCCGTGGCCATGCCTTTCTTTCTCAAGAAATCAACGGCCTTCTCGATATCACCGTTACATTCGGAAAGCGCCTCCTTGCAATCCATCATGCCGGCTCCGGTTTTTGCGCGAAGCTGCTTGACTATTTCTGCACTAATCGTTGCCATGGTTATTCTCCCATATCTTCTGTATCTTCTGTTTCGATCTCTTTTTCATTTGCCGCCATTTTGGTGGCGCTTGAAGCCGCATGCGTTGATTTCCGAATAATTTCCACGATGGGACCCTCACTGCCGTCGGCAATCACCTTGCGCTCGCCCGGTTTCATGTCTTTGGCGGCGGCGATTTCCGCCGGGATTTCCTCTGTGCGTTTATCTACCGCGGCTTGTTCCTTTTCCGCCCATTGCCGGGCGCCTTCAATGCAGGCATCGGCCATTTTGGCGGTGATCAGACGAATGGCTCGGATGGCGTCATCATTGCCGGGAATGGCGTACTCTACTTCATCCGGATCACAATTGGTATCCACGATGGCCACGATGGGTATCCCCAGGCGATGTCCTTCGCGCACGGCAATGGCCTCGTTCTTGGGATCGACGATGAAAATGGCACCCGGCAGCTTGTCCATCAAGCGGATTCCGCCCAAACTGTTATCGAGCTTCACGCGCTCCTTGGCCATTTTGAGGCGTTCTTTTTTAGGAAAAAGATTGATGGAACCGTCGTTTTCAATGGTGTTCAGATAGTTCAGGCGATCAATGCTTTTTTTGATGGTCTGGAAATTGGTGAGCATCCCACCCAGCCAGCGGTTGTGGATATAATACATTTCGCAGCGATTGGCCTCTTCGTAAATGGATTCCCGGGCCTGTTTCTTGGTGCCCACGAAAACAACCGATTTGCCGCCGGCCACCGTATCCACGATGAAATTATAGGCGGTCTTGAACATGCGCACCGTCTTCTGCAAGTCGATGATGTATATGCCGTTGCGCGCCCCGAAAATATAGGGTTTCATCTTGGGGTTCCAGCGTTTGGTTTGATGACCGAAATGTACCCCTGCCTCGAGCAATTCCTTCATTGTTACGTAAGCCATTTTTTCTCCTTTTATTTGGTTGTTCCGCCGCCCTTTGTAAAACTGTTTCCCCGCTTGAAAAAGCACCTGGGAAAACGCTCAAAAGGCGTGTGTTATAAGGGTTCCGACCCCTGCGTGCTGAAAGCACCTCTTAGGGCTTGCCCCCAGAATCATAAACCGAAGTTACATAACAGATTCATATCTATTCCACAATCTTTTTTTATTCAGACCCTGGTCAAGCTCATAACCCGATCGCGACCGCCATAATCCTTGAGACATGCCGTCTGGTCATATTCACGGCACTGGCGGGCGATTTCTTCCACGGCCGGGCCCTGATCAAAACCAATCTCCAGCAGCAGTTTTCCACCCGGCTTCAGCCACTGGGGCGCAGAGTAAATGATCTGCCGCAAAGCCGACAACCCATCCAGATCGCCATCCAGGGCCAGGCGCGGTTCAAAATCGGTGATTTCAGGGCTCAAGCTGCTGATATCACCCCTGGCGATATAAGGCGGATTGGAAAGGATGAGATCAAAAGGCCTCATGCTCTGTTTCAAGGCCGCAAACCAGTCGGAGCAGAACAAGTGAATGGTGTCCCCCACTCCCAGGGCGATGCAGTTGGCCTGGGCCTGGCCAATGGCCGCCCTGGATTTTTCCAAGGCAAAAAAAACATGGCCGGGCCGCTCCAAAGCCAATACCGCAATAATGGCACCGGAGCCTGTGCCCAGTTCTAAAATCCGTTTGGAATTGGAAGCTTCGGCTTTGGGCAAAAAGGCCAGGGCCGCCTCTACCAGACATTCCGTATCCGGCCTGGGGATCAGCACTGCCGGCGAAACGGCAAAATTCAAGGACCAGAATTCCTTTTGACCGGTGATATAAGCCACCGGTTCATGGCGCAAGCGCCGGCGCACCAATTCCTTGAAAGCCGCCAATTCCCCGGCTGACAAGGGCTGATCATAGCGCAGATAAAGGTCGATACGCTTGAACCGGAGTGCGTGGGCCAATAAAACTTCCGCGGTTATTCGCGGGCTGTCGATTTGATGGGATTTGAAATGGGTCGTGGTCCACTCAAGAACTTTTTGAATGTTCCACTCAATTGCTGGGGGCATTGCCGGCTGATTCATGCTGCATGGCCTGGGCCCTAAAATAGGTGGCCAGCCCTTCAATCAATTCGGAAATATCCCCCCCAAGAATGCTTTCCAGGCGATACAGGGTCAGGCCGATGCGGTGATCCGTCACCCGGCCTTGGGGGAAATTATAGGTACGGATCCGGCCACTGCGATCACCGCTGCCTACTTGACTCTTGCGCTCTTCAGAACGTTTTTCGTTCTGTTCACGCTCCTTCAGGTCTAAAAGACGGGCGCGCAGGACTTTCAAGGCCTTGGCTTTGTTTTTATGCTGGGACTTTTCATCCTGGCAAGTCACCACCAGGCCGGAGGGCAGATGGGTGATGCGCACAGCCGAGTCGGTGGTGTTGACGCTTTGGCCCCCGGGGCCGGTGGAACGGTATACATCCACTTTTATTTCGCCCGGGTCTATATGCACATCCACCTCTTCCGCCTCGGGCAGAATGGCCACGGTCACGGCCGAGGTGTGAATCCGGCCCTGGGCTTCCGTGGCCGGCACCCGCTGAACCCGGTGAATGCCGCTTTCATATTTAAAATGACTGAAGGCCCCATGCCCATGCACCATGGCCACGATTTCTTTGAAACCGCCCAAACCGGTAAGACTTTCTGTCAGGATTTCCATTTTCCAGTTTCGGCTTTCCGCATAGCGGCTGTACATCCTGAAAAGATCAGCGGCAAACAAACCAGCCTCTTCCCCCCCTGTTCCGGCCCGGATTTCCAGGATGACGTTTTTATCATCATTGGGATCTTTGGGGGTCAGCAAGCGTTTTAATTCGCCTTCGAGGAACGCTTTTTTTTCCGTGAGTGCATCCACTTCTTCCTTGGCCAACCCCTTGATTTCAGGGTCCTTATCCTGGAGCAAGACCAAGCTGTCATCCAGGGCGGCAAGGGTCTGGCGATAGGTCCTGAATGCCTGTACGACCTCGGCCAGTTCCGCATGCTCACGACTGTACTTCTGGTATGCTTCCCGGTTCTTCAGGATTTCAGGATCGCTTAACAGTTGTTCCAGGGTTTTATAGCGTTCCTCGACGCCGGCGAGCTTATCAAACATTTTGATTCGTCGGAATTATTCAGCCTGCCCGGGTTGTTGAAATTTGGCGTATTTCCTGCGGAAGCGTTCGATGCGACCGGCAGTATCAATCAATTTTTGTTTCCCGGTGAAAAACGGGTGGCAATTGGAACAAATTTCGACCTTGATATCCGCCTTGGTGGAACCCACGGCGATTTCATTGCCGCAGGCGCATTTGACCATGGTATCAAAATATTCCGGATGTATATCCTTTTTCATTTACCTAACCATCCTCCCTACAGTAATTTGCTTGAATTCAAGCAGTTTAATAAAAGCGACAACCGCCTTTTAGGTGTTCATCGCTTCTAAAAAGGCTTTATTATTATCTGTTCCGCTCATTTTATCAAGCAAAAATTCCAAACTGTCAATCGGATTTAAGGTCGCCAATAATTTTCTGAGGATCCAAACCCGGGTCAGGGTTTCTTGGGTCATGAGCAGTTCTTCTTTACGGGTGCCGGACCGGTTGATGTCAATGGCCGGATACAGCCTGCGGTCAGAGAGTTTGCGATCCAGTTGCAATTCCATATTGCCGGTGCCTTTGAACTCTTCGAAAATGACTTCGTCCATGCGGCTGCCGGTGTCGATCAGGGCGGTTGCGATAATGGTCAGGCTTCCGCCTTCTTCGATATTCCGAGCCGCACCGAAAAAGCGTTTGGGACGATGCAGGGCATTGGAATCCACACCACCGGAAAGAATTTTTCCACTGGGGGGCATGACCGCATTATAGGCCCGGGCCAGACGGGTGATACTGTCCAGCAGGATGACCACATTCTTCTTATGCTCCACCAGGCGTTTGGCTTTCTCGATCACCATTTCCGCCACCTGCACATGGCGTTCGGCCGGTTCATCAAAGGTGGAGCTGATTACCTCGGCATCCACGGTGCGGGCCATGTCCGTGACTTCTTCCGGGCGTTCATCGATAAGCAGTACAAAGGGGATCACGTCCTTATGACTGGCGATGATGGCATTGGCAATGCTTTGCAACAACATGGTTTTACCGGTTCTGGGCGGGGAAACGATGAGTCCGCGCTGGCCGAATCCGATGGGGGTCATCAAATCCATGATGCGGGTGGAATAGTTTTCCGGATCGGTTTCCAGTTTTATTTTGCGGTTGGGGTACAGGGGCGTCAGGTTGTCGAACAGGATTTTTTCCCGGGCGACTTCCGGATCTTCATAGTTGATGGCTTCCACCTTCAGCAGGGCAAAATAGCGTTCCGTCTCTTTAGGCTGACGGATCTGCCCGGAAACCGTATCACCGGTTCGTAAATTGAACCTACGTATCTGGGAAGGCGATACATAGATATCATCCGGCCCCGGCAGATAATTGTAGTCCGGCGCACGCAAAAAACCGAAACCATCCGGAAGGATTTCCAGGGTACCCTGGCCGTAAATCAAACCGTTTTTCTCAATTTGTGCCTGGAGCAAGGCAAACATCAGTTCCTGCTTGCGTAAACCGGCCGCGCCTTCAATTTTGAATTCCCTGGCCATTTTCGTCAGTTCACTGATGCTTTTTTTCTTTAGCTCAGCAATATTCATTCAAATTCACCCCTAATATAATATTGATATTAACCTTCTTCGGACGAACCAAACGACCGATATAATTCAACACTGAAAGCCACCGGTCAAACAATCGGCCGGTATCGACCGTCTTTGAACGGTCCCGCGATACGGGAAAAATCGTTTCACGAATATCATGAATGATGTTTTCGCGGACCTAAGATATTCGGGCACAATCGGAATAAACTAACAACCGGATGATTCCAAGAATATTTCGAAGAAGAATGAGTGCTTATTGAATTTAGGTCATTTGTAAAAAAGCAGTCAAAAACATCATCCCCTTTAGGCGGGTTACTTGCTCCTGGCCATAGCTATACCACTAAATTATACCTGTCAAGCGCTTTCACCACTTTTTATATATTTTTCCTTTCTGATTATCGGAATCCTGAATTTACATTCAATTGATTATTTTTCTTGCCAAGGTCTCCTTTTTTAGCTATACAATTTTTTTTACGATTTAAAGAAAGAAAATAACCATCGCTATGACCATGATGGAACAAAGGGGGCGAGATTTTTGAAGCAAATCGAGGTCAAGGTATTGGATAATGACCTTGAAAAGGCCATGCGCATATTAAAGAAAAAAATTCAAAACGATGGTCTTTTTAAGCGTTTGAAATTGAAAAAGAGTTACGAAAAACCGAGCGAATACCGGCGTCGCAAACAACGCGAATCCTTACGGCGGCAACGCATTGCCGCTGCCAAGGCCAGAATGAGAAGATATTAATACTCGGTCGATTCACTTTCGTCACAGGAAACCCGGACAGGATCAATGCATTCTCCCGGGTTTTTTTTATGGATATGCAACCAAACGAATCCTATCAAAACTGCCTCTCAGCCATGTATGCGCTGAGAAGATTCGGCATCAAACTCGGCCTGGACGTCATCACCAACATGTTGGCGGGTCTTGGAAATCCGCATAAAAACTATCACTGTGTGCATGTGGCCGGCAGCAACGGCAAAGGCTCCATCTCAGCCACCATTGCTGCGATCCTGCAAGCCGCCGGCTACAAAGTCGGCTTGTATACTTCCCCCCATCTGGTGCGTTTCAATGAACGCATTTGTATTAACGGCCGGCAGATCCACAATGAGGATGTCGTGGCCTGTCATGAAGCGGTCCGGCAAGTCCACCAGGACGAACGTGAACCCACTTTTTTTGAATACACCACAGCCATGGCCCTTTATGAATTCGGGCGTCAACAGGTGGACTGGGCCGTGATCGAAACCGGGATGGGCGGACGGCTGGATGCCACCAATATCATCAAGCCGGCGGTTTCCGTGATCTCCAACATTTCCCTGGAGCACCAGTTCTATTTGGGCAATACCATTGCCGCCATTGCCGGTGAAAAAGGCGGCATCATTAAAAAAAACACGCCTGTGATTACTGCTGTAAAGCAGAAGGCGGCCCGGGCCGTCATTGACAGCATTGCCGCCAAGAAAGCAGCGCCGGTTTATCGCCTGGGACGCGATTTCAAGCTCCGCCGCCAAGACCAAGGCTGTTTCTCCTATTACGGCCGGTCCCAGACCTGGCCGAACCTGAAACTCAGCCTGCAAGGCGAACATCAATTTGAAAATGCGGCTTTGGCTTTGGCTGCCTGCGAAACCCTTATGGATTACAAAAAGGCACCCCTCCGGACAATATCCATAGAGACCATTGCCCTCGGCCTGGAGCAAACCCGCTGGCCCGGCCGCCTGGAGATGCTGTCCACAGCGCCCCTGGTCATACTAGACGGTGCCCATAACCTGCCGGCCATTCGGCTTCTTTCCAAATATTTAGAGCAACACATCCAAAATCGCCGCTTGACCCTTGTCATCGGCATCCTTGAAGACAAGGCTTATGAAAGTATGCTGAAAAACATTCTGCCCATTTGCCACCGTGTCATTCTGACCCAGCCCAAGATCGACCGCAGCCTGCCGCCGGAAAAGCTGCTGCGCATTGCCCAGGGATTCACCTCCCGGATCGAAATTCAAAAAGATGTGGGACAGGCGGTGAAGCTGGCAGTGGAAACCACGGCCCCGGAGGATGCTGTCTGTATCGCCGGCTCATTATATGTGGTGGGAGAAACCAAGGAGGCCCTGGAGACCGGTTTGATCCACCTGAATACCTAAATATAATCGGATAACCTTGCTTTTATGGCTTGACTTATCCGGATCGTTTCATTATTGCTAAGCACAATTCACATGCGCCCGTAGCCCAGGGGATAGGGCGTCAGCCTCCGGAGCTGGAGATCGCAGGTTCGAATCCTGCCGGGCGCACCAGATAAAAAATCAACGGGTTGGATGACAAAAATCCAACCCGTTTTTTATTGGGAGAGAGCACTTTTCCAACCTTCTCGGTTAAAAAACCCGCCCCCCTCATAGGGCTGACCGGGTCGTTATCATCAATCGATAGATTCGCACCGTTACCATGTAACGATTCACCCTGGTAACTGATATAGTCGATTTGGGTAGTTGACACCGCAACCGCCAGACTGTTAAAGTGCAGAATGGCTGGAGCTATGTGCATCATTTTCGAGGCGTTGGACGTGAGTGGATATTGGCAAGTTGTGCTCCACTTTCGATGTGCTCACTTTTCAGCACTTCCAAATAAGTGATCCTCCTTGAGGTCATTGTAGAACAGTTTCCACATTTATGCACCTGTCCAGTTTTTCCCGGCCCTCTCTTGTTCATACCCGCAATCGTAATCGCTTTCTTGGGTCATGTCCATGTCTATCATTCGATGATATTGACTTTCGCTATGAATAATGAAAAAGAATTCAAATATATATCCTATTTGAAACATGAGGACCCATGAAATTTGAGAAATATCCCATTTCCGCGGAAATAAAAAAGAATCTGGCGAAACTCGGATTCAAGCAACCCACGGATATCCAGTATAAAACCATCCCGTCGATCCTAAAGGGCGAGGATGTTCTGGCCATCGCCCAAACCGGTACGGGAAAAACCGCCGCCTTTGCCATCCCGCTGATCGACAGGATTCACAGCCGAAAAAGCAGCAAGCGCTACATGGGCATTCAATGTATCGTCATGGTTCCCACGCGTGAATTGTCGTTGCAGATCGGCGATGTTTTTACAAGTCTGGGAAAACATACCAAGGTAAAAGCATTTTCACTATACGGTGGGGTGGAGCAGGACGCCCAGATTCAAAAGCTGCAAGACGGCATCGATATCCTGGTGACCACCCCGGGAAGGATGTTTGATCTCATTCATCAGGGGGTTGTCAAGCTGGGGCGGGTAAAAACCCTGGTCCTGGATGAAGCCGACCGCATGCTGGAACTTGGTTTTATCAAGGATATCCAATATGTAAAAAGAATGCTGACTCACAATCACCAGACGCTTTTCTTTTCCGCCACCATCAACCCGGAAATCAAGAAACTGGCCTTTTCTCAAGTGAAAAGTTCCGCCATTCGCATTCAGATTTCTCCGGATGATCCGGTTGCTAAAAACGTCTCCCACGCGGTCATGTTTGTGGAAATGGATGACAAGCGTTTTTTCCTGGAAAGGTTTGTCAAGGGAAATCTGGAAAGCAAAATCATTGTATTTGTCAGAACACGGGTGCGGGCCGAAAGAGTAGCCAAAGCCATGGATAGAGTTGGAATCCCGGCTTTTACCATCCATGGCGACAAGGACCAGCATGATCGGTCCGACGTGATGAAAAAATTCAAGGACGGTGATGTCAATCTCCTGATTGCCACGGATGTCAGCGCCCGCGGCATTGACATTCCGAATGTGAACTATGTCGTCAACTACGACTTGCCGGATAAGCCTGAAAACTATGTCCACAGAGTGGGCCGAACCGGCCGGGGCGTCAACAAGGGCATTGCCGTCTCCTTTTGCAGTCTGGAAGAGAAAGCACGTCTCGATGAGATCCAGCAGTTGATCAACAAGGAGATTGAAGTGATTAAAATCGGCAAGAATGAGTACACCCAGACCATCGCCCCACCCTCAAAGGCGCTTAGTCTGCGGGAGTTGATTGCAGAGCAGGAAAGCTTGCGGAAGAAAAAAAAGAAGAAAAAACCTTCCCCCAAAAAGTGATGGATGGAAAGTTTGTATCTATGGCCGAGCACTCCGGCTATTTGACAACGAAATCTCAGGACTGGTAAAGTGCAGAATGCCGGGAGCAATGTGCATCATTTTGAAGGTGCTGCACCTGGGTGCACTCTGGCACCCATTAAAAGGCCCCTGTCAATAAAAAATACCTCTCCATCGCAAAAAAG